>CAZHOR010000001.1:0-248827 GCA_964534325.1 uncultured archaeon
TGATACAAGGCCTTCTCAATAACCTGCGGATCATTCATGGCTCCAACCTCACTACTCTAACCCTCTTCCCAATCCAATCCTTAGGTACCAGGACCCTGGCTGACGTGGCACACGGTTTCGCTACCTTCTCCACTACCTCATAACCCTCCATCCGTATCTCCATCGGCTCCTCACTTATTTTTCTTTTCATATTGCAATATTATTGCAATGTTATATATAAAACCTTCGGTCTTAATATGGAAAATCCAGCAAAAAGGTAGGTAATTCAATATAGGGTCAAGTTCTTAACCGATGACGTATGTATCCCGCTTTAACGTATTAATTTTTCTCTTATACTCTTATGTTTTAAGCTTTTATAGCTGGTTGAGACCAAAGTTCGGAAGAAGTAACCATAGTCAAGACATTCACAACAAAGCTCAAACCTCAATTCAAGAAAAAACTTTAAAGCAAAAAAACCAAGTATTACATAGCAGTTGTAGGTGAAGAAGTATGGAAGCTCATGATTATTTCTTAAGGCACTCGCAGGAATTGTCAGAGAAGTATCCGGGGAAATACATTGCTATCGTTGGTCAAGAACTTGTTGCAGTAAGTAACTCTGGGCATGAGGCGTTTGAAAAAGCGAAGAAGGAATATCCTGACAAAGAAATCTATATAGCCTATATCCCAACAGAGGAAGAGACAATAACTTTGCTATGAGCTCACATTTCCCGTATGTAAAATTAAGGGGAAAATACCTGCCTATCATACCTCTAAAGATTAAGGGAGAAAGTGGGTGGCTAATCTACAATGCATTTGTGGATTCCGGTGCAGGATACTCTGTATTTCAATCTGATGTTGCGGAAGACTTGAGCCTTGAATTAGAAGGTGGAAAGAAGCAATATGTTACTGTTGGAGATGGATCGCTCATAATTATTTATATACATCGGTTAGATGTCCAAATTGGAGCCGAAGCATTTGAGGCGGAAATCGGTTTCTCAAGGCAACTTGGAATAGGATTTAATATTATAGGAAGGAGAGACGTATTTGACAGATTTAAGATCTGCTTTAATGAAGAACAAAAACTAATCGAGTTCCACGAAAAGAGTGGAGAAGTTAAAAGTTAACTAAATGCCACCATCCAAAAAAAGGATTCTCCACAGCTAATTACATCCCCCTTTCCAACAAAAAATCGTTCAGCTCCACAGAATTATTATTCAGACTTAAAGCACATGCACATCTAAGCTATTGAGGTTACCCGGATGACGAACCATGTCCATCCGTCCTAATATTAAGCATCGTAAAAAACCAGCTTCAGAAAGCTGGACCATCAAGTTGAGGTGTCTCACTCGTTCAACATTTGGTTAGCAAGCTAACAAAGTTGTCAATTGAAAATTGACTAACCCTCCACAATGTATCTTCTAGTGTAAAAGGTTCTGCAAATGGCTTTAGATCTATCTTTGTACAACAGTAAAAAATATCTCACAACAGTTGTATTAGCAGAATGTGGATTTGAAGAATAGTAACGATATACGAACCAGAAGAAGATAAATGGATTGATTATAGAGTAAGGAGAAGGAGGTGAAGAATGGTTCCAGATATTTGCTTTTGTAGAGGGAGACTGGAAGAGGGTGAGACAGAATTTGTTGCTAGAGCTGGGACGGGGTTATCGTAGTAAAGCGAGTGCCTGCTTATGTATGTGAGAACTGTGGTGAAGCCTATTTCACTCCAAAGACCTCAAGAAAGATTGATAAGGTCATGAAAGATTTTCATGGAGGTAAATTGCTGGCACACCCCATCGCTGCTGGTGAGATCGAGCTGGAAAACTAGATTTTTATAGACCCGCTAGTTCTGCAACAGAAGTCTTGAGTAGCTATTTTCTTCTGCTTTACCAAATTTTACTGAATAAGAATGAGCGGTCAGTTGAGTCCATACCAATTATTACGCCATGGTTAGCTGTTCCATCCTCTGGCCTCAAAATACGAGAGTATCTCCGCTCTTTTATGAAAATCTCTTTTTAAAACTGATAAACCTAACTCAAAAATCAGTTCTGCTACTTTTTTATCAACATCTTCAGGAACCTTTATTGTAACCTGTCCCATAAACCTACTTCTCCTACTCCTTAAATAAAACTTTTTTGAAGATTAATTAATAATAGTAAATAGTTTATTTAGATTTAGGTGTACTTCTCTGTGCTAACCTTATCAATATACTTCTCCGTTGGTAAGTCGCTCTTGTCGAAGTGGTCCTCTATAGCCCTCTTGCTCTTACCAGTAACAATCAGGATATCCTTGATCCCCGAATAATATGCTTCCTCCACCACATACTGGATAACGGGCTTATGCACAACCGGAACCATCTCCTTGGGCTGAGCCTTCGTTATGGGCAACATCCTGGTCCCAAAACCTGCCGCCGGAATAACTGCCTTCTTGACCCTCACATCAATCACCACTTGGATTAAACATATTCCCGCTTTAATGTATTAATTTTTCTCTTAAGTGAGTAATACACCATTCCCGAAGGAACATTACGGCGTAAATAACATCTTTGAGTAAAAAATCTGGTGGAATAGCATTCAATAGGATTCAAACCTCTTGTAAATAAAAACAAACTTTCTTACTCTTTTAGTTGCTCTAAAATCTCTTTTGTAGTGTACCTTCTGACCAAATTCTGGTGTTTGAAGTGTTTATCATTTGACCACAGGTGACAGTCCAGCGATAATGCCAGAGCCAGAAAGGGAGAATCTTTCTCATCTATGTTCTTCATTATATCTACAGCTCTCGCCAGTTTCTCCAGGTAAATATTCTGGGGAATTATTTCTATGTTCTTGAAAAGGTCGCTTATCAGGAAATCGAACTTGGCTCGTTTGTCTTTCTTGGCCAACTTATGTTTTATCAGGTCTCTATACTCTTCAAGTTCGGAGAGAAAAAACTCTGGTACAAAAAACTTGATATTCTTACTTTCAATAATAGACCATACTGGGCTAGATGGGTTTATTAGAGTTGCAATCAA
This sequence comes from uncultured archaeon, assembly GCA_964534325.1. Lineage (GTDB taxonomy): Archaea > Halobacteriota > Archaeoglobi > Archaeoglobales > Archaeoglobaceae > JdFR-22. The sequence goes on from CAZHOR010000001.1 coordinate 2,989, forward strand.
GACGTTCGTGTCTACTACAAAGCATCTCTCTTTGTTTTCTCCCAAGCCCTCTGCCTCGCTGTTTCAAATTTCTCCAAATCTTCTTCTTCAAGCCCAAGAGACTTTATAGCTTCTCTGATGCTTCTAAGCCTGTTAGCCTTTAGATTAAGCTCCTTTTCCAGCTCAAATTTTGCTATTTCGGGAGGTAATTCATCAGGAATCCTAATTTTTATTTCAGGCACGTATTTCACTCCTAATTTTTATTGTACAATAATTTATTGATAAGTTTTTCTCTAACTCTAAATAATCAATTCCCAGTTCATTTTTTAGTGGAGTTCCTGACTAGGGCAGCGAAAAGTATATTGGTGTCTATCACCAGCTTCATTCAGTTCCCTTCACTCTTTTAAATAAGCTTTTCTTCACCATATGGTCCAGCTCGTCAATATCTTCTTCCTTCAACTCACTTTCTTCCGTTAAAATGTCCCCTAACTTTATTTCAGAAATTCTTTGGATCAACACAGATTCCAAAAATCTCAAATCCTCTTCTCTTTCAAGAATCCATTTCAAATCATCAGGTATCTTTATTGACAGTTCAACCATCCTTATTACCTCTTATCCAAGAATATTAAAGATTTTTTAGTAAGAGCAGGAAGTTTAGGCACGAGACTCTAAGGTCAGAGTGTACTCCAGCTCCAGTGTCCCCTCTTCTGCTGTTACGCTATGTTCTCTTAAACTTTCTATGTATAACTCGATAGCTTCTTTCGCCATCTCTATTGCTTCTTCTATCGTCTCTCCATAAGTAACACAACCAGAAGAGAAGGTACTATTACTGTATAGCCACCCCCAGGTTCTTTCCTGAGAAGAATCTTGTAGCTCAGGGACCTCATACCATTATTGTCTATTCGTTGGAATAAAAATCTTTGTCTAACATTCTAATATATGGTATGTTAAACGGAACAGTTTTACCTGAATGACCTAACCCTGATCTTATTTTTCCCAATAATAACCATTTTACCTCTTAAATCTCTAGCTACCTCGCTTTTGAGGAGAGTCACGGTATTATTTATTATCTGCTCTTTCGTTAATTTGCCTATCAACACAATTACAACATACATTCCGCACCCCATTTCGCTAAAATCGATTATTTTTTCACCAGTATGACTTACTCAGGATTCTCTGATCAAGTAGTAATCCATATAATTTTGTCCAAGCATTTTTAAAGCGAGTACATCATCTGATCTGAGGTTTTTGCAAGTTCCCATAACAATCCCCAGGTGATTCAGCGTGTAAGTGATATCCTATTACTCCGATATAACAGAGTAACATTTATAAACCTTTCTATCTACATCTATTCCGTTTAATGGATGCAATGATTGTCTTATACACAACAAAAGGCATTGAACCCAAGAAAATGACAAAGATAATCGAGAAGCTGTTCGGTAAGATCCAGAAGTCTAACTATGGAAAATACGAGTACGAAGTAAAAGGAGCACTTCCAAAGGAAGTGTATGTAAGACCTTTAAGGGCCGTCCTAATCGTGAAAAAAGAATATCATAAGGAGGTAATTGACCTATTTGATACCTATGGGGTAAAATATCGAATATTTGAGACTAAAGTGGATTCGGACGTGTTTAAAAATAAGGAATTTTTTTAAAAGAGGGTGCGGAATCTGTGTTACAATACCTGCCGAACTCTCAATATCGAATCTAAAGAAATCTCCGAATCCTCTGTCAAAAGTAAGTAGAACTCTTTTACTTTCTTTTGCAAGTTCAAATACTCTTTCATCATTAGCTCCCTTTTCAATGTCCTTAACCCTTAAAATATCAAATCCTTCTCTTTCTAAAGCCTCAACTAAATCTTTGTGAACACATTCGTCAGCCAGGATTTCAAGCATGGTTAAAGTTAGAGATAGTAAACTTCTTCTTTCCCTAAAACTGAGGCAGCATACTCTAAAGAAGATTTAATATCCTCTTCCTCAATTTCTGGGTATTGTTCCAAAATCTCCTCAAAAGTATAACCAGCCTTAAAAAGATTTAGGATGTCCTCCACTGCAATCCTTGTCCCCCGAATACATGGCTTCCCAAACCTTATGTCCGGATTGACGTTAATCCTATCTCTTGTATACTCCACTTTCTCCATATGATTAATTAAACTTTAAAAACTTAAAGTTTTGGATTTTCTTTAATCTGGTTGATTTTTATTATATCAAACCATATAAGAAGATGTTTCAGAGAAATGTCTCCACAGATGACATTACGGAAGTAATATTGAATTGAACGGTGAAATAATTGAAGATTACCCGGATGACGAACCATATCCATCCGTTCTAATATAGCATCTTAATATCCCTACCATGTTGTATTAGCAGAATGTGGATTTGAAGATAGTAATGATATACGAACCAGGGGAAGATAAATGGATTGATTATAGAGTAAGGAGAAGGAGGTGAAGAATGGTTCCAGATATTTGCTTTTGTAGAGGGAGACTGGAAGAGGGTGAGACAGAATTTGTTGCTAGAGCTGGGACGGGGTTATCGTAGTAAAGCGAGTGCCTGCTTATGTATGTGAGAACTGTGGTGAAGCCTATTTCACTCCAAAGACCTCAAGAAAAATTGATAAGGTCATGAAAGATTTTCATGAAGGTAAACTGCTGGCACACCCCATCGCTACCGATGAAAATCGACCTGAAGAATTAATCTGTATATTTTTGAGTTTAGGGAAAATCAAAAAGCGAAAACTTAATCTCTTTAAGGTAAGATTTATTTGGAGAAGAAAATGGCGTTTGCCACCCATCTGATAAAAATGAAGGACAAGTTCAGCCCCACCTGGACAGAAGATGAACTGGAGGAATACGTTAGGAAGAAAATCAAGGAAGAAATAGAAGATTACTATAGCACCCAAATAGAGCTCCTGAGCATAGAAGATAACTTCATTGAAGTCTGGGTATTCATATCAGCCCTCTTGGAGAATAGTTACCTAAAAGAAATGGTGAAATGGCTTGAAGAGCATATAAAGGAAGATGGGCTTACAGTAGAGGATTTTGAGATTCGAGAGATAGTCAACTTTAATGACCTTTATGACGATAATAAACCCATTTTATTTATTCATCTATAGGTGTAGAAAGGGGCTGATCCGCAAAAATCTTATACGATGCCAGAATACGGAGTAAGAAGTTGAGCAGGTATTGAATATGAGGGTATCTGAGCAAGACCTCCAATTGTTCTACAAATTACATCCTGCGCTACTGCTCTACGCTGACCAGAAACTGAATATGCTTGATTGTTCATCAACTGAAGAGATCATTGAACTACCGCCCGGAGAGAAAATGGCGATCAGGGAGGCTTTGTACGACCGGATCGATTTGATAGACTCCTTTGTCCATGAGAATCCCTTCAACTTCTCATCAGAGGAGCTGGATATCGTGCTGAGTTGGAAACATCTCGTCCGGGGCACTTTCATTCTCTTTCGTTACTTAAAAAATTATGCTGTCTTCCTGAGTAATGATTCTCCTCCCAGAGCTTACGGGGTTCTGGCTCTAACAGATGAATTCAGTGACATGCTGGGCTCACCTCCGATTATGGTCGAGACGGTACTTCTTCCATTCAATGGCCATATCATATACGATGGGCTCATGTATACCTACCCGCTCTACTTCGGTTCAGGTATCCGCAAGAGTATGAATGATGATTACCAGGAGGCCAAAGCCAGATTCGGTATCATAACCTCACTACCCTTCTCACCGCAAGAAGTAGAATGGAGCGATGCTGAGAGGCTAAAATTCTATTTGAAGAGCGAGCGCAATCGGGAGATGTACTGGGAAGAAATAGATAAACTAACCGAGGATCCGGAACTCCTGAAACTCTACCACCAGGAGATGGGCAAAATCCACGCTCGAACATACGGCAAACAACTGCGTGAAATTGGACTTGTCGATGCATGGTTTGCTATACTCGAAGGAACTATAGTCTCCAGCGGAAAAACCAGAAGAGATGTTGAAGAGACTTTAAATAAGATCCTTCCCGCAGAGAAGAAAGACTTCATCTACCTCTTCCATCTGAAGAAAAAGAAAAAATAAAAGTTAGGAGTTAGGGGTTGTAATGGCGAAAAAAGTTTGGTATTTTAACTCTAAACCAAATCCAAAGATGGATGAACTTACCAAAAAAAGAATTGACGAGAGATGTGGTAGGTTTATTGAATCTGTCCTTAAACCAAAGTTCATTTCAAGCTCAAATGAATCATCTGAATTGGATGTACCGAATACAATAGTAGTAGACATATATTTTAAATGGTGGAGGAATTTCATACATTTCTACGCAAAATATAGAGACACTCGACCAGAACTAGAAGCAATTGGAACCAGTGATTTGAAGTTAGCTCGTATCGAATATCTCGAAGAGGACAAATACAATCTGGCCTACTTCCGTCACACGGGGAAGTGGTGGAAAATATTTTTTGGAATCTCACTGGAGGAGTGCTTTGAGGCGATTGAAGATATGCCTCACTTCCACCCATATTAAGTTAGATTACAAAAACAATGCCATTTACACCCTTTCGTGAGAAGTTACCAAGTTCTCTATCTCTTCTTTCCTGGCTTCTTCTGCGGCCTTATCAATCAATACCTTCTCTATCTCGAACAACTTTATCACTACCGGATTTTCCCTGTTTATCTGATAAAGTTGAGCCTTTCCGTACTTCCTTGTTCTCTTAACTATGCCCTGCTCCTCTATTTCAGGCCAGTTAATGGTGTCGATCTTCCGTTCATCCACATCAACAAAACGACTTCATTCCCCAAATCAGCAAAACCAATTCCGGTGACAACACCCACATATCCTGAACCAACGAGAGATAATAGATAAATTCCCCCTTACTCAACGCTACTATTCATTCAGCTTTCAAATTAAAATCTTTCCAGATAAAATTATTCTCATTCCACTCCAGTTGACTCATACTCCCATATCAAATCAAAATACTTCTTCATCCCCGCCACCAGACTCGGATTCTCCGTAACAGCAGCATCCCTAAGATACAGTGGCGTCACCGGATCCTCAACCATAAATATAGCCTTACCCGTCTTATACTCATAACTGGGATCAACAATAGTCCCCCTCAAAGGCAGTATAGTCTCACTCAACCTAACCTCACACTCCAATTCCTCCTCAACCAGTCTCAATATCTCCCTCTGCACACCCTTAGTAGCCTCACTAAGCAACTCCCCACCCAACAACAACACCTTAACCCTTACACCTTTTTGCGAAGCCTCGATTAGCTCCTTCTTTACCTTGGGGTAATACTCAAAAGTCTTGGAAGCCACATTGACCTCTTCTTCAGCTTCACTATACATCAATCTGGTCTCCCTCTCCGAAGGCTCCCCCACCCTCACCACCCTAATCAATTCCTTAGAACTAACCTCAGCAGAAGAATGGAACCCCTTCAACTGCTCCACCAGCTCCCCTTCAGCCTCCTCCACCTTCCTGAGTCGTTCGCTATAATCCATTTCTATATTGTACTTCAACCTCTCAACTATACGCTCTGGCGGTTTGGGCTTGTACTTCACTGGTCTACCCGGCTTCTTGTCCACCAGACCGGCATCCGCCAGCTGATCCAGAACAGAATACACTTTTGCCCTGGGAACTCCGCTCAGCTCACTGATATCAGATGCTTTGGCCTCACCATGCTGTATAAGGGAGATGAGGGTCTTTGACTGGTACATGCTCAAGCCCAGATTCTCAAAAGTATGCTCGATCTGTTCGGTATTCACCATTACCATTGTATTATTAATGGATAAAAAACTTTATATATTTTGTTGCCACTAAGAGTGGTAACAATTTAAGTGTTTGAGTGAACAAATTGAAAGTTACTATTTGATGTGGGTTGGCAAAAATGATTCTGATCACGGGAGGAAATGGATACATCGGAACCGTTCTATCCAATTTGCTGACAGAGAGTGCAGAGGAGTTCAGAGTAATGGACGACCTCTCCGGCTCTGACCCCTTAAATCTCCTGTTCTTAAATCACATCAATTTCTTCTGGGGAGACATAAGGAAAAAACAGGACGTAGAAAGAGCCTTCAAGGACGTTGACACCGTTATCCACCTGGCAGCCAAGCTCCCCACAACTCCAGGTGTTCTGGATGAGGTAAAAGAAGAGGTATCAGATGTCAACTACAACGGGACCCTGAACGTCCTGGAGCAGGCAAGAAAAAGCGATGCTCAAGTTCTTTTCGCCTCTTCATGCAACATCTACGGGATAGGCGAGAACCTCCACGAGAATAGCGAGACAAAACCCTTGAACTCCTACTCCCAATCAAAGCTCGAAGCGGAAAAGCTCTGCCTCGATTATCACCGAAATTACGGTCTGAATGTCAAGATACTGCGGCTGGCATCCAATTACGGTTACAGTCCCGGGGTGAGATTCAACCTGGTGATCAACTACTTTGTCCTCAGGTCCATACTGGGCTACCCCCTAACAGTCTTTGGTGATGGTAGCAACTGGAGACCGTTCATTCACGTGAAAGACGCTGCCAGAGCCTTTCTACATTTAATAGATGAAGGAAAAAGCGGTGAGATCTACAACGTGGGAGGAGAGAACTTTACCATCAAAGAAGTCGCTGAACTGGTAAAGATCAAGGTCAACCCCTCAATTGACGTAGAATTCGATGACAGCTATATTCCGGAGTTCAGCTACAGCGTAGATTTTTCCAAAATACGTAAAGCGAGTTTTCAACTCGAATATGATCTTGAAATGGGGATCGAGCATCTCTCTCACAAGCTGAGGGATCTGAAGGAGCTGAGAAAATGATGTTAATTATTTTTGTTTTAAGGAGGTGAAGTAGTTATGACCATACTGGTAACCGGAGCGGACGGATATATGGGGTGGCCCACCATACTCAAGCTGGCCCAGGAATTTGATGAGAGAATAATAGGAGTAGACCATTTTGGAAGGAGGATATGGGTAGAAGAAGTGGGTTCAACCAGCATGCTTCCCATTTTGCCCATGGATATGAGAGTAAAAAGGAGTCATGAGCTGGGATTCAAGAATATAAGCTTTATAGAAGGTGATCTATCGGACAAGGAATTCGTCAACGCACTATTCAAAGTACATCAGCCCAGAATAGTCCTCCATTTAGCTGCACAGCCTTCAGCACCTTACTCCCACATAAACATGGATAAAGCCTATTACTCTCAACAGAATAACGTTCTGGGAACCCTCAACCTGCTGTGGTCCCTTAGAGAGAACGGAATGACCAACACCCACTTCATTGAGACCACTACCACAGGAATTTACGGAGCACCCAACCTGCACATCCCGGAGGGTTTTATTCGGGCTCAGGACTCCGAAGGCAATATGGACACGCTCCCCTACCCCAATATGGCTTCCAGCTTCTATCACGTCACCAAGGGGTTCGATGCGGTGAACATGAGGCTGATGAACATGCAGACCGGCCTTCCCTGCAGCGACGTCAGGACCAGCATCGTGTACGGAACTGACACCGAAGAAACTTCTCTGCACCCCAGCTTATCAACCAGATTCGATATAGACTTCTATTTCGGCACCTTGTTCAACAGGTGGGTGGCCATGATCCTGGCCAGCTATCCTCTGACAGTATACGGTTCCGGCGAGCAGATCAAGCCATTCATCAGTCTGGAAGATGCGTGCCAGAGTCTGGTCAATCTATGTAAAGAAGAGAACAATGGAGAATATAAGGTCTATAACCAGCTGGTAGAGTATGTCAGGATAAAGGATCTGGCAGAGAGCCTCAATGATGCAGCCAATAACATACTGGGAGAGAGTCCGGGCATCGATTACATACCCAATCCCCGACAGGAAAAGGAAGAGAGCGAGTACAAATTTGACAACACCAACTTCATGGGGATCTGCAAGCCCAGGGACAAGAAGATGGCCCACACACTCCCCAGCGTGCTGGAAAGGCTGAAAGAGCATGCCGGCACAATTAACTCCTACAGGGACGCGTTCATCAGGTGAGAAAATGAGCAAGATACTGGTTACGGGTGCAGCAGGTTACGTTGGCGGACACATGATCAACCGGCTATTAGAAGATGATAAATTCTCTGATTACGAAATAATCGGTGTAGACAATTTTCTGGTAGGTGACGAGCACAACTACGACCTCATAAAGGACAGTAATCGAGTAGAACTCACCTACGGGGACATAAGTGACCCATCCATAAGTGAATGTTTTGAGGACGTAAAGATAGTTTACCACCTGGCAGCCATATCAGGAGTTGCTTACTGCAATCAGAAACCCATACTGGCCAGCAAGATCAACATAGAGGGGACACTAAACCTCCTGGAGCTCAGTGCCCAGAATGGGGTAGAAAGCTTTGTCTATCCTTCAAGTGCTGCGGTTTACGGAGAAATAGATGAGGATGTTGCCACCGAAGACATGCTACTCGACCCCCTGAACAAGTATGGAGCGATGAAGGCCAGCTGCGAGTCCTTATGCAGAGCCTACTACAACAGCTACGGGCTGGGAACCACAATTCTGAGGTTCACAAATATCTACGGGGTGGGTACCTACCCCAAATGGAGGACAGTGGTGGTCAACTTCATCAGGCGGGCATTGAGTGGCGAACCATTGACGATCCACGGCAGCGGAGAGCAGAAAAGGGATTTCATCCACATCGATGATGTTACCCAGCTGTACAAACTGGCTCTAAGCCCACAGGCAAAAGGCAAGGTCTTCAATGCGGGAAGCGGTCACAACGCCAGTGTAAGGGAGCTTGCAGATGCAGTGATACAGGTGGCAAAAGATAAGGACATCGAAGTTGGTATAGAGTTCAAAGAGGCAAGGGAGAGCAAAGAGAGAACATTTTCCTACGACACATCCAGAGCAAGAGAGATATTAAACTTTAAACCCCACTACGATCTTGAGGCCGGGATCGCCAGAACGTTTCAGGATATTGATAAGCTGTTGAACCAGGGATTTAAAGAATACCAAAAAGATATACAATAAATTAAAAAATTTGATTACCATATAATGAGTTTAACAAAAAGAGTTATAGGAGAATCCGCATGAATAAGTGTGTGCAAGCCGTTATTCTCGCCGCCGGTGAAGGGACCAGAATGCGCCCTTTAACCTACACCCGACCCAAAGTGATGCTTCCGGTTTTCAACAAACCTATTTTAGAGCACCTCATCACAGAATTGAAGCAGGCAGGTATAAACGATGTTGTATTCGTTGTAGGTTACAGAGATGATACCATTAGAGAGCATTTCGGTGACGGTAGTGAATGGGGCATCAAAATCGATTATGTTACCCAAAGAAAACAACTGGGTACAGCTGACGCTCTCAGATCATCGTCTCACCTGCTGGAAGATAAATTCCTCATGCTCAATGGAGACGCCATAATAGATAGCAAGGACATTGAGAACATTACCGCTAAGAACAGCATGGCCATGGGAGTCTTCAAGGTGGAAAACCCTCAAGATTTTGGGGTAGTCAAATTAAATGGTAATAATGTCACCGGAATAATTGAGAAGCCAGAAGAACCTCCCAGCAACCTCATAAACGCTGGAATATACTGCTTCAACCAGAATATCTTTGGGGCAATAGAACGAACCCCTAAATCCAAGAGGGGAGAATATGAGATAACCGATTCAATCGAACTCCTCATCCAGGATGGACATGAGATCAAGGCGCAGGAGATCTCTACCTGGATCGATGTGGGCTATCCGTGGGATCTACTGGATGCTAACGAATACATGCTCTACACCCAGGAGCAGGATTTGGAGATAAACTGTGATGTCGAAGAGGGTGCAGTGATAAAGGGTCCGGTGGGTATTGGAGAAGATACCATAATTAGAGCTGGCTCATACATTATAGGGCCTGTTTTGATAGGCAAGAACTGCGATATAGGGCCGAATTGCTACATACGTCCTTATACAACTATAGCCGATAACTGTAAGGTAGGTAACGGCGTAGAGCTGAAGAACTCCATACTCATGCCAAAGTCGAAAATCCCTCATCTCAGTTATGTAGGAGATTCTATTATAGGTGAGGGCTGTAATCTGGGAGCGGGAACAAAGATAGCCAATTTCAGGCTGGACAAAGAGCCGATCTACGTTTCGGTCAAAGGCAAGAAGGTGAATACTGGCCGCAGAAAGTTTGGTGCTGTTCTGGGTGATAACGTTATGACGGGAATAAACGTCTCGATCAACATAGGGACCATGATAGGCAACAACGTTTTCCTGGCTCCCGCCACAAAAGTAGAAGGGTTTATTGAGCCCGATTCGATGGTGTTTTAGATGCAGGCAGTAATTCTTGCAGCTGGAGAAGGACAGAGGTTGTGGCCCTTTACGGCCAACAAACCCAAAGTGATGATAAGGGTAGCCGGGAAACCCATTCTGGAGTATGTGGTTAATGCTCTCAAGGATACTGGTATTTTTGATATTGTCATGGTCGTGGGCTACAGAAAAGAGAGGATAATCGACTACTTTGAAGACGGCTCCGATTTTGGAGTGGATATCACCTATGCGGAGCAGAGCAAGCAGTTGGGTACCGCACATGCGCTTAAACAGGCTGAAAAACATTTAAAGGACTCTTTTGTGGTTCTGCCCGGCGACAACATAGTGGATAGCAGGACCATAAAACACGCCGTCAGTCCCATGACCCTGGTTTACAAAAAGGTGAAGACCAAGATCTCCAAGTATGGCTCGGTCGTAATGGATAACGGCCAGGTATCGGGAGTGGTGGAAAAAGCAGAGCAGAAAGTAAGCAATCTGGCAAATATAGGTATTTACTGTCTTGACAGCAGTATTTTTGACCATATCAGAGACGAGATAAGTCTGATTCCGGTGATAAATGATATGGCCCAATTGACAGAAATTAAAGGCGTGGAGACCGATGGAGTATGGATGGACGTGGTCTATCCCTGGGATATCCTCAAGGTGAACGATATGGCCATGGATTTTTCAGGTAAAACCATTGCAGGGAAAATGGAGGCAAATGTCAACATTACCGGTGACGTCAAAATCGGGAGGAACACCATTATCAGGGGCAACTCTTACATCAAGGGTCCTGTGGTCATTGGAGAGGGTTGCGAGATAGGCCCCAACACAGTCATAATGCCGTCCACTTCCATTGGCAACAATGTAACCATTGGAGCTTCATACATCGCCAACTCGGTGATAAACAGCAACGCCATCTTGAAGGCAGGGTGCTTTTTAAACAACTCCGTTGTCGATAATGGTTGTGTTATAGAGGCCAATTTCACCACCAATAGTGGTCAGACAGAGATCAAGGTAGGAGATGAACTGCACCAGGTCGATGCCGGCCTATTCATGGGTGAGAATTGCTCTGTAGGCTCCAATGTTGTAACCGAAGCAGGGACCATTGTAGGGAACAAATCCAGCATATCTCCCTTAAAGCTGCTCAGAGGAAAAATACCTGATGGGTCAACGGTGTTGTAAATGTGCGGGATTGTGGGCTATATCGGGTACCGCAGAGCTGACGATGTTATTGTGTCGGCACTCAAAAGACTGGAGTATAGGGGTTACGATTCCTGGGGTCTTGCTGTAGTCAATAACAACAAACTGGATGTCCACAAGGAAGTTGGTGGGATAGGCGAATCTGAGGGCCACCAGATGGAAGGTACCATGGGGATAGGTCATACAAGGTGGGCCACCCACGGTAAGCCATCCGACATCAATGCCCACCCTCACCAGGACTGCAATAGGCAGTTGGCCATAGTCCACAACGGCATAATCGAGAACTTCCAGTCTCTAAAAGAAGAGCTAACAAAAGAAGGACATAATTTCGTTTCCGACACCGACACTGAAGTGCTGGCACATCTCCTGGAGAATAATGGAGAGTTACCTTCCATAATACCTCAGTTGAGGGGCTCCTACGCTATGGTAGCCATCAACTCCGAAGAGAGGAAGATAACGGCATGCAGATACAAAAGCCCCCTTATTCTGGGTATTGGGGATAATGAGTATTTTGTTGCCTCTGATATACCCGCTGTCCTGGAATACACCAACCGCATAATCCACTTAGAAGACGGGGACATAGCGATCTTAACTGATTCTGGTTACGAGATAAAGAATGGTGGGGAGAAAGTTGACAGAGAAGTAGAGGTAGTCCCCTGGAGTCTGGAGGACGCAGAGAAGGGTGGATACGAGCACTTCATGCTCAAGGAGATCCATGAGACGGCCAAAGTCGTTGAAGACACTATAAGGGGGCAGGTAACGGAGACCATCAATCTGGATATCAGCTTTGCAGTAGGTGCCTCTGAGCTATTCTTTGTCGCCTGCGGTACCTCCTATCATGCCGCTCTCGTGGGAAAGTATATTGTGGAGGAGATGTCCGGTATTCCCGTGAGAGTAGAATATGCTTCGGAGTTCAATTACCACTACATCCCGTTGAGCAGGAGCTTGGTGGTGGGGATCACTCAATCAGGGGAAACAGCCGACACACTAGAGGCCTTGAGGAAGGCCAAAGGGTTTGGCGCCAGAATACTGGCTATAACCAATGTCCTGGGAAGCAGTGTAACCAGAATGGCCGACCAGGTCATTTACACCAGAGCAGGTCCAGAGATAGGTGTTGCCGCTACCAAGACCTTTATCGCCCAATTAATTGCCATCTACATGATCGCCGCCAAACTCTCCATGATGAGCAGAAGTGAGACCGAAGAATTCATTCTGGAGCTCAAAATGCTCCCCCAAAAAGCAAAGAGGATTCTGGACGACGAAGATAACATCAAGGAAATAGGGGAGATGCTTGCCGAGTACGATAACATGATGTACATGGGGAGAGGAGTTGGCTTCCCCATCGCTCTCGAAGGAGCCCTAAAGATGAAGGAGATATCCTACATACATGCAGAAGGCTACCCTGCCGGTGAGCTAAAACACGGCCCCTTTGCACTGCTCGGAGAACACACTCCAGTCATAGCATCCCTGATCAATGATGACACCTACGAGATCTCTTTAAGCAATACCAAAGAAGTTAAGGCCAGAGATTCTCTTGTAATCGCCGTTGCCGAAGAAGGAGATAAAGAAGTAGAAAAATACGTTGACTACATCCTGTGGGCACCAAAGGTTGACAAAGTCTTTGTACCGGTAATCCATTCCATCATCTTGCAACTGCTGGCCTACCACACTGCCAGAAAGAGAGGTTGTGAGATCGATAAGCCCAGAAACCTGGCAAAGAGCGTCACAGTACAGTAACGCTGGTAAGTAATTCTATTTCATATTTAGACGTGGTGAACAGATTATGATAGGATACGAACTTTCACAAGAAGAGAAGAAAAAGGTAAAGAACAATTTGAATAGCTTATTATCCAATAGAGATGAAATAATATTCGCTTATATCCACGGAAGCTTCATTGATGCATACTGGTTCAAAGACCTAGATATAGCAGTCTACTTAGATGAGAAAAAGGTAAGTAAAAAAGCTTTAGATTACGAATTAACTCTTTCTGTAGAACTTGAAAAAACTCTTAAATTACCAGTAGACGTCAAAATATTGAATAACGCTCCTCTGAGCTTCAGGTATAAAGTAACAAAAGGCGAAGTGATCTTCAGTAGAGATGAAGAGAAAAGATATACATTTTTAGAGGATACCTGGCACCGTTACCTCGACTTCGATCCCGTGGAGAAGGAGTTCATGAGGGAAATGATTAGAGAGAACTGAGCAGAAAGCATAACTTAGGAAGGGAAGGGAGATCTAATGGAGTTTGCTGGGGCATGGAAAGATGCTGAAGATATTGAAAAAGTGATATCTGAGGGAAGGAAGGACTTTGACAAAATAAGTGAATGAACTGTAAATTGAGTTTACTGAGGACAAAATAAGATGGTCACAAGAACTTCATTATTATTTTCCTTATCCAGTGGGTGTTCACGTTCAATTTTTTGTCTATGGCCCTCATGACCATCAAATCCTCCCGCTCAAAAGACTTCATGGCGAGCAGCAAGAAGAAGTATAGGACTATGAAAACCACAAACATTCCTACAAGCGACATCAAGGAAACCCCTATCACATATCTGGTCAAGGCATAAACTATCGCCACTGCCAGCACCGAAGCTGTTAGGGGCTTTAAGTAAGTTCTTCTGAAGGGCTGCAGGCCAGCGATCCGGTGGACCACCACCAGATGAAGGATATTCATCGCGGCCAGAGATGTTCCTGTTGCTACTGCAGCTCCATTGACCCCGTATATGGGTATTAGAACGTAATTCAACACCACATTGGTTCCTGCACCGAAAAAGCTCAAAACCATCAATACTCTGGTTCTCCCATATGCCTGCAGGACCTGTCCAGTGGGACCCACTACGCATACGACCAGATAACCGAATGCCAGAATGCTCAGCGCTGTTGCGCCTCTAACGAACTCCTGGCCGAACATGAGGTCCAGTATCCAGTTGGAGAACAGGACCATTAGCAGGAAAACGGGAACAATAAGGGCAAAAATCCATTTGGTGACAGCACTATACGTATCCTTTAAATCATCAAGGGCATTTCTGGAGTAGAGCTCTGAGATCACGGGCATAAATATAGCGCCAAAAGAGGTTAAGAACACGCTCAACAATCTTGCTGTGGGGAAAGCCGCATTATAGACTCCCACATCCTCTGCAGTAGCAAAATAGCCCAGCATTAATGTGTCGGTCCAGTTGGTCACCATAGCCGCTATACCGGCGAAGATGAGAGGAAAGGAGAACATAAAAAGCTCTTTTCTGGTGTATATAGCTTTAACCTTTGTTCTGAGGATGGAGAAAACCTTTGTCTCCAGAAAATAGAACGCCAGGAACGGCATAAATATTATGGCCAACACCCACCCTGCTGTTGCCCCTATAACTCCATACCCAAGGCTAAGGAAAATGACAATCGCAACTACCTTAAAGATATTCTGGAACATGTCGTTGACATAGACCCGGTATCTTAAATCCTGAAAACCAATTGTGGCCAGCATGAAATTTCTCGCCACTACCATGAAAGGAATTGCCAAAGCAAAGACCATAAGCACAGGGGTGAGTTGTGGTTCACGAAAGATGCGGACAGAAATCCATTCAGCATTAAAGAAGACCAGAACAGTGAGTATTATGCTCAAGGGAAAACTGATCATCAATCCACTCAGAATGGTCCCCTTTATCCTGGAAGGGTCTTCCTGTCCCTTATAGTATGAAATATATCTTTTGATACCCGCCGGCAAACCCACCAACGCCAGAGTAGTAGCGATGGACATAGCAGCGAACCCCAGGTTTATCAAACCATAATCTCCAGCCCCCAACCATCGAGCGATGACCAGTCTGGTTAGATAAGCTAAAAACATTCCAATGATACTTCCCAGAAAGCCGATACCGGCCCCCTTAACTATTTTGAGCAACGAGCTATCCAGATGAGATTCGTTGGCCATGTTAATCCTCTATTATTTATGAAGAGCGTTTCCCAGGTTTATATACTTACGGATATATACTAAGCATCCCTTACCTCTTCTCATTTGGCTTTTAATCTTTTTCATGGATTGAGGTCCTAAGACCCTCACAATAGAATTTTTCAATCTCCGGCAATAAGTGATAGATGATGACGAAAAATGCTTCAAAGCTCGACCTTGGAGACCAGATAAAGGAATACCTGTTTAAAATCGCTTTTGGTGTAGGAATTCCGTTTGTTATCTACTTGTTCGTTCACTACGTCCTTTACAACTACTGGTGAGATTGTAGAATCCTTTCTACGTTTTGTTCAATAACCCACCAACCTGGTCAAAACAGGTGGACGGATGCACGATGTATTTGTGAGCAGGTTGTCAAAATTTATATATTGAATTCTGCAATTCAAGACATGAAAATCAAGATCGAATCCGGCGGTTTAGTCAAAGAAGCCGAACTTTATGAGGACATTGCTCCTCAAACCGTAAAGGCTGTTCTATCTAATTTACCAGTAGAAGGTGAAGTGAACACCTGGGGAGATGAGATCTATTTTCATGTCGACGTAGGGATAGAAGAGGATGAGAACTCTCATGAAACAGTGGAAATGGGTGATGTGGCTTACTGGGTGGAGGGTAAAGCGTTATGCATCTTCTTCGGCAAGACTCCCATGAGTTCCGGTGACGAGATCGTGCCGGCGGGGCCTGTAAACGTCATAGGAAAAGTGTTGGGAGACGCAAAGGATTTCAGACAGGTTAAGGATGGAGATCCTATCAAATTTTGGGATAAGGTGGTATAATGATCAGCGTGAATGAAATGGCACTTGACATCGTGGAAGATATGGTGGATTATGAAGAGGAGTTGAGGATAGAAGCTTCCAGACTCAATAACGGGGCTACGGTCATTGATTGTGGGGTCAATGTCCCCGGAGGCTATGAGGCAGGCATCATGTTCACCAGAGCGTGCATGGGCGGCTATAGTGAAGTGGATGTTACCATGAACTATATTGGGGATAAATTCCTTCCATTCATAACCCAGTACACGGACCAGCCCGCTATTTCCTGTCTCGGCTCCCAGAAAGCCGGATGGCAGATAAAGGTAGGTGATTACTTTGCCATGGGCAGCGGACCTGCCAGAGCCCTGGCTCTCAAGCCCAAAAAGACCTACGAGCAGATAGAATACGAGGACGATGCAGACTACGCCGTGATCGCTTTAGAGTCGGATAAGCTTCCCGGTGAAGAGGTTATAGACTACATTGCCAAGGAATGTGAAGTTGCTCCCGAAAGGGTTTATGCTCTGGTAGCACCTACAGCATCAATTGCGGGAAGCGTCCAGATATCCGGTAGAATTATTGAGACCGCATTGTTCAGGCTGGCAGAGCTGGGTTACAACCCTCTATCCGTCATTGGTGCCACCGGCATTTGTCCCATCGCTCCGGTTATGGGTGATGATCTGAAGGCCATGGGAGCAACAAATGACAGTATGATATACTATGGCAGTGTGAACCTGACCGTAAGTGAGTACAGCGAATCATTCGCTCAAATTCCCTCTGAACAGTCCAAAGACTATGGAAAACCTTTTCTGGAGATCTTTACTGATGCAAATTATGATTTCTATAGTATAGACGCAAGTCTTTTTGCTCCTGCTCAAGCCGTGATCAACCATATCGGTGAGGGAAAAACATACTCTTTCGGCAAAATGAACCCGGATGTTCTGTTAAAGTCTTATCGGATTGAATAGTATAGCATTATTATTCAAAACATATAAATACTAATTGTTCTTATTATAACTCAGGTGACCGGGATGGATGTAAGAAGCGATATTGGCTTAGTAGTGATCATGGTATTCTCATCTGTTATGTTGACCTACAACTGGCTCCTGTTATACGATAGAGTTAGCTCAGCCGTCATGTTCTTTGCTTTTCTATTGACCCTCTCACTGGGTGCCCTGATAATAAGCCTTATCTTGAGAATGAAGGAGGTTATGGAGGAGTTCGAAAGCACCAAGAGGACCATCGCCGTCAACACAGACGACCTGGAGAGCAGAATAGACGGTAAACTTCAGGCTTACATAGACCCCCTTGAGGGTAGACTGGATAGAATGGAGAGAAGGTCGTACAGGTAGATAAGATAGTTGTAGGGCGTAGTGGTAGTGTGGCCAAGGCTCCAATCTAACCAAGACTAACCAGGATTAATTCCCCTTCTACTCCTCTAAATCTTCTGGGTCCTCTTCTGTCTCTTGTATTAAATCGATCTCGCGTTCGAGTTTTGTGGCACTTGCCACCTCTTTTCTGTCAACCCTGACACCGCTTGCACTTCTTCCTTGGCGGGAAATGTCGTCTGCCGATACTCTCACCAGATAGCCGTCTTTGCTGAGGATAAGAATGTCCTCGTCACCTTCAACGTATTCAGTATACACTACCCTGTCCGTAGTGGAGAGCCTGAGGTTTATTACACCTTTTGAGCCCCTTCTGGTAAGCCGGTATTTCTTTACTGGAGTTCTCTTGCCCACGCCCCTTTCAGTGAGAGTGAATATATCTCCATCTCCAATTACGATGGCCATGTCAGCTACTTCGTCGTTTTCCTTTAATCTAATGCTCTTTACTCCTCTGGCGCTTCTACCGTATTCCGGAATATCCTTTAAAGCAAATCGGGCCAATTGTCCATTTTTGGTGGAGATAACCACTTCCCTTCCTCCGTCACAGAACTTGGCGTGTGCTATTCTGCCTGAGGACGCTATTATACCCGCTTTTTTGGCGTTCTCGAATCTGGAGAGCTTGGTCCTCTTCATGGTCCCGTCTTCAGTGAGTATTACCGCACTGCCACTGAAGTCCGGAGTAGAGATTACCGACACAACGTTTTCATCCCCACTTATGTCGATATAACGCCGGATGCTGACTCCTTTACCCAGTCTTCCCTGTTTAACGATTTCGTAGGCATTGATCCAGTACGCTCTTCCCGCATCCGTAAAGATCAGCAGCTTATGGTGGGTATTGCATACAGTGAATATGTGGGGAACATCTTCTCCCTCAAGCGGGAACCCTACTACTCCTACCCCACCTCTCAGCTGTCTTCTGAATGACTTCAAATCCATTCTCTTGGCAAATCCATTGCGTGTTATGGCCAGAATGTTATCCTCCGCTGCCACCAGCTCCTCAATAGAAATCTCTCCCTCTTCAAGAGATATATCGGTCCTTCTCTCGTCCCCGTAATTCTCCTTGATGTCCTGGAGATCTTCTATAATCGCTTCATCCATCTTCTCCGTGGAAGATAATAGTTCTTTATATTCCTTTATCCTGGCCAGCAGATCTTTGTATTCGTTCTCCAGTGCATCCAGCTCCATTCCTGTTAATTTTTGGAGTTTCATCTGGAGGATGGCTGTGGCTTGAGCCTCACTTAGATCATAACTCTCCATCAGAGCGGTCTTCGCTTCATCGGGTGAGGGAGACTTTCTTATCAGCTGGACCACATTGTCAATATCTGATACCGCCTTTCTCAACCCTTCTACAATATGCAACCTCTCTTCAGCCTTTCGGAGGTCGAATTCAGTCCTTCTCCTTATAATCTCTCGCCTGTGGGTGACGTATTCACCTATCAGATCTTTGAGGTTGAGGGTCTTGGGCTCACCATTGACCAGAGCGAGATTGATAACTCCAAAAGTGGTTTGCATATTGGTGAAAGTGTATAACTTGTTTTCAGCTGTTCTGGGATTCCCTCTAAGCTCTAAAACCACTCTTATACCATCTCTATCCGATTCGTCTCTGATAGCCTTTACTTCTTCCAGCTTCCCTTCTTTGACCAGCTCGGCTATCCTTTCCACCAGTTTGGCCTTGTTTACCGCATATGGAACTTCAGTGATCACCAGCTTTTCCTCTTCCACTTCGATCTTGCCCCTAACGGTGACCTTTCCCCTGCCGGTCTCATAAGCATCGATAATGCCTCTTTGACCCACGATGATGCCGCCAGTGGGGAAATCAGGTCCCTTCACATACTGCAGGAGATCTTCGATGGTGATGTCTTCTTCTCCCAGATAAGCGATAATAGCGTCACAAATCTCGTTGAGATTGTGGGGAGGCATGTTGGTAGCCATTCCCACTGCTATGCCGCTTCCCCCGTTCACCAGCAAATTGGGTATGGCAGAGGGTAGAACTGTGGGCTCCTCCAGGGTGCCGTCAAAGTTGGTTGTGAAGTCAACGGTCTCTTTTTCAATGTCCACCAGCATTTCGTCAGCGATCTTTGACAGGCGAGCCTCAGTATATCTCATTGCCGCAGCGCTGTCACCGTCAATGCTACCAAAGTTCCCCTGACCGTCCACCAGCTTATAGCGGATAGCAAAGTCCTGAGCCATTCGAACCAGAGTATCATATACAGCGGTGTCGCCGTGGGGATGATATTTACCCAGCACATCTCCCACGATCCTGGCACATTTTCTGTGGGGGCGGTTGCTCCTCAACCCCATCTCATACATGGAGTAGAGGATCCTGCGCTGAACGGGCTTTAAACCATCTCTAACGTCAGGTAGGGCCCTCCCCACAATAACACTCATCGCATAATCAATGTAAGAGGATTTAAGTTCCTGATTTATCTCCCTCATCAATTCCATACCATCACCTTAAATTTGTCCAATTCCAATTAATTCAATTAGTATAATCAAACTGGATTAAACATCCAGTACAGCTTCATGAGAGTGGTCAAAGATGAACTGTCTCCTTGATTCCACATCTTCTCCCATCAATATGGTGAACAATCTTTCCGCTTCCAGAGCATCGTCTATGGTCACTTGAGCCAGTATTCTCCTGGCAGGATCCATGGTGGTCTCCCACAGCTGGTCCGGGTTCATCTCACCCAGCCCCTTGAAACGCTGGATATCTGCTTTGCCTCCTTTCTGCTTGAATTCTTCCAGCTCTTTATCGGAGTATATGTAGTGGGTTTTCTTATCTTTCTTGGCCCTGTACAGAGGAGCTTGAGCGATATAGAGGTATCCCTGCTCGATAAGGGGTTTCATCTGCCTGTAAAAGAAGGTGAGCAGGAGAGTCTTGATGTGCGCCCCATCGACATCGGCATCGGTCATTATTATAACCCTGCGATACCTAATGTGCTGGGAATCAAAGTCACTGCCTATACCTGCCCCTATGGCAGAAGTTATAGCCTTTATCTCCTCATTCTTCAATGCCCTGCCGATACCCGCTTTCTCCACATTGATTATCTTACCTTTTATGGGTAATATAGCCTGGAACTCTCTGTTCCTCGCCTGCTTTGCCGACCCTCCAGCAGATTCACCCTCCACGATGAATATCTCTCGTTCTTCCGGCTTTTTGGATGAACAATCTGCAAGCTTTCCGGGGAGAGTGACCGATATCTCGCCCTTCTTCCTCACCAGCTCTCTGGCCCTCTTGGCAGCCTCTCTGGCCCTCTTGGAGAGCATGCACTTATCTATGATCTTGTTTGTGTCCTGGGGGTTCTTCAAAAACCATTGAAGCATTTCAGAATAGATAACTGACTCCACAGTGGTCTTGACTTCAGTATTAGTTAACTTTGTCTTGGTCTGTCCCTCGAATTGGGGGTCCGGCACTTTCACCGAGATAACTGCGGTCAAGCCTTCTCTGACGTCCATCCCGCTCAGTGGAGTGAATTTCTTGGTGTTCTTCTTTCCGGACTCATTGATGGCTCTGGTCAATCCCCCCTTGAAACCAGCAACGTGGGCTCCGCCTTCCACCGTGCGAATGTTGTTGGCGAAGGCAAATACATTCTCAAACTCGGAATCCGTGAACTGTATAGCCACCTCCACGATAGCAGCATCCCTCTCAGTGGTGATATGAACGATGTCGTGCAGGACCTCTCTATTATTATTCACCAGAGCAACGTACTCTTTAATCCCTTCATCAGTATAATACTCTGCTTCCTTGTTCTCCCTTTCATCAAAAAGATAGAATTTGATCCCTTTATTTAAGAATGATAGCTCCCTTAATCTCTGGGAAATTATCTCGTAATCGAACCTTGTGGATTCGAAAATAGTATCATCCGGCTTGAACCTGATCTTGGTACCTGTTCTTCCCGTCTCTCCTTCAACATTTAGGTCTGTAACAGGCAGCCCTTTCTCATATTTCTGGTTGTAGATCTTGCCGTCTCTGGAGACCCACACGTCCAGCCAGTCAGATAATGCGTTGACCACGGATACGCCCACACCGTGCAAACCGCCAGCGATCCGGTAGGATTTGTGACTGAATTTACCTCCAGCGTGCAGCTTGGTCATCACTACTTCTAAAGCCGATGTACCCAATGTGTGGGTCTCAACAGGTATTCCTCTGCCGTTGTCCTCTACACTGGCCGAGCCGTCTTCGTATAATCTTACTTTTATTTCGTCACAGTATTCTCCGAGGGCTTCGTCGACACTGTTATCGATTACCTCCCACAGTAAGTGGTGGAGCCCTTTAACCCCAATACCACCTATATACATGCTAGGCCTTTTCCTTACGGCCTCCAGATCATCAAGAACCTCAATATTTTCAGCAGAATATTCCATAACCTATCATATCCTATTTTTTCTTTAAAATTCAGTTGAAAATAGCTTTTGTGGGTAAATAAAGTTTTCTATGCTCTTTTATCAAATCAACTCCGCTTATTTTGTTGATTCTTTTAATAAAGTTTGAAAAACTGCGGATAATTTAATATTTGGGCACTAACATTAAACAGGGTTTATATTTGAAAATCGAATTGGACTTTTGGGTTCACTTTATGAGCTCCACTCCGTCTTTCTTTCCCACAATAACCGAATAAATTAGCTCTTTACTGAATATACCGTTTTCCACAACTCCCGGTATGTTGTTGAGCTCTTTTTCCAGCTCTTGAGGGTTATCAATGCCTCCAAAGTCACAGTCGGCTATAAAATTACCATTATCAGTAACCACCGGACCGAATTTCTTTTTACTCTCCCTCAATTCCGCTTTTCCCCCCAGTTCTGCTACTTTTCTCCCAAAAATGCCGTATGCAAATGGGATCACTTCCACCGGGACCACCATATCCAGTTTTTCTCCCAGCTTGGAGGAATCGGTAATGATCACGAACTTTGAGCATGAGCTGGCAAGGATCTTTTCTCTGGTCAACGCCCCTCCCCCACCTTTTATACAGTTGAACTGAGGGTCAAGCTGGTCCGTGCCGTCTATGTATATCTCCGGCTGAGGGTATTGATAAAGGTCCGAGACCACAACTCCACTATCCACGGCTATCATGTGGGAGCCATAAGAAGAAGGGACCCCCACGACATTCATTCCTTCAAAATCGATCTTTTTCCCCAGCTCATGAAGAAATGCCTCTACTGTGCTACCACTGCCGATACCAATGACCATGCCGTCTTCCACCAGCTCCACAGCCTTCTTGGCTGCATTAAGCTTCCCGTTACTCGATCTGCTGCTCGATCCCATGAAACCACCTTTTAAGTTCTTCAAGATCTACTCTTGCTGTAGAGTCCAGAGTGATGGGGGTTATAGATACTTTTCCTTTTCTGAGCGCGTGCAGGTCCGTTCCTTCATTTTCATCCTCTATTTCCACTCCATCGATCCAGTAATACTTTCTCCCTCTGGGGTCCAGCCTCTCTTCGATCCTGGTACGATAAAGCCTCCTGGCAAGATTGGTAACCTCCACACCTCCAGAAAAATCAAGGGGGACATTGACGTTGAGAACATCAACTCCAGGGGGCATCCCTTGTTTGACTTTCTTCACCACAGCTGAAAGCACTTTTTTCGCCAGAGTGAAATCGAATTTCTGGGAGAACGATTCGAACTTTTCAATATCCGGGACCTGCAAAGATATGGCAATAGAGGGGGCTTCCTGAGTAGCTGCTTCCAGAGCCGCTCCAACTGTCCCCGATGTAGTTACTGATTCCGAAGAGATGTTCTCTCCAATGTTTATCCCGCACACAACCACGTCAGGAGCGCCCTTTATTATTTCATGGATCCCTATTATCACGGAGTCTGTAGGAGTGCCATCAACAGCATAGGCACCCATGCCATCAATGCTTACTTCTGAAACCCGTATAGGCTCCATTATGGAGATACTTCTCCCCACAGCACTCTTCTGCACTGCAGGAGAAACTACGTAAACGTCACCCATGCCCTTCACTGCTTCATAACTCGCTCTCAGCCCCGCAGAGTAAACACCATCATCGTTGGTCAAAAGGATTTTAGTCATTTGAGAAGATTTATAGAAGATGCAAAAAAGGTTTTTGTGTCGAGCAGCCGGAAACATACTCAATGTCTAGTGGTAGGTCTGTTGGTCTGGCATTCCGATCGTCTTAGTGTCCATTGTCTATTCGGATAAAGGGATCAAGATCAATGCAGATACTCTTCAATTCGGGACTGCAAAAGATGGAGAAGGTAATACAGCTCTGGCCCTCATAATGCACTCAGAAACAACGCATATTGACCACATACACGTGATAAACTCCAAGGAACCCTCAAAAACCTCAGAAATACAATCGATAAGATACTCTACGAGACAGCTCCCGAAGTGGCTTAAAGCACTTACTTCCAAGTAACCGAACCAGTCGCTAATTTTTTAGTAGCTAACAAGGTAAATCCTGTATGAATTATTTTGAGATCAACCATTCCCATGCACAGGAAATTGGAGAGATAGTCTCCAGATTGGGATATAAGCCAGTTTCCTTCCATTACCCCCATCTCTTTCCTTCTGACGAAGATGAGTTCATTTACACCAATTATGTGTTCTTTCTGGTTGCCATTGACCACAGGACCCATGGTACAAAGAGGTTTGAGGCAAAAATTGATGGCGAATTCTATCACGGCTCTGATCTGATGTTCTACCTCGCCAGAAGAGCACAACAAAAGGATCCTGCCCTGTTCACTGCACATAAACTGGTAAATATATCTGAAGAGGATGTAGCATCAATATTCACCATTGAGGATAGAGTAGTAAGCAATGCATCCCAGAGAGCGATGCTTCTACAGGATGCGGCCAAAAAGCTTCTGGAAAATTATGAAGGAGATATCAGGAATCTCTTTGAGATGGCAGACAGCTACCTCTTTAGAGAGGATGGAAAAGGGATACTGCAGCTGTTGGAGAGTTTTAAAGCTTATGAAGATCCTCTGCAAAAGAAGAGCTTCCTCCTGATAAAACTTCTGCGCCGACAAGGTTTGCTGACTGTAGAGGACATACAGAACCTGAAATTTCCTGTGGACAACGTCCTGATGGCCATCGCTCTTCGAAGCGGGTTACTGAAAGTTAATGACATAGATCTGGAGAAAAAGCTGTTGGATGGGGAGCTATTGAGCGATGAAGAGGTCATCCAGCTAAGAAAGGCAACTCAAGAAGCATTCAAAGCAGTCTCTAGAGCATCGGGGTTGGGTCCGGATATTCTGGATGACCTCCTGTGGACCTACGGAAGGGAAGTCGATTCCGATGACGTAGACGTGGAAACCGTAAGCACAGTGCTTGACGATAATATAGAGAATAAACCAGCTCTAAAAGGCTTTTTAAGGTTCATTGCGGGGAAGGATAGAACAGAATCGGGCCATAATTTTGAGAGGCCTCAGGTGCCCCATACATGGTATTTTTGAGGTCAGATGAAAATGAAAACGAAACCTCAAAAAAAGCAGCACTTCTGAACCGAAAAGCATATTTAAGTTTCATCATAAATTCAGGGAAATGAAATTAGATGAAGTAAGGAGAGCTGCCAAAGAGATCTTCTCTAAGAGAGAAGAGGTTATTACTGCTTATGTTTATGGTTCATTTCTCCATACTACGTCTTATGAGGATATTGATATCGGCTTGCTTATTGAAGATGAATTCAAACCGGATGCTCTCTATGAAGCCAGAATAGCCGGTGAATTAGAGAAAGAATTAATAGAAGATTGTGATGTTAGGATATTGAATGATAGACCGGTGAGGTTCCTTTTCTCCATGCTCAAAAACTGTCAAATCCTTTATTGCAATGATGAAACTGAGAGAATAGATTTTGAGAGTAAAGTCATGGTAAAATACCTGGATATTAAACCCCATCACGAATATTACGAGAGAATGAGGAGAAAAAAGTATGTCAAGGGATAAGTCTCTAATTGAAGGTAAGATAGACATAATACACAGAAATCTGGAGTTCCTAAATGATTACAAACATATGGACGAGGAGGAGTTCATCAATAGTTTCAAAGACATACAGGCAATGAAATATTCTTTACTTGAATCGGTTGAGGCTTGTATCGATATCGCATCACATATAATATCCGCAAATAATTTAGAGCGGCCAGAGAGTTATGCAGAAATGTTTGAGGGGCTGGCCAAGATAGGATCAATAGATAAGGGATTAGCTCAAAAATTAGCTGATATGGCGAGATTCAGAAACATTTTGGTCCATGGTTATGCAAAGGTTGATAATCTAAAGGTATTGGAAGTGGTTAAAGAAGATCTAGAAGATATAGAACAATTTGTAAGCCAAGTCCTAAAGTCTTTATAGCGGTGTTTATAGATCTATTCGGGCGGCCAGTTCTTGTCCATCCATGCTTTGATCCTTCCGGAATCCGGAGGCCCCACGAACACCTTCAACCCTGTCTCATCCTCCAAAGCTCCCTGCAGTCTGGCAGCTAACCCGGGTATCACCAGACTTTTGTGTTTTACTTTATCACTGACAGCTGACTTGTCCACCAGCTCTTTCACCTTGCCAGCGGTGAACTGTCCTCCTGCTACACTGACCTCCACTCCGAGTCCTTCGGTATCCAGTACCAGCACCCAGGCGTTTATTCCTGCGCTGGCCAGATCGCTCTCCACAGTGTAGTAGGTCAGAGCGAAATTGGTGGTTATGAATACCGGAGAGTTTTCATCCGGATTATTCACTTCCTTAAGACCGGGTTCGACCTGGACGGGCGTCCTGGGATCAGTATAGATGTTGGCTTTGAGGGTTATTGCCGGTATCACTGAATAAGGCTCCAGACTCCTCAAGATCATGATGTCCCCGTATTTGACTATGAAGGTGCTGGTGATTATGGATTCCCAGTAGGCTTTAGTGACCTCATCACCTTCTATGGTCCATGCGGAGATGGGTGTGACCATGAGTGGATAGCTGACATCTTCATCTCCATCCTTTATCATTGCAGTCCTCCTCAGTTTTATTATCCTCTCGTAGGTGTCCTTAAGCCCTTCTCCTACGGGCTCGGTTACGGGGTCCAGAACGATGTCTTTAACTCCATTCTGATTGAATGTGACGGCCAGACTCTTCAAGGTATCAAGTTCCTTCTCCCTGATCGCCACAGGGACGTTATATTCTCTGGCAAGCTCCAGGAACTCCTTCCAGTTCTCCTGGGTTGCAGCATAGATTAAGGGCCGTTCATCAGCGGCCTCCTTAAGCGCTTCTCTGATGCAATTTGCATCCAGAGAAACCAGGATCATGGGTTTGCCGTACCCCTTTACTTTTTTCACTGTCTTCCTGAATGTGGCGGGGTCGTCCGATGTACACCTGACGGCGATGCCGTCGAGGGTAAGGTAGCTTCCCACGTAGAACTTCTTGAACTCCACCACGTTGCTACATTTTTCGTCCAGCTCCTTTTCTCTCATGGTGTCCCATACGTCATAGAAGAATCCAGTGGGATTGAAATAAGTCAATTCATGCCTGTGAAGGACATCCTCTCCCCCTATCCTGAGACCATCTTTTCCTACGGATATCTCCCTTACCTCGGGGGATGTGAGCTCCATAAGCTCTTCCAGCTTTTTTCTGGTCTCCGGGTCTTTCTCTGCTTCCTCGACCAGCGGAGTGCAGTCGGTGGGATACGCACTCCTGTCAATGATGTGGGCGGCGAAGCTCATGCAGGTATCGTAACCGCATTCCTGGCAGTTGGTCTTGGGCAAATACTTGTAGATCTCTAACGGGCTTTTCAACTTCATTGTCAATCCTCCATAGTGATCCATTCATCATGATGGGGAACATCAGTTTCTTTGAGCTCTCCTCTCAAGGTGGATAGAGTTTCCTTCAGGGCCGCTACGGCGCCGGGATGCATCATCATGAACATATCCACTCCTGCCAGAGCGAGCGATACTCCGGTGACTATCTCCCACAGGGGTCCCCTCAACTCTCTGGGACCCCACGGCGTATCTTCTTCGGAGGGGGAGTCCTTCATCCACGCCTCTCTGGCACCCCATGCATTGGTGGTCCCGCTGGAAATGGGGAACAACAGGTCGTTATCCCCTTTTAAGGCACTCAACCTGATCCTCTCCATGTTGGTAAAGGCATAATCCAGCCCATAACCCAGTGCAGCAGTAGTGGGGTCCATGACTATCTGCTCTGGAGGCAGCTTGGCTCTCCTCAGCAAGTACCTGTTGAGGGTCTTCTGGTTGTTAATGTCCATCTGGGTCCATGAAAGGACCACATGCCCATACTCCTTGGCTGCGTTAGCGATCCTCTCCCAGTCCATGTCCAGAGTTGCCGAAGCCAGCAACATTCTCTCTCCTTCGGCCACTTCGGCAGCCTTCTCCAGAACCTCAGGGTCTTTATCCTTGTTCCCGCTTCCCCCAATGACAAGGGGGACATCTACAGCCTGCAGGACGTCTTCTATCACACCCACGGCTTTGCTTGCGGGAGTATCCTTGATGTAGGGGTCAGTGCTGACCATGTGGATGGTGATGAGATCGGCCCCATACTCGTTAACCGCTTTTCTGGCCCATTCAGCAGGGTCATCCATTACGTCCTCGTAATGCTCTCTAACAGCCTTGGGTAGAGTAATGTTCATATCAAAGATATCCATGGTGACGGCAGGAGGGTTGGGCTGAGGAGCATCAAATAGGTAGAAAGGAAGGCTATTTTCCCCACCCAGGGTTACCACAGACTTTCTGGTGCCTCCTTCATCCTTCTTTGCTCCCAGCTTCACCTCCTGAATGACACCCGGATATTCTGCTATATATGGTTTGAATTGCGATTCTATGAGCTTCAACTCCTCAACCCTCTTTTCAGCCGGGGCTGCTGAGGGTTTCACGGGCTCGTATTCAGGTGCAGGTCCCACAGTCCCCACGCCAGCAGAGTATCCCAGTAATTGTGATGCTCTTGATAAGTGTTGAGCCGCCATTCCCAGCTCTTTACCCAGCTCATACAACATTGCTGGAGATATTGAACCCATGGAATCCAGGTCTATCTCCAGATCACCTTCGATCTTGACTCCTTCCAGACTTTTGACATTATACTTTTTTAGGAGCTCCAAAAATTCTTCAATGGTCATTTTTGATCACCAATAAAAGCAAATAAATCTCCAATTTGTTTATTAAATTTATTATCTTCAAGCAAACTTGTTACAGGCTCACCATTGTATTCAAGCTCTTCCACTTCCTCCAGGTAAGGCATTACTCCCAGAAAGCCCATGTCCTCCTGCTCAGCGAATTCCTTTATCATTGAATCCTTACCAGAGTTTACTCGATTCCCCATAATACAGATCTGGTTGAATTTGAGTCCCAGCTTATGGGATGAATCCTTGATCCTCTTAGCGGTTGCTACACCTTTTCTGGATGAGTCGGTGACCACCAGAATGTAATCCGCTCCTTCGATGGTCTTCCTGCTGAAGTGCTCTAAACCTGCCTCGCAATCGATCACCACAAAATCGTAATTGGTCAGAAGTTTCTTCAAGACCCCTTTGAGCAGATTGTTCACAAAACAGTAGCAACCCTCGCCCTCCGGCTGGCCCATAACCAGGAGATCGAAATCATCGGCTTCATAGATTGCCTCACCATATATCTTGCCTTCCACCCAGGCCTCTTTGGAGATGGTACCTAGCTCATCTCTTTGTTGCTGAAAGGACTCTCTGACGTCGCCCAGAGTCTTGTAACCACTTATGCCCAGTGTTTCCGGCAGGTTGGAGTCGGGGTCGGCATCCACAGCCAGCACCCTCTTATCCCGAGAAAAATAATCCACCATCAGAGCCGATACGACAGTCTTTCCTGTACCCCCCTTTCCTGTCACCGCAATTACTGTCAACCGCTTTCCTCCTTCAGCCTATTTCTTCTCTTCTTCCTTCCGGGAAATTATCACTTTATCGATCTCGATCTTGGCATCCTTGATGACCAGCTTTATGCCTCCTCCACCCTGGGGGATATAAGGCACCTGGAACTGGGTCTGAGGCTGAACCTGTGGCTGGGTTTGGGCTTGAGGTTGTACCTGAGCCTGTGCAGTGGCTTCGCCACCAGCTACTTCCTCTGCTGGTTCTTTGGTTTCTGCTTTTTCTTTTTCTTCTTCCCATCCTTCTGTTATCTGCTCTCCGTCAACGTCTCTGACTACTCTCTTAACCACAGGGTGCTCTTTCTGCTTCAGGAAGCCGCTAAGCTCTTCCAGGCTTTTTACGTTACTGTCGGTAGCTATCTTATCCTTGATGTCCTCAGGTATGTATCCGTCTATCCTCTGCTTGAGGTCTTCTGGCATCCACACTATCCTTTTCCAGCCGCCATCGGCTTGAATGAACTTGCCACTCCTGAAGTAGCTCATTCCGATTCCCAGAAACCCTATGATCTGGTTCCCTCCTCCTGTCTGGCCCGCCATGGTAGAAAATGTCAGGCCGTTGGGAGCGGGTTCTGAATAACCTCTGTGGACGAATCCTATGCCGTCAACTTCGGGCATGTAGAACCCAATAACTTCGAAGCACCCACAGGACGTGTGGGGGAATTCAAAGAAAGAGTGGAGCTTTACTTTATCTACTCCCCCACCGCTTTCTTCTCTGGCGAACTCGTCCACACCAGTATATTCTCCGCCAATGGAGTCGATTAGGTCTCCCTTGGGTATAGCTTTGTTGGGACCCTCGGGGTCCACTTTGGCTGCTGCCCTCCCGTCGAACCACGTGATTGCACCGCACAGGGATGGCCTGTCAGGCGATATGACGCATACGTTGGCAGGGGCGAAGCTCTGGCACAGGGTGCAGGAGTAGAACTCGTCCACATCCTCGTCGTGCAGGGTCTCCACCCTGGCATCCCTCTCCTCATAGATGGGGCGGGCGTATTCCTCCAATAGCCTTTCCACCATATCTTTGTCAGTAACATATACGGCTTCGATCTTCTCGATAAATGGCATCTCGTTCTTGAAGAGGAGCATAGTCGCCTGAGCTATCTGGTTAAGGCTGTTCAATCCCTTTTTAACCGCTTCCTTGTTGAGCCTCACCCAGACATCGTATCTCTGGTTGAGGTGCATGTACCCCTCTATAAAGTTCTGGAAATCGTGGTTCCTTCTTTCCACCACGGGCTCAATATCACTATCCAGTTGAGAGCCGGCAATGTAATATACCATGGCATATGGATAGCGAGAGCCTTCTTCAAACTCATCTATATCGTTTCCGATTACGGTGGATTTCATGTCCTCTATCTGATCCTCAGGAAGGTTGACCACCAGCTCAAAACCCACTCCTTTGGGTCCTGCCAGCTCGGCGAACATGTCGCCCTTCCTGACCCTTTCCCCCTCGTGCATGGGTGAGATATCAAAAATAAAGTCCTCTTCTCCTTTGGCCTCCTTTTTCTTAACTCCATCTGGAATTTCTATCTTACTTCGTTCCAAAATTACACCCCCTCAAAGCTCATTAACCAATTCTTCCAGCAGTTTATAATGCTCTTCCTCCACAAGATTGGGAAAAGTGTAAGAAGCATGAGGTTGATACAATCGGTCGATGCTGAGTGCAGTGATATCCGAGAAGTGTTTCAAAGCCGATAACATCCTGGAAAGGAAATAAGGCTCTATCCCCAGATAAAGAACTACATCGTATGGTTTACCGTTGAAACCGTTCCACTCCTTATCCAGCATATACTGAGTAACGTGATGAAGAGTAAAGACCTTGGATTCCAGTTCAGCGCCATTCTCGATGAGCGGCTTGCTGGACGCACCGGTAGCGATAATGGGTATCCCCTTGGCATTTATTTCCAGCGCATACTTTAGGAGTCTCTCGTCTTCCAGAAGTTTTCCTCCCGTTATCAGCACCGGGTTTTCTGCTCTGGTGGCCAGTGTGGCTATCACTTTTGGCCTAACGGATATAGCTTTCTCCACCTGCACATCAGCTACATCGAAAGGAACGTTCATGCTCATTTTTTACCACCCGTGTATTTTTGATAAACTTCCTCAATGAGTGTGGGATTGTACCCGGGGTCATAAAGTCTTATGGGCCCCTCAACTATCTTCTTCTTATCCCAGTCTATTTTCCACTTGTGCTCTTCCTCCAGCATCCTGAGGAGCTTGTCCCTCATCTTGACAGGTAGATCGGCTTCACTTCTCACATAAATATGCCAGTCATCAGGGAAATCTCCCAGGTACTTTTGGGATAGCTCCAGATAGTGGGTCATCTTTATCTGCCTCCCCAGATAAGTGTCCGCAGGTCTGAGACAGAGTCTTGCCATCTGAACTATAGCTTCCTCTTTGGTTTCAGCGGCCAGTAGCAGAGCGTCGGGGCACGGTTCGGTGTAGATCTTCTTTTTGGTTTTGATGTCGTAAGTCCACCACTTCTCCTTTTTCCACAGCTTCCCTATGTAGGCTCTGCGGTACTTGGTGGTATGAGGGCTGCCAACCACCGGAATGCCCAATCGGTTGAAACCGGTTGCGATGCTCGCCGCCTTCTGGCTGTAGGCGCCCCATGCAAGCCCACATGCACCCACTCGATTGAGTATATAATCAGCAATTTCAGCGTAATTGGCCCTCAAAGGCCTCAAGGCGAATATGTTGGCGATCTTGATGGCTGCAGAGCTGATGTGGGCGTTGGCCACACAGCTGCCCACATTTGATAAACAGCCGGCGTCGAAGTTACCCGGATATTGCTCGTAGAGGGAGCTGCCGTCTTTTCTCATCCCTATGTCCATGGCGTGACAACCCGATGTGACCACAATATATTTTCTCTTCAAGAACTCTTCCAGGATCTCGGCGAGCTCGTCTCTGTCCCTGGGATAGTTGGGGCATCCTACAGCAGCGATAACACCCGGTATGGTCCCCATGACGATGGGCTGACCAACATTCCTTATCTCCGTGTCCTGTATGGGTCCTCTACCTGCCCTCATTTTCCCTGTTCTTTTGACCAGATTATCGTAGCTGGCCTTCATTATGATGTCCACGATCCTGATGCTGCGGGGGCATGCCTGCTCGCACTTCCCGCAGGCAATGCACTCGCCCTCGATCTGCTGAAAGCGGGTGAGGTCTCCCTTCTTGGCATCGGTCATGGCCAGATCGATTCTCAGGCTGTTGGGACAGGAGAAAACACACTCGGGCTTGTTTTTACACTGCAAGCACCTGCTCGCTTCCGCTATTGCATCTTCCAGGGTGTAACCCTGAGCTACCTCTTCAAAGTCCTTTACTCTCTCCACTGCATCCCTCTCGGGCATGGGGGTCTTGGTATTTCGCAACCTATTCACCTCTAAGTCAGTTTATCTAATTCTTGATCCTAAAATTCGATCTATTTACCTTTGAAGGCTTCCATAGCGACTTTTTCTTCTTCTTGATAGGTGGCCAACCTCTTCATCAGAATGTCAAAGTTGACCTGGTGAGCATCGAATTCGGGGCCGTCAACACAGGCGAATTTGGACTCTCCTCCTACCTCTACTCTGCATCCTCCACACATGCCGGTACCATCAACCATTATGGGGTTCAAACTGGCTATAGTCTTGACTCTATATGGCTCCGTGGTTTTGGCCACGAATTTCATCATAATCGTGGGCCCGACAGTAATTACTTTGGCTATATCCTTTCTCTCTTCCAGAACATCCTTCAATGGGTCCGTTACCACACCTTTTCGCCCGTATGAGCCGTCGTCAGTGGTAACCAATAGCTGGTCACTGATCTCTTTCATCCTGTCCTCCCACATGAGCAAACCTTTGGTCCTGGCACCTATAATGGAGATCACTTCATTACCCAACTGCTTGGCCTTTCTGGCTATGGGATAAACAGCAGCTATACCGACACCCCCACCAACGAAGATCATTGTGCCTTCATTTTCATGTACGTGAGACGGATTTCCTAAGGGCCCAATGAAGTGGGCAAGGGTGTCACCGGCCTTCAACTGACCCAGCTCAACAGTGCTCTTACCTATCATGAGATATACTATGGTTATGGTTCCTTTTTCTCTATCAAAATCAGCAACAGTGAGTGGCACTCTCTCGCTCTTTTCATGGATCATTACTACCACGAATTGTCCTGGCTCAGTCTTTTTGGCTACTAAAGGGGCCTCCACGACCATCTCTTTGGTATTTTCACCAATCTTCCTATTCTTTAAGATCTTATACATTTCAAGCACCTCTTAACAAATTATCGATGGCTTCTGCAGCTTTCCTTCCTGCTCCCATGGCAGAGATGACCGTTGCCGCTCCCGTAGCAACATCACCACCAGCATAAACACCTTCCCTGGAGGTCTTCCCCTCCTGATTCACTATGATGGTACCCTTACGCTCATTGACCTCCAGACCGGGAGTAGTCTGCATAACCACAGGATGAGGCTTCTGACCAATGGCGATAACCACCTGATCGATGTCCATGATGTAGTTGCTTCCCTCAATGGGCTCAGGTCTCCTCCTGCCAGAAGAGTCGGACTCACCCAGCTGCATCTTCACCAACTCTATCTGCTCAACCTTATCATCACCAATGAACCTGATAGGGTTGTTAAGATTTAGGAAATGAATGCCTTCCTCTTTAGCCCTCTCGATCTCCTCCTCACGGGCAGGCATCTCCTTCTCACTTCTCCTGTAGATGATGTAGACGTCATCAGCACCCAGTCGGAGGGCGCATCGGGCAGCATCCATGGCAACATTACCACCACCGATTACAGCCACCCTCTTACCCACCTTTATGGGGGTCTCGTATTCGGGGAACTTGTATGCTTTCATTAGATTGACCCTGATCAAATACTCGTTGGCAGAGTATATACCAGCCAGGTTCTCGCCCTCCAATCCCAGGAATGAGGGTAATCCAGCTCCGGTTCCCAGGAAGACGGCATCATATTCTTCGAACAGGTCATCCACCGTCATGGTCTGCCCGATGATCACGTCCGTCTCTATCTTAGCTCCCAGTCTCCTGACGTAATCCACTTCTCTTCTAACTATATCCTTGGGCAAACGGAACTCTGGAATCCCGTAGACCAGAACACCGCCCGGCTCATGCAGGGTTTCATAAATGGTCACATCATGACCCTTCTTCAGCAGGTCAGCTGCACAGGTGAGTCCCGAAGGACCTGAACCGACTATGGCCACTTTCTTACCCGTTTTCTCCTTGATCTCGGGTATTTCAGCTCCTTTATCCAGCTCCCAATCGGCCACATACCGTTCAAGCCTACCGATAGATACTGGCTCCACTCCCTGATCGTTCAGCGTGCAATACATTTCGCACTGGGTTTCCTGAGGACACACTCTCCCGCAGATGGCGGGTAAGCTGTTGTCTTCTTTCAGTATCTTGGAGGCTTTATCCATATCTCCTTCAATTATACATCTGATGAAGCCCGGAATGTCTACTTCTACGGGACAGCCGGTGATACAGTTCTTGCACGTGGTACACTTCTCCACCTCTTCTTTCAGCTCTTCATCACTGATGAATGCAGTTCTACCATCCCTTGATTCCGCCATCTTCTGGGCGACCTTCACAGCTACTTCGCCGACCTTGTCCGGGTCTTTTATCAGGACTCCTTTGGTCCCGTTTAGGAGGTCATTGATAATAGACTCCTGGGAATCCTTCGTCCTATCCTTAAGACCTCTTGAGGCTGCTTCCGAGGAGGCGATAACCGGGATGCCCAGCTTGGAGCACTCCTCCAGAGTGTCTGCCCTGATGCACTGCTCATCCGTCACTACCACATGGGGGTAAGCGGACCTTATAGCTCTCAGCTCATAGCTCAAAGTGCCGGCGATCTTGGCCTTGGGGTTGTATCTGGTAGTGTCGATGGCGGTGCAGCAAAGACCAGCTATTTCATAATCTTCTTCCAATCCATTCTGAACCAGATAATCGTTAATATTCCTTGCAGGCAATACGTTATGCCCGATCACAAGTATAACCGGCTTTTCACTTTCTATAGTACCGAAGCCGATATCCACAAGCGAGGCTTCAGGCTCGCCCTTGGGATAATTGAAGACAGCGATCTGAGCCAGATCGGCCACTTCCATGGCCACGTGATCCAGCATCCCCACTTCAAGGGCTTTGGACTCATAATCAACATAATCTTCTTCCTGACCTGTATGAGTAGTATGAAGAACTCTGACCAGTCCCTGCTCAACATACTCCAGGACTTGTTCTAGATCCCCTATCTTCTGGGGTCTGATCCCATATACAAGTCTTATATTGGGGGCTTCAACATTAACCTGCTTTCCTATCTCTATAGGATGGTCAGGACCAAAATTTTCCAGTGCATATTCAACCAGATGTCTTGCGTGAGATGAGTGTGCTGAGGCTCCCATCAAACAGGCTATGGTCACCAGCCGTGACTTTTGAGTTCTCAAGTCGATCCCACAGGCCCCTTCCCTGTTATCCGAAAGCTCGCAGGGACCCATGGTACACAGATTGCAGAAATCCTGCATGGGAGCATAAAAAGGCTCATACCTGTCCATGAGCTTCCTATCCCACTCCCTTAAATCGAGTATGTGGGGTTCAGGGGTAGGACCTTCCGGCTCTTCCCATTCCTTATCCTCTTCGATAACCTTTCCGATCCTTATACTGATGTTGCGCAGCTCATCCAGCATAGAATTTCCTTCCCTCAGCTCAAAACTCATTTCTATCCTCCTATTAGCTTGTATTTACCGCAGCAGGTTAATACCATGTTGTGCACCTCATTTTGAACATTATTTAATATTTTGTTTCTCGCCCTTAATTCAGTCATATATAGTTTTCTATTCAACATTATCAATCATGCATTTTTTGTTTATGTGTGTTATATCACTTTTTCTGTTGAGTTCATCCATGTTACCCCTACGTCAATTATGAATTATAGGTAATATATCTGTAATTCACATTGAACCCAGTATGTGAGATAATGGAGTGGGAGGCGAATCGGTAACTTCGAAGTTGGCATGAAATCTCTTGTAAGAGTTAAAACCTACAAGATAACTGGAGTAGATGCCATTGGGTATGGTCGGTTTGCCCGCATCTTCCGAGACCTTGATGAGCAGGTTGAGTGATCTCCCTTGCGCAGATAGCTTTAGAGTCTGTCCTACCTTCAAACCATTTTTCCTGGCGAATTCTGAATTAATATAAATAACTGGAGTTTCAGAGTCTTCGCCCTTGTTGAATTCCACTTCCTCCGTGTGGAACAGGTTTCTGGCGACCACAACTTCCGTCTCTGATTTCTGGATGAATTTGCCGAACTTGGGCATACTCAGACTCCCTCCAGTAATTTCTGGAGAACGAACTCATCATTTATATCATTCTCGAATACAGGTTCAAGCCCAACCCTTACACCATCACTTCTTATCATCGTTCCTCCAGCCTCCACCCCGGATAGGGCGGAAGGTACGACTACGTTGGAAATTTTTTCAGTATAGGTTCTCCGGGGATCCACAAGAATGGTATTGATGTGAGATAACTCCTTTGAAATTTCAAAAGGCAAGGAGTTCACAGGATCAGAGCCGATTATCAAGACCGTGTCAGGCTTATTCTCTCTTAAAAGATTGCTGAACTCAAATTCATCTGCTGATCTGTTCTCTGCAAAACTGTATCTGTTGACGTACCCCGTTTTTTCTTTCAACATTTCGTTGAAGCCCCTCATATTGGAGTGGGAGCCTGCCGGCATGAAATAGACGTTTGATATCTGATTTAGCTTTTCCATAAACTCCCTGAACAAGCCGTAATCTCCGTTCAACCCGTATTTCAAACCCAGACCACCGAATATAACCGCGTCGCCCTTCTTCAGCTCCCTCATTACTCTGGCAACCTTATTGGTGTACTCACCTGCTGACTTCCCATCTATGAAGTTCATAAAAGCGTTTATCAGCTCGGGATCGGATTCGACCTGAAAGAAGATGCTTTCCCTTTTAACCAGTTTGGATGTGTGGGTGCTTCTGGTATCGACGATCACCAGAAACCTGTCCTCCTCATAACCCCTGGAGCGTTTTCTCCCTCTGGGATAGTAAGTGTAGCGTGACATGTGCCTGGGAAGACTATGAAAAGGGTTGCTTCCCCAGTAGATAATGGTATAAGCATTATCCCTCACCTCATCAAGTGTGGTGGCGGGAAGGTCGTTGTTCAGGCTCATTTCCACCAGATCGCCCAGGCAAAAGGATGAACAGTCATCGATATAAGCCTTCTTCTTCTCGGCCAGCTCGATGGCAAGCTTCTGGGCCTCAATGGTGGTGGTATCCATACCGTAAACCGCAAGACTACTGGAGTCAGCAATAAGTTCAGATGCTGCGGAAATAGCCTCCTCAACACCCACCTGCTGCCCCTCAACCAGGGGTATCGCTCTTCCCTTATTGAAGTTCTTGAATATGGCAGCCCCTCTCCTGCAAGCATTCTTTACCTTGACCTCTTTCCCCGATCCTCCAGAACGTTCAATTATGATGTCATTACACAGGCACGAGCATCCGGGGCAGGTAGTTCCCCTAGTCTCCATGGTTTCCGTTGTTTCCATTGTTTCCTGTTTTGGCATTTTATCTTATTCCTCCAAGAACTTTATGGCGTCAGTGGGACAATTTTCTCTGCAGGCTACGCATAATATCCTGTTCTTACCATATCGTTTACAGGAGTTCATATCCACTACTTTAACCACTCCGTCCTCGATGATCAGTATGGGATTATCTATGGTAGGACCGTTACCGGAACCCATCCCCTGGGGGTCATCCATAACATGTACAGGACACAAAACAATGCAGTTAGCACAACCCGTACACAAATCCTCGTCCACAATCAATCCGGTTTCTGTCGCCCTCTCCAATGGCTCCAGCAGTTCAAGAAGTTTTTCCCTCTGTTTCTCATATTTATCTTCTTCAAATAATGGAGTGCATTCCTCAAGCTTTCTCTCTCTATTGATGACCTTGAATGCGAAGCTCATGCAGGTGGCTTCCCCGCATTTTTTGCAGTTGGTCTTGGGTAAGAGGTTGAAAATCTCCATTGGCTTGACCATTGAGCTATGTAATGAATAATAATTTTAAATATTTTTGGGAGGAGAGACTTGGAGAACTGACCTTGGAGAGCAGTCCTCCATAAAGATAAAATATTAAAAATAAAAAATAAATTTAAATTATTCTACAAGATCGAACATCCTGGCGTTCTTATCGGCTATTTGCTTAATAGCATCTATAACCTCTTTGCCTTCTTCACCTTTGAATAAATGCCTGTATCTCCTCTGCATTTTGAGGTAATCCTCAACCGGTCTCCTTCTGACCTTCATTACGTCAGTTATTTCTCCATCAACGATCTCGTAGTTGACCCATAGACACGTCTCTACAGCCAGCTTGGCAACTTCAATTGTTTTGGAGGTATCAAAACCCCATCCTGTTGGACACGGGGTATGAACATGGATGTAAGATAAACCCGTTTCTGAAGCTTTCTTCACCTTATTGTAGAGATCCACTGGGTATGCTATAGAAGAGGTTGCCACATAGGGTACTCCGTGAGCGGAAGCTATAGAAGGAATATCCTTTTTATAGAAGGAGTTGCCCATGCTCTCCTTGCCTGCTGGGGATGTTGTGGTGTGGGCCGCATAAGGTGTTTGGCTACTTCTCTGAACACCGGTGTTCATGTAAGCCTCGTTGTCAAGGCAGATGTAGATCACCTGGTGGCCTCTCTCCAGCATCCCCGATAAAGCGCCGAAACCAATGTCAGCAGTTGCACCATCTCCAGCGAAAACGACTATATTCGTATCCCTATTCAATCTCTTCATGGCTGCCTCAAGGCCGCTGGCCACAGCAGGACTGTTCTCAAAGAGCATGTGGATAGTGGGAACTTTCCAGGCAGAGTTTTCATGCTGAGTGGAGAACACCTCCACGCAACCTGTGGGAAGACAGACAATGGTGTCCCTGCCCAGCACTTTCATGGCAACTCTAACCGCTATGGCTTCACCACAGCCAGGGCAAGCAGTATGCCCAGGAACAAATAATTCTTCTTCCGGAAAAGCAGACACCATCTGGATCACCCCTTTAAGCTCACCCACTCAATTTCAGGTTTCTCTTGCTCCATCTTTGCATTGCTCAGGTTCTCTACTATATCCTGGACGTTCCTTATGGTGATATCTCTCCCACCAAGTCCGGCAACAAAGCCCTTGACAGGGACATCCACTACCGACTTGACCTCAGAGAATAACGGCCCTTTTAATCCATAGCTGAAGGATTTATCAATTACTCCCACCTTACTCACATCCTTAACTGCCTCCCTCAACTCTTCTTCAGGGAAAGGCCTGAATGAACGGATTCTGATCAGGGAGCAATCCACATCCGTATCAATTTCTTCAATTGCATCTTTTATAGTCCCACAAACTGAGCCCATAGCGATCAAAGCCACATCTGAGTCCAGATTACCATAGCACTCAATTAGGCCATCGCCATAGCTCCTGCCAATTATGCTTCCATATTCCTTATTTGTTCTCTTAATTACTTCTTTAGCATTATCCATTGCTCTTTGCTGCTGATATTTGAACTCCATGTAATCGTCCGGCGTGGCGTAAGCTCCCAGCGTTAGTGGATTGTGGGTGTCGAGTTTATGATCCAGATCAAAAGGAGGCAAGAAAGCATCTACATCTGATTGGTCAGGTATTATGGCCGGCTCATATGTGTGAGTGAGGAAAAATCCATCCATGCACACCATTGCAGGGAGCAAAACCCCCTTATCCTCTGCAATCTTGAAGGCTTGAATAGAGAGGTCAGCAGCTTCCTGAACACTTTCCGCATAGAACTGGAGCCAGGAGGTATCCCTCTGCGACACAGAATCCGAATGATCGTTCCATATATTAAGGGGAGAATTTAAAGCCCTGTTTGCTACTACCATAGTGATAGGCAGGCGCATTCCAGAAACCGCATGTAAAACTTCATGCATTAGAGCCAGACCTTGAGATGAGGTAGCCGTAAAGGATCTAACCCCACAGGCTGTCGAACCTGCCACCACAGAAAGTGCGGAGTGTTCGGATTCCACATTTATGTATTCAGCATCCAGCTCTCCGTTCGAGATAAGGGATGAGAGCTTTTCTACAATGTGGGTCTGGGGGGTGATGGGGTAAGAAGCAATCACCTCAGGCATGCATAAAGCGATACTGTCAGCAACTGAATGGGAGCCCTCCTGGACCACATAATTGCTTTCCTTTAACAGATAGCTCATTCCGTCTCCACCTCCATTTTTATCACTCCTGAAGGGCATACTTCAGCACAAATACCACATCCCTTGCAGTAATCGTAATCGGGCTCAAAGAATCCTTCTTCGTTGAGGATCATACACCCTTCGGGGCAGTAAAGCCAGCAGAGAGCACATTCCATACAGGTAAGCTCGCACTGGTCTTCTTGAGGACACACTCTTCCACAGATGGCAGGAAGATAATTTTGCTCCTTTATAATTTCTGCTGCACTTTCAAGGTCATTTTCTTTTACCCGTTCAATGAATTCAGGGATATTAACTTCCACCGGACAGCCCTTGATGCACATGGGCTCAATACATTGCAGGCAGCGCTCTGCCTCACTTAAAGCATTCTCCCATGAATAGCCTAATGCTACTTCTTTGAAGTCGTTAGTTCTCTCTTCCGGATGCCTTTCGGTCATGGGGGTCTTAGTTTTCCTGTGCTTTTCTACCACGTACTCCCTCATAATTTATCCCCTCAACAACCTGTCTATTGCTTCCGCAGCTCTTCTACCCGCTCCCATGGCGGAGATAACTGTTGCTGCACCGGTGGTCACATCACCACCAGCGTAAACACCTTCACGAGAGGTCTTGCCCTTATTGTTGACTATGATGGTTCCCTTCCGCTCATTCACTTCCAGCCCGGGAGTGGTCTGCATTACCACGGGGTGGGGTTTCTGGCCTATAGCGATCACCACCTGATCGATGTCCATGGTATAGTTGCTTCCTTTGATGGGTTCCGGTCTTCTTCTTCCAGAGGAGTCGGGCTCTCCCAGCTGCATCTTCACCAGTTCTATCTGCTCTACCTTATCGTCACCAATGAACCTCACAGGATTATTAAGGTTCAGAAAGTGTATCCCCTCTTCCTTAGCCCTCTCTATCTCTTCCACTCTTGCGGGCATCTCCTGCTCACTTCTTCTGTAGATGATGTAGACTTCTTCCGCACCAAGACGTAAGGCGCAGCGGGCAGCGTCCATTGCAACGTTGCCTCCACCGATGACGGCAACTCTCTTCCCCACCTTTATGGGGGTATCGTATTCAGGGAACTGATAGGCCTTCATGAGGTTGACCCTTATGAGGTACTCGTTGGCAGAATAGACGCCTGGTAGGTTCTCTCCATCTAATCCTAACAAGGCTGGTAGGCCAGCTCCTGTTCCCAGAAAGGCAGCATCATGTTCTTCAAGCAATTCGTCTACCGTCGTGGTCTGCCCGATGATTGCGTCAGTTTCTATGTTCACTCCCAGCTTTCTAATGTAATCTATTTCTTCCCTAACTATGTCCTTGGGCAATCTGAACTCGGGTATGCCGTAAACCAGAACTCCTCCCGGCTCATGAAGGGTTTCATATATGGTCACCTCATGCCCCTTCTTGGCCAGGATCGCTGCACATGTGAGGCCCGAAGGCCCTGAGCCCACAATAGCTACCTTCTTGCCCGTTTTTTCCCGGTTCTGGGGTTCTTCTGCTCCCTTTTCTAGCTCCCAGTCGGCTACAAATCTCTCCAGCCTGCCGATGGCCACAGGTTGATGGTTCCTCTTGCATTTGGTGTTATCATGAACAGGTCTATAGTTTCTCCATCCTCCTGTCTTATTTTTAAGAGATAAAGCTGGTTCCGTAGCAAGATCCGGCATCAAACCACCTTTCCATGGGCTTTCTTAACTGCCTTAACATTCAAATCCCGGATCTTACCACTAAATTTCTCTTCAACGGACTCTATAACTGAATCCAGAGAGGTCACTCCCAGTCTTGAAACCGCACCCAGCATTACTGTGTTGACTATCGGCTTGCCAATGGTCTCCAGAGCAAGTCCTGTAGCATCAACTGTTTTTATTTCGTGAGTGTTGACATTGAGCTCCGATGGATTTTTTGATGTGTTTATGAGCACATAACCATCTCTCTTAATACCATGTAACACATTATTATGGGATAAAAGTGATGGGTCCTGAATTACTACCATATGGGGGTTGTAAACCTTGCTTCTCAATTTAACTGGTTCATCATCTACTCTACAAAACGCCTGGACAGGGGCTCCCCTCCTCTCTACTCCAAAAATGGGAAAAGCTTGACTATATTTTCCATCCTTAAATGCAGCCTTTGCCAGTATTTCGGCAGCTGTGACGTTTCCTTGACCCCCTCTACCATGAAACCTTATCTCGAACATTGTATCATTCCAACCGGTTTTATTATACCAATTCTCTACCACTTAGTCCTTTGGCAACTCTCTCAGTATGTTCTCGGTTTTCACATTAAAGCCCAATTCTTCAAGTCCCCTGGCAAATTTATTGGCTGTTTTTTGATCGGCGGTCAGGAGCTTCGCTCTTACTACCCACACCATCTCTTGTTCTTCAACTTCCCTCTCTAACTCACCTTCCAATTTTTCCAATAATTTCATGATTAATAATGTTACTTCGACATATTTATAATTAACCTAAGATAATAGTCGAATGGTAACTATATCCCAAATAGCAATATTTGAAAATTGATTAATTTTTTATACCCATATCCTAAATGTTAAACCGTTATATTTAATTCCCTTTTTTGCCCATATTATTAATGATTAAACATGTCAAATTTGGCTTACCCATTCGTCGATTGTTAAAGAAATTCGATTTCAGTAGAATAAACCATCGACAATAAAATAACTTTTAGAATTAATTCAAATATGTGCCAAATTCGGGAGAAAGACCTAACTAAAGCACCTAAAAATATTTTTGTATTTAATAAGCCCTATCAGAGTAAATATAAACCTTCAGTTAAAGGTAGCTGTGACATCTGTGACTTAAGCCAAGTCCCTATCCCCTCAGAAATCTCAGTCTGCTCCAGGACATCGCATAACATTCTAAATGTTTATTCTCTTCCCACACAACTTCCTCGCGAGCTTCCAAAAAGGCGATCAAATCAGGGTGTTCTCTAGCCGGGACAATTTGTGGATCTACATTTGGGTCTAATTGTGGGTCTAACTGCTCCAAATTCTCCTCTCCAAAAGTAGCATCTTTAAGATATTGATTGAACCTTGACTTAACTTTAATTTTACAATCTTCACATAAGGCATCAAGAATTTCCTCAACAATTTGAATAAACAAGGGATGAAAGGCCAGCGTTCCCTTTAAGCTGCTGTCTTCATTTGAGGAATTAAAAATATGTGAGTTTTTAATTAAGTCTTCCATCCACACCGAGTCTCAATCTTCAAGCAGAACTCTGATATCCCTGTCGAATTTGGTTCTGGTTATCTGCTTAACTTGTGGTAAATTTTTCCCTCAGAATCATAAATGATGGTCTCCAAGGGCATTTTACCGGGGAGTGTGTGGGTGGCGCAGGCCATACATGGGTCATAAGCCCTAAAGGCCATCTCTATCTTGTTCAATAAACCCTGGTCCACGTTTCCGTTGTTTATCATTTCCTGAGCCGCTTTTTTAACCGATAAGCAGATAGCTCCGGAGTTGTTGGTAGTAGCTACGATCAAGTTGGCCTTGTCCACAACCCCATTATCATCGAGTTTGTAGTGATGGATTAGAGTGCCGCGGGCAGCCTCTATTACTCCTACTCCTTCTCCCGGCTCTCCGGGCTTATTTCTCACGTGATCGCCAGTAATGTCTTTGTCTTCACTCAGCTCTACCATGCGCTCCGCAGCATGCAACATCTCCATTACCCTAGCCCAGTGGTAGGCGAGGGTGGAGTGAGCTGGTTTGCCTAAAGTTCTCTGGAGCTTCTCATACTCTGCATGGGCCAGCGGGGTGGTGAATCCCTCGGATACGTTGACCCGTGCCAGAGGGCCAACTCTGTAGATCCCGCTTCCAGCTCCTTCTTCCAGACCTTGCCATCCCACATTCTTCAGGTAGGGCAGTTTTACGTATGTCCATGGCTCCACATGCTCTTCAACCTGGTTCAGGTAATCTCTACCATCGAATTTGGAGAATTCGTATCCATCGGGGTCAATCACCCTTATTTTGCCGTCGTAGAAGTTAATTTTATTTTTTTCATCCACTAAACCCA
Organism: uncultured archaeon; assembly: GCA_964534325.1. GTDB lineage: Archaea > Halobacteriota > Archaeoglobi > Archaeoglobales > Archaeoglobaceae > JdFR-22. The sequence continues at coordinate 47,559 of CAZHOR010000001.1, forward strand.
TATAATATGTCTGTAGAGAGTATGAATCGCTCTTGATGAGGTCGGAGTACTCCTCATTGTCCAGCACCACTTTATTGAATAGGTCAACGGTGTACTTGGAGAAATCAACGCACGAGTGGGCTATTTCCTCGATTTCTTTTCTCTGCTCTTCACTAATGGACTTGGACATACCTCCGGGCAGCCCACAGACAGGGTTTATGGCTCTCCCTCCGATCATCTCTATGACCTTATGAGCATAAGAGCGGTGCCTGATAACATCTCTGCCCACGTCCTCACCCGCCTTCTTGATGACTCCCAGAATGTTCCGTTCTCCAGGGGATGATTCGGGACCCATAATGAAATCCGGTCCCCCCAAGAAATAGAAGTGTACCAGATGATCGTAAACGTAATAGGCATTGTATAATAACTCTCTCAATTTTCGAGCGGTTTCAGGGGTCTCAACATTGAAGGCATCATCAAGGGCTTTGGTAGATGCCAGATGATGTGCCTCAGGACAGACTCCGCAGATCCGGGAGGTTATGATGGGCATTTCTTCCCCATATCTCCCCTCACAGAACTTCTCAAAACCTCTTAGCTCAGGGGCCTGAAGATATGCATCCTTAACATTACCATTGTCATCCAGAAATATCTCTACCTTAGCATGACCCTCCAGCCTGGTTATAGGGTTCACTGTGATGCGCCTCCCTCCACTCTGCTTTATCTGCTCCTTTTCGCTTCTCTCGCCCTTCTCACTCATTCTTTATTCCTCCTCTTCGTTTAATGCTCTCCAAAAGAGAGACAGAGAATGAATACAGATAGAATGTTCCGATAGGGTCTTTGATCTGGTCTATTACTTCTTTTACTTCACTATCCTCAACTTCTGCTCCCAGAACAGATGCCAGAGCGTTGGCCATGGCAGTTCCCTGGTCTATACCTTCCGGGCCACCCATACATCCTGTGCACGGTATGTTCACGTTGATGCATCTGGCCTTACAACCTCCTCGCGTTGCCGGACCCATACAAACTATTCCCTGGTCCAGCAAACACCGTTCAGGATCGGGATCGATCTCATGAAACCTGTAGATCTTACCTATTGCTTTCTCCCCTCTTTCCCGGGGACATTCATGGCATAAGACCTTTTGAGAAGCGATAACGGTTCCCCTATGAGGCAATTCTCCTGTAGAAGCATAACTGGATAATATACCCACCAGCTGACCGGTGAGCTCCGCTTCAGGAGGGCAGCCAGGGACAAAATAATCGACATCCACCACCTGATGCAGCGGTTTAACCTTGTCATGAAGAGCGGGAAGGGTTAATTCATTACCGTTGATATTCACCTCTGTTTGGGGGATAACTTGTTCAGGATTGATCGTGCCGGTATCCTCCTGGTAAATCCTTTTCAGCAGCACATCCTTGCTCGTGAGGTTGGCCAGACCGATCACACATCCCTCACACGCACAAGAACCGTAAGCCACCATCAATTTGGACTTATCCCTTAGGAGTTGGGCCATATGCTCGTTTTCAGAATTCCTGATGGCTCCATTAAAGATCGCTACATCCACGCTCTTATCCTCCATCCTCTGCAGGTCTTCATACTTGTAGTCCAATGCAGCGGGCCAGAATACAATGTCAGCTATTTCTGCCAACTCAAGCAATTTTTCATCTATTCTGAGGATGGCTATATCGCAGCCACCGCAAGCAGCTCCCCAGTATATGGCCAACTTTAACTTTGAGTTTTCAGGCAACTTTTAACCTCCTCGTGTTGAGTTCTACCATGATACATTAGTCATTTTGTGTGACAATAATAAAATCTTCTCTTCAGAAGAATACATTCTTTTCCTTTTCTCCAGGACATCCCAATCGACCTGGTGGGCATCGAAATCCGGTCCGTCAACGCATGCGAACTTGGTCTCCCCTCCTACCACGACTCTGCAGGCTCCGCACATACCGGAGCCATCCACCATCACAGGTGTTAGAGCACAGATCGTCTTTACACCGTGTTCTCTGGTGATGTTGCTCAGCTTTCGCAGTGTTTCTGTGGTAACGCTCATCCCGTAAACCCGGTCCATTTCTTTCTCTTCCAAAACCCCCTCTATGAAGTCAATTCCTTTGTATCCGTAGGAGCCGTCATCTGTGGCAGCGTAGAACTCGTCGCTTATGGAGTTGAATTCATCCGGGAATAAAATCAGATCACTATTTCTGGCTCCGATGACGGTGGTAAGATGATTGCCCGCTTCTTTGAATTTAGAAGCGATCCAAAGCATGGGACCGGCCATTATTCCTCCTCCAAAGCAAAGGACTTTTCCGAAGTTCTCGATTTTTGTAGGATTCCCCAGAGGGCCGGGCATATTCAAAATATTGTCCCCTACTTCCAGTCTTCCTAACTGTGTGGTGGCTGTTCCCACTTCATTGAATACCAGACGGATGGTGCCCTCCTCGGGTGACGTGCCGGCAATGGTGATGGGGAATCTTTTACCTTTTTCATGCAAATGCAAAATGACGAACTGCCCCGGTTGAGCCTTTAAGGCGATTAACGGGCTGTATATACCCATTATTTTAACTTTAGGAGCGATTTCCTTCTTATATACGATCTTATTGGCATCATCTTTCCTGGACGGCAGTTCAGCTCCACAAATATGGCAAAAGTTCTGGGCGTCCCCTACTTCTGAACCGCATTCTATACATTCCCTTCTCATTCTATTAATGCTCAAATTGTTTCACCTCCTCAAAAAATAACTCCAGATTTGTTTCAAAACCTTCAGGATATCTCGGGTGATTTTTATGAACTTTGAAACGCCCCCCAAGGTTCAATCCTTTCAATACGCTCTGCAACGTCTTCAGATTCTGTTCAGCAGTTTTTCTGCTCTCTTTGGACTTGCAGTCCTCGTCAGGACATACTAATGCCATGACATCGTCAAATCCCGCTTCAAAGGCCTGTAAAATGTGAGCAGGGTCGAGAGCACTGAAACAGGGTACCTCCACTAAAGCAACATTCTCTTTCAGAAACCCATTTGAAGCACTGTCCACATCGTTGAAATCCGCCCACTGACAGCAGAAGGTAAGAATGACAGGATACACTCCCCTCTCCTTTAGCGCATGTATTTTCTCTTTGTAACCGTAGATGGTTGAAGATAGTCTATCTGGCTCGAAGTTCCTCAGGTACATGCTTTGATGAGGGCATATGACCGTGCATAACCCGCATCCAGTACATTTCTCGTAGTCTATCTGCGGAGTGCCGAAAATCTGGGCTTCTATGGCATCATAAGGGCAGATATAGACGCATTTATCGCAACCCACGCACTTCTGTGGGTCAGGCTCGTATTCAACTACTGAAGGGTTCTCCACTACTCTAATGGCTTCCCCATAACCGAGCTGTCTTAAAATTCCGTTAAGCTCTAATGCCCTGATCTTGCTGGTTTCAGAACCTCTATCGTACCTGCAGAATCCCTCGCCGCATTGAATAATGTATATATTATTTATTCCCATCTCAATGGCTTTTAGATAGAACTCCGTTCTCAATCTCCCTACACAGGGTAATCGAAGAGACACAAATTCGTCGAGTGGTGATCCGATTATGGTGGCTATTTCAGAGTAACTCAAATTCGGCGGGGTAGACCCTCTGCACATCAAAACTAAATCTTCTCTGCCTGACCTTATCTTCTGTTCGATCTCCTCCAGAAGCAGGTCCTGGTGGTAGTATTTTAAATCGATCAGGGAAGATGGACAGCTGGAGTAGCATATCCCGCACATTTGGCACTTTTCCAGATCTATTTTCACTTCATTTCCATTGTGGGATACAGCATCGAATGGACATGCTGAAAAACAAACGCCGCAATTCCCACAACTTTCCTCCTCAAGTCTAATAGGAGCTACCACTTTTACCCCTCAAACTCATTTCTTAATTATTATTCGTTATATAACATGATTATTCATTACATATTAAAAGTCTTTCGGTAGAGGGAAGTGAGAAGTGAGTAAAGCAACGCAATTATTAAAGGAAGAAAGAATAGTGGATAATATGAAGTTTTCAGGTGGAGAGTGGGAAGACAAAGGCCCTTACAGAAAGATGAGGGTATTTGATATTGCCGATGACTCCTACGTCCAGATAGTGGAGGTCAAGCCAAATTCAACGGTAGGGAGACACTATCACAAGGAGCAGACCGAAGTGTACTCCATCAGAAGTGGAAATGCTGTTCTGGGGATAGACGATGAACAGTGGGATGCCAGACCCGGAGATATATTCCTCTGCCAGCCGATGAGCAACCACTGGGTTATCAATGAAAGTGAAGAGCCTTTTCATTTGCTGGTGTTTAAATATAATTGGGCGGAAGACGACACTGTCTGGCTGGAGTGATCCGGTTTCGCCCGTTTATTATTAAGAGTGAGAGACCTTAGCGTAGAGGAGCAAAACAGTTATAAAAAGAGTTCTGAAGGCTGTGTTTATGGGAGCAGCAAAAATCTACTTTCCGGATGGGCATCTGGAGAAACCCATATGGGATGCTCTGGTTAAAGCAGGTTATAATTTGAGGAAAAGCAGTAGAGGGTACATGATCGGAGTCGATCATCCTGATCTAACCTTTAAGCAGGTAAGGCCGCAGATAATGCCCTTCTACGTCAACATGAACAAGGGAGATGGCGGCTTTACCGGTGGAGATATTCTGGAGAACTCCAAGCTCAGATACGACCTCAAAAACGTGGTCGTAGTGGACGAGTTGCCCTTTAGGCCCACCAGACTGGTGGCGGCCATCTCTAAAGAGCAGTATCCGGACGTGAAGTCCATTGAAGACCTCAGGGACCAGGTTGGAGATAAACAGGTAATGCTGGCATCGGAATTTCCGGAACTTGCCGATAAATACGCCAAGAACAATGGATTGAATGCGGTGGTATTCGACCCCATAGGAAAAACGGAAGCATCTCTGCTCCCTCCTCACCCGGAGGCCGACCTAATAATAGAGGTCACCGAATTCGGTACTACCCTTAAGGAGAACGAGTGCAGGATCATCGATAACGTCATGGAGAACATCAAATCGGTTTTCATTGCAAACGCGAACTCCTATGAAAAGAAGAAACCCGTAATAGAGAACCTCATGACGGACCTCAGAGAAGTGCTTAATTCACAGGATCTGGTCAGTCTGGTCCTCAACGTCCCGGAAAAAGATAAGATAGACCCTGTGCTGAACTTTTTGGGGGAAGAAGGTTTCAACCCCACAGTTTCCCAGCTCGCGGGGGGTGGAGTTGCTGTTCACATCATATTGAACCGTGAAAAAGTGAAATTCCTTAAACCTAAGCTAAGAGAGCTGGGGGCAAGGCGTGTGGCCAGCCAGCCCATTATAACTTTTGGAGACTGATTTAGCTTAATGTATTTTTCCACTTTCATTCCATTAGAAAACATTAATAGTCTGCCGGAATGAGATGCCACACATAACCACCAACTATATCCAACCGGGATTAATTCAATAACTAAGTAAAACCGGTGTTTGTAGATTGGGTTTGAAGACACAAGGGGATGATTTTAATGGAAGGGGATCAGAAGAGTGAGGTAATATCCCGGCTGACAGACCAGATAGTTGAGAAGTTCAAGAGTTCCGGTTTTGAAGTTGAGCCTAAAGATGTGTCTCAGCGTCTTGAGCTCCTCATATATGAGTTCAAGGTTCCTGAAAGTGAGGCAGTAAAGACGGTAACCAATTATCTGACCAAGGAACTGGATGTTCCTCGGGAGCAGGTCACATCAGAGAGTCCTTTTATCAAGATCAAGGATATCACCAAAGCTGGTGAATGGGTAAGCTTTAAGGCTAAGGTCGTGCAGTTGTGGGACTCCAACAGTCCCAATGTCTCTCAGGTAGGGCTGGTAGGAGACGACACAGGAATAACCAAGTTCATTATCTGGGCCAAATCGGGTAAGAGAGAAGTAAGCGAGGGAAAGAGCTACATTTTCAAGAACGTGGTTACAGACTCTTTTGGAGGAAGGATGCAGGTAGCCATCAACAGGAACAGCGATATTGAGGATATTGAAGAAGATGTATCCTTACCACCCAGAGAGCTGGAAGTCATTGGAGCCTTAATCGCCATACAGCAGAACAGTGGTCTCATAAGAAGGTGTAATGAGTGCAAGAGAACTATATCCAAGGGTATTTGCCCGGTTCACGGAAAAACCTCCGGCTTTGACGACCTCAGAGTAAAGGGGGTTGTTGACGATGGAGAGAACTTCTACGAGATAATACTGAACGAGGATAACATTAAAGCATTGACGGGTATAGACCTGCAGGAGGCCAGGAAGGTTGCCGAAGAGAATCTCGATAGATCTTCTGTGCTTCAAATACTCAAGCAGAAGCTACTGGGGAAATACTTTGTGATCAGAGGAGGGAGAGGAGAGAGATACCTTCTGGTGAATAACATTGATTACCTCAAAGAAGATTTGAGTGGTAAGATTAACGATCTTCTTGCCGAGATGGAGGGACAGTAGATGATGCAGAAAAGAGAGATTGCTAAAAGGCTTTTCGCCCACGAATTCAATCAATCCACCCACAAGATAGAGGGAGAAGGAGAGAAAACTCCCACATACATTCTTACGCCCACGGGAGCGAAGTGCAATAGGGTTTTCGTTGTAGGGGTTTTGCTGGATAAAGAAGAGATAAAGCCGGACTCCAATTTCTGGAGGGTTAGGGTCAGCGACCCCACAGGGGTTTTCGTGTGCACAGCGGGCAGGTATCAGCCTGATGCTCTGGAGGCCCTCATGGAGATCGAGCCTCCTGAGATGATCTCGGTGGTGGGCAAGGTCAACGTTTACGAGGGAGAGTCCCGGACATTTGTATCCCTCAGACCGGAATCGATTACCGTTGTGGACAAAGAGATCAGGGACTACTGGGTTTACGAAACCGCCAAAAGAACCCTGGAGAGAATAGGGAAGATGCAGAACGAACAGGATGACCAGAACGTTGCCCTTGCCTGGCAGGTTTACAGCTCCGACCTCACAGAATATAAGGACACCGTTAAGAAGGCTTTGATGGCCATAAAAGAGGAATTTGAGGCTTTTGAAACCGATGAAGAAGAGGGAGAGCAGAAAGTAAAGAAAGAAGGTGCGGGAGAACAGGCAGAAGAAGCCGAAGAAGAGCCCTTCCTTGAAGAGATAGAATTTGAAGAAGAAGAGTGGGACCTATCCGACATACTGGGTGAATGATGAAACCAGAAGCATCCAATTTAGAGGCTTCCCGCCTTTCACACATCTCCACCTCCATGATCAGAAGAATGTTCGACGTGGTCGCCCGGGCGAAGAGGGAAGGCAGGGACGTCATCAACCTCTCTATAGGCGAGCCCGACTTCGATACCCACCCCTCTATAAGAGAAAAAGCCTTTAACGCCATGCAAGAGGGTTTCACCCACTACTCCTCAAATTTCGGTCTGGACGAGCTGCGGGAACTCATCGCAGGAAGATATAGCAGTATTGATAGCAGTAACGTGATGATGACAGCAGGGGCGAGCGAAGCCCTGTTAAATGCAAGTCTGGCGTTCATAGAAGAGGGCAGTAGGGTTATAATCCCTACGCCCAATTTCCTTTCTTATTTTACCTACGGAAAACTATGCGGGGGCAGAGTCGAGCATTTTACCACCCACGATAATAATTTCCAGATAGATGCAAACGCTCTTAACGAAATCATGGACCAAAAAGTCTCCATTATCTTCATCAACTCCCCCAACAACCCCACTGGGATAGTAATGGATGATCTGAAGGATGTTGCGGAGATCGCCGGAGAGTATAATGCAGTGGTGGTGAGCGACGAGATATATGATTCCATATATTACGATAAGAAAACCTCCTCTCTTGCCGGAATGGATAATGTTGTGGTGATTAACGGCTTCTCCAAGAGCCTCTCCATGACGGGGTGGAGAGCAGGTTACGTCATCGCCAGCGAGGAGTTGATGGATTCCATGTTAAAGGTCCACCAGGTGAACGGCGTTTGTGCTCCTGCGTTCGCTCAAAGAGCGATAGCTGAAGTCATGAAAACTGGTGAAGATAAGCGTATAACGGGTGAAATGGTCAAGGAGTTCAAAAGTAGAAGGGATTTTGTTTACAGCAGGCTGAAAGAGATGGGTTTGAATGCAGTAAAGCCCGAGGGCGCCTTCTACATCTTTCCTGAGATCCCGGGTAACTGTGTAGAGTTCTCAGAAAAGCTGGTGGACTATGGTGTGGCTGTTACACCCGGCACACCTTTTGGAGAAGGGAACGACCACCACATAAGGATATCCTACGCCACCTCCATAGAGGATCTGGAGAAAGCTATGGAGAGAATGAAGAGCTTTGTAGGATCTCTTCGCTGAAGAGACCAGTTATAACCAGTTAAAGGTTATAATTCGGTTATTTTCCAAGTTCATCTCAACCAGTTAACTCCAAGTTCATCTCAACCAGATGTAGAGGATTGCGGCGCCTATTATGATCGATATTATGCCCATCGCAACCCTGGTAGCGACGATCTTGGCTCTGGCGATCAATAAAGCAGCAAAAATCAGGGTCAATAGTCCGGCAAAGGTTCTAAGACTTAAGTTAGCGATTCTGGTGATTTAGGTTAGTGATTTATTATTTCTTCATCGGGGATTGGGGGATTGGGATAAATAACTTAAACGTGTTTACCGTCTGGGATTGTGATCATTTATGGACGCTTTCGAGGTAATTTCCAGGAGAAGGAGCATTAGAAAGTACAGGGATGCAGAGATAGAAGATGATAAGATGGAGACTTTGCTCAAATGTGCCATGTATGCTCCATCCGCGATCAATGAGCAGCCCTGGCACTTCATAGTCGTCAAAGATAAAGACTCACTAAAAGAGTTGAGCGAGACTCTGGCTTACGGTAAAATGCTCTCCGAAGCGGCTGCAGCAATAGTTATTTGTGCAGATAAGAATCTTTGCAAGACCAAAGAGGATTTTTGGGTTCAGGACTGCTCCGCTGCAACCCAGAACATCCTTCTTGCCGCAACAGCCATGGGTATCGGCTCAGTATGGCTGGGGATCTATCCCAATGAGGATAGAGTTAAGGCGATAGCCGATTATTTCGGAATCCCGGCGAAAGTAGTCCCATTCAATGTCATATCACTGGGCTATCCCCAAGACGATGGAGATCTAAAAGAGAAGCCGGAAAGGTTCAAAAAGGACAGGATCCACTACAACAGGTGGTAAATACTTTTAAGGGAGCAAAACAGGAAATGATAAGTTTTAAGTAAAATGAGTGGATGCAAAGTGATAAATAATTGAATTAGAGAGGGAAAACAGATGAGCGCGAAATTAAAACTGTTTATGGTTATTATTCTGGTTTTCACCGTTTTAATGGGTCTATCAGTCAGTTCAGCACAAGGAGACAAATTCGAACCGAACAATGATATGGAGAGTGCCACGGAGATCGGTGTAGGAGAAAGTTATACGGGTTTACACTTAAATAGAACTGATGTCGATTACTTCAAATTCACCACTGCAAAATCCGGCACTTACATCGTTGAAACATATGAGTCAGGCAGTCCACGAGCAGATACGAAAATAGAGGTACTGTTACCCACTGGAGGGGTCCACGAAGCTAACAGCAACAATGGTACAGGTAATTTTTCCAGGACAATGACCTCTGTGACAATTACAGGCGACAACCCCAGCGAGCTCTATATCAGAATAACAGAAGAATCAGCAGGGGAAGGTTATTACGGCTTAAAGCTCTCATATAATGAATCAGTAGAGCTGGGAGAAGGTGCAGAAGGCGGATTCACTAGGACACCGGGATTTGAAATGGTCTTCGCTATCATCGGACTGGTAGCAGGAGTTTACCTCTTCAGGAAGAGGAAAAAATAGTTAGTTCACTAACTTTCTACCCTCTAACCTCATGGATTTGACATTTGGGAGCAAATCCCTATAAATTGCTCCCCGGATTGGGTTTCCTAACAAAGCAGGATATGTTACCGTCAAACTTTTATTCATTCCTCTATGAGGTAGGTGAATGGACATAGATACTGGAGATACTAAAACAATCCTGTTTACGGGAAAAGGAGGAGTGGGAAAGACCACTGTGGCTGCTGCTACAGGAGTTAAAACGTCGAATTTGGGTTACAGAACCCTTATAATGTCTACTGATCCGGCTCACAGCCTTTCAGACTCTCTCCAAACCGAGCTGGGACCTGAGCCCACCGAAGTTAAACAGAATCTCTATGGGATGGAGATCAATGTAGAGCACGAACTGGAAAGGCACTGGAGCGTAATTAAGGACTACTTAACTTTATTTTTCAAATCACAAGGTATAGAGGATGTGATTGCCGAGGAGCTGGCTATCTTCCCCGGGTTTGATGAGCTGGCCAGTCTTTTACATCTTCTCACCTATTACGAGAACAAGGAGTTTGACGTCATAATACTCGACTGCGCACCCACTGGTGAGACCCTGAGACTGCTCAGCGTTCCTGAGGTTGCCAAATGGTACATGAACAGGTTCTTCGGGATCGAGAAGAGGTTGATGAAGTACGTAAAGCCTGTGGCAGAGCCCATGTTCAAGCTTCCCCTGCCACCTGAGGAGGTCATGGATAAGGTCCAGGACATGTACATTAAGATGAGCAAGCTGAAGGAGATCCTGGAAGGAGATAATACGGTAGTACGGATCGTCATGAACCCTGAGAAGATGGTCATAAAGGAGTCGGAGAGGGCGTTTACCTACCTGAATCTCTTCGGTTATCAGGTGGATTGTGTTGTGGTGAACAAGGTATTTCCGGAGCAGGCAGGAAACTATTTCGCTCGATGGTTGGAGATCCAGCAGGATAACATCAAGCAGATAGAGAACACATTCCCCATCTCAGTGTTCACCATACCCTTCCAATCATCCGAAATCGTAGGGGACATGCTTCAGGACCTTGGAGAAAACCTCTACAACGGAAAGGACCCTGCTCAAATGTTCAGCCATGAGAAACCCATGAGGGTTGAAAAGGACGGCGATGACTTCTTACTGAGCATAAAAGCCCCCTTTGTAAGCAAAGAAGAGTTAAAGCTGAACAAGAGAGGTGAAGAGCTAATAATCGCTACCAAACAGTGGAAGAGAGTCCTCTTCCTCCCCCAATCCCTCGCCCTCAGAGAACCTTGTGGAGCAAGTTTTAATAACGGTGAGTTACAAATAAAGTTCAGGTGATACAGATGCCCAGGGATGTTAAGCTCAAAATACCCACCATGGACGATATCCTGCCCGAAGAGTTCCGAGAGCACATGTTCGAGGCTTACAAGGAGAGTTTGCTTGCCTTCAGAAGCCTCATTGATGCTCAAGTAAAGAAGATAGAAGAGGGTGAGACAGAAAAAGAGAGTAAAGTGGTCAAAAAGATTGAGATTGAATGATCATCTTTTACCTTCCTATTCCTCCCTCTCCCTCTACCCCCTAATCCAAAACTCTCTTTATACCTCTTTTACTCTTTTATGATCAAGCTTTTACTCATTTAACGTTTATTTACTCCTCTTACTCGTTTAGTGTTTATTTTTGGTTTAGTTTTGGGGGGAGAAAAAAGAGTTTTATAACCCATGGGAAAACGCATCTCATGGACAAGAGAATCAGAGAAAAGTGCAAGGACTGTATGATCTGTTTCAAGAAGAAGAGGAGGTAATGCTCTCTGTCCTCTCTCCAGATCCTGGAGGAATACGGTTTTTTGCCCTTCAAGAGGGTAGAGAAAGGTAAGACGAGAGTCCATTTGACATTAAGGTTTGAGACCGACCTCCATATAGACTCTTCTTCTGGGGCTGACGGCTACAACCTTATCACACACGCCCACACCGATCATTACGGGCAGAACAACATGAAAAACCCTCGAGCTGTCGCTTCTGATCGGACAGCATCTATTCTGGAGACCACCACCTGTAGAGATTTCTCCGGCATGTGTTTTCAGGTGGGCGATAGGATCGATCTGGATGGCCTGAATATAAACACCTATTCCACTAAACACATTCCCGGCGCCTGCGCGTTTCTGGTGAGCTCCTCATCCAAAGTGCTGGTAACGGGGGATGTTAAGGATTACTCTCAGCTCCCTAAATGTGATGTACTGGTGACTGAAGCTACCTATGGTAGTCCCAGGGACGTTTTTCAGGAAGAGCTGGAAAAACTGGTGGGTGAAGCGATAGAGTCCACCTACGGGGTGTATCCCATCGGGAAAGCCCAGCGAGTTACCCGTATCCTCAATGAAGCAGGTTACAGGGTTTCCGCTGAAGAGAAGATAGCCAGTATATGCAGCTCACTGGGTATCGAGTGCACACAGGATGGTAATGGGGATGTGAACCTGGTGTCCCCTCGCAATCTGAAAGAGATCAACGGCAAGAAGTTCATGCTGACCGCCCAGAGATTCTACTACCCCCGGATAGTGGTCAGCGATCACCTGGATTACGGTGGTATAAAGGACATGGTAGAGCACTGCGACCCTGAACAGGTGGTCTTCTATCACGGAAAACCTTCTGAACAGCTAGTCCAAGAAATAGAGGGCATGGGTAAGGGCGTAACCCTCCTCTCCGACCTGGAAATGATCAGAGTATAGCTAAGGTCCAGAGACTATGATCCTCTTGATTGGGCTTTTTCTTTCTGTTTTATTTTATGGAGAGAACCACCACCGCCAACATGACTATAGCCAGTACTGCTCCTGAATAAAAGACCGTGTTTATCCCTCCTAATCCGAACACCACACCACCCAGGAGAGGGCCTATGGTCTGCCCGGATCTGACCACTACCCAGTTGATGGAAAGGAATGCCGCGCGGTGTTCCGTGGGGGCCAGCCCTGTCAGGAGGGCAAGCAAGTTGGGCAGATTTATTCCCTGAGCCACACCATAGATTATCACCGGGAACAATAGCATTTCCACGTCACCGATTGCAGGTATGATCAGCAGTGATAAACAGTACAGGGAGCATCCCGTCACAAGAAGATGCCTTACGGAGAAGAATTTGACCAGCCTGCCCAGCTGGGTAGAAGTTATTGCCGTAGAGATGAATGTGATAGCCATAAAGATTCCGATGGTCGATGAGCTGGCATCGAATTTCTTCATAAAGAAAGGGAAGAAAGAGTGGAATATGCCATAGTAGATGGCGAATGTAAGGATAATGGCTACAAAAAGACCTATTACTTCCAAACTCTTGAAGCTAAGTGCAGCATTGCGGAGATAATCCTTGATGCGAAGATTATTCTCAGGTTGAGGCGCCTTCAGATAGAATAAGACCATAAGGCCGATGGGGACCGCCACTATGGGGAGATAAAAGGGATAATACCATCCCAATGTGGCAATAAAACCACCTATAAATGGATAAACGCCTTCACTAAAGCTGATGACGCTTTCATTATAACCTACGGCTTCTGAACGCTCTCTACCAGAATAAATGTCTCCAATTATCGTGATATTCAGAAAAGCCAGTGAGGCAGCACCTATCCCCTGAAAGAAACGCAGGACCAGTATGAGGTTAAAGTTGTGGGTGAGACCGCAGGCAGAGCCAGCAATACCGAAAAGCAGTAGAGAGGGGACAAGTACCTCCTTCCTTCCCAGTCTATCTGCCAACACTCCCATCAAAGGAGTAAGTAGTACCCCAGGCAGTGTATAAAGGGTTATCAGCAGTCCTACCTCCTTTTCAGAGATGTCCAATCCGTGGGCTATCTCGGGGAATGCTGGGGTTATGGTGCTAACTCCCAGAACCACCATTAGAGCAACTCCAAAGATTACCTGAAGGTTCCTCTCCTTATACAGCGGTGCCTTGACAGTATCCTTCATGAATTCTTGAACTAAAATTAAAGCGAAGGGAATACGAACTCAAAAATCAAAATAAAAAACTGTAAAGGTGATTAGATACCGGCCTGAGTTATTCTTTCCACAGCGTTCCGGGTAACCTCTTCGCTTCTGGTGAGAGCGAATCTCACAAAACCGTTTCCGTACTCTCCGAAGCCTACACCTGGTGTGACCAGAACTCCTGCATCGTCCAGCAGTTTCTTGGTGAAGGACATGCTGTCATAACCTTCGGGAACTCCACACCACACGTAGAATGTTGCTCTGGGAACATTGACTTCCAGCCCCGTATCCTTCAGACCTTCCACCAATATATCTCTTCTTTTCCTGTAGATATCATTGTTGTTCTCGATCACTTCGTCGCTTCCTTTCAGGGCGGAAACTCCGGCTTCCTGCACAGCTTCGAAGGTCCCGCTGTCAATGTTGGTCTTTATCTTCGCCAGACCGTTGAGCGCCTGAGGATTACCTACTGCCATGCCGATCCTCCATCCGGTCATATTGTAGGTCTTGGACAGGGAGTTGAATTCCATGACCACGTCCATCGCTCCTTCTACCTCCATGAAGCTCTTGACCCTGTAATCAAATGCGACCTCGCTGTAAGCAGCATCCTGCGCCAGGATTATGTTATTATCCGAGCAGAAATCGATGGATTCCTTGATGAAATCCGTTTCCGCCACACCGCTGGTGGGGTTGTTGGGGTAGTTCAGGAACATTATTTTGGACTTCTTTGCCACATCAGATGAAATGGACTGCAAATCGGGTAAGAACCCGTTCTCCTCCTTCAAGGGCATTATGTATGGCTTACCTCCTGCGAATATGGTTGAGCTGTAATATACAGGATATCGGGGGTCGGGGACGAGAACATAGTCTCCTGGATCGACAAAAGCCATGGTTAGGTGGGCTATTCCTTCTTTGGAGCCGATGAGCGCAAGTATCTCTTTTTCGGGGTCCAGCTTGACGTTCTTTCTTCGTTTGTAGAATTCGCTTACTGCCTCTCTGAAGGATTCTGTGCCCGCATACCCGGGATATTTCTGATTTTCTACCTTCTCTACTGCCTTCTGCATTGCCTCTACTACATGTGAAGGTGTCGGCAGGTCGGGATCTCCCACTCCAAAGTCTATGACGTCTGCACCCTCTTTCTGCTTCTTTCTTTTCATGGCATCCAGTTCAGCGAATAGATATGGCGGTAGCTGGTTCAATCTCTGGGACAAAGGAAAATCCATATTTATCACCTATTTTCTACCTCTTCCATCAAAGGACTGATATTCTCTACTTTCTGCGCCAACATATTCGGCTCTTGGCCGGATTAGCTTGTTGTTCTCGTATTGCTCGATTACGTGTGAAGTCCATCCAGATATTCTGGACATGGCGAATATATTGATGAAAAGGTCGTCCGGGATGTTCAAGTTGGCATAGACACTGGCAGAATAGAAGTCAACATTGGGGAGGAGTCCCTTATACTTGTAGACGGCTTCAGCAGTAGCTTCGGATATTTCATACCACTTGGGGTCTTTTTCATCACCCAGCTTTTTGGAGAGTGTCTTCAGCTCCACTGTCCGGGGGTCCATTACTCTCCTATAGACCCGGTGACCAAAGCCCATTATCTTCCCTCTTCTCTCCAGCTTCTCCTTTATGTAGTCCTCCGCTCTCCAGGGGACCGCTACTTCTCTCAACATTTCCATGACCTTTTGAGACGCGCCACCATGCAGGGGACCCATGAGAGTTCCTGTTCCGGAGACCACACAGGCATAGATGTCTGCAAGAGTTGAAGCCGATGTTCTGGCGGCAAAAGTTGAAGCATTCAGCTCATGATCTGCATGCAGGATCAAGTCCAGGTCAAGAGCCTTTGCCTCGGTTTCGGTAGGTTCTTTACCGTGAAGCATGTAGAGAAAGTTGGCCGCATGATCCAAATCCATATTCGGTCCCACCAGATTCTGACCTGTCCTTACCCTGTGATAGTAAGCCGTTATGGTGGGAAGTTTTGCTACCAGATTCTTTGCTTTATCAACGCTCTTTTCGTAGCTCTTATGATGAATATACTTGTCCATCGAACCCAGATAAGATACGGCGGTCCTGAGTACCACCATAGGGTGCGTGAACTGTGGTAGGTGGGTCAACAACCCGATTATCTGAGGTGGTAGCTCTCTTCTCTCTTTGAGCTCTTCAGAGAAAAATTCCAGTTCTTTTTTAGTGGGTAGCTCCCCGAACAGAAGAAGATAAGTTATTTCCTCGAAATTGGAGTTCTTGGCCAGGTCATGAATATCATAACCTCTATACTCCAACACTCCTCTGTCTTCCTCTAGAGCTATCCTGCAAATGCTTGATTTACAGGCTACTATATCCTGAAGACCATCTTTAAACCTGTTTTTTTTAGTCTTTTCAGTCATATTTACCCCTCTTCAAGTTTCCATTCCTTTATATCTTTATATCACTCTATAAGATGGATACCTCTCCAATATCATACTTGAAACCGTTAGCGGTGGGTCCGGAGTGGCCAGCTCAATTGCCTGATCCAGTTTCCATTCCTTTTCAGCGTAAATGGTGAACAGAGAAGCACCTGCTTTTACGTGCTGGCCTCCCTTTTTATGCAATACTATACCTGCCCCCTTATCCTTGGGGGCACCCGCAGCCCTGGCAACCTTCACCAGTTTGGAATTGTTCACTACAGCTACTGCTCCATCAATAGGTGCTTTCATATCATACTTGTGGGTCCCAACAGAGATGCTCTTGGAAGTCACTTCAGGGTCTCCACCCTGACCTTCCACGATCTGCTTGAATTTCTCCAGTGCCTTTCCGGATTCAATAAGCTGGTTAGCATACTCAGAACCATTTCTGGTCTTACCCGACATCTCCAGAAGCACTCCTGCCACTCCAGTGGCCTTCTCTATAAGGCTTCTCGGCCCTTTAGCAGTCTCCAGCACTTTTAAGGCTTCCCTGGCTTCCAGAGCAGGTCCTATGGTTCTACCTACGGGCTGGCCACCATAGGTCATTACGCATGATACATCAAGACCCATTCTCCGTCCCAATTCCGAGAAATCTGTTGACAGGGTTCGACCCTGCTCCACGTCTGCTACTTTGGATCCCTCACCCACCGGGATATCTATCACAATATGTTTGGCTCCTATCGAGCCTTTTTTGGCCATGACACTCGCCAACAGTTGAGGACGAGGGTCTATTGAAAGAGGGTGCTCCACACTGATTATCTTATCGTCTGCAGGAGCAATGTTTGTCGCCCCTGCCCAGGCTATAACTCCGCCCACGCTCTCGGTTACCTCTCTTATCTCATCGATCCCCAGATTAACATCCGCCAGAACCTCCATTGTATCTGCAGTTCCGCTGGCAGACGTTATTGCTCTGGATGCAGTTTTAGGTATCATTAGACCGCTGGCAGCTATTATGGGAACTACGAGCAGGGATATCTTGTTACCGGGAACACCACCAATGCTGTGCTTATCCACCACAATCCCCTTTTCAAAAGTTAGGGTTTCCCCGGTATCGATCATGGCTTCTGTAAGCCACTCTATCTCGTCAATATCAACGTGCTGAAGATAATCTGCCATAACAAAGGCGGTCAACTCCACCTCGGTGAGCATGTTGGATACAATATCCCTCACTATAGCGTGGATCTCATCCCTGTTCAGTTTTTTACCGTCCATCTTTTTCTTGATATATTCGATTGATTTGGGTTTGGATACAGGATAAACTTCAACCTCAGCTCCTTCCGGGATTTCGATCTCGCAGGGACCGGCGGTCATACAAATGCCGATCTCACCCTTATCGACCATTCCGGTAGCAATATGCACATCAGAAACACAAAATTTTTTACCATAACTTATTTTGACTCTATCTCCAACGATAAGCCCCAGCTCAGCAGCATCGTCAGGGCTTACCATAGCTGAGGAATGTTCAAGTCTAAGGGGAATATTTTTAACTTTAAGTTTCATATGTGGACACACTCCTGAGTATTTTTAAGTTTTTTTATCAATTTGCTGAGAAATTGGTGAATTTTCAGCTTGAAGCCTGTAATCCTTCTTAACCTTTTTGGATTTTAAAACTTCAACTCCCACTTCTTCAGCAACCGCATTCACCATCTTTTTTATAACGGATTTTATTGACTTTTCGTCTATCACTATATAATATGCACCAGTAAGCTTCACCGCTTTCTCTATGATCTCCTCATTCAGTCCCTCAAAAGTGTATTTGGCAAAATTATGGCCGAAAGTGAAAGTTGTTCCTAACATGATCTCCGTTTGCCTGGGCGCGTAGTGTGTTCCCCCCACACCCACGGCTATGTGCCAGTCATTTCTACCATCATTTATGGATTCGATCAAGGATTCGGCAACTATCCTGCCCGCCTCCTCATCATTCCACTCATCTTCTGTAGAGCCGATCTCGTAGAACGCACAGGGAGTAGAGATCTCTGAGGGGCCGTGGTGGGTTACTTCCATGGTGAACTCGAACTCCGGTTTCCTCTCCAGTTTCTGGCTCAAGGCCAGCACATAGTTCTTCATCCTGATCGGTGCCGGAGTCGCCAGTGAGTAGGGTACACCCCCAAAGTCCGCAGTATTGACGTTACCAGAGACATGGGCGGAGAAGATCTTCCTCTCGTCTCTACTGCTGTGTCTGGAAGCGAACAATATCTCATCAAATTCAAGCTCTTTCCTTAATTTAGCGTCGAGGCCATCCGTATAGATCAATCTCTCCTCAATTTCAGCGATACCGATATTTCCAGCATCATAAAAAGTGCATTCCCCTAATTCCTTCTCTTCTGGTTCCAGAATTTCCACCAAATGAGATTTAATATTCTGTGATGCTTCATCCTTCCTGCTGCACACAATCAAATGCATCAAAATCCCTCAATACTCGTTAAGACAGGAAGTCAGGATAAAGAGTTTTTTAAATTTGTGGATTCCATCTGATATCAATAAACTGGTTAAAATAATTAAAACTCGATGGCTTCTTTTTCCAGCTCATAGCCATCTTTTGCTGTGGACAGGTCGATCACCAGAAAAGCGACCTTGAGGTTGCCGTAGATCTTGTTGGAGAATACTGTTACGACCTTTCCGTTGTGGTCAACCCTGACCCCTTCGCAGGGCTGATGGCTTCTGATAAGGGTTTTCACCCCCAATGAATCCAGAATCTGCTGGCTTACGTCTTTGCCGAACATTCTACCTGCTCCCCGCAGTGAGGGTGCGGTTCCATTGCCTTCCATGGGGTCGCTCCACAGTATCTGCTCCAGATACGGTTTTTCCGGATGAGTTTCCTCAGCCAATTGAATTTCTTCTAAAGAAGAGACTTCAGGCAAACCTCCGTGGAGAAAGAGGTAACTCCCTTCAGCCACTGCAGCGTAAGGGAGGTGCTGGAACAGGTCTGAGAGTTCGCTATAAATCTCTCTCCCATTCTGAAACTTCTCTTCCAGCAGCCTTGGAAGGTTATGGGGTGATACAGGAAGGTCTGCAGGAGGTTCATGGTTGCCCCTAAGGAGAATGATGTTCTCTGGGTGGTCCCTTTTCAACCTAAGGAGAGTGTAGAAGACCTCTGGGGAATCACTTCCCCTGTCACCATAATCTCCCAAAAATACTATGTAGTCCTGCTCACAGCGGGAGAGGATGAACTCCAGGCTTTCCACATCCCCATGAAGGTCCCCCACCACGGCAGCGGTACCTTTGTTGGGCAGCCTACTCAGGCCACCTCCTCTACTCTCCTTTTCCTTCTTTAACAGGTATTTTACTTCTCTCACTAGAGTAACGAATTCATCTCCGTCTGCTCTTCTGCTCTCCTGGGCGATTTCCTTCATCTCAAAGCCCATATAGATAGTTGGTTTCCTTTTAAATTATTTTTCACGTCCCCTCGACTTTGTCCGAGAGCACCTGGATAAAATATTAAAGATACGTCTGTCAGAGTTGTGTTATGGATGATGTGGTCAAATTATTGTTCGAGGTAGGAGCATTAAAGCTGGTTCCCCGTTCTGGTTGGTTTAAGATAGGTATCAAGGAGCCTGAAACCGTTGCCGAGCACACATTCCGCACAGCCCTTCTTGCCTTCGTAATTGCCAGGGAAGAAACCTCCGACACCGATACTGCTATGAGGGCAGCTTTTCTGGGGTTGATCCATGACCTGCACGAGAGCAGGACCCTTGATCTGCATAAAGTCGCCAAAAGATATACTTCCGTTGACAGTGAACAGGTCATCGAGGAGCAGATGAGGGTTTTAGGCGTAGAGGATGAAATTAAGGATATGGAACACCTTCAGCATTTTGTGGAGGATGCAGATAAGCTGGAACTGTTAATGCAGGCCAAAGAATACTCCGAACAATATCCATCCGCCATGATATACGCCGAAAATCTGGAGTTCGAGACCAGGACTGCCACAAAACTGGCGGAAAGAATAAGGGAATCGGACCACAGGTGGTGGCTTGACTTTGAAGTTCATGGTTGACCGCATGCTGGGGAAGCTCGCCAGGTGGTTGAGGATAGCTGGCTACGATACCCTATACATTGCCGATCTTCCAGTGGAGAAAGATGTTGAAGATGATTACATGGCAGCGAATCATGAGGACAGGATATTGCTCACCAAGGATAAGGACCTCTTCAACAGAGCCAGATCAGTGGGCAGACCCGTAGTCTTAATTGAGTCGAACAGTGTTGGAGAGCAGTTAAAAGAAGTGGAGAAGATAGGGGTGAAGTTCAAGCCTGTGATGGATAGGTGCAGCGTATGCAATGAGTTCCTTCGAGAGCCCAGTGAGGAGGAAAAGAAAGAAGTGCTGGAGAAAGAGAGTATCCAGGAGGATCTGGCCGACATTTACGAGCTGTGGTATTGTCCCAGGTGTAAAAAGCTTTATTGGAAAGGAAGTCACTGGGAGAACATGATAGACTTCCTCCAAAAGCACTCTGTTGACCACTGAGCTTTCAGATAGCAAAAGCGACTGGCTATCTCCCTTTTTTCTGAATTCGGGTTTGTATTGACTTTTTATAGGTAAAGATATACGTTAAATGACGTAGAATAGTTTTATATATATCGAACCACAATTTTGATCATGAACTCTGAAGAGGAGAACGTGTGGATTATTGAGGCAAAGCTGCTTACAGAGAATTCACAGAGAATGGAAGAAGTTGTCCGGGAATTAGAGGATAAAGGCTTCTCTGTTCGAAAAAGGAGCATAGTGTTCGATAACTGAGTTGCACAGCTATCCAGTTGACCGGTTTATCCCCAAGGTATTCGAAGCGTTTATAAATACACAATATGAGTGGAGTTAATGCTTGAAGTAGATCTATGCGGTTTGAAACTGGATAACCCCTTGATCCTGGCAAGCGGAATTCTGGGAAGCTACTCATCTTCATTGAACAGAATAAGTGAGCACGCTGGAGCTGTGGTATCCAAATCGGTGGGAGTAGAAGCCAGAGAGGGTTATAAAAATCCTGTGGTGATAAACTATCCGCATGGTCTTCTCAACGCTGTTGGGCTCTCTTCTCCCGGATCAGAAGCTTTTGCCAAAGAGTTAAGCAATTTTGAGGGTAAAGCTCCTTTGATCGTGAGCCTCTTCGGGTCAACTCCTCAAGAGCTTGCCTCTCTCACTTCCCATTTTCCTTTTGCCGATGCCTTCGAGCTGAACTTGAGCTGCCCCCATGCAGATAAGGTGGGTCTGGCTGTGGGCAGCGATTCCCAACTGGTTAAAGAGGTGGTTTCAGAGGTTAAAAGGACCAGTGAGAAGCCTGTTTTTGCCAAGCTGTCCCCCAATGTAGGGAATATAGTGGAAATAGGTAAGGCTGCCCAGCGGGGAGGAGCAGATGCGCTGGTGGCCGTCAACACAGTAAAGGGAATGAAGATAGATATCTTCAGCCAGAAACCCATTCTGAGCAACATCAGTGGAGGGGTCAGCGGGGAAGCAATTAAACCCATCAGCCTCAAATGCGTATGGGACCTCTACGAAGAAGTCAGTGTTCCCATAATCGGTTCAGGCGGAATTACCACCTGGGAAGATATTGTAGAGTTCATGCTGGCAGGTGCAAGCTGTGTGCAGGTCGGTTCAGCGGTTTATTACAGCTACAACATATTTTTCAGTCTCAAGGAGAGCCTGAAAGCATATTTAAACATGACGGGAGAGAAACTCCCTGAATTAGTGGGAAAAGCACACAAAGACGCGCACAAAAAGGCTTAAAAGAGGTAATAAAATGTTCACGGTCAAAATAAGTGAAGTGGTAAAACACAACGAGGACACAGCCACCATCACTTTTAACCATCCTCTCAGGTCATTCCCGGGGCAGTTCGTGATGCTCTACGCCTTTGGTCACGAGGAAATACCTCTGAGCCTCTCCGCTCCGGATTCGGTTACCGTGAGGGCGATAGGGGATACTACCAGGGCCATGGTCAACTCTCAAGAGGGGGATTTGATGGGGGTTAAAGGACCTATCGGAAGGCCATTTTCTCTCCCTCAGGGCAGTGCATTGCTTATCGCGGGAGGTATAGGTATAGCTCCCCTTCGCTATCTCCACAATTTCCTTCAAGCGCTGGATAATGAAGTCCATGTCCTCTACGGGGATAGGACCGCCTCAAACCTCGTATTTCTGGATGAGCTGGTAAATGTAGATGTCTCCACCGACGACGGCAGTGAAGGGTTCCACGGAAATGTGGTGGATCTGTTGAAAAGCAAGGACCAGGATTTTTGCCATAATTACTCCAAGATCTACTGCTGTGGACCAGAAGTGATGCTCAGAAACCTCTACACATACTTTGAAGAGCTGAATGTCCTGCCAAAGGTGGAGTTCGCCCTTGAGAGGTATATGAGATGTGGTCTGGGGGTCTGTGGTTCCTGTTCTTTACAGGACGGCTCCATGGTATGTTCAGACGGTCCGGTGTTTAGAGGAGTAAGATTGAACTGGTGAGGCTGAAGTTATAAACTAAATTAGATTTAAATACTGAGGTTAAAACTTCGGTTTAATGAGTTTCAATGATATTACAGATCTGCATGATCAGATAAAGAAATTAAAACAGGAGAAGAATGCAGTCATACTCGCTCATAATTACCAGTTTATGGAGATACAGGAGATAGCCGATTTTACAGGTGATAGCTTGGAGCTATCCAGAATGGCCACTCAAACAGATGCAGATATTATCGTCTTTTGTGGAGTGGACTTTATGGCAGAGACAGCTTCCATATTGAACCCCGATAAGAAGGTCCTCATCCCCTCTAAAAAGGCCATATGTCCCATGGCAGCTCAGCTCACCCCTGATATGATCATAGAAGCCAAAAAGAGTAAAGACATCCCCTTTATTACTTATGTGAACTCCAGTGCGGAGTGTAAGGCTGAAGCAGATATCTGCTGCACTTCTTCTAATGCAGCCCAGATAGTGAAATCCCTGAACCAAGAAGAGGCTTTCTTGGGACCTGATGTGAATCTTGCCTGGTTCGCTGAAAAACAGAGCGGGAAGAAGGTTACTCCGGTTCCTGCAGACGGTTATTGTTATGTTCATAGGGCTTTTGAAGAAGAGGATGTAAAGAAAGCCAGAGATAACTATCCAGATGCCGAAATAATGGTCCACCCGGAGTGCAATCCGGAAGTCCAGCTGCTTGCCGACTACATTGGTTCCACCAGCCAGATGGTCAAGCGGGCTGAGACCAGTGAAGCAAAGCAAATAGTTGTGGGAACCGAGATAGGCCTCGTTGACCGAATGAAACGTGACATGCCTCAAAAAGAGTTCATACCCCTGAAAGAAGTTGTTTGTAAAGAGATGAAGAAGAACAACCTTAACAAAATCCTCGAAGCCCTGGAAAATGAGGGATTTGAGGTTAAAGTACCTCAAAAGACCGCGGAAAGAGCTTTAAAATCCGTGAAGAGAATGTTAGATGTCATATGAAGGTGGGATTAATAGGCTGTGGAGCTATCGGAAGCGCTATTTCAAAGGCAATCGATATCGATAATAAATTCGATTTGAAAGCCTTATTCGACCTGGATGAATATAAAGCGTCGGCCCTTGTTCAGAGCTTGGGTCAGAAAGTAATAATCGCCCAGAATTTTGAGGATTTTTTATGCGAAGAACTTGATGTTGTTGTGGAGGCTGCTTCCCAGCGGGCTGTAGCGCAGTATGGGGAAAGCGTTCTACAGAAGGGGATGGACTTGATGGTCATGAGTGTTGGTGCTTTTGTGGACGAGGACTTGATGGCGAGGCTCACCAGAGCCGCGGAAGAGAACGACGCAAGAATAATCGTCCCGTCAGGAGCTGTTACAGGCATAGATACCATTAAATCCATCTCTGAATTGATAGATGAGATAATATTAACTACCACAAAACATCCTGAAAGTCTCAAAGGAGCCCTATTTTTCTCTGCAAGAGGGATTGACCCCCAAAAGATCACTGAGAAGACTGTTCTATTTGAGGGAAGTGCCAGAGAAGCTGTAAAGCTGTTCCCCCAGAATATAAATGTTGCTGCCGTGATAAGCATGGCCGGAGTGGGATGGGACAGAACCAAAGTGAGAATAGTCGCCGACCCTGCGGTTGAGAGGAACGTTCATGAGGTAAAAGCAAGCGGAGCGTTCGGAGAGATCGTCACCCTGTCAAAGAACGTTAAAAGCCCTGAAAATCCCAAGACCAGCTATCTCGCAGCTCTTTCTGCCATCAAGACCCTCAAAAACATGGAGAACAGTATTATAATTGGCACCTGACGTAATTGGCACCCGACCCCACACCTTGGCCTTATAACATAATCCTGGCCACCCAGGTGTTACCTGTTTTCGTGCATTCCAGAACGTGTTTCCCTGTTTTGGAAGCCCATATGTTCAGATCCCTCTCGAACGTGGAGCAATCTGCGGAGGCCTTTAGTACTGTTCCCGTGGGAAGTGTTGAAGATTTTGATTGTATCTTCAGTATCGGCTGGGGACACTTCAAGCCCCTTAGATCCAGATCTATCTCGTCACTCATAATCTTTCCCCCCCTTCATTGTATATGAAAACATCTGAGCTTAAATGCAGCTTAAAAACTTTTCCATTTAAAATGTATATATGAATAGTTTTTATTTTAGTATTGGTCTTTAATCCTTATATTTCATAATTGCAATATTAATTTCGAAAGCTATTAATAGTTGCTCCATGATTATTACTATAGTGATAATATGGGCAGGAAATTAGTGGTGGGTTACACCTCAAAAGCTCCAGATCGGCACCTCAATTATCAGGTGGATGGAAATGGAAGATAAAAATAATTACGGGAACAGACAGTTAACAGCAGGTAATGAAAGTTATGAAGTGCTCAACAGCATCTTGAGACACGATATAAGCAATTACCTCACCGCAATAAACAATTACCTTGAATTGCTGGAGATCAGCAACTGCGATCAAAAATATATGGAAAGAATCAGAGATCTGGTTGACAAATCCTTCAAGCTAATAGGAAAGGTTAGACTGGTCAAAGACTATGAAAGGCGTGAGGAGGGGGTTAAACCCGTGAACCTATCTGATACCCTGCTGGAAGAGCTTAAGGGATTATCTTCAAAGGTTAAGGTCCAAACCAGTATCCCCCCTAACCTCTATGTCCAGGCCAACGAGATGCTGAACTCCGTATTCAGTAATCTACTCCATAACGCTATTCTGCACAACGATAAGGAGCAGAAAGAGATCGACCTTGCAGTTATTCCCCAAAAGGATAAGGTAGAAGTTAGAGTTGGCGACAATGGGCCCGGTATCCCAAGTAACATGAAGGACAGCATATTCAGAGAGGGGATAAAGGGAGAAACAGGACGGACAGGATTGGGACTCTATATCGTGAAGATGCTGGTAGAAAGTTACGGGGGAGACATCCGGGTTGAGGATAACTACCCTGAAGGTACAGTCTTCGTGTTAACCCTCAAAGCTTTTAACAATAAGATCAAATCAAATTCAGGGTGAAACCAACTTCTCAGGTGTGCCTATGACTGACTTCGATCTGGACAAGATACTGGAGAACATACCTGTACCTACCTTCGTTATTGATACGGAACACAGGGTGAGATACTGGAATAAAGCCTGTGAAGAGCTGACCGGTTACAAAAAGGATGATGTCATCGGAACTGCTGATCACTGGAAGCCTTTCTTTTCTGAGAAAAAACCTCTCCTCGCAGATATCGTCCTTGATGGAGTGGAAAAATTTTACAGGAACAAGAAGGTCAAAAAAAGGAAAATAAAAAAGGTTGGGGACAGGGAAGATACCTATGAGCTGTTGTTGTTCCTCCCCCACTTCGGAAGATGGGTGTACTTCAGAGCATCTCTTCTAAGATTAAATGGGGAGGTCATAGGAGCTATAGAAACTATGGAAGATGTCAGTGAGAGAAAGCTCATGGAGGAGCTGGTGAAGACCGCTGAACATGAGAAGGGCGTTGTACTGGATAGCATGAGAGAGATCGTCATCTTCCAGGACTTAGGTCACAGGGTCTTGCTGGCAAACAGAGCCGCAGGGAAAGCAGTGAACATGGCTCCTGATGCCATGGTGGGTAATTCATGTCATGAAGTGTGGTTCGATCGTAGCGAGCCATGCGATAATTGCCCTATTGAAGTAGCACTGGATACTGCTCGGCCTCAGGAAGATGAGATCGTCTCTCCGGACGGAAAAATCTGGCTGATCAGGGGATATCCCGTGAAAAGCGAAGACGGTAAGACCGAAGGCGTAGTCGAAGTTGGGATGGATATAACCGACAAAAGAAAAGCGGAAAGAGAGATCGAGCGGCAAAAGGAGTTTTTACAGAGAATCATGGATTCTATGCCTGATTTTGTGGTATTCAAGGACCAGCAACTGGTTTACAGACTGGTGAACCAGGCATTCTGTGGCTTTGTGGGGAGAAACCTAAAAGATATCATTGGAAAAACCGATCATGAGATCTTCCCTCTCGATGAGGCCGAAATGTACATCCGAGATGATTCCCGTTTGATGGATACAGGGCAAACACAGATACAGGATGAAGAAGTTACGGGAAAGTGGGGGAAGCAGTGGCTTCAGGTGGCCAAGACCCCCGTATATGATCATTCGGGTAACGTAATAGGAATATTGTGCTCAGTGCGGGACATTACTGAGCGAAAGCTCATGGAGGAGCTGGTGAGGGCCGCCGAGCAGGAAAAGGGTGCGATTCTCGATAGCATGAACGAAGTTGTGATGTTCCAGAACAAAGACCACCGGATCTTGCTGGCCAACAGGGCGGCCGGAGAAGCTTTGGGCGTGGAAGCTGGGGCACTGGTGGGGAACTACTGCTATGAGATGTGGTTTGGTGATAAAGAACCCTGCACAAACTGTCCTGTGGAGAGGGCTTACGAAACTGGTTATCCTCAGGAAGCAGAGATCAGGGCCAATGGAAAAGTGTGGTTTATTCGAGGGTACCCTGTCAAAGATGAGAACGGTAATGTGGAGGGTGTAGTCCATGTTGGGCTGGACATAACCGATAGAAAATTGATGGAAGAGAGTTTGACCAGATTGAATCAGCTATTGCGCGTCTCCAGTGAGATCAATGAGCTGATAGTTAAGGAAAAAGAAAAAGAAGCGCTTTTAAGAAAAGCTTGCAGAACTCTGGCAGGGTTCGAAGGTGTGATCACTGTATGGGTGGGACTATTAGAGAATAACCGGATCAGACCAGTGGAAGTAATGGGAGATATGGGTAAAGAAGAGCTGGAAGACATTTTATTTTCGGGTGGGGCCTACTGCACTCAAGAAGCTATTTCCAAAGAGGTACCTGTTCTGAAATGGAGTAATGAGATGTGTAAGGGCTGCTTGATAGGGAAAAAGCATACGGATCACCAGAGTTTTGTGGTCCCAATATCCTACAGCAATAAACTATACGGTATAATCTGCTTTTGCTCCTCGACAGAGATATTCGGTGCAGAAGAGAGAAACAAGATGAATGAGCTGTCAGAAGATCTGGGTTTTGCCATATGGTCCATTGAGATCGAGCAGGAAAGGAAAGAAGCTATCGAACACATAACCGAGAATTTAGAGCATTTCGAGTCCCTTGCCGATAGACTACGAAATCCACTGGCAATAGCCAAGGGCTACTTAGAGCTGGAAGATGAGATCGGGACCGAAGAAGCTTTGAAGATCATTGCAGACCAGATGAATAGGTTGGAGGACATACTGAACGATTTGAGAAAGAGGGAAGTAATTACTTTTCAGCTCAAAGAAAAGCTCGACCAGGCGTGACCTCATATCTTCAATTTCAAATTCCAGAATTGTTTTATATTGACATAATTTCCGGCAATGCAGTGGTTGTCATGAAGTTGGGAATTATTAAGATGGGTGCCATAGGCACTTCAGTGCTCCTGGACTATATAGTGGATGAAAGAGCTGATAGAGAGGATATAGAAGTTAGAACGGTAACCAGTGGAGCCAAAATGGGCGAAAAAGAGTCCTCCGTGACTGAAATGATACGGGATTACGATCCTGACCTCATAATCGTTGCTTCTCCAAACGCAGCGATGCCTGGACCCCAAGCTGCCAGGGATGCGGTTAAGAATGGAAAACCAGTAGTGATCATCAGTGATGCTCCCGCCAAAAAGGTGAAGGATGAGTTGAAGGAGAACGGTTTCGGATACATCCTTATCAATGCGGATTCAATGATAGGAGCTCGCAGAGAGTTTCTGGACCCCAGCGAGATGGCTCTCTTCAACTCGGATGTTATAAGAGTGCTCTCCTCAACAGGAGCTATCCGGGCCGTCCAGGACGAGCTGGATGCCGTCATAAGCAATGTTAAATCCGGAAAGGGCCCAGAAGTTCCACAGGTGGTGGTCACCGCAGAAAAAGCGGTCAAAGCTGGAAGATTTCACAACCCTTACGCCAGAGCAAAAGCTATGGCAGCATATCATATAGCCGAGAAAGTAGCGGATATAAACGTAAAGGGATGCTTTATGGAGAAGGACAGGGACAAGTATATCGCTCTTGTCTCCTCGGGTCATGAAATGATGAGAGCGGCTGCCAGGCTTGCCGATGAAGCCAGAGAGGTCGAAAAGTACAATGATTCAGTATATCGTTCACCACACTCCAAAGATGGAGCGACTCTGGGGAAATCAATGCTGGCCGATAAACCAGAATAATTTTTTGTGGGTGGAGCAAAAATCCAGTAAAGAGCATTAATAGCCTGATAGTAGGCTATTCATCTTTTATTTTTATCTTATTCTTGATTTGTAAGAGTTGTCAATTTATCATGAGCTCATATGAGGAGGGATTTGAAGTGTTTGGTTGTAACGTCCAATAATTTTTATTAATTTTAGTAATAAAATTTAAGAGAAAGAGTTAAATGCCAAACAATACAGTTAAGGTAAAATATCGCCTTGAAAAGTGACAAACGGATGAACTTACGGCAAACCATCAAAGTACCAGAATTATTACAGAAATGGATAATAATTGGAGTGGTTCTTGGGATTGTTGCAGGTTTGAGTGCGATTGCCTTTTTTATTGCTCTTGGCACAGCAGAGAACTTTTTTACCACGCAACTCGCAGGTTTTCATCCTCCTCAAGCAGGAGAATCAGTAGAGGAGATAGGTGATTGGACTGCTCCCACCAATCCTTTATTGCTAATAGGGGTCATAACTTTAGGTGGTCTGCTTTGTGGTTTGCTGATATACACCTTTGCTCCTGAAGCAGAAGGACATGGAACGGATGCCGCCATAGCCAGTTTTCACAGATGGAGTGGCCTGGTGAAGCCCAGAATCCCTCTAATCAAGATGGTGTCCTCCGCAATAGTGATAGGTTCAGGAGGAAGCGGAGGGAGGGAGGGTCCAACTGCCCAGATATCCGCTGGTATGGGCTCTCTTGCAGCCAAAGCCCTTAACTTGAGCGTTAAGGATAGAAGAATAGCTGTTGCGGTAGGTATTGGAGCCGGTATCGGAAGCATATTCAAAGCACCCCTTGGTGGAGCCCTTCTTGCATCTGAAATCCTTTACAAGAGGGATTTTGAGTCCGATGCGCTTATACCGGGATTTGTAGCTTCAACAGTGGGTTACGTGATATTCGCCACATACGATGGTTATGAACCTACCTTTTCATTCCCGGATATAGTTATACCTCCCATCCAGCTCCCGTTCTTCGCCTTGAACGGGCTTATTTGTGGGATAGCAGGTATCGCATACATATCCACGTTCTACAGGACCCAGAATCTCTTCACAGGGTTTTTTAAGAGATACAACCTCCCCCGTCATCTCAAGCCGGCGCTGGGAATGTTCATCACGGGTCTGCTTGCAGTGGGCCTAATAATGATCTTCCCTCAAGATAAAGGCATTGCTGGCTTAGGTGTACTGGGAATGGGCTACGGTTTTCTCCAGATGGCCATGTACAATATTCTCCCTCTGGAGATCATGTTCATTATAGGGATAGCCAAGATACTTAGCACCTCCCTCACCATAGGGTCGGGGGGTAGTGCCGGTGTGTTTGCTCCCGGACTGGTCATAGGCGGTATGATAGGGGGTTCAGTGGGACTTGTACTTCATTCCGTATTCCCCCAGATGATTCCTACTGCTGTCCTACCCGCTTTTGTGGCCATCGGGATGATAGCTTTATTTGGTGGCGTAGCTAACGCGCCCATATCCGTTATGATCATGATATGCGAAATGACGGGTAATTACTCCCTCTTCTTGCCGGCAATGGTAGCTGTAGCTATATCCTACCTCATCACAGGTAAAAGAACCATATACGTAGAGCAAATGGATACCAAGGCGGATAGCCCCGCTCATAGAGGCGAAATGCTGGTATATGTTCTGGAGAACATAAAAGTGGAGAGAGCGATGGTCCCCGCAAAGGATGTCATATCCGTGTCCCCTCTGGACACCGTCCTGGTAGTCATGAAGCTCATTGAGGAGACCGGACATATTGGATACCCTGTTATTGAGAATGGAGAGCTGGTAGGGATCATCGCCTTCGAGGATGTGGAGAAGATACCTGTAGAAGAGCGGAGTGAGACCAGGGTCAGCAGTGTTATGACCAGCGACCCGGTAACAATATACCCTGATGATGATCTGGAGACTGCCCTGAGGAGGCTGGTGAAATACGACATAGGCAGGTTACCGGTTGTGGAAAAAGGAAATGAGAAGAAATTGATAGGATTCATATCCAGACCCAATATTATTAAAGCCCACGCCAGAGAGCTTTTACAGCTGAGAAAAAAGTAAAATGAGCTTTTTATTTGATTTGGAACTCCAGGATCCGTTATTATAAATCTACCAAAACTCTTATATAGAACTACAAATCCGCAAAAGTAAAACGGATGAATAAAAGGCAGTTAAGGAGAACATGTCGAATGAGAATCCGAATATAAAAAATCACTTTTGGAGGTGGTTAGATGCAAAATATGCAAGGAACGCCAATTCTCGTGCTTAGGGAAGGGACTCAGAGAACCTCTGGACGAGATGCGCAAAGACAGAATATTATGGCAGCCAGAACGATTGCCCAGTCGGTCAAATCAACTCTGGGGCCAAAAGGAATGGACAAGATGTTAGTTAACGGTGTCGGTGACATAGTGATCACCAACGACGGTGTTACCATTTTGAAGGAAATGGATGTAGAACACCCGGCAGCCAAGATGGTTATTGAGGTTGCCAAGACCCAGGAGAATGAAGTTGGGGATGGCACTACCACTGCAGTGGTCATTGCCGGTGAATTGCTGAAAAGGGCTGAAGAATTACTGGATCAGGATATTCATCCCACCCTAATCGCTCGCGGTTACAGACTTGCCGCTGAGAAGGCGAAGGAAGTATTGAACGAGATGGCTACCCCGGTTGGCAAAGACGATGAGGACATACTGCAGAAGATCGCCCAAACCGCCATGACCGGTAAGGGAGCAGAAGTAGCGGTGGATAAGCTTTCAGAGATCTCTGTTAAATCGGTCAAGAGCATTTCTGAGGAAAGTGAAGAGGGTGTCGATGCTGACACAGACTTCATCAAAGTGGAGAAGAGGCACGGTGGAAATGCTGAGGATACAGAGCTTATAGACGGTATCGTGATCGACAAAGAGATCGTGAACCCCGCCATGCCCAAGAAAGTGGAGGGCGCCAAGATACTGCTTCTCGATTCTGCTCTGGAAGTCAAGAACACTGAAACAGATGCACAGGTACAGATAAACGATCCCGACATGCTTCAGAAGTTTGTGGACCAGGAAGAGAAGATGCTCAAGGACATGGCCGAAAAGGTAGTTAATTCAGGAGCAAACGTCCTGTTGTGTCAGAAAGGAGTTGACGACCTGGCCCAGTATTATCTGGCCAAGCAGGGCGTACTCGCAGCCAGAAGGGTCAAGAAGAGCGATCTGGAGAAGATCGCCAAGGCAACCGGCGGCAAGATAATGTCCGACCTTAGAGATATCAGCGAAGAAGATCTGGGCAAATCAAATCTGGTGGAAGAAAGGAAGGTCGGCGACGAGAAGATGACCTTCATCACCGGATGCCAGAACCCCAAGGCCGTAACCATTTTGGTGAGAGGAGGCACAGAGCACATAGTTGACGAGGTCGCCAGAGGAATCGAAGATGCTATAAGAGTAGTTACCGCTGCACTTAGAGATGGAAAAGTGGTTCCGGGTGGTGGAGCGCTTGAGACCGCCGCATCCCTCAGACTCAACGAGTGGGCTCCCAGTCTGGGAGGAAGAGAACAGCTGGCCGTAGAAGGGTTCGCCAAGTCACTGGAGGTCATTCCCAGAACACTGGCGGAGAACGCCGGCCTGGATCCCATCAACTCCCTGGTTGAATTGAAATCGGCACACGAAGAGAACAAGAAGGACTCCGGAATTGACGTCAACACCGGTAAGATAGGCAACATGAAAGAGCTCGGAGTGCTGGAGCCCATAAGCGTTAAGACCCACGCCATCAGCTCCGCAGACGAAGTAGCCGTAATGCTGCTCAGGATTGACGACGTAATCGCAAGCAAAGAAGGCAGCGGCGGCGGAGCCGGTGCCGGCGGCATGGGAGGCGGAATGCCACCCATGGGCGGCATGATGTAAAGAACAACTAAAGGAGTTACTTAACTCCAACCATTCTATTTTTTATTACAGCTTCAAAAAAATTTAGAAAAGCAGGTTTTAATCCTCGTCTTCTCTGGAGGTTGATTTCCTGAATTTCTCGGATATCTCTTTTAATTTCTTTTCGACTTCGTAGTTGACAGTCCCTTCTTCGTATGTTCCGTCTGGCTGTTTTTCTCCAGCTTTGGCCCCCGTAAGTATCTCGATGCCCTGATCAATGGTCTTTACGGGGTATATGTGGAATTTACCGTCTTTTACTGCCTCTACTACTTCTTCTTTGAGCATGAGGTTTTGAGCGTTGCTCTCCGGTATGAGAACTCCCTGCTTGCCGTTGAGGCCCAGTTGCTTGCATACCTCGAAGTAGCCCTCGACCTTCTCGTTCACTCCTCCTATGGCCTGCACCTCCCCTTTCTGGTTCACCGAACCGGTCACTGCCAGATTCTGTTTGATGGGGTAGCCAGAAAGAGTGGATAATAAGGCATAGAGTTCTGTGCTGGATGCACTATCTCCTTCAACTCCTTCATAGCTCTGCTCGAAGACCAGTCTGGCCGATAGGCTGAGGGGTTTATCCTGAGCATATTTCTGGGCCAGATAGCCGCTGAGAATCATCACTCCCTTGGTGTGAATGGGACCACCCAGCTTGGCTTCTCGCTCTATGTCGATAATGCCTTCCTTACCCAGCCCTATGCTGGCCGTAACTCTGGAAGGTCTTCCGAAGGCGAAATCTCCCAGGCCCATCACAGACAATCCATTGACCTGACCAACGGCCTCACTTTCCGTGTCTATCAAAATAAAGCCTCTCTTGATCATCTCCTGAATCTTTTCCTGTATGAGGTTCGATCGATAGGTCTTCTCATCAATGGTCTTCCTTACATGGTCTGCCGTGATATACTCTGAATTATCCTCATTGGCATAGAAATTGGCTTCCCTTACAATGTCAGCAACTTCAGAGAATTTGGTTGACAGTTTTTCCTTGTGTACGGCTAATCTGGCACCATGCTCTACCAGTTTTGCCACACCTGAAGAGTCGAGATGTTTAAGGTTCTCTTTATGGCATAAGGTGCAGATGAATGCAGCGTATTTCATGGTGTTCTCGTCATTCCTATCCATAACCGTATCAAAATCGGCTTTGACCTTGAAAAGCTCTTTAAAATCTTTATCCATGGTGTACAGAAGTGGGTAAATCCTTGAATCTCCCATCAAGACGATTTTGGCGTTCAAGGGTATGGGTTGAGGTTTCAGCCCTTTAGTGGTTATGAAACCCATTCGTTCAGCTGCTTCTTCCACCGTTATCTCTCCACTCTGCAAAGTCCTTTTTAAGCTCTCATAGGAAAGCATGTTGCGAAGAAGGTCTTCTGCTGGAATAATGAGGTACCCCCCATTGGCCTTGTGAAGTGAGCCGGGTTTGATCATGGTGTGGTCGGTAGAAAGCATACCGAATTGCGCTTCCTTCTCCATCCTTCCAAAAAGGTTCTGGTACATGGTGTTACGCTCAAATATCACCGGACAACCCTCGGTATTAGTATTGTCCACAAGCACGTTGACCTCATATTTTCTAAACCGTGCTTCCTCCATCCACGACTGATAGGGGAATTGAGGTTGCTGTTGCTGGTATTGTTGAGGCATGAACTGCTGGAGATTATTGATAATGTCTTCTTTTACCTCCTCCAGGTAAGCGACAACGTCCTGGTTGTCCTCATACTTTTCCTCCAGGCCCGAGATGAGATGGCCGATAGCGTAAAGAGCTACTTCCCTGTTCAACTTCTTAAATTCTTCTCTGTACTTCTTTTCTATATTCCTCAACTCTTTGAACTCATTCCTGAGCTCGGAGTCGAGTTTTTGCCTCTTTTTCTGGATCTCTTCTCTCTTCTCGGGGCTGAGGTTCATGAACTTCTGCTGGTCAATAGGCTCACCATCTACCACAGGAAGGACGTTCAATCCTGCTTGAGTGATCCTTAAGACAAAACCTTCATCCTCAGCCTTTTGGTTTATTTTATCGAAAAGAGATTTCCTCTCCTGCTCAATCCTGTTCACTATTTCGTCCCTGCGTTTGTTGAATTCTTCTCCCTCAAAAGCCTCGGGTATGGCTCTTCGAGCATCTTCGATGAGGTCCTTCATATCTTCTTTAAGCTCTTTTCCTTTACCCGGAGACATCCTTATAGCTTTGGGCTCGGATTGCTGCTGAAAATTATTCACGTAGACCCAGTCAGAAGGAGTTGACCTCTTACTGGCAAGCTCATCCAGGAACTCTTTAACCGCTGTCTCCCTCCCCGTACCTGGAGGGCCCGCAACATAGATATTGAAACCATCTTCTTCGATATTCAACCCGAATTTCAACGCCTTTACTGCCCTGTCCTGTCCAACAATCCCCTTAAGAGGAGTTAAGTCTCTGGTAGATTCACAGCTAATTTTATTGGTATCAGTCTCCTTTCTCACATCCCCCACAGATAATTCATATACCATTTTTTACCCCCATACCCATACTTTTTGTAAACCGTACTTTTCAACCGGGTATCACATTATAAATCAGTTATTACTGAAAGCAAGAATAAAAATGAATGCGCAGAGCGCTGATAGACCAGTAAAATTATCAGAAGATACAAAGATTTATACAGAATCTTTTAGGATACGTTCCAGGTTAACCAGCTTCTCTTTACTTTTCTTTAGTTTCTGGTTCGCCAGCTCCACAACAGTTCCCACAGATGTTTCATCGATCAAAAGAGTACTCCTACTAAACACCGGTACTTCCATGCTCTCATGAGAGGTTACCTCCACGATGTTCTTCTTCAGGGAGATTATTCCGCTGCTGGAGAACCGTGATTCATTGGCCATCTCCATTAACTCTTCAGCAATTTCCAGATCCTTGCAGGCGATGTGAAGTATGGGAGGATTAGTGATCAACCAAACAGTCTGTTTCCCCTTTTTAGCGGCCTCTAATACCCTGTGAGGTTCGATGGTGTGATGCCATTTGCCAAGAAAGGTTGAGTTCAGCTTATCACCCGGTTGGGGAGTGTCCAGAACACCTATTCTCCCACTACAGCTCGAAAGGGTCACAAATCTATCACTAGAGTTCAATAAATCCAGAAGAGTGATTATGTCCTCATCAACCTCACCGCTTTCCTTAACCCTTTGATATTTTCTGTATTTCTCCTCCCTAAACTCTTCCCAGCCCCTCATCTTGCTCAATCGATGCACTCAAGGTATTAAAATTTATTTTATTAGCATTCAAGCACCAATAATCGATATAAAATGGAATTAAAACAGGTATCCTTCCGTTGCTATCATTTTATTGTGTCAGCCTCTAATCTTTTCTCAATTCCATTATAAATAAACTACCACTGGGCTGGTTGTCTTCAACGGTGATGGTCCCTCCGCATCTCTCGATAGTCTTTTTAGCGATGTAGAGGCCTAATCCTGTTCCGTGGTTACCGCTAAACCCTTCCACAAATATTTTATCTTTCAAGTGGTCTGGAATACCCACTCCATTGTCACCGAACCTTATTTTACAGAAATTATCCTCTGGCTCAATATTTACGGTGATATGGTCTGCTTTTCCGTGATTTATGGCGTTCCTCATTAGGTTATCGATTATGGAGTTGATTGTCTCATCTGCAATCACTGTACCGCTTCCTTCCACCACTACATCCACCGAGTAGCTTGTTATTACTTCTTCGATGATCTTTCTCACGTCATAGGCTTTTAATTCCTGTCCACATGAGACCAGGGATTCCAGCTCCGCCATCTTCTTAATCAGGCTAATGCTCTTGTTCACGGAAATGGAGATGAGGTCTAAGAACTTCTTATCCCACAGCTCTTCATACATGTCGACAGAATTGTTGATGACGGTGAGATCGTTTAGCAGATCATGTCTGAGAGTCTTATTCAAAAGTCTCAAGATCTCGTTCAGCTGAACAACCTTCTCCTCCATCTTCCTTTGCTCTGTGATATCCCTGCCCGTTGCCTGAAACCCTACATAACCTTCTTTATCATCAAAGATTGCTGCTGCATTCCATTCCACTGTTCTCCATCCCTGTGGGGTATTCTGCCTGTTGATAAGCCCTTTCAAGGACTTTTTCTTTTTCCCTTCCTCAATAGCAGCAACGGTCTTTTCATAGTCATCAGGGTGCAGGTAGTCCACAAAAAACGATCCTATCAGCTCTTCTCTATTCTTACCCCAAAAATGGCAGGCAATATCGTTGAGAAATGTCCATTTGCCTTCTTTATCGGCCTTGACTATTATATCTCCGGTGAGGTTGGTTATGGTCAGGTATTCATCCCTCGCCTTTTGGAGGCTCTCTTCTGTTTCCTTACGCCTAGTGATATCCCTTATGATTCCCTGTACACCGACCGGTTGGCCTTCTGGATCCCTGAGAAAAGTTACGTTAAGCTCTCCCCAGCGAGGGGAGCCATCCTTGCAGATGTACTGGTATTCCATAGTGGGGACCACTACGTCATGACCCTCCATCACGGACTTTAGACATCTCTGAAAAGAGCTTATGCCTTTATTATATGATTCTGGAGTCATTAAGTCCTTCATGCTCATGTTCAATACCTCTTCGACACTATAACCAGAGATGTTCTCAACAGAAGGACTGACGTAGACCATATTAAGGTTCAAATCCTGCACAAAAAGGACATCTGTAGTATTCTCGGCCATCAAACGGTATTTCTCCTCTTCCTCGAAAAGCCTCTTTAAATAATCCTGCGCTTGCGCTGACCTCTCCTTTAACAGGTTTAATTCGTCCAAATAAGAATTTATCATGAATATTATGAAAACTATTTTAAAAAAATTTAACCTTTCGAATTTCAGCATGATAATGAAACAGATAATTTCAGGGATTTCAAGTAGCCGAACATTAAACTGGTTTTTATTATCCGGTTTTCCGGGAAACTTTTAAGAGATAGCATCAATATAGTTTACTTGATTATGAATAAAAGAGATTTGGCTGACGAGTTCTACAGAATACTTAAAAGAGCGGAGAATTGCCCTCTGGAAGCCTATAACCTCATATATGAGGAGTTTGAGGACAAAGAATTCAATTATATGTGTCGTCTGCTTGATCGATGGAATGAATGGCAAAAGCTCATGAAGTTGGGTGGCAGAAAATACTACAACTATTATAGGGTCCTGGAGAAGTCAGTTTAGTCCTTAGAACTGTCGAAGCCAGATAACCAGTTTATTTGCTGGGGTAAAAGTTAACTATTCAATATGACGAACTTCTTAAGGTGATAAAATGATTAGCGGACTTTAGTTTCTTCTGCCAACTCTGCTGGTGATACTCTTTTCCTTTCTTATCGTGAGGGCAGCTGCGATCGCTTTAATGATGACCGGATTGGACGAGAACAGGGCCAGATTTCAATCGAGGTCGGCCTTTACGGGTACAGGATTTACTACAAAAGAGGCTGAATTGATCGTTAATCACCCCAAGAGGCGCCAGATAATCAGCTGGTTAATGGTTTTGGGTAATGCTGGAATCATTACTGTTATCGTCACCGGTACTTCGTCTCTGGTAAGCAGTGAGGGTATCGAGCTCACCATTGACGCAATCGTCCTCCTGATAGGTATCTTTTTGATCTACAAACTCGGCTCCCATACGGGATTCACCAGAAGGTGGGAGAGATTTATAGAAAATAGGCTGTCAAAATCGGCTGTTTTAGAAGAAGAGTCGACCGAGAGGCTGCTCCACTTTTTAGAGGGGTATGGCCTGGTCAGGGTAATGGTGAAAAAGGATTCACCATTAGTGGGAAAAACTCTGGACGATGAACAGCTAACAGAGAAGAGGTTGCTTGTATTGGGCATAGAAAGAGGAAGCAACTGGATACCCGTACCCTCTTCTGACCAGGAAATAAAGGAGGAAGATAGAATTGTGGTTTACGGTCCTTTAAAGGTGTTGAACAGCATTTTTGGTTAAGGGATCGACAACGATGGTTGTGCCGCTCTAAGTTTATATATTTACGCTATGGAATTTCTATTTTGAATTTCATAATGATAATATTCTTTCCCTTAAAAAAGACGGCTAAATATAGAAAAACTTATTATTCGCCCGAAGCGGATTAGCGTCATGGGGTGGTAGGTGCTATGAAATCCGTACATATCGCAACAATTGGTCCAGATAAATACACTATAATAGACAGCCTAAAAAAGAGC
This sequence comes from uncultured archaeon, assembly GCA_964534325.1. GTDB lineage: Archaea > Halobacteriota > Archaeoglobi > Archaeoglobales > Archaeoglobaceae > JdFR-22. The sequence continues at coordinate 86,382 of CAZHOR010000001.1, forward strand.
GGGTACCCTGTTCAGAAGGTTTATCTTGTTTCCTGCGATAAAATCAGCCAGAAAAATCCATTTGAAGATATTGAAGATATTGAAAATGCTTTGAGAGCAGTAGCAGAGACTGACATAATCGATGTTAGCCACATGGAGGTCGATGATATGGTAGATGAACTGCTCAAAACTGTCGACAAAGAGCTGGAAAAAGGCAATAAAGTGTTCTTAAATTCTACCGACGCGTCCGAGGTGCTTCATTTAGCTCTTTATACTACCGCCCGTATCACGAAATGCAAATTGTATGCTGGAGTATCTAAAGGTGGTAGAGTTTATGAAGTAATGGAGATTCCGCTAATACCTTATAACTCAATAGAAAGGGATAAGCTCAGGATCATTAAGATAATCCATAATGAGGGAGATGAGCTGGAATCCATGGACAAGCTCATCCACCTATTCGAAGTGAAGAGCGGAGAGATTGCTGAAAGTAACACCGTAACCAGTTCCGAATAGATATAGAATAGTTACGACAATGCAGTGAATTGGAGGGATAATCTTACCTCTGCCCTATTTTTGTCCGAAGAGTAGAGGGAATAAGAACTTGAGGAGGTCGTAAAGCGAGAACCCGCTCTTCTTCTCTTCAGGAGTTTTTATAATTATCCCCTTACTCTCTTTTAGCTTGGGGAACTTGTTTATAGCTTTTCCATGACATCCCACACATATCTCTCCTATCACATCCTGATGAACGTCATGGACGTCTTTGATGTGGCAATCATAACAGTTTTCGGCTTGTGGTACATTTATGTTACCATCCCCATGGCAATGAGAGCATTCCAGACTGGAGTGAGGGAAATGAACTATCCTATCAAAGTCTTCGGGAGTGTAGGTAAGACCTGCATGACATTTAGAACACAAATCCACATGGATCGCCAACAGCTTATTCTCATCTTCCTTGCTATCAGCAAAATCGTCGACGTGAAGACTATGGCAAGAGCATCTCCCCAGTTTAGAGCCCGCTTCTTTTTCAGTGAGGATGGTATCGTGGCAGGAAAAACAAATGTCTCCATATCCTCTTGGGTGCTCTATAGCGGAGGCTACTGGAGCAAAAATAGTGACCACTATGAAGATGGATATGAAACCGGTGGGGAACAACTTCATTTGAATAGAGTTAGCTCTTATTATAAATCAACCTTTTGTTTATACAATTCAGCATTATTATTAGCATACTCTTAATAATATATAGGAGAACTCAAAAAATTGCACATATGCATTGCCGAGAATAAGTCGTCCTTCCAGAACAAAAGAACAACCCCACTAATATACCAATCCCACTGAAGGTTTAATAACAGTCAAATGAAGTTTAGTGACGGGGATTCATCAATCATCAATCATCAATCATCAATCATCAATCATCAATCATCAATCATCAAGGGCCTTGGCTATCACCTGCGGATAGAGGTCGTCAGGGAGGTGTCCGTCTCGCATAAACCTTATAGCATCCCCCTCATCTTTAAATAAAGGATTTTCACACCAGGAGCACTCATAAGAGTAATCTTCAACATCGTTGAAGTCTTCAGAATAGTTCAATACGTTAAGGGCAGAATCAATGGGTGAGAAACCTACAGCATTAAAATATACTATGATCTTCCTGTCCTTAGCGTCATACCCTGTAAGGTTCAGATATCCAATATCTTTTCGACAATAAGGACATATGGCCATTATTTCATCCCTAATCAACACAGGTTTTCTTTTTTTATTTAAATTATTGGGTATAATGACATGATAGAACTTCCATTCCAACTCATATGACTTAAATAATTGAAATTCTTATCTTTTCCATCCTTTCGTCAGATGCGAGTTCCATAAACTCGACTTTCTCACTCAATACTCTTCCTGAATGGGAGATAAGCCATTTAATCTTGTTGAAATACTTCAGAATTAGCAATATCTATAACCCTCCTAACACCTCCATCTTCCTTGTCGAGCTTTTCGAGCCCTTGAAGTAGCCCCCAACATCCAAAAAAGTCTTGTGAGTTTTCAACTTCGTCACTGTCAAATTTTTTAAGAAAATCGTCAGATTTCATCCCATACTTCCTTTCAAAAGATTGTATTTCTTCCTCGACAATTCTTTTCTTCACTTTCAAGATATTAAGCTCCCTGATAAGAGAATCTTTGACCAGAGCAAGATCTCCTTTTGAAAGTACTGTCATCACCTAATAATACTGGATTAAGATTTTAAAAAGATTTTAATCATTCAAAATTTCCACCAGTTTTGCTACAGCACCAAAAATTGAGGCCGCGAAGTACGAAGTGAGCAATACAGTTAAGTTACGAAATAATTCTGATAAATAATCAATGACTGGAGCTTTCTCTTTTTAACTGCAAAAACCTCTAAAAATGGGCCCGCGGGGATTTGAACCCCGGACCTACCGGTTATGAGCCGGTTGCTCTATCCGTGCTAAGCTACGGGCCCCTGTTACTTGTATTCGACATAAATCTCAGAAAGCTTCTTTCCAGAGCCAGAGAATTCCTGAAACTCCACTCCTTATCTTAAGTATTTGGATATTTGAAACTTATGGTATTGAATAGGGAATCAGAAAATCATATATTTTGCACAATTTCGTGAGTTATTCAGGTGGTGAAACACCAGACTATCAGAGGTGTAATCATGAGTGATGGCGAAGAGCGAATGGCTAAAGAGTACAGGGCTGGTGAAGTTGAGGAGAAGTGGATGGGTCAGTGGAAGGATAAGATGTATTACTTTGACTGGAACTCTGATAAACCTTATTACATAATTGATACCCCACCTCCTTACCCTACAGGCTCTTTTCACATTGGTAATGCCTTGAACTGGTGTTATATTGATTTTATTGCCCGATACAAGAGGATGAAGGGCTTTGAGGTTATGTTCCCTCAGGGCTGGGATTGTCATGGATTACCTACTGAAGTAAAGGTAGAAGAAAAGCACAACATAAGTAAGAACGATGTGTCGAGGGAAAAGTTCAGGGAACTGTGTGTGGAGTTCACTGAGGAGAATATAAAGATGATGAAGAACACCATGCGGAGGCTGGGTTTCTCTATTGACTGGGATAAAGAGTTCACCACCATGTATCCCCAATACTTCAAGAAGACTCAGGTCTCTTTTGTGAGGATGTACAATAAAGGCCTCATCTACGTTCAGCATCACCCCGTTACTCACTGCCCAAGATGTGAGACCACCATAGCTCTGGCAGAGATCGAGTACAAGAACACCCAGACCAGGTTGAGCTACATCAACTTTGGGGAGAACAAGGACATTCTCATCGCTACCACCAGACCTGAACTGGTTCCCGCGTGTGTGGCTATCGCTGTCAACCCTAATGATGACAGGTACGCTCATCTGGTGGGTAAGAAGGTGCTGGTCCCCACCACAGGTCATTATGTTAATGTTATTGCTGACGAAGAAGTTGATCCGGAGTTCGGTACCGGTATTGTCATGGTGTGTACCTTCGGTGATAAGCAGGATGTCAAGTGGTGGAAGAAGCATAAGCTTGACCTCAGAGTTATTCTTGACAGGGACGGCAGACTCGGTCCTCAAGCAGGAAAATACAATGGCCTAAAGATAGAAGAGGCCAGAGACCAGATAATTGAGGACTTGAAGTCCGAGGGAAGGGTTGTGGATCAGAAGATGGCAGACCACAACGTGGGTGTCTGCTGGAGATGTAAAACACCAGTGGAAATCATCGCAGAAGAGCAGTGGTTCGTGAAAGTGGATAGAGAGAAGATTCTGGATGCCGCCCGTCAGATCAGGTGGATCCCGGACCACATGTATTACCGGCTGGAGAGCTGGGTGAAAGAGATGGAGTGGGACTGGGTAGTGAGCAGACAGCGGGTCTTCGCCACCCCCATCCCTGCCTGGTACTGCAAGAAGTGCGAGGAGATCAAGATCGCCAAAGAAGAATGGTTACCAGTGGACCCCACTCAATCGAATCCTCAGGAGCCCTGCAAGTGCGGGAGCAATGAATTCGAGGGTGAGCCAGACGTCCTGGATACCTGGGTGGATTCCTCCATAACCCCTCTTGTAATTACTGGCTGGCCTGAAGAGCAAAAGGAGTGTCCGGTCCAGCTTAGACCTCAGGGCCATGATATTATCAGGACGTGGGCTTTTTACACCATCCTTCGCTCCCTTGCTCTCACCGACCAGATACCATGGTATGAGATAATTGTTAACGGTATGGTGCTGGGTGAAGATGGGAGGAAGATGAGCAAGAGCCTGGGCAACATAATCTCGCCCGATGACGTTGTAGTGAACTATGGTGCGGATACCATGAGGCAGTGGGCTGCTTCCGGTGTCCTGGGTAGCGACGTGCCCTTCAGCTGGAATGAAGTTACCGCTGCCTCAAGATTCCAGCAAAAGCTGTGGAGCCTTCTTCGGTTCACCATGGCCCACATCAAAGATTACACGCCCACGGAGAACGACCTTCAGCTCCTCAGGCCAGCGGATAGGTGGATATTATCCAGATTGAACCGGCTGGTGGAAGAAGTGGATGACAACATGTACAACTACAGATTCGGAGAAGCTCTTAAGGCTATTAGAGGTTTCACCTGGTACGAATATGCCGACAACTATATCGAGATGTTAAAAGACAGGCTGTATAACGGGAGTGAAGATGAGGAGAGAGCCGGTAAATACACCCTCTACACGGTCATAAACTGCATTTCCAGATTGCTGGCTCCCATCACACCTTTTCTGTCAGAAGAGTGCTGGACCAATCTCCTGGAAGAAGGTAGCGTGCACCTCCAGAGGTTTCCGCTCAAAGGAGAGGTCGATGAGGGTGCAGAGCAGGAAGGAGAAGTGATGAAGAACATAGTGTCCGAGGTCAGGAGGATGAAGCACGATATGGGGATGGCCCTCAACGCACCCCTGCGATCGATAAAGATCTACACACCCAACCATATAGATGTCAGGGACATTTCCGGAGCCCTGAACGCTCAGGTTGAGACACTGGAAGAAGTCCCCCAAATAAAGACTGTGGTGACCGACCTGAAACCCAATTACGGCAAACTGGGACCCGAACTCAGAGACAAATCCAAAGAAGTGATCCAGAAAGTAGGTGAGCTGGGAGAAGAGGATAAGGAGAAAATTGCTAAGGGCGAGAGCTTAACACTAAACATCTCCGGAGAGGACATAGAGATCAAGAGCGAGTGGTTCCAGCCGGTTACGGAGAAAAGGCTGGGCGGTAAAGGCGTCCAGGTTCTGGAGATAGGAGAAGCTGTCATAATTGTAGAGGCTTGAGAGCAGCACGATCTCTTGCTCTCTAACTATTCGAGAAGAGTAAGAACAGAGTTCCCTATTAGATTCAGTTACATAAATATTAGGTGATTTTTTAGCCTCAAAAATAAGTTTTGTCCATTTTACTTTTATTTGTATTAATAATAAATTCGAAGAAATCCACTAAATTATAAGATTTACATTTAATACAATTAAAATTTACTGTAATCGAAAGAAAATTTCTTTTCTTTGAAAAAATCAACAGTTAAGTATTTATACCGGTTTTCTGGAGGCCCGCAATTATAAATCATGACAAAAGGAAGCAGTGGTTAATATGGTTGAAAGGTTGAGAAAAAATAGTGTTCGGAAGAACGGGAACAATAGAGAAATAGAAAAGATAATGGTAGCAACAGACGGGTCTCTTCCCTCTCTTCTGGCGACAAAGAAAGCAATTAAGATGGCGCGGATGTACAATGCGACAGTCTATGCAGTAACTATACAGGAAAAAGCTCCGATGATGCCCATAGAGAAAATGCTGGAGGACCTAGCAGAGAAGAAATACAGAGTCATCCAAAGTAAAGGAGCTGAAGTAGCTCAGATCTACGGTGAAATGAACGGAGTCCGGGTCATAACCAAGAAGATCGTAGAAACTCCTATAGTAGGTGCTCTTCTAAGATATGCAGATGAAATAAAACCTGACCTCATTATGGTAGGTAATTCAGGCAGAACAGGATTCGAAAAGATAGCTCTGGGGAGTGTAGCTGAAAGCATGGTCCACCATTCAGAGTACCCCACAATGGTCTCCAAGGTCACAGACACCACCTATCTCGAGGATATCATTGAGATAGCAAAAAAGCATCTGGCAGCGATTATAGAAGAGGAAGAGAAACCGGTAGAACTACTGGATATCAGGGAGCTGAACTTGGGAAAGAGGTTAGGCCTTTCCTTCGCAGTGTTGATTGTGTTTCTTGTCCCTTATTTCGGTTTAGGGATAATTACTTCGTTCGCCCACGGTCTGGCAATGCAAAAATCGCTTTTGGGGCTGACTACCGCTTTATTATGGATATTTATCCTTTTCCCTATAGGATGGGTAGTTGCTATAGCTTACGACAGATATGCCAGGAAATTTGACTGATAGGTGATATAAATGAACTATATAGCTTTAGCAATTGTTATAATACTAGTTAGTATAAGTATAGGGATCGCTGTCTACAGCCGGAGATGGACAAGAACTACTTCTGAATTTTACATAGCAGGTGCCAAGATATCCTGGATGGAGAACACAATGGCCTTGACTGGAGATTACCTCAGTGCCGCCAGTTTCCTGGGCGTAGCAGGTGCAATATCCATACTGGGTATAGATAAGACCTGGGACGCTCTGGGATATTTTGGAGGTTACGTCGTTCTCCTTGCTTTACTTGCAGTCCCACTGAGAAAAGTAGGTAAGTATACTGCACCAGCAATATTGAACACTCGGTATACTGGTAGGACACTGAGAACCGGCGCAATGATGAGCAGTATTATAATTTCCGCCTTCTATATTGTGCCCCAGATGATAGCTTCTGGAGCACTGCTCCAATTACTGTTAGGCTGGGATTATGTGTTCGCGGAGATCGTCATAGGAAGCATCATCGTGTTCTACGTGGTTGTAGGAGGTATGAGAGCTACCACATACAATCAGGTTATTCAGGGATTCATACTATGGGGTGCAATGGCTGCCATCCTCTTGCTGGCGGTAAGCCAGTTCTACGGATTCAGTTTTGGAGCGGTGCTGGCTCAAGGAGAGAACATGGTTCCTCCTCAACTTGCGGCTAATTTACTTGCCGACGAAACTGTGCCCGATCTGGATGCCATGACTCCAGACGAAGTTATCGGTTTTGTGACCAGTAAGTTCTCCGACCAGCCACATGCACTAACTCCCGGAACCTTTGCGCCTGACTGGATGAACGTATTCGCTCTTGCTGTAGGTCTTGTATTTGGTACCGCGGGTTTACCTCACGTGTTAAAACGTTATTACACTGTGGAAAGACCCAGGGACGCAAGGACCAGCACTGTTGGAGTTTTGCTCCTGATCGGTCTATTCTATATAATGACTATCTTTGTAGGGCTTATAGCTATGCACAAATTATATCCACAGATATTGACCGACTTTCTCGCCGGAGAACAAGCTGTAGCGAAGAACATGGCAGTGCCCCGTCTCGGTGAGTTGACTGGAGGAGGAGCCCTGATGGGAATTGCTATTGGAGGAGCTTTCTGTGCTATACTTAGTACTGTCGCCGGATTGCTGATCACCATCGGTACTACAGTTACTCACGACTTCTACAAGGCCTGGATCAATCCCGATGCAACAGAGAAACAGGAAGTCTTCGTAGCCAAGGTCTCCTTGGTCGTTGCAGGTATCATAGCAGTTCTCCTGGGGATCGTGCTTCAGAACGAGAACGTCAGCTTCCTGGTGACTCTGGCGTTCGGTATGGCTGCCAGTACCTTCTTCCCCGTGTTGTTACTCTCTACCTGGTGGAAAAGGTTTACCAAAGAAGGAGCCATCGCCACAATGCTTGTAGGGATCATAGTTTCGATAATCTTTGTCACTGCGCAGCTAATGAAGCTGCCGGATGTGGTGGGAATACCGGTGCTGGTAAATCCCGCTCTCTACAGCCTGCCTGCAGCATTCATTGCAGGGATTGTGGTCAGTTACCTGACTTCGAACGTAGGAGCAGTGAAAGAGTTCATGAACCTGGTCCATAGAAGCGAAGAGAACAAATAATTACAATTTTACTTTATTTTTTATTTAGGAGCTCGATCTTCTACTAGCTCTACCCCCGCCAGCTCCCGCTCTCCGTAAGTGTGGTGGTAACCGAGATCAGTTCCCATTATTTCATCGATCGTAGTTAAACTGACAGTTATCTCTTCTTTGGTGAGGTTTTCATAGGTCTTTACTCTACCTTTTCCTTCTAAAGACTTTAGAGCCTCCATGAATTTCTCCCGGCTAACCTCATTTTCCAGTGGAGGGAATAGGTCCGGAATAATCACTATAGGATGTTTTCCCTCAGGCAGTTTCTTCAGCACCCCCAATATTATTGATTCAACCTCCTCAATCTGCATGGTACATCCTCAACTCGATCCCATAAATAGATGGTGGATGATGCCAGAACTGGGGCTAAGGGACTTGGGACTTGAAAAAGGTTTTATTATTTCGACCCTAAGTAGAGAATATGAAAGCAGTATGGAAGGGGTCCATCTCATTCGGATTGGTCAACGTTCCTGTAAAGATGTATACCGCCACTTCTACCAGAGACCTATCCTTTAATATGCTCCACTCCAAAGATAAGGGAAGAATACATTACAAGAAATTTTGTTCCAAATGCGGTCAAGAAGTTTCTAAAGACGAGATTGTTAAGGGTTACCCCATCTCCAAAGATGAATACGTTGTTCTTACAGATGACGATTTTGCCAAAGTCCCCCTCAAGTCCCTCAAGACCATCGAGATCAAGCAGTTCTTTGAGCCCAGTGAGTTGGGAGTGATATATTACAACAACTTCTACTATCTTGCTCCTGAAAAAGGAGGAGAGAAACCCTATTACATTTTAAAGGAGGCCATGAAGTCCACCAACAGTATGGGTATCGGTAAATTGAGTTTCAGGAATAGAGAGCATTTGATAGGTCTCAAGAGCTTTGATGGTGGTCTATTGCTTGCTCAGCTCTACTATATTGACGAGGTGCGCGGTCCGGAGGAAGTGCCCGGCTGGAATCCTTCCGTAGACGTGAACGATGAGGAGATGGACCTTGCTGTCCAGCTGATCAACCACATGAAGAAGCCTCTAAAGCTGGAGGAATATAAGGACGAGTACAAGGAGGCTTTGATGGAGCTTATTGAAGCTAAACTCGCCGGGAAAAAAGTTACGGTGTCCGAAGAAGTTGCCGAAGCTGAATCACTTGTGGATGCTTTGAAATCCAGTCTGGAGAAGGCAAAAGAGTCAGAATCATAGAGCAGGATATGAATGAGCTGGTTTGATACAGAGATAGCGCCAATGCTTGCCGTTAAGGGAGAGCCTTTTGACAGCAACGAATATCTTTTTGAGCCCAAATGGGATGGGACCAGGTGTATCGCTTTTATTGACGTAAATAACCGGATAGCGAGGCTGCAGAACAGGAGGTTCAATATTATTACCCGGCGTTATCCTGAATTGGAGCTCACCGAATTCGTTAAGGAGAACGCCATTGTTGACGGAGAGATAATAGTCCTAAAGGATAGGAAACCGTCATTCAAATTGCTGCAGAGGCGGGAGCAGGTTGACAGCAAATTCAAGATAGATATTTTGTCCAAAACATCTCCTGCCATTTATTTTGTGTTCGACGTGCTCTACACCGAGAGCAGAGGACGGGTGACAGACCTACCCCTGACGGAGAGAAAGGAGATCCTGCAGAGTATTGCTTCCAGGACATCTCACATAATGCTTTCAGAGCACATAGAGGAAAAAGGAGAACACTTCTATAAGGTTTCGGTTGATGCCGGTCTGGAAGGTATCATAGGCAAGAAAAAGACCAGTCCCTACCAGGTAGGGAAAAGGAGCGGCTCGTGGATAAAGATGAAGAAAAGGAACACTGCTGACTGCATGATTGCGGGGTGGCTGGAAGGAGAGGGTGGGAGAGAAGAGTATTTCGCTTCATTCATCTTAGCACTGCTTGACCCCAATAATAATTACGTCCACGTAGGTAGAGTAGGCACAGGGTTCAGCGAAGAGTTCCTGAAGGATTTCACTCCCAGGCTAAAAGAGATAGAGGTCGAAAAGCCCGTAATACCCGGTCTGAAGTTGAACGTCAAGAGAGAAGTCCACTGGGTCAAACCACAGTATGTGTGTGAAGTAGAGTTTCTGGAGGTCACTTCTGATAAAAGGCTGAGGGCTCCTGTCTTCCTCAGAATACGGGACGATAAACCGGTGGAGGAATGCACACTGGACCAAATAGAGTGAACTAAAAACGGACTTAAATTAAAAATAAGAAAAAAATTAGCTAACGTAGCTCTTCAGTTCTTCCAGGTCTTTTTCTACCTGCTTGATCTTCTTTCTTTTTTGCTCTACGAGCTCTGCGACCCTATCTTTCAAATCGACAGCCAGCTTATAGTTCTTTAGGGGTCTTCCCTTACCCTGTCTCTTTATTTCTTTTTCTTTAATCCAGCCCCAGTCTTTGAGCTCCTTCATTATGAGACTGACTTCTGGCTGTCGCAAATTTGCTGCTCTTTCAATGTCTCTGGCCACAGCTTCACCTTTTTTAGATAAGAAAACGAGAACTTTGGCTGTATTCCTACTTAATCCTGCCTCTGAGAGTAATCCGATAATCTTTTTCTCTTTATCTGTGAACTCTTCCATAAATTATCACTCCTTTTTGTTATAATTAAAGTATAGTTAAATGTATATATAAATTTTATTGAATTTTCCATTAAAGTAGTTATTTCCGGATTTTCGCACAGAATTTCCAAAAACTTTTTTGGTTTGCTATATAAGTTCAACTCTGTGCATGCTAAACTTTCTTATGACAAGGGAACTCTGAAAGTGGAAGGAGATGTTCATATCCCTCATGCAAGTTTTGACCAGAGGGAGGGTTGCTACCGCAGTCTGGCAATCAAATACAGCTCCATCAAATCTTATCTCCAGCTATCAGATATCGAGCATGAAGATCACGTGCTGGACCCCATACCCACCCCTTTTTTCGATTTTCAATTCCAGCTAAGAGAATATCAAGAGCAGGCTGTGGACAGGTGGATGGAGGACAAACAGGGAGTTATTGTACTGCCAACGGGCTCGGGTAAAACCTACGTTGCTCTGGAGATCGTAAAAGAGATGAACGTCCCCACACTCATAATAGTGCCCACACTGGATCTGGTGGACCAGTGGAAGGAAGTGGTACCCTTCGATTGCGGAGAGCTGTCGGGAAGAGTAAAGGATTTGAAGGCCATAACCCTGGCCACCTATGACTCGGCATACAATCACGCTGACTCCATCGGCAACAAATTCCTCTTGCTGGTCTTTGATGAGGTCCACCATCTGCCATCCAGATCATATAAATCCATAGCAGAGATGTCTGCAGCCCCCTACCGCCTGGGTTTGACGGCAACCTACGAGAGAGAAGATGGTGAGCACAAGCTGCTTCCGGAGCTGGTAGGCGGTAAGATCTTTGAGATTAGTCCTCAAGACCTTGCCGGCACTCATCTGGCCAACTACGTCCTCAACAGGATCTCTGTCCCTCTGGCAGAGGAAGAAGCCGAAATCTACGAGAAGAATATCAAAGTATTCAAGAACTATGTCGCTTCCCATAACCTCAAGCTGAGGAGCCCTGAAGACTTCAGGAAGGTGGTAATGAGGACCGGATTCGATGATAGGGCATACGAGGCACTTAAAGCATGGGATGCTGCCCGAAAAATTGCATTCAACTCAAAGAACAAGATAAGGAAGCTCAAAGAGCTGCTGGAAGAGCATAAGAGGGATAAGATAATCATTTTCACCAGACACAACGATCTGGTCTACAATATTTCCAGATTATTCCTCATTCCCGCCATCACTTACCGAACGAAGAAAGAGGAACGGAAATTGGTCCTCAACGGTTTCAGGAAGGGGACTTACAGGGCCATCGTCTCCAGTCAGGTGCTGGATGAAGGAGTGGATGTGCCGGACGCCAATGTGGGAATAATAATGAGCGGCAGTGGAAGTGCCAGAGAGTTTATACAGCGGCTGGGCAGGATATTGAGGCCCAACAAAGAAAAAGCTATTCTCTACGAGCTTATCTCTCTGGATACTTCTGAAGTTCAAACATCGAGGAGGAGGTCACCCCGGGTGAAGAGCAATGCTTCCCAAGGAGTTTCTGGAGGTAAAGAAGTCTAAAGGCAAGATCTTCCCCAAATTCGCAGGAGAAGAGCAGGTCGAGATGGCCCGAAAAGTTATCGAGCTATTTGGGGAGAGCAAGGGCTCCAAATACAGCCAGATCAAGAACAGGTTGAAAGAGATGGAGAACGCCCGGAATTACAAAAAAGTAAGAGCCTTCGCCCGGCTCCTGGAGAGAAAATGCAACTTTGAAATTATTTCAGACCTTGACCCTCAGGAGGTTAGAAAGTTCCTGTTCGCCAGAGGTTTTGTAACCACCGGATCTCAAAGAGAAGAAATACTGGCCAAAGCAGCTGACCAATTCAACACCACCTCCAAAAAAATTGAAATGGCAATGTTCGCCGACAGAGACGAAGAGCAAGTATTGAAAGATGTTGAAGGAGTTGATCCCCACGAACTGATCAAAGAATACAATCTCTCCCTCCTCCAGACATCCGTTTTTGATTCCCTCAAGCTCAGCTTCTGGACCTCCTCTCAGCACCAGGAGATATTCAGGAAGATAAAACGACTGGGTCTGATGTATGAGATAGTGGATAGCGAGGTGCACATCACAGGGGCAGCCTCAATAATCAAAATGACCAAAAAATACGGGACTTCTATGGCCAAATTGATACCTTCCATCCTCAAAGCCGATGAGTGGAGGATCAGCGCTGAAATCCTTGATGATTACGCTGACAAAATATTCAGGATGGAGATAGACCACTCCCAAGATGACCTGTTTCCCCAAGTGGACGTTCCCGTATCATATGATTCTTCTCTGGAAGAAGAGTTCTCCCTCAAAATAAAGAGCATAAAACCGGAGCTTGATATTTTCAGGGAGCCCGGAGTCTTCAGATCAGGAAAATATGCGTTCATCCCCGACTTCGTGATCAAGAAAGGCGACAAAGAGGTCTATATTGAAATAGCCGGTTTCTGGACATCCGATTACATTAAGAAGAAGATGCAGAAGATAAGGGAAGCCCAACTACCCCTCATATTGATAGCCAGAGAAGATTACGGAATCGATAAGGCTGCTGACGACGCCATCCTGTTCAGCAATAAAATACCCTATAATGAGGTCATGAAGAGGATAAATAAGGAGTTCAAGACGGACATCAACGACATTGAGCTGAAAGGAGATATTGTCGATCTTAAGAGGCTATCAGAGGAAGGCATCAGCATGCAAGATCTGGTATCACTTGCAGAATCCAAGGGTTATGTGGTTACGGGCTCCCACGCCATCAAGAAAGACTTGCTGGAGAAAGTAAAGGTTGAGGTAGATGAGGCCAGACCTGAACACCTGTCGGACGTGAAAGATATTCTGGATAAGTATAATGTCTCCCACGATGTTCTGGAGAAGATAGGTTACAAAATCATATGGACCGGACTGTTCGACGACGAAGCCAAATTGCTCAAAAGTGAACCTGGCCTATAAGCAATTCAATAATAAGAATTAAATCGCCCTGATAAGTTTTATCTCCCTTATTTTATTCATATTCTCGAATTGCAGGTATCGAGGTTTCTTTTTTCTTTTTTCTTTTCTCTTCTCCCTTCCCCATTCTCTCTTTTCTCTCCCGCTTATCTTCAGTTCTTCTTTCTTGCTGGTGAGCATTCTATAAGTTGGGTTAACTCCATATAATGATTGAGAGTCAATCGGAAGAAATAATAATTGACCAAAGTAAACTATACTTACTATGTTGTACTTAGAACGGATGATAATTGAGTTTATGGATTTCTATCCTTCCTCTTCTCTCTCTTCTTTTTTTCCTCCCTTTTCCCCTCTTTCTTTCCCTTCTTCCTCTTCTTGTGGTCCTTCCTTCTCAAAGGTAATCTCCAGAATATTCTCTTCGAAACTGGCTTTTTCCTGAATCTCTTTACCTACCAGGTTTGGGGGGATGTATACTTTCTTATCGACTTTCCCGAATATGGTCCTCGCTCCAATATGAAGAACGTCTCTTTCTCTAACTATTTCAAAGTCTTCCTTTCTCAAACCCGGAAGATAGACTTTCACGGTTACCTGCTCTTCACTGGTAATAAATTCGACAGGCTTTTCTTCTACCATTGGTAGGGAGGGGTCAGTTATACCATTATCATCGTAAAGTTGTTTTGCAAACTTCCTTAGAGCTTTAATACCCTTGATCTCCTCTTCCTGCATGGGGGCCTTAAGGACCTGCATGGGGCTGAATACTTTGTTCACTTCCTCTGCATATCTATTGTGCCGGTTCTTAAGCTTCTCCAGGAACTGGTTAGGTGTTTCACCATCATAGAGTTTATTCAGGACTATGCAATCCGTATTGAATCCATGTAAACTCAAAAAGCTGAATGTTCTCTGCGTCTCCAGCAACGATGGTTCATCAGGATTCAATACCAATCTTATAAATGTTCTCTCATTATCATAGAGAATTTCCTTGGACTGTATGGCTTTCTCCGTAATATTGTCCAGTTGATCGTAAAGCTCATCCTCTCTCTCATCGGTGAGAGAAAGAAATCTTTTGGCCCGAGATTTTCTCCTCTCCGTTCTTATCATCCTCTGGATCCTCCTGTTTACCAGATCCGGTAGGGCGAGCATCCTGATAGAAGCGCCAGAGGGGGGACAATCCAATACGACGTGGTCATAATCGCTCTCCATGAACTCCTGGATCTTCAACAGGCTGACGAACTCCTCCAGCCCTACCAGGGTAGAGAGATCAGAAGCAATAATGGTGGGGTCGAGTTGCAATTCCTCCAAAATATCCTTAAAATACTTGCCCAATGAGCCATAGCTCTCCAGAGATTCTTTATAAACATCTATTTGAGTGGCATAAAGATTACCTTCCACGTGATTGGTCTCCATAAGATTGACGCCAAGAACATCCGATAAGGAGTGAGCCACATCCGTGCTCGCTACCAGAGTTCTACCTTTTTCCGCCAGTTTTAAGGCAGTAGCTAAAGCACAAGTGGTCTTTCCCGTTCCACCCTTTCCTATAAACAGCATCAAAGTCATTAACCCAAATTCCACTTGAAGTTTATAAGAGTAGTCCCTGACCCCTACCCTAACCCACCACCTATAAAATAGAAAAAGTGGTGGAGAAACATCCACCACATCAAAGGTGCGGCGGGTAGGGTAGATGGGGCAGGTGGGCAGGTAAATTCACCTTAAAGGTCAGGTAGGTAAATCAAGTAAGCAATCAAAGAAGAAATACCTGCTGACTGAAGTGAAAGTAAAACCAAGTGAAAGTAAAACCAATTATTTTACAGTAAAACTTACAGTAAAACACGAATAAAGAATATCCTTCATTCACCATCCGTTATCTGGTAAAATTCACTGTTATATCCCCTTTCTCTTTGTCCACTTCAACTACAGCTGCTTCGCCGTTACAGGCCATCCCCACTTTTATCAGGACGGTTTCCCCCATTTTAGCTACTCCTTTATGCTCGTGGATGTGTGCACATACGGCAAAGAGTGGTTTGTGTGCCTCTATCCAATTCCTTATGGCTTTGCTGCCCACAGAGTAACCGTCTATTTTATCGAAGTAGCCGTAGGGGGGAGCGTGGAATAATCCTATATCAGCTCCCCCGAATTGGGAGAGCTCCTCATCTATCTGGTCATCTTCCACTTCGAAGGGTGTGCCGAATGGAGTGGGATTACTTCCACCGTAACCGAAGACAGTTAGGTCCCCCAATTTAAGGGGGTTGAGGTGGACATTGACCCCCCGTTGATCAAGTATATCTATTGCACCCTTTCTCTCCATGTTCCCCGGAACAGCGAACACGGGTTCGGGTAGAGCGTCCAGTACCTCTTCTACGAACTCGTTGTCCCTGCCGTTGGTAAAATCTCCAGCAATCAATACGGCATCGATTTCACTGTGATCCACGAATTCCGACATCCTCCCGTGAATGTCTCCCATTAACAGGAACTTCATTATTTACACCTCTATAATGCTCTCAAAATTTATTCCGGTAGAGTAAACTTCTTCATCCACCCGATAGCTTTTACATTTTTTCAGGTGGTCGATGTCAACGAATTTCCACTCCTTGCGAGGTATCTTCACGGCGATGTAGGCGTCGGCTCCGAACAGGTTGGAGAACATCACCAGCTCTCTTACCTCATTCTCCGTGAGATAGACCGGCAGATTGTTTCGCTTTTTGACCTCCAGGGCAATGAATTTGTTACCATTGCCCGCCACAACGTCCGGAGTGGGGTACCTGGCCGCTCCGCTTCCGGCAGTACGCAGGGCAGCGTATCCCTTATCCCAGAACATGTGGATGAGGTCTCGCTCAAACTTCATTCCCTTCTTCGTCATTCAAAACTCCTTGACGGTTAGTGACTCATCGAATTAATTATTTAACTTAATTAAATAACTAATACTCATTTAGGGCGTCCAGGACCATCTGTGGGTCGTATCTTTTGATTATTGTTCTGGTCCTCCCTCTCTTCTTCTTGTCGAAGGCAGTATCTATCAACTTTATGCTCTCCAGCTTGTGTATCATTTCATAGAACTTGGTGTAGCCCACATTCAATTCTTCCTTCATCTCATCGAACAGCTCTCCGCTGGTGACATCCTCACCGGAATATATTCTCTCCAGCAGAGCCCTCTCGTTATCCCTGAGCGCCTGCATCATCTTCCTGAGGAATACTTTCTTCCCGCTTTCTGCCGCATTCTCCACGTCTTCCAGCTCGATCCTGGTCGAGGCTCGCCTCTCAGCCTCCAGACCTGACATCTTGAGGAGATGCAACCCCAGGCGGAGGTCAGCACCATCATACGTTAGATCCGCTATCTTATCCAGAGCTTCAGGCTGCAACACTCCTTCATAAAAACCGTATTTGGCTCTCGAATCTAGTATATCTCTTATCTCTTCTCTACCGTAGGGGGAGAAGTATATTTCATCCGGGTGGAATACGGAGCCGGTCCTCTCATCCAGTCTTGCAGAGAGTTTGAGGTCAGTTGCGATGCCTATGACACCGATCTTGGCTCCCTCAACCTCTTCGTGTGCTCTGATAAAAGCGTATAAGGTTTCATTTATTATGTGGTCGTCGAGAAGGAAGTTGAGGTCGTCCAGAGCGATTATAAGGACTTTCTGCTCATCTACGAGGTTGTCCATTATGTTGTAGTAAACTTTGGAGAATGGGGTGCCGTAAGAGGGAAGGGCATAACCATGAACTTTCTCAAAGACCTTGGCGAATATCTGTTGCTTGGAGGAAATTATCTGGCAGTTAATGTGTACGGGAATTATGTTCTCCACTTCCTCCTCCATCTCCTTGAAAATGAGCTTTACGGCCGTTGTCTTCCCCGTGCCCGGAGGTCCCAGGCAGAGGGTGTTCATGGGACGGGAATTCTTTGCAGCCGGCTTCATGTTGGTGGATAACCTGTTCAACTGGGTCTCCCTGAAAAGATATTCTTCAGGAAGGTATTCCGGGTCAAGAACTTCCGGCTCCCGGAACAATGTTTCGTCCCATCTCAGATATCTCATCTTATCTCCTTACCCCCGAACTTATATCTTCTTCTCTCGCTCTAAAAATATTTGAAGTTAGCGAAATCCAGTCAATTCAAATAACACTTGAGGTTTTCCAATCGGTTTAGGGCTGCCGCTACTTCAAATTTTCTGGGTTTGACAAAGTCGCCTCGAGGAGGTAAAAGGGATAACAGCCCTTCTTTTTCCAGCTGCTCCTCCAAATCGTCAAGAACTTCTTCAAGGGTTCTATTGTTGAACTTGCTCTTGTTCTGGTTGATGAGCTCTCCTATGGCTTTTACCTGGCCCGATTCTACGATCTGCTCCACTCTGGAGAGGTCTACATTGTTCTTTCCGAATTCCATTCCCCCAATACCTCTGGCCTTTATTCTGGGTTTTCCTTTCCTGACAGGGTCTATTGAACCGGGGTCAGGTATCCTTTGTTTGTAGCTGATGGTCCTGTTTTCATCTGAGACCAGGGTGTCATCTCCCACCACTTCTTTTGCCTTTTCGGTTACGTCTCTGGGCTGGTAATTGTCCATGAAGATTACTGTATCCGCCATGCTGAAGTAATCGCCCAGACTTCCCATTATCAGGATTATTGATACCCCCTTCTCCTTCAGGGGTGAGATGAGGTCGAACAAAGGAATTATGGGCTCTTTATCCCTGGTGACGATCTTCTGCACCTTATGGTCCCGAATAAGGAGGTTGGTGGCTGAAGTGTCCTCGTCAATCAGTAGCAATTTGGAGTTCAGCTCCAGAGACTCCATAATGTTGGCTGCCTGAGAAGTGCTTCCCGATGCGTTATCTGTCCTAAATTTGGAGGTATCCTTTCCTCCCGGAAGATTGGAGAGAAGGCTGGAGATGTCAACATCCCTGATGAATCTCCCATCCTCAGCCCTTATCTTGACGGCATCCTCTGAAGTGATAACGAACTCTCTGCCGTCTCCCGGTACGTGATCATAGATGCCCAGGGAGAGTGCATCGAGGAGAGTCGATTTTCCATGATACCCTCCGCCAATGATGAGTGTGACCCCCTGAGGTATGCCCATGCCGCTGACCTTCCTGTTGGGGCACTCAAAGACCACATCCAGAGAAGGTGGTGACTGGAACGGCAGACCATCCGGTAGGGGCCGCTCATCCACCCCACTCTTTCTGGGAAGAATGGAGCCGTTGGCCACAAAAGCCACCAGCCCTCTATCCCGAAGATTGTTCCTGATGTAATCAGCGTCCTCCACGATCTCTACATGATTCCTCAATTCCTGGTGATCCAGACTGTCGTAGAACAATGAGCTCTCAACTATCTGGGGTACCTCTTTAGAGAATATCCTCTTGGCCTCAGAGCCAGCGATCTTCCTCCCTTTTGCAGGCAGGCCCACGTAAAATCTGGCTTCCACATGATCATCGTTCACTTCCATGGCGGTCCTCTCCAGGACCTGCTGGCTGGGTTTGTTGATCTCGATTATCCCGCTCTTACCGCTACCCACTATGTGAGAGCTTTTTCTGGTGTTCAGCCAGAAGACCCTGGTCAGATAATCTTCGAGGGCTACTTTTCTCACCCTACTCCTGAACAGGTCCTGAGGGAATTTTGAATTCTTTTGAGGCACCCTTACCCTCATGGCGCTGGGAGGGGCAAAGGGGTCCGCCTGAACATGATCTACATACAAGGTGAACTGGTCATATTGATACTTGCCTTTAATCTCTTTATAGGCCTTATAGCCTCTTCCGCTTATTTTATCCAGCAATTCAAGCAATTTTTTCATAATTCAAGTCGAAAAGGTCTATATTTATATTTTATACCTTACCCGGATGTATTTGCATTGAAATGGATGTTCTAACATTCTCTTCACTGTTCACTGTTCACTGTTCAATTGTGGAAACCCCATCCTTCCGCACTTTGACGGCGTTCTCTACCATTTCTTCGAATGTTGAGTCGTGGCTTATGACGATTATCTGATTGAATCCTTCTATCCTGGAGAGCTGAGAAGCGAGGTTCCTCTTCCTCACTTCGTCCATGTTCTGTGTGGGCTCATCAAAGAAGACCACCCCGATTCCTGACATGATCTTTAATAAGGCAAGCCTCACTGCCAGTGCCGCACACATTTGCTCCCCACCGCTCATCTGAGAGTATTCTATCTCTCTTCCCTTGTATTTCGCCTTTATTCCGAAGTCCTCGGTCCAGTATAGCTCCCAGCTGTAATCGTCGAGCATTTCGCAGAACATCATGTTGGCTTCCCTGGAAACGGCATCCACGTATGCTCTGATGATGTTGGGGGCTGCCAGCTTGAATATCTCCCGGAGGTTCTTCACGAACCTGAACTTCTCTTCCAGGGACTGTTTTTGGGAGTTGACCTCTTCCAGCTCCTGCTCTTTCTTCTTGATCTCCTTTAGCTCCTGATCCTTTTCGTCTATGGTGTTGACGATGCTCTCCTGCTTGCCCTCCAGTTCTCCTTTCTTGCCTCTGAGCTCGTTATACTTTTCATGCAGCTGGTTGTGCTTTTGTTTGCTGTACTTCTGGTTGAGTTCCTTTATTTCGGAATCCAGTTGAGATATCTCCTGTTTGAGGTTTTCCCTATCTTTTTTGAGCTCTTCCACCTTTTTAGATGTCTGTTCGTGTGATGAGACCTTATCTTTCAGCTGGATATAGCGCTGAAAGCTCTGGGAGTTGTTTTCCTTTACCTTAACGTAATTATTGATCTTTTCCCGAATATCTTCCAGTTGACTCTCAACCTCATCTATCCGACCGACCTGTTCTTCCAGCTTCCTGCTCTCCTCTTCCAGCTCCTTAAGCTTGTTTTCAATCTCTTCTTTTTGGGAGATTTCTGATCTCAGGGCTGCCAGCTTTTCATTGGCTCCCTTGACCTTTTGGTATTGCTCCTCGACACTGCTTTTCTTGTCAACAACTTGTTCCAATTCGGTGATCGTTTGATCCAGTTCCTTTGAGCGCTCTTCTTTCTTCTTGATCTCTTCCTGAAGAGAATCCTTTTGTCTGACCTCGCTTTCAATCCTGTTCACCTGCTCTTCAAGCTTTTTGTCCGCTTCATGGGCTTTTTCCATTTCCTGGTACTTTTCTTCAGCCTTTTTCAGCTTGTTGCCCAGCTCCCTAAGCTCCTCCTTCTTGGACTCCCTAACATCGGCCAGCCTATCGCATTCTTCTTTCAGGACAGGACAGGTCTTATCCTTGACCTGCTCGTATTGCTCTTTCTCCATCTTGAGCTTGGCCTTCAAGTTGGCTCTGTAAGAGATGAGATCATCTCTTTTCTGAAGTATGGATGCCAGTTTCTCTCTCTTTGACCTCAATTCGCTCAATTTTTCTTCGTATTGAGAAATCTTTTCTATTTGCTCTTTTTTGGAGCTGATCTCCTCATTTAAGGATTGGAGCTGCTCTTTATAATTATGAAGGTTGTTTTCAGAGATCTCGATCTTCTTTAACTCCTCTTCCAGCTGTTTCTCTTTTTCTGCATATGGTTTAAGCTCCTCTATGGTCTGCTCCTTTTTCTTGAGGTCTTCCAGAGTATTCTTCCGGGATTCTATCTCGGCATTGATCCTTTCCAGCTTCCTGCTCTGCTGGTTCAATTGCTTCAGCTTGTGGTCCAGTTGAGCTCTCTGGGGTTCCAGCTGACTGATCTGCTCATCTGCCTGAAGATAATCTTTATAGGGTTTCTCCAGTTCCTTGAGCTCCTCCTCAGCATTCTTCATTTCTTCCAGCTCTTTTTCCTTGCTGGCTATTTCTTTGTCCGTGCTGTCCAGCTGAGCTGATTTTCTGGTCCTCTCTATCTCCAGTGAGTTCAAACTGGATTGCAGCTCGTCAAACTGCTCCAGCTCTTTCTTTATCCCCTCCAGATCGATCCTGGAGAGCTGTTCTTCAACTTCCTTCTTCTGTTTCTCCAGCTCCTCTAATTTGCTTTCCACCCTCTCTTTAGCCTCAACTTCCTTTTCCAGTACGGCTATCTTCCTGTCCACTTCAGTTATCCTCTCCTTCACATAGTTCTCGAACTCTCTGCTCTTCTCGAAGGCCTTCTTATAACCATCCACGCCCAGAATAGGAGAGAATATTCTGTCCCTCGCGCTGGGAACCTCCAGGAACTGGGAGGTCATCTTTCCCTGGGAGACCCCTATAACGTTCTCAAAGAACGTGGTCCCGTCGGTTTCAAGGTTGAAGTTCTCCCTTATCCACTCCCCCACTTCCGAAGCCCCCTCCGCCACTTTACCTGTTTCGGGGTCTCTAATAGAGTATTCTGACGTCCCAGTAGTGGAGATCTTTCTTATTACCTCGTATATTCTATCATCACTGGCCAGTACCTTAATTCTGACCTCACCCTTCTTCTCACCCCTGCGGAGAAAATCGCTTATCCTGTAGGGAAGAGTATCAAAAAGTGCAAACCCGATAGCCTCCAGTATGGTGGTCTTTCCGGCTCCATTCTCCCCGATTATGGCATTCAAGCCGGAAGAGAAATCAATTTTTTCATGAGAGTAGCTCTTAACGTTTACCAGACTTACTTCCTGTATCATAACTGAACACTTCCCTCCAGTCCTCTGCATCTTCCTCAGATTCTTCTTTCTCTTCCTGGTCCCCTTCCTCGCTCATTTCCGGTTCTTCTTCCTTTCCCTGCTCCTCTTCTTCACTTTCTCTATGTCCTTCCACTTCTTTTCCGCCTTCTTCCTTTGCAGTTATTTTTTGCTTCTCATCCCCGCTTTCTGTCCCTATCATCTCTTCTTCTTCCTCTACTTCTTCTTCACCTGTTAGCTCTCCGAAGCTTTCTTGTGATTTCTCCTCAAATTGTGTTTGGGGTTCTTCAGCCTCTTGTTCAGCTTTGGTGTCCTGATCATAGAGGATGGATTCTATGAAATGGTCCACCGAATGGTTATCAAATGATGTGGAGAATATGTTCTTCAGCCTTAAGACCTCGTCCGCTATATTGCCGTAGCTGTAATTCTCCAGCAACTGCTCCACCACGTTCTTCTCTATAGTATCTTTGTCCGTAGATGATAAGGGCTGAAAAGTGTCGCCGGTGTCCAGCTTCAACCGGACTACCAGTGGGTTGGATTCTTTCACTATTTTCTGTATCTCTTCCGGCTGGATCTTCATCTCATGGCCGGCAGATACTTTCAAGTGGACTACGGCGTTTTCGCAGTCATGAGAGCGTATGAATTCTCTAAGGTCGGAGTGAAAGTCATTGTCTTTGATCTCGTAATCCAGTGACACGAATTTGCGTTTGGCAAAACCGTCCACCAGCTGGTAGGTGAGCTCTCCACCTTCATTGCACTCCACGTAAAAGATCCCTCTCTGGAAGCTGTTTTCGGTGATGTCACAGGTTTCCAGGCTCCCGGGGTTGAAAATGAAGTCGTCCTCTACGATACTCTGGTGGATGTGCCCCAGAGCAACGTAATCAACAGACCTCTTGAATTTGTGGAGAACCGATGATGGAATGCATCCGTAAATGTTCATGTATCCTTCGATACCGGCATGAGCGGTGAAGACTGTAAATCCATTTTTCTTGATCTTTTTGTGGTATTCTTCTAGTATTCGGGATGTCAGGGAGCCGTAGTATTTCATACCGTATATGCGGGCTCCATTGATGTCCACATAAGCTCCACTCTCACCGTCCCACTCTTCCAGAACCAGCCCATCATCGAAGGATGGTTTTAAATTGATAAGGAGGTCGTTCTTGGCTAGGTAATCCATCCAGGAGAAGCTGTCCCTGAAATAAGTCGAGTCATGATTCCCTTCAACGGCCACTACCGGTATATTTGCCTGTTTGGTTTTTTCCAGTACTTTAGTCGCCTGAGTTAAGGTCACGGGGTCCATTTCACTCCTCTTGTGGAACAGATCGCCCGCAATAATGATGAAGTCCACATCGTTCTTGATACCAAAATTCACTGCGTCCATAAAAGCCTGAGCGAAATCAACTAACCGTTCCTCACAGCCATACTGCCTGTATCCCAGGTGTACGTCTGCCATATGAACAAATTTTACCATGTGGACACCTTTTCAGCTGCAGAATCTAAAATATTATATTTCTTCTTCCTGCTGAACGTTATTTATTTTTTCGTGTATGGCGAAAGTGAATGGTATTTTATTAAGATAATCAGAATAAACAGAAAGATTATTATACGCAATATTTAAAGCGAATCAATGCCTACAATTGGTGATTCATCTGAGGAACCAACAAATTTGGACAATTCTGAGCCTCTAGTTTACATCAACGGAGAATTTTTTCCTGAGAGCCAGGCAAAGGTAAGCGTATTTGACCATGGCTTCCTTTATGGAGATGGTATTTTCGAAGGTATCAGAGCCTACAATGGTAAGGTCTTCAAGCTAAGGGAGCATGTGGACCGGCTTTATGATTGTGCCAGAGCCATTGACCTCAAGATACCCCTAAACAGAGAAGAATTCGGTAAAATCATTTTGGAGACCTTGAGGAAGAACAAATTAAAAGATGCTTATATACGCCCCATAGTATCCAGAGGAGTAGGAGACCTGGGCCTTGATCCCCGGAGATGTCCTCAGCCCAACATTATAGTCATCACCAGAGAATGGGGTAAACTATACGGCGATCTATATGAGAAGGGATTGAAGGGGGTTACAGTTACGGTAAGGAGGAATGCCATAGACTCCCTCCCACCCAATGTCAAATCCCTCAATTACCTGAACAACATCTTCGCCAAAATAGAGGCAAATGCTAAAGGAGGAGACGAAGCCATATTCCTGGATCATAACGGTTATATCTCAGAAGGAAGTGGGGACAACATATTCGTGGTCAAAAATAGGGAGGTCTTTACCCCACCTATTCTGAACAACCTCAGAGGTATAACCCGGGCAGTAGCCATTGAGTTGATACGGAAACTGAGCATACCGTTCCAGGAGAGGAACCTGGGATTGTTCGACCTCTACTCCGCAGACGAGGTTTTCGTGACCGGGACAGCCGCAGAAATAGCACCCATCACCTATATCGACGGAAGACCGATAGACGATGGAAAACCAGGAGATTTGACCCAAAAGCTTATGAATGAGTTCAGGAAAGCCACAGAAGAAGGAACTCCCATTTATGACTGAGGGATCATATGGCATTAGTATCGATAGTGGTGGAGATAAAGGATAAGCCCGGACAGCTCCTCAAAGCTCTTGAACCCGTTTCCCGTATGGGAGGAAATATTCTGGGCATCCTGCATCAGAGAGAGAAAATGTCTCCTCTGGGGAGAATACCGGTGGAGATATCCATCAAGATAGATGAAGATAAAGTAGAGAGCCTGATAGAGACCATAGAGGGTAATGACGTTATTGTCAGGAGTTACAACGAAGTAAGGCTTACCACCACAACGTCTGCTCTTCTGGTGGGCCATATCATCCGCACGGATCTAAGTGATACCATCAACCGTATCGACAGCACCGGGTATGCTGAAGTGGTGGATATCAGGGTCAACATGCCCCAGCTCAAAGAGCCGTCAACAGCAATGATCACTATATCGGCCACCGGAAAGGACAAATTGAATGAGGCTATGGGCCTGTTGAACTACGTTTGTAGAGATAAAGAGATTCTGGTAGTCGAACCCCTTAATGAGGATCTTTAGTAAGCCAATTCAAGATCGATGAAGTGAGTTATATGATCAAGATAGTCGTAGTCGGATTCGGAGTCATTGGGAGAGGAGTAGTAGAGGTCCTGCTGGACAAGAAAGAAGAACTCCGGAAATATATTGGGGAT
Organism: uncultured archaeon; assembly: GCA_964534325.1. GTDB lineage: Archaea > Halobacteriota > Archaeoglobi > Archaeoglobales > Archaeoglobaceae > JdFR-22. Next base: position 111,599 of record CAZHOR010000001.1, read on the forward strand.
TACAAGGTAGTGGCTATCGCAGAGAAAGATGGCGTTATCTACGATGAGCAGGGATTGGGCAGGGACGTACTTGGTTTCAGTTCTCAAGACTTTTCTTCCGGTAGCACAATGGAGCTGATCCAAAATGCTGATTTTGATGTGGCCATTGAAGTGACTCCCACTGACATAAAAAAGGGGGAACCCGGCCTGACCCACATCAAGGAGTGCCTGAAGAGAGGCGCCCACGTGATCACTTCCAATAAGGGACCCATTGTGGTAGGCTATAAAGAGCTTCAACAGCTTGCGGACCAAAATAATGTCAGCCTGAAGTTCGAGGCCACCGTAGGGGGAGGGATGCCCATCATCAATCTGGCGAGAAATAACTTGGCAGGTAATGATATAGAATCCGTGAGAGGCATCCTCAATGGGACATGCAACTTCATCCTCTCCAGAATGGAGACCGAAAAGCTATCCTACCACCAGGTTCTGGCAGAGGCTCAGGAGCTGGGTTATGCTGAAGCGGACCCTACATACGATGTAGAGGGGATTGACTCCGCAGCCAAACTGGTCATAATCGCCAACGCCCTCTTGGGTATGAACGCCTCCTTTGACGACGTGGAGATCGACGGTATAACCATGATAACCCCGGAAGCCTTTGATGTCGCTCTGGAGAAAAATTATACTATCCGGCTGATAGGCGAGGTCAACAAGAACACCGGTTCTATCAAAGTATCACCTCGTTTAGTGCCTGCAAACCATCCTCTATGTGTTACAGGAACACTGAACGCTCTCCAGGTTCGCACAGACCTTGCCGGGGATATCGTTGTCGTGGGTAAAGGTGCAGGGAAAAAAGAGACTGCCAGCGCGATCATCTCCGATCTGGTAGAAATATACAAGTAACCAGAACTATCTAACTCAATTCAACCTCAATTCCTCCTTTTGCTCTGGCCGACTCCGACTTTTTCAAAAAGGACGGACCATGAGTTAACAGATAATTTTATAAATTAGCAAAATTATTGAGGATAAGAAGGAGGTAAACTTATGGCTAAAACGAGGTTTTTGGGTTTAGATGAAAATATTGCAGGAGCCCTAACTTATGTATTGGGCTGGATAACGGGAGTCATATTCTATTTAATGGAGAAGGAGAGCACATACGTCAGATTTCATGCAGTTCAATCCATTGCACTGTTCCTCCCGCTACACGTTATTATCATCGTCCTGGGGTATGTTCCGTTCTTCGGATGGGTTGTATCCAACTTATTGGGTCTCCTGGCCTTTGTACTGTGGATCGTGCTGATCATAAAAGCATATCAGGGAGAGAGGTTCAAACTACCTGTCACCGGGGATATTGCTGAGGAGCGGTCCTGAATTTAGTATAACCCCTAAACAAAGATTTCATTAATACAAACTAAAATTCTACCTCTTTTTTTACTGCAGTTGCAATTAATAGAGAGCATTCAATATCTTCCATATTTTAACCAAGTGTTTAGCAGATAAATTTAAAACAAAGTCTGATAATGATAGATGGGATCGAGGTGCCCCGGTGAGGTAGGGGATATCCTGGGAGTCTCCGGAACTTCCAACCCGGGTTCGAGTCCCGGCCGGGGCATCCTTATTTCGATTTCTACGCCCTCTCATACTTTCAGACAGGCGTATAGCCTTAAATAATTTTTCTTTTTAGTTTAGATTATGAGAATGGGATTTGTGGTCGAAGACTCGAAGTCGGCTTTAAGCGACAGACAACACACCGTCTATTCCGTGATTATTTATTTCATGTACCTCTCTTCTTCTTACCGTCATAAAATGGTCCTCACTTTTCTTATAATCTGCTGGAGAATCTTCAGTTTCAGAATTGCAAATTTCACAATCACAAGAATGATTTGGATTATCATTGACAAAACTTTTTGCATAAGTGTGTGAGACTTTTTTATGCATAATGTTAATTATAACCTCTACCATATCAGGCCATAATTCAATAGGAGGTGTTTCAATGGAAAAACAAGTAGATCTGAAGAAAGATATAGGTAAATACTTTGAAAAATATTTAGAGCACATGCCAGAGTTGGAAGAATTATACTACGACCTTTCCAGCTGTGCATATCAAAATGGAGAACTCTCCTCCAAAACGAAGAGATTAATGGCCATTGCAGTGGCAGTAGCCTCTGGTTGCCGGGGGTGCATACTTTCCCAGACAGAACATGCATTAAATCAGGGAGCTACCGTAAAAGAAATATTTGAGGCTTGCGGAGTGGCCATAAGTTTAGGAGGGACTATGGCAGCCGCAGAAGTTACAAGAGTTGTTCAATACTTACAAGAGAAAGGAGAGATATAACACACAAAACACACAATAATGCAATTAAACCATTTTTTGTCAGAACAGGATAAAAGATTATAAAAATACCTGGTTATGTATATGAAGAGCTTAGACTGGTGTTTGAAAGAAATGAAATAGATTTTAGACTTGTTACTGACTTTCTTGCTACCTACGAAAACATTGTTATGGTGGAGAAGGAGTTCCGCACTGATTTGATCCAGCTTGCTGAGGAGAAAGTCTCTGACAGGAAGGACAGACCCATCTTCATCTATACTTTACTTCTCCATTAAGACGATCCTTCAACTGTTCTTGTTACAGGAGATAAGGCCTTAAGAAATGCCTTGAACAGCACCAAGGAAGGGTTATCTCTCACCATAAGAGAAGTAATTGAGAGGTTTCAGTCTTAGCTACCCCCCTAAATACAAACCTATAAAGATAGTAGACAAATACAATTTACTTAAGGAGGAATAAGATGCACAGATATGCCATAGAGATCTTCTACAGCGAAGAAGATGAGGGATACATTGCTGTAGTCCCCGGGCTCCCTGGCTGCTCTGCCTTCGGTGAAACTGAAGAAGAGGCTTTGAAGGAAGTTAAAACCGCTATGGAACTATGGATCGAAGCCACAAAGAAGAAGGAAGAGAAATCCCCAAACCAATGGGAAAAGAACTCCTCAAAAACGCCATAAAAGAATAAATCCAACTATTCTATATAAACTACAATACAATTTTAAAAAAAGAGAATGATTGTCTTTATTCTTCTCTTATCTTTGCTATTTTGTTTTTGAGCCTATCTATTTCTTGCTGCATATCCATCATTAGCTTCAGAATGCCTGCGTTCATTATTGTGGCTGTGATGGCCTGGAGAAAAGACGGTATGGGGCAATTGTTAACCCCTGCATTATTCGTTATGGGATCTACCTTACTCACACCTCTGGCATTGAGCGAATTCTTAAAGCCCATCTACGGCCTAACCACAGATCTTGCAGGGATGGGGTTGTTCCTCGTCCTGTCTGGTTTGTTTTTGATGCTCACCGTGGTATATTCATTGAATATCAGCAATACCAGAATAGAAGCAAATAGAAGTTAAAAGTTAAAAGTTAATAAAAAAGCTGATATTTGAGGGTAAGGTATTGGAAGTACCTAAACGTTAAACGTAAACGCTGATTAAAGAAGGTAAAAACTTAAGTAATTTCACTATTTGGTTGATTTTATGCCCATAAATTTCTGGCAATTCGCAGGAATAGTATTCATTGTGTTATGTATCGCAGATGCAATAATGCTGGTCGTAATGGAAGGGGTTACTTCACCTTACAACATATTTATGCAGTCCGTAAATATAATCAATCTTATAGAAGCTTTAATCCTCTCCGGGCTGGTAGTGATAGCCACCAAAATACTGGAAAGATACTAATTTTGGGGTATAGCTTCAGCCTTATTTCTCCAGCTCATTTATTAATTCCTTGACATTCTGCTCGATATCCCTCAATACCCTCTTATAGGTTTCCTCACTTTTTCCTACAGGGTCCTCCAGGCCCCAGTGCCTCACAGGCTTCGAGGTAGGAATATACGGGCAGGATTCTTCGCAAACGGTTATAATCAAATCAAAATCTTCCAGATCGACTTCATCCAGAGTTCTTGGCGCCTCCTTTTCAACAATATAGCCTTCTTCTTTCAGCATCCTTAATGCCGTACTGTCGATCTTATTCGCTCTTTCCACGCCAGCACTCTCAGCACTCCACTCCTCAGCGTTGGCATTGAACACTGCTTCAGCCATAACGCTCCTGCAGGAGTTGTGGATGCACACGAAAAGGACTTTATTTCGCTTATCGTTCATATAATCCTCATCCGATCCTGCCTCTCAGGAAGTTCTCGGTGAGCTCTTTCTTGGGAGCCTCGAACATCTCTTCAGTGTTCCCCACTTCTATTAACTCCCCCAGATAAAGGAATGCCACCTTATCGGAGACTCTTGCGGCCTGCGGTGGGGAGTGAGTGACCATAATAATAGTATAATCCCGTTTAAGCTCGTATATGAGGTCCTCGATCCTGTCAGTAGATATGGGGTCCAGATTGGCAGTGGGCTCGTCCATAAGAAGTATCTGTGGTTTTAGGGCCAGAGCTCTGGCAATACACAGTCTCTGCTGCTGACCACCACTCAAAGCGGTTGCTGGGGCCTTAAGCCTGTCGGAGATCTCCTCATAGAGGGCTGCCTTCTTCAGAGCCCATTCTACTCTCTCATTAATCTCGTTTTTGGATTCGTAGAGCTTGTTGAGCTTCAACCCCAGAGAGACATTATCGAAGATGGACATGTGGGGGAAAGGATTGACCTGCTGGAATACCATACCTATCTGTCTGCGGATCTCGATAGCGTTCATCTTGAATATGCTCTGGTCAAAGAACTTTATATCTCCTTCAACTCTGGTGTTCGTGTTCAATTCCAGCAATCTATTGAATGCCCTCAGTAAAGTGGATTTGCCACATCCGCTGGGCCCCATAATGGCAAATATGCCCTTCTCCGGTATCTTCAGGCTGACATCTTTTATGGCATGATTGTCGCCGTAATATATGTGGAGATCGATGGTTTCGATGGAAGTGGTCATAATTTCACCTCTTTGATGCTTAATCTCACGGGGATGAATATGGCCAAAAAGATTATCATTAATACTAAAGATGCTCCCCATGCTATCTCCTGGTAGTTGGCATACGGCTGCTGGACCAGATTATATATCATCAGTGGTATGGCCCCTATCGGTTGATCCAGACCGGCAAAATAGACTCGCTGAGCTCCTCCAGCCGTAAACAGTAGGGGTGCGGTTTCTCCTGCTACCTTGGCCATCCCGATTAGTATGCCGGTGAAAATACCTTTTCTGGCCATCCCCGCCAGTATCCTGAAGACCACCTTGAACCTATCAAGACCAAGGCTGAAAGCTGCTTCTCGATAAGTGAATGGTATCTCTCTCATGGCCTCTTCTGTGGAGACCACCACGTAGGGCATCATAACTATTGCCAGAGCCAGTGCACCTGCAATAGCAGAGTAACTTCCCATGGGAATTACCAGAATCTGCATGACAAAAAGGCCGACCAGAATTGTGGGGAACTCCAGCATGATCTGGAGCAGGGGCTTGGTTATTCTGCCTACAATACTTTGGGGATACTCAGCCACAAATATGCCCGCAATTAGAGCTATGGGCAAACCGATTAGAGATGTAAGGAACACCAGAATGAATGTACCCAGTATTGCTGGTCCAATCCCACCCAGTCCACCTCCAGGAGAAGCAAGGGTTCCAGTAAGGAACTCAAAACCTCCTCTCATCAATACAGGAGATCCTTCGATGAACACCGTTAAGAGTATGTGTAACAGGGGGATGATAGTCAGAATGGATAAGACCGCTACCACCAAAAAGAACAATTTCTCTTTCCATATCCTAATAAGCATGGGTACTCCTCCTGAGTATATATATTGCCAGTATATTCACCGCCAAACCGATAAGGAAGATAGACAACCCTGCAGCAAATAATGCGCTGACCATGTAATCATAGATGAAAGCATTACCGAACTGGTTGGCGATGAGTGATGATACAGTATAACCTGGGGTGAACAGACTGGGGTGGATGTTGAAGGCATTTCCCACCACCAGGCTGACCGCAACAGTTTCCCCTATAGCCCTTCCGAAAGCGAGGATCACTCCTGCCACTATTGCCGTCTTAATATATCCCAAAAGGATCTTCGTTGCCTCGTAGTTGGTCGCCCCCACAGAGAATACTGCCTCCCTATATCTGAAGGGGACCATTCTATAGGCCTCTCTAATAACTGAAGCCGAGAAGGGGGTTACCATGATCCCCAGCAATATCCCAGCCGACAGGAAGCTGTAACCGGTGAGAGGCTCATAGGAGAACAACGGGATGAAAGAAAGGTGATTATACAGGGGGTACATCACATAGTTCTTGAGGAAGGGGACCAGGTAGAAGGCACCCCATATACCGTAGAGGATGGTGGGCAGACCGGCCATGATGTCTGTACTGATTATGAACCACTCTTTCAGCTTTGCGGGGGCGTAATCAATGACGAATACGGAGTAGCATATAGCCAAAGGCAATGAAACCAGCACTGCCAGAACGGATGTGTAAACACTACCGTATATGGCAGCAAGCACCCCGTACTTCTCATTTTCAGGCTGCTCTGCAGCCTGCCAGGTATTTGTGGTAAAGATATCCAGCCCTTCTCTCTGAAAGATGGGAGCAGAAGTTAAAAAGTAAATGATAAGCATTAAGATAAAGATGCCCAAAATAAGGGTAGGAAAAAATAACGTGAAGGTTTTGAACCTGTCAGTCATTTGCATGTCGAGGGTTACAAACCAAGTTCATTTAACATTTTCTCTGTTATTTCCTCTGGAAGCCCAACATATCCAGTAGCAAGGTTCTCTTCTTTCTGCCCTTCAGTAAAAATCCATTTCACGAACTCCTTTAGAGCTTCCTCCTTGTTCTTGTTGTCGTAATTCTTCCACATCAGCATATGACTGAAAGCAACAATGGGATATGAGTTTTCACCCTCAGCGTTGAGCAGGGACCTTATATCCTCCTTATATCCTTCACCTGGTGCCGGGACTTCTGACTTGACATTAGAAACGGCTTCCTTTATTGTTTCTGGTGAAGCTTCTACGAATTCACCGGCATTATTCTTTAGGGATGCAGTTTTGAGGTCCTCTTCATAAACATAGGACAATTCAGTATATGCAATGGAGTAATCATTATCGTTTAAGGCAACGACAACTCCTGGGTTCCCTTTTCCGCCTACACCTCTTCCTTCCTGGTCCACTAGCCATTCAACTGTTTTGCCTGCGCCTATTTTTTCTTCCCACTCGCTGTTGACCATGCTCAAATAGTTGGTGAAGATATCTGTGGTCCCGCTGCTGTCACTCCTGTGAACCACAATTATTCTTTTATGAGGTATGTCAGCTTCGGGATTGAGTTCCTTTATCTGGGAGTTGTCCCAGTACTCGATATTGCCCATAAAGATGTCTGCAAGGGTTTGACCATCCAGTTTAAGGTCATCCACACCGGGGACGTTGTGAACTATGACTACGGCACCCACAATTATGGGGAACTGTTGAGGGTCACCCTGTTTTTCCAGCTCATTCCACAAGTTTTCTCTAAGAGGAGGGTCACTACAGGCGAAATCCACAAGCCCCTGCATAAAATCGTTCTGACCGCCACCACTACCTTTACCAGTGTACTCTATGGAAACATTTGTGTTTTGCTTGGTGTATGTATCTACCCAACTATCCAGTTGAGGTTGGGGGAAAGTAGCGCCACTTCCCCGAAGAGTTACTTCCCCTTGAGAATCTTGGCCATCTTGGGCGCATCCCATAAGGAATGCGGAAAGCAATAAAAGACCTACCAATAACACCCCTTTTTTCATACAACTGGACAAATCACAGCCTAATATCAATACTTTTCGGTTCATATGAACTCCGTTAGAAGTTAGGTATATATTGTTTGTCTGAATACATTATACATCTACATTTTTCTATATAGGTATAAATACCCATATTTACTCTATATACGCCTATACATTTTATTTAGAATACTTTAAACAACAATTGATATATACATGATATTAAGTGGTGGATTATGGCCAGAGAAGGAAGGAAGATCTATTCCAGCGGTAAGAGCAGCTTTATCTTGACTTTGCCCAAAAAATGGATCTCCGAAAACGATTTGAACAGCGGTGACCTTATACTGATGGACGTAGGAAAGAACGAGCTGAGAATATTCCCTAAGGAACCGGAGAAAGGTAAGAAAGAGGCAGTTATAGATGATAGAGAGTTAAAGGGAGAGGCTCTGGTGAGACGTATTATCTCCTTCTATATTGCAGGCTATGACTCCATAGTGGTAAGATACTACAATGAGGAGCAGAGAAAAGCAATTACTTCTTGTTCTGAGCTGCTCATAGGTTTTGAGGTCCTGGAAGACATTGGTAAAGAGATACAGACCGAGGTATTTCTGGACTTCAAGAGGTTGCGGACCACGGATATCGTAGAGAAGATATCCCGGATATGCCACAGCATGTTCTCCGACTTTTGCAAAGCCTTCCACGAGTATGATCCCTATATATGCACTTCTATAATCGCCAGAGAGAAAGAGATAGACAAGCTCCACTTCCTCATATTGAGGCAGCTCAAGATAGCTTCCGACTACTCCGACGTAAGGGACTTTCTGGAGGTACAGGGCAAGATGATGGAGTACAGAACGGTCGTAAGGGCGCTGGAGAGGGTTGCGGACCACGCCGCCAACATAGCCAGGGCCTTAATGAAATTGAGAAAACCAATACCAGAGCTGTGCTCCCTCACCAATCTAGCCTCAGATATGCTCCAGACCTCGGTTGTCTCCTTCTTCAAGCTGGAATCAGAGTTCGCAGAAGAAGTGCTGGAGAAATACGATAATCTCCTCGACCAGGAACAGGACTACCTGAGACACATAATGGACAGAGATGTTGAAGAGGCTTTGATGATAAAGACCATAATAGACAGCCTTTTCAGGATAGCCGGATACTCCGCAGATATAGCAGAAGTCGCTATCAACCTCAGCGTGGTTCGACAAGAATGAAGTACGGATAATTTACCATCCAGGGAATAGAAGGCATGGAAGAACTGGTGCTTTTGATAGCATTTATCGGAGCGTTCGTCTCCACCATAGCCGGTTTCGGGTCTGCAACCATTTTAATACCTTTCATCTCCCTCATTATTGATATAAAAAGTGCCATTGTGCTGGCCGCCATTTTTCATTTTGCCAACAATGTGAGTAAGCTGGGTTTGATGAGTAGGTCAGTGAACTCTAAGCTATTCGTAGTCTATGGGCTGCCCAGTGTAGTTACAGCCCTATTTGGAGCGTGGATGTTCGGACGGGCTGACACGGCATTAATAGGTATAACATTCTCCATTTTCCTCATAATCTTCTCCATCTATTCACTATACCGACCGAGCTTCCACATACCAGAAAAGGATAGTCTATTAGCGGCTGGAGGGCTGTTATCTGGATTTACTTCCGGTCTGATAGGGGTGGGTGGTGCTATCAGGAGCATGTTCCTCATCTCCACCTTCTTGAAGAAGGAAGCTTATATTGCCACCGCTGCCAGCATAGCCATATTAGTGGATATCTCCAGAGTTAGCATCTATCTCTACCAGGGAAGTCTGTTCCAGAAATACATTGTGTGGGTCGCTCCACTGGTTATCATGGCCTTTGCAGGAGCATTCTTTGGTAGAAAAGCTGAAATACATGAACGAAGAATACGTGCGGAAAGCGGTGCTCATAGCACTATTATTGATGGGAATCAGGATGTTGTATGTTTTCAGTCCTTAAGGAGAGAGATTAAACATCGATTTCATATGTAACTAAATAAGGTACTGATTGTAATATAATAGATCCACCTTATTTTATTTAGGAAAGTAATAAATAACATTATCCATTAATGACTATCACGGCAGAATGTGAGAAATGTAAAAATAGTAATGGGGATGGATTAATTGAGAACACTTTACTGACTCCCAATAATCCCAGTAATAACAGAAATGGAGATCATAATTGCCCAATTTGTAACAATGTAACGAACAGGATTTACATCAAAAATCAGTCTTGTCAACTCTTTAGCCCAGAGATAAAAGGAATAGGGTGGATATGCCTGAATTGCGGGACAGTAGAGCTTGACTTCAAATGGTTCAATCCAGAGAGCATAAATAAAGTCCTAAATGAAGATACAGATAGAGATAATGGCGCTCACAGTCCCTACTTAATGTATTTAGAAAAAAGGTAAATACGATAAGCCACTATAGTACTAATAAGGGGTAGTTATGCGACCCGATAATTGCGGGATTATAGAATTCTACGAGAAGAATTGTCAAAAATGCGATTATGCTAAGAAATGTCCTATCAAGAGTATGATCGAGAACGAGAAGAACTTCTATATCAGGCATTCAGAAAAGGAAGCCATTAAAACCTGAATCATTAAAACTTTATTTTTAATTTTATAATTTTGAACATACAAATTTTAGTCTTCCATCAAAACAAACTTCAAACTCCTCATCAAGATCCCCACCGATTCGACTTGCTTACGGACTGGAGAAAATGTGATCGAGTTAGGTACATACACTACGTAAAGATATGGATGACAATGGATGTGAGGGTTCTTATTTGTTTTATTTAGAAAAAAGACTTATACAACTTGAAGGATTGTTGTGTGTGAGAGGAGGAAGGGTTTAATACGACATCATCTATCACGCGGTCTTCCATAACGCCTTAAGGGAGGGGACACATAACCCCCGGACCCCTCCTCTTTTTTACGATAGTTGTGTTTAGACGTTTACTTCAACTTAACAATTATATATTCAGATATCCTACCAATTGATGTGGAAACCCGTGAACTGATAACACTGATTTCGCTGACCTGTGCGGGAGTGGTCATCGCCTTCGCATTCTGGGGAATGGCATACTCCTTGATGTATATAACCGGCAACATCACCGACATCAGGACCTACCTCCTCCAGGGTCATTGGGATCTGGTGGTGATGTGCATCTTCATATTCATAGTATTCCTGGCCCTGATACCCTTGAGGATCAAAAAGGACTGGAAACCGCATGGAGTGTATTCAGCGTTCATAATCTCTCTTTTTGCAGAGATGTTCGGATTCCCTCTCAGCCTCTACTTCATTTCCAGCCTGTTGGGGGTGACTCTAATGGAAGAAAGCTTCATGAAGTATGTGGTAAGAATAGGGATGCCCATCGGCTATTTCGTGATACTTGCAGGGGTCCTGTTCATAATCTTTGGGTGGAGAGAAGTTTACAGGAATAAAGAGGGTCTGGCCACCGGAAATGTTTACAGGTTCGTCCGCCACCCCCAATATCTGGGCCTGATACTGGTAGCAGCAGGGTGGGCGATATTCTGGCCCACCATCCCCGTTATGGTGTTGCTCCCCATCTTAATAGCCCTATATTATCGACTATCCAAAAAAGAGGACAAGATAATGGCCCAAAAATTCGGTGAGCAGTACAGAATATGGGCACAGAAAACCCCCATGCTCATCCCCCGGATATAGTATTTTAGTCCGATTACTAATTTCATCATCCAAATCTATACTATGGGAGCGTATATCTCAGTCAGGATCTCTTCTGGCGGCACCTCATGGGGATCGTTCAAATAAACTTCTCTTATCGGGCCGTTTATAGTCTTTCCGTTCTGCTGGAGACAGGCAAAGAGTTTGTCGTAAGTGGGTCCGCATTTCTCGTATGGTCCTTTGTGAATTATCTTGGCCATTTCTCCTCCCCACACCATCTAACAGCAGGTGAACATTAAACGTCAAATCCCAAGGCGGATAAATGTTATATACTTTTAAACTTATACTATTTGTCATCAGGGGCCGACAAGTTGACGGAGGTAAGGTGGAAAACCCTCAATGCCTCAATGGTGTTGGACCAGTTCAATGTTTGAAGGGAATGCGGATGCCATACGAAAGTATTGATGAGCTGCCAGATAGCGTAAGAGAAAATCTTCCCCAGCACGCTCAAGAGATCTATATGAAGGCATATAACAATGCCTGGGATGAATATAAGGACCCTGAAGACAGAAGAGGTAAGGCCTCAAGAGAGGAAGTTGCTCATAAGGTCGCATGGTCAGCTGTGAAAAAGAGTTACACCAAAAAAGGCGGGAAGTGGGTTAAGAAAAAGTGATTTAAGAGTGACCTTATACTGTAAGCACTCGATCATGCGGAGAAGGTCTCTCTGGTCTTTTCAGTTATTTCTACGCGTTTGTGTCTGCCGTCGTAATCTTCGCTAAGGTATTCATTGTTAACTAGATTGTTTATCTTCTTTCTTATAGTGGGTTTGCTCATGTTCAGCTCATTGCAGATTTCGGTGTAGCAGGGTTTTACTCCCAATTTGTTCTGGTTGTAAACATATTTCAGGATATTCAGCATGTCTTCAGGTACTCTTTTCGTGCTCTTGGGCTCGATCTCATGTGTTTCTTTCCTGATGAGGGCGGATTGCTTGTTCCCCAGTGTGTAAGGGTCTAACACCAGGATGATGATACTGTCCTTGAGGTATGCTATCTCCCTCAGGTCATAAACAAAGGAGAGGGTCTGATCAAACCCATTTCTGGAGATGAGGTAGTCCAACCTATCAATCAGGATTACATTCTTTTTGAGTAGCGTATCGATCTTGTTTTCCAGCTCATTCAGGTCCGATATGCCCCCCTTCTGGGCAATCCACCAGAAGTCACAGTCCTCCACATCCATTTTCTCTTTAGGTGTCCTGGAGATGATGAGGCCGTTATAGCCTATGCTGGTCAACTCCTGAAAAGCCTCTAAGGATTTTTCAAAGCTCTCTTCGATGTATACCAGTCCTTCTTCCAGATCGAATTTCATCAATTTTTTCTTCAACTCTTCTTCTGCCTTCTTCCTTTCAGAGATGTCTCTGCTTATTACCACATATCCAGTGGATTCTTCGTGCCTTATAGGTGACATATTGCTTTCTATTGCTCTGTTATCCTCCCTAGATATGTAATATTCCTCCTTGACATTATCATATTTCTTCAAATTCGAGATAGCTGTATCGGCCTTCTTGCGGTCCCGGCCATCGACTAGATCACTGAACTTCTTTCCCTTGGGATCGGTGCCGAACAGCTCCAGAGTTGAATCGTTAACGTCCAACACGTATCCTTCCCTATCCACAATTATTATGCTGTCCTTGGTATGCTCTACAGCGGTTGACAAGCGTCTTATCTCCTCTTCTTTTTGTTTGATCTCGGTAAGATCTCTAAAAACCACAACCGCACCAGAAATTTCTTTGTTCTCTTCTACAGGAGTCACAACGTATTCTACGGGGAATGAGCTACCATCTTTCTTCCAGAACAATTCCTCATTTACATGGCGAGTTACACCATCCTTTAATGTTCTATGGATGGGGCACTCCTCCTGAGGGTAGGGCGAACCGTCAGCCCTTCTATGATGAATTATATTATGATGGACCTGTCCCATGAGCTCTTCAGAGTTGTATCCGGTAAGGTTCGTGGCAGCATTATTAACAAAAGTGGTCTTGCCTTTCAGATCCAGTTCATAGATACCAACTCCAACAGAGTTCAAAATGAGGTCGTTCTTGTGGTGAAGATTTTTTATTCTCTCTTCTGCCTTCTTGCGCTCTTCGACCTCCCTTCTTAACTGTCTGTTGGTCTTTCTGAGGTCTTCTGTCCGTTCCTCAACCAGCTCCTCCAGATTGTCCCTGTGCTCCTTCAACTCTTCTTCCATCCGCCTTCTTTCTGTCATATCCCTGAATATCTCCAGCTTTGAAACACTCCCATCCGAATTGTATATGGGGGTGTCTATTAGGTCATATGTCCTATCAGCCTTTTCAGAATACCATTCCCAGTGAACAGTATTACCTTCAAAAACCTCTTCATTTTTGCACCACGGGCAGGGCTTTTCTCTGTCGTGTAGGTACTCATAACACTTCTTACCCCCAACAGGACCGAATTTCTTTTTTAGGGCTTGATTAACGAACTCGATATCGTATTGCTTGCTTACGATGTAAACCCCATCTTCCATGGAGTTCAAGATATTGAACAATTTATTCCTCTCATTGATGATCGCCTCTTCTGCCTTCTTGCGCTCTGTTATGTCTCTTAAAACCCCCGCCAGACCAACGGTATCCTCATTCTCCTCTTTAATGGGGTAGTAATAAACATCCAGATGCCTTTCACCCAGCTCTGGATAGTTGCGGGTCATCTCGTATCTGATCGACTCTCCATTCAGGCACCTATCTACTAGAGGTTTAACTGACTCCTTGAAAACATCTCCCCCCATAACCTCTTCAACGGTCTTCCCCACCAGCTGACTTTCATCCAGCTGATGATAACGCAAATAAGTCTGATTGGCGAACAGATAACGATAATTCTTGTCTATTGCTGTCATCAAATCCTGTGAACCTTCAACCACCCTCTTATATTGCCTTAAACTCTCTTTAGCCTTTTCACGCTCAGTAACATCGTGAAGAGAAAGAACTACTCCCTTAACCCTACCAGAAGAATCTTTGACAGGTTTGAGATTCCAGTCCCAATAGGTAGTACCCCTCTCAGGCTGGTCAGGATGATCAAAAGGTTTGGCATAAACATAAAAAGGTTCTCCGGTCTCCACCACACTCCTGAATATCCGCTCGTTCTCTTCATGAGGATATAAATCGAAATGATTCTTACCAATGAAATCCTCCCGATCCCTCCTGGCTGCATCCGCGTAAGCCTGATTGACCTCAATAAAATTGAAATCCCTATCCATGTACGCGATCAAGAAATCCGTAGTGGAAAGGATTACCTCTTTTAACTCTTTTAACTCCTGCATACTACCACCAACCACTTATTCCGTCGTCAATTTAGTAAGGGAACTACTCTAAAGACCGTTTGCTCAAATCCCCTAATTAACCCATTTTCCTCAGTGTTTTAGACACTAAACTAAATAATTTCCTTATCCATTGAAATAGTTTATCACAAAATAAAATATCATGTAATAAATTATATATAACAAAAATAAAAAAAGTAAAACAAAATTCTGATTTCCAATAAGCTACAATCGTTAAATCTGATTCAACAGCCTCAGATCAGGGATGCAACTCTTTCCTCATCTCCCGATACGAGGGTACCTCCACAAAGTTTTCCCTGACAGCCTCACACCTCCCACAGTTCTCAGGAGGTTGATCACCTTTACAAATAAAACCGCACCATTCACATTTCCATTTTTTCATGTTAATCATCTCTCCAAACATTTTTATGAAACAGGTTAACCAAACAATTAAAATTATGTACCTCACTTATTAACCTTTTCATTAGCAGAATTAAACTGAATTAAATATAAACAAAAACAAAAAAGTAATCAGATAATAATTGATAGAACACCGATTAAGGGATAAAAAAGTCCACGCCGGGAGAGGGACTTGAACCCTCGCGTCCATACGGACACTGGTTCTCAAGACCAGCGCAGTACCTCTCTGCAATCCCGGCTCTAGTTGTTTAGATTCTATTCATTAAATGGTTTGTTCATCATAAAAATTTAGCGGAAAGCAAAAATATCCTTTAACCAGCTTCTAATTTATGTCGGTGGTTGTTTTCAGGTGCAGGAAATGTGGGCGTTATCAATATGTTCAGGCGGGGGTTAAGACCCGTCAGTGTCACTGCGGCTTCAGGAATAATCTGGATAAGGTTAAGGTTGTGGCCAGAGCCCGGGACGAATTAGAAGCCGCCGAAGTAGTTAGGAAGTATCAGGGAAGTGGGACTGATTTCAGCCCCATGGCTTGATGTGATCAGCTATTCCGAGAGCTGTAATATAGACCCCGTCCTTCTCGCCCTTCTTATCACCATTGAATGTATTGCTGCTGCCAGTAGAGCGTAGATCCCGTTCAGCAGGTATCCCATCAGGTGGGGGTAGGTGAATGTGGGTGTGAACCCGTAAAAGCTTCTAAAATACTCCAGGAAGTGGGTGACCGGTATGGCGTAAGATAATATCTGAACTTCTGGAGGCAGGATTGTTACGGGGTAATACAACCCGCACACCAGCATTATGATGGCTGTCAGGGTCCAGGCCGCCACTTCCGCCCGGTGCCCGAACATTAGTAGCAGTATGGTGGCGGTCATTCCTATCAGCATGGCGTTGATAAATATACCCACCAAAAAGATGATCAGGCTGTGGAGAGGCATTTCCAACAGGTTCAGGTCGAATAGCGTGTTGCTGAACACCAAGAGTATCGCGAAGGCGATGAGTCCTCTCAGAACCCCCACCATCCACGAGCCTACCACCATATTGAACAGGGAAGTGGGTGTGGATAGAGTATATTTGATGCTCTTGCTCCATATGTCGAAGAGTAGAACGTAGGTCACGTCGAGCTGTGCCAGCTGCATCACGCTCAGAGTGATGGCTCCAATAAGGATGAACACCAGCAAGTCCTGAGTGAGTTCGAGGTAGCTCCCCATTAACCCTACAGCGAAAAGGGTTACTAGAGGCCAGAAGAGGGTCTCAAATATGGTGAATACGTTCCTCTTGGTTATCAACACGTTCCGGTAAAAGAATGCGAATGTCTTGTAGTACTCACTTCGCCAGTTCAGTGAAAACATCTTCCAAATCGACCTCTTTAACGGCTATATTCTTTATTGTGGCATATTTAGACACTTTTTCTACCAGATCCCCCAGTCTTTTCTCCGAATTGTCCATGTAGAAGGTGTAAGTATGATTTTCGACTTCCACTGAATATATTCCATCCATACTTATATGAGGGATCTCTTTATCCACCTTTATGGCCACTCTATCCTTCATCTTCAGCAGGCTCTTCAAATCCCTTTGACTTCCCTCCGCCACTATACTCCCCTTGTTGATGAAGGCGATCCTGTCGCACATCATCTCTGCCTCGGCCATGTAGTGGGTGGTCAACACAATGGTTATTCCTCTTTCCCTCTGCAGATCCAGTATTTTCTTACGGAGTCTGCGGGATATATCGGGGTCTAACCCCTTGGTAGGCTCGTCCAGGAAAACGAGCTGGGGGTGGTTTACAAAGGCTCTGGCCAGCACCACTTTCTGCTTGTTGCCGGTGGAGAGCCTGTCGAACTCGATATCTCTCTGGTTCTCCAGCTCAAAGAAGTCAATGAGCTCTTCAATATCTTTCCTGCTGTTCATCCCATAAGAGAGGGCGCAGTATTTGAGGTTCTCATAAGGGGTCAAGCTCCAGATGAGGTTGGGATTTCCGCTGGTTATGTTTATCTTCTCTCTGATCTTCTTGGTGTCCTTTTGAGCATCCAACCCCATTATGTTGATATCTCCTCTGGTGGGTGTGAGCAGGGTGGCCATAAGAGAGATTAGGGTTGTTTTTCCCGCTCCATTTGGCCCTAATAACCCATAAACCTGATCAGATTCTATATCAAGGTTGACGGACTGAAGAGCAACTTTTTCAGCAGAAAATAATGACTTATAGATCATCCATACGTTGCTGCATGTGGCGGCCCTCACAAAGAATCGATTATGGCTAAAAATATAAATTTGATTCCGACCACTAAAAGAAACTACCAGCATAAAATTACAGGAGAAATACATGAAGGACGTGACCATCACAAGCACTCTTTCCGGGCATATGGGAAAAGACTCTGACATTATATCCGGTATAGGTCTGTTGGATGAGGCCAACTCCTTTATCGGTCTTGCCAGAGTCTTCGCCAAGAAAGATGAGACCAAGAAAATCCTTGAAGATATGCAGAACAAGATGTTCAAGGCAGGAACAGAGTTTGCCGGTGGCAACAATTTCCCGGAAGAAGATTACCAAGGGATAATGAATACCATATCTCAGGTGGAGAAGAAGGTAAAGAAACCCACCAAACTGGTCATCCTGGAGCAGGATGAGCAGACAGGCTTCTTGAGTGTGGCCAGAACAGTGGTAAGAAGATGTGAGAGGTGGGCAGTAAAGCTTCACAAGCAGGAAAAGCTCTCCCTGAACCTGGTGAGGTGGTTGAACAAGCTGAGCTACCTCCTATACCTCCTGATCCTGCTGGAAATGGATGAGTTAGAGGTTGATAAATATGAAGGTTAAGGTGACCGCCGTCCAAATGGAAGTCACAGCTGATAAACAGGAGAACATGAACAAATCCCTGAGTTACTTGAAACAAGCTGAACCTTCCCGCATGAACCTCTTTGTGCTTCCGGAGGTGTTCAACACGGGATTCAATCCCCAGAACTATGATTCCATCCAGGAATTGGGTCAGGAGTTGAAACCTCTCCTTGAACTTTCCTCTCAATTGGAGAATCTGGTGGTGGTTGCAGGTGTGGCCGAAAGAGAAGGAGAAACGCTCTACAGCTCGGCAGTCATCATTCACGAGGGAAAGATCACAGGCAATTACAGGAAGGGCCGCATATTTCCCTTAACGGATGAGATAAAGTATTTTTCAGCAGGAAACAATGAACCATCGGTCTATGAGACGCCTGCAGGCAGATTGGGCCCGCTCGTTTGTTACGAGGTGAGATTCCCTCTCATGTCCAGAGAGCTTACCAGCAAGGGAGCTCAAATACTGGTGTTCCCCGCCCAGTTCCCTGATGCCAGAATATATCACTGGACCTCTCTCCTGAAGGCAAGGGCCATAGAGAACCAGCTATTTGTGGTGGGAGCCAATTGCGCCGGATTCGGTAAATCCATGATCATCGACCCTTGGGGTGAAGTGCTGGCCGAAGCCGGGATGGAGGAGGAGGTCATTACCGCCGAGATGGAATTGAGTGAAATAGAAGACGTACGGAAAAAATATCCTTTTCTAGAGCTGGATTAGTTACCCAAAACTCCAGAAACAAGGGCTTTAGGCCATCTCAAACCACAAATATTCTGTTGGCTGCTTTGCGGAGCCTGTTCATGACCGCATAACCTAACTCCTTCTCTTCGACCCCTTCCACCACAATGACATCTACGTTCTTCTTATCGTAATCCCTGATGGTGGAGAATATCTTTTTGGCAAATGATTCGTCTTCACCTACCGATACAGAATAGTCGGCTTCATTAATGGGCTGTTCCACGGTTATGACCCCCACTTTCTGCTCCTGATCGTGGCATTCGAAAACCAGCTGAGATATCTTATCCTTCACTTTATCTTTGTTGCCGGTTACCACCATTAGCTCTGCTTGTGGAGTGTAGTGAGTGTATTTTCCCGAGGCTGCCTCACCCAGAACAGCTTCACCCACTACTCTCTCTATCATTTCAGGGGTAATCGGTCCGGGTCTGAGTATCTCCACCGGCTCAACTGTGGTGTCCACCACTGTGGATTCAATACCTGTTCTGGTCTCTCCAGAATCTATTACAGCCTCGACCCTTCCGTCAAGATCATCCAGCACATGCTCCGCCGTAGTAGGGCTTGACCTACCGGTTAGATTTGCCGATGGAGCTGCCAGAGGTGATGACATCTCGATCAATTTGAGAGCCACTTTGTTGTCCGGCATCCTGACCGCCACCTTCTCCAGGCCAGCAGAGGTTTCTTCGGGAACGATTTCCTTTTTATTCATTATGAGAGCGATAGGACCGGGGAAGAACTCGTTTATTAGTTTCTCTGCTTTCTCGTTTACCTCCACCACTTCATATATCTGGTCCTTGCTGGCAACATGGATTATAAAGGGGTTGTCAGTAGGTCTTCTTTTGACCTCGAAAAGCTTCATTATAGCTTCCGGGTTGAGGGCGTCGGCTCCCAGTCCGTAAACCGTTTCTGTAGCAAAGGCGACCAGACCGCCTTTTTTTATAATGTCTGCCGCTTGAGCTATCTTCTCTTCTTCAGGTTCTTCTGGGTTCACGGTGATGACAAGAGTTTCCATGGTCCCAAATCGATTAAAATGAAACTTAACTCTTTCCACTGCCTTTGGTTTATAAACCAAGTCTTTTAGTTATAAAAATAGTTCTTTCAGAAGCCAAGCACATCATTCATGGAGTACAAGCCAGGCCTCTTCCCTACAACCCATTTGGCTGCTGTTATGGCTCCACCGGCGAATGCCTGCCTGCTTCCAGCTGCGTGAGTTATCTCTATCTTCTCTCCCATCCCGAAATAGTGTACCGTATGCTCTCCGGCAACATCGCCACCTCTGAGGGCCAGCACAGTAATCTCGTCATCTTTCCGCTCACCCGACCTCTCATAAACGATCCTTCTGTCCTTACCCTGCTCTTTAAGGATGCTGGAGGCCACTTCTGCTATTTTGATGGCGGTTCCACTGGGAGCATCTTTTTTGAACTTGTGATGTTTTTCCAGTATCTCCATATCATAGTCTCCCAAAAATCTGGTGGCATATTCTATGATCTTCCAGAAAACATTAACCCCCACACTGAAGTTGGGAGATACAACTGCCGGTATCTTCTGGCAGTACTCCTCCATCTGCTTCTTCTGCTCCTCGCTAAAGCCGGTAGTCCCTACCACCACGGGAATCCCTTTCTTTGAAGCTGCTTCAATATTTTTTATGGCGGCATCGGGAGCAGTGAAGTCTATCAGGACGTCAGCATCCAGTTCTTCACTTATAACTGACGGTTCCGTTATTTTCACCCCTGTTCTACCTATACCTGCTGATTCCCCTGCATCATCATCCACACATTGAATATCGAATGCCTGAGCGAGGTGAGTGGTAGGGTTTTCAACCACATTCTGGACTATCAGGCTTCCCAGCCTGCCTGCTGCACCTGCAACAGCCACGTTTATCATAGTAGATCCAGGGATTGGAGAACAGTTTTTACCTTCTGGGTCTTCTCTTCATCCAGTTCCACCAGGGGCAATCGGGGCTTTCCTGCTGCCAGACCCATCAAATTAAGCGACTTTTTCACCGGGATGGGGTTGGTATCGATAAACATTGCACTATAAAGAGGCATCAGCTTGAAATGAGCTTCTAAAGCCTTTTCAATATCGTTATTCCGGTATGCTGTATACATTTCCTGCATTATATGAGGAGCGACATTGGCTGTAACGCTAATAACTCCGCTCCCTCCCACTGTGAGTATGGGATATGTAAAGAAGTCCTCTCCCGAAAGGAGCACGAAATCCTTGTCTCTGGTCCTCTTGATCATTTCCGAGACCTGTCTCAAGTTCCCGCTGGCCTCCTTTATCCCCACAATGTTGTCTATTTCCGCCAGTCTCTCCACAGTGTCAGCCGTTATGTTGGTTCCGGTCCTTCCCGGGACATTGTATATCAATATGGGGATGGACACTGCTTCTGCTATGGCCTTGTAATGCTGATAGAGTCCTTCTTGATTGGGTTTATTATAATAGGGAGTAACGAACATAGCAGCATCTGCACCGGCCTTCTCCACTTCTTGACCCATATAAAGCGCTTCTTTGGTGGAGTTCGAGCCAGCACCACCAACAACCGGAACGTCGGCAATCTCTGCCACATGTTTGACTACCTTGATGTGCTCTTCATAGCTCATGGTAGCCGCTTCCCCCGTAGTTCCAGCGGGGACTACTCCATCAACATGTTTTTCAAGGTACTCCAGGTTCTTTTCCAGACCCGCGAAATCTACTTCCAGGTCCTCCTTGAACGGAGTTACCATAGCAGGAAGGACTCCTTTGAACATATGATCTCACCACGTAGTTAAAATTCGGTTCTTCCTCTATTCATCCTTCTCGTAATGTATCCGGCTACCCTGTTCCTTATTTTCTTGCTCTTGATATCGGTTAACTGGGTAACAAGCTGTTTATTGGAATCGAAATTACCCGAAAAATCATCTGTGTATTCTCTTAGCATGTCCAGAGCAATTGTTTTGATATATGTAGGCTTTATTGTGCCCAAATTATACACCTCCAGTGCAGATGTTATTACCAATCCCACCGAAAGTGGTTTATTTAAGCTTTGCTGATGACCATTGCAATAAAACTCAACAAGATAGATCCAGAAAATCAGATTTCCAGATATTTTTCTTCCAGATCCTGAAGCTCTTCGACGCTACCTTCTTTTACCACACTACCTTTCACCAGCACATATCCCCTATCTGCCACGCTCAAGGCCAGCTGAACGTTTTGCTCCACGATCAGAATCGATACTTGCAGTTCCTCTCTAATTCTCTTGATGGCCTCTCCGATATTGTGTATGACTATGGGTGCCAGGCCGATCGAGGGTTCATCCAGCATGAGCAGTTTGGGTCTGGACATCAATGCTCTGCCGATGGCCACCATTTGCTGCTCGCCACCGCTCATGGTCTTCACCAGTTGTTTTCTCCTCTCCTTAAGGATGGGGAACAGACTGAACACGTATTTCATATCCTTATCATAAGAGTTGTCTGAGCTGCGGGAAGAAGCCCCCAGAATAAGGTTGTCTTCAACGCTCATGTTGGGGAACAGCCTCCTGCCCTCGGGGCAAATGGATATTCCTCTCTTGATCCTGGCGTGAGGCTTCAAGGGAGTTATTTCCAGGCCATCCAGCTCTATCAACCCTCTGGATCTGGTTAATCCGCAAATGCTCCTGAGGAGCGTTGTCTTGCCGGCTCCATTGGGCCCCAGAACTGTCACAACCTCGCCCTTGCCTACAGTAAGGTCAACATCCTGAAGAACCTGTGCCTTATCATAAAAAGCGTTCAGGCCATCAATTCTCAACATGCTTGGCACCGAGATAGGCGTTTACCACTTTTTTATCCTGAACCGCCTCTTCTGGGCTTCCGTCAAAAATAACTTTTCCAAAATTGAGAACAACTACTCTCTCAGACAAATTGAATAGCTCTTTAAGCTTGTGCTCAATAATTATCTGGGAAATACCATCTTCTTTGAGCTCCCCAATCACCTGATCCAGCTTCACTGCTTCTCTGGAGCTCAAACCGGAGAAGGGCTCGTCAAGCAAAAGCATTCTGGGGTGAGCTGCAAGGGCTATCCCGATGCTCAGCCTTCTCAACTCACCCTGGGACAGGTTTCTGGCCAGCATTTGTGCTCTATCAGCCAGCTCCACTCTCTCCAGAATATCACTGGCCCCATTCCTGGAGTTGGGTGCAAGAATGTTCTCTTCAACGGACATGTTCTTAAAGACCTTAATGAGCTGAAATGTTCTCACAAGGCCCATCTTCACCAAATGGTTGGGTTTCTTTCCATTGATGTGATTGCCTCTGAACTCGATCCTCCCCGCATCAGGCTTGAGAAATCCGGAGACCGCATTAAAAAGAGTGGTTTTACCGGCTCCATTGGGGCCTATGATCCCCAAACACTCATTATCGACTTTAAAACTAACTCTATCCAGAGCGACAATGTTTCCAAATTTTTTGGATACTTGGTTGATTGTCAACATAGTTTGCACCCTTGACTCTTTGAAATGCGCTAAAATTAATTTATTGTGCGGGATATTTAAAGTTTGCTATATTGTCACTTATTAGCACAATATTTAAATATTACTATCAAACTCATAAATTTATGGAATTCAAAAAAATACTGATAGGGGTTATTGTCGTTGCAGTAGCATTATTTACTGCAGGATGCGCACAAGAAGATACAGGAGAGGGTACACCTACGGCAGAACCTACTACAACACCACAAACAGGTGAAGAAACGATAACTATCGGAGTGATCGGTCCTATGTCCAGCAGCGAGGGTACAGCAGAAAAAAGAGCAGCACAGCTTGCAGTTGAAGAAATAAATGCACAGGGTGGAATTTTAGGAAAGCAGATAAGACTGGTGGTGGGGGATACAAAACTTGATACTTCAACAGCGACTTCTGAGTTCAGGAGGCTGGCGACTTCCGAAGACGCTGTTATGATAACTGGTGGTTTTTCCAGCGGTGTGATGAGCTCTATGATGGATACCATGGCCCAGACCAAAACCGTATTTCTGGCTGATGCATCTTCTCCCGCCCATCCCGCCAAAGTGGCTGAGGACTATGATACCTACAAGTACTGGTTCAGGATTTCCCAGAACAACGGGACCACTTTTGCATGGGACCTTGCCGATATGGTCGATTTTCTCAATGAAGAGCAGGGAATGGATATTAACAAAGTATATGTTATCAGGGACGAGCACGTCTGGACCGATTCTGTTATGGAGCACCTGAAGCCTCTGCTGCAAGAACAGGGAGTAGAAATAATAAAAGATGAGGAAGTTCAGCGGGGTTACACAAATTACAATCTCCAGCTTCTTGAAGCGCGGGATATGGAGGCCGACCTGATCATGCCCATTCTGGCAATCGCCGGTACCGGAGATGTGTTAACCAAGCAGTGGAAGGAGTACAATATCCCCATACTGCTTGCAGGACACGACCTGAAGCCAATTGATGCTGAGTTCGATAAGAATACCAACGGGGCTGCAGAAGGTGAAGTGTTCATAGCTGACGGCGGTGTACTGCCAACTGCACCTCCTACCGAGAGAGCCAGGGAGTTCCTCGAAGACTATAAGGAAAAATACGGGTTCCACCCCGAATCCCACCAGGCTTATGGCTCTTACGATGCTTTATACATCTACAAGATGGCTGTTGAGGCTGCCGAAGCAGCAGGAGAAGAAGATCCCTTTGATCCCGATACAGCAGTGAAGTACCTGGAGAAGTATGATACCAGCAACCCGGTAACCCTTACAAGAGTAGTAGCATGGCACGATAACCACGCCCTGGCATGGGGAGATGAATTCACCAGGAACTGGATATCTCAATGGCAGGATGGAGAACAGCTCATAATCTGGCCGGAACACGTAGCCAACGGAGAGTTCAAGATGCCCCAACAGGTTGCCGGTGGGTAGAGGTAATTGATAAACAATAACAAAATATTTATTTTTTTATTTGGTTGAGAAACACTAATGTTCGATATAATCCTCCAGATCATTGTTTTTGGTACCATTGTCAGTGGTATCTGGGCCCTGGTAGCATCAGGGTTCACACTGATCTTCGGAGTAGGCAGAATGCTCAATTTCGCCCACGGGACCTTATTCATTCTGTCTGCGTATTTCGGTATCATTTTATTTAATGCAGGATTGAATCCCTACATCTCATTCGTGCTTGCCATATTGCTGGCAGGAGTGGCTGGAATTGTTCTCTATAAGCTGTGCATGTCCCCCATCCGGGAGCACGAGGTCATGATTGTTATTGTAACCCTGGCAACGGCCTTACTGGTAGAGCAAGTCTTGCTGCAGACGTTTGGAGATAATAGTGTTTCCTTCCCATCTCTGATCACGGGAATAGTATACATAGGGAATCTACCCGTCCCCACAGAAAGGATCCTGGCTCTGGCGCTGGCCATAATCGCCATAATCGCTCTGGAGGTTTTCATCAACAGGACGGTCACGGGTAAGAAAATCAATGCCGCTTCTCAGGACATGGAGATGGCCACACTGGTGGGTGTGGAGGTGGAGAAGATATTCACCCTCACAATGTTCATATCGGCGGTCCTTGCAGGATTGGGAGGACTGCTCTACTCCCAGATATTCGCTATAACACCCCATGTGGCCATAAAGTCCCTTATTTACGCCTTCGCCATCGTCATTCTGGGTGGTCTGGGAAGCATACGGGGGAGTATTGTGGCCTCCTTTATTGTGGGTTATATCCTTATGGCTACTATAATCCTGGCGGGAGCCAGGTGGTCGGAGCTGGTCATGCTCCTGACCATTATCGGGATACTGGTCATTAAACCGAGCGGATTGTTTGGGGTGGAAGAATGAGAGCGATCCTGGGATTGATAACTGCTGGTATCATAGCTGTAATGCTTCTACTTCCCGAAGTTCTTCCTGAAGCGTTTATCTACCTTTTAGGACTTACTTTCCTGTTCATAATCTTGACCGTGAGCTGGGACATTATGGTAGGTTACACTGGACAGGTTAACCTGGGTCATACTGTCTTTGTAGGAGTGGGAGCCTACACTACCGCCTTACTCCACACCCAAAGATTACATGGTACCCCGCTGGAGTTCCTGGCCGTTGAACCCCCCATATACCTGTCCATAATAGCCGGAGGAGTCATGGCCGCTTTAATCGGTTTTATAATCGGTGTCATCACCCTGAGGCTCAAGGGCTACTATTTTGCTCTGGTGACAGCTGTACTGCCTCTGGTCTTTATGCAGAGCGTTTATATATGGTCTGACGTCTTCGGAGGAGAAGAAGGTTTTTCTGTAGGGCTCAATAAAGTTCTTATGGGTACTACTATAGGTAGTTACTACGCGGCATTCTTTATAATGCTGGTCTCGGTAGCCATCATGTTGTTCCTGGTCAAGACCCCCTTGGGACTCAAATTGAGGGCCTTGAGAGAGGACCAGGAGCTGGCCGAGGCTGCCGGTATAGATACTGTTAGATACAAGCTCATTGCTTTCATGATCAGCTCTTTTTTCGCCGGTATCGGAGGAGCCGCAATCGTCCACTACAGGATAACCGTAGGTCCCGACCTTTACGATATACCCCTGATGCTGATAATCATCCTCTCCGCGGTAATTGGAGGATTAGGGACAATATATGGTCCTATAGTGGGTGGATTTTTCATATACCTGGCCAAGAACTGGTGGCTCCGCGAAGTGGTGGATGCTTTCTTTTCTGACTTCCCCGTCAACGACGAGATAATCCTTTACATCATATTGATCGTTATAGCTATATTTATGCCTCACGGAGTATATCACAGCGTTAAAGATAAGTTGGGCAGATAGAGTATCCATAAGATATTTTTATAATTCATATAATTTTCAATAATGTAATTGTATTATCAAATTTTCATTATTATCATTTCAAATTACCAAATACTTAAGAGCATTAGGCCTAAATTTTAATTGGAGGTAAATAAAAATGATAGAGAACAGCAAGATAGCTCTACTGGCGGTATCAATGATCGCTGTGGGAGTTCTGGTCCTTCCTCAAACAGTATCATTGTTCGCAGGTCAGCACTACTGGTACAACATAAGCTCAAGCGAGAACGATATACCATGTGAAAAATGTCACGCGGACGTAAAAGAAGAGCTGGACATGTCCAACTTCCACAAAAACTTTTCTGATAGTGGTCAAGGTTCTGCTGATCGAAAGGATTGTGAAGCATGCCACAGAATCAACGGCAGTATAACATACGCAAGTGATAGTGGAACTGTAAAACCTGGTGAGCAGGCACATGCTGCTAGTATAGTCTCTTGTATGCTATGCCACCAGCACAATGCATCTCAAGCAATGGACGATGGATCATATGCTGGATATTACGCAGGAGGCTTTAATGTAACTGATATGGGTGTGTCTTCTGGATTCAATTACTCTAATGGAACCCACAGCGGACATTTGGCCGCTCACAACGCATTTGTGGCCAAAGC
The DNA here is from genome assembly GCA_964534325.1 of uncultured archaeon. Lineage (GTDB taxonomy): Archaea > Halobacteriota > Archaeoglobi > Archaeoglobales > Archaeoglobaceae > JdFR-22. The sequence continues at coordinate 138,641 of CAZHOR010000001.1, forward strand.
AATCAATAACGAAACTTTGAAAGACTCTAACGAGGCTTGTATTGCATGTCACACATTTATGCCCGTGAAAATAAACTTCTCGCACAGAAGGAGCCTGGAATTCAAGGTAGACCTCGAGGCAGATGTAACAACCGATCACGGCCCCCACAATTGGAATATTACTGAGTGGAGCACCAATGGTACCGCTTACGCCACAGTTTACGGTGATACTTACGGTACCAACGGCAGTACAAGCTACAATTCAAGTGTATGGCCTGGAACAGTACCTGGAGTGAACTACACCTATAATGACTGATAGCCAAAAGCAATACCTACCAAAAGCAATACCCAAGTTCATTATTTTTTATTTTTTTCTTTTAGATTATAGATGGGTTAAGAGTTATGTATCTCTTTTTTGATACTGTCTACATCGAATGCTTCTCCACATCGAGTGTTCATCTCTTCGATATAGAATTCGAGGGCGAGATTAATCTCGTTTTCACCTATTTCCAGCTCATCTTCCTTGAAGTATGAGAGTATTTTGGATGCCCCGGCCAGCTTCACCGCCATGTCCGCCAGCCTCACCGAGGGGGAGAGCATTTCTACGCTTTTTACATTGTCAAGCAGTACTTCGTCTGCTCTGGAGAGCATTTCTTCCAGGTCTTCGGTAAGCACCACAGGTTTCTGAGGAAAATCCACATTGGTGGTGTATATAGCGTGGACCAGACAGAGGTGGTCCCTGATTGAATCTGCCCAATCAAAGTCGATTTTACCCATTCTAAGCTTTTTCTGGCTATCCCTCAATGCCAGGAATCTGTTTTTGGTCATCTTATGCAGTATGCACAGCATTCTGTCTTCGATGGAGTTGAAGTTGGGGTCGGAGATGGTCACTTCGTATCCTCTCTCCTTCACTCGGGTGTTGTAATTCACGGAAAAGAAGGGGCTGAACTTGTAGGGCCCCACCGTCTCGCCTTTGATCTCGTATTTTATTTCTCTGTGCTCCATGGCCAGCTTCAAGGGCTCAACCATCCCCTTGTATTTGAACCAGTCATTGAACTCCGGAACTATAAAATTGAATTTTCTCCCCTCGTAAGCCTCGGCTATCCTGATGAACTTGGCGGGAGTCATTCCACCACAGTACCTGTTCCTACCCGGCAGACCGTGGGGAGGGATGTTCAATCTCTCGTTACCCCTTATCATATCGTCCACTGCAAATGTCTTCCCCGTTCCGGGAGCCCCGAAGAATGCCAGATTGAAACCGGTGTAACCCGCTACTTTCCCGATCTGGTTCACAATGGGGATGTCAGCAAGGGCATACTGGTGTATCATGCTGAGAAGAGTGTCGAAATAGAGGTTTCCAAACATGGAGAGGTACGTGGTGAGCTGTGCAGCATCAAAGGATTTGCCGAACTTTATAGTGGATTCCAACCTCTCTTCGTTGTTCAGGATGTCTTTAAGGTAGTCATCGAACTCGGCATCCATCTTCTTGATCTCCTCGAATTCCGCCAGAGCAATATCCGTGCTTAAGGATAGCTGCTGAGGATTGGCTTCCAGAACCTCCTCTACAAGGGGTTTGGTCTCTTCCGGTACCCATAACTCCTGATAATTGCTGGTGTAACGCTTATGGACTATGCTCAGCTTCTCCAGCTTGTGCAAGACCTTCCAGCTCACCGACTTCCCGGAGAGCTCCCGAACCCTTTCAGTGAAATCAAAGTAGTTGTCCTTGGTCTGACGCCTTACTTCCAGAAGGGCTTTCAATATGGCATAGGCTTTAGCACCCTCTTCCTTGAGGACCGCTATGAGATTCTTTCTGACCGTATCCCAGCTGCCCTCCCGCCTCAACTCACCACGGTGAACGGACCAGAACCTCCCGTTAAAATCAACTCCTTTCCTTATCCCGTGCTCCTCGAAGAAACTTATCAGCGTTTCAGGAGGAATGTACCGGGCAGCTTCACCTATGTCAACATTTTCTTCCCAACCCATCTCCTCCAACACTTTCTTCCTGGCAATACTCCATTCCTTATTGAAATCAAAGTACCTTCTGAGGATCATCTTCTTCTCTTCAATCTCTTCCACACTAACGGGTTTAACCACCCATAATTAACCCTTTTTAATTTTCAGCAGAAATTATAGTTTGCATTTATTTTTGAGTTCATGAGGCCCCTTAATCACTGGGAATAACTTTAGCCCTACTAATTACCATCATTCCCTTCCGGATTTCCTACTTTCTGCCATCTGAACGGAAATTAATTTATACTAATTTACTTAATTATAGTAAATGGGTAAAAATCTTTCAATTTACAAATATGGAATCCTCTTTACGTTATTCCTGCTTTTGATTAGTTTATCGCCTCTTTCAGCATCCGCACAGCAGCATGTAGAAGGTTATGGTCAGATATGCTATCCCTGTCATGAGACTCTATTGACCAAAGATGAGAGAGTTAAGAAACTCGCTCACTGTCGCTGCCACAGCGTTGATATATGGAGAAGCGGGGGAAACCAGATCAATATGGAAAAGCTTTCAGAGCTTCATGACGATGATCCCTGCATTAAGTGCCACGTGGGACCCACTGCTGGCACCGAAATGAACTTCTCGAATGTTCATTCTGCCCACAAGAACGTTAAATGTGAAGGATGCCACGGTAGCGGGACCATGACCATACCCGAGTCCGATAACTGTCTTGACTGCCATCAGGGAGGAGTGCATACCGTCCACGAAGACGTTCTCATAGACGTATGTGAAGGATGCCACGGAGAAGTTATCAATAAATACGCTGAATTGAGGGCTCAGGTAGGAGTTACGCCTACTGCAACCCCTGACTCAGGAACTGAGAAAGGTGGATTCTCCCTTTTTGATCTCATACAGAGAATAATATCATTCTTTACCGGAGGGTTATGATGTGGAAGGACGCAAAATTCCTTATGGTGCTTATACTGGCTTTAGTGACTTTATTTTCAGGTTGTGCCGGGGAACAGAAGTCAGAACTACCCGCAATTAAGGTGGAGTTCAGTCACTACGACATAAATAATACACACATTCTGGAAATAAAGAAGGTCGACGATGTTTTTATCAACCGGAGTGATGCACCCAAGCTCTACACGGAACCGCCATTTCCGGGGATCCATATTTTCGCGTACAATGGGCTTGACAGAACTCCCATAACATACGTTCCTCTGGATAGAGAGGGAGGTAATCTAACCACTTATATAGGATTTGAGAAACCCGAAAAAGTTCCTCAGAAGGGGGACAAAGTTCTGGTATATATGGATGTGGTCGATCGCAAGGGTAAAATTCTAACCTCCCATAGCAGGCAAATAACATGGGAGCTGGAACAAGAGAGCCTAAATCTCAATGAAATTGGATAAATTTTTCAATCCTGACTAATAGTTTGTACCCATGGATGACATCAATTTCAGAGAGATAGAGGAGAAATGGCAAAGAAAGTGGAATGAGAACCGTGTTTTTCATTCCGAGCCAGATGAAAGACAAAAGTTCTTCATAACCATTCCTTATCCTTATTTAAATGGAAATCTCCACGCTGGTCATACCCGAACCTTGACCATTGGAGATACTTTTGCCCGGTACAAGAGGATGCTGGGCTACAATGTTCTTCTTCCTCTGGGTTTTCATGTTACCGGAACCCCTATAATCGGGCTTGCCGAGCTCATCGCCAAGAGAGATGAGCGGACCTTCAAGGTTTATACCAATTACCACGATATCTCAGAAGAAGCCCTCTCCAAGCTGACAACTCCTGAAAAGGTGGTGGAGCTGTTCTCACAGGAAGCATTGACCGCTTTGAAGGAGATAGGCTACTCCATTGACTGGAGGAGGACTTTCACCACTACCGATGACGAATATAAGAAGTTCATAGAATGGCAATTCTACAAATTAAAGGAAAAGAATCTGGTGGTCAAAGGCTCCCACCCCGTTCGCTACTGCCCCCACGACCAGAATCCGGTAGAAGACCATGACCTGCTTTCCGGAGAAGAAGCTACTATTGTAGATTACACCACCATCAAATTCAGAGATAAAGATGGAATGGTGTTCCCATGTGCTACCCTTAGGCCCGAAACGGTTTTCGGGGTCACCAACCTGTGGTTGAAGCCCGTAAAGTATTTTATAGCCAGGGTGAACGATGAAAAGTGGTTCGTCAGTAAAGAAGCCTACGAGAAGCTGCTCTATACAGACAAAGAGATCGAATTTGTCTCTGAGGTTGATGCACAGAACTATTTTGGAGAACACGTGGAGAACCCTGTTACTGGCGATAGGGTCCCCATTCTCCCTGCGGAGTTCGTGGACACCGACAGTGCTACTGGTGTGGTGATGAGCGTTCCGGCTCACGCTCCGTATGACCTTATGGCCATCGAAGACCTCAAGAAAGAGGGTACATCACAGAAGTACGGGATTGAGGACGAAGAGCTGGAGCCCATAGTCCTCATCGACATTGAAGTGGATGAAGACGCAGAAAGAGACCAGTACAACTCCCCTGCAGAGGAGATCATCAGAAAGATGGGGATACAGAACCAGCAGGACGAGTCGCTGGAGAAGGCTACCAAAGTATTGTACAAGAAGGAGTTCCATAAAGGAGAGCTGAATGATGTTACGGGTGAATACGCAGGCAGCTACGTTCACAAGGTCAAGGACAGGCTGCAGAACGATCTCATAAACAGGGGTATTGCCGAAATATTCTATGAGTTCAGTGAAAAGCCTGTGGTGTGCAGATGCGGTACCAAGTGTGTAGTCAGGGTAGTTAAGGACCAGTGGTTCCTCAATTACTCCAATCCGGAGTGGAAAGAAGAGGTCCTCAGCTGGCTGGAGGAAATGAGAATAATCCCCGAGTACTACAAAGAGGAGTTCCGCAACAAGATCGCCTGGCTGAAGGACAAGGCTTGTGCCAGGAGAAAGGGATTGGGGACCAAAATACCATGGGATAAAGAGTGGCTGATAGAGAGCCTCTCCGATTCCACCATATACATGGCTTACTACATTCTCGCCAAGTATATCACGGATGGGAGGTTGAAGGCGGAGAATATGACCAAAGAGTTACTGGACTACGTTTTCCTGGGCGAAGGTGATGTTGAAGAAGCTTCAAAGTCATCCGGGCTGGAAAAAGACCTTGTACAGCAGATAAAGGACGACTTCTTCTACTGGTATCCAGTGGACCTCCGGAGCTCCGGCAAGGACCTGGTGGCCAACCACCTGCTGTTCTTCCTGTTCCACCATATAGCCATATTCCCCCCAGAGCACTATCCCCAGGCTATCGCGGTCAACGGGTTCGTGAGTCTGGAGGGCCAGAAGATGAGCAAGAGCAAAGGACCATTATTGACTATGAAAAGGGCCGTCAGAGAGAACGGGGCAGATGTTACCCGAATGTACATTCTATACGCTTCAGAGTACGACAGTGATGCGGACTGGAGAGCTCAGGAAGTGGATACTCTGGCCTCCCACTTAAAGAGATTATACTGGTATGCCTCCAACTACTACTCTGAAAGAGGAGATAAATCGAACCTGGACAGGTGGCTGGTAAGCAAATTCTACAGGAACGTCAAAGAGACCAGAGATGCCATGAATAACCTGCAAACGAGGAGGGCGGTGAACACAGCTTTCTTCGAAGTGATGTCCGATGTAAAATGGTACTTAAGGAGAGGAGGGCAGAACCTCGGTGTGATACTGGATGAATGGCTGAAGTTGATCGCTCCCTTCGCTCCCCACATCAGTGAAGAGATATGGAGCTGGAACCATGACTCCTTTATAATTACAGAGGGTTATCCGGTGTTCGACGAGAACAATGTGGACGAAGAGGCCGAAAGAACAGAGGATTACGTGTATAATCTGGTGGAGGACATGAGGGAAGTCCTTAAGTTCGTGGAAGCCGAAGAGCTGCACGTTTCACCTGCCGAAGACTGGAAGCGAGAAGTGCTGAAAGTAGTTGTTGATTCTTCTGATCTCGGAAAGGCGATGAAGAGGATAATGTCCGACGGCAAATTCAAAGAGAACGCCAAAGAAGTATCAAATTTCGCCAAGAAGATGTTCTCCCGAAAAGAGGGTAGAGAATTCGTGGACCTGGATGAAGGAGAAGTGATCGAAGGAGCTAAAGATTTCCTGGAGAAAGAGCTGGGAGTGAAGGTCTTAGTGGATAGCGAGAAGGTGCCTGAAGAGAAGATCAAGGCCGCAGCGCCAGGGAAGCCAGCTATATACGCTGTTTGAGAGAATAAGGGAAGTATTCAGTTATATTGATGAGAATATCTCCATCATGGATTATGTTGTAGTTCCTGGAGAGGATGCGGTCCTCATGGAAAATAGTTAGCTCGTTTTTGTCGATCTTTCCCCAGTTTATCTCTCTTCTCACTTCGAGCTGGTGTTTCTTGATTATCTTCCCTATGGGGAGGTCTGCCTTCATCAAGTCCTCTCTAAAGCTCTCTTTTAACCTCTTCAAGGGAGTATAGGATATGGCATGAGCAACAATATATTCTCCGGCTTTGAGGTTGACCATCCTATAGTTTACCTGGTCGCCTATCCCAATGTTGAGCAGTTCGGCTATTGAGGAGTCAGCTTGAACCACTTTTTGCTCTACTGTCTCCACATTAATGGTTTCTCCGGTTATGGCTTCCAAAATAGTTGTGATGGATCCGTCCGTTGTCAGAAGGATCTTGTGGATGGGGTTGAGCTTCGCAGGGTTCGCAGGGTTCACACTCACAGGCTCTCCAGCTCCATTACGGGCTTGCCTTCTCTGGTCTGGGGAGCGAGGTAGTCAATGAATCTGTCCATATCTATTCCATAGACCCGGAACTCTATCCGAAGCGGGGATAGGACTACATCTTCTTCGGTAAAATTGATCTTGCTGACTGTGGCGGTCTGCTTGTTGAGGTATATTCGGACTGTGTTATCAAAGATGTTCTCTTTGAGCTCTGTTCTGGTAGTATCCAGTATCTTCTGTTTTCTCAACAGGTTCCTGAACGTGGTGAGGTCTTTTGCCACGGCTTTAAGGTGTCCGTTGTCTGCATCGATCTGGGCGTCAGGGAAAAAATTCTTGATCGCTTGAACCACTTTTTGCTGGTCTTCGGTGGGGTGGACTTCGGTGAATATCTCAACTTCAACGTATCTGGAGACCCTCTTCAGAACCTCCTCAATCTTCTCATTAAACTTATTGAGGGTGAAATTATTCTCTATGGTGAAATCAGCCCTCTCAATAGCTTTCTCCATACTCCAGGAGAGCTCCCTCTGATCTCGGCTCTTCAACTCCTCTAAGGTGGTTATGTCATCATCCCTCTCCCTCTTAACAGAGCGATCGAATCTCTCGTCCGTCTCAGCCTGAATGTTTATAAGAATAAAGTTCTGCCCAAATACCTGCTTGAAGTGCTCTACTTCCGAATCACTTCTGATACCATCAATTATTATTACGCTCTCCTCTCTGGATCTGATGAGAGGCACGCACCTCTTGGCGATGGCATCCATTCCCTCACTTTCTCTGAGTTGAGTGGCGACCTCACCAGCGTTCTGATCATCGAGATCGAGCCCCCGGCTGACAACTTCATCCCTGATGACGTCACCCATAACCACCACAGGAAAGCCCAAGTTCTCTGCCACTCTGGCTGCAGTGCTCTTACCACTGAGCGGTAAACCCACAAAGGCTATAATCAACTTATGATCCAAATCCATACCTCCGAAACACTCTAAGACCTGCCAAATGCCAGCTCAAAGCTCAAAGATGAACTTGCTCAAGCTAGACATAAGGACACTACAGGTTGAGATATTAATTCTTTCCCTTTATAGTTCATTACTTTATGATGAAGTGGGAATAGTGAACCAACCAGAGGGGTAAAACCTTTTAAGTGAGAGAATGGAGTGATGTTGAGTGTATGGCTACTGCTCAGATCAAATGTTGAGTTCACATAAGGGCCCGTTGCTTAGCCAGGACAGAGCACCGGCCTCCTAAGCCGGGGATCGCGGGTTCAAATCCCGCCGGGTCCGTACTTTTTTCTTGTGGTTGTTTTTTGGTTGGCAGGACATATCTGATGAGAAGGGACAAGAAAAATCAAAGGTTCTGTTCCGAATTACTAATAGTGAAAAAATGGGAAAGCTTATCCCTCACCTCTCTGTTCCACCAACGAGTTTATAAAAAATCAAGAGTTATCAAAGGTTATTCCATAATCTCTAACGTCACCTTCAACTTTTCAGGGAAATCTCCTCCTGTCATCTCTTTCAATGCCCATTTCTGGACGTAAAGGCTCCCTATCTTCGGGGGCTCATCCCCCTGTATCTCCCCATACATGATAGTGTTCTTCGTTTCCTTCGCTTTCTCAAACTCGATTTCCATTCATAAAACCTCCTGTTTAAGAGTTGCTGGACCTAACTGATAATTATTCTTTGTCTTTTGTATTTGTCTTTTGATTTTTAAGAACTGTGTTTTTTACCTATCAGCCTATCCAATCAAAGATGTTCTATTCAATCAAAGATTATATTTTGGATGAGAACGGATAAACCTTATCAGGCTTTTGGATTAGGGGGTATAATGGAGGAGTTTGATGTTATTGTTATTGGAAGTGGTGCTGCAGGATTGACCGCAGCCTACAAATGCTTACTGGAGAAGAGAAGGGTTGCTGTCGTTGATTCGGGGCCCTTCGGTGGAACGTGTGCTTTAAGGGGCTGTGATCCCAAGAAGGTCCTATATGGTGGCGCTGAATTTGTCGACTTCTATAACAGGATGAAGGAACTCACAACCTATAAGCAAGAGGTATCCCTGGACTGGGGCTCCTTAATGGAGTTCAAGAGGACCTTCACAGACAATCTCCCCCAGGAGATGGAAGAGTTCCTCAAAGACCTGGGTATAAGCCCCTACCACGGAAAAGCCCGCTTCATAGATGAGGCTACTGTAGAAACTGGAGACCAAACCCTGTCAGCCAAATATATTGTGATCGCCACAGGTGCAAGACCCATGGAACTGAATATACCCGGAGAAGACCTCCTGACCACCAGCGACCAATTCCTGAACACTGATCACCTGCCCCAAGAAATCATTTTTGTGGGCGGTGGCTTTGTATCCTTTGAGTTCGCCAGCATCGCTGCCAGAGCAGGCTCCAATATGATCATACTCCACAGGAGCGATAACTTCCTGAAGAGGTTCGATCCCGATCTGGTTAAAGAAGTGGTAAAAGCATCCTCGCAAGCAGGTGTAAACATACTCCCCCACAACGAGGTCAGAGAAATAGTGAGAGATGAAAATAAGTTGAAAGTTATCACCGACAAAGACTCCTTCTTTGCAGACATGGTGGTCCATGGAGCTGGAAGAGTCGCCAACCTCGATCTTGACCTGGAAAAAGGGAACATAAAAACCAGGGGTGGAGGTATAGCCGTAAACCAGTATATGCAGAGCATATCCAACCCCAGAGTGTATTCCGCAGGCGATTGTACAGAGAACAGCAGGAAACTCACCCCTCTAGCCAACATAGAAGGAGGGATCGCCGCAACCAACATACTGGAAGGCAACATAAAGGAAGTTAACTACACCGGCATACCTGCGGTGGTCTTCACCTTCCCTCCCTTAGGTTCGGTGGGAACCAGCGAAGATCGGGGAGATTATCAGGTCGTATTCAAGGACCAGAATGATTGGTACACCGCCAAGCGCGTCAAATTATCTCATGCTGCCTCCAAAGTGATCATCGATGAAGAAGACAAGATCGTGGGAGCCCACTACCTCGGACCCGATGCACAGGAAGTAATAAATTTCTTCGCATTGAGTATAAGACTGGGTTTAACAGCCTCCCAACTCAAAGACCTGGCATACACCTTCGCATATCCCAGCACAGCATCATTCATAAGATACATGCTACCCTAAGATACGACACATCCGCTTTCAAAAATTATCTAATTTCATTAGTGGATGTCAAAATTGTTGACCCTAAAACCGATGATATTGAGACCAAAATTTTAAGGCGGATAATTGTAAAGGCAAACGAGATTAGACTCGGTTCTGCTGAACCCTAAAGGAAATTGAACAGAGAGCACAGGAAGCCCTGAATGAAAAGTATAAAAGTATAAAAGTACCTTGGCATCATGAAGTTCTCTTTACAGGTTTTCTCGCCTCTTGTGTTTTTTTCAAACACCCCACACTATTCAACAATCAAACACCTTCCCAACCAATTTATAAACTCGCTATCAACTCTGGAACAATGACAATAAAGGGAGTAATCTACGATATGGACGATCTTCTGGTGGACTCCCATAGGCTCCACGTTAAGTCAATAGAAGTTATTGTAAAAGAATATGGTTACACTCTCGACGATGTGCCTCAGTGGCTGTGGGTTGAGTCCATGGGCAAGCGACTGATCGACTTTCTGGCTGAACTGGTCAAGGTACTCGACCTCAAGGAGTCCGTGGAGGCTCTCAACCATAAGAGGTCCCGAATCTTCCTCAAATTAGTAGAAGATGAACTTGAACCGCTACCCGGAGCACTATATTCCCTCGAACTCCTGAACAATAATTTCAAGACCGGTTTAGCCTCTTCAGGCACCAGGAAGTACCTGGATATGGTAATGGATAAGTTCGACATGCGTCAGTACTTTCAGGTAGTTGTTTCAGGAGATGAAGTTGAATATGGCAAACCCCACCCGGAAGTCTACCTCACTGCCTGCAGAAAACTTGGTTTGAATCGTAATGAGTGTCTGGTCTTTGAGGACGCTACTCATGGGATAAGGTCGGCAAAAGAAGCTGGTTGCAAGTGCATCGGAGTGAAAAATCCCAATACACCCCCTCAAGACCTGTCAGAAGCTGACATGGTACTGAACTCTCTAGAAGATTTTACCATCGATATGGTGAACATGTTTTAAGTTTATCATCTATTCTTATCAGTAAATTTTAAGTAAATGATTGTAATTACAATAATGTAAGTAGTATTCATTACGTTTCAGGAAAACCTTATGGTCTGCAGGAACCCTTTGGGCGACCTCTCCGACCGGCAATCACGCTCATTATCCCTATTATAGGGTTCCTTTTCAGATGAACCTCATAGTATAAACTTTATTCAAACTTAATAAGAAGAGTTCTGCTTCAAATCCATTTCTGCTCTGGCCTTCTCCATATATTTTGCCAGATCTTCTATCTCATGGATCTCTTTTAAGACCGAAAATATTCTCTTTTTGAACTCGGTGTTGGGGGTGACTCCCCACGAAGAGAATTTGTTCAACAGGTTCTTTTCCATGGTGTCTCCTCTCCAGTCGCAATCGGTGAGGATGATAACGTCTTTTTTCCCTATCTCGTCCACCAGGACTGCATCGGGTGTGTTGGAAGACGTAACGATATCCCCTTCTATCCCCAGAGACCTTAGAGAAGCCACGTCTTTAGGACCTTCGACAATGATCACTGCACCGTTCTCCGACCGTCTCCTCAGCTCTTTAAAGATGTCTTCTAATTTCAAAATGTCTTGAGATTCAATCATTGGCCTTAATTTTCTCCTCCAATTTTTTTACCACTTCGTCCTCCGAAGCGTTATGAACAAAAATTACTTTTCTGCTGGAAGTGTGTCCGGCTATTATTTCCACTTCTCTACCCAGAAACTCCTTAAACCTTTTTATTATTTCATTATTGGCCTTTCCTTTCTTGGGTGGGTTCTTCACCTTAACAGTAACCACATTCCTCCACTCATCATAACCGATCTCGCTCTTCTTTGCTCCCGGAGATACATCCAGGTTTATGGTTATTCCTTCATCTCTTGCCTTAACAGCTTTCCTGAGCACAAAGAAAATTGATTAGACTGATTAATATACTTTTGTTACTGGAATACATCCCAAACTTTACCGCTTGACAGAAAAGCCTTCTTCCCCCACGGGCTCTTCCTTGCTCACTTCTACTTGATCGACCCTTGCCGATGCCGGCCCTTCATGACACCATTCAAGCATTCTGTTGACCTTGTCTTCATCTCCTTCGAATACTGCTTCAACTCTGCCATCCCTCATATTTCTAACCCATCCGTTCGCTCCAAGCTCTCTTGCTTTCTCTCTGGTACTGTCCCTGAAGAAAACACCCTGTACACGGCCGGATATGTAAACATGAATTCTTGATTTCATGATTACTACTGTATTCAGGTCATTTAATTATTTTATGGGTTATTTTGAGGGGTGATAGAAAGGTATGATGGTAATAATGGAGGCAAAGTTATTAACCTTTTAAGGGAACAGATAAGATATATAATCAATAATCGTTTACAGGGCCAGTATATGAGGTATATGAGGTGTCACCATAAATTGGTAAATCAAAAGATGTTGGCAGCTGTTTTACTTACTTTAACTCTTGCGGTAACATTTTCTGGTTGCTCTGAAACGAAGTCTGTGGAGGAGATGAGAAGCTCAGGGGACGTAGAGGGGTTAATAAAAAAACTGAATAGTACGGACAGCAACACCAGGGCTCAAGCTGCTCAGGCATTGGGAGAAATAAAGGATGAGAGGGCGATCAAGCCTCTAATATATACTCTAAAAAATGCGGAAGACAGCAACGTAAAACAAAAGGCAGCAGAAGCCGTGGCCAAGATAGGTAATGCCAATGAAGCACTACCACCTCTCATAGATGCTCTCAAACACGATGACTGGGTAGTTCGTTATAGGGCAGCTCAGGCAATAGGCACTCTCGGAGATCCTCGAGCAGCCCCTGCCCTCATCAGGACGCTAAATGACCCTGTAAAAGACGTTCGAAAGAATGCTGCGTGGGCATTAGGTGAAGTGGGAGACAAGAGGGGTGTAGAGCCCCTGATAGAGACCATAAGGAATGATGAGGGCCATGACGTCCGCGAAGAGGCGAAAGATGCAGTGATAAAGCTGGGAACCAAAGCAGTCGACCCCCTGATACAGACACTGGAAGATGATGATGTAGAAACCCGCAGTTTTGCTGCCAAAGCTTTAGGAGATATTGGAGGAGCCAGAGGGACTCCTAGGGAACTGCGCCAAAAAATAGCCATACCCCTCATCGGGTCATTCAAAGACCCCAGTGCCGAAGTGAGGTTGACCACTGCGAAATCGCTTGATAGACTTGGATACACACCCAGAAACGACACTGAGAGATTATGGTATCTGGTAGCAAAAAGAGATTGGAATAACGTATCCTACATGGGCAGGATGGCCGTTGACCCCCTTATAAATGCCTTGAGAAGTAGTAACTCCCAGGTCAAGTGGGGTGCCACTAAGGCCCTGGTTAGGATAGGGTCACCCGCAGTAGATCCTCTTATTAAAGCACTGAGATATAACGATACCCGGGTCCAGGCCGCCATAGCTCTGGAGATCATCGGAACTTCCAAAGCCAAGGGAGCAGTGAACGAATTCATCAAAGAGTATCAGGCCGACCTGAAATATATTGCAGACAATCACAAACAAATAATTGAACAAGAGGATATAAGGGGACATGAATTCCTCCTGGTCCTCGCTCTAGAGCGTTACGGAGACAACGAGATGATTAACACCTACCTGCAGACAGAGAATCCTGTTCTACGAGACGCTGCTGGTTACTGGGCAGAGAGACATCACAGGAACGTGATGACAGAAAGCTCCGGCAACAGCTCATCCAGCTGGCCTTGATCAACTACTTTTTTGCTTTCTAATCTTACTTTTCGCTTTTTATTCGGTCATCTCTTCTACTTCTTTCTTCCCAGCCTCCAGCTCTTCTACCTGTTCCTGATCAAGTTTCAGCAGCATGGTCTGGAACTCGCCAACATGCGTTTTCTCTTCTTTCGCCACGTCCTCAAGAACTGCTTTGATATTCTTATCTTGGGCCAGGTTTGCCATCTGTTCGTAGAGGTTGATGGCGTCAAGCTCAGCGATTATAGCTGCTCGCAAAATCTCTTTATCTATATCTCCTTTCTCAATTCCTTCCAGATTTATGGGTATCTTGGACAACATAATTACCCCACCTCCCTCTCAAGTATTCACCAATACTAAATAAATTTACTCTTGAGCATCTGGGCTTTCACAACTAAATTTTCAATCCCAGCTCAAGAAAGAGGGGGTTAGGCACACAACTTATAGATATACGTTAAAAGCCCATAAAAGTCTTGTTCAGGTCAACCAAAGCTCAACCGATGCCGGAGTGTCCCCCCTGTTGGCAAAGACGATGCGGGTTCCTGAGGGTACATTACCTGATGCAGAGTGATCTGTTGTTCTCTGTTTTGACATGTGAGGATCGTAACTGAAGCTTCCGCCCTCCATAACCAGCTCGGCGTCCTTTTTGGAGGGTACAACCCAAATGTCAATGATGTGGTTGCTCTTTACCTTGAACTGCAATTGGTGGGAGTAAGGACCCAGCGTCTGAGCGTGAAATGGCTGGATGGTCAACTTCTTATACTCCATAGACCGCAAGTTATTTTATAAATATTAAATTTATCGATTAAAAAGTGATGCTTATGATTATTTAATAAAAACTGGTTCCAAAAAAGATGTACTCATAACACTAGCCTCCATAACACTAGCCTCCAATCCGATAGAAACTGGTCAGATGACCACGAAAGCTCCAGCGCCTATATGGCTTCTGATTTAATTTTCGTTCTGTTCACAACCACGTAATCCCCTATGGACTTGATATCATCAAACGGGATTATGTAGTATCCGCCCTGCATGTCCAGCTTGAGGTGCTTGTTCTCAGGCTTGACCACCAGGTTTATTAGGGACCCAGTCTTGAACTCGGCGCTCAGATTCTGGACAGTTCCGATCACAGTCCCATCCAGAGACATGACAACTTTTTTGGCCAATTTTTTGGCGAATATCATGTTATATTATAACACAGCAGGAGTACTTTATAACTTTTTGGAAATCATTCGGTTTCTTTGCCGTTGTAGTGTATCTTATCCCACAGAACGTTCTTGCCGACGACCACGTCTCTAACCTGCTTTTCTGTTTTGCTCAACTGCCCTGTCCTACCAGTCTTCACTTCCACAAAGGCTATTTGTCTGACCTCACCGTCACACATGCCGTCAAAAACAATAAAATCGACAGGAGTCCCAATGAATCTGGCATCTTTGGGATTGTATTTGAAATCCTTAAAATAGGGCATGATATGCTCGGTGACCTTACCCATTATCACCGCTCTGCTCTTGCTGATGGCATCCTCCCTGATTCCTTTCTCTTTCTGGGACTTCCACTGATCGAGTTTGGCCTCGTAATCTCTTTTCATTCCGTCCGCAATTACCTGTTTCTGGTTTTCCATTTCTTTTTCTCTCCACTCCTCAAATAATTCTCTTGCTCTTGTTTCCATGTTCCTCAAGGTTTGCTCATACTTGGCGGAGAGCTCTTTCTGTTCCATGGAGATCTTGAATAACAAGGCCAGAAGGCAGAATACCATGATCACAAGAAATCCCATTACAATGAGTACCCAGTCTTCCATTGTTACACCTTCTGCGGTCTTATAGCTGTTTTACCTGACCTGAAAGTCTTCATAGGTCAATCCATTCTTAGTTATGCCCGTAAACTAATTTATAATGTTTAGGGGTATGGTGAAAGTGTTAACCGCTAAATCCCTTCAAAAATGAATTATATGAAGAGAGAGGATGTAGTTAATATGGAAATTCTAGCCGAAAACGGTATCAAGCTCACTCTTGTCGATCTTGATGAGTTCGCCAGTGATTATGAATTAAAAAGAGCTATAAAACATTTCTCTGAATCTAAAACTCCGCACGTAGAGGCTATAATGGATAAAAATGAGAAATATAGTGCCGTAACCATCACCATACCCAAAGAGTGGGAAAAGAATTGTACATTCCTTCTGGAAGAGCTTTATGAAGAGATGCATAATAGAGGACTGCATTTAGCCAGATATTCTCCTCCTGAATACTCTATTGGAGAACTAAGCTTCAAAGAAGTTACATTTTTCCTCCCATACTCCTATGAAGAAAGAATGGAGAAGGCCAAACAGATCGCCAGGATCGCTCATCAGTGTATAAGCCCCAAAACCACCGAAATCGCCGGAGAGATAAGAACGGTCGACGAAATGCAATACGTGGTGGTCAGGAATGCTCATGAATTCTGGTGCAACGACCAAGATAGCGGAGAGAAGATCGTGGAGTACTGCCTGAAGTTCAAGTTGCCCTACATCCAGCTTGGAATGCAATTCCCTTATTCCAGGTCAGACAGGGCCAGAATAGATATATACTTCCTCAGAGAATGGGTAGATGAGGACAACGCTCTCCCTGAAAAGATCAAGGATAAGTTGATGGAGTTCGTTTACACCGAGCCATGGGAGACCGACATAATCGCTCATTCCCCACCTCTCTGGATGGCAAATTACTACGGGTACAGAAGTGACTGGTGGGGTATTACCACCCCGGACTTCATTATAATACCCGCAGTGACCACCTCACGCGACAGAGGGGACAGAGTGGCTAAAGAAGTGACAAAGATCGTCCAGCAATGCATGAAAGAGTTAAAGGAGTGACCATGCTATAGATCAGGCCCTCCAGAGAACCCATACTGTCCAGAATAGGACATAGCTCCTTTATCATCGGTTTTCGATTCACCTGCCTGTTCCAGAGCCTTTATAATTTCTTCTGCCGTGACCTTCTTCTTGCTATCGGGTTTGACGGAGGACAGAACTTTTTCCAGTACCTCCAAAGTTTTATCCCAGCCTATAGACCCTGCTATACCTCTTAACCTCACAACCGCTTTTTCCCAATTCTCTTCGCTTTCTCCCAGGTCCTCATAAATGGATAAATTATAAGTTTCTCCCATGATTTAATATGGTTTTGAACAGTTAAAAATTTAGCGAAACTTAAATTTCTGCGGAAAGCAAGGAGAAGGAAACGGATTTCTCCACATCCGGGAGAAAGAGCAGGGTTCAAACCTCTAAAAAATTTCTCTTACATTTAAAAATATTAATATATCGTCCATTAAAGTTCAAGTCCATGGTTTTGGACTTAATAATAATCAGTGCTTTACTGGTCAGCATACTATCTTTTGCAGGAGTAGTGACCATGACCATGTCCGGTAAGCTCTTTCAAAGGATCCTTCTTCTTCTGGTGGCCTTCTCTGCTGGAGCATTGATGGGTGGAGCGTTTATTCATTTGATGCCCGAGTCATTAGAGAAGGTCGAGCCCCTTCAGGCTTTCACTATACTTTTACTCGGTTTTTCTTCCTTCTTTTTGCTGGAGAGATTCCTCATGTGGAGGCACTGCCATAAACACGACTGCGAAGTCCACCCCTTCACCTACCTCAACCTGGTTGGTGATGGCCTGCACAACTTCATCGACGGGATAATCATAGCCGCAGGCTACCTCACCAGTATTCCTGTAGGTATTGTAGCCACATTAGCCGTGGCCGCACACGAAATCCCTCAAGAGCTGGGAGATTTCGCCGTGCTCGTATATGGTGGGTTTTCAAAGGCGAAAGCTCTTTTATTCAACTTTATTTCAGCGGTAACAGCCATTGGAGGTGCCTTAATAGCTTATTTCCTGTTCCTGACTCCCGAGAACATTGTCCTGGTCCTGCCCTTCGCTGCAGGCAACTTCCTGTACATAGCCAGCTCCGACCTCATACCCGAACTCCATAAAGAAGTCAGCCTTAAAAGGTCTTTCCTGTTCTTCGTGATGTTCATCATCGGTATCGGACTGATGTATTCTCTCAAAATGATCTTCGGAGCAGATTAAGACAGCCGAACAGACAGGATTTCACTTAAAATGGTTAAGGAAAAAGAAGAAATTATCTGGCTTATCTTTTCCGCAGGTATATCGCAGCCAAAATGCCTACCACTGCGAACACTAACTCGAAACCTGGAACCATTCTCTGCAGAGTAGGAACTGTCATGTCCTCTCTTCTTCTGAGAGTAGGGGTTTCTTTGGCAGATTCTTCCGTATGGGAGTTTTGATCATTCTGCGTTTCCTGATACTGCTCCGTGGCCTGTGGAGTTGGGGTTGCAGGCTGAGGAGTAGGGGTCAGGCTATCGGTTTCGTTTTGTAAGGCTTGTTCGGCCGTATCGTTTGTATTTTCTGCATTTGAGGTGTTGGTAGCATTGCTTGCCTGTGGGGCGGATGTGGACGTGTTCATGTTCGAAGCGGACTCAGACTGTGGAGAACCAGATGTGTCGTTTATAGATTCTACAGATCCAACTATGTTGATTAGAAAGAACTTCTGAGGGTCTTTATCTATATCTATCCGGTCAGATGAAGAGGCATAGAAGAACAGGTTGCTGTAGCCTGTATCCGCAATATTGCTTACCTTGATCTGGAAATCGAAATCACCTTCTTTCGCATAGACCACCTTGTCCTCCGACTTGGCCTCGTATACTCCTCCTGATGGGTCTTCGGTTAGTTCCATGAACGTTTCATCGTCTCCGGCAAAAACATATACCCTATCCGTGGTGGTGTTACCCGTCACATTGAGCAAACCACCTCTGGCAACCTTCTTTTTGTCCAGATTCACTTCCAGCTCATTCTTCATTATCTTGATGTTAACGGAGTCTTCATCAAGCTTGTTTGTGGTGCCCGGAGAGAAAATGACTGCAGTTACTTCGTATGAAGCAAAGGATGCGACGTCATCTATACGCATACCGCCAGTATTCCATGTGCCGTCTGAACCCACCATGGCTTTGACATACTCGGTGCCACCTACATTATCAGAAGATACGTGCTGAATAAAGCTCAAATCGCTTCTTTTGATATAGACCAGACTTCCGGAGCCCAGAGATGAGGTCCCCTTGAGATCTATGATGTCGTTGCGGCGGTAGGTTACATCATCCATACCGAATTCAACTTGAGGAGAGGTGACCTCTATGTACTCCGTATCCTCGTCGGTGTATTCTCCCCCTGTGGTGACTTTTGCTATTAGCTTATACTGAACATCCTTTTCCCATGTTAGGGGGAACGTCATCTTTTTTTCGAAGGTGCGGTTCTCCTTCACATCTATGGAGTACGTCTCCACCTTATTCCGGGAATCATGGACCTCAACAGTTACTTTGTTCGATCCGATGGTGGTATCATCCTGATTGCTGTCCGTGATAGCAACATTTGTTTTACCTTCAAGCAAGAGGTCCTGTCCTATTGCTATGGTGTTTCTGTTGGTCATAAGATCTATCTCTGGCTTAGAAATGGTGAAATCCAGCTGCTCTACTTCATCGGGATGCTCAGGGTCCCATATCTGAAGGGCATATGAGCCAGTGGTGCCTCCACAGGAATCGAATATGGTCAAAGTAGATACTCTCAGCTCTATCTGGTGTTCGGGGTTGGAGACCAGTGCTTCTGTCCCATCAACACTTTTGCTTCCGTCAACAACCGAGTCTTCAGCCAGTGTCTGGAAAGAACTCAACTCGTAAGGACCCAATAAGGTCCACTTATACTCATTTGCGGTGATGGTACCAACAACAAGTATTTTGTCTCCCACAGCTATATCAGATCCTTGATTTTCCAGATCGATCAATATCTCCGGACTCAGTAGGTGCGTCGTGATGACCTTGTCGGTGGAAACGTAAGTCTGGTTATCCAGATCAACTCTTATAGAGAAGTTGGTTGCTGGCCGATACGATTCTGCTGGAAGGGTAACAGATTTGGATTCCATCCCTTCTTCCAGTTCGAACCGCTCTATGAGGTTGTTGTAGTTGTCTCTATCCCTAATGTCTATGTAACCAGATTGAGATTTAGGATACTTTACTTCTACTTTCAATGGATCTCCATAACTTATCTTTATTTTGTCATTGTTCTCCTCTTTAATGTCCAGAAGCTTTACAGAGATGTCTCCACTACCGAATGTACTCGAGTCCGTACCAGACGCTCCCCCAATGATGAACAATAGTATGATCATTAATAAACCAACCCTTATGCAGGCACTCATATGCACTCAGCATAATTATTATTAGTAGATAGATAAATTTTACTGAGGCCAGTTGATTATCAGATACGGTGGTAATTCCATACCACATACCGGACCCACAAGGACGTTCCACTCCGTCTCCTTTTCCACTTCGTCCTTGAGGCTGGCTGCAAAACCGGGTATTACCATGGATCTGTGCTCTACCAGTTTCTCAATTCCCGAAGAGTAAACAGTTTTCTTTATCTCTTTGCCACTGAATATATTCAGCACTACAGACATATCCACCGTATGGCCACCCGTATCTATTGACATAATGTAGCAGTCCATGTCTGCTGTATCCAGCACAGTTCCCAGGACCATATGAGTATATATGCTGTTCCCAGTAACAAGAACTGGAGAACCCTCATCAGGGGTTCCAATAGTAATCACACCCGTATCCGCTGAAACTGGTGTTTCGGGGACTGGGACCTCCGGCAGAATGTCTTCAGCCTCATCCAGGAGACGAAAAAGGTCTGCATACTGGCTATTATCCATAAGGCCCTGGTATTTTTGGGTGTCAACTCTGTCCAGGTATAAATCCGCACCCATAAAAGATGATTCTGATTGCCTTCATTAAACTCTTCTCCTTACATCAAGATGGTCAATATGTTTTAGCTACCGGATAGCTAACACAAGAATTTTAATACCTGCCTTAGAATTTCCATTCATGATCCTTAAAGGTAGAGCATGGAAATTCGGTGACAATATCTCCACCGACCACATAACTCCGGGAAGATACTATCATCTCCGGAGCAACATGCCAGAGCTTGCCAAGCACGTAATGGAAGACGCTAACCCCGAATTCCCCCAGAAAATGAAAGAGGGTGATTTTGTAGTGGGTGGAGAGAACTTCGGGATGGGAAGCAGCAGAGAGCACGCTCCCCTATCACTCAAGATAGCCGGCGTCTCGGCCGTGCTTGCCAAATCTTTTGCCCGGATATTTTACAGGAACGCCATCAATGTGGGGCTCCCACTGCTCACGGTAGACACGGACAAAATAGAAGAGGGCGATGAGCTGGAAGTGGACCTCACTTCCGGAAAAATAAAGAATCACACTAAAGTCTCCACCCTCAAAGCCCAACCCATGCCCAATGCAATGATAAGGGTTTTAGAGGAAGGAGGCATCGTTAACCTCATAAAGAAGGAAGGAGACATAACCGTTTAATCCTAACACTCTTTTTTGACTAACCCCCTCCCTCATCATGAGAAAAAGGTAAATAGTATAAAACATTCCATTATAACTATAACCATGCAGGAAGTTGAACAGTCAGAACCCAATACCAAAAAAAGATCGAATTACAAATGCAATACATGTGGGAATGATGCTTATTTCTGGAGGGACTCCGGCAGATTAAAGTGCCAGATCTGTGGAGATTTTGTATATTACCTCATATAATTTAACCATAACTCAGCAGGTTCAAGTGACCTCGGAGTCCGCATCCTCAAGCTTATCCCTCGCCTTCTTTTGAGAGGATTCTATTTTCTCCCTGAGGTCAGGGCTGCCTACTGAAAGTATTTTTAAAGCCAGAAAAGCGGCGTTCACGGGTTCCAGGACAACTGCAGGAGCAACTCCTGACGGCATCCTCAAGCTTGATAATACATCCATCCCCCCGAATTTACTGCTGTATGGCGGGCAGGCAATAACGGGTGAAGTAGTATTCGCGTCCACAAAACCGCTTAAGGCATTGCTCCTTCCCGCCACAGTGATATAGACCACGTTATCATACTCTTCCAGGATCTTAAGAACTTTTCGAGGAGTCTTATGGGCCGAAGCGACTCTATAAGTGTATTCCACCCCATAGTCCTCCAGAGTTTCGCCTATCTTCTCTGCAAAATCAAGATCGGACTTTGAACCCATCAATATGACTACATCCATAACTTTACCCACCCTGAAGGATTATAAAATACTTTGGTACTTTGGAGGAGATAAGGAGATACCTACAACCAATTCTGATCGGGGTAGAACTTAAGTATTGTTTTCACTTTCATTTCCACGTGAGGTTGGATGGTCTTGTAGCGGTAACCCTGATGTTGCTCCCCCTGGTTGTAATGGATGGGGCTGTAGCTTATATCTTCTGGATAGTGGTCACCGGTGCTTATATTGCGTATATAGCCCGCAAAACCAGAGGGTGGGTGGACTCAAAATGAGCACTGCGGAACTTAGCACACCCTTCCTCCTGTTGCTTGCCCTTTACATTATAGCTGCGACCCTTATTGCTCTCTACGCCAGAAAAGGGGCAGTGGACCAGGAGGATTACTTCATCGGTGGGCGCAGGATTGGTGGCATCGTCTCCGCTCTGACCTACGCCGCGACCACTTATTCTGCCTTCATGATCGTGGGGCTGGTGGGGTTTGCTTACTCTACAGGAGTCGGTTCCGCGGGTTTCGAGCTGCTTTATCTGGTGGCTACTTTATTCCTCCTCTCATATTACGGTCCCAGGATATGGAAAATGGGTAAAGAGAGGGGTTTTATCACTCCTTCCGAAATATATATGGAGAAATATGGTCCTTTGGTCACCAGAACCAGTGTTCTGGTGGCTCTCGTGGCTTTGGTCCCCTACATTTCAGCTCAAGTGACAGGCATATCCCTCATTCTGGAGAAAAAGGTTGACATAAGCTTTGAGATGGGGGTCATTTTCATAACACTACTGATAGCCATCTGGGCAGTTCTGGGAGGGTTGAGGGGTGTAGCGTGGACCGATGCCATCCAGGGACTCGTAATGCTGGTGTCCGCCGTTCTGGCAGTGATCTGGATATACATGTGGGGATTTGGTTCTGACAGCTCGATAGTACAGAGCCTTCAGGGCACGGAAACCCTTAAGTTCCCCAACAGCTTCTGGACACCTCTGCAGTTCTTCGCACTTGCCTTACCATGGTCCTTTTTCTCTCTCACCAACCCCCAGGTTTTTCAGCGGATGTTCATACCCCGGGAAATCTCCTCAATCAGGAAGATGATCCTGTTGTTCGCCATATTCGGGTTGTTCTATACTGTCCTTACAACATTCATGGGTCTGGAGCTAAGAGCTTTAACAGAGAACGGAGTTTTCCCCGCCATAGACTACAGAGATGATGTTACCCCCACTGCCATCCAGTTCATGCCCCAGTGGCTCTCTCTCATGATATCTTTGAGCATCATTGGGGCAGCGGTCACCACATCCAACTCCATTATACTTACTCTCTCATCTATGGCATCCAGAGATATCGCCCGCAAAAGATCCGTTCTCGCTGGAGAGGTCGTTATCGTCGTAATGGCCGTCATGACCGCCCTATTCGCACTTCAAAGACCTGATTACATTGTCGAGCTCTCCGTCCTCTCCTCGACCATACTCCTGTGCCAGCTCCCCCTCATTCTGGGGGTTTTCCACAGCAGGGATAGAACAAGAAAAAGAGTTACTGGTATGGCCACCCTTTTGACCGGATTTACTGTTGCAGTGGCATCCATATTCGACCTGACCCTGCCCTACCTTCCAGTATCCATATGGGTCTTCATAATCTCCCTTACAGTGTATATGCTGGTCTCCCGGTTGGAGAGCGGATCCCGAACTGGTTAATCCCCTTCTACCGCACTTACCTTTGAATCCATGGTCAGCTCCTTATCCTTTCTGTCATCAATCCTGATAGTAGTAACGAGCCTCTTTACGTCAGAAGAAAGAACTGATTGATGAATTTGTCTGCACACATCCAGAACCTCTTCCAGATCCCCTTCGATAACCGTCCCCATAGGGGTTACCTTGTAATTCAAGCCCTTCTCTTTCACTATGTTTACAGCCTGTTTAACGTAGTTGCTTATACTGGTGCTTCCCGTTCCCACGGGAACTATACTCAACTCCACTACAGCCATACTTCAACCTGTACCTCAAAAAACTATATACTTTTCTTCCTGAGACCCTTCATAGCTGTAAACCCTTAAGCATCAAGGATAAATCATAATCATAGAGCTTCTATAATAATTGTGACTTTTCAATCGGATTTATAAATTAGAAAAAACAACATAGCTAAGAGGAAACTGATATCCACTCACCACAATTTTTTATTTTTTAATCAACAATGAATTATTGGCCTGCTATATCAAAAGGGTGACCACAAAGAACATTAATATAGCAAACAGGGCACCAGCGAAGAAAACGCTTCCGATGCCCCCAAAGCCAAGTATAAGACCCATTAACACCGGACCGATAGTCTGACCAAATTTCAGTACCGTCCAGTTGATCGATAGGAATCCTGCACGGTATTCGGTGGGAGCCAGATTCGCCAGGATCGTTATAAAACTGGGAATATTGATTCCCTGAGCAATTCCGTACATCACAGCGGGCAGAAGAAGTATCCAGACGCTAGGGGAAATAGGTATGGTTATGAGAGCAACAGCATAAATTATGTATGCTGCTTTTAGGAGAGTTCTTTCTGTGAATCTTGCTACCAGATTTCCTGCCTGAGAGGCTGTGAGTGCTGCTGTGAGGAACATGACGGTCATGACCAGTCCAATGACGAAGGAGGATGCTTGAAAATATGCTTTCATGAGGAAGGGAAAGTATGTTTGAGCCACTCCAAAGTGAATGATGAACGTGATGATACCGGCCATGAACAGTCCTGCTACTCTCCGATTCCTTACGATCATCAAAGCATTCTTTACGTAATCCCTGAATAGACGGTCCTGCTTGATGTCAGGAGAATCCAAAAAATACAGCGACAGGATAGCCAGCGGGAGAGCAATAATAGGCAGAAAGAAGGGGTAATACCAGCCCAGCAAAGCCAATGAACCTCCTATAAAAGGGAATATGGCCTCTCCCAGACTGAGAGCACTTTCGTTCAAGCCAATTGCTGCAGCCCTATCCCTCCCAGAGTAAATGTCCCCGATAATGGTGACTATCAATGTACCCAGTGAAGCAGCACCCGACCCCTGAAGGAACCTCAGGACCAGCATAAGATTGAAGTCCCGAACAAAACCGCATGCAGTTCCTGCAAGAGCAAAAAGAAACAGCGAAGGAACCAAGACCTGTTTCCTCCCCAGCCTGTCGGCAAGAAAGCCGAGTACAGGAATTAAAAAGATTCCTGGCAACGTAAATACAGTGATAAGCAATGCGGTCTCCTGTTCCGTAATGTTCAAACCTCTGGCTACATCAGGTAACGCAGGAGATATGCTGGAGACCCCCAAAACCACCATTAAAGCAATACCAAAGATGATGTGGAGATTTTTATCCATATATAAGGGTTTGTCCCTGTTTCCGGTCCCTGTATCCATGCAGAATCAGATGGTAGCCCAGAGGATATAAACTATTTACCCTCTAAAATCAATCACCCAATAGTGGACCGTAAAAATAATTTGAAGTGCTAGGGTGGAAAATTGATAAGACAGATGGTGTTGGAGGATGTTCAACTATCTACTACCCATCACCACCCTAGCAATGAATGTTATTAAATCAGTCCTTATAAATTTTGTTATCTAATAATAATCATTAAACTATAACCAATCAACCAGACAGCCTCAATACGGAACAGATATCTTAGTCACTAAGCCAGAATTAATTCTACTCTCAAGACATTGGACTTCCGCGTTCTGCAAGAAAAAATAGAATAAGTATTAAGTAGTTTGCTGGTGCTGGTGCTCAAAGACCTCCAGAAGCTCCTGGATCTTCGGGTTTTCCAGAATATTCTCAGACGACGTCTCCTTAAAAATGTCAGAAATCCCCTTGCAAAGAGTCAATATAGCTTTTCTGTGGTCTGCTTTGCTCCTATGGATGTGTACCGGTTGAACACCCATATCCTCGTAGGAGCTGAAGTGCCCGTTGCCGAAACCTGCCTCCTCAAAAACCCTCTTCACATGAAACAGCGTCAGGTGCAAAAGCACAAGTTCTTCTTTATGCATGTATATATCACCTACCACCCGCTTGCTACTGGTTATCTAAAAGCTTAAAAAATTTTTGTCTCCCCAAGGAAAAGGTTTAAGTATGATGATTATCATTATAACAAATGGGTTTAGGGAGGTAAATCACCTGTCAAGTTGATTAGCCCCCGAAATAGAGTCTCCTCTATGCCCCAGGGAATTGGAATTATTAGGCATTTTCTCCCTCCGGTTCCCCCTCCACAAGCCTCCCTAAACCCCAACCACCCCTACAATCAGGTTATCCCAAAACTTGAGCCAATTTGGGAATCTATTACAAAATAGGCACAATATTTTCTACTCCATAAGGAGCTATTTAAACAAAATAATCAGTGGATTGCTCCCAGCACGAGGAGTGACACTATCACGCCCAGCGTCACGACGGTAAAGAATATGCTCAGTAATATATATCCAATGTCCTGAATGCTAAAACCCCATTGTAAATTTCTATGCTTGAGTTACGTCTACTATTATTAAATTTACTCAATTTACTTTCCATTGACAGCCATTACCACAGACATGATAAAAAAGCAGAGGAGAAATGATTAAAACCAGAGAGCAAAGCTATAAGAGAACATTGCAAGATGTATCTGTAACACACACAGAATCTGGAACAACTTGCTCAAAGGAGAACCCAAAAGAGGTTGATAAAAAAGCAATTTAACGAATTACCCGATAATCGTTCCCCAACCCATCAATAATAGTTCTCCAACCCCATCAATCCACAACTATATAAATAGCAATGTGAAATAATTGTGATAACATGGTCTTCGGCAAGCAGGATGACAACGTGAACAGAAAAAGGTTGTTGCCGGTATTGGGTCTTTTACTGCTCATTCTGGGAGTTTTTTCACCTACCACAATCATAAAAAATGAGGCATACTCCCTCTACGACCTGAACTCATACGTAGAGGACATACCTCCGGACTCAGAAAAGAGCAATATGGCAAACCTGTTGAACAGTATTATATCCCTCATAACCGTTTCCATACTGCTTTCCGTACCATTCGCCCTGCTCAGCTTGAAATTCCGTAGAACTAATCTTATCGCTTCTATAATGGTTTTTATGGCAGGGATGTTTGAATTAGTATCGTTCGTGGTTTTCACCCAGATGATCGGACAAGGAGACCAAACCGAGGTTTTCTTGAGCTACTCACCTTTTATCTTCTTCATCAGCTCAGCAATATTCCTCTTGGATAGCTACCGGGTCAGAGCCAACACGGAAACAGAGCCTGAAGATGACTAAGGCAAAAATTTCGAGCCTTAAAGTGGAAAATAAAAAAAGAAAAAGAAAAGTCTAAATTTTACTTCCGTTATAGTCTATTACATGCCAGAAGAAGTTAAATGCCCTCAGTGCGGTTCGGATAATTTGGAGACACGTGATGTCGTAACCGGGAGGGAAGGAGAGACAGAGACCATAAAGATCGACTACTACTGCAAAGCTTGCGGTGAGGTCTTTATGGCGTGAAGAAGTCAGCGATAAGTATTCTTCTTTCGTTAGAACTCATCCACTTCAATTTGCCACCTATTTGGTGGGTTGAAGATGAACTTCCATAATTTCTCTAACCCATACCTCAAATCATTTAAATAGAGGGATTACAAATCGCTCTACATCCCAATGAGACCAATTTCGGACCGGTTGGACTTAAATCGAGATAAAGGAGATTGAGCTAAATGACTGGAGATTCGGAGATCGAGGAATTGATAAATGGCCTGAGTGATGAGGATAACTGGATCAGGAAGAACTCTGCAACTTCTCTGGGAGAATATGGCGACACGAGAGCAGTAGAACCCCTGATAGAGGCCCTTAAGGATGAAGATAAAGATGTGAGATACGAGGCTGCCTTCGCATTGGGTAGTATAGGAGATGAGAGAGCAGTAGAACCCCTGATAGAGGCCCTTAAGGACAGGAACATCAGCGTAAGAAAAGGGGCTGCCATTGCACTGGGAAAGATCGGGGATGAGAGAGCAGTAGAACCCCTGATAGAGACTTTAAGAGATAAGGTGGGTTTCGTAGGTAAGGGGGCTGCCATTGCACTGGGAAAGATCGGCGAACCCGCTGTTGAGCCCTTAATACAGCTTTTTGAGAAAGAGAACACCAATATGAAGAAAATGGTCGCCATCGCTCTGGGAGAAATCGGGGACGACAGAGCGCTCGATGTCCTTCCACAACTGCTGGATGATGAAGATGTTGATGCTCAAAAAGTAGGTAAAAAAACCATAAAGAAGATCAAAAAAGCCCAAACACAATAAATAATCGTATTTGGAGAATAATTATTCTAACCCTTTTTCTTTCGAATAGATTATTGATTATAGATATAATAGTGAATGATTTTCAGTAATAGCCTTCTATGATCGTATAAACTCAAAAAAGTAAAATTTTTATCGGACTTTTTCAAACCCCTAAATGGGGTCGGAACAATGGAGTACCAAAAAGAGATAGAAAAGATAATGGAAAACATGGAATGCTCCAACGAATTTCACTGCTACCAAACGAACTTTGAGAACATGTGCCACCCAAAAGGAACTGTCACCGATTCATACATCGAATGCGGGGACGGATGTCCTTCTGAACCATATCTATGCAAATTCAGAATACTCTTCGGCCACTCCAGCCTGTGCTCATGCCCCCTGAGGAACTTCGTTTACAGAAAACTGCAGGAATGATCATTACTAAAGAGCTTCCCAATACCAAAACGGGCCTATAATAGTGGGCTCGCCCGGATTTGAACCGGGGACCTTTGCCGTGTAAGGGCAACGTCATGACCAGCTAGACCACGAGCCCAGAGACTTTCACATGTTGTTCACAGTTTCTGATTTATTTTAGTTACCTTTCCTTTAATATGTCTTATGGTAAGTCGATCGGTTCCAAACTTCGGACTTTATTCGAATCCAAAGAACATATCAAACTGCTCGCTCTATTTCTGTTCCTTCAATCTCCTCCAACCCATTATGCAGGCTCCTTTGGCGACGGCCATAGGGTCTTGGAGGATCTCTATTTGGGGAGTGAAAGGTCCCATTAGAAAGGAGTAAATGCCTTCTTCCAGCTTGTCCCTGCTGAGGTGAACACCAATACCCCCACCAAAGACTACTGCACTGGGGTCCAGAACAGTGACCACGTTGGCCATTTGTCTGCAAAAGACCTTGAACTCCGGCAGGGAATAGAAGTGGTCTTCATCCTGTTTTAATTCCTTGACCTCTTTACCGTATTTCTTCTTCAGGGCCCACCCACTAAAATATGCCTCCAGATGCCCCATACCGCCACAGGTGCACTGTCGTTCCCGATCAATGATCGTGTGGCCTACTTCTCCTGCCTTGCCATTACCGGTATATAGTCTTCCGTCGGTTATTATTCCGCTGCCTATTCCGGTCCCCAGAGTGACCGCAAATATATGGGGGAGCTTTAGGTGGTCATGAGCGAACAAGCCAAAACAGTTGGCATCGTTCTCAAAATATACGGGTAGAGAAGAGGAGAATTGAGGGGTTTCAGGCAAATTGGGAGAAAAGAACGGCTTACCGTCCTTTATCCACGCCGCTATGCTGACACCAATGGCATCGACCTCATTCTCCATTGCGACTTTGTCAACATATTCGCCCAAATCCTTAAGTCTTTGGGAAGTAGAGTACTTTCCCAGGTACTCGTATTCCTCACTGCCATTGCTGCCGTCGTCGTAGAGAACGAGGTCAATCTTGGTACCCCCTATATCCACTCCCAGAATCTTCATGTAGCAACATAAGCAAAACAATTTAAATAATTTAGCCCCGCCCTCAAGACAATCAGGTAACAGAATTATTCGCTTATACTGTGTCCAGTGATGAAAAGATATAAGAAAATAAAGCATTAATCTTGATTATGTTATCTCACTCGGAAGGAGAGAAGGCAGTCAAGCTTGCCAGAAGGGCGATTGAGAGATACGTCTCCCGAAAAGAAAGGATACAGGATAAGTTTGATGGTGTTTTTGAGGAAGAGAGGGGGGTTTTCGTTACTTTGAACAAGGATCATGTTCTTAGAGGATGCATCGGTTATCCCTATCCCATAAAGAGGCTCGACGATGCCATTATCGAGTCCGCAATAACTGCCGCCACCGGGGACCCCCGTTTTCCTCCTGTTTCCTCTGAAGAGCTTCCTCAGATCACGGTGGAAGTCACAGTGCTTTCACCTCCCCAGGAAGTGAGTGTAGATAAAAAAGAGCTTCCTAAATATATTGAAATAGGGAGACACGGGCTTATTGTTAAAGCAGGATATTATTCCGGGCTTCTCCTGCCTCAAGTCGCCGTAGAGTATAATTTTGGTCCTGAAGAATTTTTATCTCAGACCTGTATAAAGGCCAACATGAGTCCGGATAGCTGGGCAAGAGATGATGTAGAAATTTTTACATTTGAAGGTCAAATCTTTGAGGAAAAAGAGCCCAATGGTGAGATTGAGGAGGCCAGTGTTAGTTGTGACCAGAGTTAGAACCAGAACTCCCTACCTGAAGTAAATAATACTGTTGAAAAAACGGAAAAACGGAAAAATTTTAAATATAATTCTCTGTATGTTTTTCCAGTGGTTGCCATGATAAGCACAATACTGTCAGGTGAAGTTCTCAGGTCTATAACTCGTTCAATGGTTGCCCTGGTGAGTGAAGCCAGATTTCACTTTACACCCGAAAAACTTCATGCCAGGGCTGTAGACCCCGCAAACGTAGCTATGGTTATTTTGAACGTCCCCCAGGAGTCATTCGAGGGTTACAATATAGAAGAGGAGAAAACTATAGGTGTAGATATCAACCGGCTCTACGATATACTGAAATCCATTAAAAGTGATGAGCTTGTCGAGATGAAGCTTGCCGACGATTCATCACTTAACGTGAAGTTCGGGAGCGTGGAATACTCTGTTGCTCTAATAGATCCTTCAGCCATAAGAAAGGAGCCCAAGGTCCCCAATCTTGACCTTCCCTCCAAGATAGTTATGGATGCGGGAGACTTCAAGAAATCAATTAACACCTCGGACAAGATCAGCGACAGGGTCATCTTCAGGAGCGACGAGAACGGCTTCTACATTGAAGCTGAAGGAGATGTGGACAGAATAACCTCTACTTACAGCGAAGCAGAGTTAATCGAATTCAATAAAGCTGGAGCAAAGAGCATGTACTCTATTGAGTACCTCAAAGAGTTCATTAAGGCCGTATCCTCAGGAGATACTCTT
The DNA here is from genome assembly GCA_964534325.1 of uncultured archaeon. GTDB lineage: Archaea > Halobacteriota > Archaeoglobi > Archaeoglobales > Archaeoglobaceae > JdFR-22. The sequence continues at coordinate 169,492 of CAZHOR010000001.1, forward strand.
ACACTCCATCTGGGTAACAACTACCCCGTAAGGCTGGTGTTCGGGCTCGCCGGAGGTAAAGTAGAAGTAGAGTATATTCTTGCTCCCAGGATAGAAGAAGCAGAATAGCTCTTATGGCTTCATTCCTACCCTTACTACCTTTTTTTGCCAAATATCCCTTCATCAGAGCCGCAAGCCTCTTCCTGGACGAAGAATACCCGGATATAATCGGGTTTCTGGAGTCTGAAGGCGATTTAGAGCTGGAAGCAAAGAATACGGGGAAGAATATTGTTCAAGCAGTTTTCAATAAGGGAACAGTGGAGATCGGTTATCCCCAAACGGGTTTTTTGTGCTCTGTTTGCGATAGAAAGGAGTGTCAAGATTTTTTTGAGTGCGAGGCTTTTGGTACCGGGATAGACTGGAATTCCTGTAACCTGTGTGGAGAGTGTTTCAAGCACTGCACCCGTGAAGAAGACCGTAGCTCCAGATATATGGCCAAAAAATCCGTTTTATCCTATCTGTTCTCCCGGCTGCTGGTCTCCTGTCTGGATGACTGGGTGAGAAGAAAATATGCAGTTAATGAAGCCAGAAGGTACCGGAAACTGATGAATGACGAGGATCCCTCGCGTATTGAGCATGTGGTGGGATTATTTTCGGCCGATTTCGGTATAGAAGCATATTATAACAGAGATGAGCACGATGTAAGAGTTCATGTCAGCTCATACCTCAAAGCACCCTCCAAACTGAAGGATGAGAACTGGAGACTGGTGAACCGGAAGCTGTACAACGGCTACGTAGAGATCTCCACCAACAGCTTTATCAGGCTGGTGGAAGAATACCTGAAGGAGAGGCTGGAGCAGAAGCTCAACGTGACCGACGAGATAAAGGAGCTCCTCGAACCCTATCTAAAGGATATTATACCGGTAGTGGAGGAAGAGAAGAAGAGAGCGGGGAAAGTTAAGTTCAAGAAGACTGATTGGGAGTGTTTCCCTCCCTGCATGAGCCAGATACTCCAAGACCTTCAGAGCGGGGTGAACATTTCTCATACTGCCAGGTTCGCCATCACGTCCTTCCTTTTGAACATCAACCTGGATGTAGAGCAGATAATTTCCTTGTTCAGCCGTGCCCCTGACTTCAATGAAGAGATGACCAGATATCAGGTGGAGCACATCGCCGGCGCCAAGGGAACAGAATACGCCTGTCCCGCATGTGATACCATGAAGACCTATCACAACTGCTACGCCCACTGCAACACCTACCACCCCCTATCCTATTACGAATACTGTATGAGAAGAAAAGAGAAATCAAAACAGGAGAAACAGTCAGCCAAATCAACAGGTTAGATCCATGAGGATAATCGATAAGAGGCTCAAAGGACATGAGGGGGAGATCAAGCTCGCCCCGGAGAGTTTAGATGATCTGTGGCACTTGAAATACATAATTGAGGCCGGTGACACCGTTTTTTCTCTCACCAAAAGGACGAGTGAGAGTGATGACAAGCTGCGGAGCGATAAAGAGAAAATAACTGTGAGGATAGGTATTCGGGTAGAGAAAGTGGAGTTCCACAGGTTCGCCAACAGACTGAGGATAGCGGGGACTATTGTGGGAGGTATTGATGAGTCGGGCCATCACACCCTCAACATCTCTCAGGGAAAGGAATTGAGCATCTTAAAGACGTGGAGAGAAGAGCAGCTGGAGAGGCTCAGATATGCTGAAGAGGTCTCCAAGAGACCTGAAGTAGTTATAATCACCATCGAGGAGGGGGATGCTATCATTGGGGCTCTACGTCAGTGGGGTGTGGAGGAAGTCCTCAGCATTAGCCGCAGTTATGGAAAGGAAAGTTCGGGTAGAGAGCTTTTTTTCTCCGAAGTGCTTTCGTCCATAGAGAAGATGGAGTTCAATTATCTGGTGGTGGCAGGGCCGGGCTTCACCAAAGAGGATTTCATGGATATGCTCAAGAAAGAATCTCCTGAACTTGCGGAGAATGCTCTGGTGGTGGATGCTTCCACCATAGGTACCAGAGGGTTCATTGAAGTGTTGAAGAGGGGGACCCTTGACAAGATCATGGGTGAGGTCAGGGTTGCCAAAGAAGCAGAATACATGGATAAATTGCTGGAGAACATCTCTAAAGACGAAAAAGCAGCTTATGGTATAGCGGAGGTGACTAAGGCCTTCGATTATGGAGCTATAGAGACCCTGCTCATCTCTGACGAGTTCTTGAGGGAGCAAAGAGAGAAATGGGACATAGATTCCTTCATCCAGAATGTAGAAAACATGAACGGGAAAGTGATAATCATGAGTACGGAATTCGAGCCGGGCAATAGACTCGATGCCCTGGGGGGAATAGCGGCTTTGCTGAGATTCGACTTCAATTGAGCATTCTGACAATTAGGATGAGATTTTGCACCCAAAACTTTAAAAAGGTACAAAACATAATGAAAACCAATACATGCCAATAAAGAGAGATAAGGAGAGGTGTAAATGATACCCGGTGGTTTTGGTCCAAACGAGCTAATAATGATTCTGATCGTAGTTTTTCTATTATTTGGAGCTACCAAGATTCCCCAGCTTGCCAGAAGTGTGGGTAAAGGTATGGGTGAATTCAAGAAGGCCCAGAGACAATCTGAGATGGAGCTAAAAGAGTTCGAAGAAGAGATAAAGGAAGGAAAGTACAAGGGAAGCAGGGCAGAAAGCATTGAAAAAATGGCAAGTGATCTGGGAATCGATACCGAAGACAAATCAGAAGAAGAGCTATTGGAAGAAATAAATAAGGTAATGCCCAAAAAGAAGAGCTCCTAAAGCTCACCATTTTATCTTATTACTCTTTTTAATACCTTTTTATCCCCTTATGACCGATTACCGTTTATTATCAATGTTACAAAATTATGGTAAAACTTAAGTAGCTTGAGTTATCACCTCATAATGAGGTGTTTAAAACGTGAAGGTCGTTCATGCTCAAACCGTGCTGGATGAGGCGGTGCTCAGCGAGCTGAAAAAGAAGACGGGAGAAAATGCCACAAAGGATGCAATTGCCAAGGCCGTAGACCACTACTTGAGATGCCAGTACACTGACGAGGAGTCAATGGAGAAAAGACTTGAAGAAGTTCTCCGCAAAAGGAAAAAGTAATTCCTTGGCAAAAGAGACTTTATTTTTTCTTAAATAATATCTATATTTATCAATTTTTATTCCCGGTTTTTTAGCTCTAATTTCTGCACCTCACAGGTATGAATTTTATTTGAGTGTGTTTCATACCCCTTCGTTTCCGGTCCACAATTGGCATCATCATAATCAAATTATTGTATAATAATGTCAGTTTGAAAAATGGGGGTTAGACAATGTACTTGTCCATGTCCACTATCTTCCTGTTGCAGTAATGACATCTAGCAGCTACGTGATCACCCTCTAGAAAAACGTGGAACCGGCGTATAATCGGTTCATTGCTGTTGCTTATGCAGTTTTTATTAGGACAGGTGAGTATCCCCTCAACTGTTTCAGGTAAATTGACCCTGAACTTCTTCTCGATCTCAAAATCCCTCACCAGGTTTATTGTGGCTCTGGGAGCTATTAGAGCTATCCTGTTGAGCTCTTCTTCACCAATGAACTTGCCTTCGACCTTTACGATATCCTTCTTCCCCATTTCCTCACTGGGCACGTTCATAGCTATAGATACCGGCTCTGTGGTATGGGTCCCAATGCCAATAACCCTTAGAACCAGCACTGATTTGCCGGAACTTATGTGGTCAATAACCGTTCCCTCTTTGATCTTTGATATAGTGAGCTGCTCAACCATCATATCACCTCATTTCACCATCTCTGTAAGGATAGCCATCCTGACCGGAACTCCGTAAAACGCCTGCTGGAAATACCTAGCATGTGGGGTGTTGTCGATTGAAGAGTGGATCTCGTCGATCCTGGGTAGGGGATGCATGACCATCATATCTTCTTTGGCCTTTTTCAGCGAATTAACGTCTATTTTATAGCTACCGGCGACTCTCCTATACTCCTCTTCATCAGGAAATCTCTCTTTCTGGATCCTGGTCATATAAAGCACATCTATCTCTTCTATTACTTCATCGTAAGTCGAGAAGTTGATATTGCCCTTTAACCCCTCCAGAAGCTCGTCAGGTAATTTCAAACTTTCCGGACTGATAAGATAAATATCGGTGTCGAAATGAGTGAGGGCTTTGATCAAGGAATGGACCGTTCTGGAGTACTTGAGGTCTCCCATGAGAGCGACTTTAAGCCCATCCAGAGATGCCTCTTTCTTCAAGGTGTACAAATCCAGTAGTGTTTGAGTGGGGTGCTGGCCAGCTCCATCTCCCGCATTTATTACAGGGACTTCCGAGTTCTCTATGGCAAAACGTGCCGTTCCTTCCAGGGGATGCCTCAAAACGATGACGCTAGCATATTTGCTCACAGTTTTGAGCGTGTCTGCCAGGGACTCACCCTTGGCCACACTACTTGCCTCGTGGGCGGTCATATTTATGACCTCCCCTCCCAAGATCTTCATGGCAGCTTCAAAACTCATCCTCGTCCGGGTAGAGGGCTCAAAGAAGAGGTTAGCCAGCAATTTGTTCTCCAGAGTGCGACTTTTCTTCTTGCTTCTGGCATAAGGCTCAAGCTCTTCCGCTCTATCCAAAATATAAAGAATATCCTCCTTACTGAGCTCTTCTATCGAGATCAAATGTCCAAATCTTGACATCATGGGCCTTTGCCATGGTATGAATATATCATTTTCTAAAAATTTGCCGTCTATTTTCTAGGGTGAATAAGTTTAATATTGTCAGGGTCATCAGGCTAAATTTTAATTACCTTCAAAAATTAAGCTGAGCAAGGAAGAATGGATCATAATGTTCGAGCGCATAAATTTGGGTTGATTTGTGAGTGACCAAAATGTTCATAAATCTAAGACAAATAGTCATCTCGAAGGGGCCGTAGGGTAGCCTGGATATCCTCTCAGCTTGGGGAACCGGAGCCACAGACGGCTGGTCCAAATTGCTGGAGACCCGAGTTCGAATCTCGGCGGCCCCACTCCCCAAGCTTCTCTGAGAGCAGCTTTCAGCTGCTTTTTTTTATTCAGCTATATTAAAATAGAGAATGTAAGAATGTCCTGATTTATCCTAAAATGTTTATCAATTTGTCATTGGTGAAGAAACTGCAGCCTTCTTCTGATTGCAGCTCAATTAGTTTTCTGATCATTCCATTACTGTCCTTCTTACATACCCAGCATGTTGCCAGGATCCTGCAATATATACACTCCTCGCAGTTAACCATTCCATCTAACCCCCAATCTTTCGATTTTGAGATTCAATATACAACTATTCTTCTTAATTGTTAATGTTTAATCATTTAAATAGCTTTCGATTGTTAATGTTTAATTATTATAGTAGATTAAGGTTAAATAATGGAGAGCTACTCCTGAAATATATGGATGCTTGCAGCGAAGATATCCGGGAACTATCCTCTATTTATGACGAAGAAAGCATGGACACGTTTGTTACTCTCTATTTTGGTGGAGAGGACTCAAACTTTATATCCCACAGAGAAAGAAAGATCCGCTCCATCCTGAAAGGGGAGGAGCTGAAGAACTTTGATAAGACCATGGAAAATATAGAAAAGAGGATAGAAAACCGCTCTGATGTGGCAGTATTCGCTTCCCATAAAAACAACTATTTCAAGATCATCGATCTACCCGTAAAACCCCATAACGCGTTGATAGTCGACTCTTCGCCATATATCCGACCCTTAGCTGAGCTCTATGATGAATGGACCGATTATAACCTGATTTTGCTCTCCACCAATCACACCAAAATATTCTCCATTTCCTGCGGAGAAGTGTCCCAGCAAGATGATATCACCGCCGACATAATGAGCAAACACAAGAAAGGTGGTTGGTCCCAAGCCAGATTCCAGAGATTGAGAAAGGAGAGCATTCAGTCCTTCTTTACAGAGGTCATAGACGAACTGAATGAGACAGACAACCCCACCATACTCGCCGGGCCAGGAGAGGCAAAAAAAGAGTTCCAGGACATGCTACCCCAAAAATTGAGGGACAAAGTGGTTGCTGTGGTCGATGTTGACTTCGATGACCAGCACGAGCTGATCAAGGAGTCACAGGAGATAATGACCGAGAGGAACGAAGAACAGCTTACCGCACTGATGGAGCAGATCAAAAAAGAGATCTTGAAAGAGGGTCTAGCAGTATATGGAGTTAAAGACACTCTTGAAGCTGTGAAGAAAGGGCAGGTAGAAGTACTTGTGGTGGACACGAATTTCAGGGCTAAAGGATGGATCTGCGAGCACTGCCAGGTTGTGGAGAAAGGGAACTCAACAAAATGTCCCTACTGCGGGAACAGGACCTCTGAAGTCGATATAGCTGAAGAACTGATCGAATTCGCTGAACGGACAGGGGCCAGAGTAGATTTTGTAGAGAACCAAGAAATAAGGGATCTGGGGCACATTGCCGCCCTGCTGAGGTACAAGGACTAAAGTTGCATCTTCGTATAACTCAACATACCACTCCACTTCTCGTCTCTCCCTGAAGAACTTGCCGGATGGTATATCAGGTGTGGTAGCCAGCCACACCGCAGTATCTGCCCCTTCTGAAGCCGATTTATGAGCATACGGACCTCCCATATCCGTTCTGACCGCCAGGACATGCCGAATTGACCTTTACGCTGGTGTTCTTCAAATCGGCCGACATATTCACCGTTAATGCATTAAGGGCGGTTTGGAGATGCTGTATGCAGGGAAGAGGTGATGCTCCCCAAGGGGTGAAAAGAGAGCCCCCAGACCGGAGGAGATGTTTATTATCCTCCCATCATCACTCTTCAGCAGTAAAGGGAGAAGTGCCTGAGAGAGTCTGAAGGGACCATAGAGTTGGTCTCCATGGTCTTTCTAACGGTCTCCATGCCCACATTGAGGGTGTTCTTGTTACCGTCAATATTTATTCCCACATTATTGACCACAATATCGAGCCTGCCCACCTCATGTTCTACATAATCAGCCAGCCTCTTGATGCTCGAGTCGTCTGTGACATCCAGTTGGTGGTAAAGCACATCCAATCCTTGCTTTCTTAACTCTTTCTGAACACTTCTACCTCTCGTTTCACCTCTTGAGGTTAGCACCACTATTATTCCGTTTTCAGCCAGCTGTTTGAATATCTCCAGACCAATGCCTTTGTTGGCTCCGGTTACCACTGCAATTCTTTTATCCCCCATTTTTTAACCTCAGCCCAAACTTACCATTCTTCGACTTCGAGTCCTTCAACCCTGTTGAAGTGTTTAGTGTTCCTAGTAATAACTCTTTCAGTATGGGCTAATGCAATGCTGGCTATTAGGGTATCGAACTCTCCAATTGAATCACCTTTTATTTCCAGTTGCGAATAAGTTCTTCCGTAGATATCACAGGCAACCAGATTAAAGCTGAGGAGATCCATTCTACTGAGGATGCCTCTTACTTTCTTGAGGTTTTGGTTGATGTTTTCAGATCTATAGACTCCTTTAAATAATTCTGAGGCATTAATGGGTGTGGTAGCCAACCTCTCTCCTCTTTCAACCATCTCCTCTAATTTCTGCATCGCATTTTTATCCTTTCGCATAACTGCGATTATAAAATCAGTTTCCAGGCAAACCATAAGATCACCAGTACTCGCAAGATTCACATCAAAAAGCTAAATGTTGACTTCTCTTCCTCTGATATATCCTCTGGATTCGTAGACCTCTTCAATCCCCTCAGAAAGATCTTCAGGAAAGCCTGTTGATTTTAAATACTCTAACAAGCTCGATTTACTGGTTATCCTCAGGATTACCTCACTAAAGGATTCGTTCTCACGTTTCTGCTTTCTTAAAGCATTATAAGCGTCTTCAGACACGGTTAAAGTTTTGTGCCCCATAATCTATATGTGTATTTACGTGTATTTAAAATTTTTTTTAGACATACAAAGCTGTTAACTAAAACAGTCTGAAGTAAACAACTCAAGAGATTTTTCTCAGAAGATACGCTCCAGATAAAAGACCTGTTACAGCCACTAATAACTCAAAACCAGCAGTTTCCTCTGGTTCAGAAGTTTGGGTTGAGGGTTTGCTGGTGTTGTGAGGAGAAGGTGGGAGTGGGGGTGGAGAGATCTTGATGAGTACTGCGTCCACATTTTTATTGCCCTTGACCAGGAATGTTTTGAAACCAGCGACTATAAAGTTTCCATCAGGTGATTGGGTTACTGAGGTAGCAGCATCATCCATTATACCGCCTATAGTCAGGTTCCACTCCTCTTCACCAGTAGAATTTGTCTTTACTACCCACATGTCATTCCGGCCTTCACCAAAAGATCGGGTAAAACCTGCAATTATGAATTCGCCACCACTGGTCTGCTGAATTGAGGATGCGGCATCAAAATCTTTTCCCCCAAAAGTTCGGTTCCACGTCTCATTTCCTTCCGAGTCCATCTCTGCTAGCCACCCATCACATCTGGTCTTACTCTCGCATTTATGCCCTGCTATTATATAGCCATCCTGTAACTGGTATACCGCATGAGAATAATCACCCACAGTTCCTCCAAGAGTCTCGTTCCACACTTCATTTCCTGAGTCGTCCGTCTTAACCAGCAGTAGGTCGCTGTATCTCTGGTCCCCTATTTCGCCGATAAATATGTACTTTTCATCCTCAGTGAGAATTAAGGAACGCAATACATCGAACTGGAATCCTGGAAAAGTTTTGTTCCACTCCTCTTCCCCTGAAGAATCGGTTTTTATGAGCCATATATCCTTTTGGGTGGCATAAGAGTCTGTCCTGCCCGCAATAATGTAACCACCTTCTCCTGTTTGCCTAACGGCCATGGCCTCATCTTCAAGAAGTCCTCCAAAAGTCCTGTTCCACTCCTCTTCCCCTGAAGAATCGGTTTTTACCAGCCAGGCATCGCTTTCGCCAGCACCAAAGGATTGAGTAATCCCCGACAAAATGTAACCACCATCAGAGGTCTGCTGAACGCTGGTGAAAATCTCAGCCTCCCCAAGACCAAAAGTCCTGTTCCACTCCTCTTGAGAAGTAGAATTAGAGGTAGAAGTTGCGCTAACACTGACCACAAGGACAACTCCTAAGGAGAACAAGATGGTTATGCTCAATAAGGCGCGAACATTCATCTGGACAATAGTGAAGAATTCAGATACTTAAACGTTTAGATAATATTTTCCAGATAGCTTCTTGAGTTATTAAATAAAGATTTAATGTTCTTCGGAGGGATGAAGCCAAAAAGTTCTTTGTGAAGTCAATGGTTAAATTACTCTGAATACGTCCCAACAACTGATTAGAACATGCGCGAGCCGGGATTTGAACCCGGGCAAACGGCTTGGAAAGCCGTTGTCATACCGCTAGACCACTCGCGCTGGTTGCTTATTGGATCGGTCATCTGGTTACGCGGTTATCTTCTATTAATGCATTTAACCCTGGTTTTGTTTATAGCATTTATGGTTTGCTAAAGATGGTCACATTATCTGCAATCGGCTGAAGTTGCCATTGGCAGGTTTGTTTTATGCAAGGATCTTTAATCGGCGGACTCATATTAATTATATTGTCTCGTTATCTTATTATAATATAAAAGTTGTCGTTGAGTATAGTATAGCCAAGAATATAAACTAATGGGGAAAATTTATAAACTCAAATTTCATATTATAATAGTGGATGTCCCCCAGATGTTAGTTTCAAACTTAGTTTCAAACTGGCATTTTGTTCACCTCCAAGCCTTTTTCTGGGGGATAACTCCTTATTATTTGACGAAGAGATAAAAATAATATACCTGCACAAATATTTTTAAGTGCTCTTTTAGGTTTGAGTGTATGAGCGAGAAAACTGTCATCTTTACGGATCTGGACGGTACTCTTCTGGACGATAACTACAATTTCGAAGAAGCAAAACCGGGTTTAAAGCTTCTCAATGAGAAAAAAGTGCCACTTGTTTTCTGTTCTGCCAAAACAAAGGCCGAGCAAGAAGTTATCAGGAGCGAAATGGGCATCAATGACCCATTCATTGTGGAGAACGGTTCTGCCATATATATCCCCAAAGGTCATCTCCAGAAAGTTCATGGAGAGGATGCAGGTCAGTATGAGGTAGTTATTCTGGGCATAAGGTCGGAAGAGATAATTGAAGAGATCAAGAAGCTGCGGGAGAGTTACATGGTAAAGAGCTACTATTTCATGAGCGATGAAGAGGTTTCAGATGTTACCGGCCTGTCTTTAGAGGCTGCCCGTAACGCCAAGAAGAGAGAATTCGGGGAGACCATAGTTGAGGCTGAAAAAGGTGCTCTGGAGGAGCTAAAGAAGAAATTTGAAGTGGTTTCCGGAGGGAGATTTATACAGGTCTTCGGCAAAGGTTCTGATAAAGGTGAGGCAGTAAGGATACTCACCAGCATGTACAGAAAGGAGTATGGTGGGGTAAGGACAATAGGTATTGGGAACGCCGAAAACGATAAGCCAATGCTGGAGGCCGTTCAACACCCCAACCTGGTCAAGAACAGCGACGGGACCTGGGCAGAACTGGATATTGCAAATATACAGAAGGTCAACGGGATAGGGCCACAGGGCTGGACACAAGTGGTTGATATGTTCGTAGGCAGTTCTTAGTCCGTAGTAACAGTTCTTATTCAAAGGAGATAAATTATCGTATTCAATTACAAATCCAGCAAATCAGTATCCGGAGTTGAACTCGATCTTCTTCATTTCTCTCAAGTAGGCTGTTTCTACACTCCTTTTCTTTGCCTTCGTGATGAGTTCCTTGTCCGATGAGACAAGGGTGCAATTGTGCTTCTCCGCCAGAGCGATCAGAGAGCTGTCGGCACTTTCAGCCTGTATATCCACTACCTCGCATTTATCTTCCACCAGGTTCAATGCAAAGCTGGCAGCGATCTTTTCTTCCCCACTCAACTCATTCTGCAGCTTTTTGAGCTCGTTCAATACCATTCTGGGGATAAGTAATTGGGTGAAACCGTTTTTCTCCAGCAGCCCAAAGACATCCACTTTATTGAGGTAGATATACAACAGGGTATTGGTGTCTATGGCCGCACAGCTCATCGAAAAAAGTCAGACTATTTTACCGGCTCCGATCAGTCTCCATCTGGAGCCTACTCTCCTGCTAATGGCCACTCTCCAGTCATTCTCTGCACACACCGGACGTTTGAGCTTTACCTCAACATCATTGTTCCTTGCAGAAGTTACTACTCCGAGAGTAGTGGATGTTCCTATGTTGAGCATTAATGGCTCGTTCATCTTGATCTTCTCTACCTGCATCTCTTCTTCCGTTCCCACAACTCTTTCCAGAAGCTCCAGCTCGATAGTGAACTCGGATAACACTTCCGGCAGCTCATCTGGATGGCCCATAACATTTCCTATGAGGGCATCGCTCTTGGTGAAGTACGGGTCAAGCCTGGTTGCCACACCCAGCAGTCCTCCCGGACCGGCTTCCTCCACGCTCTTGCCAGAAGACATGATTCCCGTAACTTCAGAATAGACGGGGTCCCAGGTCCCCTTCTTCTCGTTCTTGATGCCTGGCCTAACTTCGACCTCGTCACCTACTTTCAACTTACCTCTGGCCAAACTTCCGCCGATAACTCCACCAAAAAGACCATCGGGTCCTGTTCCCGGCTTATTTATATCGAAACTTCGGGCTACATGCATTAGAGGTGGAGCTTCCATCTCCCTATGAGGTGTAGGAATGACCTCTTCAATGGCTTCAATGAGAACATCGATGTTGACCTTCTGTTGGGCCGAGATGGGTATTATGGGAGCCCCTTCGGCAACCGTACCCCCTACAAACTCTTTTATTTCGTTGTAATTCTCCATGATGCGCTCTTTGGGGACGGTGTCGATCTTGTTCTGAGCTATTACTATATTTTTAACCCCTATGATCTCCAGAGCCATCAGATGCTCTTTAGTTTGAGGGCGAGGACAGTGTTCATTTGCAGCGATTATCAGAATAGCTCCATCCATCAGAGCTCCTCCAGAGATCATGGTAGCCATCAAGGTCTCATGACCTGGACTATCAACAAAAGAAACACTTCTCAGGATATCGGTTTTGGTTTCGTGATCGGGACATACTTTTTCCACGGTGTATGCTTTGGGGGCCTCGCACTTGGGACAGTACCTAAAGGTTGCGTCGGCATAGCCAAGTCTTATTGATATCCCGCGTTTAAGCTCTTCGCTGTGTCTATCGGTCCATATTCGACTTAAAGCAGCGACTAGAGTTGTTTTACCGTGATCAACGTGCCCGATCATTCCTATATTAATCTCCGGAAGAGGGATTTCATTATCTTTATCTGGCATATTTAACTAAGCCCAGTCGTTATGTATTTAAAACTTTCATTAGCTCCACTCTTAGAACCTTTATAACCTATTTGAATGAATAAAATGCCCAAAGCTTAAATAGTCTCCTTACAAACAGTTTACAATCAAATCTTCAGGTGATGATTATGGATGAGGTAAATAAGTTAGTCACTCTTTGTGGAAAAGACTGGGCCAAAGAAGGAATGGAATTTACTTATCTGGGGGGAGCTGCGGAATGCGAGGGTTGTAAAGTTAAGAGAACTTGTTTAAGATTAAGGGATGGTGCGAAATACAAGATCGTTGGTCTTAGAGATGGTGCAACCCAGGAGTGTCCGCTGCACGATGAGGGAGTGCTCGCCGTAGAAGTTGTTGAGCTGCCTATTCTATCATTAGTGGACTCTAAGATGGCTGTTCAGGGGGCCAGGGTCCACATTGAGAACAAGTGTAATGACTTCGAGTGTTTGATGTACAATCTGTGCAACCCCGTAGAGCTGTTGAACGGAGAATCCGTAGTCGTGGAGAGAGTTATTGGAGAAGCTCCTGAGAATTGCGCGAGAGGCTACACCATGAAAGTAGCCGAACTTAGAAGAGAAGACTGATCAATTATCAATATCCTTTTATTTATTTTATCTATATCTATTCTTCTGACTCCAGAGTTTTCATGGCATCGATTAACTCTAATGCGGTTTCCGTAAGCTTGACGGTCTTTTTACCTGAAAGATATTCCAGCTGAACCAGGCCCGCTTCTTCCAGCTTGTGTATCCTGACATAAGCAGTAGAGTATGGTATGCTGAGCATCCTCGCGAGCTCGGAGATACATAAACTATTGTTTTCATCGAGAAAAGAGACCATGTCGAGGTTTTTAGTGAATTGCCTTATCACATCCCTCATGATGTAATAAATTTTTTTAGAGGTTAAAAGTTTTGTGATTTGATAATATAATAAGGCATATATCCCACAAAATAGAGATAGCTTTAATAAATCTTTCAAAAATAATATGCTCGAATATATTATTTTGAGGAGCACAACAAAGTTTATATAAAGTTTCCCAAAACTTGTGGAATACAACAAACAGGAGGAGTTTGAATTGGTAGAAATAACAGAAGTTAGAATATACAAATCTAAAACCCAGGGCGCCGTAAAAGCATATGCAACAATGTCTCTCGACGATGAATTCGTGGTCAAAGGTATAAAAGTTTTAGAAGGTGAAAACGGTCTTTGGGTCGGCATGCCAAGCAGAAAAGTTAAAGATGGTTCTTTTCAAGATCTGTTCCATCCAGCAAGCAAAGAAGCAAGAGAAAAAATGGTTGACGCTGTTTTAGAAGCTTACAACAACGAGAGTAGCTAACTTTAAGTTTGCCTTTACCCTTATTTATTCGGATTTTCTGAATATTTTAACGCTCCAAATCATTACTCTTTGAGTATAGCTATTAGCTAATTGCCCCATACTCCTTGAGTATAATTCTTTAAGTTTTAAGGTATTTAGGAGTAGAAGGAGAACTGAGACGTTTCTAACATTTTATTTCGTTTTGGAAAGCATATTTATGCTTCTATTGAAGTGAAAAGGAAGGTTTTTATAAACCATAATTTTGAGGTAGTACTATGGAAGATGGAGTCACCAGAATCGGCGTTAGCCTACCGGGAAATCTACTCGATCAATTTGATAAGATCATAACTACCAGAGGATACTCATCAAGAAGTGAAGCCATTAGGGATGCCATAAGAAACTATATCACCGAATACAAATGGCTCGACGAAGAAGGAGGAGAGATTGTTGGAGTTATCAACGTCATGTACAACCACCACCAAAAAGGTACAAGTGATGCTATCGTCTCCCTCCAACACGACTTTGGAGATGTCATAGCCACCACAATGCACATGCACCTCAGCGACGAAAACTGCCTTGAGATGGTCATCGTCAGAGGAGATATGGAAGGTATCAAAAAACTGGTCAACAGGATCACCACCATAAAAGGGGTAAATAACGTCAAATTGATCACAGCGGCCAAAGAGCAAAGATTATAGGTAAAAGTTCAATAAATTATAATGGAACAAATTTTAAATATCCGTAGCAAAGAAAATAATAGTACACAAGACAATAATAATATCCAAAAGCGGGGTGGGGTAGTCAGGATATCCCGGCGGGCTCATAACCCGCAGATCTGTGGTTCAAATCCACACCCCGCTACTAAATTTTCATAAAAGTCTAATGAGTGAACTCACTCCTTCATTCCCCTTTCTCGCCATGGATGTCGTGAGCCCACATCTCTCCATCAACGTAAACCTCCTTCTTCCATATGGGGAGCTCTTCTTTGATAATGTCCATGCTCTTCTCTAAGGGCTCCCACACATCCTTTCTGTGCTCCCCCATAACCAGCACATAGATTATATCCTCACCCGGAAGCAACGTACCTGTTCTATGACTTATCTGGACATCCACCACCCCTGGATAGCTCTTCAACTTATCTTCTATTTCAGAGAGCTTGCTGTCAAAAATGTCGGGGTGCTCTTCATATTCCAGCCTGATAACCTGTCTATCCCCAGATAGCTCCCTCACAAATCCTACAAATATGCCTGTAGCTCCACACCTCTCAACACCTGGCTTAGTCTTGATCCTGGCGATCAACGAGTTGAGCGAGTCGAAATCCGGAAGATCCATCACTTCTTCTACTGTAGAGACCTGAGGAGAATTTGTTTCGATATCATTTATAGCCACAAAATCGTAACCCGAATCGGCGAGGAATTCCAGCAGACTCTGGAGAGTGGTTTCGGCCACAATGGACGCTTGCTTCCCGTTAAAAGTTATACCCTTATCCCCTTCAACCTCCCCTTTTTCCACCAGAGTGGTCTTCCCCTTTTGCTCCAGCTCTTCTTTCAGGCTGGGCCAATCCTGGGGGTGGGTTAAGAACACCTTCATTTCTATTTCTGCCCCAATCCCATTCCCTTTATGGCGCTGTTGATGATGGAGTGGGTGATGAGCTCGCTTTTTCCGATGTAATCGCAGATAATTATCTCTTTATCCTTGTATTTGCCTTTCCTGCCTTCTAAACCAAGCAGGGAGGGTAGTTCTTCCAAGTGGGCTCCGTGGGCCATAAACAGAGGAACGATGTAGACCTCTTCACCACTTACTTTTTCTACTACCTCTTGAATTCCCGGTTCCGTGCTGGCATAAGCTATTTCTATCTGGTCAAAGATATTCATTTCCTCTACCCTGTTCTTGTGATATTCCATTACTTCTTCAAATCCGGGGACTTTGCTTCCGTGTCCCAATAAGATAAGTGCTTTCAAGATCTACACCTACTTTTCCGTGGACTCTTCTGATTCCATATACTTTTCTATATGTCTTCCTGAATACTCTATGATCCGGCGAGCTATTTCGAGGTCTCTGTTTTTCTCTCTCATTTTCATGTTGTATATCTCTTCTCTGCATGCAGAGTATTTGTTGAAAGCAATGTAGCCGAAATTATCGATTATTTCATTCAGCTTCAACCATTCCTTTTTATCCGGATTGTAGTGCTTGTCTATCAATTCTTTAAGATAAAAGAGGTCTTGTATGCTGTCGCCCGGGGTTTTCTTCCCGTCAACCGCCAGAAACCTCATCAGGTCGTCCAGAGGCTCCTCCACTCCTTCGTAATCTCCACCGTTGTAGATTTCCACCAGTTTATCGAATATCTGGGAAGTGCTGTCATCTATATAACCGGTGATCTCCATTACAGGCTTTATAGTATATGATTCCAGAACTTTATCCTGCCACTTCTGTAGTATCTTCTTCCTGTGCTTTTGAAGTTCTACCATATCACCAGGGATGAGTTCCTATTATAACTTCTTTTCCAAACTTACTTTTAAGTATTTCCTGCAGTTCTTCCAGCTCAATGGGACAGTATGAAGTGTTAACCGCTGCAACCATGCAAGTGCCAATGAATATCTTGTCAAAATCGGTGTCCAGATTGTTTATCACTTCTTTTACCAGCTTCATTTTGGGAACAATTACACCCGGACAATCTCCGCAGGTGGTCATTCCCACTATCTCTACTTCACCTTCACCCTCAAATTTACCCGCATTCTCACTTACTGCCTTAAAACACTTCGCACAGGCTATACAGGACTTATCCCTGACCTTTTCACAGCTCAGTATAACTACTCTGGTTTTTTCATCTTCGGCCATAATAACATCTCCTTTCAATAATTCTTAAACCAGTTTAATGTGTTATCCATTATAAGCATTTTGATTATCCTAATTTTAGTTCAAAGACCAGCTGCGACAAATAGTTTCTCAAGCCAGGGAGCCGATAAGCATTGCCAGATATATTGCTCCCAGGGTCATGCTGGCCAGCTTGTACATGTATTTGGCTTTCTCCCTGCTGGGTGATAGGGCGAACTTAATGGTCCTGTAAAAGAAATAGAATGTCACCATGAACGATATCATGATGTATGCGTAGCTGAAGGACGTTATCCAGAAGAGCAGGAGCACCAGGATCAACATGGACGCCGTGAAGCCCACTATGGCCCAGGAAGCTCTCTCCATGCCCACAACAAGGGGGAGCATAGGGACTCCCGCGAATTTGTAGTCATCCTCGTAATGTATTGACAGATACCATATGTGTGCCGGTATCCACAGGAGTATTATGGTGGAGATTATTATTCCTGCCACCTCTATTTGGCCTGCCGCAGCAGTCCATCCCGCCAGTGACGGCATTGCACCTGCTACGCCACCCAGAATGATAGAGTAAGGGCTCATCCTCTTGAGGAGGACCGTATAGATTATTATGTCGAAGAAAAGGCCCAGCAACAGCACTAAAGCTAAGGAGGGGTTGACGCCTAAACCGAGGAAGAATCCAACCCCGAAAAGGGATATGCCATAAACTGCGCACTTATTGGGGCTCAATCTACCGGCTGGGACCGGTCTTTTCTTTGTTCTGGTCATCAAGGAGTCTATGTCGTTATCCAGCCACATGTTTAATGCCGTGGTCCCCGCTACCGCCAGAAAGACTGCAAGCATGCTCTGCAGGAAGTTTATGGCGTTGAAAGGGGTGGCGGCTATACCGTAAGCTATTACGCAAGTCACCATCAGTAAAGTAGTCTGCTTTGGTTTAATGACCTCGATGTAGGACTTTATATCCATATGATGGAGGATATTCATAAAGTACTTTTAATTTTCGGTTTTAATTGCATACCTCTATTTCGTCCTTCGAACTTATGTGGCGTGCTTGTTGCCTCAGAACTTTGAAATAAGTGAGTTAAATAAAAGAGTAATAAAAAATTTTGGAGATAAGAATCTACAATGATCTACTGCTACTGGAACTCTTCTTCAATGAACGGCTCCTCTATGTCCACCATGGCGTTCACCATCAGCTCCACCAGACCGCCGTACATGATACCACATTTGTCCCACAACCCGTAATGGCTGATGGCATCTCTAACTCCACCCTTACAATTGGAGCACGGCATACAGGCATACTTGAAGGTGTCCGGCGACAGGTCATCCTGGAAGGCTTCCATGATCTGCTTCACCTTCATTCTAGTGGATATCTTGTTCCTCCATTCGGGGAAGTTCATGGAAGGCTGAATGGCGAATCCACTTCCACCTCCACAACAGTAGTTGTAGACTCCGTTGGGGTTCATCTCCCTATACTGGGGGCAGATGGCGTTAATTATCTCCCTTTGAGGTTGTACGATACCCATCATCCTTACAATACTGCAGGGGTCGTGCATGGTCACCGGGAAGTCGTTCTTCGCGGGATCGAGGTTCAATTTCTTCTTCTTGACCATATCCCTCAGTATGGGCAAACAGCTTTCTCTGGGTATATTGAGGTCATCAGAAAGTATTCTATCAGCAACCACGGCCAGGACCTTGTGCGCGTGCCCGCATTCTCCCAGAACTATCTTGTTGACATCCAGTTTTCTGGCAGCCTCTATGTGTTTAAGGACTATTCTGGCCAGCTGAACATCATCGTTAAAGGCTCCGTAGTTGACACCATCGTAGCCCACTGGCTCACTGCTGAGCGTCCAGCTCAATCCAGCCTCATTGAACAGGATGGCAAAGGCTGCGGGGTTATCCGGCCAGGCAAGGAATTCGCCTGCGTTGTGTATCAACAGGATGTCCGCACCCTTTTCGTCCACGGGTATATCAACTTTTAAGCCGGTCCTCTCTTCTGCATCCTCCTGGATGAACTCCACCATGTCCTTAAAGCCATCGGGAGTTAAACCGGTGCTCGAGCCCGTCTTCAATTGCTTTACTGTTCCTTCTACGTGCACCGGCTTGGGTCCGATGCCCATCTCCTGGCTGAACAGTTTTCGGAGCTCTCTGTTAATCACTCCATTGTCCACACCTATGGGGCAGGTTTGAGCGCACCTGCGACAGAAAGTACATCTGTAGGAAAGCTCTGCCAGCCTGACCACGGTCCTCCAGTTGAGATCGATGTCGCCGCTGACGAAATTACCGAACATCTTTCCGCCGGGTGTCAGGTACTTCTTGTATATCCTTCTCAATATCTCTGATCGATAAGTTGGGCGATAGATCTCATTTTTACCGCTGGACTGGTAAATGGGACAGGCATCGTTACAGGTCTGGCACTTGGCGCAGTACTCCATGGAGAGCATGAACTGCTGCAGAAAAGTCCAGTTATCGTCTCTGGATGTAAGCTTTTTCAGCCCCTCAAGGAAGTCATTGGTTAATTTCTTTCCTTCTTCCTCGTTCCTGGGTTTAAATGGCAGGTCTATACATATGTAGCCGTCAAGGTCTGTGGCATATTTTTGCCTCCAGTCATCCTTCGGCTCTCCACCTATAGGTGGCTCAGCTTCAGGACTGTCAAGAGGGTACGGCAACCGCATTAGATCTTCAATCCTCAGCGTGGTGAGCTGTTCATATGGTTTGCTAACATCATTTATTTTAATTCCGTTGGATTTACTTCCATTGCCTTTTTTAGTCATATTTCCACTCTCCCCATCTCTCACCCACTTTTTCGGTGGCGGCTTCTACCCAGCTTTCACCCTTCTTTACGTGGGGGGCTTCCCAGCTAACTCGATAGCCAAGAACGTCTTTGACCTTCTTTTCCAGGGCACTGCCCTTCAAGTTGGGCTCATCATCCCAGTTCACCTGATGATAGGTGAAGTACTTGCCAACAAAATGCGTCATTTTGGTGAACGGTATGTACACAAAGAGGAGCTCAACTAACACCACATGGGCCACAATAGTGCTGCTCAATGCAGGAGCAGGTAGCGAGCCGAAAGATACCAGAGAGGTCATATAAGATTGAGCGGTGGCAAAGGTAAGATCAAACCCGAGCCAGGAAAAGGCTCCCATCACAAATACAGCCAAGATAAAAACCAGATTGAAATACTCCACTCCAGCAGTATATTCTCTCAAATCTCTACTTACTGCTCTTCTCACCAGCAAACCGATGGTCCCCAGCGTTCCCAGTACAATGCCCAATATACCGGTTAAAAGTGTGAGGTAATAAACCAGTTGCGCCCACGGATGACCAGCCGGTCCAACTGCCAAACCGCCATATGCTTCTGTTAACCCTCCTAAGAACAATAAAGCAAACCAGGCCAATATCAAGTATATTCCGGCATGGAATGGGTAAGTCAGCCACCATAAATCCTTCTTGTGGTCAAAAACTTTCTTGATAAACAACATTTCCAGCATCAATTCCTTAAGCTCCCCCACAAGAGTTGTGTGGCGAGGCTTTGACTGCCAGTCCACTTCTTCCAGATAAGAACCGCCGTATTCGGCTCTGCCCGCTTCATGTGGTACGGGATAAAGCTCCCATCTCAAGTGCATCGGCATGTCCGCCCAATTCTTCGCCTTGGCAAGCAGAACCACTACAAAAATAGCAAATGCCACATACGACGAAAGCTGTAGCAAAGAAAGCACCATTTAATTCAACACCCCTTTTTGATGAGCTATTTTAAAAGCCATATATAAGAGTTTCGATTTAAAATAGCATAGTACTTAGTAATTATTACTCAAATCCATTATTATATAACTTTATGGTTTTAAGACATAGAAATAAAAGATAGTTAGATAATTTAAAATAAGTTAAAACTTTTCAAATTAGATACTCAATAATTAATTATTAAGTTTTAAAAATAAAGTTACAGTGATTTGTAAATAAGAAATAAACGAAAAAATGATTAGTTAGATAAGATTACAAGAATAAAATATTACGACGGACCAGATACTGAACAGGCAAAAAACGTTAATGAAAGAGATCTTTACATAACCCAACTGTAAGCCACTTTAAACGGTTATATCCCTTCTAAAGTTTTAGGACTTGAGAGAGGAAACAACAAACAGAATTCAGAAAACAGATAATAAAAAATAGATTAGAAGAAGTCCCATTCGATGAATGGTTCTTCAATGTCCACCATGGCGTTCACCATCAGCTCCACCAGACCGCCGTATGTGATACTGCATTTGTCCCAAAGTCCATAGTGGCCGATCGCGTCTCTTACAGCTCCTTTACAGTTGGAGCACGGCATGCAGAAGTATTTGTTGATATCCGGAGAGATAACGTCCTGGAAAGCATCAAGCACTTGATTTACCTTCATTCTGGTGCTCAGCTTGTTCCTCCATTCAGGGAAGTTCATGGACTGCATGATGGCAAATCCACTTCCACCTCCACAACAGTAGTTGTAGACTCCTTTGGGGCTCATCTCCCTGAACTGTGGTGCTATAGATCTCAATATCTTTCGCTGGGGCTCAACAATACCCATTAGTCTGACCATGTTGCAAGGGTCATGCAGAGTCACCGGGAAGTCGTTCTTCTCGGGGTCAAGGTTGAATTTCTTCTTTTTCATCAGGTCCCATAGAGTGGTCATGCTGCTTTCTCTGGGTATATTGTACTCGCCTGCGAGCACTCTGTCCGCAATGACTGTGAGAGCCTTATGTGCGTGACCGCACTCTCCAATGACTATCTTGTTGACATCCAGCTTTCTGGCTATTTCTGCGTGCTTTAAAGCTACCCTTGCCAGCTGTCCATCATCATACCATACGCCGTAGTTGACTCCGTCGTAGCCCACCATTTCGCTGCTCATGGTCCAGCTGAGGCCTGCTTCTTCGAACAGGATGGCAAAGGCTGCGGGGTTTTCCGGCCAGGCAAGGAATTCGCCGGCGTTGTGTATCAACAGGATATCAGCACCTTTTTCGTCCACAGGCATCTCTATTTGTCTCCCCGTCCTGTCTTCGATTTCCTCTTCGATGAATTCCTTAATGTCGTTGAAGCCGTCAGGCGTCATTCCGGTGGAAGAGCCCTTCTGAAGGTGCTGGACCGTCCCCTGCTCGTGCAGCGGTTTGGGAGCGATTCCCATTTCCTGAGAGAAGAGCTTTCGAAGCTCGTGGGTTATCAGGCCGTTGTCCACACCAATGGGGCATCTCTGAGCGCATCTTCTGCAGATAGTGCACCTGTACGCGTCCTCTGCCAGTCTCAGTATGGTGGCAGCGTTCAACTCGATATCGGCTCCCACCAGCTTACCGAACATCTTACCCGATCTACTGAGGTATTTCTTGATTATCCTTCTCAGGATTTCAGCCCTATAAGTGGGCCTGTAGATCTCTTTCCTCCCGCTGGACAAATAGACGGGGCAAGCATCACTGCAGGTCTGGCATTGGGCACAATACTCCATGGAAAGCTGTAAAGCCTGTAGAAACTCCCAGTTATTGTTCTCCGTAAGCAATTTCTTCAAACCGCTGAGGAACTTCTGGACCAGCTCTTCTTCCTCTTCCCTGGTCTTTGGCATTTGCATGTCTATTCCGATATAACCGTCCAGCTCGGTCACGTATTTTTCCTTCCAATCTTCATTGGGCTCAGTTAAAGCGGGTTCGTCCTCAGGTCCCTTAAAAGGATGAGGTAAAGGCATTAGATCTTCAAGTTTAAGTTTTAAGAGCTGGTGATCCAAAGGTTTGCTGATATCCTGTAATCTGGTTGGATCTTTTTTACCGTTATTCATTCTTTCACCTCCTCTTTCTTCTCGCCCCATGGCTCAACTTTGGTTGCTTCTTCAGCCCACGTCATACCGGGGACGTAGTGCGGTGCTGCCCAATCAACTCTATAGTTCAGCATCTCTTTGACCCTGCTTTCGATCTTACTACCCCTCAAGTTGGGCTCGTCATCCCAGTAGACCATGTGGAAAGTGAAATACTTTCCAACGAAGTGGGTCATCTTGGTAAAAGGTATGTACACGAATAGAAGCTCCAGCAAAATCAGATGAGCCACTATAGCACTATTTAGTGCTGGGGCCTCAACCGCACCGAAAGATACCAGAGAGGTCATGTAACCTTGTGCAGTTGCAAATGCAGGGCTGAAGTCAGAGGTAACAAAAGCATAACCACCCAAAACAAAGACCACCAGAATGAACATCAGGTTAATATAGTGAAGTGGTGTGCTCCATTTCCTCATTCCATCGTCACTGAACCTGAGGACCAGTGTACCGACACAGCCCAACGTACCGAGTAAGATTCCCAGGCCACCAGTTATGAACGTCAGATAGTATATCAGTTGTGACCACGGGTGGGCTGTTCCTATCTGAAGACCACCATAAGCTTCAGTCAACCCTCCAATAAACAAGAGTGCGAGCCACGCAAGAATCAGGTATATTCCTATGTGAAACGGATACGTCACCAACCATAATTCTCTCTTATACTCCCATGCCCTCTTTATAAAAAGCATCTCTTCCAGCAGATCCTTTAACTCGCCTACCAGAGTAGTTTCTCTGGGTTTAGTCCACCAATCAGGTTCCTCATAGTAGGAGCCCCCATACTCATTCTTTCCTTTTTCATGAGGTACTGGATACAACTCCCACCTCAAGTGTAGAGGCATACTGGACCAGTATCTCCACTTGGCTGCAATTACTACTACAAAAATAGCAAACGCTACATATGAGGAAAGCTGCAACATCGATATTGCCATTCAATTGACACCTCCACAAATTTTCTTTTATTACCCTATACCAATGTTATATAATACTTTTCGTTTCTTGGCTTAGTTATTATAGCAATCGACAAATGGATTATTTAATTTTAACCATAAATGCCTTTAATTATAATATTATTGGGATGTTCAGGGCATTAGGTCATTGGAAATCATTCTTTAAATTCAAAAAAGACTGTTGCCGAAATGAGTTTTTTAACTACAAATCTATAACTAATAAAAAATACGTTCACCAGTTTGATTCATTACGCTTAATTTTTAGGATATAGCTCACTTTTAGAAGATAAAACGAGGGATGATGTAATTTATTTTAAAAAAGGAAAAAAGTTTAGCATTATTTAACGCACTCCAGTCAGTTCAGGAAGACCCGCGAGCCTGGCAAGACCCTTAACTCTTCCGTCAGGAAATATCTTATTTATAAAAGTCAGATCAGCTTTTTCTTCACCATAGACTTCCCTTACTTTATGTTCAAGCATATGAATCGGTGGATCTATGTTCTCTTTCTCATAAAATTCTCTCACAAATCTTATTAGCTCCCAGTGCTTATCTGTTAGCTCAATTGGTGTGCCAAAACGGGAATCTTCAGCAAGAGCCTTTGCAACGTCTTCATTCCAATCATTCGGGTCTTTTAAAAAACCGTCCTCATCCACTTCTATTTTTTTTGAGCCTACCTCAATATACGGCATAATTTTACCCCCCTGTTATTTAATAAGTTCTAAACTTTCAATAATCTAAAAAATAAAAAATAATTTAGTGGAACTCCCATTCGATGTATGGTTCTTCTATGTCCACCATGGCATTGACCATTAGCTCAACAAGTCCAGTATAGTAGGTACCGGTATTTTGAGGTACGTTATAGAAGGAGAACATGTCCCGGATCGCCCCTTTACAGTTAGAGCATGGTGCACAAAGCATTTTATTGATGTTGGGATCCATGCTATCTTGGAAAGCATCCAAAGTTTGCTTGAGCTTCATTCTTGAAGACACCTTGTTCCTCCATTCGGGGAAGTTCATGGACTGCATAATGGCGAATCCACTACCTCCTCCACAGCAGTAATTGTAAACTCCGGTGGGTTCCATTTCTCTAAATTGAGGGCAAAGAGTCCTTAATACTTTTCGTTGAGGCTCTACAACACCCATAAGCCTGACCATATTGCAGGGATCGTGCAAAGTAACGGGGAAGTCGTTCTTCTGGGGGTCGAAGTTTATCTTCTTCTTTCTCACAATGTCCCACAGGATGGGCATACAGCTCTGCCTGTAAACATTGGTCTCGTCAGCGACAACTCTATCAGCAATAACCGCGATGGCCTTATGTGCATGCCCACATTCCCCCACCACAATGCTGTTACAGTCCAGTTTTCGGGCGACTTCCGTATGCTTTAGGGCGACTCTGGCCAGCTGCATATCATCGTACCACACACCGTAGTTAACTCCATCATAGCCCACCAGCTCACTGCTCAAAGTATAGCTTATTCCTGCTTCTTCGAACAGAAGGGCAAACGCAGCAGGGTTTTCCGGCCATGAGAGGAACTCTCCGGCATTATGGATGAGCAGGAAATCTGCGCCCTTTTCGTCCACGGGGATCTTGATCTTCCTCCCTGTCCTGTCCTCTATTTCCTCTTCCATGAACTCCACCATATCCTTGAAACCATCGGGGTTGAGTGCCGTAGAGGAGCCGACCTTTAGATGTTGAATGGTTCCCAGCTCATGCACTTCTTTGTTGGCAAATCCAAATTCTTGAGCGAAAAGCAATCTTATTTCCCTGGTTATTAGCCCGTTGTTTATTCCTATGGGGCACCGCTGCTCGCACCTCCTGCACAGAGTGCATCTCCAGGAAACTTCAGCCAGCTTGGCCAGAGTATCCCAGTTGAGATCGATCTTACCAGAAGCAAACTCCGGTTTGCCCAATATATATTTCTTATAAATCCTTCTGAGGACCTCAACCCTGTAAGTGGGTCGATATATCTCCTTCTTCCCGCTGGCAAGGTAGGCGGGGCAGGCATCGGCACAGGTCTGACATTTGGTGCAGTATTCCATGGTCAACAACAGGGGCTGGAGGAATGTCCAGTGATCATTTCTGGTCAGTAGCCTCTTAAAACCTTCAAGGAACCGCTTTACCATCCTGTCCTCTTCTTCTTTGGTCTCCGGTCTTTTGATGGGGATGTTGACCCCGATATACCCGTCAAGATCTGTAATATATCTCTCATTCCATTCGTCCTTGGGCTCGGTAAACTTGGGCTCCATATCCGGTTGATTATAGGGATAAGGGAGCTCCATCAAGTCCTCTTCTTTCAATTTCAGCATCCGTCCCTTCTTACCAATATCCTCTATCCTGGTCTTATCTTTTCCATTATTCATGCTTCCCACCTCTCAAGGGTGTCCAGTTTTTCCGGCTTTGTAGCTTCTTCAGCCCAGGTCCTCCCCGGAGTGAAATGCGGGCCCTTCCAGGTAACATTATATTGCAAAACCTCTCTCACTTTCTTTTCCACTTCACTACCGTGTAAATTGGGCTCATCCTCCCACAGAACATTGTGATAGGTGAAGTACTTGCCCACGAAATGCGTCATCTTGGTGAATGGTATGTAGACCCATAGCAGCTGCAAGAGGACCACATGAGACGTGATGACAGCATTAAGCTGAGGAGCATTGATACCTCCAAAGGAGACCAGTGAGGTCATGAACGCTTGTGCCATAGAGAATGTCCTGTCAAATCCCAACCAGGCGACCGCTCCCAGGGCATAGACTACCAAGATGAATATGAGGTTGAAGTATTCGATACCTGCAGTATATTTTCTCAAGTCATCCTGACTTAACCTATAGACAAGAACTCCCAGACATCCCAACGCTCCCAGTATAATTCCCAGAGCACCAGTGATGAACGTAAGATAGTAAATCAGCATTGCCCAGGGGTGTCCCGTCGCCTGTATAGTTATTCCTGCGTAGGCTTCGGTCAAGCCACCCAGGAAAAGCAGTGCGAACCATGCAAGTATGAGATAGATCCCTGCGTGGAAAGGATAGGTGGTGAGCCATAAAGGCCTCTTGTAGTCAAAAACTCTTTTAATAAAAAGCATTTCAAGAAGTAGATCCTTTATTTCTGCCAAATGGTTTTTCTCTACCGGTTTCTCCCAAAAGTTTACCTTTTCGAAATACGAGCCTCCATGCTTGTGTTCTGGTTCATGGGGGACTGGATAAAGTTCCCACCTCAAATGTATTGGCATGTCAGCCCATTTCTTAGCTTTCGCTAACAGTACAACTACAAAAATAGCAAATGCCACATACGACGTAAGCTGTAATAACGAAACAGCCATCAATAAACACCTCCACTGTCTTTCTTTTATTAAGAAAAGTCAATGGTATATAACACTTTTCTTTTCTTAGTTCCAATAATATAGACTTTGACCTCTGCATAATAAATAATCAAGCTCTTTTGGTTATAATAAAACAATAGAGTAAACCTATGGACTAATAATCTATTATAATGAGAACTTGCTATTATAAGTAAAGAGATAACTTCAGTATCTTATATGCTAGTATTTTTAGGCTAATAATTAATAAGTTATCGGCAATAGATAATGGCCAAAATCAGGAACAAAGCTTTAGAATACAATCCAAAAAAAATGAGAGAAAAAAATTAGTGAAATTCCTCTTCTAAAAATGGTTCTTCCAGGTCAACCATAGCATTGACCATCAGCTCCACCAGGCCACCGTAGTATATACCTGCCTTTTTAGGAGCATCGAATCTGGTCAAAAACTCTCTAATCCCACCTTTGCAATTTGAGCAGGGTGCACAGAGGTACTTGTAGGTACTGGGTTCGATGCAATCCTGGAAAGCGTCCAGGGTCTGTTTAAACTTCATTCTACCGGCAACTGCATCCCTCCATTCAGGGAAGTTTATGGAGCTCATGATAGCAAATCCACTACCTCCTCCACAGCAGTAGTTATAGACACCATGAGGTTCCATTTCCCTGAACTGAGGAGCTATAGCTCTCAAAACTTTTCGTTGAGGTTCAACAACACCCATAAGCCTGACCATATTGCAGGGATCGTGCAAAGTCACCGGGAAATCGTTCTTCTGGGGATCGAGATTCAGCTTCTTTTTCTTTACCAGATCCCACAGAACCGGCATACAGCTCGCCCTGGGAATGTTGTACTCGTCTGCCAGAACCCTGTCGGCAACAACACTTATGGCTTTGTGAGCATGCCCACACTCGCCAACCATTATACTGTTCACGTCCAGTTTTTGAGCGGCTTCAGAGTGTTTGGCTGCCACCCTCGCCAGCTGCATGTCGTCATACCACACACCGTAGTTAACGGCGTCATATGCCACCAGCTCGCTGCTCAAGGTATAGCTGATATCAGCTTCGTCGAACAATATAGCGAAAGCCTCCGGGTTCTCGGGCCAGGAGAGGAACTCTCCAGCATTATGGATGAGGAGATAATCTGCACCTTTTTCGTCCACGGGAATCTTGATCTTCTTCCCGGTAAACTCCTCGATCTCTTCTTCCATGAACTCTACGATGTTATTCAAACCATCAGGAGTGAGAGCAGTGCTTGAACCTACTTCCAGCTGCTGAACCGTACCCAGTTCATGCAGTTCTCTGTTGGCAATTCCCATTTCCTGACTGAACAGCAATCTCAACTCTCTGGTAATAAGGCCGTTGTCCACACCGATAGGGCAGGTTTGAGTGCAGCGCCTGCATAATGTGCACCTGTAGGATAGTTCCGCCAGTCTGGCAATGGTCCTCCAGTTGAGGTCGATATCACCGGAGACGAAATTCCCCAATAGTTTCCCTGATTTGGTGAAGTATTTTTTGTAGATCCTTCTCAAAACCTCTGACCTGTAGGTTGGCCTGTAGATCTCCTTTCTCCCGCTTGCAACGTAGATAGGGCAGGCTTCACTGCACGTCTGGCATTTGGCACAGTAATCAAGGGTCAAGAGCAGAGGTTCCAGAAATGTCCAGTGGTCTTCTTTGTTCAGTAACTTTTCCAGCCCCTTTAGAAATTTTTGTACAAGTCTATCCTCTTCTTCTTTGGTCTCCGGTTTTTTGAATGGTACGTTGAGACCGATGTACTTGTCAAGGTCGGTTATGTACCTCTCCTTCCAATCATCTTTGGGTTCAGTGAGCTCCGGCTCCGAATCCGGTTTATCATAGGGATAGGGTAATGGCATTAAGTCTTCAACCTTGAGGTCTACCATCTGCCCTTCTTTGCTAATATCCTCTACTTTCGTTCTATCTTTACCAATCTTCATGGTTTCCACTCCTTTGGTACTTCAAGAGATTCTGGCTTGGTAGCCTCCTCAAACCAGGTCTTTCCTTTCTTAAAGTGGGGAGCATCCCAACTGAACTTATAACTTAAAGCCTCCCTCACTTTAGCCTCTGTCTTGCTTCCTCTTATGTTGGGCTCATCCTCCCACAACACCTTATGATAGGTGAAATACTTGGCGAGGAAATGTGACATCTTGGTGAAAGGTATGTAGACGAACAAGAGTTCGACCAATATCAATTGGGCAACTATCGGGGCGCTGAGCACAGGGGACTCCACTGCTCCAAAGGATACTAATGAAGTCATATATCCTTGGGCAGTAGCAAAAGCAGGAGTGAAGTCGTATAACAGGAATGCATACCCGCCAAGGGCAAATACTACCGTTACAAACACCAGATTAAAGTAATCAACCCCCGCACTATATTTTTTCATTGCTTCGTCGCTCAATCGAACTACTAGGGTACCTATACCACCCAGAACACCCAGTATGATCCCTAAACCACCGGCGATGAACGTCAGGTAGTAAAGCAGCATCCCCCACGGATGACCGCTCGCCTGAACAGTTATACCAGCATAAGCCTCAGTCAAACCACCCAGAAAAAGTAGCCCGAACCACGCAAGTATAAGATAGATCCCCGCATGGAAGGGGTAGCTGGTGAACCACAGGTTCCTTTTGTGCTCGAACAACCTCTTTATGAACAGCATCTCCAGGAACAATTCCTTCATTTCGCCAACTAACGTTTTCTCTTTGGGTTTCGTCCACCAATCCAGCTCTTCAAAATAAGAACCGCCCCACTTATTCCTGCCTTTCTCATGTGGTACGGGGTATAACTCCCACCTGAGATGAATAGGCATATCTGACCACTTTTTCCAGTTTACCGCTAAAACAACTACAAAAATTGCGAAAGCCACATATGAGGAAAGCTGCAATATCGATATTGCCATTCAATAGACACCTCCGTTTCTATAAACCTCTGAGAACTATGTATATAAGATTTTTGATAAATTATAAGTTTGAATATTTTAGGTTATAACTTATATCTGAAAATAGTAAATCAAAAATAGCATGGTAATTAAAAGCTAAACTATAAGATTTAAAAGTTAAGGCCAGCCTAAACTTATTTTCAATTAGCAAGCAACCCCTTTGAAGTCGATAATTCACATCTCCAAGTAGCAACGAAAAGGTCCAATGATTAATAAAATATAATTGACACAATTTTTAAAGTAATGATATGTTAGCTTGCCACCTAAATAGGAGAACACTATCATGTTCAGTAGCCCTCATGTTCAGTAGCCCGCAGAAAACTATTTTTAAATCGATATAGTGGTGACCTTTATGGTTATGGACTTCCCCAGAATTCTCCTCAGCGGTACCAGCAGTAGAGTTGGTAAGACCATGATTTCCATTGGTTTGATGAGAGCATTGACCAACCGGGGATACAAAGTTCAGCCTTATAAGGTAGGGCCCGATTTTATTGACCCCAGTTTTCACTATTTTGCCACTGGAAGATATTCCCGGAACCTCGACGGTTTCATGATGAGCGAGAAGGACATACAGGAGATTTTTCAGCGCAACTTTAAGGATGCCGATATAGCCGTCATTGAGGGAAAGACCGGGCTTTACGATTCCCATGATGCCTTGAACGAGAAGGGGAGTACTGCAGAAGTTAGCAAATTCCTTCAGTGCCCTACGATCCTCATAGCCAGTGCCGAAAGGCTCTCCAGGACCGCTGCAGCCTTCGTTATGGGATACAAAGTCTTTGACCCCGACGTGAACATAGAAGGGGTGATCCTCAACAGGGTAGGGGGTAAAAGGCACTCCAACAAGGCCAGGACCGCTGTAGAGGAGCTTGCGGAGATAGATGTTCTGGGCACTATCCCCAGACAAGATATAACCATACCCGATAGACACCTGGGATTGATACCTGCTTTTGAGAGGGAAGAAGAGTTTAAAGAGCTGTTCGATGGGCTGGCAGAAGTAGTTGAAGGATTTGTTGATGTGGATAAGGTTATTGAAATGGCCAGAGAAGCTCCCTATCTTGAAGAGGTACCGGAGAACCCCATATTCAATCCAAAGGATCCACAGGACCAGATAAAAATGGGCGTATTCAGAGATAAGACGTTTAACTTCTATTATCAGGACAATATAGATGCTTTTGCTGCCAACGGTGCCAGCATATCCTACATAGATTCCCTAAAAGACAGAAAGCTGCCTGATGTTGATGCTCTCTATATTGGAGGGGGGTTCCCTGAGATCTTTGCCAGAGAGCTGGAGAACAACTCTTCTTTGAGACAAGAGGTCTTCAATTTCTGTGCCGGTGACAAACCTGTTTATGCCGAGTGCGGGGGATTGATGTATCTGGGTGAGACCCTGAAACTGGTCAACGGTGAAGAATATGAGATGGTGGGTTTCCTCCCCATAAAAACAGAGATGTTCCACAAATTCCAGGCTTTAGGATATTCTATCTACGAAGCAATGGACAACAATGTTATCAGCACAAAAGGCGATACTTTACTGGGACACGAATTCCACTATTCAAAGGTTACTGCAACCGAAAACCTGGATTTCGCATTCAAGGTGAAGAGGGGGATGGGAGTCATGGGAGAATACGATGGAATAATGAAGAACAAGACCTTAGCAAATTATCTTCACATCCACGTGATATCCTACCCCCAGATGATAAAAAGTTTTGTTGCAGAAACAGAGAAATCAAAATCAAGTGATTGAAGAACAAAAAACGAACAAAAAAACGAGGAACACACAAAAAACGAACAAAAAACCAGATGAAACAAAAGATAATAAAAGAGAGAAAAGAAATAAAAATAGGGTTTTACCCCGTTTTAAGTTGTTAGCTTCAGTATTTGGTGCGTGTTGATTATACACAACCAGTTGGCTTTGGCAAACCAGCTATTCTACAGGCATCCTTGGCTGGACCCTGAGGGAAAAGCTCGTAAATATACTCCAGTTTACCCTTATCTCTTCCCCACTGCTTCTTGGCGTATTTGGTTAACATTCTAATTGGGGGTGCAACACCATACTTAATGAAATAATCTCTGAGATAGTTGACCATATCCCAATGTTCGTCTCCCATTTCGATTGCTTCACCAAATCTGGTATCTTTAGCAAGCGCTTCTGCAACCTCTTCGTCCCATTCTTCCCAGTCCTGAAGGAATCCATCCTCATCAAGCGTTAATTCTTTTCCCTTTACCTCTAATGTTGGCATTTTCTCACCTCACCTAAAACTAAAGATTTCCCGCATATAAAATTTACGATAATTTGGAGACTCGTAAGTTGTCACATCATTTAGAGTAGCCCTAAAAATTTTTATTGTTGTTATATGCCTCATGAAATAGCGCGATTTTTCTGATTCTGAAGAAAACAACTTTAATGGTTGAACACACACACATAAGGCCAGAAACGTAATAAAAATTGCAGATTGGGACTCTTAAAACAAACTATTTGTTGAAAACGTAATACATACCGAGTAAAAACCAAAAACTTAATATATTTTATACAGAAATCGAGTTGACAAAAATTGGAAAAAATAAGTATGTACTAATAAAAAAAAGGTAGCATGGGAGTTTTTCAATTTGGGAGGTAAAAAAAATGGAGACCTTAGAACCTTTTGCAACGTTTCGGGGGTAGATACATCATGATTTCACGGCGAAAGTTTTTGATAGTGGCAGGATTTGCCGCAGGGGCTACCTTATTGGGTTCAAGCCAACTCGATAAGGTTATTGCTTCCGCTGGCGAGAGTAGGAGTTCTGGTGATTCAGGCCATCTATGGAGCATGGTTATAGATGCGGATAAATGTACGACCTGTATGAACAAGCTCATCGAAGAAACAGGTTCGGATTATCCTAAACCGCCTTGCGCCGTAGCATGTGACAAGGAAAACAACGTACCCGAATTTGAGAAGAAAGAGATCGACCCACAGTGGTTCAAGATGGTATGGGTCAGTAACGAGTTGGAGGGGTCTGAACGTATATGGATTCCTGTTATATGTAATCACTGTAGGACCGCTCCATGCGCTCAAGTATGCCCGACCAACGCTACGTTCAAGAGAGATGATGGAATTGTAATGGTAGACTACCACAGATGCATTGGTTGTAGATACTGCATGGTCGCATGTCCATATAACGCCAGGAACTTCAATTTCAAGGAACCTCTGGAAGGACTGGATAGTCTGAATCCCGACGCTCCGAGAAGAGCCCTTGGTGTTGTGGAGAAATGCCATTTCTGTGTTCACAGAGTTGATCGTGCTGTAAGGCTCGAAAAAGAGCCGTTACCAGCTTGTGTTGAAGCATGTCAGGTAAGATCAGAAGAGCTTGGTTTCGATGGTCCTTCACTGGTTTTTGGAGACTTAAACAACCCCAATTCCGAAGTGGTTAAAATCATTCAGACTGAGAGAACGAACAGACTGAGACAAAGCCTTGGCACGGAGCCAAAGGTGTACTACACGAATTTCTGAGGTGTTGAAAGATGGCTGAATTTCAATTTGAGAAGATTAAGGGCGAATCAAAAGGATACTTCGCATTGGTAATCCTTTGTGCCATTTTATCCGCATGGGGACTGCTAGGATTCTGGGTTATGTGGACTCAAGGACACCATACAACTGGAATGACAAATCAGGTGATGTGGGGACTTCCCATCATAAATGTTGTATATCTTATTGGAGCCAGTGCAGGTTCACTTATTATATCCGCACTTGCGGGTGTTTTTGGTAAGGAAGAGTACAAGGTATTTTCCAGAATGGCTTCATTGCTTGCTGCTTTGATGATCGTGGGAGCTTTACTTGACATCTTTCTGGATATTGGAAGGCCCATAACTCATGGTATGAACGTTATGCTTCATTACAATACTACATCGGTTTTCACCTGGAACACTATCCTGTACAGTGTCTATTTCCTCATTTGTGTAGTATATCTGTTAGCACAGATGGAGCACAAGGATAAGCTGGTTAAGGGTTTAGCGTTCTTTGCTGTAGGATGGGCAGTTCTGGTGCACACCGGAACCGGTATGATCATTGGTTTCATATACTCTATGGAGTTGTGGCATTCCCCTCTCACACCGCCACTGTTCATTATATCTGCTATAGGGAGTGGTATTGGACTGTTCATTCCCATAATGGCAATAACCTTCAAGGTGATCAATAAACCGCTTCCTGAACACTTATTGAGAGGTCTGGCAAAGATAATGGGGGCAATGATAATACTGCTCCTGTACAGCTTTATTGTAGAGAATCTGGTCAGGGGATACGTGCCTGCGAACCTTGAAGCACTGAGGATGCTGTTGTTTGACTGGTCGTTGCCGTTCCCCACAGCTTTCTGGATTCTGCAGATAGGAGTTGGTATGGTAATACCTTTAGCCATGCTGATATATCCCAGAACATATAACTCTTTGACAGGACTTTCAGTTGCTGGGTTTTTACATGCATTCGGTGTGTGGTTCGAAAGATACATCCTAGTTATTCCGGGACTCTCATATCCCAAAGAGATTGCACCGTCGGGCAATATAATGCAACACGTGCCGCCATGGGAGCACGGAGTTTACTACGTACCTGGTTGGCCAGAAATTGCCCTTACCGTGGGAACATTTGCAATGATATTCCTGGCATTCCTGTTAGGCCTTAAGCTATTCGAGATAGTGCCCAAAACAGAAGTGATAGAAACGGAGGAGGTGTCAGAAGAATGATTAACTACTTCCTGTTGATAGTGGTTCCATATGCAGCATTTTTCATCTTTGTGATCGGTGTGATATACCGCATAGTTACCTGGGCAAACAGTGCTGTACCCCTCAAGATACCCACCACTTCGGGGCAACAAGGAACTTTGCCATTCATTAAAAGAAATCTCTACGATAGGTTTGATTCCCCCTACAATAAATGGGAAGTCGCATTGAGGATGATTCTGGAAGTTTTCGCCTTTAGAACCTTGCTCAAGAACACCAGATATTATCACAGCAGACACGAACATAGAGACACCAGATGGCTCTGGGTTTTCGCCATCTTGTTCCACTGGTCATTCCTCATCGTGCTTGTGAGACACTTCAGATTCTTTATTGAACCCGTTCCCGAGATATTTATATGGACGACAGAATTGATGGCGCTGGATATCTGGGTTCCTGCTATATTCATGACAGGTTTCACTGCACTTGTTGGTTTGGGCTATCTCTTTCTGAGAAGAATAGTCAGCGCTAATGAGAGAACACTTTCGATCCCAGCAGATTATCTGGCACTCGTATTGCTGATAGGTATTGTGGGTAGCGGATTACTGATGAGATACCTCATTAAAGTGCCTCTTCCACCCATCAAGGAGCTCGCACTGGGACTTATAACATTTCAACCTGTGGCTACAGATGTACACTGGTTGTTCATAATACATCTACTGCTCGTCTCAATAACGATCGCATACTTCCCCTTCAGCAAGATGATGCACGCAGGTGGAGTTTTGTTTTCACCCACGAGGAACATGCCCAACGATAACAGAAAAAGGAGACACGTCAACCCCTGGAACCCGCCATATAAAGGAATCGATCGAGAACAATTCAACGAGGACTTTAAGGATCAGCTGCAAGAAATTGCTGATAGAGATTATAATTTCAAACCGGAGGAATAATTGGAGGTGAAATAAATGTCAGAAGAGGTACCACCACCTGAGAAATTAACGGTAGAGAAGAAGAATCCGAGCTGGAAGCAAATGCTTCAGCCTGTCACTGAAAAAGATTTCGAGCATGGTTTTACTCATTACTGGGCACTTAAAAAACATATAGAGCCTCTGAGTATTCCTTATGCTAAAGAAAAACCAATTGATCCTTTTCAGAGCGACTGGCAATTCCCACCTAACTGGAAGGAGATATTCCTCCAGAATTTTGCGGATGCTCTGGAAAAGAACAGGTCATTAAAGTTGTTCATGGATATATGTGTAAGATGTGGAGCCTGTGCGGATAAGTGCCACTATTACGTTGGTACCGGCGACCCCAAGAACATGCCCGTGGCCAGGGCAGAGATACTGAGATCGATCTACAGAAGATACTTTACCAGAGCAGGTAAGCTATTCGGTGAGGCCGCCGGAGCGAGAGACCTGACAGAAGATGTTATCAAAGAGATGTACTACTACTTCTATCAGTGCTCTCTATGTAGAAGATGCTCCAATTTCTGTCCCTACGGAATCGATACTGCAGAAATCGTGTGGTGGGGGCGGAGATTGCTCAACTCCATAGGTGTAACCCATAGATTCAGCCACATCTCCATTGAAGCATCAGCCAGGACAGGGAACCACCTCGGTCTTTACCCTCTGGGTATAGCCGAGGCTTTAGAGAGTATTGCCGATGATGTATATGAGGTAACGGGAATAGCTCCAGATGTCCCCGTGAACAAGAAAGGAGCAGAGATTCTGTTCGTAGCGCCTTCAGCCGATTACTTTGCCACACCTCATTGGTATGCCTGTATGGCCTACCTGATGTTATTCCACGAGTTGGGCCTGGATTATACTTGGTCAACATACGCTGCTGAAGGAGGTAACTTTGGAACTTTCCAGTCATATGAGCTGGCCCAGAAACTCAACCATAAGATCTACGAGGAAGCAGAATACTTGGGAGCAAAGTGGATCATTGGCGGAGAATGTGGACATATGTGGAGGGATAAGCATCAGTTTTTGGATACCATGAGTGGTCCCGCAGATTTCCTTGAAGATCCCGTCTCCCCCATAACAGGTACTTACTTTGAGAATGCAGCGGAAACCAAAATGGTACACATCTGTGAATTTGTAGCTGATTTGATAAAGAACAATAAGCTAAGACTAGACAAAAGCAGGAACGATCAATGGAAGGTCACTTTCCACGATTCCTGCAATCCAGCAAGAGCTATGGGTCTGCTTGAAGAGCCTCGGTACGTATTGAGGAACACCTGTAATTACTTCTACGAAATGCCGGAGCACACCATCAGAGACAAGACCTACTGCTGCGGAAGCGGTGGAGGTCTGCTCACAGAAGAGATAATGGAACTAAGGATGAGAGGCGGAATGCCCAGGGCAATGGCAATGAAAAATACATACGAGAACTACGGAGCAAATGTTATGGCAAATGTTTGCGCTATCGACAAAGCTGCATTCCCAGAACTCATGAACTACTGGAAATTGCCGGTGGAGATCGCCGGAGTTGATGAATTCCTCGGAAATGCACTGCTGATGAAAGGCGAAACAGAGAGAGTGCTGGATTTGAGACTGAATCCACTACCTGGAAAAGAGCATCTGGTGGAGTGATTGACATGTACAGCACGAAATATGTTATAATCCTGATAATTGCGCTGGTGTTGATCTTCTTTTCACCCCTGATATACAATCTATCTGCGCCAGCTTTCGAGAGCGAGATGCCTGAGCTACAGGATGCCGAGGGAGAAAACTGCATGGAGAATGCCACTTGGATGAAGGCCAACCACATGGACCTACTAAAGGACGTCAGACACACTTCCATCAGGGAGATGGATAGAGTTTACGTCAGCGAGGACTACGGAACAGAACATAATGCCTCCATAGAGGAGTGCTTCGAGTGCCATACGTCACAAGAAGATTTCTGTGGAACATGCCACGAATACAATGGCGTTGACCCCTACTGCTTTGAATGCCATAACAAACCAAGTGACCTTGACGAATACGGCGAACCCCGAAGCGATAAATACTGGCAGGCTTCCTCACAGGGGTTCAAGTAAACCTCAATTCTTTTTTATTTTCTTTTTTATTAGCTAACTTGTCATATACGTAATGAGATAATTGCGATGTACCCAGAAGATACTGCACTTTTCGCTACCATGGTGAACAAGGGCTGCAAAATCAATATCCCTCTGGTCTGCCAGAAGTGCGGAGAGTGCTGCCTCAAGCTCAGTCATGTCCTTTTTGATGGCGAAGAAATTGATGTAGAAGGTGTGGAGAGGATTAAGGATTATCTGGGAATGAAATACTATTACATTATTGAAGATCTCAAAGAAGAGCATAAGGATAGACTAGAGGAAAATAGAATGGGTACGGGTATAGAGATAAATCCCTGTCCTTTCCTGAACCACGATGGCTGTGAAGTTTATCCTGCCCGACCCAGATCCTGTAGAGAATTTCCGGTTTATGGGGACCAGAACATCGGCTGTCCAGCTCTAACCAGATTTAAAAAAGTGATCGAATATGTGGGAGGTGCCCCCTACCCCTTATGCGCAGCCTGGTTAGATATCCATAAGTACAGGGTAAAGCCCTCTACCCAGCTAGTGGTAAGATTCCTCAGCATAGCCCAAGAAGAAGAGATCAAATACTTCTTAGAGTTAAACCAGGTTGAATGAGGAAGATTATGCCTCCCAATAGGTGCTGAATCCGTATTCGTCACTTTCTGACCCTAAATTCTGACCCTAAATTCTTATTCGAAAGGAAAGAGATAATTTTTATAAATTCGGGTGCAAACTGGAACAATGACCATGGACGTACTGGAAGTTGGCGGCAGAAAGTTTGAGGGTTCAGTTAGGACAGCAATGAATCTCAAGCCGGTACTGGCTTTTCCACAGTCGCTTGAAGAGGATTTTGATGCCTACTACATGTTCAGGGATGTGTATTACAGCAGGCAGGATAGAGAAAAGATACGGGAGAAAGAGCTGAGATATGATATTACTGTAATACCTCCTAACAACATCGGTGGGGAATATATCAAAACCTATGGCCATTATCATCCTGAGGTCGAAAAAGGGCTTTCCTACACCGAGATATACGAAGTGCTTGAAGGGTCCGCGCTCTATCTACTCCAAAAAGAGGAGAACGATACGGTCACGGATGTAGTCGTAGTGGAAGCTTCACAGGGCGATAAAGTGGTAATACCGCCCAATTACGGTCACGTAACCATAAATCCGTCAAACAAATTGTTGAAGATGGCCAACTGGGTTCACAGAGATTTCTCCTCTGATTACAAGCCGTTCGAGAGTAGAAGAGGTGCCTGTTACTACTTAACCCATGAGGGGTGGGTCAAGAATGAAACATACTCTAAAACTCCTACTCTGAGGTTTGTCCAGCCAAATTCTAAACCTCTGGGACTAAAGAAGAGTGAAGAGATGTATAAGCTGGTTAAGGACCTGGATAAACTGGAGTTTTTATGGGTGCCTTCTCAATACAAACAATTATTTGAAGAAGCTTTCAAAGAAAAATAGAAAAGAACAAGAAAATAAGGTCAGGAAGAAGAATGGGAAAAATAATAAGGATGAGGGGGTAAAGATATGGTTTCTGAAAAAATGGTTGATGCTTTGAACAAGCAGTTGAACGCTGAACTCTACTCCGCCTACCTGTATCTCTCCATGTCCGCCTACTTCGATTCTATGAACCTCAAAGGATTTGCCAGCTGGATGAAGATACAGGCTGAAGAGGAATACGCTCACGCCATGAGATTCTACGACTACATCTCTGATAGGGGTGGCCGAGTAAAGTTGTTCGCTATAGACCAGCCGCCTTCAGATTGGGACTCTCCTCTGGATGCTTTTAAGGCTGTTTACGATCATGAAGTAAAAGTTACTGGTCTGATACACCAGCTGGTCGATCTGGCGCTTTCAGAGAAGGACTATTCCACCTACAACATGCTCCAGTGGTTCGTATCAGAGCAGGTAGAAGAAGAGGCATCGGCGGACGATATCGTTCAGAAGCTCAAAATGGCAGGAAACGATGGCCCGGCTTTGATGATGATAGATAAGGAGCTTGCTCTTCGCAGAAGGCCTGCAAGAAAAGAAGAACAGCAGGGTGAGCAGCAACAGTAGTTCTTTTTTATTTTTCTTTTTGTTGACTGTGAACAATGAAATTGAATTCCCTTCAGCTGTACATTTTAGCTCATTTGAAGAGAGCGAACATTGATTTTGCCAAATCCATTGCGAAGAACATTAAGTGGCCGGTCGAGGAGATCAACAGGGAGCTCAACCGCATGGAGGGCTCTGGACTGATAGAGAGGTCCCATGGATCGGCAGTGAAGAGAACTGATGCCAAATTCAAGCTGGCCCAGGAAGTGAGGAAGCATCACACCTACTACGGTCTCTCCGAGAAGGGAGAAAAACTGGTGAGGGATGTGCGGAACAATACTTCCAAATACTTTCAACAGATAGTGGGGGATAGTAAAGCGCTTGACGTTTTCCTGTTCATAAAGGAGGCGGAGTACGAGCACGCAGAACAAATAGGGAAATCAGTCTCTCTCACCAAAGAGAGAACCAGAAGCATTCTGCAGAAACTGGTGCAAGCAGGTCTTATATCCGAAGAGAAGCCCAAGACCCTCAAGAGGAAGCACCGGAAAGGTAAGCCCAAAAAAGAGACCAGAACTCAGCACAAGTATTACAGAGTCACCAGAGTGGGTGAAATGATAGTGAGGTATCTGTTTTAAGTTAGTATATGAAGAAAAATATATAAGTTAACGTAAAATTAACCTATTTTAATTCGCGACGAATATGTACGATAAAAAAGAGAGGTATTGAACATGAATAGAATATTGGTTTATGGAGTCTTTCTGGCTCTGATTATGCTGACCGCAGGAATGGCAGGATGTGCGCAAACAGATGGGAACGAAGGTAATGAGAACAATGGCCAGCAGCCAACTTACACCGAGGAAGAAAGCAAGGAGATCGCCAGGGATTTCGTGGAGGCTTCTCCCACCTATAAGTTCGATGGCTACAACTTAACCCATAAAGAAACCCTATATCCAGAGGTCGTCAACTGCACTGACTGCTATGGATTCGTATTCGAATTCGAGTCAAGACATGCCGGATATGGTAACAGAACTGGCAAGATGCTGGCTCAGGTCATCACACCCCACGAGGCCCACATTACGGTCAAGAACGGTGAAGTCACTTCCGCACTACTGGACAATAAGTGGGACATAATAAATCAAACACTGGTGGACAACGAAACTGAAACAGAAACAGCAACTCCCGAAGATACACCCAAATCCAACACTCCACAGGAAGAGTTCTGTGGATGGTCAACTCAGGGCAACTGTTCGACCGATGCGGATTGTGTCACTGGAGGGTGTTCAAGTCAGGTCTGCCAGTCCACATTTGAAGATCCGGTCATGACCACCTGCGAGTACAAGGAATGCTACAACGCCGCACTATACGATATGGAGTGCAAATGCGTGGAAGGAGCCTGCCAGTGGTCACAGAGCACCACAGAATAAACACGGAATAACCAAAATCAATTAAATTTTTTCTTTCTTTTAATCTATTTTGAAGGGATTTTTTGGACCATTTCGTTATTTTTGGAATGTCCCAAAGTACATGGGACCAAGAAATATTGATCTATGGGATTCTCCTCTGACCTCCCTCAATCCAGCCTTATTCATCAAAGCCGTGATTTCGCTGGAAGACATTCCATGACCTGCGCTGGTGGGCTCCCTGATGATGAGCTTCCCTCCGGGTTTCAGCTTCTCTTCCAGCGATTTGGTTGTGGTAAGTCTTTGTTTTGCTCCGTCTATTTCATGCATTACAAAGTGGATGAAGATGATGTCAAATGTGTCGATGTCCATTTCAGTGATGTCTCCCTGCATAATTTCTACATTACCGAATCCTTTCAACCTCTTTCTGGCCTTCTTGACCCAGTACTCAGAGATGTCAACTCCAACGACCTGCCCGTTCTCCAGCTTTCTCGCCAGATGCCCGGTCAGTGTACCTCCACCGCAACCCAAATCGAGTAATCTTTCATTGCCGTTGAAATGAAGAGAATTAACATACCTTTTGTGTAAGGGGGATGCCAATATATTATTCATAAAATCCATAAAAAATCCTTCCAGTGCTCCAGGATTTTCAATGCTCATGCTGGACTTATTGCATACAAAATATAAAAAGTACTATTGATGCGTGATCATAGAATAAGAGAGTCCCGTGCCCTATTTTGGTTCTCCAAACCATTGCCTGAACAGATGGATTATATCTTGCGGCCCCTCGAATACGGTCATACCATCCATATTTTGGAGGGTTTTTACGTGCTCTACATCTTCTTTCCTTATCCTCAGCTTCATTTCTCTACCGTTAGGTAGCCTGGTTATTACTGTACCTTCTTTGTAGTCGGAGGGCATAATATAAACAGGAACAAACGCCTTCATTCCCATGATGGCCGAGTTGGACATCAACGAGTCTGCAATACCCATAGCTATTTTGGCTACGGTGTTGGACGTTGCAGGAGCAATAAGAAAGAACTCATATTTACCTAATTGAAGTTGTCCGGCGAGAAATGGGGAGTTAGCGCTCCTCTCGACTTTATAGTCGAAGGTCTCCTTAAGGGGCTTGATCAGTTTATAGTATTTAAGCACCTGCTCCCCTGCTTTAGAGAGATAAACTTTGATATCTACTCTGTCTTCATATTCCTCACTGAGGTCCTTCATAACCTGGAAGGTCTCCGTTAGCCGGTCACCGCTTCCCGTGATCCCCCACACAACTTTCTTCTTATTTTCTTGCTGTTGGGTCATGTTCAATCTGTTGAGCTCTCCAATTTTTGGGCGAACTGTTTTATGGTTTTTCTTAAGGTCCTAAAACCTTCTTCATCCTTCTTAACGCCGTCCAGAGTGTCCTGCGACCAGAATGTAGCCCCGAGATTGGCTCCGAAAGAGCCTCCGCCTACCGGTGTAACCCCATTGATGATGTAGAAATCCGTAATCTGATGAATGGCGGGTTCCTGACCACCAACCCTATCTCCACCAACGGCGATGGCCATACCGAATTTGCTGGTGAAAAAGTCGGGGTTTGCTGCTACCAGTGACCTGCACCTGTCCATTACCGCCTTGATCTGAGCCGAAACACCTCCGTAGTAAACCGGAGTAGCAATAATGATTCCGCTGGCTTTTTCAAGTATTGGGAATATCTGGTACATGTCATCCTCAATCCTGCACCTCTTATTCTTCAGACAGAAGTCGCAATGTTGACAGAAGCCAATATTTTTACCCCTCACAGTAAAAAACTCTGTGGGGAAACCTCTTTCCTCCAGCATCTTCAAACCTTCTCTCAAAACATATTCAGTCGCTTTCTTGCGGGGACTACCTGAAATACCCAATATCATATCCTTAAACAATGTGTTTTTCTCCCCATCTGCTCTCCTAATTCATAAGCTTTTCTCAGTCCGCTTAAAGAGATCCATCTCAACCCAATTCAAGTTCTCAAATTAATAACTCCCCCGAAAAGGATATTAAATTTAGGTTCCGGTTAGCTATATGAATAACCAAAAGATCGCCTACATCGTCCTGTTAGCCATTCTTGTAGTCATTCTTGCTGGCGCAGCATACAAACTGGTCTTCCTTAATGTGGTGGATGGGACGGTTAGCCATAAGGCTGTATCCGGAATGAAGGAGGATACTGTTTACGGGATTATTTTGAACCGACCCATAAGCGATGGTTCATGGATAGTGGTGAAAGATGACGATTACAGAAAATACTTCACCGGCAGACACGCAGTCATAAACGAGACGGTAGAAGAAAGGATCAGTAGGGAGTATAGAGATCTCACTTACCAGGTGAACGTCAACGTGTCACCCGAAACAGGAACTCAGGGATACTACACCACCAGAGAGATATTCAACCAGATTCAAGTGGGCGAGAAAATGAGGGTGGAAGTAACCCGATTCTCAGACATTCCATCGATTGTAGGGGTCTTAGAGAGCGAGTAGAAAAAACAATCTTAAGAAAAATTCTTTAAATATTCGGTGCTAAAATCTTTGGCAAACAAATCCCAAAAAGAGACATGAGAGTGGGCCCACCCGGGTTTGAACCGGGGATCTCCGCCGTGTGAGG
Organism: uncultured archaeon; assembly: GCA_964534325.1. Lineage (GTDB taxonomy): Archaea > Halobacteriota > Archaeoglobi > Archaeoglobales > Archaeoglobaceae > JdFR-22. The sequence goes on from CAZHOR010000001.1 coordinate 212,750, forward strand.
GCGACGTCATGACCTGCTAGACCATGGGCCCAATGAATAAATTTGTGTTTTTAATTGGAGTTATCAATCTTTAGTCCAGATTATGTTCTCTACCTTATGAAGTTTATGGTAATTTAGAGATAAGGGTAGTCGGTAATGGTTTTTTGTTACATAATTCATGAATGGTGTCCAGATATATTTAATAATGTTGAGAATAAAACATTGTTATATGGCCAGGATTACTTCTGTTGAGCTTTTAGCGAAGAAGTATAGGTTGGGCATAAGGAGAGTTTATCCTGAGGACTGTGAGTTGTGTATCTCTGGCTACACGGGTAAAAAGTGTAAATATTTGCTAAAAATAAATAGGGAATTTTATTGCGTTAGAGAAGCTGCCAAGGAATTAGATTCAAGGCTTGAACATTAAAAATAAAGTCAATAGCTACTTTTTCCTCTTCCTTAGAGTATCTTCCAGTCTCTTTTCCAGTGGCTCTTCATGAGTGTACTGACACGTCAAGTAGTGCTCCACGGCTTTGTAAATCGCATCCTTTGTAGCGTTCTCTCCCGTCTTCTTTTTCAGCTCACTGAGAGAACTCTCTGATAATACTGTTTGGGCATGAACAATCTTGGCCATTTATATCACTCAAATAGCAAGCAATTCTACATTACTTAAATTTTACTAATGATTAGCAGATAATAGCATAATCATCTCCCTAACCCCTGAACATTGATTCTGTTAGCTCTTTTTTTCAGTAGTGTGCAGTAGCTTTTTACTTTATGAGCTGTATTTGTCCCAGAAGTGTGCCGTCCAGGAGGGTTGCTTCTGCCTGCTGATAATCCCACTTCCATCGCCGGAAGAATATGCCTGCAGGTCTCTCGAGGTTTACTGATGTTGATGCACAAACCTCATTGAATGCAGGTAGAACGATGAGCTCTTTCTCCTCTCCGTCCATATTCATTTTTCCTTCCAGCCATACTCTTTCCTTAAAACTCCCTACCTCATCTTTTATGAGCACTGCTGGATGGGCATGACCGAATACAAGTGTTTTTGCCTCCAGGACATCGTCGTCGGGTATGGCATGACCGTGAAATACCCCTATGTCGTTGAATCTTATCCCTCTTGTACCCTCAGTCCTTATTACCGAATCGATTCCTCCATCATGATTTCCTTTGAGGACGGTTATATCCGAGGGAGATATACCGGAATTCTGGAGCCCATCGATCAATTTTTCGACTTCTTTACTCTCTCTGGCCCTCATACCGATATCGTGCTTGACATCACCGGCTAAAATCACTTCATCAGCTCTCTCGGCCAGTTGAGATGCTTTTTCTATCAGGGAGTCGTCCGAGAACCGGAGAATACCCAGATGTAAGTCGGCAATTATCAATTTCCGGGACCTTCCAGTCAACAGCAACGCTGGTTCATTGAGCACTCTTCTGAGCATAATCGGTTGTGGATAATGGATTATAAAAAGTACGCCTGCAACCCAGTTCTACTCAGTTCTATATCAGGAAGATGGAGAACACCACGGCAAATATCCCTGTGAGGAAGATACCGTCAAAAGTTCCTGCTCCTCCTATACTCATTACCCCACTTCCGATCTTGTTCAAATGCCTTAGATGAAGTATATCTGCCCCGAATAATGCTGATATCACTCCGGTTGAAAAAGCAAGTTTGGGCAAAGCCTGAACAGGCCCACCGATAAGGATTAAAGCCATATAGCTCACTATAGTAGCCGTTATAGGTGGTATAAAGGTCGGTACAGCGATCCCCACTCCCTGAACTGGCTTTGCGTACCAGTATATGATAAAAGAGCTTACGGCGAAAACCGGAAGCCATAACGAAATGGAGAACTCTATCAAAAGCCTGATGGCCAATATCAATGGGATCACGCAACCGCCCATGTTGATGGCGATGGTAACCTTGTTCCTCTCTCTGGCGGAGTATATCAACCCAAAGAAGGAGTATCTTTTCTCCACTATACCGCCCTCCTTCTCATATACGGGTATATTGATCATGCTACCCAGGACGATCAGTAGAAAAACGATGACCGCCTCTTCATAGGATAGGCCAAAGACCAGCTGGAACACTTGAGAAGTAGCGAGAACGAACATTAAGAGGAGAAGAGGCAGCAATATTAACAACAGAAAGAATGGGAGAAGTAAAGGGGGGAAGAAATAATCCCTACCGCCAAAAGGCATAGAGAAACTCACCTCCTATAAGTGTAAAACATGTGAAGAGGCCCTCGGAAGATCTATTACGTAATACGCATAGGTGGTGTGACTCCTCCATTGGTTGGTGTTATAGCAGTTCACATAAAAAGGTGTTGTTATGGAATATGAAATAATAAAATAGATGGAATCGGATCTATTCCTTTACACCTTGCCAATCAGTTTGTAACTCCATACTCAATATCCATATTCCAGCTAATGTACCTACTCCAGATGTTCCTGAACATCGAGGTAGCCCATATCCCTAAAATACCTCTCCAGGAGATAATTTATGAGGTCGCTGATAATGATGTTGTTCTTCTTGAGTATATCATAATAGATACTTTCCATCCACACAGTCTTTTTGAGCCTGTTCGAGTTCCTTGTAGCGGTTAAATAGAATGTCAGGCTCATATCATCTGTTAACTGAATACCAGATTTTTGGATCATTCCTACTTTCACCTCTCCTAAACCGGCGTATCATTAAGCTTATGATTATAATCCTCTTGATAAGTTTTAAAATCTTTTCTATTTAGCACGCTATATAGCACGCTCGAATCTCACCGCTTATGACAAAATGCCGAAGACTGCTCAGGGCCAACTCATCTCACCCCTACAATGACCAAATTTATATAAAACAGACATCTCTATGAACTCCGTTTTAAGGCCATTTTAACCCAAACTATATATAACCTGTGCGGTAAAATCAATAGAGAGATATACAAATTTCTACTGGTTTATTCGTATATTTTTTCAGGGACTAACCCGTAAGAAGGTAAAAGAGGATTGATAAGAATGGATAAGTATATGTGGCACCTTGTTAAGGATATTCTCACCGTACCAGAATATGAGGCAGTAGTATCTAAATTAAGGGACAGAAACTACAGCCATAAGGACTTTAATAGAGCGGTGAGAAAGCTCAAAGCTTTGGGTTTCAACTTTGAAACTTGAACTAATGCAAATGCCAATGTTATGTTTCTTTGTGGGTTTTTCTTTCTCCCCTTAACCTGATGTTTAATAAATATAAAAAATAATAATAGGGCGAAAGTATATATATATCGACAAAGTAACACTTGTTGAAGGATGTATAGGCTCTTGTTCTCATAGACTTTTGTTTGTATGTTTTTCTAAGATCAAGAAGAGGTGTAAAAAAATGAATATATATGTTGGAAATCTTCCGTATGAAGTTAAAGATGACGAGCTGCGACAGGGTTTTGAGAGCTACGGACAAGTAAGCTCAGTAAATGTTATTAAGGACCGATACTCTGGGAGAGCAAAAGGTTTTGCATTTGTAGAGATGGATAACGAAGATGAAGCTAAAGCAGCCATCGCCGGACTTAATGGAACATTAATGAATGGTCGAGCCATTAAGGTTAACAAAGCTCAACCCAAGCCCCAAGGCAAGCGTTACTAATCCCGATTGCATTGGTAGGATAGGATTTATTCTCAGGTAGCTTGCTACCGACCATTATTTTTTAGCATTTTTAGGATTAAAAACTATAGATCCCACAATTATGAAGTTCATCTGGAGTTAAGAATTGATAAAAGTATGGTTATACGATTGACAGAAGATAGGTTCAGCCCGTAAGGATCTGGCAGCTGATAAATTCTCGCCGCCCATAGGTTTATTTCAGGTTTCCTGATTTATCTTCCTTCTGTCAAGGACCACATAATCGCTTATGGACTTCACACTATCAAATGGAATTATATATAATCCATTCTGTTTTTCAAGGTCCGGCACTTCGTTCTGAGGCTTGACCACAATGTCGATTAGTGACCCTGTTTTGAGGTCCATGGTCACATTGTATACTGAGCCCACTACGGTCCCATCTGATAACAAGACAACCTTCTTACCCAATGATTTAGCGAATAACATGTCACCACCACCGGAAAATTATCCAGCAAGCTATATAACTTTTTGGTAATAGACAGCTACTGGTCTTCTGAATCAATAAAGTAAAAAGTAGGGTAAGGGAGGTCAGTTAGACTACCCGTATCCCATAAATGGTTTTGTAGAGGCTTTGGCACTTTCCGATTTCATTCTTTCTTCAAATCTTCCGTAGAAGCTGAGGGTTGATTCATCCACACTCGGCCTTACTTTCTTCAAGGCTTCCATGAAGTGCTTCATTTCGATTTTCTCTACTTCCAGGTCGTCTCTGAGCGCCAGCATAACTGCCTCTCTGGTCACCGCCTCGATGTCCGCACCTACATACCCCTCAGTGATATCCGAGAGCTCGTCAATATCTACATCTTCTGTGACCGGCATGTTATTGGTATGAATGTTGAGTATTGCCTTTCTGCTCTTCTTGCCCGGCGCTCTAACGAATACCATCCTATCAAATCTTCCTGGCCTCATTAGTGCCGGATCAAGTATATCCGGACGATTGGTAGCTCCCACTACCAGCACGCCTTCTAACTCTTCAAGTCCATCTATTTCCGTGAGGAGCTGGTTCACAATTCTTTCCACTGCTCTACTGCTCTCATCTACTCCCCTCATTTGTCCAATGGCGTCAAGCTCGTCAAAAAATACAATACATGGTGCTACCTGTCTTGCTTTCCTGAATATCTTCCTAACCGCTTTTTCGCTTTCTCCCAGCCACTTGCTGAGGAGCTCGCTTCCCTTGACTGTGATGAAATTTGCATTGGTCTCGTTGGCCACAGCCTTGGCAATGAGGGTCTTACCAGTGCCGGGTGGACCATATAACAGGACTCCTCTGGGGGGCCTGATGCTGAACTTCTTGAACTTTTCCGGAATGCGCAGAGGCCACTCTACTGCCTCCACTACTTCCCTCTTGACATCATCCAGACCACCCACATCTTCCCAGGAGACCATGGGTATCTCTACTAGCACTTCTCTAAGGGCGGAGGGCTCTATCTCCTTCAAGGATTCCTTGAAATCGTCCATTGTTACCCTGATGGAATCCAGTATCTCTGTGGGGACTTCTTCGCTGTTAAGGTCTATCTGCGGTAGATACCGCCTGAGAGCCTTCATGGCAGCTTCCTTGCACAGGGATTCAATGTCTGCTCCCACGAAGCCGTGGGTCTGCTCACTAAGCAACTTCAGCATGTACCTGACATTCTGTCTCTCCAGCTCTGAGTGGACGTCAGCAGGCAATGATTCGATGAACTCTGTTACGTCACCATTATCAGCCCGCTTTATTTGCTCCAGTATCGTCTCCAGGGACCCCAACGATTCTTCTGTCTCCTCTTTTTCAAAGCTCTTCTTGACGTTCTCCAGGACATCTACAACTTCTTCTCTGGTGTAATCCGGTTCAAGGGGCATGTTCCTGGTATGGACCTGCATTATCTCGAACCTTCCTTCTCTGTCCGGAACACCTATCTCCAGTTCTCTGTCATATCTGCCCGGTCTTCTCAAAGCGGGGTCTACTGCATCGATTCTGTTGGTTGCTCCTATGACCACGATCTGCCCTCTCTCTTCCAGACCATCCATTAAAGCCAGCAACTGAGCAACAACCCTTCTCTCAACTTCTCCAGTAACATCATCCCTCTTGGGAGCGACCGCATCGATCTCATCGATAAATACGATGGATGGAGAGCTTTCCTTAGCCTCCTCAAATATCTCTCTAAGCCTCTGCTCCGACTCACCGTAGAACTTGCTCATGATCTCCGGGCCGTTGATGGTGTAGAACGAGGCCCCTATCTCGTTGGCCACAGCTTTTGCTATGAGCGTTTTACCCGTTCCGGGCGGTCCATGGAGCAGAACACCTTTAGGAGGATCTATACCCAATCTCTGGAACAACTCTGGATACTTGAGGGGGAGCTCAAGTATCTCTCTGACCTTCTGGAGCTCTCCCTTCAGGCCTCCAATATCCTCGTAGGTAATACCTGCTCTGCCCAACCTTTCAAATCCTTTAGCGGGTCTGTCCCTGTATATCACTCTGGTGGATTCATCTATTACAACAGCCCCTTTTGGCTCGGTCTTGACCGCTACAAAGAGAAGGGCCTGGCTTTGGCCGTACTTTCCAAATCCGGATAACGCGGGAGCACCTATAATGGGGACAAGGTCTCCCTCTATCATGGGTCTTTTCAATAATTGATGCTTGAGATAATCTCCAATATCCATTCCATAAACCCTAAAATCCATCTTGCGAAGAGGAGCGATAATAACAGTTCTGGCAGACTGATATTCTGTCTTTTCAACTTTGACCCCGTCTCCCACGCTGGAGCCGGTGTTCTCCCTCACGAATCTGTCAATCCTTATTATGCCCCTGCCCCAATCTCTCTTGGGGGCTCTCCATACTTTGGCAACAGTCTCCCTCTTACCTTCTACCCTTATAACATCTCCGGGAGATATCTGGAGCTTGAGCATAGCATCGGGATCTAACCTTGCTATTCCTCTGCCAGAATCGCTGGGATAAGCTTGATTTACTTTAAGATTTATCTCCAAATTCATCACCTCTTAAAGGTACATCCATAATCTATAATTCACTCAACTCTTATATCACCTTTATGCTCCAAGAATAATTTAAATAAGAGTGATTAAAAAATTTCTGGTAATCCATGAGATTGGCAATCTTCGATACATTCAGCGGTGCCGGAGGAGATATGGTTGTTTCGGTCCTCATCCGTACTGCACTCAACGAAAGTGAGCTGCATAGTCTCGCAGATGAGCTTAATTTGAATATTAATATAAGAGTGGAAAATATCGTCGGAAAAGGCATAAGCGCCACAAAGACCACCGTCAACGATGACAAAAAGGTAGAAAGATCCTACGAAGAAGTCATCGAGCTCATCAATTCCTCTCAACTGCCCGAAAGTGTGAAAAGAGAGAGCAATAAAATATTCGAGGAGATGGCCCGGGCGGAGGGTAAGGTACATGGCAGGGACTACCAAAAAGCTGTTTTCCATGAAGTAGGAAGCGATGACGCCATATTTGACGTAGTGGCTTCCGTAACAGGGCTTTTAAGGATGAGAGAAGAGGGATACTCCTTTTACACTACACCCGTTAGGTTGGGTAGCGGTTCTGTTGACATCCACCACGGAGAATACCCTGTCCCGGCACCAGCCACCGTGGAGTTATTGAAAGGCTCAAAACTGGAGGTACTCATGGAAGGAGAGGGAGAGCTTTTCACCCCTACCGCTGCCGCCATTCTCTCCCACTTTTGTGAGGGAAGCTTCAGACAGCCCTTTAAGGTAGAGAATGTGGTTTACGGAGCCGGCAGCAGAGAATTAGAGCGGAAGCCGAATGTTTTGAGACTGATTACGGGGAAAGCAACGGAGCATGACAGTGTTGTGGTGCTGGAAACCCTTATCGACGATACAAGCGGAGAGCTGGTGGCACATGCCATGGAGAAGGTGGGAGAAGAAGTTCTGGATATCAGTGCCATTCCCGCCACCGGCAAGAAAGGCAGACCAGCAGTGATCCTGAGAGCTATTGTGGAATTCTCGAAGTCCGAGGAAGTAGGTGAGAAAATAATCTCCGAAACGGGTTCGCTTGGTGTCAGGATATACCCCGTTTATCACAGGCTGGCGTCTCATCGGGAAGTGAGAGAAGTGGAAGTGGACCTCAACCAGCAGAAGTTCAGGGTCAGGGTGAAAGAGTCTGGACAGCTTCTAAAGCCCGAGTTTGAAGATGTGAAGAGGATTTCGGAAACATTGAATATACCCTTGATAGTGGCCTATAGAAAAGTTCTACAGCAGCTTGGTGAACCTTAAATGGAGGCAAATAAAAAATTGGGCTCCGGCAGCTGTCTTGATAAGCTTCTCGGTGGCGGTATCGATACGGGCACGATCACCCAGATATATGGGGAGAGCGGCACGGGAAAGACATCCATATGTTTGATGCTGGCTTACAGGACCGCTTTAAACGGCGGTAAAGTGGTGTACATGGACACTGAAGGGCTGTCAGGAGAGAGAATTGAGCAGATATTCAGGAACCAGTCCGCACTGGATAATGTATTCGTCTACGATATATACGATTTTAAACAGCAGAGCTCGGTCATAAAGAACATTTCCAAGGTCTGCGAGAAGGAGGAAGTTAAGCTAATCATTGTGGATTGTTTCACATCCCTTTACAGAAGCGAGCTAGAAGATGAGAGCAAACAGGTCAAGATGAAGAGGGAGCTCACTTTTCAGCTTACCTACTTGCTGGGATTGGCCCGAAAACACGACCTGGCAGTGGTCATAACCAACCAGATGTTCACCGATATCAAGAACGGTCTCAACAAGCCACTGGGGGGGCCCAGCATTGACCACCTGTCCAAGATAATAATAGGCATCCAGAGAGTGAACAAGAAAAGGAAGGCCATCCTGATGAAGCACCGCTCTCACGCAGAAGGTGAAAGCTGCACCTTCCAGATTACGGATGCCGGAATCGAATCCTGAAATTTTTAGTCATTAAGACCCTAAGTCATCACTATTTTAAAGGCATCACCATTACAGAAACCAATGCTTTATTACCTATGAAACCCCACTATCATATAGAGGCCGTCCCTCCGAAAAATATCAAGGTAACACCAGCCGGCAAAAGTGTTGCTCTCTGAAATTGCTCTGGAGGGGCGGCCTCGAATACTTACTGCTACTTACTACAGGTAAAGATATTTCATACTGGATACAAGCAGGATACAGGTCATTTTATTTTAACTAACGAAATAAAAATACATATTAACTATAAGGTGATAACCATACATTAACAGATCAAGATTACAACATAAACCCCCAACCACCCCCAAACCTGGGGCTCAGGCAATATAATTGCTCACCCTTACCCCCAAAAAGGTCCTGAGCCCTGGGTTCTATTTTAAAAAATTTAACTTCATCTTCTACTCGCTTCTTTGTTACCTTCCTTTTTATCGAGTTCTTTTAATCTATTACCGGTTTTCGTTTCGGAGATTTCCAGTGAAAAATCGGTGACAAATACTTATATACCTCTATCACCACGAGCCTGTGGATGCAGGAGCTATTCGATCCTAAAAGTGTGGCTGTTATTGGCGCTTCACCTAAAGAGGGTAAAGTGGGTAACACTATTCTCAAAAATCTCCTTCAGGGTTTTGAGGGTGATATATATCCTATAAATCCCTCCCACGACAAAATAATGGACCTGAACTGCTATCCCTCAATCCAGGACGCCCCCCCAGCGGATTTGGCTATTATAGCCATTCCTTCTGAGGCGGTCGTCGATGCGGTCAAGCAGTGTGGAAAAAAGGGAACTAAAAATATGGTGGTCATCTCTGCTGGATTCAAGGAGACGGGTAAAGAGGGAGCCATGCTGGAAAGAAAACTGGTGAGAGCTGCAGAAAGATATGACGTCAATCTCGTCGGTCCCAACTGCCTGGGGATCATCAACACCCATCGCGGTCTCAACGCCACTTTCTCCCGGATAAGTCCCCCCGAAGGAGATATTGCCTTTTTGAGTCAGTCAGGAGCATTTATTCTGGCCATCATTGACTGGGCCATCTCCCAGAACATAGGTTTCAGCAAAGTGGTATCACTGGGGAATGAGGCTCTCCTTGATGAATCGGATTTCATAGAGATGCTGGCGGAAGATGAGCAGACCAAGGTCATTATAGTTTATCTGGAGGGGATCAAGAACGGAACCAAATTCATCAAAGTAGCCAGAAAAGTGGCCAAGAAAAAGCCGATTATCGTCATGAAGAGCGGGAAGACGGATGCAGGAGCGAGGGCAGCTTCCAGTCATACAGGTAGTATTGCAGGAAGTTATACTGCATTTCAAGCAGCTTTTCAGCAGAGCAGAGTAGTTCAAGCCAACTCCATCGAGGAAATATTTGATTATTCCAGAGTCCTCTCTTCCATTCAGGACTTTCGGGGTAAAGTGGGAATTGTAACCAATTCTGGTGGTCCCGGAGTTATGGCTGCAGACGCCATCGACGATTTCGATCTTGAACTGGCCAGTTTCGGTAAGGATACCCTGAAGAAACTTATAGAGGTCCTGCCATCCGAAGCCAGCATATATAATCCAGTAGATATACTGGGTGATGCCGATGCCCACAGATTTGGGGAGGCAGTTCATGCGGTGGCACAGGATGAAGGAGTCAATGGAATTATCACCATTTTAACCCCTACCGCCCAGATAGATTTTGATAAAGCAGCAGGCTATCTGCTCGATGTCTCCAAACCGGTTCTGACCTGTTTTATGGGAGGAGAAAGCATTCTCCCGGCCATAAAGAAGTTGAAAAAGGCGGGTATAGTCAACTTTATGGATCCGGGGAGGGCCTTGAGAGCATTCTCCGCAGTAAAGAATTATGATACGGCAAAAAGAGAAGTGCGCTCCAGACCACCCAAACTTGAGGTGGACAAGTCCAGAGTGCGAAGGATCCTTCATGGGGTCGACAGAAGCAAAGTTGTTGGTACTGAGGCATTCGAGATTCTGCAGGCTTACGGTATAAACACCATCCCTTATGGCATGGCCAGAACTGCCAGCGAGGCCGTAGAAATAGCAGATAGTATCGGATACCCGGTGGTCATGAAGGTGGTTTCGCCCGATATAATCCATAAAAGCGATGTGGGCTGTGTAAAGGTCAATATAGAGAGAGAAGGCGTAAAAAAGGCCTTCTTTGATATTATAATGAGAGCAGAGAACATTGGGAACGCTCGAATCGATGGAGTGCTCATACAGGAGATGGTAAAGGAAGGAAGGGAGATCATCGTGGGGATAAAGAGAGACCCACAGTTCGGACCCCTTCTAATGTTCGGGATGGGCGGGATCTACGTGGAGATATTTGAAGACGTCACCTTCAGGATCGCTCCCATCAACCGGTCGGACGCTGAGGAGATGGTCAAGGGGATCAAAGCCTACCCAGTCCTCAAGGGGGTTAGAGGAGGAGAGCATTCGGACGTAGAATCCCTCATAGATGTGCTGCTGAAAGTTTCCCGGTTGAGCGTGGATTTCCCCGATATAATGGAAATGGATATTAATCCCATAAAGGTTTTTGAAAAAGGTTATTATGCAATTGACTTTAAAATAATTAAAGGTGTTGAGGAGGAGTAAGATGGTAAAAAGTATTCTAGTTTCCTCTGTAGAGGGATATTCCGGAAAGAGTGGAATAATAATTGCACTTGGTCTGATCTTCAGGAAAAAGGGGCTAAAAATAGGTTACTTCAAGCCATTCGGAGTGGGAACCACTTACGTAGGGGATAAACTGGTCGATGAGGATGCTTACAGCACCTCGCAGGTTCTGGACACCGGCGATGATATAGCGAATATATGTCCCGTGCAACTGGACAGCCCGTATATCGAGTTCATCAGCTCTGCTGACCCTCAAGAGCTTAAAAACCATTTATTGGATTCTTATAACAAGATCGCTGAAGATAAGGACGTGGTCCTCATTGAAGGTGCACTGGACTACGATGTGGGAAAGATAATCGGCTTGAGTGATGTGGATATATGCTCCATGCTGGAACCAGAGGTGTTGATGATCGCCAAATACACCAAAGACTTCGTGCTGGATAAAATTCTGGTAGCCAAGGAAGTATTTGGTGAAAGGCTGAGAACAATAATCTTCAACCAGCTGGGCGGCTATAAGAGAACTTACGTTCAGAGCATTGCCATTCCGCTCCTCGCCAAAAACGGTCTGGAAGTTGTAGGCATGCTGCCCAATGACCCTGTCCTCAGCGGACTCTATATCAGCGAAATAAAGGAGGGATTGCAGGGTGAATTCCTGGTAGAGCCCGAAAAAGATATCATAGTGGAGAGATTTCTCATCGGAGCCATGTCACCCCAATCAGCGATGGTCTACTTTAGAGCAACGAGGAACGCTGCCATTGTGACCGGCGGAGACCGCTCAGACCTCCAGATCGTTGCACTGGAGATGCCCAACGTAAAATGCCTCCTGCTCACCGGCAACCTCGAGCCTTCTAAAGTTGTGCTGGGCAAAGCCGAAGAGAAGGGCATACCAATTGTCCTGGTCAAAGAGGATACTTTAAGCACCATAGAACGGCTTGACGAGATCTTCGGGCGAGCAAGAATTAAAGGAGAGCCCAAGATCAAGAGGATAAAAGAACTGGTGAAGAACTACGTAGAAGTGGACAAACTGATAGAGCACTGGAACATTCAATAATCCGGGAAATTCGATAATCTACCAGATTTTAAGTTTCGAGAATAGCAGATCGATGTTTGAATGCTTGAGAGGCTTGATGCGAACCACTTTTAGGTTCAGGAATTTAAGAAAATGATCTTGGCCATTCCGAAGCAGATCACTGCAGCCAGGACGGGGACCACAAACCAGTTTATCACTATCTTTTTGATGAGGTCCAGTTTAACGGTCCTCAGGCCCTTTAAAGCCCCCACACCGCTGATCCCCCCGATTATGCAGTAGGTAGTGGAGATGGGCATACCCAGAGAGGTAAATACCCACACACTCAGTCCAGCCCCGAATTGGGCTGCGAAACCTGACTGGGGGTCAAGTGCGGTTATACCTTTTCCTACTGTTTCTATTACCCTGAAGCTCAATAAGACTGCTCCAATCCAGATCAAGATGGCTCCAATAGTGGATGCAAGGGTCTGCCCCATGAGGTCATAGTATACGATGGGGCCCAGGACAGTCGCCAGCTCATTTGCACCAGTATTATAAGCAATCAAAATCCCGCTTATCAGGAGAAGCGCCCTGAGGCTTCTTTCTATCTCTATGAAAGAATATTTGAGGACCACTTTTTCGATTATGATGAATGTGAATATGGCGAGGAAAAAGGCTCCGAAGGGAGATATCACCCAGGATAACACGATCCTCATGAGAGATTCTGTATCCACTGCCAGGTTGAAAGCGAATCCCGAGCCCACCAGGCTTCCCACTATCACTTGATGGCTTGATACCGGCAGTTTCCTCCAGTTGGAGATGATTATCAGTGCCGCCGACACGGTCAGAGAGAGGGCCAGTGCATTGGTATTCAACTGCACCAGCTTTCCTGTGGTTTCCATAACCACGTGACCTTGAATAATGGCGCCAGCAAGAACGAAGAAAAGTATCAGGAAAGTAGCTCTCTTAAAGGTTAAGACTCCACACCCTATGCTGATACCAAAGGCGTTGGAGGAATCGTTGGAGCCAATACTGAAAGCTATTAAGAAACAGGCTATTAGGGCGAGCTCGATCATCTTATGCTAACGTTGATCATCTGAATTAGATCTCCAGCGTCCTCGATCAGGTCCGTTATGGTTACCAGATTGGATATAAAATCGGAGAGGATCTTACCCTCCCAAAAATTCATCTCCTCTTTCAAGAGCTTATCCATCAAATCATACTTTATCTCATCCACCTTCTTTTCATATATCCTTATAGCCAGAGTGGTCTCTCTCAAATCTTCTTTGCCCTTGAAAAGAGAATTGAATGCTTTTAAAAAGACCCTGCACGTCTTGAGGTTCAAGTTGGAGATCTCTAGAATATCATCTTTAATGCTCTCTCTAACACCAATTTTAATGTAGTTGACCCCAGCATCCTCCAGAGTGTCCAGAACCTCATCAATTAATTCGATCAGCTTGTAGATGTTGGGTCTCAGATAGGGGAGGAAAGCTCCTTCATATATCTTGGAAGCGATTTCTCTCCTGAACACATCCCCCTCGTTCTCCATCTCCAGTACTCTCGATATCTTTTGTTTGTCCTCGTTCTCCAGTCCATCTCTGAAAAGCTCACAAGAAGAGCAGAGAAACTCTATAAAACCTTCAATATCATCAATTACCTCTTTTTCAAGTTTTTCCCCAAAAATCTTGAACTTCATAATTTCTTATTTACCAGGCACGTGGCCACAACATCCATCAGGGCAACCACACCAATGACCTTGTTCTCTTCTTTCACAAAGACTCTGGCAATATTAAATTTTTTCATTAGCTCCACAACATTCTCCAGGGACATGTCCTTCTCCACATAAACAAGCGGTTTGGAAGTTATTTCCTTGACCTTTACTTTCCTGGGTCCCCTGTCTTCGGATAAGCACTTGTACACAATGTCTCTGATAGTGATCGTTCCGTAAGTGTCCCCTTCTTTTTCCGGTTTAACTACCAGAGACCTGATCTTTTTATCCACCAATCTCTCAATAGCATCCAGAACAGTCGCTTCGGGCTCAATAATTTCTACCTTCCTGTTCATAACTTCGCTAACTTTCATGCTAATTCACCGGATTCATATTCGTAAAGAGAATACTATTATAAAACTTTTCGTATAACTAAAACCCAAGATTTCCCTAAAATTTCCGCCTCTTAAGCCATAAAGACCGGTCAGTAGGATACCAACACTACCCCTACCCTAGTTAATCTATTTCAAGCACTAAATCAGCTATCTAATTCTATCTCATTCATTTAGGTATTCAGTGGTTCTCAAAATAGTCCCTCATCCATCCTTCTTCTGACCGATTCCTCAATATCGTCTAAAACATCCGGAGGGGTTTCCATATTATGCTCTTGTTCAAAATGTTTTGACATATTGCCGATCAGTACGGATTTTGTAAGCCCATTTATCTTCTTCCCACATTTTTTACAAATCACTGAATACATAAATTCAGATGTATTCAATATTAGAAAACATTAATCCTATTTAGCAGTGATTGGACGCAGTCATTGATATTTTGAGGGTTAGAAATATATATTTAACTAATAAAAATTTCGATGTGGGGAAAATTGGCTTGGTGAGGGAGAAAAAAACCGCATCCTTTTTATATGATAAGTGAATCGAACAGATTGATGGCTTACAAAGATGGCTGGGAGGACGAAGAACTGGAGGGGGCCATAATAATTGGCCTACCAGGCGAAGAAGAAGAGCCTGAAGAAGAATTCCCATCCAAGGAGTAAAGTCCCCTTAACACAGGAACACGGATAAAAGAGAATAGTAATCACAGTCACGCACGGTCTGGCTGGTCTAATCCAGCAGCCGGCCTATTATGATTGTTTTATTTTTCTTTATCCCCTTTTCCACATTTTGTAGATTTTATAGTTTCACCAGCTGCATTAAATCCTTCTCAGTTATAATGCCTTCCAGGCTACCATCGCTCAATATCAGGGCAGCTCCATGTCCATGCTGAACCATTTTCTCTGCCACTTCAGAAGCTCTGGCAGTAGGATAGAAGATCAGAGGATCTTTATGTACCAGAAATTCTTTTGAGAGCATAACTGAGAGCGGTTTCTCCAGGATTTCGGTGGCGTTTCCGGTAAGAATCATTTTGAACGCCTCACCTCCAAAGTAACGGAGTATATCCCTATCGGTTATTAATCCCACGAACACTCCATCTGTTATGACCGGCAATCTTCTTATCCTTCTAGAGATCATGGTCTTCATCGCTTTTCCAATGCTGGTTGCAGGCTCAGCCGAAACTACACTTCTGGTCATTATTGAGCCTACATCAGTAGCTACGCTATCGAACACATAAGGTCTTTTCAGAACAGGTTTCTTCTTCAAGGTGAGGAGTTCCAGCATATCCCTCTCTGTTATTATGCCTGCCACTCTTTCATCGTCTATAACGGGACAGCTGCTTACGTCTTTATCCAGCATAATTTCCAGGGCATCCATCCAGGACGCGGAGATGTCAATCGTCACCACATCCTTTTCCATTATTTCTTCGACTTCTTCATTTACAGCGATAATGAGATTTCCTCCGTGCTTGAGAACAATTCCGTGCTTTCTTCCCCCTCCAAAGAAATCTATGATGTCCATAGCAACCAAAAGGCCCAGAAACCTTTTACTTCCTGCATCGGCTACGGGTATTCTTCTGAATCTGTAGGCAACCATGGTCTTCAAAGCGCTCATAATAGTGGATGTCGGGGGAACGTTTACCACTTCAGAGGTTGCTACTTCCATTATATTCCCGTATTTAATATCTTTCCTGCTTTTCATTCTATCAACCCAAGCAGATGTTCATGTCATACTGATATCTATCATCAGTGATGGTGAATCCCATCTCCCTGAAAAGGTGAAGGGCTCTATTATTACATTTTTCAGTAGTTAATATAATCTTCTTGCAATCGACTTTCTTGCAGTAATCAATTATGGAGGAGACCATCTTCCTCCCAATACCGGCGTTCTGATAGTCTTTTATAATGAATATAGTGACTTCTGCAACTTCGTTCCCGCTCGGCACCACAGATAGATGACCTATTACCTCACCTTTATGCTCACCAACTATAGAGATACCTTTATCATCTATATAGTCCAGCCAGATCTTTAGAGCCTCCTCTTTTACGGGAGGTAAACCCAGACACCTGTCTTCGGGGTTGAACTTCCTGTACATCTTGATCAGTTCGTTCCTGTCCTGCTGGTAATTGTATGATCTTATCAAAATACATCTGCCTTTTTTGTCTTTAAAATAGATGTTATCCTCAAAATCTTTTAACCCATATCTTGTTTTCATCATGATCACCATAAATACCGCAACCAATTACGGATTCAGTTCCTTTACAGATTACGTTATTAACAACACAGTATATAAAGATATTCGAAACGATTAATATTGTTAATACTCCTTTAAGCATTTAGAACAACAATCGGAGCTAAAAATTGATATGAGATACACTGGTACATTCATTTGCTATTTATCCCTACTCGACCACATCACAGGCTTTTTGGAGAGTTTTATGACGTTTTCACTGCAAGAACCAAGCAGTAAATCCTCGAAATCTATGACATGCAAAAGAACAACTTCTTTAGCTCCACAGTCCTTCATCCTCCTCACATACTTGAGACCCTTCATGGACGCTTTGGAAAAAGTTGGAAACAATATCTTCTCGAACAATATGTCTACCTCCTATCATAAGAGTGCTGATACCGATTGTTTTCATTCCATATAAGTCTTTTTTATTACGTTTAATCATGCCAAAACTCTAATCAATCAATTATTGCCGATACAGCCTGAATTAGCCCAATCAGATTAAAAAAGAATAAAAATAAAAAAATATAATTCAATTGAATTCAGTTGTATTCGGTCGGTAGACCTTACCTGCCCCAGTTATGCTCCCTGATCATAGTAGTCCCATCATAGACCCATCAAGACTTCCTACGGTAATGTTGCACCAATTTTTCAGAGTGACCCATGAAGATTGGAGAAGAATGATTTGATTTGAAAGTAGTGGACAGACATGGTTCCTTTATAATGATGATAATACACATTTACACAAAGAATTTAAGTAATTTGTTAGCATAGTTCAATAGATCGAGGTGGATTCAGGTGGCTCAGTTGTGGGACTTAAGAAACATAAATAGGAGGGGTCTGGTCAAGATTATTTATTAATATATTATTTTATTGGTAAATAATCATTACACAAGATACGGAAGAGATGAGGAGAGGAATTCGTAATGGAGTACTCGTAATAATTTTGGTTTTCTTATTTTCCTCACAACTGGTTTTAGCTCAACACCAACTTGGAGACGATGGTGTTAATATCAAGGGAGAAGAGTTCGATATCACCATCTACGACCCTGACAAAAACGTTCCATTTGTCGACCTAACTTGTGAGCCCCAGAAAGATAGCGACCGAATACATGTTACACTAATCTTCAAGAACACGGGTGGTAAAACCCTATCCGGGACCGAATACACCTTCGACGGGAAAAGCTCGACTGGTAACCGCGAGCTTATTCCCAACGGCATCCAAAAGCTAAACGCATCAATTAAATATTCTGGAGAATCCGTTATCACCAAAAAAGTCAGAGTTACCGGATATTTCGGCACCAACAGCTATTATACTGCAGACTATACCATCAGATTCTACGTCACGGACAATGACGTTACTGCCAGGGTCTTGCAGGGGACGGACATTGAAGTGGGCCAATACACTCCCAGAGAAGAAGTCCAGAATATAAAGAGAGTCCTACCCTACTTCTACGACATACTGGATGCTGTAAATGATTTAAGGGAAAAGATACTTTCTTCCCAAACAGAACAAGGTTCTGGCCAAACTCCTTCTTCCCCCTCTTCAGCTAAACGGATAATCGTGATAGAAGAGATGTCAAGAGAGAAGGGAGAAGAAAGAGTAAAAGAGAAGGGCGAATATGTAAGGATAGAATATCGAACCACTATCCAGAAGGTGATTGTGGAATTCGATGAGGGGGAAGAACCCGGTTATAGAGTAGTCCACAATGTCAAGGTCCTGGAATCGAATGCCACCGGGTCCATGCTGTGGATGGTATTAAGCGTCTCCAAGGAGATTGCTCCTACTACAAATAGCATGATACTTTCAAAAGAAATGACTGTTCTGCAAGAAGACCCCATAGTTGGTTTAGAGATACCTTCAGAGGAAGGACACGAGGGCGAACTCGACGCCACCACCATAACTTCTAAGGACGAGAACGAATTCTTGAGCGGAATAGATATAACCCACTCCATATCCCCAAGAGAAGAAATCAGTTTTATGGGCCAAAGTTTACCCCTCACCAACTACATCCTCATTGTAACAGCACTACTATCCACTGCCCTCATCTTCCTGTCATTGAGGAGGAGAGCCAGCAGATAACGGATAAAGACTCAATCAACACAAACTTCATTAACGAACTTTTGAAAAGATTTCAATTAAAAAAGGGGGAGGTATTCCTTCAGCATCAGGGCGAGCACGTTGATGGAGGCGTGTATGATCATGAAGGGTATGAGGTTCCTGCTTTTTTCGTACATTTTTATGGTCACGTACTGGTATCCCAACAGGTAGATCAAGAAAAATGGTAGGGTTTGTATTGCCAGGTAGTAATCAAGGGTCTTCAGGCTGAGGATGTGTATGAGGCAAAAAGCTATGGGGACCGCTATTCTTCCCGCTTTTGCTGCCATACGGTCGAACATGAATCTCTTGAATATCACTTCTTCACTGCCGCTGAGGATTATCAAGGAGACTATGCCGGTAAGGGTTATCTCGAAGGGGATTCTTTCTCCCACTATATAACTGAGGGCGACAAATGCGGGAATAATGAGGTAGATCTTCATTTCTCTGGGGATTGTTCTGTGATCGGATATTACGCCAAATATAAAGAATGCCAGAGCAAGAAAGATTAGGTAACCGTTAAGCATCAGCGATGCCACGTAAATGATGATCGCTAATCTCTCAAAACTGATCTCTCTGATAACGAAGAATGCGGAGTAAAATAATAGAGCCAATGTGGTGTAGATGGAGGGCATGGAAGTGAAGAGCATGGCCAGGATAAGTAAAAACAGTATTTCGAGAGGAGAATTGCTTCTGGCTCTCCTTATCCTCATCCCGGATAAGTAAGGTAGATAGATCAGAGAGAATATGAAAAAACCCATTAAGAACAGGAACAGTATAATATTGGGAGATGCGAAGCTCGCCGTCACTCCCTGGTAGTATAATGAGTAGAGGAAGACCAGGATATACGCAGAAGAAACACTCAGCACTACGCTCCTCGACAGCCACCCTAATTCCTCCAGGATGGGGTGTTTGATGAACTTCAGAACAGCGAGTATTGTCAGAAGCAAAATAAATGGGATAAGAACAACCACAACAGGTTGGTCCACCAGTGGTTTGATATCCAGTACGACCCCATAGATGCCTCTTTTCATTATGGGAGATAGCACGATGGTAGGATACGATAAGAACAGAATAAATAGAGGAACTAACGGAACGACAAACTTTGTTTTTCTAATATATCCCTCTATAATGGGGTAAGAAGCGATCAATACGAAAAGAGCCGTAGCAAGAATTATATGGATTCCGTATTCCCCCACATGCGGTTCTACACCCAGGATTTCGTGGTAGTGGGTGTGCTCCCATACGCCGAAGAATTTGGGAGGTAAAAACAGTATAACGTCTGATATTATGAACAACCAGATGAGGAGGTAAACGTAGTAGAACTCCTTATCCTTTCTGGCCACTTCACGGATCTGGTGGACGACGACCTCATCAAAATCGATCAGCCTTTTAATAGACTCTCTTAACTGAGGATGCTTCTCTTTTAGTGTAAGGATGAATACGTATAAAACGTAGCCTGTGACCACAATGGCTACCAGCTTCTTCAGGACCATGGTGTACAGTTGGGAGAGGGGATAGACCACGATCACAGTGAATACTAAAATATCTACATATTTCCTCAGGTCTCCTCTTAGCAGCAAATAGATGGGAATGAAGGCCAGTACCACAATAGGTATGAGGTTCAAGGTCAATGCCCAACCAGTTAAAGCCTCCTCGCGTACCACAAGCCTCAGCAAAAAATTCAGGTTGAAAAGGAGGAACAGGCTAAGCAAGATATACGTGTCGAACTCCCTTAGCTCGAACTCCTCTATGAGAAATCTCTTGAAAATCCATAAGGTCAGGACCAGGCTTATAACAATACCGAATGGCTCAAACCATCCGATGAGCTTTATTTCGAAGAATTCGGCGGTCACCACTACAAGGTCTATGGCCTGTATTAGCATTAGAAAAGCTGGGGCGTATCCTAACCATCTTTTGAGGGGATAGTTCTCCGACATGGCACTCCCATAAGCTAAAAGGGATAACCCTTATAATTTTATCTTATTTTATTTTTATATATTAGTTTGTCATGAAATAAATAGATTGCTCCAAACCAATAGACCGTGGGGGTTAAATTTTTTTATTGACCCGGAAATTTTAGGACATGCTTGATGTGTTGCAAGTTGAAGCCAGGAAAGCTGCTGAGCTTATTAATAAACATCAATTTGTAAGGATTTTCTCTCATTACGATGCCGATGGTATTTCCTCCGCTTCCATTCTGGGGGCCGCTCTATTCCGAAATGACATTCAATTTCAGGTTTCCTTTTTGAACGGGTTGAGAGAGCCCGTAGATACCGGATCAGATGAACTGGTGGTTTTTCAGGATATGGGGAGCGGTCAACCGGATATAGTTTCACAGGTAGACTCAGATGTGGTCATCGCTGACCACCACTACCCTTCAGGAAAAATGGAGACCGAAAAAGGGTTCGCTCACGTAAATCCCCATCTTGCAGGTATAGACGGCACCTACGAGCTCTCGGCAAGCGGAGTTGCTTACGTTATCGCCAATCAGCTGGACAATAATGCAGATCTATCGGGTCTGGTACTTGCGGGGATCTACGGAGATAAACAGAAGATAACCGGTGGCAACGCCGAGATAGTAAACGAGAGTGTCACAGAGGGTTACATTACGAAAAAGACTGGCCTGAACCTCCACTCAGGAAAAGTAGGCGAGGTGCTTTCCCTTTCTACCGAGCCATTTCTGGATTTCTATGACAACGAAGAGGAGTTAAAAGAGTTCCTGGAGAGTCTAAATATCGGTGAGGACGCAGATATCGACCAACTCAGCGGGGATGAGATACAAAAGCTGTCCAACGCTACCGTCCTGAGGGTCCTTAAACAGGGGGGTTTCGAGGGGTCTGTTGACGGTTTTGTGGGCAAAAAATTTGTCCTGAACAATGAGGCTGTACAGAATCCGGTGATGCTTTCCGAAGTGATCGATTCGTGCGGAAGAGCTTCAGAATTCGGTACCGGCTTCTCTATCTGCCTCAGAGATGAAAATTATGTGGATAGAGGGTTTGAGTTGTGGAAGAAGTTCAAGATGGAGCTTCTGGAAGAGATAAAGAAGAGGAAGAACGAGCTTGAAGAAGGCGAGGCTGTTAGATACATTATAATGGAAGATGCTCCCACAACATCCCCCATAGCCACCGTATTTTCTCGATACCTGTTCTCCGACAAACCGCTTCTGGTGGCAAACCTGAAGAAGAACGCTGCCAAGATATCCTCCAGATCGAATGCAAGGATAGCCGAGAAAGTCGATCTAGCAGAAATCATGCAAAATGCAGCCCAAAAAGTTGGTGGGAGGGGCGGAGGGCATAAAGTAGCTGCAGGAGCCAATATAGAGCCCGATAGACTGGATGAATTCATACGAGAGGTGGACAGGCTGGTCAGCCAGTCCTTTCAACAGTGAGCAGGTATGAGAAGATGATCGGTGCGAAAGTGGAGCTTGAGCTTGATGATGCCCCCCTTGTGGCTGAGGCTCTGAAGCCGGACGATGTGGATTGGGCAAAATGTTATTCCACAGAAGAAAAGCTGATCATTGAGGCTGAATCCGAGAGAACAGGTAGTATGCTGAGCGTGCTGGATGATTATATGGTGAACATCAAGTTGGCCCGATCTCTCCTCGATTTACTGGGTCGTTAAATCTATTTATCTTCATTTAAAGTTCCACTATGAACTACATTTACTGTGAATCATGTAAAGATTATACCGAACACGACCTCATAAGAGAAGATAAACACCTCTACAAGTGCAGAGAATGTGGAGAGGTGGAACAATATGTCCCGGAGAAGAAATTTCCGGTGAGAGCGGTAATAAGCTCTGGAGATGAGTCAGAGGCAGGAAGTGTTTCCCTCACCCCTTCCGAGCTGGTGATGGTAAAGGATGAGCTGGTAGTGGAGCTTGAAGAGGGTTTTAAAATAGGTGAAGTGACTTCTGTAGAGCTCAAGAGCGGGAAAAGAGTAGAGGAAGCTGAAGTTAAGGATGTGGAGACCTTGTGGCTCAGGGATGTGGGGGAGATGCCTTTACGCATCAGCCTTCATCACGGGAAGGGAAAAACAATCCCTGTCGTATTCAACACACCCGGAGATACAGAGTTCCATGTGGGTGAAGAGCTGGAAATAGATAATAAGAAAAGCATTATCACCAAAATAATGCTGGAGAACGGTAAGGTTCTGGACAGGTCCGAACAGAACGCCAGAACAAGAGACATCAAGAGAATATACGCTGAATCCATAAAGAAAAGAAGAAAGAGATGGCAGAGACAGCGTTAAGCCATAAACCGATCAGATTAAGGGATTTTATCCGGGTAGATGAGTGGTATTTTTCCGTTATAGGATACCGTAACGACAATAGCATCAAGTGTTTTCTCCGCTACGTCCCCCATGAACGGGGAGATAGAAAGAAAGAAGGGAAAAGATTCAGGAAATTACTGCACAGGGAAGCGATCGATTTCGCCATTGAAACTGGTATAGACTACTTTAATGGTAAAGTCTTCATAGTTCCTCCAGAAGATGTAGATGAGGTCTTCAAGCCCGAAGAGAGGCTGAAAGTGGAGGGAGAGGTGGGTGAAGTGGTGAAATTCTTTTCAGGGGTTCCCTTACAGAAAATGGGTGTAACGGGTTCAAGGCTTATAGGGATGGAGAATGAAGACTCCGACATCGATTTCGTGATACACGGAGATTGGTGGTTCCGGGGAAGAGAGAAGATAAAATCGGGGATAAAGAGAGGAGAGATCGAAGAACCCCATAGCCATACGTGGGACACTATATTCACCAAGAGGAAGGTGAACATACCCTTCAATATCTTTCTATCACATGAGAGGAGAAAATACCATCGGGCAGTTATAGGCTCCACCTACTTCGACCTGCTTTACGTCCGGGATTACGGGGAGCTAGAGAACGAGGTCCCCGACGAAGAGGGGGATAAAGGGGATAAACTAACGATTGAAGCAGAAGTTAGAGACGATTCCTTAACCTTCGACTATCCCGCATACTATCCAGTCAATCATGATGAGATAGATGCTGTCCTGTGTTTCACTCACACTTACACCGGTCAGGCGTTCAAAGGAGAAACTCTGGAAGCCAGAGGTTATGTAGAGACCATAAAAGGTAGAAACTATCTCATCGTGGGGACTGAGAGAGAAGTTGAGGGCGAATATATAGTTTCACACACTTTTATGGATAAACAGGGACTAAGAGAAGATTTTGAGAAGTGGAAGAAGCAGTAGATGAGAAAACAATAGCTCCAAATCCAACCTGATCTAAATCTGGTCTAAATCCAACTCCATGCTCCAAGCTGGAAAATAATAAATATTGTTTTGACCACCGGATATCATGTTGTGCGTGCTTTCTGGAGGGACAGGTACCTGCAAGCTGCTTCAGGGGCTCGAAAAGGTCCAAGAATTTGCGGTTATTATCAATACCGGTGAGGACGTTTGGGTTTCGGGTAATAAGCTGTGTCCCGATGTCGATTCCGTAATTTATTCCCTTGCCGGTATTATAGACACTGAAAAATGGTGGGGGGTCAAAGATGATACCTTTACCACTCACAACAGGATGAAATATCTGGGTTTTGATGAGGGACTGGCTATAGGTGATATGGATAGGGCACTGCATATCACCAGAAGCGATTTCCTGAGAAAGGGTTACACCTTAACTCAGGCAATTAGAACCATAAAGGATCAGCTGGGTATTGAGGCCGAGCTTCTCCCCATGTGTGAGGAAGATGTTTTCACCTACATTATCACTCCCCAGGGTGAAATGCATTTTCAGGAGTTCTGGGTCAAGCGAAGGGGGGAGCCAGATGTCCTGGATGTGGTCATCAAGGGAGTGGATAGAGCTGATGCCACTCCAGAGGTGATCAACGCCATAAGAGATAGTGATGCCGTGGTGATCGGTCCCAGCAACCCCGTCACCAGCATTATGCCCATCCTCTCTGTGAAGGACGTTAAAAAAGAGCTGGAAGAGAAGAAAGTGGTCGCTATATCCCCCATTATCGGTAAAAAAGCTTTCAGCGGACCGGCTGAAAAACTGATGTGGGCAAAAGGTTACGATATCACCCCCACAGGTGTTGCCGACTGCTATCAAGATTTCCTTGATATACTTGTGGTGGATGAAACCGACAGAGAGCTAGAAGGCAATTATGAAGGCATAAGGGTGGTTAGCGCCCCCACCATAATGAAGAACCGGGAGGATGCTGTAAAACTAGCAGAGTTCATCTCCGCATTATAAGTTAGCTCACAGCTTATCGAAGAACTCATTAACGTCTTCAGCGGTGATAACAACCCTCTCATGCCTTCTCTGGTGGTCGCACAATTCTTCAACCCTCTGACTATCCACTACGCCATCTTTCTGGAGGCAACGCCTGAAAAAAGTCCTGAGAACATCCAGCCTGATATTATAGCCGCGCTGGGCGAACTCCTTGGTGTATAACTGGACTGCGTCACCATCCGAGACGTCTTCGTATTCCATCTGCGGCTCGACTTCCACATCTTCCTGTTGTTCAACCTCCTTCTGGGGGTCTTCTGTAAACTCGGTCTTCTCTTCCGTCTCAGTGGTCAACTCTGTTTCCTTCTTTTGTTCATCTTTCAAGCAGCATTTCTTGTACTTTAATCCCGACCCACAGGGACAGGGGTCATTTCTGCCTACTCGCTCAGTCATGTGGTCACACCTATTGTTTCTTAGTGATGATGGTCCGGCTTGTAAAAGTAATTTACCTTTGAAAATGATGACATTTGTTACCTTCTTACCTTCTTACCTTCTTACCTTTTTACATTCTTTTTACAGTTCACTGCCGTTTGACTGGAATTTCTGGAGGTACTGGTTGAAGTGCAGGCCTTCTCGTTTGGCAAGTTTCCTCAGGATCCCTGTTGTTTTGGTTGAATACTGTACGGATTTTTTATCTTTAAATGCGACTTCCTGGGGCAGGTACTGGGATGCGAGCTCTCTAAGCGCGTATTTTCTTATCACACCGTCCTCAGTACTCCTGACCTTTTGTTCCGGCGGTATCTTGATTGCTGCTCTTATGATGTCCCAATACAGGTAAGGGTGTATGGCTTCCATTTTAAGTTTGTAGGCCATTTTGGTGTCCCTGGAGAGGTCGTGTCTCCCCACATTTTTTATGTCCTGGATCAGGCTGTTCTTCAGCTGTTCGATATCCATGTTTTGATACCTGTTATATCCTCCAAAGAGCTCATCAGCTCCCTGACCGAAAATGACGCTGTTGAAACCCATTTCTTGAGCCCGTTTGAGGGTGAAGTAAATGGGAACGGCGATGGATACCTGAACGGGGTCGGTGGTCTCGATGGTAGGGACCACCACTGATAGTGCCTCCACTATCTCCTCCTCTCCGAATACGAACACATCAACATCCTTTCCCAGCTTGCCAGCAGCTTTCTCTATCCATTCCTTTTCCTTAGGATTGGCCGTTACACTGACAAGAGGTACGTCGTAAATGGCTGCCAGTAAAGAAGAATCAACACCTCCTGAAAAAGCTATACAGGAATCGGCAGGGAAAAAGGAGTTAAGTGATTCATCTATGACCTTCAAAGAATCTTCCACCTGATCATAGAACACGTCTTCAAACCCATATATGATTCTGGACATAACATTCCCTTCGTAATCGATCTTCAGGGTTTCGCCGGGTTGAAGCTCTACAGGTTGGTCTAAAAGGCTGCTGAAGGAAGAGAAAGCGAGCTTAGACGGTTCATAATACAAAGGCTTCCCGCCCAGTACATCCCGCGATATCAGAACATGGCTGGGCCTGAACGCCACAATGGAGTAACAACCTTCGATCTTCAGAGGTAGCTCATCTGCAAACTTGAGATCAATGGGTTGGCGGCAATCCACAAAAACGTTCCCCTTCTGTTTTGAGGGAAAACTGGCGTTAGCGTTTATCCTTACGGCCCTACCGTCCTCTATGTCCGCAAAAGCATATATCGACATTTCGCAGTGGACTCTTATTAAACCAATAAAAGTTTTTGCTATCTTTTTCTTTACATTTCTTCCCTGTTTCACGCCAGCAAGAAGACTTATAACATCCGTCCATGAGGGAAAAAGAAATGATAGATGACTTATTCTGCTCCCAGTGCGGTAAATTGAAGAGAAAATGTGTATGCCGCAAGGACACCATTAAGAAGGAGAATATCAAGCTCCTAAAACGAATGGGAGGCAATCCTGAGCTGAAACCTCTTTTTGAGACCGAAGATGAGGTCATCCACTACCAGATTTTTAAGCCATACAAACCCCAGCCGGACATACCCCTGGATGACGTGAAGCTGCCGGTGATGCTCCAGAAGGCTCTCAAAGATAAAGAGATCACCCACATCTACCAGTTCCAGAAAGAAGCTATTGACACCATCAGGAAGAGGGATAACGTAGTTATCACAGCACCCACGGGTTTCGGGAAGACTGAGGCCTTTATAATTCCTTTGCTGGAAGTTATTGCTCCCGGCGGTATGGGTATTGTGGTTTACCCTACTAAAGCTCTGGCCAGAGATCAGGAGACAAAGGTAAAGGCGTATGCTTCTTCCATAGGGCTTAATGCCGTAAGATTTGACGGGGACTCAGACCAGAATGAGAGAAGAGCTGTATTTGGCGGTAATGCTGACATTATTTTATCCAATCCCGATATGGTGGATTATCACTTGAGGAACAACCCTTCTTTCAGAAGGCTGGCACGCAGCTTGAAGTTCTTGGTGGTGGACGAACTCCACAGTTATGATGGGCTTTTCGCTTCCAATATGCATTACCTGGTCAAAAGACTTTCCCGATTCAGCGACTTCCAGATCGCCTGCGCTTCGGCCACCATCGCCAATGCAAAAGAGTTCGCTGAAGAGCTTTTCGAGAAAGATTTTGCACGCGTTCATGGAGAGCACCGTAAAGGGGTCCTGAACTTTGTGATGCGCTATACCCCCAGTGTTTACGGGGCCATCAAGGATATAATCAAATCCCTACCTGACAAAAAGGCTTTGGTGTTCGGGAACAGCTATAAGAGCGTAGAGACCATCGGGTGGGTCCTGAGCAGGGAGGACATAAGGGCCAGGGTCCACAAATCAGGTCTGCCCAGGGATCTGAGAGAGAAGGTGGAAAAGGACTTTAGAGAGGGGAAAGTGAAGGTGGTTGTCTCCACTCCCACTCTGGAGCTTGGGGTGGATATCGGGGATGTTGATGTGGTCGTCTCCGAGCTGGTGAACTACTCTCAGTTCCAGCAGCGTGTAGGCAGGGCAGGAAGAAAGGGTCAGGAGAGCGTGGGCGTGGTGCTCTTGAGGGACCATGACTCCATAAGCACCTACTACAAGAGCCATCCTGAAGAATACCTCAACTCCCAGAACTACGGGTATGTGGAGAAGATGAATGAGGAGGCAATGAAATTTCAGCTGCTCTCCATGTGCCTGGAGAAACCTCTCAAGCGATCAGAAATAAAGCCCGAATGGCTGGATACCTTCAAATTGTTGAACAGAGCGGGATTAGTAGAATCGGAAGCAGAAGAAGATAGTTTCATTGCTTCTGAGGGCGCTAAACAATTCCTCAAGAGCTTCAGCATGCGGGGAATCGGGGAATCGGTCAAGATGGTCGCCGGCAACAAGAAAGTAGGTGATAGGGTTCTCCCTGTAGCATTGAAGGAGCTGTTCCCCGGGAGCATTATCATCCATAACGGGAGAAAGTATCAGAGCCTGGACCTGGACCTGGACAATAAGGAGGCCATACTGGAAGAGCACAAATACGGCAGTGAGATTACAGACCCCCTTTACACCTCCATTCCCCTCATAAGGAGGGTAGAGAAGGAGGGTAACTCAGCCGTCTATTGTTCCTTAGATATCACCATGCAGGTTTATGGCTATGTTGTGAGGGACATGTTTACCAGGGAGAAGAAGAGCATCAAATACATTGAGCCTGTAAGCTACACGTTCCCCACCAAGGGATTTTTGTTCTCTGCACCCTTCCCAGAACGTCAAGATCATGAAGATTTTTACGCGGGCAGTTTTCATGCTGTGGAGCACGTGCTCATCGAGTCCAGCGATGCTCTCACCGGCGGCGGCAGCAATCAGATCGGTGGGATCTCTACTCCCGAGGGTGATATCTTCATTTACGATGCCACTATCGGTGGCTCGGGTTTGAGCAAGCTGCTGTTCGAAAGGCTGTACAAGGGATTCGAGGTCTCTCAAGAAGTTTTAAAGAGCTGTGATTGTAACCGCGTGGATGGTTGCCCCAAATGCACTTTCAGCTACCAGTGCGGTAACAACAACCAGCCCTTGAACAGGTTGGGAGCGTTGAATGTCCTGGACATACTTTTGAAGGGAGAGAAGAGGGAAGCTGAACCCCAAAAGTATGAAGAGATTATTGATTTTAAATACTATCCTTGACAAAATAATGAGATGTCAGAATTTAGACCATTTTTCTAATTCAAAAGATCAGTGAAAACACTTAAGTATGTGAGTTCACAATTACATGTATGGCAAATATAACCTTGTCCGTACCGAATGATGTTTACCGAAAAATGAAGAAGTATAAAGAGATCAAGTGGAGTGAGATCGCCAGGAAAGCTATAATGGAATACCTGGAGCAGCTTGAAGAAAGTGATCGGAGGACAACCAAAGAACTTTTAGACGAGCTGGGAGAAGATTTTAGATCCAGCCTGCAGAAGCTCAGTCTGGAAGACGCTGTTGAAGGATACGAGAAGACGAGGGATGCTGAATGGAAGAGAACCTCTACGATACCACCAAGCTAATTGATGCATATAAAAACAGCGAGGATCTAAGGGGATACACTTCTGTACTGAACCTGGTGGAGTTTCCCAAGGCACTAGAACTTGATCTCGAGGTCATATACCCTTCCAAAAAGGATTACGATCTGGCTTTAATGATTTCCACCCAGCTTTTAAAAGCCAGTAGGCCGATACCCGCTGTGGATACTGTGATCGCTGCAACCTGTATCAACAACAAACTAAAACTCGCCACTAAAGTTGAGCACTTTATGAGGGTTAAAGAGGTAAGAAGCGATTTTGAAGTTAAAGTTGAATAAATATTTTTGAGGAGATATTATTTTTGGTAATTCATGTAAAAATATAAATAACTGAACCGAAAAGCTAACCCAACTGGAGGTTTGACTTAAATGAGAAAAAATTTTGTAGTCTTATTGTTTTTAGCGCTCCTGAGTTTATCCTTTGCCGGGTGCGCACAAGATAACGGAGAAGACGGACCAACAACTACACCAACAGCCGGTGAACACCAGACTGGGACTCCTGAACCATCAGGTGACTCATCTGGAGACTCTCAGGGAGATATCACCAGTTACTATGAAGGCTACATGGACCTGGAAAAAGGGATGTGGGCTGAATGGAGAAACGATTTTAACGGAGAGGAAAGTACCAACAGGTACGTTTACGCTGGAGAGGAGACTATAGACGGTAAAAAAGCTATAGGATTTGAATACGGATATGACATGGAGGGACAGAAAGTCACAGTCCAGACGTGGGCTTCTGCCTCTACCAAAAAACCTGTAAAATCAGTAATAAAATTCGAGGACCAGGTTATGTGCTATACCATACCTGATGCCGACCTGCCTTCCACAGATACTCCCAGCGATTATAAACCTCAAGAAATAGCCGATAGACCGGACTGGAGCCACGGCACATTCACTACAGAAAGTGGAAAAACAGTAGATGTAATAAAGTTCCAAGACACAGTCAGCGGCACCAAAAACGAAATATGGGTCAGCAGCGAAGTCCCCTTCGGAATGGTCAAAACCGTGCAGGACGGCAAAACAGTGATGGAGCTGAAGGACTTCGGAACGAATGCAGAGCTCAGCATATCCTTGAACGAAGTCAAGAACTGCCAGGAAATGAACATCCCATCCAACCTTCAATAACCAGTTTTCAATTTTATTTTTATTTTTGTTTTAATTTATTTTCCTCCTTCAATGTTTTCAGGAAGAAAAATATTAAAGACTGCATAACAGGTGTTGACCTGAAGTGTTATCATGAACTACATCGTCTCAGGACTGGAAAGGTCTGGAACCTCCATGATGATGCAGCTCCTGCACTATGGAGGGGCTTCCGTAGCCTTCGATCGGTCGCGAGAAGCTGATGAGCATAATCCCAAGGGCTACTATGAGCTGGAAGAGGGTAAAATTATTAGCAGGCTGATGGAAGGTTCCTTCCCTCTGGATAAGTATAAGGGACAGTTCATCAAGGTCACTGCGTACGGACTCAAGTTCCTTCCTCAGGGCAAGTACAATTACAAGGTCATCTACATGCTGAGAGACCTTGACGAGATACTCGATTCCAGGGAAAAAATGGTGGGTGAGGTAGATAAGGATGAAGAAAAACCTCTGCTGGAGAAATTGAACAGGATCTCCCTGAACCTTATGAAGAAGAGAGATGATATAAACTACTTGACCGTCAGTTACAACAAAGTAATAGAAAACCCTGAAGAAGAAATAAAGCGAATAAACCAGTTTTTAGAAGGAATTCTCGACAATAACTCTGCCTTGAGAGCAATTGACCCTCAATTATATCGGAACAGGAGCCTTGACTGACCTGTTATTTTCTCAGCTTTTCCAGCCACTCGCTGAATTTCTGTAAGAACCTCTTTCTTCCTTTCTGGATTTCCACGGGCAATTTGTTCAGCATATCCACCTTGAAGATTTCAGGGTCCTCCACCTCCCATGACTCCACTGGCTTCACGCTTAGTTCTGTATTATCCTTCCCGTTCCACTCATTGACCACAAAATAATCTTTGAGGGGACAGTCAAAAGTAGCGTCCAGAGTAAGCCAATCCCCATTATAGACCTTAACGTAGTTATGGTAGTCAGGGACCCCTGTATTGTCTTCCAGCAATTGCACAAGTTCAGGGGGATAATCTATGCTGTGGGGCATTTGGCTGTAATAGTGGAAACACACCACATCTTTTACTTCCATATCCAGCAAGAGCAGCAGGTCTCTAAGCAGAAAATGTTTACCGCTGCACGTACCTTTATTCTTCCTGTAAACTTCCAGAGGATCCCTTGAGCCTGAACCGATGGTTCCATAGGGTATGTCCCTCACCTTCTCAAAAACGGATACCAGCTTTTCTTCTCTGGTAGTGCAATCAGATGTATATTCCTCCAGTATTCTTTCAAGCCCAATATCATTATTCATTTACTCCAGCTCAAATAAAAATTAAAGATGAATAAGTTATTAAGTATCAGGTTACCGACACCAGTTTTTTCTTGGCATATTTCAATTCGGATTCGCTGATCAACTCTTTTTGTAAGGAGATCATGTCGAGGTAAAGTTGTAGATGGTCGGGGGTCTTCCACAGCTTCTTTCCGCCGTATTTGTATCCGTATCGGATAGAGCTCCCCAGCTTTTCTCTTATGCTTTTATCCGAGCTGTAGCCTGTCTCTTTCACCACATCCTCAGTGAACCCGTTTTTCTGCGCAGTTTCCAGAATTGCTTCGTGCACGCCGGAACCATGCTGTGCTGCTTCTTTTGGTCTGTCAGCCAGTTCAACAGGTACACCCACTTTTTTTGCAAACTCCCTGTGAACGTATTTTCCCAGTTTGTCTTCAGATGACCTGATCTTTAGTTTGGTGTCTATCTGAAGAGCCAATTTGACGACCTGTGGGTCAATATAGGGGTAACGGAAACTAAGACCATTTGCTTCTGCCATCTTCACTTCTCTCTCTAAGGTCTCACAATAAGCTTGCTGGAGATCATCCAGCATGTGGTGCTCCAGTTTTTGGTATCCCTCTTCCGCAATGACCTTTCGGTACCAGGGATAGCCTCCGAAGAGCTCGTCTGGTCCCTGTCCACTGAGAACCACTTCCTGTCCATCCTTACCCGCCAGCTCCAGTGCTGCGTAAACCGGGATACCTGCCTCGATCTGCAGGAAGAGGCGGTCCTCTATAGCTTCCATCACTTTAGGAGTGTACTCCTCAATATCCTTGGTGTCCAGCTCCTTAATCTTTATCTCCATCCCCATCTCAGAGGCTGCAGACCTGGACTGCTCCAGATCCATTGACCCTTCTATACCTGCAGTGTAGCAGGTTACGTCTGCGAAGAATGAAGCGATTTTGGCGATGAGTACGCTATCTATTCCTCCTGAAAATATTACTCCCACTTTTTCGAATCCATCTACTCTCTTCTTCACCGACTCTATCAAAGCTTCTCCATAGCTCTCTATAGCTTCTTGAGGGTCATAGATGGAGGTTTTCTGATCTGTTGGTGGTTCAAGAACTTTCTTATCAGTCAGGCCATTAATTGAGAGCCTGGCTATGTGTCCAGGAAGTAACCGCTGTTCACCATTTATTCCCAGCTCCCAGAGTGCTTTTCTTTCTGAGGCAAAACCAATAAAGTTTTCATTCTCTCCAATGTACAGCTGTTTTACCCCAACAACATCTCTGGCGATGATGATTTCTTCTCCATCACTTACCGCCAGTGCGTAGACTCCATCCAATCGAGGGAGTATTTTAGAGACTGCCGACTCCAGATCATCTTCGTACGCTTCTTCCAGCAAGTGAATAATTGTTTCGCTGCCCGTTATGTCGGTATCGTGCTCTTCTTTCAATTCGTACTTTAGCTCTCCATTATTGTATATTTCACCGTCATGAAGAACGGTGAGGGTCTTATTGCAATCCTGAAGAGGCTGTTGGGTTGGGAGCTTATCTTCCGGAGCAGTTTCTGTATGGCCCATTGCCATGACAGGTCTTTCGCTTAAATCGAGTTCAGGATCGCTTCCTTTATGAATCCTTTCTCCCACTAAAAAACCACAACATTTGGTATTCTTGTGTTTTATCGTATTCAACATCTGTTCTATTTGCTCTGAAACATTTCTACCGTCTTTACTAACAATTCCAGCTATACCACACATTTTAAACACCGTGTGGGTGACCCAGGGTTTTCCAAAATAGCAGACATTTCGTTGTCTGCATCACCGATTTCCCTGAAAGTTTTTTTGTCAGTTTTCCTGAGGACAAATTTCAATTTTACACCCACAATTAAGACCAAATAGACTATCTTATAAATATTTTACGGGCAAATTTTTATAAATGGTTTTCGTCGCCCCAGAATGCCTTCCACAACTTCTGTATAACAAAAAGGGATTTTTATACCCTTTTTCTGCCAGCGATTTCATATTCTAAAAATAATAATTAATTTAGAATAACATCCAAATATTAGAGCAATAGGATGACAAAAATGGAGTCCTGAATCCATTTCAATTTAAATTTACAGCTTTTACAGTAGCTCGTTTAAATTTACAATAACGTCTACAGCACTTTGTATTTCCTCTACGGCAATTCTCTCTTCGTGGGTATGACACATTCTCATGTCTCCAGGACCCCATATAATAGCTTTGCTTCCGCCCTGTTTGAAGTTCACTGCGTCGGTCCACGACAGCATTTGAGAATATTTGACGCTCAATCCGGCATTCTGTATAGCCTTTTCCAGATCAGGGTCCCTGTCAGCAATAAAACCTTCATGCTCTTCAATTACTTCAATAGCTCCGTATTCTTCTGCAATATTTTCAATTCTTTCTCTATAGCTTGTGACATCCACGCCAGGAGGGAACAGGAATTCTATCCTCAGCATGCAGTAATCCGGTATCAGGAATTCGTTATCACCACCTTTCATTTCCTGGATAGAGAACTCTGAAGTAACGTTTTTGAGCTCCCCTACAAGGTCTATGGCCTTCTCTACAGCGTTCTCGTTGTCGAAGAATGAGCCATGGGCAGGAGAGCCTGTAACGCCTATCTCAACTTCCAGGGACCCGTACTGCTGGGTAGCGATGTTCAGAGAAGTGGGTTCCATGACCACTACTGTCTCCGGCCGGTATTCCTTCATTACAAGTCTGGAACCTTTTCCTCCTTCTTCTTCATCTGAAAGGAAGGCGAAACCGATATTGAGTTCATATGATCTTCTTAAAGAGGTTAACATTGCTGCAAGACTGGCCTTGGCATCACAAGCACCTGTGCCGTAAGCATACACTCCGTCGAAGTGGAACTCTCTCTTTATATCCACCGTATCCATGTGAGTGGCTACCCAGTAGTCTGCTTGGGGGTTAACGAGAATGTTCTCTACACCATGACTCTCCTGAGTCTCTGTATCCCATCCATAATGATGAATAAATTCCAGAATATATTCAATAATTTCGTCTTCCTGACCCGAAGGGGACTCTATGTCAACCAGTTTCCTCAGCAACTCAAGTACCATTACCTAAACTTATTAGTACCGTATAAATAAAGGTAACTCAGTGAGGATAAGAAGAGCAAAGGAAGAAGATCAGGAGGATTTTCTCCAAGTATACAATATGGCCTACAAAGACATCCAGGAATACTCCTATCCCGACGACAATTACGTAAGGAAGTACTTCAGATGGCTGATGGGTAGAGATTCAAATGGAGTGTTAGTTGCCGAAGAAGAGAAGCTTTTAGGGTTTATAGCGGTCGATGCCAACTCCTACCAAAAAAAGGACGTAGGACACATTCACGAACTTATAGTGAGAACAGACGCACAAAACAAGGGTGTGGGAAGAGCACTGCTCAAAGAAGGAATTAATTACATCAAGAGCAGAAATAAAAAAGAGATCGACCTCTGGGTGGGTGCCACCAACTACAATGCTATCGAGTTCTACAAAAAAGCCGGATTCACAAAGAGTATAGTTAGAGGCCGGTGGATGAGGATGAGTATGAAACTCAATAAATGATCTTAATTGTTTTAAGCGGTTGTGGTTGTAGATCGGTCATGTGAGTTGCCCTGCTGAGTTGAACTGGATGGAGTATTAGTTTACAGCTGCTCCAGAAGTTCTCTTAAATCTTTTAGGGAGCCGTTGTTATTGGTATCTTTGTTGATCCTGTCCACGTGGTAGGCTCTGATCCCAACTTTTGTTGGTATCTCGTAGTCGAACTTGTAGTGGTCTCCTACGTGCACCATGTGCTCAGGCTTGACTCCCAGCTGCTCACATATGCGGAGATACACTTCTGGTTTCTTTCTCACCATACCAAGGTCGGAAGTGCAGGAACAAACAGATGAAAAATAATGCTTTATTTCCTTTAAACCCAGGTTCAAGAACCTCCAGGGAGCGTTGGATACCACCACAAGATCATAATTACCGTATAGACTCTGCAAAACATCCAAGGCATCAGGAAAGACCTTAACCTTGTGTCTTATTCTATGTATAACGTCTTGAGGGTCTTCATCAAGGTCGAAACGGTTAAACCAGTAGTCCGGTTGATACCACCGCAAATCCTCGTCACCCAGGGCATCATAACAGCTCCTAACGTACCTGCATGCATCGTCAAAGTCAATACCATGTCTTTTACTGTAGAGCCGGGGTACTTCTCTGTCCCAGAAAGCGTTTACGAAATCCAGGTCGATGAGGGTTCCATCCGCATCAAATGATATGATGTTCACACCAAGAACAGGTGCCAGAACCTTAAAAACTTTGTCGGTTAAGGGTTAAGGGTTAAGGGTTAAGGGTTAAGGGTTAAGGGTTAAGGGTTAAGGGTTAA
>CAZHOR010000001.1:248927-326288 GCA_964534325.1 uncultured archaeon
GACCCATTAAAATTATAGGACTCCTTTACAAATATGAATCATGCTCCGCCGGAGTTTTATCAAGCTTGCTGCTTTAATTACTGCTGTAGCATTTGGTCTTTTCACCATTTTAGGATTGAATAAGGATTTGGAGGAGGAATACGACATGGCGGAAACTGTAGAATTGTCTTCTCCCCAAAAGAGTAGTGTTTCGATAGAAGAGGCGATTGATGGGAGGCGTTCCAGAAGACAGTATAGTGATGAGTCCTTGAGTCTAAAGGAGATATCCCAGTTGTGCTGGGCAGCTCAGGGTATCACTGGTGAGAGAACTAATTTCAGGGCTGCTCCTTCAGCCGGAGCCCTGTATCCAATAGAGGTATTCGTGGTTTCAGGGGATTCAGACCTTGAACCAGGGGTCTATCATTACTCTCCTTCAGCCCACAGATTGAACAGGATAAAACAGGGCGATATCAGAGAGGGTCTGGCGAGGGCGGCTGTAGGCCAACAGGAAGTGAAAGCAGCTCCCATAGATTTAGTTATCACTGGCGTAATCCACAGGACTGCCCAGAAATACGGTTCCAGAGCAGATAGGTACGTTCACCTTGAAGCGGGTCACGTAGCCCAGAATGTATACCTTCAGTGCGAGAGCCTCGATCTGGCTACGGTTTCCATAGGCGCTTTTTCTGATAGTGAAGTTAGAGACTTGCTTTCGATAAATGAAGATCACACACCTCTTTATATCATGCCCATAGGCCATAGACCATAGTTCATAGTTCATAGATCATAGGCCCCGACCATAAAAAGTAATCTAAACAGGTTTTTAAGTTCTGATAAAAGGAGGGATCACATCAGGTGAGACCATGAACAAGAAAGATTCCAACACAGTTATTGAAGAGTTGAAGGACAGGTTAAGAGATTTTGTCAGGGAGAGGGGCTGGGAAAAATTCCATAACCCCAAAAATATTGCTGAATCCATTTGTATTGAGGCAGGAGAGCTTATGGAAGCGTTCCAGTGGAAAAGCGAGCAAGAAGTAGCGAGCTGGAAGTTTGAGCAGGGGAAGAAGGAGAGAGTTGCTGAAGAGCTTGCAGACGTGATAATCTACTCCCTCAACATGGCCAACTCCATGGACATCGACGTCTCTCAGGCAGTCTTAGATAAGATCGAGCAGAACGAGAAAAAATATCCTCCAGACAAATACTACGGTAGAGCGGATTGAGGTTATCGCTAATATTATCAGCTACTACTGCTATCGCTAAATAAAACGAATAAGAATACGAATAGAAATAAAAATAGAATAAATAATAATAGAGTTAAGCTGCTTCCGCTGCCTCAGCTCCCTCAGCAGCTTCCGCTGCTTCTGCTTCCGCTGCTTCTCTTTGTTTCTTGTTCTTGAGCATCTTGAGGGTTATGATTGTTTCTCTGTCCTGTTCTTCTAGTTTGAATGATATGAAGTTGGCGTTCGCTTCCATGGTGGGGATGACACTGAACTCCAGAGCATTAACTCTTCTTCGTGTCTTGTCGATCTCTTCGATCAATCTCTTAACAGTTGTCTCTATCTCTGCTACTGCCAGTACAGAATCCACCATGTCCTCGTAGGCGGATACCGCTTCGTCTATTCTTGCTGTTGTTGAGATTATACCGTACTCTCTTTCCGTGACCTTTCTTCTGTGCTTTTCTCTCCTTATAACGGGTACGGTCACACCCATGATGTTCTTCTTTCTCATGGTAAATTCCGGCTCTTTCTTGCAGGAGATTGCTACTGAATTAACAACCAAGACGCCATCTACAGCCTTTGCAAGGACCATCTTTTCCTGGGCTTTCTGGTATTTATCCATCATGCCCCCAATAACTTCTTTAGCTTCCTCCAGGATCTGTCTGAACTCTACGATAAGCCCGTCTCTCTTCATCTTGAGCAGTGAATGCCCGTTCTTGGCCATCTTGATTCTTCTTTTGAGTCTTATTAGCTCTATTCGAGTTGGTGTTACTTTTTCTGCCATGCTCTATCACCTAAAAATAAAAGAGGTGTTTTAGGCTGCTTCTTCAGCCCCACCTTCACCTTCTTTGGCTTCAGAGGATTTTTCTTTATACTTGGGATGATATTTATGGAGGATCTTGGTCTCTACCTTGGTCAGCTCCTCTTCTGGAAGCTTTGCCAGCATGTCCCATCCCATATCAAGTGTTTGATCGATGGACCTGTCCTCGTATTTGTCCTGCCTGAGCCACGTTCTGTCGAAGTCGTCGGAGAACTTCAAGTACCTTCTATCCTTCTCTGAGAGAGCTTCTTCACCGACAATGGCGACCAGACCTCTGAGGTCAACACCTTCTGCATAGGCAGCATACATCTGATCGTTCCAGTCCTTGTGATCTTCTCTGGTAAGCCCGGGGCCAATTCCTTCCTTCATCAATCTGCTGAGTGATGGGAGCACATTAATGGGGGGATAAATACCCTTGGTGTGGAGCTCTCTGCCCAGAACTATCTGTCCCTCAGTTATATAACCGGTAAGGTCGGGAATCGGGTGGGTAATATCGTCTGCAGGCATGGAAAGAACTGGAACCTGAGTGATCGTCCCTTTCCTGCCTCTAATTCTGCCTGCTCTCTCATAGTTGGTAGCCAAATCAGTGTACATGTAACCCGGATAACCTCTTCTTCCCGGAACTTCTTCTCTGGCAGCAGACATCTCTCTCAAAGCCTCACAGTAGTTTGTAAAGTCTGTAAGGATGACCAGCATGTGGTAATCATATTCGTAAGCCAAGTATTCTGCGGCGGTCAAAGCCAGCTTGGGAGTGAGCAACCTCTCGATAGCAGGGTCACTTGCCAGGTTGAGGAAAACCACAGCGTTCTCCAGTGCTCCGGTCCTCTCGAAGTCCTCCATGAACTGGTGAGATTCTTCGTGAGTGATGCCCATAGCACCGAAAACAACAGCGAACTCTTCTTCCTGACCCTTGACCTTTGCCTGCCTGGCTATCTGGAGAGCTATATCGTTGTGAGGCAGACCACTGCCACTGAAAATGGGTAGCTTCTGGCCTCTAACCAGGGTGTTCATTCCGTCAATAGCTGAGATACCGGTCTCAATGAACTCTCTGGGGAAGGTTCTGGCATACGGGTTGATAGCTGTTCCCTCAACAGGGAGTTTTTCCTCAGGAACTATCTTGGGCCCACCATCGATGGGGTCTCCGGATCCGGAAAGGATCCTGCCCACCATATCCTTTGAACAAGGCAGTTTGATAATATCTCCCGTGAACCTGACCACCGAACTCATGTCAACACCTCTGGTTCCCTCAAAGGACTGTACAACAACCTTACCTTTAGCACTATCAAGAACCTGACCTCTTCTCACACTGCCGTCAGAAAGAGTGACCATCACAAGTTCTCCATAACCAACCGGCTCCGTCTTTTCAACAAAGATCAGGGGGCCAGCTACCTGACTGATCGTCCTGTATTCTTTCATTGTCCACCTCCCAGGAGGTTATTCTTAATTTTTTCAAGGGCCTGGTTCAGAGGGTCTTTGTAATTCTCTTCGTATTTGGCTCTGGCAAAGACATCTCTACCCTCTACTCCTTCAATTTCTTCTACGGAAACTCCCTGCTCCAGTGCCTGGAAGAATACATCGTTCAAATCCTTTATGGCCCTCATCATGTCATACTGCTTCTCCTTTGAACAGTAAGTATCTACCTCGTGGAGAGCCGACTGTGCCAGATAGACGTCTCTTATATACCTGGCAACCTCAAGCAAGACTCTCTGATTTTCTGGCAGAGCGTCCTTACCGACAAGCTGCACGATCTCCATCAAGTTCGATTCTTCCTGCAGGATTTCCATCATCCAGCCTCTGAGCTCATCCCACTCTTGGTTCACGTTCTCCTTAAACCAGTCAGCAAGACTATCTGTATAAAGGCTATAGCTCTGCAACCAGTCAATCGCAGGGAAGTGCCTTCTTGCTGCCAGGCCAGAGGATAAAGCCCAGAAAACCTTGACGATACGAAGAGTATTCTGAGTTACCGGCTCACTGAAGTCTCCACCGGGTGGAGAAACAGCGCCTACAACACTAATACTTCCTTGTTCGCCATTGAGGGTCGTAACTCTTCCAGCTCTCTCATAGAACTCTGCAAGCCTTGAAGCAAGATAAGCGGGATATCCTTCTTCACCAGGCATCTCTTCAAGCCTGCCGGACATCTCTCTCATAGCCTCGGCCCATCTGGATGTCGAATCAGCCTGGAGGGCTACATCATAACCCTGATCCCTATAGTACTCTGCTAAGGTCATTCCGGTGTAAACACTTGCCTCTCTCGCCGCAACAGGCATGTTGGACGTGTTGGCAACAAGACACGCTCTCTGCATCAACGGCTTACCTGTGTGAGGATCGATAAGCTCCGGAAACTCTTCCAGAACCTCGGTCATCTCGTTTCCTCTTTCACCACAACCAACATAAACGATAACATTAGAATCGGCCCATCTGGACAACTGTTGCTGAGTAACCGTCTTCCCGGTTCCGAAACCGCCCGGAATAGCACCAGTTCCACCTTTAGACATGGGGAACAAAGTGTCCAGAATTCTCTGACCCGTCATCAACGGTACTACCGGCGGGAGCTTTTTTACAATAGGGCGCGGGTTCCTCACCGGCCATCTGTGAGCTATAGCCA
This sequence comes from uncultured archaeon, assembly GCA_964534325.1. GTDB lineage: Archaea > Halobacteriota > Archaeoglobi > Archaeoglobales > Archaeoglobaceae > JdFR-22. The sequence goes on from CAZHOR010000001.1 coordinate 253,546, forward strand.
ACTCTGTTCCGTCATCAAGGGTGGCAACCGTATCCACAGGTGTAAAGCTGCCCGAACTTATCTCGGATATGGTCCCCTTTGTATGCGGGGGTACCAGAACCTTGTGTTCAATAACCTCTGTCTCCGGAACCGTTCCCAGGATCTCTCCTCCCTTTACACTATCACCTTTCTTCAAAATGGGGGAGAATTCCCAGCTCTTCTTCATGTCAATTCCATCGGCTTCAATACCTCTGGTAATGAAGTCACCTGCAATATCCTTCATTACAGGTAGAGGTCTCTGAACACCGTCGTAAATGCTCTGCATAATGCCTGGTCCCAATGTAACGCTCAAGGGCATCCCAGTGGTCTCAACCTTGGCACCCGGCGTAATTCCTGAAGTATCCTCGTAAACCTGGATTAATGTTCTAGCCCCTTGAAGACCAACGACTTCACCCATCAGGCCTTCTTCACCAACATGACACACATCGTACATCTTGGTTTTAATTCCTTCAGCCACAACAAGTGGCCCCGATACACGGTAAATTTCACCTACCTTACCTTTTTGTTCTACTTCCATAAATCAACACCTATCGCCTTTCTAATTTTATCACGAAGTTGTTCAACCCCTCCTTCTCCCCCCACCTTCACAAAGGTGGGTTCGATGCTCTCATCTATCTTTTCCTGTATTTTAACGGGTAATTTTTGATAAGAATCATATTTAATTATTGCTATGCCCTCTTTACCTAATATCTCCTGCTCTATAATCCCCTGAAGCTCCGATTCATCCGTGACATCAAAGATATCACTACAACCAACAAGTCTAAATCCCAAGTTAAATTCAGGATCTCCGATCACAGCTACTCTGGTCATAATATCACCAATTGCTCTTCTATACTCTCATTGGGCAAATTCTCCCATTTGCCCCATCCGATGATCCTAATGTTGTCAGCTTCAATTTTCTTGAGGTTCATGTAATGCAGCACTGGAAGCACAGATAAGGGATGTCCATTTGCTTTCTTTGCCACTCCATGCATAAGAAGGCTGTCCAGCTTATTTTCAACTCTTGAGAAATCTCCATTCAGCTCGATATCTTTCCAGAACCAGTACCCCTCAAGAGACTTCTTGAGCTCGTCAATAGGCATTGCCGTCAATTTCCTTGCTTCTTCACCGTCTATCTGGTATCCGCCAGGTATTATCTTTTCCGCTATTTCTTCCGTGGGCACTTCTTCCATCTTCAGCCTTAATATTGTCTTAATGTTCTTTATGTCGATCTCCATCCTAATGAAATCCAAGAACAGTTTCAAGGCCAGGTTCTCTGGTCTTATACTCAACATTCTCGAATAGTAAACCCCGTACAGTTCATCCTCTATTTCAGACATGTTGGTAGTGCCAACTTTGGAAAGAGTATCGTAGTATGGTGTTCCATCAAAGGTTTTCACGATCTCTTCGGTTTCCTTGGGAAGTAACGATTTATAGAACTCCAAGCTGTACTCTCCTACAGGAATAAGGGTTTCCTCTATCTGTTCAGGTGGTACATTAGCACTCTTCCCTCTAAGTATATTGATTATATTCCATAAATCCCATCTCCTCAGGTACTCCACAACCAAGTCATTTGCACTTCCAAAAGAGACTTCTGCGATCCTGTTGTAGGTTCTAAAGAGATTGGTAGATAAAGCATAATCCATGAGCCTGGGTCCCGAATACTTGTAAGACATCTCATCAATTTCTTTTTTGTAGTTAGTCTCCTCCAGATATCTAACTACTTCATTGAAATCCATGTTGACCAACTTCTTGAATTCGTCTGAGGGTAAAAGATTCCTTTTCATCACCTTTACCCTCGCAACTATGTAAGCCCACTGTGTTTTACTTCCGAATCCCATTAGAACTCACTCTCCGAAAAGGATCTTTGAGACATCGAACATTTTTTCATCGTATAACTGCTTCAGCATTTCGTCAAAGGTGAGATTAATCCTCATCTCTCCGCCTTTACTCTCTACGATTACTCCTCCCATGCACTCTACATTTCCAGCATACTCTACGCCGTCCATCTCAGAAACCAGTTCTTTAACTAGGTCTTCCTCGTCTTTATTGGAGTAAACTACGCTTCCAGAGGTTGCGTTATTCTTTATTAAATTAGAGAGCAGCTTCTTTTTGGTCTCTTTATCCATTGCCTTGACCTTGTCTTCAAGTTTATCGTAAACCAGCTCGGGTAACTCTTTCTTTTTACCCAGTAATTCTCTCTTCATTTCAAGGTTCAAACCAGATACTTCCTGCCTTCTCAGCCTCTCTGCCTCTTCCTCAGCTTCTTTCCTTGCATTTTCCAGGATCTTATTCGCTTCTTCCTTGGCTTCCTCTTTTATTCTCTCTGCCTCTTTATTAGCCTCTTCCTTTATCTCATTGACCCGGTCATCGCCTTTTTTACGTATTTCTTCGACTATCGTCTCCAGAGCCATTGTTATCCCATCCAGAGTTTTAGAAAGCGAACATCAGTATGAACGAGATGACAAGACCAAAGATGACGATAGTCTCTGGAATAACCGTAAACAGTAGACCAAGACCAATGAATCCTCTATCTTCCGCAACTGCACCAACAGCCGCAGCACCAATACCACTTTCACCAAGTCCTGCACCTACACCAGAAATCCCAACTGCTAAACCAGCACCAATTGCTGCCATCCCCCTAACAAAATTTTCATCAAATGCCATAGCCTCAGCCATTTTTTTCACCTCCAATATTATAACTTAAACCTATTTCATTGGTAATAGGTCTCCAAACTTATATCCCGCAAGGAGTATCAACAACATTATGGTCACTCCCAGCACGAGACGGAATGTCGATATTATCCAGTAATACCTGACAAACCTCTCTATGTTTTTTTCACTTACAATCTTATCCTCAATCCATTCATCCAGCTTCATAGTATTTAGAAAGCGAACATCAGTATGAACGAGATGACAAGACCAAAGATGACGATAGTCTCTGGAATAACCGTAAACAGTAGACCAAGACCAATGAATCCTCTATCTTCCGCAACTGCACCAACAGCCGCAGCACCAATACCACTTTCACCAAGTCCTGCACCTACACCAGAAATCCCAACTGCTAAACCAGCACCAATTGCTGCCATCCCCCTAACAAAATTTTCATCAAATGCCATAGCCTCAGCCATTTTTTTCACCTCCTTATTCAATAAACCTCTTTACTCTCCCAAAGGGTTCGTATATTCTTCCACCACCTTCTAAGAACTTGGGGAAGAACTCCACATAGTGCAAACGAAGGGACTGCAATCCCGGATCCAATATGCCCAACACCAAGTTGAACAAATGGGCTAGGATCATTATTAACCCTGCGATTACTCCCGCAACGATCGGAATTGGAATGAATTGATTCATTAGCACAGGCACAACATAGTTAATAACAAATGCAATGTAGACCGACGACAAACCGATAGCCAACAATCGAGCGTAGCTCAATATGTGTCCGAACCATGTCAAGATTTCTACTGCCATCACTACACCAGGTGGTCCCATAGCCGGTATTTCTTCCATCAAGAACAAGACCAACCATACCACGAGCAATGGAACTGATAATTGATAGAATATGTTAACACCTGCTTGCCATCCATCTACCAGCCCAGGTATTGGCAATGGTGGCACGTGTCCTGATGCTACTCCATGAGCCGGATTCGGGCCTATTCCCAGTTGGAAGAACACTTCAGTATTCCATGCGAAACCAAGTATCAGAAAAGACATTGCCAGAACGCCGATAAACCATGAAGCTTTTTCCAGAATGGCCTCTTTTAAGCCATGGTGAGAGAGGACGTTACTGAAACCTATAGCAAAACCGCCGAGGACCTTTATCATACCAATAACCAGAGTCGTGAACAACAGGACCTTCACACCCATCTCTTCTACCCTATCGAATATGGGGTGTCCATGGTGGAAAGCATACAAACTGCTCATGACCTCTCCCAGAACATGTATGTCTGGTGGATCATAGCCTGGCACAATAAATGGACCAAAGAACTCACCATAGATGAATCCGAACAATATGGATACTAATCCTGACATAACCGACATATTCAACAGTCTTTGCCAGCCTTCTGTGGTCATTATCCTCTTGAGATATAATGCCAGAACAGTAATCAACAAACCATAACCAATATCACCCAGCATCATCCCGAAGAATATCGGGAAAGCAAATGCCATGATCAATGTAGGATCTACTTCATACGACTTTGGCGTAGAGAACATGTGAGTTAGACTCTCGAAGTTTTTCGCTCCTGGTGGATTCTTAAGAAGAGTTGGAGCTTCCTCCTCGATCTCAGTCCTATCTACAGTAACTCTACCCTGTGTCTTAGATTCGATTTCAGATTTTATGTCATCAAAATCATTTTCTGGTACAAAACCCACCATGAAGAAGGCGTATTTCGATTCCAGAGCACTTAGAGGGAGCTCAGACTTGTCCAGCTCAATGCTAAGGTATTCTTCCATCGCAAGCATGTGGTTGGTTTCCTTTTGCTTCACTTCCTCCATTTGGGAGTCGAGCGTAGAACTTTCTTCTTCCAATGAGGCTTTCTCTCTATCCAGCTCATTTTCCCTTGCATTATAGTCTTCAATATCGGGAACGGATATCTCACTAAAGCCGAATTCCTGAAGAACACTAAACACATCTTCTCTGTACTCACTTCTTACAAAGACCGCACCTACGTGCTCTTTCTTGTAATCTTTCAGAAATACTTCGAAATCTGAAGTTACATCCCTAATCCGAGCTGAAGGATCTGCCTTATAAAAACCTACAAAACAGCTTATATTCTTGTAACCCTTTAGAAGTTTTGGTGGAATCCCAAGAGTTTTCAAAGGCTCTATGACCTTTTTCTCGTCTTCAATAGCCTTGATCCTCTCTGTTATTTCTCTCTGTCTCTCGATCTTATCTCCGATCTCTTTGTCAAATCGGTCCATTTTCTCCTGGACCTCTCTCTCCAGTTCCTCGGCTTTGAATTTTCGCGTAGGAATCGTTTTTTCTGAATCAACATTGAGATGGGCTAGATAGCTTCTTAATCTAACCAGGTTTCTTGATACTTCTGAAGCTTTTTTCTGCGGTTGACCTATCTTGAAGTACTCTTCTTCCTCAGTAGAGCTGATATGGACTGCATTCTTTTCGTGCAGAAGTTCCGATACCATCGGTAGGTAGTCTCTGTGTCCTACGATAGAGATCTTGGCCATATCAACTGGCTTAAGCATTTTCCACCATCCCTATGAATTCCTTATAGAGAAAGTCTGCGGCCTGATCAACATTTTGCTTTCCTTTGGATTCCAGGTCAGAGATCCGCTTGTTCCAATCTTCCTTGAGCTTGGATTTTTCTTGCTCGATATTGCCCTTGGCATTATCAATTATTTCATTTTTGACCTTATCTGCTTCTTTTTCTGCGTCTTCCCTAATTTTTCTAGCCTCTAATTTTGCGTTAGCAATAGTCTTCTTCTTTTCTTCCTCAGCGTCAGAAACGGACTGTTCTGCCCCCTTTTCAGCCTCCTTAATTTTTTCAAGAATCTCTGTTTTTTCCATGACAGTCACCCTGCCCCTTTATTTAGGCTAAGGATGGGGGAGATTCACAAATATTTAAAGTTTGTCATTTTTTCTTTTCAGAATAATGGGGCTCAGCAAACCATATTTGTAAAAAAATCATGTTTTATTCTGATATATTATTGAATCAAACTAATCAGCTTATAGTTTAAATATATAGTCCTCAAAATAATTCAACCTCCACTTACAGGAGGAAAAACGGCAATCACATCATCATTTTTTAATTCCCTTGTTTTATAATTACCACGATCAATAATTTCACCGTTCACCGTAACATGGAGGTAGTCTTTTGCAGCAATGAGTTCTTCCATGGCAGGATATTTCACTATCAATTGCTCGATCAGCTCCTCAATATCGCTGGCACTGATATTAATTTGTCTTTCACCCGCAACTTCTCTGAAATTGGCAAAAAGCTTAACCTTCACCATTTTCTCCCTCCCCTCATTGTCCCTCTTTTACATATTCCGGTATGGCTCTTTCATCATATCTGGGGTCGAAGTTAGATACTTCATCAATATCCAGAGGGGTCACGATCCTTGAAACTATACCGTTGAGGGAGTAAGGCAACCTTATAAGCCTGGAGCCCCCAATGGTCACCCATTCATCAATATAGAACTCCGATAATTTCTGGGCAAGGGATCTTCTCTCTTCGTAGCTCATTTTTACTGCTTCGTCATCCAGTACGTGGATATGGAACCCCCTACCACTATAAACTACCCTCATTTCGTTAAAGTCTTTTTCCAGCAATTGCCACAATTTTACGGTGGAGTTCCTTACTGTTTCGAACTCGTACATGCAGAATTTGGTCGCAATGCCTTTCTTCAGTTTATCGTTCAGGGTTCCATGTACAGGGCAGGTCACGTTTTCAGGGTCGATGTCAAAGGCGAGTTCCTGTCCCAGGTAACACCTGCAACTCCAACAATTCTTGTAGCAACTCTCACATTTTTTGCATTCCTCAATATCAGTGTAAACATTCCTGTCATAATACACTCCTTCAGGCAAATACTGAAGAACGTATTCATTCATATCCTCCAGATCTTGGTATTCATCTATTACCACAACCTTATTCTTGATGGACTCGAATTCAGGGAGATAAATGTTGGAGTGTCTTCCCACGATCATGGCAAAAGCAGTGTCTTTCTTTTCATCCTCAAAACTCCGGTGGGACAGCCATTTCCTGACGGATTGCAGTTCAAATTCATTTTTGTAAAATGTCTCCCGTTCCTTCAAACCCGTTGGCTCCAGACCCTCCATGAAATCAAATTTTCCGGGCATTGATGTGGATATGGTTATTAATTTTAAAAGTGTTTATACTGGAAGTATATTCACTTAATATAATCATTGGTTTGATATTTTTATTCCACAGGAAGTTTCGCTCCACAGGAAAGGGTTATTAACGGAATAACCGCAATTCTTTTAACCACTTAGAGAAACTGGGATAGTCATCATGCAGAGCAGTCCTGAGGTGTGGAAAGACTTCTTTGAAACTTATTACAGGGATGAGTTGAACAAGGCTGCGGAGAAAACGATCTCGCTTAACGGCAGCAGCCCCATTAACGTAAATTATCTTAAGGACCTGGTCATCTTTAAAGAAGGTATTGTAGCTGAAGAGCTGCTGGACTACCCCGATATGGTCTTGGACCACGCAAACCATGGTATAGCACAATCAGAGAACATACACAACGTTAAGCTGGAGAACTCCCGCGCCAGCGTTTACAACCTCCCTATCTCCAGAAGAGTGCTGATTAGAGACTTGAGGAGCGAGCACATATCCAAACTGGTCTCCATCGACGGTGTAGTAAGAAAGGTTACGGAGGTCAGGCCGAGGGTGGTCGAAGCAGCGTTCGTATGCAGCTCCTGCGCAGTAAAAATGTTCATCCACCAGGAAGACTCCACTATAAAATACCCTTACGAGTGCAAGAGCTGCGGCTCCAGAAAATTCATTTTTCTCCCCGAAGAGAGCAGGTCCATAGACAGCCAGAGGATGAGGATACAGGAATACCCGGAGAATTTGAGGGGTGGTGAGCAGCCACAAACTCTGGATGTCGTGCTGGAGAACGACCTTACCGGAATTATCAACCCCGGAGACAGAGTGGTCATCAACGGGATAGTGAGAGCAACCCCCAGAAGTTTAAGCGGCAAAAGGTTGAGGCACATGGACATCACTCTTGAAGGAAACTCCATCGAGGTGCTCCAGCAGGAATATGAAGAGTTCGAGATAACCGAAGAAGACAAGAAGAAGATCCTGGAGATAGGCAACGACCCCGAGATCTTCGAAAAGATAGTGAAATCCATCGCTCCCGTCATCTACGGCTACGAAGACATGAAGATGTCAGTAGCCCTACAGCTGTTCGGGGGGATACCCAAAAAGCTTCCCGACGGCACCGAAATAAGAGGAGACGTCCACGTACTGTTTGTGGGAGATCCAGGTGTAGCCAAATCCCAGTTGCTCCGCTATGTGCATCGTATTGCCCCCAGAAGCGTTTATACTACTGGAAAGGGAACGACCAGTGCTGGCCTGTGTGTCGCTCCCGAAAGTCTGATCTTTGGGGAGAACAACGCCTACCAGATCGGGGAGCTGGTAGAATCGAGTGATCTAACCGAGTATGAAAATGGGGTTTACAGATCAAAGTTAGATGAACCGATAAAAGTGCAAACTATAAACCCCGCAAAGACTTCGTTTAAGCCCTCGAACACCTTATGGAAGATCAGATCACCAGAGAAGCTCATTAAGGTCAGGTCTCAAACAGGTAAAGAGGTAGTGGCAACGCCGAACACAAAAATACTTGTCATGGAGAACGGAGAGGTCAAGTGGAAGAAGTCAGGAGAGATACATGAGAGTGATTTTATTGCAACTGCCAGAAGATTAGATCATAAAGGGGAAAAAGTCCTGACACTTGAACTCGTAAAGGACCTGGATATAACCGTTTATGGCGTAGAAAAACTGGTAAAAGACCTTGTAGCGGCGATAAAGTCTAAAAAAGGGTTGACAACAAGAGAGCTGGCGAACGAAGTTGGTGTGAATGAGAACAATTTATATCACTCCTGGGTTAAAGAGAGTGCAGTTGGCAGCATAGACCTTAAAACCCTTATCAGATTAGCTGAAGAGGCAGAATATACGCTGGAAGACATTGCCCAAAAAATTGAGAGTTTTTCGCAGTTTCACGGACACAAAATAAAGCTTCCTCCGTATCTTGATGAGAGATTCCTCTACTTTGCTGGCCTAATCGCTGGTGACGGAGATATATCAAGGTCTCCAACAGGAGGATACACGGTCAGATTTTCTAATGGAGATGCCAGGCTTAGAAGAGATTTTATGGAGCTAACTGAGGAACTCTTTGGAATTAAAACTACAGAAGGATCTGATGGAGTAAGAATTCCTTCTATCAGATTTGGTTCAAAAATAGTAGCTACTATACTAAAAAGACTGGGTATTCCTGAGTCGCCAAAGTCCCATAAGCTTGATATGAGTGAGACCTTACTTTCACTACCCCATAAAGAATTAGCAGCTTACATAAGAGGTTTATTTGACTGTGATGGTTCAATAATGGTAAGAAAGAACGGATCTTCCTGCATCGAATTCGACACCACCATTAAGAATCTTGCTGAAAAGCTTCACCTTTCACTGCTGAGATTTGGGATAACATCCTATATGAGAGAACGGAAATACAAAGGAGAGGTAACAGAATTAGAAATCGATGATAATGCGAGAAAGATCACCAGGAAACACAACGGATACGAGCTAAAATTGTATGGGAAGAACATTGAAAGGTTCAATGAGAAGATAGGGGTTGGACATTCTGCGAAGTCAGAGAAATTAAGTAAGCTGCTCACCGAAATCGGTGTTAGAGATACAGATAGCACCATCGCCAATTTGGGCGGATTGCTCAAGGAGATAAGAACATTTTACGGGTTGAGCATAAAAGAAGTGTACGGATCAAATATTGGGCAATTGATTGAGAAAGATAAACGGCAAACTTCTACAACTGTCCTAAAAAATGCTGTCGAAACCCTTAGCACAGCAAACCTAGCAGAAGTTAAAATCGGAGTTACTGAAGAGCTAAGGCTTAGATCAGGTGAGCTTGTAGTTCCTGAAGAGCTGGAATTGAGTAGGGAGAGGTTTTACGAGTGCTTCAAGAGAACGAATAGGTCGATAAGAATTCCAGCAGGTCTTCTTTTGAAGGCTAAAGAAAAGATCAAGGATAGAGATGGACACGTTCATAATGAGTTATCGAACCTGCTGGATAATTTAGTTTATCAAGAGGAATTAATTCAAGAGAAACTTGAATACCTTAAGCAACTGGCATATTCAGATATAGTATGGGAGAGAGTTAAAGAAAAGCAAGAGATAAAAAGCCCTTATGAGTACGTTTATGATCTAACGGTGGATGGATCGCATAGCTTTTTGGCCAATGGTATAGTGGTACACAATACTGCGGCCGCTACAAAGGATGAATACGACGGGAGATGGACTCTGGAGGCGGGAGCTCTGGTCCTGGCCGATAAGGGAATTGCTCTGGTGGACGAAATCGATAAGATGAAAGCGGACGACCGAGGAGGGCTCCATGAAGCGATGGAACAGCAGAGCTACCATCCTTCCTTCGAAATAACCCTCTCTGACGGTTCAAAACATAAAATAGGTCAGTTAGTAGATGATTTGTTTGAAGAATATCCGGAAAGAAGAGTTGAGGGTATCGACTGCGAGATACTGGATGCAAACGGACTTGATATAGATTTATTAACTACAGATTTTAAAAAGACTTTCAAGACGAAAGCTGATAGAGTAAGCAGACATAAGGCTCCTGACTACTTTGTCAAAATTAAATATTTCAATGGAAGAGAAGTCATAGTAACTCCCGAACATCCAGTTTACATATTCAGGAACGGTGAAATAGTAACAGAAGAAGCTTCTCAGATTAACTCAGATGAATTTATACCTTCAGTGAAAGACTTGGAGTTGTCAGGAGTTACTGATTTGCAAACTGAGGTACCTTTGGGGAGGAAAACAGTAGAAATACCTTCCCAGATGAATGAGGAATTGGCTTCCTTTTTAGGATATTTTACGACAGAAGGTTATAGTTACGCTGGTTCGGCAATGGAAGTTGGTCTGTCAAATACGGATGACGAAGTAATATCTGATATGAGCGGTGCGATCTGCAGTTCATTTGGAGTAAGACCTATAAACTACACATCAGTAAATAGAACACTCAGGGTAGTTTCCAAACCTGTTTACGAGTTCATGAGTGCTAATTTTCCTCAGCTAATGGTTAAAAGCAAGCAAAAAAGATTGCCACCTCAAATATTTTCCGCAAGTTTCGAAGAGAGAGTTTCTTTCCTTAGAAGTGCTTTCGTGGGAGATGGAAGTACTGAAACTGAAGCACTCTGTTACAGAACCTCATCAAAGGGTTTGGCTGAAGATTATCAAGATTTGCTACTCACAGTAGGAGTGTACTCACGGATTGTACTTGACAAATCTTCGAACTCGTATAAAGTCTATATTACCGGATGCAGCCTAGAGAGGTTTGTAGAGACTATTTTAGGAGAAAACAGTGAGAAAACAGACTTTTTGTTGAAGCGGAGTGATAAGAATCTTAGAAAACATGACGTGCTTCCACCATATAGTGGAGAAATACTAAGAGAGTGTTTGGGTGAACTGGGTCTAAAATATGATGGTTATTTCAACCAACATATCAACAGAAATTACGGAATAACCAGAGAGGTAATCAGTCGGTATGTCAAGATAATCGAAGAAAGGATTGAAGAGCTGGAAAACACTCACGCTGAGTCATTCAAAGAATTTAGGGAGTTTTTAAATTATTCTCAGGAGAAGACAGCAGAATTGATTGGGACTACCAGAAGTGCCGTAAATTATCTGGAAAGAGGGGGATATTCCAGTGATAAGCGAGCGATGATGTTCGAGAAGTTAAAGAACGGCAGTGAAGAAATAATCCAGAATGTAAAAGAGAAATTAACCAAAGTTAAGGAACTTGAAGAGTCGAGATGGCTGAAAATTAAAGAAGTCGAATATATTTCGAACGAGGGTGAATATAGAACAGATTGGGTGTACGATGTTACTGTAGAGCCGACCCACAATTTCATTAGTCATGGGATAATCCTCCACAATACAGTCAGCGTAGCCAAGGCGGGAATCAATGCGGTCTTGTGGGCCAGGTGCGCCATGTTGGGAGCCGCGAACCCCAAATACGGTAGGTTTGACCGCTACGCTCCTATTGCAGAGCAAATAGATCTGTCCCCTACTCTGCTGTCCAGGTTCGATCTCATATTCGTCATGACCGACGACCCTGACGAGAACAGGGATAGGGCTCTGGCGAAGCACATACTCGATTCTCACGAGCTGGGAGAGAAATTGGAGAAGCTGAAGAACATTGTTTCCACAGAGTACGATCAAAACGCTGTCATGTCCGAAGCCAAAAAGATCGAGCCGGTCATCGATCCCGAGCTTCTGAGGAAATACATCGCATATGCAAAGCGTACCGTATTCCCCGTTCTCACCAGAGAGGTAAAGCAGACCATAGAGGATTTCTACTCCTCTCTCCGCTCTCAAGCCAAAGAGAACACCCCCATGCCCGTAACCGCCAGACAACTTGAAGCCCTTATCAGACTAGCTGAGGCGTCAGCAAGACTCCAGTTGAAGGACAAAATTACCATAGAAGACGTGAACAGGGTCATCAGCATTGTCAAGAAGAGTCTGGAGCAAATAGCCGTCGACCCCGAAACCGGAGAGATGGACATCGACTACGCATTCTCCGGAACATCCAAAACCCAAAGGGACAGAATAATGGTCATCAAGAAGATCGTTGAAGGCATAGCAGCAGTCCACGAAAAAGGAGCCCCAGAAGACGAGGTCCTCAACTCCGCAGAAGAACAAGGAATAAGCTGGAACAAAGCAAAAGAAATACTCCAGAAAATGCGGATGAACGGCGAAGTCTACTGCCCTAAGCCGGGATACTTCGACATCACCCACAACTACTAAAACTAAATATTAACACCACTATCTTCTATCCACTAAGTTAAGTTAAGTATTGGTTGGTTTATATTTATTATTGCTTATTGGATTGTGTGCACAAGAAATATATGTGGGCTTGAATTAGTATAATTCAAGGGGGTGCTAATTGATGAGAAAATGGTTCGATCCTTTTGAAGAGTTAAAGAGGTTGCAGAGCAGGTTAGATGATTTGTTTGGAGAGATTGAAGGGGAAAAGGGATTATTGCCCGCTGAGATGAGGGATTTCCCTATTGACGTGCTGGATGAGCCTGATAAGGTTAAGGTCGTGGCGGAGCTACCGGGTTTCAAAAAAGAGGATATCGAGACAGCGATCGAAGACAGTTATCTGGTCATAAAGGCTGAAAAGAAAGAAGAGAAGGAAGAGAAAGAGAAGGACTACTTCAGAAGAGAAAGGAAGTATGGAGAGTTCAGGAGAAGAATTCAGATAACCACCGACGTAAACATGGATCAGGTCAGCGCAACCTACAAGAACGGGGTTCTAGAAGTTACCCTCCCCAAAGCCGAACCCGCCAAAAAGAAGAAGATAAACATCCAGTAGCTCTCAAAGCCTCAACACTTTCCATTTTCGTTTTTTTATTTGAACTAAGCTAAGTGCTGCCTACTAACTATTCTACTACGTCTTCCCAGTCCAGGACTTTCATCTTGATCTCTCTTCTCTTGTCTTCCAAGAACTTTCTTACGGTGTTGTGCTGGGCACCATCGATGAGCATGGCGATTGCTTCTCGGGCTACTTTGGCGTTCTCTACTTCTCCAATGATGGCCACGTTCTTGTGGTAAACAGATACTCTAACCCCCAAAAGCTCTTCTATTAGCTTCCTCATTTTTCCTTCCTTGCCGATGATCCTCCCCTTAATTCTTTTCAAGTCGTTGGTGTCGTAATCCAGAGGGATAGCGTCCAGGATTATGTAATCGCTATCCAATAGCTTAAATGCTGCTTGAGGATTGAACCCGTATCCGATGGCCCGTATCATGTCCTGAGCCTGAAGGAAGCCTATTGCATCTTCTCCCTCGATAGAGATGTTCGCTTCTTCAACGGTCAGTTTACAGCCTGTCAACTCCTCGATCTGTTTTTTTACTTCCCCTTCTTTACCTATAATGACTCCCACTCTATCGTAAGGGATTTTCATCTCTGTTTTCTGCATTATCATTCACCTATTATGTTAATGAAATTATTCACCTATTACGTAATTGATGAGCTTTTGTTCATCCTCTTCCACACCCATTTTGGAAAAGAATCTTAAAACATTTTTTATGTCCCTCTGGAGATAAAGCCTTGAATTGGGGTGGTCAATGAGAACGCTCTGACCCATGTCAATGAGGTAAGGCTTCTCATCGAAAAGCATTATATTGAACTCGCTGAGGTCAGCATGAACCAGGCGGGCATTCTGGTACAGCTTCTTGATGTTCTCTACAATGTCTTCAAATAGTTCCTGAGGGTCCACAATATGCTCAACCTCTTTTCCCAGCTCGAATAGGACGGGAGCGGGTGTCTCCCCCTCCCCCAGGAACTTCATGAGCAGGATATTTCCTGCAGAAGTTATGGGTTCAGGAACCGCCACATTTGCCTCAAATGCTCTCTTGAGGTTTTTGAACTCCTTTTTGGTCCACAGATATATCAGGTCCTTCCTGGAGAGCTTTTTAACGTTAAATCGCTTGTCTCCATAAAGGTACTCATCCATCTTTCTGAACTCTCCTGTCTCTATCCGGTATATCTTGACGGCAACAGGAATCTCTCTATCCCCATAGACTCCGTCCGCGTAGAAAATATTGGCCTCCTTTCCGGAGTTAATAGTTCCGCCGAGAGCCTTTATTAGGCCCTTAGAGGATAATTTATAGAGCAACTTGAGCGTTCTCTCATCTAGAACCTCAGAATAGATCTTGCGCTGGTCAATATCCTTTTCCTTGATCCTCAGCTTATCCAGATAATTATCTATCTGTCTAATCCTATCCTCTTTCATTATAACGAGAGCAAGAAAACAAGATCTTAAGAATATAACTGGATTTATTTTTGGGTTTAGTTTAGATTTAGAGTTAGAATTTCAGGTGGCCTTTCTTGTCCAGCCATTCTACCTGTGGGTTGGTATATCTCCACACGACATCGGCTTTAGCGTCTTCAAAAGACCAGGGCACTATGATTACTACGTCCCCTTCTCTTATCCATATCCTCTTCCTCATTTTACCCGGAATACGGGCCATTCTCACCTTGCCGTCTTCAGTTCTTACTCTTATATGGCCCGCTCCCATCATGGATTCTACTATGCCGAACTTCTCGTTCTTTTTCCTGTTCGGCAATCTTACTCTAATCACTTCTTCATTATCGGTCAGATGACCACCTCTTGTCGCCATTTTTTTATACCATTACCTTTTTGTTTATATCATTATACTGTTTTAATCAAGTATAAAGTACGTTTTTAGGTTTTCTGAGGAGTTTATTTAAATACTTTGCTGCCGCAGTTTTGAGGTCGGCGGGATGAAGCTCACCGGATGCATAATTCGATTTTAGCTCTTCCAGAGAATTGAACTCCATGTCCCCACCAAATTTTTCGTCCCTCTCCACCACCACCTTATTGAATCGGGGAAAAATGTGGTACTGCATGATCTGTATAATGGGGTTCCCTTCCACCTCCGCAGGACAATATGCTTTCTTGATCTTCTTGGCAATCTCTTCCTCGGTCTCTTCTACTGAAACATAGTTGCCCTTGGAGGAGCTCATCTTTTCTCCGTCCAGACCCTGTAAAATGGGGGTGTGGAGGCATATTGGGGAGCTGTATCCCAGTCTGGGAAGGTTCTCTCTGGCCAGCATGTGTATCTTTCTCTGGTCCATTCCCCCTATAGCGAGGTCAACCTTCAGATGAGCTATATCCAGCGCCTGCATGAGAGGATAGACCATCTGAGACACCATGGGGTCTTTTGTTCTCCTGCTGACTTCGTCCATACTCCTTTTGGCTCTGTTCAGCGTTGTTATTCTGGCTAACTGGTGAACGTCCAGTACATAACCTTTTTCCAGCTGATAAGAGCTTCCCAGAACGAATTCCGTCTTATCCTCACTCAGTCCCAGAGCGATGAAAGCCCTCTTATTGTAGTCGGCGATCTGTTTAATGTCATCAAAATCCCCTTTCTCGTTGAGGTATGCGTGAACATCTGCCAGTAAAACAACTACGTCAAATCCCACTCTCTGCAGGTCTATGAGCTTGTTGACTGTCATTATATGACCCAGATGTATTTCACCACTCGGCTCATAACCCACATAAGCTCTCGGTCGCTCTTTCGTTTCCAGCAGTTTGCGGAGCTCTTCTTCCGTAACAACCTCTAGAGAGTTTCTGGTCACCAGCGAAACTTTGTCCTCAACATCCGTGCTGTGCATCTTCAATAAAGCAATTAAAATGATTTTTAAACCTTTTGAATATGAGAATAATCAGCTTCAAATAAACTCAAAATCAACCAGAGAACTTTTCTTTGAGTTTCTTCAGAATCCTTGAGCCCCTCAAAATGACTCCGGGTATAACACCACACAGATGAGCGGTAAGGGTGTAAGAGGTTTCTATCTCCAAAAAAATGCCAACGGGCCAGGCAAGAACACCTAAAATAATCAGGATCAAACCAAGTCGTCTTCTATCCATGCAACTCACTGTCTATTCTTTTCTTGGCCCGTCTCACTTTATTATCACCATTTTCAAGTTCAAGGTTCACGGAGACCACTGCTCTACCTGACCTCCCAGCCAGTATTCGGCGTAGCTGGGGTTGAACTTCAGCACAACGTATTCCGGGTCATCTGGCCCGGAGAAGAAGTTCTCCAGCATGGGATTCCAGAAATCGTTTCTGGTCTTCTCGTCATCCAGTATCTCTACGCTGGTATCCATTATGACGTATGGCTGTGTAAATGCTTCCTCCAGTTTGGATCCTTTCCATATGGTCACGCAGGCACTGGGATTTTCCTTGATCTGCTGTACTTTGGGAGAGCTTTTCATGGTAGCTGACTGCAGGGTCAGGTCGGGAAAACCTACGGTTGACATGTACCTTACCCTGGGAGCACTTCCAGAAGAGCTCTTTACCGTAGCAACAGCCGCTACATTGACCCCTCCAATCACATCGGCTATCTTTTCCTTTAATTCCATAATACCCACCAACTTTTCACTTCTCCAAACCATTATATAATTTTATCTAACTTTATCTAACATTTAATCCCCTGATATTGGTGATATTAACATTTTTAAACCCTAATTTTAGTAAAAAGTGTTTGTGAGCAAATCTCATAAAAAAAGCAAAATTGGAAAGCCCAGAGGGACAAGAGACTTATTCCCTGAAGAAATGGAGCGAAGAAGATATTTTGAATCTATAATGCGTTCAACTGCACAAAGTTACGGATATGGAGAGATCCAGACCCCTACTTTTGAGAACCTGGAGCTTTTCACCATCAAATCGGGGGAAGACGTTATCGATGAGATCTATTCCTTCCAGGACAAGGGTGGTAGGGACCTCGCCTTGAGACCTGAATTGACCGCTCCGGTCCTAAGGGCTTACGTTAACGAATATGCGATAATGACCAAACCCCTCCGCTTCTACTATTTCGGGAACTGTTTCCGGTATGAGCGGCCCCAAAAAGCCAGGTACAGAGAGTTCTGGCAGTTCGGTATTGAGCTTATCGGTTCCGAATCCTATCTTGCTGACGCAGAGGTTATACTCATTGCATACGAGATCATGAGGCAGCTGAACCTCAATATCGAGCTGAGGATAGGTCATGTGGGTTTGCTGAGACATTTGCTGGAGGGTGTTGAAGAGGAGCAGGCCTCCAAGATAATGAGATTGATAGACAAAGAAGATATGGAAGGGCTGGAAGAGTTCATTAACCACATTGGCCTGCCAAAAAACCTTAAAGAAAGTATTTACAGCCTCATAGATACCTCAGGCGGTAGAGAGGTACTGGACAGGACGGCGGAATTCATCCCCAATTTCGATTTCACATACCTTGAGAACCTTTGCGATGTGCTGGACTCCATGAACCTCGAATACTCTCTGGACTTCGGGATAGCCAGAGGACTGGATTACTATACTGGAGTAGTTTTCGAGGGATACGCCAGAAGTGGTCTGGGAGCACAGAGCCAGATATGCGGTGGCGGAAGCTACAGGCTGGCACATCTCTTCGGAGGAGGAGATACTCCGTCCACGGGTTTTGCCCTGGGTTTCGACAGGATCGCCGACATCTGTGACATCCAGATGGAACAGGATAAGGTGGTAGCGGTCATTAACATGGGGCTGGAGTCAGAAGCTTTAAAGATAGCCCATGAACTCAGAGAGAAGACGGATAAAAAAGTGGTAGTGGATGTCATGGACCGGCCCTTGAAAAAGCAGATGAAGTTCGCTGACCATATAAACGCCCAATATGCAGTTATTGTGGGGGAGAGAGAGCTACAGGAGAACAAATACGGCTTAAAGGACATGAGTACCGGAGAACAAAGATTAGTGGATAAATCAGAGCTGATACGGATCGTCCAACAGCTTTAGCTCACAAGACCGACAGGAATTGAATGAGCCATTCATCCTGATTAAATCATTTAGCTTAATCAGAGTATTTTTGAAGAGATCGAATGGAATTGGTTGATCATTTGGTTAAGACTCCTTCAGGGCATTAATTTATCCCCCATAGCCGTATAATGTATGAATGCCTCACTTGACCCCATAAAACCGGTTTAATATGAGCGGTTGTCAAAGTCAAAAGGTTCCGGTGCAGATTAATCCATCAAACATAAGGCACTTGGCATTATTTCACTGGTTTTTGGTTGCAATGAGAGTTAATAAATTGTTGAAACCGGCAAAGCTAACCGCTATTGGTGTTATGGAGTTGTAATCTAATCGTAATCTTTCCCAAAAACGTAGTTCTGGCTCAAGAGGGGTTCCTTTGACAGCAAAGTTTTATATACCCATATGCTTTATCGGACAGAAAATAACACTGGAGATGGTAGAATGGCTGAGAAGAAAGATCATATCAATATTGCCATGATTGGACATGTAGACCACGGTAAAAGTACTCTAATCGGCAGGCTTCTCTACGAGGCCGGAGAGATTCAACAGCATATTATCGACAAGTACAGGAAGGAGGCTACGGAGAAGGGCAAAGGTACCTTCGAGTTCGCCTGGGTTATGGACAAGTTGAAAGAAGAGAGAGACAGAGGGCTTACGATCGATGTTGCCCACAGGAAGTTCACTGCTGGCGGAACGAATGTGACGATAGTTGACTGCCCCGGTCACAGAGACTTCGTCAAGAACATGATCACAGGTGCTTCACAGGCGGATGCCGCCATTCTCGTTGTCGACGTTAAAGATGGAGTTCAGGTCCAGACTAAAGAGCATGTTTTCCTTTCAAGAACACTGGGGATCAACCAGATGATCGTGGCCATCAACAAGATGGACAGCATCGACTACGACAAGGACAGGTACGAGAAAGTAAGAGAGGACGTCAAGAAACTTCTGCAGACCGCAGGATATAAGGTTGACCAGATACCTTTCATACCATCTTCCGCTTACGTGGGTGACAACGTATACAAGAAAAGCGATAACACTCCCTGGTATGAAGGATCAACGTTCTTTGATGCTCTCGGCGCCCTGAAGATCCCCGAGCTGCCGACCGACAAGCCACTTAGACTTCCCATTCAGGATGTTTACACCATTAGCGGCGTTGGAACGGTTCCAGTGGGCAGAATTGAGACAGGAATACTGAAATCAGGTGACAAGCTAATATTCGAGCCACCCGGAGTCACTGGAGATGTTAAGAGCATTGAAATGCATCACGAAGTTATCAAAGAAGCTTATCCCGGAGACAACATCGGATTCAACGTGAGAGGAATAGGCAAAAAGGACGTCAGAAGAGGAGATGTCGCCGGACACACCGACAACCCACCTACAGTCGTCAAGGACTTTATAGCCCAGGTAGTAGTTCTGCAGCACCCTTCAGCAGTCACCATTGGCTACACCCCGGTAATTCACGCTCATACCTCACAGGTAGCATGCAGGTTCACTGAACTCCAGAAGAAGATAGATCCCAGATCAGGTCAGGTCAAAGAAGAGAACCCACAGTTCATCAAGACCGGTGACGCCGCGATAGTCAGAATGGAGCCAACAAGACCGATGGTACTGGAGAAAGCAAAGGAAGTCCCACCAATGGGTAGGTTCGCCATTAGGGATATGGGAATGACCGTTGCTGCGGGAATGGTTCTGGATATAACACCCAGAAAATAATTTTTATTTTTTTGTTGAAGTGATGCAATATGGCACCAGTGAAAGGATATAAAGCAAGAATAAGGCTTTCAGGATTGAAGCACGGAGAGATCGATAAGATCTGCGGTCAGATCAGGGACATCGCAGGAAAGATTGGTGTTGAGATGCGAGGTCCGGTTCCACTGCCCACCAAGAGGTTCGTGGTCCCCGTCAGGAAATCTCCGGATGGAGAAGGAACTGAGACCTGGGACCACTGGGAAATGAGAGTCCACAAAAGGCTTATCGATATCGCAGCCGATGAACGAGCACTAAGACAGATAATGAGGATACAGGTACCCAAAGACGTCAACATAGAGATCGTCCTGGAGAGCTAACTTCTTATCTATTTTGGTTAGCTTTTCTTCATGCTCCTCAAAATCACTTTTTTAGGTACTTCAGGTACAACTCCCAGCGTAGAGAGAAACCTTTCATCAATTTTGATTCAACTGGGCAAACACAGGGTCTTATTCGACTGCGGTGAAGGCACCCAGCGGCAGATGATGCTGGCTAAAACCGGATTCAAGCTGGATGCGGTGTTCATCACCCACCTGCACACAGACCATTTCCTGGGGATCTTCGGGTTGCTGGAAACACTCTCCTTAAATGAGAGAGAAGAAAAACTGACTATCTACTCCCCCGACGCCAAGTTCCTTAAATTCATGTTCAAGGCGTTCGGATACGAGCACCTCTCCTTCCCTGTAGAGGTCATCGACCTAATAGACAGTGAGGGGGTCGATTTCGGTGACTTTAAGGTCGTTTCATTCCAGACGGACCACATTGTCAACAGTCTGGGTTATGCTCTAATCGAAGAGGATAGGCCAGGCAAGTTCGATAGAAAGAAGGCCGAAGAGCTGGGCATACCTCCCGGACCACTCTACTCCCAGCTGGTGAACGGAGAGAGCGTGAAGGTAGGTGATAAGGTGGTCACGCCTGATATGGTGGTGGGGGACTCCCGTCCGGGAAGGAAAGTAGTTTACACTGGAGATACCCGGCCCTGTGAGTTTTTAGAGGTTGTTAATAACCCAGATGTGCTCATCCACGATGGAGCGTTCACTTCAGAATTACAGGAGTGGGCTGAAGAGACCAAACACTCTACCGCCAGAGAAGCTGCTGAAACCGCCAGTGAATTGGGAGCTGAGCTGCTGGTTCTTACACATATAAGTGCCAGGTATTCCAAGGACGCTACACCCCTGCTGGAGGAAGCGAAAGAGGATTTTGAGAACACTATAATTGCTCAGGACTTTTACAGCCTTGAAGTGCAGTACAGGGACTGATTCTCGGTCTGTTTTGTTCCTCATTCATCCTGATAATTTAGTTGTAGTGGCAGCAGTAGGTGCAGTTGTAGGTTGATGGTGGTGGGAGGTTGCGTTGCTCGTGACAGTTGATGCAGTCCGCTATCTCATAGGTCTGGTACCTGTAGGTCACATTGGGACTTTCGACTCCTAATTCCCTCAGGTTCTGGCTGAGGTTCCCCACTTCCTTCCACCCCAGCATGACAGTTGTATTGTTCCCTTCTATCAGGATAACTGTGGGCATCCCTTCCAAATCACTATTGTTGGCTACGTTTAAGCTCTTGTTGGAGCATGTAGTGTAGTTTGATACGTCACAGAATTCGAACTCCGCTCCAACAACTTCCTGCCTCATCTTCTCCATATAGGGCTTGATCTTCTCACAACTGGGGCACTTGGGAAGATAATAGAAATAGACCTTGGGGGTTGGTGTGGAGGTTGGTGATGAAGTGGAAGTAGAGCTGTGATCACCTGGACTATCTATACCATTTTCATTTTGAGTGCAACAGGTTAGGGTAAGTGTGAGCGTGAGTATTATTGTCAGTACTATTAGGGGGAAATAACGCATAGGAATAGTTGGTTGACTTATAATTTAATCCTTTTGCACTTTTTGTTAATGGGTAGCTGATGGCAATGTGGCTGAACTCATGAATTACTTTTTATTTCAGCTTCGAACTTCATAGATCATTATCCCGTTTTTATCATAGATTGGCATGGCTCTGGAGAACTCTTTTACCGTGAATTCTGCTTGCGGTAAATAGTATCTCTCTTTCTCGCCGATGTGCATGTAATCCACGTCATATTCCTGTACGAGTTTTTCCAGGTTCTCTGTGGAGTTAAAACCCTTATCTATGTGCCTTAACCTATCAAAGATCTTGTCCTGTTCTACCCCATGACCAAAGGGCCAGTTGGTGTAGCCCAGAACCCTCAATCTTCCTCCCACCATAGTGGTGGGCGAGTGGATGGAGTGCCACGTCAAAAACACCGATTCCTCAGGAGTGTTCTCTCTAATCCAAAGACCAGCTTGAAGCTGATTATAATCAATACACTCGTAATCAGTCTGATTACACAAAACTACTGGAACAGTGGAAAGAGTTGAGAATACCAGCAGGACAGGTATGAGGTACTTCAGTTTAGACCCCTCCAAAGAGGCGAGGAATTGTCCCGCTAACAGACTTAAGGGGATCCAGGCTATAAGGAAGAACTTGTACATATCCCAGTTGTTGGGAGTAAGAGACGGCATTAGAGGGAAAACCAGCATTACTGAAGCCCATAAAACCAATAGGCTCCACCTTTTCACCCTGAGAATTGCTGCACCTGCCGCCATCAACAAGGGCAGGCCCAGATTCATTCCATAATGAGCTAATACATTATTCTTCACAAATTCGCTCGCCCACGACTCTACTTGGCCGTCGGGGCTCAATAGACCTAAGAAGGGAATAAACAATAGAATGGAGACCATAAATGGTGTTGTACGCCATATCTTCTCTCTTAAATCCGAGCGGTTTGCGATCACATCCCTCAGAAAGTAGAGGCCCACCAGAACGTATGTGCAGAAAGAAGCCAGAACGTGGAATGGAAAAACCAATCCAGTAATTATTCCCGACAGCAAAACGTATTTCCTGCTTTTTTCGCCTTCGCCTTCGCTTTCATAACCCTTTATAAAGGCCTGCAGGGCGAAAACTAGTCCAGGCAGACCTACCAGTAAAGGCCGCTGCTGCAGGAGGTTATCCAGAATGGGTGCCAGATTGAGCATTCCGTCGTAATCCATAACGTAACAGGTCACAGGATCGTAATTACCGGACCATAAAGTGCTGAACAACCACACGTAGATGAAACCCCAACCAAAAACACCGATCACGCTGGAATAACCCGCCACCCTCCTCGACCCAGAGAAGTACAGGCTCAAACCCCACAATCCAATGAAAAACAGTGGGAAGAAAAAAGAGTTAACATAAAGCATCAATCTGGGATAAAAATCCAATGGCTTCTCCAGGACAGCCGTGTGAAGGTCAACGAAGTAATGATAATGCAGGGGTTCACCAGCGAAGGTAGGGTCTTCCGGGGGGAAATTCCCCTGATTCAAGCTCTCAATAATTTCGAGATGGAATGGAGCATCCTGCCAGTTCGACCCGGACAAAACTATGTAATCCTCTCCCTCATACCACAGACTATGGTATAACAGGGTGAAGGCGAACAGAAAGAGAATGACGAAGATAACGACCTCAATGAACCTCTCACCACTATTCTCACTATTCTCACTATCCTCACTATTCTCAGGCTTCTTGATGAACAGGACAGAGACAGAGAGAAGAGCAGCGGAGAACTGGAGGGTCTCCAGAGAGTAGCCCCAGAAAAAAGATAAGAAATAGATCAAGTGGGTGGATACCAGAACGCTGAGCAAGACGTAAAGACCAAACTTACCCTTTAGTTCGCCAAAGAAACGCTCCACAATAACATAACCAGGGATGAATAAGGTCAGGAAAAGAAGGGCGATGAATAGGGAGGGATTAGAGAGGATCGCCATGACCACCAGAGAAAAGAGAAACACGATCTTAATGTAAAGCATAGTGATTCTCATGGAAAACCCTCACATCTGACTTCGAATTGATCAGTTTAAGTTCACTATCAGTTTCAGTTTATCAGTTATACCGCTTCAAGCTTTAAGGCGGGTTTAGCATACTTTGAGTATAAGCAATTTTTGTTTTAGTAAGTTTTATCATGTGCATTTAACGAGTCTGCTCGGGATTTCAAGCAAAAAACTACTCTTTTGAGCTGTAACACTTTTCCACCTCATCGAAAATCCAGCTATCGATCTTTGTGGTATGCCTAAGTGCTTTGGAGAGTGAGCTGTTCTCCAGTTCTTCTGTGGTAACGTATTTACCGTAGAAAGCGCACTCGATGGAGCAGTTAGTCTCATTCCCATCGAATTTCATGGTTGTAGGCATATACATCGTCCTCTTTCCTGTGGCTAAAAGCTCCAACGGAAACTCGGAATAATTAAAAGACAGCTTTATGTCATGCTCTCTGGCGAACTCCATCTCATTCCTTACATCTTCAAGTGAGTGATTCTCCTTCACTTCCTCAGAAAAATAAGAATAGACCTCAGTTGCGTTCCTCTCATTATAAGCTTCAGTGAACCCATTGTATATACCACCCATTGGCAGTGGGGTTGGATGATACAAATTCACGAACTCTCCAATCCGCTCAATCCTCTGTAAGGAACTAACACTGTCAATCTTTGGCCTGGAGTCATTATAAGAGATTCGAAAGCTAATAATAGCCCATTCATTAGGCCCCTCCCTACGCCACCCACTAAGTTTGTTAACAGAAGCATTGACAACAACCCTATCCCCAGCCCGGTTATACTCCTTAATATTCAACCCAAAATCTCCAAATGACTCTTCAACATCCTCCAGAGAATAAACCGACTTCACATCTACTGAAAGCAAACCATAAATCTTTTCAGTGTTTCGGGTGTTGTACGCCTCCAAGAAAGAGTTGATCAGTTCTTTGACTTCCTCATCCCCAGGAGTCTTCTTTTGAGTCGCAATAGGAGAAGCGTGAGGTGTCGCCGTAGGCTCCTCTTGCTGCGAGCAACCAGTAAAAGCCAGAACACAAATGAATATTAATACGACCTTGAATTTACACATCTTACAACCTCCTCACCACATAGGCTGCTACAAAACCCGCAATAGAGAAAAATAACTCAAAACCCGGTAATTCATTCGTTTCTGATTTAGCGAAATCGAACTCTACAACGGTTTCACTATCTTCCTGAACTTCAACATTCTTTGAGATGATGGAGGAGTTGTATTCTGCCTTTACTTCATGTTCACCAGTTTTTAAGTCGTAGAAACTAACCCGGCCATCATCTCCAGTCACCTCCTGGCGCTCAGCCGAGGGAATGCTGACGGTAGAATTTACTGGTCTCTTATCTCCAGACACGATATTGCCTTCCTGAACGAAAGTATAGCATGAGGTGTCACCGCAGGGGTGTGGTGTTGGTATGGGGATGGCAAAACGGTCAAGTTCATTATTCAAGAAGTTATTGTACCTAATTTTATTGTTGTCGCCAGCACTTGCTATACCAGCCCAGTTATGGGTTATAGTGTTCTCAGTTATAGCATTATTATCATATCCATCGATTTCGCAGACCATAGTGAAATCAAGGTAAATACCGTATTCATTACCCGTAATATTGTTCTCCGTAATGGTATTGCCATCCGACTCAACACTTATCCCCCTACCATCTTCATTACTGGTAACAGTGAAACCCTTGACAGTGATACTATTCGCAGAAAGAGTGAATCCAGCTCTAACCCCATCCACAGTACAATTACTGGACCCATTCTCCGACCTAATGGTCAACCGTTTATCCACAAACACGGACTCAAGATAAGTTCCGTCCCTGACGATGATGGTATCCCCCTCACTCGCATTATCGACTGCATCCTGAATGCTCTCGTAGTTATCGGGAACGTAGATGGTTGAGGCTGTAACTCCTTGGACACCAATTATTAGAGCGAATGCAGCTAAGGCCAATATTATTCTCATCGTATCCGACCCCTTCTTATTTAATTTCACATCAATCCAATTTAATTTTGTTATGGTAGTGGCTGGTTGCAGGTGAAGGCGTATAGGTGGTAGTGGGAGATGTCCAGTTTATCATATTTCACGTGCAGGCTGAAATTACCGGTGCCATTCGCTTCAGCATAGGTTGTGGTGAATCTGCATACCGGTGGGTCTATAATGTGTCCTACCTCAGCTCCAGTGGAGTTATAGACGTCAGCATACACTCCAACAGTATAACCCCTACTATACTCATTCCTGATCTCTCCCTTGATCACAATGCAGGGATCTCCCTCCTCAACCTTTATAGGGCACACTGGAGGCCCAGTAACCTGCACCCCCACAACACCCAACTCAACATGAGAATCGACCAGCACTATCTTACTCTCCCTACCACCCACCACACAATCATGCAAAGATTTTCCATCCCGTGAGTGAAGATAATTGCCGGGCTCCGGACTGAAACTAAGATTATACCACAAATAACCCCTAACACCAGAACCATATTCGCTTGGCGGAGTCTTAACCTCCGGAATAGGTGTTGCCGATGTCATAGACTCCTCCCGTTGATCCTGGGATTCCTTTTGAGCACAACCAGCGAGCATCACAGCAACAACTGCAAACAAGAGAAGAGGGAGAACCTTCTTTTTAAGGGCCATATCCATGATAACACACTTTCCTCAACCAAATTCCATCCAAAGTAGAAAGCTGGTACCATTCTGCGATTTAATAGTCACCACAATTGAAACTATGGCAGCAGTAACGCCCTTAACCCTGAATAGCTCCTCTATCACACAACCACCTTCTCAATTTAATAACATCATTTCATTGAAGAACTACGGTAAAGGTCGATCATAAACGCCTGCAGAGAGCCTTACCACGGAAATGTTCTCATAGTACTTCATAACCAATTTGAAGCTCTCTTTCTTCCCACCCTCAATTTTGAAGTAATCACCTCTCGTAGGAGCAGTACCAGGGGCCCCTTTCCCAACGTATTCTGCTATCAGCTCTCCAGAGGGATTGTATCCATTGGCTGAAAGAATCACGTACTTACTCTCCTTATATCTGCTCTCAACAAATCCACTAACCACTGCCGCTTTCTCGCCAGGTTCAATAATGTAGACCGGTTCATTCGACTCATAATGACCCAAGACTCCCTCTTCTATAGCGTTAACCTCCAAGCTGTAATTGATCATCCAGATACTGGAATTCTCCTGCTTGTTCTCCGGAATATAAGAGCCGGCAGAAGGTTTCACCTCAATGTCAGCACCATCTTGTTGATATGGGGAACAACCAGCGAGCGTCACAACAATGACTGCAACCAAAAGCAACCTCTTTACCATACCATTTTCCTCTCCTATTCAGTCTTAAAAAATAAAGTTTAGGTGTAGTTGTAGAGGATGTGGATGTCTGCGGTTACCGTCACCTTCCCCTCCTGAATGGGCGTCGTTGGTCCGGCTGCGGTCGGTGCGGGCGTGGCCGTTGGAACTGGTTCCTCTGCCATGGAGTATTGTGGCCTGTATGGCTGGTAGCCCGTGGAGGTCACATCAATTTTGGCTGGAGAACCCAATTCAACCCCAACTTCTTCCGCCACGTGCTTTGCTTCAGTTTTGGCGTCCTGAACAGCCTTCTTGAGCGCTTCTTCCCTCATCTCTTCCCTGGTAGAGTCCTGCAAGGTGAAAGTAACCCTATCCACATCGTTAGCTCCGTTCTGCACCGCAGTATCAATCAGGTCTGCGGCCATATCCGTATCATTCAAGGTGACCTTGATGGTGTTCACAGCTCTATAACCAACCACCTTACTCCTGCCCTCATCTCTATCGTACTCTCTATCAGGTCTGAGCGAGAACCTCTCTGTCTCCACCTGATCATCCGTTACACCCATCTCCTTCAACGCATCAATAACTTGAGAAGTCCTGTTGGCGCACTCCTGCCTTGCTTCCTCGGCAGAGTCCTTGGTGACCCTCACACCCAAACTGATCACCACCTGATCCGGCTCTGCATTAACTTCACCACTTCCAGACACGTGAAGGGTGTTGCTATTATTGTTGCCGTCATCAATGTCAGCAGTACCATCCGCAACCACCATAGACGGTGTTGAGAAATTGGTTACTGCCGAGCCCACCAAAACTCCCAGCACAAGCACAATAATAACCAAATACCGACTATCCATCATATCATCCTCCTTCTTTACTATTATTTGAGCAAGAGAATTTACTTAGGGGTTTGCAATTCGTAAGGTTGAAAGCTAACAATCCAAGAAAAATTCTATGCTTACTGTTTATACTGCAATTGGAGCAGAGGATAACCACTTACATTCACTTCAGACTTCCAGCTTCCGTTGATGGAATTGATACACTCTTCTGGAGACCCACCCTGATCTATGCACCTACCAAATTCGTTGGCTTTTCGTGTGCACGCTGTACCATTAGCTTTCTGGCACTCCAGGATGATGCCTAACTCAACAGCCATCTTCTCATCAGCTCGAAACATCCATATCTCATCAATAATCGTCCGCTTAACCCTCCCCTCCGTAAGATTACTACATCCGCCCCTGCATGAAGTAGTATTAACAATCATTCTCCCATCCGGCAACTCAGCTACCAACCGATTTCGTCCACCACCATCACTATACACTTCTGCTGTAACATTCACTTCCCCAAAATCAATCAAATACGTTTCCAGTGGCGTCACTGTTACTGTTGACGTTGGAGTAGGAGTAGAGGTAAGAGTGGGAGTGGCAGTAGTACGTGATGTTGACTCGTCACTCTGCTGTGCACAACCGGTGAGAACCAAGACAAGTAAAATCATTAAAAGAAAAAGAATTTTAGAGTTCATAGTACTCAATTTACTTTTCTATATTATTTCAACTCTTTTCTCTGCCAGAACTTGTGATTGCTCCAATCCTCTGAATGAACATTAGCAATCTCTGGGTGTTCCCACTCTTTCCAAGTAAACCAATCCCTGTTAATGTCTTCCCAACTATCACTACCATGCCTTTTTACTTGACCATTGAAAAAACATTTCCAATCAGTTTCTTGTGGTTCACCGTAATTATCATCAAATTCAAGGGCAAAATCAACAGCCTTAGCATTCCGATTTTCAGAGAAATCATATGCGCGTTCTTTGGATTCTCCGGTTGACCTGTTTCTCCAGTAAAAACGTATTGCGTAATAAGCTGTGGGTGGTTCAGGTTTGACCGGAAGCATTTCTGCTTCAACATCATACTCTGCACTTCCGTCAATTGTATCAGTATCGTCGGTGTGCGTATCTTCTACCTTATATTTAACGACATAACTTTCCTTTTGTGGACTATACCAGAAAGTCATACAATTTTCAATTTCTGCTGTCCATATATGGAGTACCATATATTCAGCATAACCAGCAAGCTGATTAGGTCTTGAGATTCCACCTTTAATACCTATAATATTAACATCTACGTCTCCATCTTGTCCCTGAGTTTGATATCCAGCTGCAATTGCCATACATTTTCACCTCCTTATCTTTTACAGATTCCTTCGTTTACTTGTTGGACAAGCATATACTTAGGGGTTTGCAATTCGTAAGGTTGAAAGCTGACAATCTCCAAATCTCAATTAATGACTATCTCCGGCGGTAAACGTAGATTATTAAAGCCCCTACCACGATCAAAGCAACTCCAATCACCAAGTGGATCTCAGGCGGGAGCTGCGCAGCCTCAGGGACCGGTGTACCAGTTGGAGTGGGAGCTGGCGTTGCAGTGGGCGTAGTCACTGGTTCTGCCGTAGGAGTTGGGACTGGAGTTTCGGCAGGAGTGGCTGTAGGCACTTCCGGTGGTGTACCGGTGGGAACGGGAGCGGGTGTTTCTGTGGCAGATGTTGGAACGGGTTCCGGTGTCCCTGTGCTGGTCGGAACCTCGGTCGGAGCCGCTGTTTCTGTAGGCATTGGAGTCGGCGTCTCCGTAGTTGGAGCTGGCGTGGGCGAAGGAGTGGCCTCAGGCCCTACAGGCTGTTCAGGTGGGGTCGTTGGTTGAGGAGTAGGAGTAGGAGTAGGTGTTGGCTGCTCAACAGGTGCTGGCTCTGGCGTGGGTATTGGAGTGATTGGTCCCAGTGCAAACTTGCTCATGACGTACCTGTACAGCTCAAAGAATCCTCCGCCGATGGCGGCTATTGCCCCTGAAAGCATTAGGGTAATGGTTATCTTGCTTCCCGGGTGCAAGACATATTTCCCCTTACCGGTCAGCTCATAGTAAATCCACTTCCTCCCTTCTTCAGACCTCTCCACCAGGCCCGCTTCCTCCAGCTTGTCCAGATGCTCTTTAACAGCAGTCTTGGAAATCTCAAGCTCCTTCGATAGCTCAGACTGGGTCATCCTCCGCTTATCCAGCTCCTTTAGCAAATTAATCCTGGTCTCCGACGCCAAAGTGAAAAGGGCCTTCCTATCAATAGTTATCTTCATGGAAATCCCGCCGTCACCTCAAATACCACAAATACCTCAACCATCTCGACAGCAAGACCCTTAACTACAGGACCCACAGGACCGGCCACTTCGATCACAGTCACCAACGACCCACCAGAACCACTCGGAGAGCACGAACATAAAACCTTCGATAACGTAAGGTTTCAACCTTACGAACTCGACCACAAGTTTTTTTAAGAAGGATGAACAAGTAGATTTACCCCCTAGGATAAGAGATAGTTTATCTCGACCCCCCAACCTGTTAAGCCTACCCCCCTACCCCTCCAACCTGTTAGGCAAATTATCCTGGGGGGCTATTCTATTCCATTCTGCTCTACTGATATTATCACTTATTAAATCTGAAATCCTTAACCTAAATAACCTAAAAACAGAAAGAGTGAATAAAATTATATAATTGGATTGGATAAATAAATAAGTTCAGTAGGCGTATATTTTTCCGTATGGTCTCTTGGAAACGGGGACCAGTTTAGTGAATTTCCCACTCAGTAGCTCGTCTGCATCAAAGTCAAAATAGCTGGCGAATTGCTTAACGTCTTGTTCCAGGATTTTCCAGTCCTCTTTCTCCGGCTCGAAGACCCCTACTTCCTTACCTAACTGGTAGTCCTCCACCTTGCCTCTAATGTAGATCACGCCACCATGCATTCCCGTTCCGATGTAGTTGGCTTTGTGGTGCTCGCCTTTGAGGTTCATGCCCAGGAGGGTCACTCTTCCTCCGGCCATATATTCTCCGAAGAAGTCCTGACTCGTTCCCCCGATCACCAGTGAGGGTATTCTTTCCTTATATTCTTTCATGTGGATGGCAGTCCTATATCCAACATCATCCCTGATGAATATCTTGCCGCCTCTCATGGACATGGCAGCCACATCACCTGCTCTGCCCTCGATGATTATCTCTCCACTGTCCATAGTATTCCCCACACCGTCCTGGGCGTTCCCGTGGACCACCATCCTGTGCCCATTGAGGAAAGCACCTACGTCATTCCCCACGGTACCGTAAACATCGATCTGGATCCTCTTGGGGTTGGAGAAAGCCAGCCTGGTCCCTATATATCTCTGGCCCACGACATTCTTCAACACCAGTTTTGTGGCGCCTTTTAGCACGCAATCCCTCATGAGGTCGTTCAATTCTTTATGTCTGAGGCCAGAGGAATCTATTTCAGCAGTATCATCCTTAATAGTAGAATATTCTCTGAGCTCATCGATCTTCCTTATGCCGCTCAAGAACATGTCCTTAACGCCTTTCGTCTCCATATTATCACCCTTATTGTGTCTATCCTATTGTCTATTCGCCGGCTCCATTTACTCCCAAGACTTCCAGCTCCCAGTCAGCCAGTCCAACTCCTCTCAGCTGGTCTCTATTTCCTCTTGCGCTCTCGATGGCGTTTATTCCCATACCTCCTAACATCTCCTTGATCTCCAAGCTCCATCCCCGGAGTAGATTGACCAGCCTTTGACTGGTTATCTCGGGATTTAACCTTTTTGTGAGGTAGGGGTCCTGAGTGCATATTCCCCATGTACATTTACCGGTATAGCATTTCTGGCACATGGTGCAGCCCATGGCTACCAGGGCAGGACTCCCGATATACACTGCGTCCGCTCCCAGAATTATGGCCTTCAAGACATCGGCACTGTTCCTGAAACCGCCGGCCACAATTACAGAGCCTTTATGCCTTATCCCTTCTTCTCTCAGTCTTCTGTCCACTGCTGCAGTGGCCATCTCGATGGGTATTCCCACGTTATCCCTGGTTATCTTGGGTGCCGCACCAGTACCGCCTCTCAATCCATCCAGAGCAACAATATCTGCCCCTGCCCTTATCATACCTGATGCGATGGCGGGGGCGTTGTGGACTGCGGCGATCTTAACGCTCACCGGCTTCTCGTAGTTCGTTGCCTCCTTCAAAGCATATATGAGCATAGATAAGTCTTCAATAGAGTATATATCGTGCTGTGGAGCTGGTGATAGGGCATCTGTTCCTTCGGGTATCATCCTGGTCTCCGATATGGTCAAGCTGACCTTCTCTCCCGGCAAATGCCCTCCAATCCCGGGCTTGGCTCCCTGACCGATCTTGATCTCCACCGCAGCAGCGCTGTTGAGGTAATCGGGGTCAACTCCGAATCTCCCGCTGGCACACTGCACGATGGCGTTCTTCCCGTATTTCCTCAGCTCGGTGGGCAAACCACCTTCACCTGTATTGAATAGAGTGCCATACTCTGCAGAAGCCATCGCCAGCGATTTGAACGCCTGATAGCTTATGGCCCCGTAGGACATGGCAGAGAACACTATAGGTGTTTCAATGGCCACATTGGGGGTGAGTTCCGTAGTTATCTCCACATCGTCATCATTGATTTCCAGCTCCAGAGCGTCCGGCTTCTTACCCAAAAAGGTTTTCAGCTCCATAGGCTCTCTGAGGGGGTCAATGGATGGATTTGTGACCTGTGAAGCGTTCAGCACCAGATGATCCCAGTAGATCCTGTAGGGTTTATCGTTACCGCTTCCCGTGAGGACCACACCACCGGTCTCTGCCTGTTTCTTGAGGTCCTGAAGTTTTTCCCTGTTCCAGTTGACATTCTGCTTGTAATCGCCGGGATGAGGTCTGACTATGAGAGCATTGGTGGGGCAAAAGGCTACGCATCTCTGACAGCCCACACACTTGCTCTCGTCAGAGAACATCATGTCCAGGTCTTCATCGTAGTGATGTCCTTCAAAGGCACACTGCCTCACGCAAACACCGCATCTAATACATCTATCTTCTCTTCTTTCTATAATGAACTCGGGAAGTTGATATGAATACATATGATCACCTATCACTTATCACCTATCATCTGAAAGCATTTTCCAGAACTAATTGTTCTTTTTTCTTCTTTTCTTCGTCTTTCCATAATCTACCTATTATGGGCTCTCCACCGTGGGGAGTCCACACCCTATCAAGTTCAGGAGAGACTGCTCTTATGGCTGCCTCTTCTGAGGACATGAATATGAGGTCGTCCTTTTCTCCGGCGGTAATGGGCCTCAACCTTATCCTATCAGTCAGCCCGAACATCTCGCCGTGATGAGCCACCACGAAAGTGAATGGCCCGTTAACCAGTAAAGGAGCGTAAACCTGTCTGAGAGCAGTATATAGTTTCTGCTTCTTCTCATCCATGTGGTCGATCAGGTACCACATGGGAGGGCCAAAGATCCTTGAAACCATTTCTATGGGAAGCTTCTGCCTCCTCATCAGGAGATCAACAGCATATGCTATGACCTCAGTGTCCGTGTGTAGGGTGCAGTAGTAACCGAACATTTCCAGGTACCTTCTATTGGTCCCGTATGATGATATCTCTCCGTTGTGGGCTACTGTCCAGTCCAGAATGCAGAAAGGATGAGCTCCTCCCCACCAGCCCTGAGTGTTGGTAGGGAATCTGGAGTGCCCGGTCCAGATATATCCTTCATACTTTTCATCCAGCATGAAGAACTCCGCAATATCTTCAGGGAAGCCTACTCCCTTGAATACAGCCATATTCTTTCCTGAGGAAAAAACGAATGCATCCTTTATCTGGGTGTTGATGTGCATCACTCTGGAGACCACGTAATCGTCATCCGATATCTTGCCGTCCTCTCTACTGGGAGTATCAACAAAATATCTCCACACCAGGGGTGGGTCATCTACCGGGGCATCGGGATTGGTGGGAACCTCTTCTTCGTGGACGATGTTGAAGTTGCGCTCCAGGAACTCCTCCACCTCTTTTTTGGCCTGCTCATTACCTTTCTCGAACATCACGTGGATCCCGTACTGGTCAGCATACTGGGGGTAGAGGCCGTAAACCGCAAAACCTCCTCCCAGTCCGTTCCCTCTGACCTTCATGTTCTTCATGGCATCAATAACCGTGTTACCGTCAAATCTCTTTCCGCTCCTATCCATAACTCCAAAAAGACCGCAGGCATCTATCTGCTTCTCAGGTACCAATTCTCTGTTGCGTCTCATTGCTCACGCACCACCCCAAGGACTACATCGTCACAAAGAAGTCTCCACCTCACATCTTCCGGCATGTCCGCATAACCGAACTGATTGTCCAGCAATCTTTCCTTGAAGGAGGAAACATCAACTCCATTCCTCATCAAGTTTAGAATTACACCTGCTCTGTCAACTTCACCGGCAAGTATCATTCCCACGATCTTTCCAGTATCTAAAACAAATTTTCTGTAAACCCGATTATCTTCAACAAATTTCTTGATAACTTCGTATTTGTCTTCATCTTCTTCAGTAACGTTCAATCCGGCATTCACAATATAATAGCCGAAGAAGTGCATGGCATTCATTGCTGTGGCCTGATCATATTCCCTGTCAATCCCGCACATGTTGTAGGCAGCTACTCTACCTCCCTTGTAGGCGATGGGCCACAGAGGGAGTGGGCGGTTGTCTTCAGCCAGGAAGTCGTATACTTCGGCACAATCACCGCAGGCATAAACGTCTTCCACGGACGTCTGCATCCTCTTATCTACCACTATGCCTCTGTTGACTTCAACATCGGTGTCCTTTACCAGCCCCGTCCTGGGTCTGACACCAATTCCTGCCACCAGCATATCCGCGGGAACTTCAGTTCCATCCTGGAGGACGATTCCTTCTACCTGTTCCTTGCCCTTGACCTTGTTGATGGTGTTGTTGGTCAGTATCTTGACCCCATTCTCCCTGAAGATATCTTCCACAATCCGGGAGGTGGTCTCATCCACCACGGGGGCCAGCACCCTGTCCATCAGCTCCACAACAATAACTTCCAGCCCCTTGTTCTTGAGGACTTCGGCCACCATGAGACCGATAACTCCTCCTCCCAGAACCACAGCTCTTTCCACTGACTTCAAGGCGTCCTTTATTCCCAGAACATCGTCTATCTTAACGAAGGTAAACGACCTCTTCTTGTCAATGCCCTCGATGGGAGGAACGAAAGGCTCACCTCCGGTGGCCAGAAGCAATTTTCCGTACTGTATCTTATCTCCATCCTCGAACTGAAGGATCTTATTATCAAAATCAATACTGGAAACTCTTTTGCCCAGATAAGGGGCCACATTCATTCTTTCATAGAAATCCTGGTCCCTGTAATACATTTTATCGAATTTTATCTTACCTTCCAAGTAGTAGGGGATAAGAGCTCGAGAATAAGTGTGATAGCCTTCATCCGATATCAGGGCTATACTGGCTTCCCTATCCAGATTCCTGAGGTTCTCCAGGCAGCCGATCCCTCCTGCAGAGTTCCCTATTATAGCGTAATCAAACTTCTTCATCTGCCTCACCTTCCTCATTCTCCACTATTATCAGGGCGTCATTGGGGCACATCTTGACGCATTGAGGGTCTCCACCACACAGATCGCATTTGACTACTTTTTTAGCTCTTTCATCGATCTTCACGCTGCCATAGGGGCACGCCATTACACAGCTGTAGCAACCCACACATTTGGATTCGTCATGGATTACCTTCCCATCTGCGTCCTTGTATAGAGCACCGCTGATGCACGCTGCCACACACTCGGGTTCATCGCAGTGTCTGCACTGGATGGCAAAGGTTACGGGTATCCTTTCCTCTACCCTGATTCTAGAAATGGGCTGGGATTCCTCGTACTTGTATGCCTTGATAATGTCCTTTGATCTGGAATGGGCTACAGCACACCATATCTCACATAGATGACATCCCATACACACTTCTGGCTTGGCAAGTATTCTCACTTTATTCACCACATACACTCTGTTAACTGGATTAATTTGATGCTTCGACCAAATCACCGATTATGCATAAAAAGGTTATTGTGATTTTTTGATTGGGGATTATTTGTATTATAGTGAGTGCGTTTAACCATTACAAAAATAATCTACTCAACAGAGTGTTAACAAATAACCAAATACAAAGATTAACAATCAATTGAAGGGTTTAAACTTGTCATCAGGTTTCAATTAGATAGGACTTATCCTTTGACCTCAAATCTCAAATCAAGAAGACATAATACTCTTAACACTAAAACGAGACCACCAAAGATCGGCTATTATAAAGAATAAAATTTCTCAGAATTGCAACTATCCCGCAACTTTCTGAGAATCCACATTCGGATTCGGAGCCATCCCGATATTGAGCTATTTCCAAATCTTATAAGAAATACCTTTCTCTAGAGTGCTAGTGCCCTCCTGCAGCTCCTGCTCCTGACATTACCATTTCTCCCAGAGCGAAAAACACTACAATCGTCCCTATCAACAAGATGAGGATTGCAATGCTGATAATAATATGGAGTATTCCTCTTTCTCCAGATTCTGTATCACTCATTTCTATCTGACTAGGTATACAATCACCCCCTCTAATTTATGGCAGTTCTCTTTTTGTATTATTAAACTTTTACGTTTTATGTTTATGTGGATTTATGTTTATGTTGTTCTCCTATGGATATTTTCTTAAGGTCGAACCTGGTATTTAGTTCTATGACAAAGTGGAGCTCCATTCCTATTATTATAGCTGGAGCTCTACTCATTTTTGTCCAATTAGTTTTTATTCTTTACTATGATAAAAATCTTTTAAAACGCTCCAGAAACGTTTCCAGATTCTCTCTGGAAGTGGCGTAGCTCAACCTTATCCAGTGGGAAGAATTCTTACCAAACGCGCTCCCAGGAGTAGTGGCAACATATTCGTTTTGAAGGAACTCTTCGCTGAATTGAACAGAATCGCGGCCAACGTTGGCGAACATATAAAAGGCTCCTTTGGGCGGAGCATACTCAACTCCCAGATCATCCAGTCCTTCCATAAGCAAATCCCTGCGGGCCTTGAATTCCTGAACCATATCCTTTACACACTGCTGGTCTCCCTCGAGAGCCGCAATTCCTCCGTACTGAGCAAAAGATGTGGCATGGCTCACGGAATGTGATTGGATCTTTGACATCGCCTTGATAATCCATGGAGGTGCTACAGCATATCCTAATCGCCATCCCGTCATGGCATAGCTCTTGGAGAAACCGTTTATCACTATGGTCCTGTCTTCCATATCATCAAAGCTGGCTATACTGATATGCTTCCCATCAAAGATTATCTTCTCATATATTTCGTCCGACATCACCAGCAAATGGTTGTCCACGGCAATGTCCCTCACTTTCTGGAGAAACTCCTTAGGATATACCACACCTAAGGGGTTACTGGGAGAGTTGAGGATTATCATCTTCGTTTTATCCGTTATGTACTCCTCTACAGGAGCATCCTGGAACTCGCTGGTGTGTGGGACCCATACAGGCATACCCTCTGCCATCAGGATGCATGGCTCATAGCTAACCCATGAAGGATCCAGAAGAATGACCTCATCGTCCTTGTTTATGGTGGCCAATATGGACTCGAAAATAGCGTATTTGGCTCCCGGAGTGGTTATTACATTCTCGGGTCCTGCTTCAATATCTTTTTCCTTCAATTTCTCCCCAATGGCTTCCACCAGCTGGGGAATCCCTTTTCCGGGAGTATAGTGAGTGTGACCCTCTTGGAGAGCTTTAACCGCTGCATCCACAATGTGCTGAGGCGTGGGGAAGTCGGGCTCCCCTACACCCATATTCACTACGGGTTTACCTTCTCCGGCAAGTTTTTTGGCCTCTTCAGAGATCTTGAGGGTCGCAGATGGTTGAACAGCTTCAACCCTTCTACTCATCATATTCTTTAGATCTCCTTACCATCTTTACCGCAGCTTCAACAGCCCTCTTGGCGTATTCGACTCTCTTGTGAGCAGCTACCCTCCCCATTCCGGGTCCAGATATACCCAGGGTCACGGGGATTCCGTAATCCAGGCCCAGGTCCATTATCTTTCTGGCCGAATGCTGGGCCACCAGCTCATCGTGCTCCGTCTCACCCTCGATCACGCAGCCGATGGTGGCGATAGCATCCACATTACCCTTGGCCAGCATTTTCTTTATGCCAAAAGGCACGTCAAAAACACCCGGAACCTTAATGGTTTCCGTGATCTCTGCTCCCAGGATCTCGACATGCTCTCTGGCGGAAACTTCCATCATATAAGTGATGTCCCTGTTGAATTCGGCAACCACCAAACCGATCTTTATTTTATCCATGATAAACACCGCAGGTGGGGGAGATTAAAAGGTATATATAATGTTACCTTTTGATTACAGGATTCAGTATGTAGTTAAAAAGGGTTTATATCTGGAGCCCCAATACGCTCCAGGCAACGGTAAGGGTTATTCCCACTCCCATCAGACATCCGCTCATTTTCCCCATCGAAGAGCTCAGAGGCGTTCTCGCTTCTTCAATCCCATGTGCTCTGAGGTGCTCTGCCACGCTCCCCTCAAATATCCCCGCCAGCCCATCGGTAATGGCATCCCCAATGGCTCCACCCACAATCGCTCCCAATACCCCTGCAAAGCTGGCACCGATTAGGGCTGCAACTCCCAGTATTCCTGTGTCCACAGCCCCAAAAACGATATCCGCACCTGTTGACCGTATAGCTCTTCCCGACAATTTTATGGGGAGCCACGGGATCAATCCCACCAGAATAAGAAGAGGTCCGATCAACCTGTAGCTGTAAATAACGAACGATACGACACCAATCACTACTACAGAGATTACTGTCAGGCTGATCAGTGCAGAGCCAACTCCCTGTGTTCTGGATAATTTGTTCATACCATATAAACAATAAGTGATTATAAAGTGATTAAGGTCTGCACCACTGCAATATTACTACTTCAAGATGGGTCCAACGTCTTCGTAGCCCTGCCTTTGACCTGTTCCGGCCTGTTTCTGCAGCTTTTTCTGGTTGGTGAGCAAATCGATGGCGTTCTGGACGTGCTCTCTCACCCTGTTCTCTATCACGTTATACAATTCCTTTTCGTCTTCGGCTTCGTCTTCGTGGACGAACACTTCTACGATGTGAGTGTTGGTCATTAACTGGGTGTTGATCAGCCCCAGTGAAGCTTCATGGGCACATTGCTTGTCGATGGGCTTGCTGCCGGGCATCCCCATGGCTATTACAATATCGCACTCATTCTCTTCTATCAGCTTTTTGCACGCCACAGGAATGTCCTTGATGCCCGGAACTGTATATCTCTCATAGGGGTAAGAGGAGATATTCCTCAGCTCATCGATAGCAATACTCCCCATATTCACTCTGGAGAATGTGGTATCCACAACACCTACCTTCATAGCTCTTCAACACCCATTTTCATAACTCAAAACCTGATTCACAGCCCTATTTACAAGGTTCAGACCTAAAGCTCTTCCAGAACTTCTGTTGCAGCATTCAGAGCCAGGTTGCTGTTCTTTCCGTGTCTTCTCAGCACGTCGGAGACCGCACTCAATGTGGCCAGCACTTCTCTTTTCCCAATGTTCCCCATAGTCCCTATCCTGAATATTTTGCCTTTAAGCTCTGCCTGACCACCTGACAGTGTTATATTGTATTCCGATGATAGAGTGCCTCTGAGGTCCTTATCACTGATACCATCTGGCAGCCTCATGGCCGTTACCGTGTTGGAGTAATTGCTGTAATCATTCAGTTGAGGGAACAGGTCTAGACCTACCGCCATTGCCCATTCTCTGACAGCTCTGGCGAATGTCCTGTGCCTGTTTATCCTGTTATCCAGTCCTTCTTCGTTTATCATCTTCAAAGATTCCTCCAGAGCAAAGTATAAAGGCTCTGCTGGAGTGAAGGGTGTCTGGTACTCTTCGCATTTCTTCCTGTAAGCTGCCAGATCGAGATAGAAGGGGCATTTCTCATTGTAGTAGTCCCATGCCCTCTCATTCACCGCAACGGCAGCCAGACCCGGTGGGATCCCCAAACACTTCTGGGAGCCTACGATGGCCACATCAACGCCCCACTCATCCATTTTCACCTCGTCACCGCCAACGCTTGTGATGGCATCCATAATGACCATAGCGTTGTGCTCTTTTGCCAGTTTGGCTATCTCCTTAGCGGGATTCAAGATACCTGCTGAGGTCTCGTTATGAACGAATGCTACTGCCTCACTCCCATTCTCCAGAGACTTTTCGATCTCCTCCAGCTCAATGGAGGTTCCCCAGTCAAATCTCAAGTGGTCCACATCAGTGTAGCGTTGGGCGATCAAGCCCAATCTTTCACCGAATTTTCCGTTGTCCACGCAGGTCATTTTATTGACCTTAGAGAAAGAAGAAATGGCGGCTTCCATGCCCGCTGTTCCGGAGCCCGAAATAGTAAAAACATCTCCTGTTGTCCCAAAAAGGGGTTTGAGGTTTTCAGTGCAGTATTCAATGACTTTAGAGAAATCTTTCCCCCTATGAGGGATCATCTGTCTGGTCATGGCCTTAATAATTCTCTCGTGCAGCTGCACCGGTCCGGGGATCATTAATAAACCTTCAAAATCCATATTATCACTCCTGATTTTATACTCAAAAAGAGGATTTATGGGCGATTTTTAACCTTTTCCAACTTTTTCTTTTCATATTCTTCCACTCTCTTCTGCGCCAGATCAGCAACTCTTTTGATTATTCTGGTGGAGCTGCAGTACTCGCATTCTTCCTCAGCTTCAATTCGGACCACTTTAGTATTCAGACCTCTTTTTCTAAGTCCCTCTACCAGCTTCTGCTCGTCAAAGTGCTGGTCATGCCCAAGAGCGATGATGTCCGGCTGAACCTCCACAATAGGCCTGAACATGTCTTCCAGGTCGCCAAGAACGGCTTTATCCACATATTTTATAGATTCGACCACCTTCCTCCTCTGCTCCTCTGGGATGATGGGTTTGGGCTTATGCCTAACGTTCTGCTCTCTGGCCACGATGACAATTAGCTCATCCCCAATCTTCTTTGCCTCCTTTAAGAACCTCACATGTCCAGGATGAATGATATCGAAAGTGCCTGTTGCCACAATCCTCATTTTAAACCCTCATTAACTTCAGTTCACACAATCAAAGTTCTCATTACCTACATTAAGGCCCTTTTAAAAAGACTTGCTATACCTAACTTACCCTAACAAAACTAACTTACTACTTATCTAACTAAAACTACTTACCACTTTACCGCTTATTACTTATTATTCCCACCAACCTTCCCACAAATCCCGGTCATCATCGTCTCCAGT
Organism: uncultured archaeon; assembly: GCA_964534325.1. Classification (GTDB taxonomy): domain Archaea; phylum Halobacteriota; class Archaeoglobi; order Archaeoglobales; family Archaeoglobaceae; genus JdFR-22. The sequence goes on from CAZHOR010000001.1 coordinate 294,756, forward strand.
ATCGACTACTTCAACATTGACTTCATTACCGCTTCTATCATAGCATTTCCAGTTCTTGTGGTTGAAGGGATAACCCACAATGATATGGTACTTTCCCTGTCGAGAGAACATCCTCAGATCCGCTGAAGAAGGCCTTATGTTGGAAGAAGGATGACTGTGAGCCGTTCCCAAGATCTTCATACCCAGAGGAAGCATGTCCATGAAAATTGTAGCGCTGGTCTCCCCGGACTGGGTCCCGGGAAGAAAGATTATCTCCTCTGCAAGGTCCTTCTTACCCGCCAGCAGTCCAAGGAGTTCGTTAGGATAACTGTCTTCGGCAGCAGCAAGAATAAAGTCGAGAAGACTTTTGGCAATACGCATAACTGACTATTATTTAAAGAGAATAAGAATGTTTTTAGTAATACTTAGAGTAGCTGAGTTACACTTTAATCTTCTTACCTATAAACCTCTCGTACCAATTCAGTTCCCTGTAGTTGATCAAGTGGATCTCAAAAGGAGCAAATACATCTATTGCCTTAATTATCTCCCCCACAACTTTAGCCCTTTCGCTCTGCCGGTGGGGCGTGTTTTCCGATACGATCAGGATATCGATATCGCTTGCCGGGGTGTATCTTCCTTCGACTACAGAGCCGAAAACGTAAACTTCTGCATTACCAAGCAAATCTTCCGCCAATTCCTTGATTAATTTGGCATACTCCATGTAATTCTCAAAATACTTTCTTTCTTCCTCAGCAGTTTGGGCAATGATATCAAAAAAGCTCATAAATTATCCACAAATTCCCTTATTTTCTTGCTCAATTTCAGCATGTTCTCTACTCCCATATAAATAATAATTTTTCCTTTCCTTTCCTTTCCTTCCACTTTCCACTTTTGACTTTTGAACAAATTAAGAGGGAAGATTTTGGACTAGTCACATAGTCACCAGTCACCGGTTACACACATAATTGACAAAACATTATAAACGCCTTGCTTATGCCACAAAAAGGTGATAGTATGGAGGTTAAGGAGATCAAGCTGGAAGATTTAGATCCAAAGGATTTTGTTGAAGAGAAGGTGAGGGAGATATCATCCACAGTCGGAGATGGGCTAGCTATAAACGCTTTATCTGGTGGTGTTGATTCTTCTACTGTGACCATGCTGGGGCATAGAGCCCTTGGAGACAGGTTGAAGACCTATTTCATTGACAACGGGATAATGAGAGAGAAAGAGCCTGAGAGGACAGTGGAGCTTTTCAAGAGCCTGGGAGTGGATGTGGAGTTAATCGATGCCAGAGATGAGTTCTTTAAAGCTCTGGAAGGGGTTACTGATCCGGAAGAGAAGAGAGAGGCTATAACTAACACATTCTATAAAGATGTTTTCGGGAGGCTGGTGAAAGAGAGCGGTGCCACCCACCTTCTGCAGGGCACCATCTACACCGACATAGAAGAGACTGTAGCAGGTATAAAGAGGCAGCACAATATTCTGGAGCAATTGGGTATCGACACCCAGGAGCAATACGGCTATAAGATCATCGAGCCCCTCATCCAGCTGAGGAAGTCCGCGGTCAGAGAGGTTGCCAGATACCTTGGTTTGCCTGAAGAGATATACAACAGACCACCATTCCCCGGTCCCGCTCTGGCGGCCAGAGTGATAGGTGCAATTACTCCTGAAAAAGTGGAGACAGTAAGAAAAGCCACCACTGTTTTAGAGCAAGAGCTTAAGGGCGTGGATGCTTTCCAGTATTTCGCCATACTCCACGAGGATAAAGTGACGGGGATAAGAGATGGCGGAAGGGATTTTGGAAGCCAGATCGAGATCAGGTGCTGGAACAGTGAGAATGCTGTGACCGGTGAGCCCACCAGACTCTCCTACGATGTTCTGGAGAAGCTGGCAGACAGGATAACCAAAGAAGTACCCGGAGTGGTGAGCGTTACCTACAACATAACTAAGAAGCCTCCTTCCACCATAGAGGCAGTCTAAAGTCTAAACCATTTCTTTCATTTTTCTTCCTCTTATTTAAAATTAATTTCCGAAAATATTATATTCTCCTATCCTAAATATTGTGGAATATGAAGGTAGGTGAAGCACATAAGACGGCAACCTCTATTGTCATTAGGTCATCGAGCTCCTCAAGGATATCTCAATCAAAAAACCCTTTCCTCGAACTCCTCAGGAGGCTCTTCAGGAAAGAAGACGTGGTCATGAAGGCCATAAAGTTCCTGAACATCATTGAAGAGAGACAGAAAAGCGGGAAGCCCCTACGAGTAGATGAATGGGAAGACGTTATGGGGGAGCTGAACATGGTACGCTCCTCCTTCTATTCCATGAGGAACAAACTACTAGGGGCGGGGATGATCACCACCAAGAATGGTGAATACACTCTTTCAGGGGTCTTCAGCAGAGACCTAATGGACATGGCCAGATGGTGGTGGACCGCCATGCTGGGCTACGACCCAGATTCCCTTTAATATTAAATCGAGGGCATTTATCTGTTTTTAAATCTCTGACCATAACCTTAATTTTGGGATTGGTTCCAACCAAAATTGGTATGAGATCTGGTGAAGAAAATCCGGCGAGGAAGTCGGTGGAGCCGGGTGAGTTAAAGGATATTCTGGCAGAATCTCCCTTCCTCATTCCTCTGGAAGAAGTTCGAGGTGGGGTCTATCCGCTCGCTTATGCGGTTAAAGGCTTTAGATTCCCTCACTCCGATGACAAGGAATTGCTGGCTTTTAGTTCGGATGGTGATATCGCCATTGTTGACTGCGGTCTGTCTTCGGGTATCGAAAGCAAGCGCAGTGCTATTGGTAAATTGCTGGAACACTCTGCATATCTATGGGGGATGAGTTATGAGGAGCTGAACAATGAAGTGTTCAATCTGGAGAACCTTAATCTTTCTGAATTAGTTAAGGAAGCAGTTGGTGGAGAATGTTATGAAGAGAACATCCGGAGAGGTGTGGAGCAATCCCTGCAAGTGGGCTCCTTTATCCTGGTGTTGGCCGTTGACAAAATAGATGAAGAGCTCAAGAGCACCATCAGGTACTTAAACGAGTGCATAAGATCCCGTGGACAAGAGTGTGTTGAGCCGACTTTTTCGCTCCACGCCATGGAAGTTGACGTTCACCCTCAGGGCGAACTTGTTCCTCAGCTCTACGGCACCTCCAAAAGACCATCCGGAGGAGCTGAATGGAGAAAACAGTCCGAAAAAATATTCTTCAAGCAACTTGAGGATGAGGTCAGACCCATTATCGCCAACGTGATCAAGGCGCTCTATGAGGGTTTGAAAGAGAAAGCTGACAGGATATGGTTCAAGGCCGAAGGAGAGAAAGATCATTTCACCTTCAATTACCTCAAAAAAGGCAGGATAGTTTCAGTGTTCACCATCACCAGTGACGGTTTTCTCACTCTCAACTACAACAAGTTATCTCAACAGGCCGGAGAAGAGACGGTTCAGGAGTTCCATAAAATGCTTAAGGATATACCATCCTTCAAACAGCTCCCCGACGAGATAAATGGGTGGCCCACCATAAAAGTTTCAAGCGCCTTCAAGACATCCAGTGACGTAGAGCAGTTCAAGAAGGCTGTAAGCTGGCTAGAAGACAAGATATACCATTAAATATTTTATTTCAGGGGTTCTCTGCTTCCATCAATCATCTTTATCAGCCCAACGACCGCGATAAGACCAAATAAAGCAAGATAAATCGATGGAGCGAAACTGTTATCCGTGACGCTGATCAACCAGGTGGCCATCATTGGTGTAGTCCCTCCCACCACTCCCATTGCAGTATTGAACGATATGGAGTATCCGGATAGCCTGTCTTCTGTGGGGAATAACTCTAACAGCGTGGCGGGAGCGGATCCCAGGGGTACTGCAATAAGGAATGCAAATATTATCTGGCCCACGAGAATCAGTGCAAGATTGTCGAAATTGAGCAGGTGGAACAGGGGATAGGATACCACCGCCATTATAACAAAAGCTGTCAGCAGTAGATGCTTCCTGCGGACATACTGGTCTGATATAAGACCCATTAAGGGAATAAAGCCCAATAGCAGGATAGTTCCAATGGCGTTGACCTCCAGAGCTTGATTAAGAGGGATGGTAGTGAACTGGTCTATGTAGGTCGGCAAATAGACCAGAGGGATGTAAAAGCAGACCGCATAACCTGAAGAGAAAAGAAATGCCTGTACAGTCTCTCTGCGGTTCTGGGTCAAAGCCAGTTTAATTGGAGAACGCTTCGTCTGTCTGGTCTCGTGCTCCTCAAATATTCGGGAGGGTGACAACGAACGCCTCAAATAAGTAGCGAATATGGCTATTATCCCTCCAAACAGGAAGGGGAACCGCCAACCCCAGCTGTTAATTGCGCTTTCAGGGAGTAAAGTGGTCACCAGAGCAGCTAATCCAGAGCCCAGCAGCATACCACCCATGCTACCCACATTCGCCCAGCTGCCGGTCAAACCTCTCTTATCAAGGGGAGAAGTCTCCACCACATAAGTTACAGAGCTGCTGAACTCCCCACCAACAGAAAGTCCTTGAACCAAACGAATCACTACCAGAAGAGTGGGGGCTATGATACCTATCTGGGCGTGAGTGGGTAGCATTCCCAGAAAGAACGTGGGCAAACCCATGAGCACTACTGAAAGGAATAAGGCTTTGCGTCGGTTCCATCTATCGCCTATATAGCCGAAGAGAGCGGAACCAAGAGGACGCATGATGAATCCTACTGCGAACACCCCAAAAGTTGCAAGCAATGATGCTGTTGCGCTCTCACTGGGGAAGAACAGTTGTGAGAAGACTGGGGCAAAGTAACCGTAGAGAGCGAAGTCGTACCATTCCATGACATTACCGATAACTCCGGCCATAAGAGTTGATCTTGTGTGTTCTCTGGATTCATTAGCAACTTCCGCCACTATTTCCCCTCAGTTCTACCGAATTTTTCTATTTTGCCTTCGTAGCTATAAAAATTTTGCAAAAAAGAGGAGGAGAAATTTAATTGACTCACCAGATTGAATTTATTTTTGAGGGGATTGCATTACTGAATTATTAACACTAATCGAGACGAAATTAAAAATCAAGTTCGACGGGCTCTCAAAGCCCTTTTTACGTCACTCACACTTCCCAGGTACACCACTTCATCCTCCACAGCATAGACCTCTATATCGCCTACCTCTACATTCAGCATGGGTGACAGGAACTTCTCTGCGCTCAGGACATCGCTTCCCTGGGCTACAGGGGAGAATGCGGGCAAGACCACAACATTCCTCTCTTTTATGTGAAGGAAGCAGGGGTACCTGTAAATGGCCCCGCTTTCTCTCACCTTAATGGTGGGGTGCTCGTGACCCATGATCACTTTATCTGCGTCAGTATTTTTGTGGCCGTGCATAACAGTCCACTCTGAGACATTGATGGCGTCTTTCATCTCCACATCGTATTTATGCAGGATGGTCATCAAGAAATTGTCGTGGTTCCCTCTGACCACCTCAATATCCAGGTCAGAGAACTTTTTGAGGAATAGTTCAACATCCTCCCATTCGTAGGGCTTATTCTTCCCGAACTCATGCTTGAAATCCCCGGCCACGATCAACCTGGTTATCCCGTAGTTGTCGACGATGGACTTCATGTTATTGATCACTTCCCTGATCTGCACTCTGGGGAAGGTTACTCCATAATCCTCCATCATGCTCTCGATCCCCAGGTGCAGGTCAGCGATTATTGCGGTATCATCAACGATCACTGCCTTTTCCCTAGTCAGAGTTAAATTATCGATTTTTGATGTCATGTTCCAGTTCTTTTTTGTATCAACATCAAATCTTGAATCATAGCTCCTTCAGAAAGTCGCCTCTGTGAGGATCTTTTATACCGCGGAAAACCCTGCGGCCATTATTTTTCCATTCTTTCGGCATCTCCTCTTCACAGATATTTACCAGACAAGAGATCACAGTAACGTCCTCTGGAACGGGTACCTGTCTCCAGTCAGCACATATTACTATCACATTATCCGGCAATTCGTAGTCCATTAAATCCAGAGATTTTGAAATCAATTTGGGGGACATCTCCACAGCATAGACCTTCCTACATACTGTTGAAGCAATTAATGCGAATCTCAAGTCCCCTGCACCCATATCGCAGAGAACATCGTCTTCTGATAATTTAGAGAGCATCTCCCTGTAATTCTCTTCATGGGGAATATACAACAGTCCAGATAATTTATCATTGCTTTTCCGGTCGTCTGATTCACCTTCTGAGGATTCATAATCAATTTCATACCCTCTATAAGCTTCTAATTTTTCTATTACTTCTTCTAGCCATTCTGGCAACTCAATGTCCAATTTATACATTCTTTTACACCACGATGCCCTTTTTAAAGCCCCTTAGATGATCTTTATCTCCGACCAGACGTTATAATGAATGTAGGCCATGCCCTGTCCAGAAAAAAGTAATACTGACAGGGATTATTTATGACTTCTTGCTTTGGGAAGTCGGCTTTTATTGTTTTTAGGCACACAGTTTTTGTGGAGACGAGTGGAAACTTTTTTATTATTTCTGGTTTATAGAGTTGGCAATTGGGGAATTATGGAGCTTGAATTGGAGAAGGGGAGCCTGATAAACATACTGGATGTGGCAAGTATTGCGGGTTACTCCAGAGAAGCGAATTTATGGTTCTCCTCTGAGGGTCTGAGAATAATAAATCAGCTGGAGGATCAGTTGCTGGTGGAAGCTTTTTACAGTGACAGCTTTTTCTCTGAATATAGTGGGGACAACTTAGAAGTGGGGCTTGATTGCAAGCACCTCAACAGGCTGGCCAAATTCATTGACGGTAAGACTGTGAGGGTTGAGGTCAGGAAGGATGAGTTCTTGATTAGCGGTGAAAACACCCGAATATATTTTAGTCCATTCGAAGTAGAAGATGAAAGTAAATTCGAGCTCAAGAAGACGCCTTCTGGTGAAGCTCTATACAATAACCAAGGAGATATGACAGGATTGACAGACTCCTACGTTTACGCTCAAACTCACGTAATACCTCCTGCAAAGTTGAGGCCTCTGGGAGGAGTAGATGAGCTGATCTTTAGAGTGAGCGACGATCACCTGTATTTGGTTCAGCAAACCGAAGGAGTGAAGTTTGAGAAAGTTATCAGCGATAAGATAGATAATCCTTCAGATACAAGCGTTTATATCAGCAGCAAGAACCTCATAGGAGCTATGAATGTCCTCAAATTGTGGTACAGGGATATCACAATAGGGATACCCCAAAAGGAAAAATATCCCATCATCTTCCATGATTCCGGTGAAGATCACCAGATAACGGTTCTGGTAGCGCAAATGGAAAAGTAGACATTTTCAGCTTGCTTCAAAAGGATTATTGGGCTATTATGCTCATGATCCTGTCGTGGAGTGCCTTGAGCACTTTTCTCCTGTCCTCCATCAGCACCACATCTTCCTTGCCCAGCACGTAAATGTTGAAGGCGAAGGGGCTGGGATATGGTACGCGATTGACCACAGTATCAATTCCATTCCCCACTCTAAAGAGGTAGTCCAGAGCGTTTTTGGAGTCCATGGAGTCCTCCATTATCTCTCTGTGGGTCTCTTTGAGCACGGGAAAATCGGGGAAATCTCTCTTCAAGAGGTTCAAGATCGAATCAGAGCTCAACTGCTGCCTCCACACGCTCTTCTCCCTTCCCAGATAGTTCCGAAGTATCATCATGGAGCGGACCGCGACGTGGCGGAATCTCCTCCTCAAGAGCTCCGTTCTGTCCAGAGATCTCTTGAGGTGCTCTTCAAAATCATTCTCGTCAAATAGCTCTGTGATCTCGTCGTTGGTCATTGTTCTGGGGAGCATGAGCATGAATCCGTTATCGTTGAGGGCTATCTGCACGTTGCAACCCTTCATCATTCCCGCACGGTAGGCGAACACTCTGGAGATGGCACTGTTGGCTCTTCTCCCTATCAGGGTGTGGAACACGTAGTTGTGTCTTCCTTCATCCTCAAATTTTTCCACCAGCAACTTCTCGTCAGTGGGTATGTCGCTGAACATCTTCTGCTCCCTGAAGTACCCCAGTATGGCCCGGGCAGCGTTCTCCTCCAGATTATATTCTTCCACCAGATAATCCACAGCAGCACCTTCATCTCCGTCTTCCAGCATCTCATCGATCAATCTCCGGAACTCCTGGATCCTGTGTCCCAGATCGTAGCTCAAGGGGAGCTGTTCAGAGAACCAGCTGGGGACGGTTGGCTTCTCTCCTTCTGCCGACTCCACCACCAGCTTGGTCCCCTGGGACTTTAGGAAGCGGAAGGTGTTGCCTCCCAGAACAAATATGTCTCCTTTCAACAGCTTTTCAGCGAATTCTTCCTCCACCTTCCCCACCCGTTTCTTATCCCTGGTTATAACCGAGATGGCCACTTCATCGGGAATTGTTCCCGTATTCAGGTAGTATATGGGTCTGATAAGCTTTCCTCTCCTTCCAAAGACCTGCTCTTCCTCATCAAACCATATCTTACCGTAAACCTTCTTTCTCTCCAGCTCGGAATGGCCGGCCAGATAACGGAGGACGTCAAGGAACTCCTGCTTTGTAAGGTTCCTGTAGGGATAGGCGTTTCTGGTGAGAGATAACGCTTCATCTACATTCCATCTTCTCTCTATGGCCATTCCCACCACATGCTGTACCAGAACATCCAGCGGTTTTTGGGGTATCTCGATCCTGTCCAGCTTTCGGTCCAGGGCCTCCCTGGCAAGAACAGTGCACTCCACCAGATCATCCTGATCCAGCACTACAATCCTTCCCCGGCTAACATCCACCAATCGGTGGCCGCTTCTCCCTATTCTCTGGATAGCACGGTTAATGCTCTTAGGTGAGCCCAGAAGCACTACAAGGTCGATATGCCCTATATCTATTCCCAGCTCCAGGCTGGTGGAGGAGACCACACACCTCAAGTTGCCCTGCTTCATTTCCTCCTCTACTTCCAGCCTCACTTCCCTCGATAATGAGCTATGGTGGGCGCTAACGGGGAAATTCTCTCCCAGCTCTTTTTTAAGGTTATAGACTACTCGTTCTGTGGCGCTACGGGTGTTGGTAAATATCAAAACAGTTCTGGATTGTCTGACGTGGTCAGCAAGTATGGAATACAGCGTTTGGCCTATTTCCTCTCCGGTTATCTCGAAGAAGTTCTCAATGGGTGAAGTAACCTTAATATCCAGAGATTTCTCAAAAGTGACATCAGTAACTATACAGTCATCATCATTCCCCACCAGGAACTGTGCTATCTCGTTCAGGGGAGCTATTGTGGCCGACAAACCGATTCTGGTGGAGTCTTCCTCCTGTATCCTCTTGACCCTCTCCAGAGAAAGTGACAGGTGTGAACCTCTCTTATTTTCCGCTACCGAGTGTATCTCGTCCACAATGAAGAACTTTATTCTGGTGAGCTTTTCAATGAACTTGGGGCTGGCCAGAACGATGGACAGAGTTTCCGGGGTGGTTATCAGAATGTGAGGCGGGTTCCTGAGCTGTTTCTGCTTTTCTCTTGATTCGGTGTCGCCTGTCCTCACCCCTATCCTGATGTTCTGTAACTTAATTCCCTTCTCCTCAGCCAGCTGGTAAATCTCTTCCAGAGGCTCTTCCAGATTCCTTCTAATATCGTTGTTCAGCGCCCTTAGAGGAGAAACGTAGAGAGCGTATACTCTCTTCTCCAGCTCTTTTTTCTCTGCCTTTTCAATAAGCAAGCTGAGGGAGGTGAGAAAGGCTGCCAGAGTCTTTCCACTACCAGTGGGGGAAGATATGAGTACGTTGTTACCCTTGAAAGCCTCCACTATGGAGTATTTTTGGGGAGGAGTGAATGTAGAGTACTTTGACAAGAACCACTCCCTCACAAGTGGATGGAGCGTATCCAGAATCTCCTCATCCGAGTGGGGTTTCCCCTCCAATATCATTTCAAAGTGTTCACTTAAGGGGTTAGATATGGTTTGCTGTAGCCCAAATTTGATATTAATAGGGAATAAAACCGACAGCTTTGTAAATAACTTCAGCTAATTAGAGGCATGCAAATCGGGGTAATGAACCATCCCAATATCGATCTGCTGGAAGAGATCGAATGGATATCACAGAACGGGTTCGATTTTATTGACTTGACCATTGAACCCTTGAAAGCATACGACTTTGACGTCAAAAGCGTAAGGTCGGCCCTGGAAGACTTCGATCTTGACGTGATCGGCCACACCAACCCTTTTCTGCCCTTTATCCTGCCCATCAGATCCATTCGAGATACTTGTAGGGATGAATTTAGAAAATACGTCGATGTTTTCGTTCAACTGGGTGTTGATAAAGTGAACATCCACCCCAGCTACCACGCTCCTTTCTTCACTACAAGAGATAAGATTGATGCAAATATCGATTTCCTGAAGAAAGTGAAAAAGGTGTGCGAATCTGAAGATATTACGCTGATGCTGGAGAATTTTGTTTCTCCCTTTGATTCCCCCGAGACCTTCTCCAGGATGGTTGAGGAGATCCCCGGATTAAAGATACATCTGGATGTAGGGCACTGCAATATTAATCATGAGGATGATTTAACTGATGCTTTCTTCCAGGAGTTCGGGGAAGATATAATACATCTCCACTTCTCCGACAACAACGGGAAGAAGGACGACCACCTGCCGCTGGGCTGCGGTAACATAGACTGGGAACAGGTGGTAAGGACAGTAAAGAGATACGGGTTCGACAGGACCATAACTCTGGAGATATTCGTTCCGGATAGAGATTATCTGTTGTTGAGCAGGGATAAACTGGAGAGCTGGTGGCAAAAGCTTTAGGTAGAAGGTTTAGGAGCAAAATAATAAAAACCCGTAACCTATCACCAATGAGATGTTAATTAAAAATTAAAATGATTAATTAAAAACTTTAGCAAATAATTGATTGATATTCTCTCACAATTTAGGCAAAAACTTTTATATCAATAAGATAAAACTTATTATTGCTAGGGTGGAAAATTCTCAACCCCCTCAAACCAATCAGACCCCCCAAAATTATTAGTTACCCCAACCTTTTTCCCACCCTAGCCTTAAACCCTTTTTTGTGTTCCTTTATGTTTGCATAGATTAGCGTTTTTTAAGGGCTGCTGGTAGTTGCTCCTTTTGTCTGCAATCTGAGGTGGTCTTGATCTCAACCGGTTCTTCTCGATCAGCTTATATATCAAATACTCAACTGGTTGTTTTACTTATGATCGATAATATTTATCCTCCCTTAGAGGATTCAGAGTTGCTGCTGAACGCTGCCCTCAAAGAGATCAGAGAAGAAGACACGGTTTTGGAGGTGGGTATTGGCAGTGGCTTCATCTCATCCCGGTTGATCGATAAATGTAGATTGGTTATCGGAACCGACATCTCTCCTTACGCCGTGAAGGTAGCAAAATCAGAAGATGTTGAGGTGATACAGACCGATATAGCTGCCGGAATAAAAAAGAGGTTTACCTTGATACTGTTCAATCCACCCAATCTCGAGCTGAGAGCGGGGAAGCAGAAAGGTGATAGGTGGATAGATAAAGCAATACAGGGAGGAGAGCACGGAACGGATATTGCTGAAAAATTTCTGGACGAAATAGATTGGTGGCTGGAAGAAGGTGGGAGAATAATCTTGACGGCGTCTTCAACCAATTTCCCCTACCTTGATCACAAGATAGAGTCTGCTGGATTCGATTATGAAATTGCAGATAAGATAGAGAGCACTCTTTACAAGATATATGCTCTCAAATTGACAAAAAAAGATTATCTGTTGAATAAATAAAGTAAAAAGTCATTCTTATTCGGCTCTTTTCAGCCGAACATGACTCCTTTCATTTCTGATTTGTCCACATCCTTCTTGGTAACTTTGTCGATGGCGTTGGCGAAGTCTTCCATGGAGACTTCTGTTCTCTCTTCTCTTATGGCCAGCATCCCTGCTTCAGTGACTATAGCTCTTATATCTGCACCGCTGCATCCGTCGGTCATCTCGGCCAGTCTATCGAGGTCGACTTCTTCGCTTGTGTTCATGCTCCTTGTATGAACCTTGAATATGTCTTTCCGCTCCTCGAAACCGGGTAAGGGTATCTCAATAATTCGGTCGAATCTGCCCGGCCTGAGTATTGCGGAGTCCAGAATATCGATCCTGTTGGTGGCGCCTATCAGTTTTACCTCGCCTCTGGGGTCGAATCCGTCCATCTCTGCCAGTAACTGCATGAGAGTCCTCTGGACTTCTCTGTCCCCGTTCATGTCGCTTCCGGTTCTTCTGGCTGCAATAGCATCCAATTCGTCAATGAATATTATGGTTGGAGCGTTTTCTTTGGCATAATCGAAGACCTCTCTGACCAGCCTTGCGCCTTCTCCGATGAACTTCCTTACCAGCTCACTTCCTACGACCCGAATGAATGTAGAGTTGGTGTAATTGGCCACGGCTTTTGCCAGCAGGGTTTTTCCTGTTCCGGGGGGACCGTTTAGAAGGACACCGTTGGGCGGCTGAATACCTACGTTCTCGAATAGTTCCGGTTTGGTTATGGGGAGCTCAACTATCTCCCTCAACTCATTTGTCTGGTGTGATAGCCCCCCTACATCTTCATAACTTACGTCTGGTCTCTCGTCAACTTCGAAACCATATACAGTTGGATCCTTTGGTGAGGGTAATGCTCCTACCACAGCCAGGGTTTGCTGGTTCATCGCAATCCTCGTTCCTGGCTCTAATTCTTCTTTATCCAAATACTGCGAGCTGTGAGCCACAAACTTGGGCCCTGCACTGCTCTTTATAATGATACGACCGTCATCAAGTATATCTGAGATATGACCTACCAGTAAAGGCGGAGACCTCAATCTCTCTATCTCACTTCTTAATCTCCTTACTTCTCTTTCATAGCGAACTCTTTCGCTCTCAATGGATTTCTTTTCATCCTGAATCTTCTCATAATCTTCTTTAAGGCGGCTGTATTGCTCCTCAATCTCTTTCAATCTGTTGAGCAAGTATTCTGATTGCCCCATATTTTCGTCTTGATTCTCTGTTTCTGCATCTTCGGTCACACTTAATGCCTCCATATAAGTATTGGAAATTGGCGTATAAGAATTTTGGGTATAAAATTTCCCATCATATGACACTATTGAAAAAACAGGGGCATTTGAGGTCAATTTTTACCAACCGGAATAGAATTCTGCGAAAGCAGGATGAAGACTATACCACCATAGCCACCCGAATTCCTGCCAGTGGTTGAACAGGGTCTTTCAACCCAATAATACCTAAAATCAACTAAACTGCCTCTTTGAAAGCATATTTTAGGGTTTATGTTTTATTGAAATTTTTAAGGAGTTTCAATTACACAGCATTCATAATCAGAGTATCTGGTTTTCCAATTTCCGGGAAGGTACATTCTCGATCCCCCATAGTAAGTTGCGAGCTGGTCAATGTCTCTCAAGTTCAATTGACCGCTGAAACGTAACACCACAACTCCTTGAGGGTCTCTGGTGGAGTCAGCAAAGTAATTAATTCCATCAACTTCTAAACCGTCAAGTATCTGGTTTACGAACTTGTAAACGGCTTTCTCCTCATGGAATTCATATCCAATGTCAACCGTAGATTTTTCCACCATCTTTACACCCTAACCCACTCTCTTACCGGAGCTGACCTTTAAGTTTATCTCCACACCAGTATACACACGATATTACATGCTGAACTGCATTTTTCTCCTACTCACTATAACGGTCATATTAATACTCCACCCGAAATGAAGGGGTTTATTTCACTGTTGGTTACTCTATTTCACCTGTTAAAACCTGCGGAAAACTCTCCATCACTCTCTTTTGGGAGTGGATGCAGACTATGCAGACTAAAACTTTAAGTAAACATCCATAGACTTACTTTTATGCCCACCTTCGCCTTTCACCTGGCCATTACCCTGATATTCATCACATTACTCCTTAAAAGAGATGAATCAAAATATGCCTTAATGCTTTTACCTTTCGGATTAATAAGTGACCTGGACTGCTTTTTTGGAGTGCATAGGGCTACTCTACATAATTTAGTGGTGGTTATCATCCCCCTCATACTCTACCTCCTGCTCAGGAGCAGGGAAGAGAGCAAATACCTCCCCATGGCGTCCGCCCTTATCGCCCTCCACATAATATCCGACGGATTTACTACTGGAGTGTTCCTTCTTTACCCTTTTTCCCACATGAGCTATGACTTTAACCTGTGGTTGGGCTTGACCGTGGAGGGTGTGAGTTTTGTTCTGGAATACGTGACAGTGGGAGAAGTAGGTGAAGTTGTTTACGGGACCACACCATCACCTGAAGTTCCCATGGTTCCTGTAATAAGGAGCGGAACAGAGTTTATAGTCCTACTAATGGCTATTCTACTATTCTTCTCAAAATTCGAACGGAGACCACTGTCAAAATTGTTTTCCAGGTGAGATTATTTAATGACGGACTACATTTAAATATGTGATAAGCCCACAAATAATTCGAGGTCGGAATGGAAGGAATTGAGCTAGTTAAGGATTTGACCAGAATTGAGGAGCTCTCCAGGGACAAGCAAAATGAGAACTGGATATTCAATATTATCCTGAAGCACATGACCCCCGTAGAGATCAACGTAACGGTCAGCGATCTTTACAGACAGATATCCTCCCAGATGGATTGCAAAAAATGCGCCAACTGCTGCAAAAGCCTGAGGGTCAGACTTGACGATGAAGATATTAAAGAGTTCTGTAAGGGACTTGATGCAGACCCCAAAGAATTCAGGGAGCAATATCTGGTCAAATGCGAGACCGGGGAGTACGTATTCAACACAATGCCCTGCCCATTCCTCAAAGATGATCTATGCTCCAATTACCAGCACCGCCCCAAAAAGTGCCGTTCCTTCCCCCATCTGGACACCCACGATTTTATTACCAGACTGGAGCAAGTATCACTGATCTACTCCGTCTGTCCCATCGTGTTCAACCTCTACGAGCACCTCAAGAACGACCTGGACTTCCAATAAGACGTTATCACTACCCACTTTTCAGCAAATTCATGCTCCGATTCTCCAGGTTGGATTGAAATGACCTGACTACCAGGGGGTTGGCTGCCTTTGGCGGAAATCCCAGCTCCTCCAGAACTTTAGAGGTAAGCTCCTGCAGGTCGATCGATCGGTCTGAAGATAATTGGAGTACGGTTCGGTGAATTGTCTCCAGATACTGCAAACTTTCTTCCACGACCTTGTAGGCTTCTTCGCCTTTTCGGGGTTCGTCCCAGGATGACAGCAGGAAATCGATATCCAGAGACTTCAATTCGTTTATGGAGCTTATAGTCGCCTGAAGATCTTCATAGATTGGTATATCTCCCTTCAGCGGAACAGCGTCTCCACAGAAGACAGCACTATCTTCACGAAGCAGTAAAGATACAGAGCCTTTAGAGTGTCCCGGAGTATGGAATACTTCTAGAGAAAGACCATCCTCAAGCTGAACCACACCTCCATCCTGGAGTGTGTGGTCAACTTCAACCGAACCCCCTACAAATGAGTGGAATCCAGGGACCGGACGTTCCTTGAACTGGAGCTCCACGTCCTCCACCCATGCTTTTTCGGCTTCATGGATGGCAACGATGCAACCAGTTGCTTCTTTTATGGACCGGGTGGCTCCAATATGGTCCGGGTGAGAGTGGGTCTGGATGACTGTGGATATCTCTTGTGGTTCCCTCCCCCACTCTCTGATATAATCGAATATCTTGTACTGTGAAGAAGCAACTCCCGTGTCTATTAGATGGATTTCCTCTCCAAAAATGAGGTAAATATATACGAATCGCTCTACAGTCGTCTCAGGTCCAACCCTTATCTCAAAGGGTATCTTTAAGGCATGAACGCGTTCTGTAACCTGCATTTAATCAGCCCCATTCATCCGAATTACAAGAAAATGGACATCTAACTTAGTCGAACATCAATGGTATTTGGCTATTGTGATTCTCGCTAGATTCTTGCTATCAGTATCAGCTAAATCTAAATGATGGAAAAGAATAGTCAAAGCAAGCTGTAGCCCGGTGGTAACACTACAATTCATTGGACCTCTCGGCCTCCAGTAGCTGACCAACCGGGCCTGTACCATATCTGGGTTCCCCATGGGTCATCGTTTCCTCACCGGGGGACTTAGGATATGGATGTTGCCCCTTTCATGCAGGCAGCATCATAGTTAATCAGCTCCTCCTCGATAAGGGGCTATATAAACATCAATTTTAAACATTATAAATTTTGTTACTACATTCTACATTCTACATTTTTACTGAATAAATTAAGGGCAAAGGGCAGAGAAAGACAGTTATAACCCCGAAGTTGAGGAGCTATATGGAGTACTTTGGGGTAATTGGTTATCCTATAGGTCATTCACTATCACCGGTAATGCACAATGCCGCCTTTGAACACCTGGGCATGGATGCCGTATACCATTCATTTGAAGTGAGGCCGGAAAGACTGGATGAGGCTGTTAAAGGTGCCAGTGCTCTGGGTTTTACGGGACTGAACGTTACCATACCCTTCAAAGAATCCGTATTAGATTACGTGGAGGTCAAAGGGGTTGCCCGCAAAATCGGTGCGGTGAACACCATAGACCTCAAAAAGATGGAAGGACATAATACCGATGCCTATGGAGCCGTGAAAGCACTTGAAGAGGCTGGAATTGATATTAGCGATAAGGCCGTTCTCATCGTTGGTGCTGGTGGCGCAGCAAGAGCCATAGCATTTGGTCTGGCAGAGAAGGAAGCCAGAATAGTCATAACCAACAGGACAGAGAAAAAGGGGTTAGAGCTGGCAGAAGAAGTCAGAAATACCGAAGAGTGTTTATTCCAGCCCTTCGACAGGTTAGAGGGTCTTAACATAGATGTTATCATCAATACCACACCGCTGGGAATGAAGGGATTCGATCAGAAACTGCCCGTGCCCGAATCCATTTTAAAGGACGTAGTGGTATTCGATACCGTCTACAATCCGCGGAACACCCCCTTGATCGCTCTGGCAAAGAAAAAAGGTTGCCAGGTGGTCTACGGAATCGACATGCTGGTGCATCAGGGCGCAGAATCATTCAAGATATGGACAGGTGTAGAGCCGCCAGTAGAAGTAATGAAAGAAGCTGCTCTAAAAAGACTGTAAGTAAAACCATGCAGGAATAAAGCTAAATCTGAGAATCCAACCCTAAAATAAAAAATAATTATTTTTACCGGCAGTCGAGGTGAGAGTATGAAAGTGTTGTTTATTACTTCGAACGAGGGGAAGTTTAGGGAAGTGCGGGAGATGGGTGAGAGTTATGGTATAGATGTGGAATGGCATGAGGAGGAGTATCTGGAGCCTCAGGGAAGTAGTTTAAAGGAGATCGCCAGGGCAAGTGCCGACTCGCTCACCGAAAAACTGGGTAAGCCGTTCATCATTGAGGATAGTGGATTATTTATTGAGGGGCTCAAAGGTTTTCCCGGACCGTACTCATCCTACGTCTACAAGACCATCGGGAACGAAGGGATCGCCAAACTGATAGAAGATGTCGACAACAGGGTAGCATATTTTCTGGCTGTGGTGGCCTACTTTGATGGAGAGCGCATCCACACCTTTGAGGGAAGAGTGGACGGAGAGATCTCTTCTGAGATAATAGGAGAACAAGGTTTTGGTTTCGACCCCGTATTCCTCTATGGAGACAGGACTTTTGCAGAAATGGATGGTAGAAAGAAAAACGAGGTCTCCCACAGAAGAAAAGCCTTCGAGGACTTCTTCAAGTGGCTGAGCAGTAATAAGAGTAAAAGCTGACCTATTCGGTTAAAAGGCTTCTAAGATCATTTAAGCCATTTCACTCCTGCAATTTCCGCCAGGTCCTTATTCATGGATACCAGATCGCTGGCGTTCAGTTTATTCACGTTGTCCTTGCCCACTGCTCTGGCAAAGTCTGCCATTTCTTCGGTGGATACGGTTAGGAAGTTGGATAGTTTCCTGATGCCTTCTTCTATATCGAGCTGCTTCATCAGGTCGGGCTGGTGTGTGGTGATTCCTGTGGGGCATAATCCGGTGTGGCAGACCCTGTGTTGCTCGCAGTTGATGGCTATTAAGGCAGCTGTCCCGATGTAAACGGCGTCCGCTCCCAGCGCAAGGCACTTGGCAAAATCGGCAGAGCTTCTTAACCCTCCTCCAGCGATGAGAGAGACCTTATCCTTGAGTCCTTTCTCCAGTAAGTAGTTGTATGCTCTGGGCAGGGCTGAAAGTATGGGTATGCCCATATTCTCTCTGATGTGGGAGGTTGTTGCTCCCGTGCCTCCACCGAACCCGTCAAGGGCTATATAATCGACATTAGCGTCCACTAAACCCTCAATATCCTCTTCAACGTTCCCGCAGCCTATCTTGGCACCTATTGGCCCATCATTGATGGTCCGCAGCCATTCAACCTTCTCCTTCAACTGTTGGGGGTTATTTATGTCCGGGTGGTGTGCAGGAGAATACGCCGCCTCACCCTTTTTCAAGCCCCTTACCCTGGCTATATCGTCGGTCATTTTATCTGCAGGGAGATAGCTGCCCTTTCCGGGGTAGGCTCCCTGTCCAAACCTGATCTCTACTGCGGCAACTCTGGAGAGCATGCTGCCCTCGTCAATTCCGAACCTGCCCGTAGCGTACTGGCCTATCATATAGTCAGATGCTTCCAGCTCTTCTTCAATTATCCCACCTTCTCCGGAGTTGAAGCCGGTCTTCAGTTTCAACGCTGTCCGGGAAACAACCATTCTGACGTTCCTAGAAACCGATCCATAACTCATCCCTGAAATGATAATTGGTGATTGTAAATTCAAAGGTCTCTCTGACTGGGGTCCAATGGATACCTCAGTTTTCACCTCGTCTTCCTTGTTCAAGGGGATCTTTGCTACCTGAGCAGGGATGAAGTGAAGGTCATTAAAAGAGAAGGGCAATTTCTTTAAAGAGCCCATGGGCCTCACAATGCTTTTTCCGGAGCTGGCAGAATCTTTAATATCCACTACACCCTGGTAGAACTGGTCTTCCTCCCCGGACCTCTGTTTGCGCATTACGATACGGCTTTCACCCACCTCGTCTTTATTGCAATAATATAAGCCAGAGAGATCGTTTTCAGTATACACAGGACAATAGCCGCAGATACAGCCCTTTACCTCTACATCGCAACTGCTTTTCCCTGTGGCACAAAAAAGGACTCCTCCACACTCCTGGGGATAGCTTGGACATCCTGTACATATACACTTTTTTCTGTTTTCTTCAGAATCCCTAACCATATCCCTAACCCGGTATAATTTTTTGTTTATTGCAAAATCAGTCTCTTATAATTCTTTTTATTACTAATAAGTTAATGTTTTTACATGTGGCCGTATGTTAAATGGTAGGGCTTATGTAAAACGTTAATCATTGAGGCTGGGTTCCAAAAAAAGTTGGTGAAATCAGTTTGTTTATGGATATGATCGGTCACAAGAGCTTTTCTAAGTAGCTTATTGGATTATACGAAACACTTAAACCTAAATATGCTTTCATGAGAGTATGGACAATGAGATCGAGATTTCTCCCAGCGACAAAAAAGTCATTCTGGCTCTGGTCACTCTTATACTGGCCATCATCTTCATCAGCACTTTTATTAATCTCTATACTGAGTACCTGTGGTTCAGTTCTCTGAACCTGGGTGACTACTTCGTCAAAATAATGTTTTACAGGCTGGAATTATTTGGTATAGCTTTCGTCATTTCAGCGGCCATACTGGTTCTGAACAGGTTTTTTATGCAGAGTGCCGGCAAAGAGTTCCTGGGGGAGGCTTTTAAGGTCCCCGTATGGATCTTCATCCTTCTGGCCCTCTTAATTGCTTATGTTCTTTCTGTCAGGTGGATGGACCTGGTATTCTTTTTGCATGGGCAGTCCTTCAACATGCAGGACCCCATCTTCAACATGGATGTGTCCTTCTACGTGTTCAAGCTCCCCTTCATTAAAGATATGATGAATATAGTCCTTACAACCATAATCTTCTGTATAATAGTTTCAGTTATCTATTACGGCTTCATATTCAGGTGGGTAACGAGCTGGGATGAGTTGAGGGGAGTGTTTCCCTTCAGGGGTTATCTACACGTCTCAATCCTCCTTTCAGTTATCATGATCCTGGTGGGAGGTTATCTTTTCCTTTACAGGTTTGAATTGCTGGGTGCACAGCACGGGGTAGTGAATGGGGCTAATTATACTGACGTGACCATAAGAATGCCTTTACTTCTTCTGCTGTCAGCTTTCTCTCTTATAATGGCAGTTCTGTCCATCTACTTTGGATATAAGGGTGACCTATCTCCTGTATCCCTGGTTGCAGCCACATTCGTTTTAGTCCTCTTTGTGGGTCTGGTTGTCCTGCCACTGGGGGTTCAGAAGATAAGGGTGGATCCCAATGAGCTCGCACTGGAGGAAAAGTACATTGACTACAGTATTGATTTCACTCAATTCGCCTACAGTTTGGGAGATGTTCAGGAGAATATGTACCCCATCTCTGAGAACCTCACATCCGGAGATATTGAAGAGAATAGTGGTATAATCAATAACATCCGTTTATGGGATCATCGGCCCTTGCTCTCCGTTTACAGGCAAAAACAGCAGATCAGGACGTATTACAGTATCAACGACATTGATATTGACCGGTACAATATAGATGGGGATTACACTCAGACAATGATCGCGGCCAGAGAGCTTGACCCTTCATTACTGCAGCCCAATGCTCAGACGTGGGTAAACAAGCACCTCATATACACTCACGGATATGGGGTTATTGCGTCCCCCGTAAACAGGGTCACTGAGGAGGGGGCTCCGGAGCTTATAACCTACGATATCCCACCTAGAGG
Organism: uncultured archaeon; assembly: GCA_964534325.1. Lineage (GTDB taxonomy): Archaea > Halobacteriota > Archaeoglobi > Archaeoglobales > Archaeoglobaceae > JdFR-22. Next base: position 315,557 of record CAZHOR010000001.1, read on the forward strand.
AGAGATAGAAGTAGAAAGACCGGCCATTTACTTTGGAGAAGAAACGGAAGATTATGTGATAGTCAATACCACACAAAAAGAGTTCGATTACCCTTCTGGAGACCAGAACATATTCACCACTTATCAGGGAACCGGTGGAGTACCGATAAGCAATTATTTCCATAAACTGCTTTTCACCCTCAGATTCAGCGATATAAATCTATTGCTCACCAATTATATCACTCAGGACAGCAAGATCCTGATGCACAGGGACATAAAAGAGAGGGTTTATTCCATAGCTCCTTTCTTGACTTACGATGAGGACCCTTATGTAGCCGTAATTGATGGCAGGACTTACTGGATAGTCGATGCATATACTATGCTGGATAGTTTTCCTTATTCGGAGAGCACAAACATGATGGGTAATGATTTGGACTACATCCGCAACTCCGTCAAGGTATTTATCGATGCTTATAATGGCTCTTTAAGGTACTACATAATAGAAGATGAGCCCGTGGTTATCACGTTGCGGAAAGCTTTTCCTGAGCTTTTCATTTCCGGTGAGGATATGAGCAGTGAGGAGCGTAGCCATATTCGTTATCCTGTCGATCTTTTCAAGGTCCAGGCCGAAATCTATTCCACCTATCACATGAGCGACCTCCAGACATTCTATAACAGAGAGGATGTGTGGGAAATTCCCTATGAGCTTGTAGAAGATCGAAGGGTGTTGATGGAGCCTTATTATGTAATACTAACTCTGTCAGAAGGAGAACCTGAATTCATACTCATGCTTCCTTTCACACCTAAGGGGAGGGACAACATCATTTCCTGGATGGCAGCCAGATGTGACGAGAACTATGGGGAACTGATACTTTATGAGTTCTCTAAAGGCACTCTGGTTTACGGTCCCATGCAGATAGAGGCCAGAATAGACCAGGATTCCTCCATTTCTAAGACCTTCACGCTCTGGGGTCAGGTGGGCTCAAAGGTGACCAGAGGCAACTTGCTGGTCATCCCTATTGATAATTCCATAATCTATGTCGAACCGGTTTATTTGAGGGCCGAAAATGCAGAAATTCCGGAGCTTAGAGGAGTTATTGTGGCTTACGGAAACGATTTGACCATGCAAAGAACCATCATGGATTCTATAAATGTGGTCTTCGGAGAGGAAGTAGGAGAGGCAGAACTTCCTGTTACGGGAGACATACCATCACTGATATCCAGGTCCATCAGCCTTTACGACAGAGCTTTAGAGGAGATAAAATCAGGCAACTGGAGTGGCTTTGGTGATAAGTTGAGGGAGCTCGGAGATGTACTGGAGAGTATGAATAAGACGGTTCAACAACCATAATACTTGGGTGCTGGGAAAACTTTTTAAGTTCCCACCTATGGGAAATAAAGTGCAATCACAATACAACCTAATTCAGTTTAAAGGTGATATAATGGCTAGAATGCATGCAAGAAAAAGAGGAAGCTCAGGATCAAAAAGAGTTTATCGGGATTCTGCCCCGGAATGGGTAGAGTTAGCCCCTGATGAAGTAGAGAAAAGGGTTCTTGAGCTCTATGAAGAGGGTAATGAGCCCAGTATGATCGGAATGGTCTTAAGGGACCGCTATGGAGTTCCTTCTGTAAAACAGGTAACCGGAAAAAAGCTGGCAGAAATCCTGAAGGAAAACAATGCTATGGTTGGACTTCCGGAGGATCTAAAATCACTGATTCAGAAGGCTCTCAATCTGAGAAGGCACGCAGAAGAACACCATAAGGACGTCCATAATATCCGTGGAATGCAATTGACCGAAGCGAAAGTGAGAAGGCTGGCCAAATACTACAAAAAGAAAGGAGTTCTGCCTTCTGACTGGAAATACAATCCCAAGAGGCTGCAGATAGAGCTCTCCAAGTGAATAGTTTCTGTTCTATCTACCATCACCCCCTATTTTGTTTTGTTTGTTTTTGTCCTGTGAACACTATTTTTAGGTCCTATCTCTTTATTCAGTGTTAATAAAAAATAGTTGGTGACCTCTCCACCCTCCTCACCCCGAAGACAGATGGTGTTATGTGTTAAAGACTTTGAATTCTGTATAAATAATTTTCTATTTTAAAGAACTCAATACTTTGAGTTCAATTCCACACTAAATAAAGAAAAAAATTAACGGTATTAGATTATTACGTTCTTGCGTAGACTTTCATAACCTTTATTGTGCTCTATCCCCAAAACAAAAATAAAGGATGTGTTTAAGTAAATTCGAAGATGTCCAGCGATGTAACGCTCTTTATGTTCCTCTCGGCAGCATTAAGAGCTTCCAACCTGTAATCTTCCAGTAGAGTTTCTTTAACCGGTTCATTGGATACATCGAGTTTTATTTCCCTTGTCCTACCGTATCTTCCCTTAGATATGATTATTGAGTTTATTATTCCCAGCATATCCAGTTCGGATACCAGATCGCTTATCCTTCTCTGGGTAAGGACGTCAATATCCACTTTCTTGCATAGAGATTTGTAGACCGTATAGATCTCTCCCGTAGTGAACTTCTTGAATCCGGCTTCCGATAGCAGAACCATACCGAACAACAGCACCTTATTCTGTGTAGGGAGCATTCTCACTGCTTCCAGTATATGGTCCATCTCTATCTTTCTCATGGCCTTCTTCAAGTGTTCAGTAGTAATGAACTCGGAATTATCCTTCTCCGCTATCTCACCGCTCACTCTCAGCAGATCAAGCGCTTTCCTCGCATCACCATGCTCCTGAGCTGCCAGGGCCGAGCAGTAGGGAATTACTTCGCTCTGGAGCATGCCCTCATTGAATGCCAGTTCGGATCTCTGCTCCAGAATATCCTGCAGTTGCTCCGCATTATACGGGGGGAATATCAGTTCTTCCTCGCTTAAGGAGCTGATCACCCTGGGATCAAGAAAGTTCTTGAACTTGAGGTCGTTAGATATCCCTATTATGCTGACCCTCGCATTCTTGAGGTCCGAATTGATCCTGGACAGATTATAAAGGACCTCATCCCCTTTTTTGACCAGCTTGTCTATTTCGTCCAGAACCAGTATAACGCTTTGATTCCTTCTATCAATTGATTCTCTGACCTCTTCATACACCTGATCGGTGGGCCAGCCAGTCATGGGAACGTTCTTACCAAGAGTCTTTGCCAGAGTCGCCAGGACCCTGTATTGAGTGTCTATGCGCTCGCAGTTTAGGTAATGCACATGACATATAACGTTCATCCTTCTGCTCATCGTCTCCAGCTGCTTCCCAACATATTTGACTGTGGCAGTCTTTCCTGTTCCCGTTTTCCCGTAGATAAGGGCATTCGAGGGGGTTTCTCCTTTCAGGGCAGGAACAAGAACGGACGCCAGTCCTTCAATCTCTTTTTTCCTGTGAGGTAGCTGTTCAGGCGTATAGGAATGCCTGAGCACATCTTTGTTGCGGAAAATATTGGGAGACGCTAGTATATCCTCAAATATATTGCTTCCATCCTCCATAACACCACCTGTCTTAAATATACTACTTTTACAAATTACCGCCGGTTGCCTAAGACAACTCTTAGTAAAAACTCCCCCTTTAAGAACTTTACCATTAAACCAATTTTATTAAGGTATTGGACTATTGAGCGGAGTAACTGATTTTATTTAATTATCCTATATTTTTGTGAATTAGGATTAGCCTCAAATCTATTTAACAATTATAACGGCCCTTGATTTCATGTGGAGATAGCTTATATAAATCATTCTGGATTTAAAAACCTTCTTCATGGTTTTAAAGGGTTTATAGCTATTTAAAAGTGAAATAATCAATCAATTCCTGTGGTACATCATTTTGAAGCTCTTCAAGGCTCTCGTAGGGTCTTTTTGAGATAATGTTCCATGCCCTTTTTCTCCCCATCCCCGGAATACTCTCAATCTGGCGGACTTCTGCCGTATTGACATCCACAGGATGCTTTACTCCCGTGATGGACCTCTCTCCATGACCAGTGACCCTCACATCAACGAACTCGTTCCTTTCATAAGAGCCCACCACCCCCACAAGGAGAGGGTAGGTGGCCATTTGCCTTGCAAAGGTAATATTACCTTTTTGCAGCTCACATCGTAGATCAGTAAGCTTCCTCCCTACTGGGACCGTCTTTTTCAGTATTTGTTTATCCACTTCCTTCCTCACCCTCTTCTTGAAGGAATTAAAGTGCTTCTCATTTACTTTTGAGCCGTGCCTGGCAAGGGAAGAGCCCTCCAGCAACTTGACCTGCCTGATATTCACTCTTCTCAACAAAAGACCATGGTCCAAAACCTGTTGAAGAAACCGCATGTTCTTTTCGTAGGTCTCCTTGGTTTCTCCCCACAATCCTGCCACGAAATTCAGTCCCGGAAGGAAGTACGGGAGGCCATTATACCCTACAGACGATCCGAAACGGTTTATTAGTTTTATAGCATCCAGTGCTTCCTGGGGAGAGACAGCAAGATTGTTCTTCTCCACAACCTTTTCGTCAGCAGTTTCCACGCCCATTGCAGCAACGTTTCCCGGGGTCTGGTAGATAATGATGGTCTTTATTACCTTCTTGCTTTCCTCGGGGTGAGCAGCTATAGTTTTGGGGTTGAGGTTATCGAAGTGAAGGGTTTTAATTTTAGGGCACCGCCTCCAGATCTCTCTGTGGAAGGAGAGCATGAAATCCGGGTCCGGTTTGGGTACCTCGTAACTGAAGTCTCCCATATAAGTGAAGAAGTCCGTCTGCTTCCCTATCCTGAAATACCTGGCTCCGTAAGAGTAAAGGGCCTCAAATTCGTTCAGAACATTTACCGGGTCCCGCATCTGCCTCTGCGGTTCTCCATGGGTTCTCTCCATGCAGAAGGAGCATTTCCCCCAATAACAGCCCCTGTATGTCTCCATCTCGCAGATGACGTAGGGGAATTCCGGGTGTCTTTCAACTATCTCTGCACCTTCAATGGCGGATCTGGAGAGGTCGAACGGCGTATCGGTATTAAAGTACCGGGATAGATAGTGGTGGAGGTGTTTTTCGAACGGGAAGGGGAGAACGTCGAAGTTCCTCAAACCCTTTTTTTCCAGCTCGAGGGCGATGGGCCCCACAATCACTTTTTGAGGTCCTTCAGGCAAGAACCTGATCTCTTCAAAGCTCAAAGGCCTCGCATTCAAATACTTGCCAGGAACAATGGCTCCAGCGATGACAATGATCAAATCGAGTTCATCCAACTTCCGCATGAGGTAGGCATCGCTTCTCAATTTATCGGCTGTGATGTAGTGGGCATCGTAGCCCAACACCTTGAGCATCCCCAGGATGTATCGGGGATAAGGAGAAATGAATGGGGGGACGCCCAAGCAAGATGGTTCATCCACATAACCATCCAGAATAGCGATTTTCATTTCTGTGAGGGCTGTGAGGGTTCAACCTCTCTGGATCTTCGCATGTTCCCCTATTATTGACCTGTTGAGCTCCAGATTCCTTATCTCGCACTCTTCATCCAGAATGCCTCTCCACACCTTCACCTTTCTCAGCACCACGTTATTGAATACAACTGTGTCGCTTACATCAGAATTATCGATCACGCAGTTCCTGCCTATACAGGCGAAAGGCCCGATTATTGACCTGCCGGTGATCTCCGTTCCACTGTCAATAGTTACAGGAGAGATTATCTTCACCTGACCGTCAATTTTAGCCTCATCAGCTATATTCTCCTCCATGAAGATCTTAAAAGCATCCAGATAGGAATCAGGATTTCCTACATCATACCAGTTCCCTTCAGAGAAGGAATAGCCGTTGACCTCAATGTTCTGGGACAGCCAGCTGAGAAAATCCCCAAGGTTATCGCTCTTAATATTTTCCTTTAAGTAATCCTGGAGCATGGAGATGGTTTTCTTGGGGAAGATATAGATGCCCACCCCCACCAGAGTGGATTTGGGTTTTTCCGGCTTTTCCTGGAAGTCCACTACTCTTTCTCCTTCCAACTCCGCCACACCATACCTTCTGGCCAGTTCTTTGCTGCCCACGTCATATAATGCAGTGACGGCTATCCTGTCATCTCCGCTCCTATCCTTATTAACCTCTCTATAGTAATCCATCAAGCCATCAAGCTGAAATGAGAATAGATTGTCACCGGCAACGACCAGCACATCGTCATTTATGGTCTTGACAACCTCATTCAAAGCCCTGACCGCTCCCAGCTTTTCCTCCTGGTTCTGGGTTTCCTCCACCAGAATATCAACTTCAGAATCTTTAGTCGCTGCCCAGTCCTTGAAATCGCTCTCGAATCTTCTGTTGGTAGATACGATCACCGGGATATTGAATTTAGCTATTTTATCATAAACGTGGTCTATAATCTTCTCTCTCCCTATGGGGAGGAGTGGTTTGGATTTTGTTTTGGTGATGGGCCATAATCTGGTTGCGTAACCACCCGCCATTATCACAGCTTTCATAAAGTTTACTTCTATGTTAGTGATTTAAATTTAATTGAGAGGAAAACAGCTGCCAGACACCCTCCAATCCCCTATTTGGTCTAATGCCATTTACCCTTTTCACTCACTCTTGATCTCCATGAGAGGATATCTCAGGCTTTCATCCCATCTTAAGGCAGCAACTACCTGTGAGCTTCCCACTTCTACTTTTACTTCTACATTAAGGTGTCTTCCGCTCAAACTGGTATAACCCAATTCGGAGAGGTCCTGGGACAGTCTTTCCCTATCTATATTCACCTCTACACCGGTGACGTAGGGCTGGAGACTTACACAGCTCTCAATGGCTTTTTCCACCACGTCAGCGTTATGGAGACTGAGAGGAGTCCCTGTGAACTGGTGGAAAACTGCTCCCAGCTTTATCCCTGCTTCAAATAGGGCTTTTTCCTTCTCTCTATCCATTGATAAACTCTCCCGGGGAACGGACTAACCAAATAGAGTATGGTCATTGCCAGTACTGCGTATGCCGCATCAGTGACCACGAATGACGAGATAATTATAACCGCAAAGACGAACATAATCACGTTATCCCTGATCTTGACGTATTCCACGTCCAGTATCATGAATACGGATAATATTACGGCCATTATCTCTATTGTGAGGATGTCGAAGTTGAGATAGAACATGGAGGCCACCACTATTGCTGAAGCGGTTATGGGAAAGCCAATAAAGTCCTCTTTCTTCAACACATTGAACCTGGCCAGCCTGAGAACCCCCGTCAAAAGGAATGCTATGGCCACAGCCATATACCCGGAAAGTGCTATCATCAATGCGGGGAGAACTCCAAAGGATATGGTATCAGCTAAAGAGTCCAGAGGTTTTCCCAGTGGCCCTTCTCCGACCTTTGATGCCACAAAACCGTCTGCACCATCCATTATAGCTGAAATGAACAGGAATTTCACGGACATAGTTACATCCTGAAAAAGGTAGAGTATGCCCGCAAACCCGAAAAAGAGGTTGAGAAAAGTGAATAGATCACTTATTCTGATCTCATACAGAACCCTAAACATTCTCTTTCACCGCAAGAGTTTCTCCCGCCTTAATTTTTTCCCCAACCTCTCTGACAAACCTGTAACCCGAGGGGATCTCCAGAGTGGTTCGAGAGCCGAATTTTATTATCCCGATCTTTTCCCCTTTAACCACCTCATCTCCTTCATGGGGATAGCACACAATCCTTCTGGCCAGCATACCCGTTATCTGGGTCACTTTGAATTCTCCATCCTCATTACTTATGTATATTTCGTTTCTTTCCGTGTTCTCCTTCCTCATGAAAGCAGGGAAGTGTGGACCACTCAAATGGTGGGTTCTTTCTACCTTACCATCAACAGGGGCAACGTTAACGTGGCAATCGAAGGGGCTCATGAAGATCTCCAGTTTATCGCCGGATACGTAGTCCACCTTTCCATAAGCGGGAGAAACCACACCTTCCCCAACCTCTCTGGGAGGGTCGCGGAAAAAGAAGATGGTGAACGCCAGAAAGAGGATTAATAGAGTCATTACAGCTATTTGAATAAAGTAAAAAACTACCACCAGAACAATCTCCAGTAGAATTATCCTTAAACCGCTTTTCTCTATCAATGCAACCACCTGTCAGCTAAAGCACCTTTTAACCCGAATATTAAATCCGCCAGCTCGGGCAATAGCTTGAACACCCCCAATGAAATCAATATCAGGGCTGCTGTTGCCAGTACTTTAGATATTATGTGATGAGCTATGTAAAAACTGTTTTCCCCGAACCATCCGTAAGAGAAACTCAATATAACAAATATGTTCCTGAAAAGATTTAGAACGTATATAACCGGAACCGATATGAGGAAAGCCTGAACCTTTCTACGGTTGCTATCCGCCCTTATACCCAGAGTAGCACCCACAAAAAGAGCCATACTCTCTATACCCGTGCATGCCAGTATTATCTGGGTGCGATGGTCATTCAGAAGGACTACTTCCCCCATCCTGACCATTTGAAAACCCAGCCAGCCAGCGAGCACCACTGTTTGCTCTGCCACAACCTCAATTATTGCCTGATTAAGGAAAGTATTGAATGTGAACGGGAAATAAACCAGTGCTGCAAGCGCAGAAAAAGCGGACACATCCAGAAAGACCTGCATATACTTCTCACTTGTGGCTATGGTCACTCCCAGCAACAAAAACAATGCGAAGGCGATTACTACCAAAGAGGTATTAAAATAGTCATTTATGCTCAAAAAATACGGTACTTTCATTATCCAGGCAACACCAAATACTGCCCAGGCTATCCCCCCTACAAATCTGTTTTTCAGAATTATAAATAGCAACATTGCAGCTATAGAGGATACGATGAAAATATCCATTGGTCGAGTGTTTATACAAATATATAATAATTTTGTGCCTGATTAGCAGATCATCCTACTCTTAGGGTGTTGGCATGAAGCCATATAAGGTACATTGAATCAGGCGGGCAAATAAAAGTTACCCCTCCCCAAGCACTTAATCAAGCAATGGGCATCAAGAAAAGCGATAATATTAGATAGAAAACAGACAGGGGTTACTTGTCCTTGAGAAAAAGAGTAACCCTTTCACTCTTCATATGGGTTCTCTACCATTTTTCTTAATGAGAATCTTCTTATGTCCAAGTATAAGCCCCTCAGAACGCTTAAAAATGGATTTAGAGTAGAGGTTAATTATAAGTAGTGGTTTTGAATTAAATTTATTACAAAAAGAATAAATTTTTAAAACGTATTAATAGGTTACATAAATAAACTGTAGTGGGTTAAAGATGACTTCAGAGATTGCTGTGATGAATAAAGAAGCTGTAGCAATTGCATCCAGATAGCGCAGTCACGATTTCGTCAGGCAATAATCAAAAAATCTTCACATCTGCTAATAAAATCTTTGCTCTTTCTAAATACTGTCCTATTGGGATCATGTTTTACGGAAATGCGAAATTTATGGAAGTACCATGGGAAACCCTAATATTCGTGAAAAGGTAGAACAGATATTTGAAGAAGGTAAAAAGCCTACAGACGAAGACATTAAAAAATTGGTATCTGAGGAAGTTGAAAAACATTATGGAGATTGGAAAACCGAAGATTTCACTGAAGAAGTACCAGATAATTTTTTAGAGGATTTTAAGGAAAAATATGGTAGCACTATTGAGGAAATTAAGAATTGTTTAGTCCTGTAATTTTTGACTATATAAACCCCCTTCTTTTTTCCTGTCATAGATCTCACCACTCAAACAACTCAGAGGGTATGCCAACCTTCACTTCTTCAGGTAGTCTGCCCCAGAAAGCCTCCTCTGGCGTTTGTAGGTACCATTTGGTGTCCAGGCTCTCATGGAACCTTACATTGTTATACCAGTCAACGAATTCCTCCAGACTATCGAACTCATGCCTGTATTTGTTGTAGCAGTCGAAGAACTTCTCTATCTTGCCGTTGGTCTGGGGATGCTTTTCTCTGGTTGGTATGGGCTTTATTCCCAGGGATTCAATGTGTCGTTTGAACCTGCTGTCCCACTCCCCCTCACCATTTCTCCTGTGCGCCCCGAAAGCACTACCGTTATCCATGATCAGCTCCCTCAACGGCAAAAGGCCCCAGTAGTCTTCTACCATTTGGTCTACAATGGTTATGCTGTTGTCCGTATCTGCATGCTGGAACTCTCCTGCCACCAAAACCTTTCTGGAAGCATCATCAAGTATAGCACAAAGCTTGACGCCCCCATTGTACCAGTCAATGTGACCTGCAGACATGGAGTGCTCCCTCTCATACCTCACATAAGGCTTCCTCCTCCTCTTTTTCTTCGGTTCCTCACCAGCCAAACCCTCCTCCAAGAGGTATCTATGGATCCTATTATGAGGAATGTGGACCCCGTAAACCTGATCTATTATCTTCTCCAGCCTTCTTGCTCCCAACTTATACTTCTTCTTAGCCTCCTTAATGATCTCCTTCTCCCTCATACTCAAATCCCTCACCCTCGGCCTACCCCGATCCTTGATGGGGAGGTATTCGTGGTGTGAAAGCCAATAAGACCACACCCTCTTCACAGTGGAGACACTGACTCTCAACTCAAATGCAATCTCTTTGTTGCTCTTACCCCTCATCTTGTGCCTAACAATATACCTTACCTTCCTCTCAGTCAGCTTACCATACTTCACTAAAGATAGAACCCTGGGGGTATTTATAGTCAAATTTTCTGGGACTAAACAGAAGAAATTAAGAATGAAACTTTTGAAGAACTTCCTATATCGAAAAAAGTACATGAACAATTAATTGACCACATGTTGGAACCCTTTTTTAACAGGCCGAGGTAGAAGCTGGTAG
>CAZHOR010000002.1:0-194786 GCA_964534325.1 uncultured archaeon
AATTAGCCTATCACTAGAAAATTAGATTGTGCCGCACTCGACAAAACACATTCACTATACCACAACAAAAAATATTGGAAAGTGTTTTAATGACTGCTCAAATCCCCAGAATTAATCTTTTGTCCTATCCAGCAGCCAGTGGACATTTTCTGCAAAGTTTTCCACGGTTTTTATACCTTCTTCATCTCCACTTGCATCTCTTTCTCCATCTGAACCGGCTACAGACACGTTCCAGTAGGTGGAGCCGGGCACTACAAACCCCTTGATAAAGAACCACAGTAAAAGCTGGGAGAATGTGGTGTTGTGACCTGCCCGGCGAGCCACGGCAACAGGTCCACCGATCTTTCTGTAAAAGGGGTTGTCCTTGGCTGTAGAGAAGCCTGCTCTGGAAAGCAATGACCACAGTTTGGAGTGGGCGAAACCGAAGTGAACGGGAGAGCCAACGAGTATGGCATCCGCTTCCACCATTTTCTCCAGAACAGATTGCATATCATCCTCTTGAATGCATTCACCCTTCTTTCTGCAGGTATAGCAAGCGTCACACGGTCTTATGTCGTAATCTCTAAGAGGTATAAGCTCTGTATCCACACCCTTATTTTCAAGCATTTTTAGGGCTTTATTCAGCATGAATTCCGTGTTGGAGTTCTTTCTGGGGCTTCCTATGATCCCAATGGCTTTCATGAGAAACAGGTTCTTCTCAACCCACTTTAAATTTTTCAGGGTGAGGCTACAAAAATCAGGGTGAAATAAAAAAATAGAATTAGGGGTTATGGAGACTGGTTTTATGAAGAAGACGATGTCCGGTGTGGAAGTTGAGTGCGTCAAAGGAGATATAGCCTCCCAGGAAGACTTTACTGCTGTGGTCAATGCTGCAAACGCCCAGTTGAGAATGGGTGGAGGGGTAGCTGGAGCAATCCACCGGAAAGCCGGTCCCGGGCTTGAAGAAGAATGCGCTCCACTGGCGCCCATCAAACCCGGTGAAGCGGTCATCACCGGCGGGCATAATCTTCCCAACAGATACGTTATCCACTGTCTGGGACCCATACATGGGGTGAACAAACCGGAGGACAAACTGCTGGAAAGCTGTTACCGGGAAGCCCTCAAACTTGCAGAAGAATATAAAATAGATTCTATAGCTTTCCCCTCGATATCTACTGGTGCCTTCGGATTCCCCCTGGACGATGCGGCACGTATCGCCTTCAAAACAATAAAAGAAATGGTTTACCACTTGAAGCACGTTAAGAGGATTAGATTCGTCCTTTTCGATGACAGGGGTTTAGGAACTCATCAACAAGCCATGAACGATGTTCTGGGTGACTGATTTCATAATAAATAATTTAATTATACTAATTAAATATTAATGCAATTATTGTCGGCCAACGTACTTCTCCAGTTCCCCGAGGTCCTCTTCGATCCTTTTCAGCTCCTTTCTCTTGTTATCCACCAGGTCCTTTACTCTTTCCTTGAAATCGAGTGTGAGTTTATAGCTTTTAAGTGGTCTCCCCTTTCCTTTCTTTTTCAGCTCTCTTTCCTTGATCCATCCCCACTCTTTCAGCTCTTTCATTGCCAGACTTACTTCAGGTTGCCTCAAATCTGTAGCCCTCTCTATTTCGCTAGAGATTGCTTCACCAGACTTGGATAGAAAAACTACGACCCTTGCAATGTTTTTATTTAATCCTGCCTCAGATAATAATCTGATAACCTTTTCCTCTCTGTCAGTCAACTCAGTCATGATATCACACATTTGTTTATATTTGTCGGAATACTTAGCTCTATATATAAATTATTTTACATTTCTAATCAGCTATGGGGGTAGATAAAGGGGTTTAAACATTCAAACAGTTCAGTTCAAAGGTGAATTCAATTTATTTTTTCTTTAAATGTTTTGAAGTGAGTGAGATCCTGTGACGTCAAATATGAACAGTTTTCAATTATCAAGTTTACATCATTGTAAAAATAAAAGGGTTTTAAGTATGTGGTTGTATAATTATCATACAGGTGTTAAAAATGGCACAAATAGTTCATGCCCAGACTGTACTGAATGAGGACACACTTAAAGAACTGAAAAAGAAGACTGGGGAAAACGCGACCAAAGATGCGATCACTACTGCAGTTGATCATTATTTAAGATGCTCCTATACTAATGAAGAGCCTCTGGAAGGGAAACTTGAAGAGATAATGAAAAGCAGAAGAAAATAGTGATTTTTAGGTAATTAAGAGTTCAAATCAGTTTCAAATCAAATCGATTTCAAAAAGCTCATATCTCTAATAACCAAACTTATATAATTATATTTTATATCATCTAATTTTTGGTTAAAAACCGCTAATTTTTTCTATATAAATCAACTGAGAAACCGGTTATGGTTGGTCTTTTTGAGCTTGACGACAAAGATAAGGTCATACTCGAAATACTGGAGGATGACCCGGAAACTTCTCAAGATAAAATCGCTAAACTGGCAGGTCTTTCCCAACCCTCTGTTGGAGCCAGGGTCAAGAAGATGAAGGATATGGGGATCATAAACCATACTTACGGGGTCAATATTAAAGACCCTGGTCTCTACATCCTGAAAGCAGATGTGAAATGCAGACAACCCCGGGACCTGCTGAAGCTCTTTGACGGATGTCCATTCTTCCTCAACGGTTTTATTGTAGCCGGTAACAGGAATCTCACTTTGCTCTTCATCTGTGAAGACCTCTCTACTCTGGAAGCGATCATTGACCAGCACGTAAGACCCAGTCCCGATGTGCACGACATCGATGTGGGTATCGTGGTCAGGTCCGAGAGGAATACGGTCGTACCCATGAGGATCAGAGTGGAGCACGCTGATGAGGCACCATGTGGTTCTGATTGTGGAGATTGCGATTACTGGAGCAGCGAAGTATGTCTGGGTTGCCCGGTTACAGGGCATTATAGGGGCAAGATCTGGAAGTGATGCACCTAACCCTGGTTTCATTTGATAACAGTCACAATGGATAATTATTAAATGAAATTATTGCTTCTCCTGAATAATTAGTTGATTTTCCAGTTGGTTCCATTTATTCGGATTACACAAGTATAAATTTATAAACCAGTATGACTAATATTGTTTAACTGGAACGGGTCTTAAGGGTAAAGGTGCGTAATAGGTGTAATAGGTGTGTAACCACCATGACTGGTTGGGATGTGTGTGTCATTGGAATCGATTTGAACAGGAGAGAAGTTCAGGATTTGATCAATGAGGATTTCTTAAGGGATTTTGATAAAGAATACGAAGTCATTGGCTACAATTACCGGGACAGATACAGTTACACCGCATTCCTCAAGATAAGGAGGATCAAGGGTTTTGAAGAGGTTATAGAGGAGTCTGTAAACGATATAATATCCAAACCACTTAGAGAGGACCTGCTCATCGAGGACATGAAAGACAATCTCAACAGGATGCCCCACACCTTCAAAGTCAAACCAGTAGCATTTAAGGACGTTAAAAAAGGCGAGGAGTGGACCTTAGCCGAGTTCAGCCAGATCAGGGACTACGTGCTGGCGTGGAAGGAGCTGGCAAAAATAATATTCTACTTCATTCAGCTGGGTGAAGGAGAAGACCTCCTCCACTACCTGTGGAGAGAACATCCAGCAATTTTCAGCGAGATCCAGTCCAGAAAGGAGTTCCTCAAAGATACAATACTGGCAGAGTTCGTGAACGTTCTGGAAAGATTTGAAGAAGAACTGTAACCAATCACTTACTTTATTTTACTAATACCGCAATATTCTTCTACTGCGCTATTCTCTGTTCTTATCCCTATTTATTACTTCGAATTTCAGGGTTAGTACTCCGTTCCGGTAGTCCGTTTCCACCGGGTCTTCTCTAACCTTTTGGGGTAGTTTGATGTCCTTAAAATATCTTCCAGCTTCTATTTTCAGTTTACCATCTTCCAGATACACGTTTATGTCATCTTTTTCTACCCCGGGCAGTCCTGCGACTATTGTTATTTCTTCTTGGCCCTCAAATATATCTACCAGCACTTCCCTGCCCAGTCCCACATTCTGGGTTCTGGAGCGGGTCTTTGCCTTTAATTTATCCACAGAATCGGTTTCCCCTTTACTTCTCTCCCATAACTCTTCAAGACCATCAAAGGTCTTTTCCATGGTCTTCTCCACTCGAGCACTATCCTCCATCAGGCCTTTATAAAATTCTCTTTCTGCCTGGGCTAACGTTCTAGCCACCTTCCTTACTATCTTATCCATCAAACCGTCAGAAGGACCAGTATTGCTCATATATCACACCTTAAAAGACCTCTAAAGGGCCTTGAACGGTACAGTATCAAGTACAACTTAGGTCTCTTAAATTTATTACTCTTTCCAAAAAATGTAGATGTGGATTTGTAGTGTGGACTTGAATATCATTATGATTAGCCCTGTTGGTCAGGCGAAATAGCCCAGGTTTTCCTTTTCGAAATCCTTTACCAGCTCGATCTCTGTTAGACCGTTAGGTCCTGCTAACCCGGTGAAGGAGAAATAGTGTCCTATACCGTGCACAGCCATAACGGTGGAAGGGTGGTTTTCTCCCAGAGCCTCTTTGCATATGGCGTGTGTGAGGGATTGGGTTTTTTGCTCATCTATGAGACCTAAAGAGTGTATATACTCGTGAAGCAGTATATGGAATAAGTAGGCGTTTTTCATTTCTTTGTCGCTGGTCCTTTTAACCTCGTTAAGCAATATTCTGTTTATCAGTATAAAGTTGGAGCCTACCTGATACATTGCCCCAATGTGAGCCGGTAAGTCTGACAGACCAAGAATGAGGCCAGCTCTTCTCCTGCCTATAGATTTTTCCACCACTTCTTTGACTATTTCGAATATATCGCAGTAATCATCACATTGATTTAATCTATTAATATAATCTTCATGGTTCATTATAAATCAAAAGTGTTAACCGATTATTTAAATATTATCTCGGGTTCAATTAGGAAGATGACCATAATTAATTTAAAATAGTTGAGCATTCATAAATAGCTTATAAACCACCGTTCTTCTTGAAGTAATACTCCCTTAATCCTCCTTGGTCAGACTGGCCGTCCTGACTATCCATAAGGCAATCAAAATAAGGCCAAATATGCGAACAGAAAGTACATACGTTGTTTCAGCAGAACAGAAAGTGTAGCAGGGTATGATCCATAAAAGGATTATAGCCACACTCACTACCAGTATTAACTCCACCAGCAATCTCCTGTACATAACTGGTCTCCTCTTAACTCCAATCGTGTTTATTGAGCTATATAGTTTGCCTGCACACTACAACAAAATTTATAAAAATTAACTAATTAAATACCTATATAGTTAGTTATTCACATATAGTAGCATATGAAGAAATTTATCCTGTTGGCCATAGTAATGGCAATTTTCATAGCGGGTTGTGTTCAAACCAACCCTGAAAATGGGCCAGAACCAGAGGCAGAGGAAAAAGGCAATTTCACCACCTTCAAATCCGTAGAAGATGTTAGAGAATACCTCCAGTCCGCAGAAGTCTCTAACGGCTACTGGGGCGAGTTCGGGGTCACTCCCATGCGCGAAGTAGCTTTAGATATGTCGGTTCGAGAGGGAGGTATGCCAGTAGGGGCTACAGATGCCCCAAAAACGGGTGAATCTGCTGGAGCGCCTTCACCATCCTCTACCCCATCCAGGGTCTCCGAGACTAATGTACAGGTTATGGGGATAGATGAGCCAGACATAGTGAAGACAGATGGAGAGAACATCTACTTCTCACATCAGTGGAAATACTACCCCTTCTTAAGGGAAGCCTGCCCGGAGTGCAGAGAGCAGGAGACCAAGGTTATCAGGGCATTCCCACCAGAGTCTCTGGAGATAAAGGACGAGATAGACAAGAGCGGTGACCTCCTTTTGAGCGATAATAATCTGATAGTTATAGGTTACGACGAGATCATCGGATACAACGTCACCGAAGCGAAAAAGGTGTGGGATATTGACTTGAACAGTAGTCTGGTAACAGCCAGGCTCTATAACCAGAGCATATACCTGATCACTCAGAACAGGATAAACAATTATGAGCCCTGTCCCATCAGACCCCTCACCACCGCCAAAGGCCCAGTGGAGATCAGGTGTCAGGATATCTATCACCCCATCCAACCTGCTCCCGTGGATGTGACCTACAACGTAATGAAGTTGAACCCTCAAACCGGTGAAATCGAGGAAGCAACATCATTTATGGGCACTTCTGGTTCTTCCGTGGTCTACATGTCCACCAACGCCATCTACATCACCTATTCACACTACGAAGATATGGTGGAATTCACCTACAACTTCTTCCAGGAGAACGATGACCTCCTCCCCCCAAGAGTTATGGAAAAGATAGAGAGGCTTAAAGACTACAACATAAGCAACAGAGCAAAAATGGTGGAGCTTGACGTCATACTGGATCAATATTCCAGCTCACTCAGTGAAGAAGAGAGAATAAAGTTCAGGAACAACTACCACAATAAGATGGAGGATTACAGAGAAGAGCACAAGAGAGATTTGGAGAAAACGGGAATAGCCAGGGTAGGTCTGGATTTAGAGTTGAAAGCCAGCGGCAAAGTTCCGGGCAGAGTCCTCAACCAGTTCTCTCTTGACGAATACCACGACCATCTGAGGATCGCTACTACAGTAGGAAGATTTTCTGAGGCAACAAACGACCTTTATGTTCTGGATGAGGAGCTGGATATTGTAGGTTCTGTCAAGGATTACGGAGAAGAGGAGAGGATATACGCTGTAAGGTTCTTGGGTGATACGGGATATATCGTGACATTTAGGGAGACGGACCCCTTCTTTGTGGTGGACCTCTCCGACCCTCAAAATCCTGAGATAAAAGGAGAGCTCAAGATACCCGGATATTCATCGTATCTGCATCCCATAGATGAAGACAGAATACTGGGGCTCGGTAAGGAGGATCAGGACGTCAAGATCTCTCTGTTCGATGTTTCCAACCCATCAGACCCGCAGGAGATGGACAAATACATTCTTGACGAGCACTGGTCGGATGTGCTGCAAACCCATCATGCATTCCTTCTGGACAAGAAGCACGGAGTGTTCTTCTTGCCTGCTGGCAGCAACGGCTATGTCTTCTCCTACGATGAGGAACTGAAAATGGAGAAGGCCGTTAACACTCAGGCAGTCAGAGCAGTTTACATGGATGACTACCTGTATATCATTGGTGCTGAAATAGTGGTCTTTGACGAGAACACATGGGAAAAAGTAAATGAACTTGACGTCAACTCCTGAACATGGGTTACAGGTTTGTTGAGCACACCGCAGACATAGCCTTCGAGGTCCATGGAGAATCACTTACTGATCTGCTAAGAAGCGCTACATTCGCCTTCAATGAAGCTTTCACCTATCCACAAGAGCTCGAAACAACCAGAGAAGAGACAGTTGAGGTAGAAACCGATGGCCCGGACTATCTCCTGCATAAATGGCTCAATGAATTACTTTTTTTATTTGACACCCATTTTTTTGCCGCAAAGGAAGTGGAACTGCAGGTTGACGAAAAAGAGTTCCATGCAAAAGGTGTTCTAAAAGGGGGCACCATCAATCCTCAACTGGTGAAGGTGGAGCCCAAGGCCATAACCCTCCACAATTTCAAAGTGGAAAAACTTGACGGGTGGTACGCCTTCGTGGTCATTGATATTTAGATTTATATTTCCATAGGATTCTTAGAAGGTTTGATCTCTTCGGCCTTGATCAAATTGGTCAAGAGGGTATTATAGGGAGTTTCCACACCATATTTTTCTCCATATTCTGATATTGCTCCGTTCAAAGCGTCAATTTCTGTAGATCTTCCTCTTTTAATATCCTGGAGCATAGAAGCGTGATGTTCGGCTGTAGCAGGAACCAGTTTGGAGTAGAACAGGTCTTTATATTCCCCTGCCGTAGGGGGTTCAAATCCCACCTTCATTTCACCGCCAACCCGATAAATTTCCTCAATGACTTTATCCATGATCTCTATGGTGTATTCATTCTCCGCCAGAAAACCATATGGAACGCTTAGAATGGTCGCCAGCGGGTTGAGAGCGCAGTTGTACAGGGCTTTGGCCCATAGATGCTTTTCAATGCTGGTAGATAATCTGGCTGGCAGTCCAGCTCTACTGAAGATATCGGACATTTCTTTTATGATGGGGGCAGGTACACTACCAACAGTCCCTAGAACGATTTCGTCCGCGCTTACGGTGACCTTCACCACACCCGGCTCAATTTCCACCCCAAAGATCACCCTTCCGGTGATCAGTTTATCTTGAGGAATATAATTCAGCAGCTTTTCAGCATTTCCCAGGCCGTTCTGGAGATGCATCACCATAGTGTCCTCTTTGATTAGTTCACTGACCTCTTTTCCTGCTTTTTCAGTATCATAAGATTTCACGGTTATCAATATGAGGTCAAAACCCGGTTCGGCAGGGATTTGAGAGAACTCAGTATAAGTATCAATATCATCCACGAGATGCTCTCCCCATATCCCGGTAATGTACAGACCGATCTCCCTGACTTTTCCCATATGCCAAGACCTACCCAAAAAAGATACCTTGTGCCCACCATTGGCCAGAAAGCCGCCGATGACCGATCCAATAGCTCCTGCTCCATATACCAGTACTTTCATTACGCTCTCCCCTAAGTAGCAATGCTGGATAACTCCCATTGAAAAAACATTTAAAATTTTGGCTCATAGGAGAAGTATGTGTGATAAACTCCACCAGATCGTTTCTGATTACACTCTCCATATGACCATAGGATGGAGAGAACTGGACCATTTTAAATTCGGGTTGAAGGCTGCACAAGAATACCGCCCCACTATTTCAGAGATCGAGAAATTGTTCAACGATATCCTCCATAAAGAGATTAAGGACCAGAGAGAATACTGGCTGGTAGGTTGCTTCATCTCCGGGGTTTATAGAGAAGTGCTGGACCATGACGATGCCATAACCCTATGCACGGTAGAATATCACCCCCAGAAGGTCGCCGGATTGGGGTACAGGCACCTCAGAGGCGACCTGGAGATCATTGGAGACACGGGTTGGTGGACCGGCAGATACATGCAGGGCGGAGAAATAATAATTGAGGGAAACGCCGGCCACAGGCTGGGAGCAGGGATGAGAGGAGGCAGGATCGTAGTGGAAGGAGACGCAGAGTTCGGTGTAGGAGAGTTCATGAAGGATGGAGAGATTGTGGTAAAGGGTAATGCTCGCTGGATAGGGAACGAGATGAAAGGAGGGAAAATACACATTATGGGGAGATGCGAAGAAGTATCAGGGACGAGAAGGGGTGGAGAAATACTGAGCTGATTCTGGTCGTTATTATCTTTGACGCTGTACCAAATCTATAAACCTGCTCTTCAAGCTTTCTACAGCTCGCAATTCTGATCCCCTATCCTTCTCCAGCTTCTGCTCCATTTCCAGATTTTGTTTACATGCCTGCTTTAACCGGCATTTCGAGCACTTTCTCGGGTGAGCAGGTCGAGGTAGATAATCTCCTTCCAGAATAGCTCTTAATCTTTCTATTTTATTCATCACTGTTTGCTGGTGCTCTGCAGTGAACTCTTTTTCCCAGACCATGTTGCCGTTATCCCTGTTCCTCAAACCTGCGGACAACGGTAGATTCGGTGAATAGTTATCCCTTAAAGCAACACAGTATGCCCATACCTGCAACTTATAGGAATTAAAAGCTCTGTTACCCGGTTTATCGTCAATGATCAGGATACCGTGAGGAGAGAACTGAACTTCGTCAATTCTCCCAATCAGATCTTCATTTTCCACGTCAAGCTCCCTCACTATTCTCGTTGCACCTGTCTCCAACGCCATTTCTATTTCGGTGGCAACATCAATGAACTCCTCCTCTCTTTCCAAGAGATGTTTTTCAAGGAGGTTATCGTGCTTTATCACTCCCTCTTTAATCTCAGGAGTATCTTCCACATCCACACCAACCACTTTTTCCAGATATATCTGGTACTCACAATACCCGCTACTGGCAAGCATAGAGATAGGAATCTTCATAGACGGTGAGCAATTATACCTTATGTAAAACTTTCTAATTTTTGTGACAATAAAAAATTTACTCTTCAGGCATAAAAGACCTCCTTCAAAATGCGGGGTTTTATGATTGGTTTGAGAGCATCAGAGGTTACAAGGTCAACCTTTAAACCAAGTCTTTCGCTGAGATAATCTTCAAGGTCCAAGAATTGGAAGAAACCAACTGGTCTTTGAAATTCACCCAGAACGTCGACATCGCTTTCTTCTCTCTGCTCACTTCTCACATAGGAGCCGAATATCCCAATAGATTTGACTTTATATTCTTCCTTCAGATATGGGAGTTCTTTTGGGAGAGTTTCAAGGATCAACTCTTTTGATTTTCATATTTCTTCACCTTAGGTTACGTTCTAAATGAGGTTTAGTATCTTAGATCTTGGGCTAACATTCCTGATCATTAATATTATATCTGACAACTCTTTCAAATAAGTAATCAATAATATTTTCTGACAAATCCGTATCTCAATTCTCATCCCATTTTCTTTCCTCAACAAATCATTCATAAACCCTTCTCGATTCTCAACATCTTTTTTTTGCATCCTCTTTCCAGTTCCAGTTTTTATTTAATTTAACATACAAGCATTTAAGTATTCGATATCAGTTAGCCATCTAAAAAAACAAAGAATTAAAGCTAAAGCTTATTCTCTCTCTCTTTCCTTGTATAATCTTCCCTGCAGTCCATGAAAGTGTGAGAATCCTTCGGCGTGCTTCTGGTCAATGGCTTCTTTATCAAAGGAGGTCAGCTCTTCTTTATACAGTGAATAGTCTGAAGTTCTGGCTACTGCCATCACTGAGCCTTTGAACAGCTTCAGTTTCACCCAGCCGGTCACTCTCTCTTGAGTTTTATCTATAAATGTGTTGAGGGCTTCGAACAGGGGCTCGTTGACCATTCCCTGGTATGCCAGGTCGGCCCATTCTTCGTCTACAAATCCTTTGAATTTAAGCTCTTTCCTGCTCAATACGAGCTTCTCCAGGTCTCTATGGGCTGTTATCAGGATTGTGGCAGCGGGGTGCTCGTAATTCTCTCTCGCCTTCAGACCCAGTACCCTGTCTTCCATGAGGTCCATTCTCCCCACACCGTGCTTCCCCCCTACTTCATTCAGCTTTCTAATCAGCTCCAGTGGGGCGAGCTTCTCTTCATTTATTGATACTGGAATCCCTTTTTCAAACCCGATCTTTATGATCTCTGGATCATTGGGGGCATCCTTGGGGTTCACTGTCCACTCGTATATCTCTTCTGGGGGCATAAACGAGGGGTCTTCCAGTTTACCCCCTTCGATGCTCCTGCTCCACAAGTTCTCGTCAATGCTGTATGGTTTCTCTTTGGTGGCAGGAACCTCGATACCTTTCTCCTGGGCATATTCCATTTCCCATTCTCTGGAGAGGTTCATTTCTCTCATGGGAGCTATGACCTTCAATCCATACTGGTAGAATATGTTCTCGAATCTCAACTGGTCATTGCCTTTACCGGTGCAACCGTGGGCTACGGCATCGGCCTTCTCTTTTTCGGCCACCTCTACAACCTTTTCGGCAATAACCGGTCTGGCTACAGCGGTACCCAGAATATAGCCCTCGTAATCACCGTTGGCCTTTATCAGCTTGAGAAGCAAATCCACATATTCTGGAATGGCGTCTATGGTATAGTGGTTGTCAGCATATTTTCTACCCTTTTCTTCAGCCTCTTCTATCTCTTCCGCCGGCTGACCAGCATTAACGGTAACAGTGATTACTTCATCAAACCCATATTTTTCTTTGAGTAGAGGAATACAAACCGAAGTGTCCAGTCCTCCCGAATAGGATAAAACCACCTTCATAGCTCTCCTGAACCAAAACAATTTAAAAATATTTTGAGGTTTTAAGATTTTGTAGAGTCAAAATATACAATATTGAAGGAGAAATATCTTAATCTACCTGTAAACTATTCTTTGACCTTTTGTCTGATGAATGAGTGCATGAACATCTTGTAGAACTCTGCAAAACTCCCTGAGCCCATCATCAATCTCAAATTGTTTCCCTGTTTGAGATAAATGGCAACCTTTTCCCCATCCAATAAGAACATGCCGTGATAAACGCCCACCTGGGTTAATTCTACGTCCATTTGGAGTTTTTCTGCGGAAATGCTTTCATTCTGAATTTCGCCAACATTGGGAGCTATTACTACTACCTTGCAGTCAACATCCTTAATCACATCAACCATTTGCTGGTCCAGGTATGCAGATGCTACAATGATCTCTTTTTGACAGTTCTCCACACACTCCTTCAGCACATTATAAGCTACATCCCCGGAATACAATTTGACCACTTCTTCTCTCTTCTCTCCTTCCTCAATAGCAGGTAGCTCTTTTTTAAGAAAATCAACATTCTCTTTCAAACGCCTGGAGAAAAGGGTCATCAGGTCGTCGCTCCTGATGGATTTAAATTTCATGGGCTTCCCGCCCGCTTCTTCTACCACTCCTTTAGAGGTTAGTGACTTCACTACTTCATACACCGAGGTTCTGGGAACGCCGCTATAGCTGGCGATCTCTGCTGCCGATAGCTCACCCTTCGCCAGTAGAGTGAGAAGTACCTTTGACTCGTAGTCACTTAGTCCAAAGTCTTTTAAAGCCTCAACTAATTTGTCCACACAGGGGGTGGGGCAAAAGTATTATATAATATTGTCGTAGCCTCTGCTACTACACGGTGATAGTTAGTACTTAGAACATCAAAGGTGATAATACATGACTCATATACGATCGGGTGTGTGGAAACTATTACTGGTGATACTTGTTTTGCTTGCACTGAGCAGCCAATCATCAGCTTCATTCAGCTATAAAGAAGAACCCTACTTCACGGCATACGTATATGGAGATAATCACGTCAACAGAGGCGAAGAAACCCAACTCAACGTCATGCTCCAGAACAACGCCAAAATAGAGAGGATAAGCTACTACAACTACGAGACCTATAATTTCTTCAAGAACCGGACGGACATGCTCACCACCGCCTACAATGTTTCCGTGGAGTGTAAGGGGACCGATGGCATAAAGGTGCTTACCCCCATACAAAAGTATCCGGCCCTCCCCTCCATGAAACCCACGCAACTCCCCCTAAAGATCAGGGTCAACGAGAATGTGGAGGCTGGAGAATACAAGCTAAAACTAAAAATTGACTACGAAATACTGGACGACATACTGTTGAGGTCAAGAACTGAAATGCCTTCAACCCAAAGCACATTAACAGAGACTCAAATTTCTTACCAATATAATAATACTTCTCAAAAATTTATGCCTACAGGAAAGACTGAGATAGAAGAAACAAACCTTCCACAGCTTTGGTTCAGCTGGATGGATTATGACTTTGATCCCAAGGAGCAAACTATAACCTTGAAAGTGGTAGTTGAGGAGGAAGCTGTTAAGCTCAAGGTTGTCGATGTCCAGACCACCAATATGGTGGCAGGAGGAAAGGGCAATCTCACTCTTGAGGTGAAGAACGTGGGAGAGAAAGTGGGCTCCAATCTCTACGTGATCATGTCCACTCCTTCAGGATTTACCGCCTTATCTTCATTCCAGAAGCTTCCCTCATTCGAGGAGCTGCAGCCGTTGATGAAGCTTCTTCAGGCTCAGGCAGGTTCAGGGGCAACTGGCCTGAGCACTCAATTACCCGAGCTCAAGGTTCCTTCGGAGATATCCTCAACCCTCTCGCAGGGTTCCTACTACGTAGGGGACCTCAGACCGGGTCAAAGTGTCAATGTTACCTTTGCCGTTGATATATCTACGGAAGAGCCAGGATACTACCCCTTCCAGATCAGAGGGATCTATCTGGATGAGTACAGCGAAACCCAGCAAACCTCCAGTGTCGCCTTCGGAGTGAAGCTCCAAGAGGGTCCCGAGTTCAATGTGATCAACACTTCTTCATCCATTTATGCTGGAAGCGAGGGAGATTTCGTTACCTACATTTCACCCACCCACCCGGTTGAGGATTTAAAGGCTGCAATAAACGTTAAACCACCACTCTCTGCCACTGTAAGCGAGACTTTTGTAGGAGACGTAAAAGACGCTTTTAAAGCCAAATTCAAGATAAACGCTCTAAGAAATGCCCAGGCAGGTGAATATCCTGGTAAAGTAGAGTTCACTTACAACATCAATGACAAAGAAGTAACGGAAAAAGTTGATGTGGGCGTCACTGTCCAGCCCAAGATGCGGTTTGAAGTACAAGGGACGGGACAGGTGCCGGCTGGCGGTGAGAAAACGGTGACTGTTGAGGTGAAGAACACTGGGGACTTCACAGTAAGGGACGCTACAACCCGTATAACCGTGGTCGATCCATTCTCCACCACAGATGATACTGCCTACATCGGGAGCTTGGATCCTGGGGAATCTACTAACGTGACCTTCAATCTGAAAGCGGATAGTGATGCCACTCTGAAGCTGTATGCGCTCAATCTAGAAGTGAAGTACAAGGATCTCTCTGATGAATGGGTCATCAGTGAACCGGAGAAGATGCCAGTAGAGGTCGTTGAATCCACCGGAGTTCCTCCCATGCTCATCATTGCTCTGCTGATCGTGGTGGCTGCTGTGGCTTATGGAGCGTACACCAGATTTAAGCCCAAACAGTAAGCTATGGTAAAACCTATCTTTGAGTTTTTTTCCAGACTGGCGACCAGAGCCCCCCTTGCGGTGATCGTTGCCGTAATCTTGTTGTTCATAGCCGGCATACATTTCAGTCAGCAGGTCGAGATGGACCAGGGCTTTGAAACCTATTTTTCCCAAGAACATAAGGAATTTACTCAATACGAGCTGTATTCCAAGGATTTTGGCACTTCTGTTGGTGCAGCCTACATTTTCGTTAAAGGGGATGACGTGGTAACTTATGACGTCTTCGAGTACATGCTGGAGCTTGAAGACTCTATCTCCACCATTCAGGGAGTTGGAGAGATCGACTCTGCGGCCAGCTCTGCGGTAAGGAACTTCGGGTATCTACCGCAGGATCAGGCTACGCTCCAGAACTACGTTAGTAATTATGCCGGTTTCTACGTACCCAAAAACAGTTTTGCTCTCATAAAGATTGAGATCACTGCTCCTCAATCCAAATACGATGAGATAGCCAACGAGATAGAAAGAAAGATCGATACTGTTCCCAAACCTGTTGGAGTGGTTACAGAAGCTACAGGAAATCCTCTGGTCAGGCATCAGGTCAACCAGGCAATTGGACAGAGCATGATGTTGATGGGAGCTGCGGCAATTATTTTGATGTTGTTGATCCTGGTGATCGTTTTCAGAGGAGTGGTTGCCAGAAAGAGGACATTGATGCTCCCTCTGGTAGTATCCATCTTTACCACTGTAATGGTCTACGGATTAATGCCCATTTTCGGAATACCACTAACGGACGTTACCAACGGGTTCTTTCCCATTCTCATAGGTCTGAGTATCGAGTATGCAGCTCAATTCCAGGGAAGGTTTGAAGAGGAGATGGGTAAGGGTCTCACCAGCGTTAATGCCGTTATAAACTCTATCAAAAGCGTGGGGGTGGCCCTCAGCCTGGCAATGATCACCACAGTTATAGGATTCCTGTCCATGGTATTCTCCGGCGTTCCGGCTCTTAGCTGGTTCGGGTTCTTATCAGCCATAGGACTGGTCGTAGCCTTTCTATTAAGCCTCACCTTCCTTCCAGCCATTCTCATATTACTGGAGAGAAGTAAAAGAGATGCTGTAAAGACGGAAGAAGGAAGGGACATTCTGGGTATTGTGCTCAAGGAGATCTCCAGAATACCCACTGAAAAACCCAAAACAGTTCTGCTGATAGCCCTATTGATGGTGACCACCGGTTACTACGGTTATTCCAATGTTGACCTCCAGACAGATTTCTACGAGTATATTCCCCAGGACCTGCCTGCCATCAGAAAGATGGACGAGCTGGAGAGTATAATCGGCAGCTCTGAAAAAGTTATTGCAGTTGTTGAAACAGATGAACTCAATCTAAATTACCTTAAAAGAATAGATTCTCTTTCACAGTATATCACATCCGTTGAGCCGCAGGTAGTGGGTTACGAGAGCCTCAACACCATGATAAAATCTTATAACAACGGTGAAATGCCGGAAAGCCAGACAAAACTGTTATACTTGCTGAATGCCATGCCTTCTGACCAGACGCAGAGATACCTCAGCGGGAACACCATAGCCATCTATTTCTCTGTCTCTTCCATGGACTGGATCGAATTCAAAGACCTTTACGACAGGATCAAAGAAGACATAAACTTCTTTGGACTGGAAGAAGGTTTCTATTTGACCGGTGATGTGGTCCTCAAGATGTTCGTGGCCGATTTGATCATCAACGGCCAGAATAATATGACCATAGCCAGTTTCGTCCTGGTCACTCTCCTGCTACTGGTGGTTTACAGGAGCTTGAGGAGCGCCGTCGTTCCCCTGGTTCCCATTACAACAGTAATAATTCTGGTGGGTGCTTTGATGTATCTCACTGGAGTTCCCAGGACCTTGATCTCTGCCAGCCTGAACTCTTTGACAGTGGGACTGGGAATCGATTTCTCCATTCACGTGGTGGAGCGCTACTTCGAAGAGAGGCGGCTGGGAAGGTCGCCAGAAGAGTCTGTGAGTATAACTGTTCAGAACATAGGAAAACCTATTATGACCTCAGGTCTCACCATGGCCGGAGGTTTCGCCGCCATGACAGTATCCCCCTTCCCCATCATGAAGGATTTTGGGCTGGTCAGCGTAGCCACCATAATCTTTTGTCTTCTTGCCGCCCTAATTCTGGTCCCAGCCTTCCTGATATTTACAGAGAGATTTAGAAAAGAGAATCGTGATCCGGATGAGCAGACGGCTTAAGAAGATTGGATTGTTTATAGGACTGACCTTCCTTATCAACTGGTTGATGGTTGCCGTTTTTGTCCTTTCAGGGGGTACGTGGAACACCTTCAACGCCCTCGTGCTTGCCACAGTCTACATGTTCGTTCCCATGGTGTGTGCCGTTGCTGTTCAAAAACACTGTGGAGAAGCAGTTAGAAGACCATTGGGCATTTCTTTTAAGGTGAACCGGTGGTGGCTGGCTGCCTGGCTCTTACCGCCGGTCATAGCCTTTGCTACCCTGGGGGTTGGTCTGCTTTTCCCTGGAGTAAGCTACTCTCCGGAGCTGGAGGGCATGCTGGAAAGGTACCACTCTGTCCTGACCCCAGAGCAGATGGAATTGATTAAAAAGCAGATAGAAGAATCACCTGTTCACCCCATCTGGCTGGCTCTCATTCAGGGACTTTTCGCCGGCATCACCATCAATGCTGTGGCCGGATTTGGCGAAGAACTGGGATGGAGAGGCTTTCTCCAGAAAGAGTTGGGTTACATGAGCTTCTGGAAGGCATCCCTATTCATTGGGGTGGTCTGGGGAGTGTGGCACGCTCCTCTTGTCCTCCAGGGCCACAACTACCCCCAGTACCCTGTTGTGGGTGTTTTTATGATGATAGCATGGGCCGTCCTTCTCTCACCCATATTCAGTTACGTTAGAATAAAAGGCAAATCGGTTATAGCCGCAGCCATTATCCACGGAACAGTTAACGCCACCTATGGCATATCCATAATGGTGTTGAAAGGAGGTAACGAGCTTCTTATCGGGGTCACCGGTTTAGCAGGCTTTGTGGTCCTACTGGTGGTCAACCTGATAATATTCTTTCTCGACCCGGGGATTAGACAGGGGACAGTTAAAGCTCATTTAGAGGGTTCGGAGAAATGACAATAGATAGTTGATGGAAAACGAGTTAATCTCCTATCCCCACACTTCCTATCTCCACAAGCTTTATATATTTTGACTGACCAGTTAGTCAATATGACTGACCAGTCAGTTAAGGCCAGGATACTGGAGACTGCCCTTGAACTCTACATTTCTAAACCACCTCAGATGGTCACAGTAGATGAAGTGGCCGAAGCTGTGGGAGTGTCTAAAGGACTTATTTTCTACCATTTCAAGAGTAAAGATAATTTGGAGAAAGAAGTGGCATACTACACGTTCAATAAGCTGTTTACAGAGTCCATTAAAAAGATCCAGAGTGTTGACGATTTGATTGATGTTTCAGTTGACAACTTTATCAATTTACCCCATGTAATGAGGTTCTTTGCCTACATCAGCGGTAAATTGCTCCATTACGGAGATTTTGAGGTTTTTAGAGGGCTTCACGAAGAAGTGGATGAAATGGTGGTCCAGTTATTTCAAAAGGAGAACATTAAGGAGCCTGCGGTTACAGCAACTGCGATAATGGCCATGTTCGATGGTCTTGCCTTATATTCAATGTTTTACGATATAGGAGATATTGAGAATTATAGAAGGCTTGCCAAAGATTTTGTTAAATACAGGAGGTTGGAGAAATGAAGATTTGGTGGAAATTTTTGTTTTCAATACTTATCTTGAGTTTTGTAGCTGCTGGCGTTTCGGCTCAGCCGATCATAACCGTTAGTCAGCACACTATCCCGGAAAAACCGGTTACAGGAGATTTTATTTTGAGTGTGGATCTACAGAACACCGGGGGCAACGCCAGAAATTTAAAATTATTCCTTTACGAGAATGAGGATGGTTTATCTATTCTTAGGGGAGGAGAAGAGGTTTCAAGCGTTTTTCTTACGCTGGGTGACCTCGCCACGGGCTCGAGTTCCGCCCAAGTGAAGATGAGAGCAGAAAAAGCGGGAATATACGAGATACACGCCAGAATAAACTACGATTACGGTGAATACCTTTACAAGGCAAGCATCAACAGAATAATAGCTTTGAGGGTCATAGACGAGCCCCAATTCAGTGTATCTAAAGAGCTGACCATCGAGCCTTCAAAAACAGAGAAATATAATCTTAACGTCCTGAACAATGGGGGAAGAGCCAAGGACGTTAGCATATCCATGAGCACTCCGGATAAGATAGTTAGTAATCTGGGGAAGGTCGCGTTTGACAGCTGGGAGAGCAATGAACAGAAAGAGCTTGATTTTTCCCTAACAGCAGATAAATCTGTTGGCACGGGGGTATATCAAATGAACCTCCATTTGAGCTACAGCAACGAGTTTGGAGAGCCTCATTCGGAGACCATCTCCATTCCTTTGAGAGTAAAGGGTACACCTCAACTGATAATTTCAGAGATGAGCACCACTCCGGAGAGAGTATTTCCCGAAGACGAGTTCACCTTAAACATGGGCGTCGAGAATTCGGGTACAAGCAATGCAGAGAACGTCAGGGTCTCTTTGAAGGTCCCCGAGAGTTTTGAGGGAGAAGGCACCAAATTCCTGGGGACAGTAAACAGAGACAGTACCAAAACAGCCAAATTCAACTTAAAAGCCAAAAACGAGACCACAACTGGAGACCATACTTTCACCCTGGATATGAGCTACGAGGATGATTCTGGAAAGGCCTATTCTTCCACTACTGATTTCCCCCTGTTCGTCAGCTCACCGGGCAGGATCAGCCTGGATATAGCCGGAATATTCACTTCCCCCGATACCCCTACGGAAGGCGATAATTACAAGCTCTCCCTTCAGGTGGAGAACAGCGGCAATCAGGACGCCAAGGCAGTCAGCCTGAAATTAGATCTTCCACCCGGTTTCAAGGGAAGGAACAGTTATTTTATCGGCAGTCTGGAGAGTGGGGATTCTGCCACAGCCTCCTTTGACCTTACAGCCGGCTCTTCTGGCGACCATGACATCGAAGTGGATATCAACTACATGGATACCACATTCGAACAACACAAGGTTACCCGGAGCTTCTCTCAGTATATAGAACAGAAGAGCTACCTCGGTCAGATCGTTGCGATAGTGGTATTGCTGATAGTGCTTGCTTTTGTGGGCTATAGATACAAATGGAGAAAGAAGTAGTATCATGCTGAGTCTGGAGAATGTGTGGAAGGTCTTCAAGATCGGGGCCGTAGATGTCCATGCCCTGAGGGAAGTATACTTCGATATAGAGGAAGGAGAGTTCATTGTGGTCCTGGGGCCCAGCGGTTCAGGGAAAACCACTCTTCTCAACATAATTGGAGGGATAGATGTTCCCGACAAGGGTAAAGTTGTATTCAAAGACACGGACGTCACCTCACTTGACGAAGAGGGGCTGACCTACCACAGAAGAGAAAATATCGGCTTCGTGTTCCAGTTCTTCAATTTGATACCTACTCTTACCGCCAGAGAGAACATTCAATTAGCTTCCGAGCTAGTAGAAAGACCCAGGGACGCAGATGAAGTCCTGGAGACAGTGGGTTTAAAGGAGAGGGCCAACCATTTCCCGTCCGAACTCAGTGGTGGGGAACAGCAGAGAGTCTCCATCGCTCGTGCACTGGTGAAGAATCCACCACTTATTCTGGCAGACGAGCCCACAGGAAATCTGGATTTTGAGACGGGGAAAAAAGTGTTGAAGTACATGAGAGAGGTGTGCCTTAATGAGGGAATTACTTTCACCATAGTTACCCATAACTCTGCTATTGCACAGATGGCAGACCGGGTTGTACATCTTAAAGATGGCACTATCGACAAGATCGAGGAGAATGAAGAGCCTTTAGACCCTGAGAATCTGTACTGGTAGCTGTCCCTTAACGATAATCTTTAATGGTGGTTTGATGCTTAACAGAAAGGTGTGGAGGGATATAAAGTCCCGTAGAGGGATGTTCTTTGGAGTTACCTTCATAATATTTTTGGGAATTGCCCTCTTCACCTCCTTCTACATCTCCTATCTGGACCTCAGCGATACCTATAATCACTTCTATGAGGAGACCAAGTTTGAGAACGCTGGGATAGAGTTCAATTACGCCCCTGAAGAGCTCCTAAAAGAAGTAAAAAGAATCGATGGCGTTAAAGAAGTAGAGGGCAGGTTGTCTATCAAATCCACTATGGAGATCAGGGATCAGCAGGTAAAACTTATCCTCATCTCTGTTCCCGATGGGGAGCAGCCCAAAGTTAATCAGCTCTATGTAGAGGGACAGTACATACCCAAGAATGCTCATACCTCAACCTTAGTCCTGAAAGAGTTTGCAGATTACCACAACATCAATCCCGGAGAGACCATCTCTCCCAAGATCGAGGGGCAAAAGCTGCAATTGAAGGTCACCGGATTGGCCTATAGTCCCGAGTATATCTGGATAGTTGAGGAGGGCAGTTTCTTTGTTTCTCCCCGAACGCTGGGTGTAGCATATGTCCCCTATGAGACGCTGGAGAGTTTTGGGCATCAGGGAGAGATAAATGAAGTCCATTTCACCATCTACGATGAGAGCAGGAGAGAAGAGATACTCAATAGAGCCAAACAGATCTTTGAGCCCTACGGTATAAAGAATTTCTATACCAGAGAAGAGCAGCCCAGCAATCAGGCATTGCAACTGGACCTGGAGGGTTTCAGAGAGTTGGCCATAATGGTCCCAGGATTCATCTTGTTCATATCCATCTTTGCGGTATATGTTCTTCTTGTCAGGCTTATAAACGAGCAGACACACAACATCGGGGTTCTTCGGGCTCTGGGATTCAGTAAAAGAACGATACTTCTCCATTACCTCAAGCACTCCCTGTTCATTGGGGCTATAGGATCAGTTGTGGGGGTAATCGTGGGCTATATCCTGTCCATAGTGATGACCATGCAGTACACAGACGTCATCAACGTCCCCTATTACGTTGCCGAACCCCATATAGAGATCCTGCTCTTGGGATTGGCCATCGGTACTCTTGCACCCGCTATTTCAGGTCTTTTCATAGCCAAAAGGGCGGCTGAGCTGGAGATAGTTCAATCGCTAAGAGGTTCATTCGAGACCCAGACCAAAGGTCTGGAGATGGATAAACTATTTTCTTTCATCAGGCTCTCCACTCTCACCAGACTGAGCCTTAGAAACACCTTCAGAAATAAAAAAAGGGCTGCTTATTCTGCTTTCAGTGTGGTAGCGGCCATAATGCTAATAATGAACTCCGTGGTCTTTCTGGACGCTTTTGAGGAGACCATCGACCTCCAGTTCAACAAGGTGATGAACTATGATTTTGAGGTCAGATATTCGTCGTATGTGGACAACTCTGCGTTGAAGGAAGTGAAGTCCATTCAGGGAGTGGAAGATGCTCGTCCTCTAATTATGACCTGGATGCTTATAGAGAGAGGTGATGACTCCAAATCCGTAAATCTCATAGGTATGGGTAATCAGGAGCTGTACAACATCTATGATCTGGACGGCAACCGGCTCATGCCCCCTCCTGATGGGATACTACTTCCAGAAAGCACTGCCCGAAATTTGAGCTTGTTAGAGGGTCAACAATTCACCTTTGTGACCGAAAAAGGAAAGAAAGAAAGTGAGGTTTACCGCACCTTCCAGCATTCTCTCACCCCCAACGCTTACGCCTCACTGGACCATCTCCAAGAAGTTCTGGGGGTAGATGGTTATAACGCTATTATAGTAAAGGCCAAACCCGGAGAAAAGGATAGAGTTCAGGAACAGTTGGAGGACCTCCCCGGAGTGCTGGAAGTGAACTCCAAAGAAGTGGTGATCGAGTATATAGATGACTTGATGGAATTTTCATACATATTCATCTTCTTTTCTCTGGCTTTCGGATCCAGTCTGGGCTTCGCTGCCATCTTCAATGCTACTTCCATCAATATTATGGAGAGAAGAAAGGAGCTGGCCACCCTGAGAATGCTGGGCTACACCACCAGACAGATGGGGTTTTCCCTCTTTGTGGAGAACATGCTGATAGGAGTAACCGGAACAATAGTGGGTGTTCCCCTAAGTTATGCCGCTGCCTACCTGTTCATGCTGGCATTCTCCAGCGAGCTTTTCCAGTTCCCCTTCGTCATCTACGCCAGAACATACGTTTTAACCATAATCATGGTTTTCTTAATTCTCTCTCTATCCATACTACCCGGAATAAGGTTCATATCCAAAATGGACATCGAAAAGGTCACTAAAGAATTCGTGAGCTGAATTGAAGGAGTTGAAGTTAAAAAGAGTTAACTGAAGCTTCCCATCTTCGCTATGGATGTGAGCTCTTTAAGAGCTATTTTGGAGCTCGAGAAGATCATAGAGGTTTCCGCATAGCACAATAAATAACAGCCCTTGCAGCTCTGGGTGAGCATACGTCCCTGCTTGTATTTCTCACCATTCAGCAACTCCTGAACGGTTTGACGTCTTAAGTTGCCTGCCACCACTCCTTCCACTTCATAGCAGGGAGATATTACGCTACCATCCGGATCGAGCCTCAAAAGAAGGTGAGAAAGGCAATTAAAAGTCCCTCCCTCATATAGGAGGTTCAAATAGGCTTCGCTGTTCAAGATGCATTTGTATTCCTTTTTTAGCTCAAGCAATCTTTTGGCTGTATTACTCAGCTCCTGATTGTTCAGTTCAGGACAGCCCTCAAAATAAGAGGATACGGGTTCAAAAGTTATTCCTGCACCCATAAGCTCCGCAAATCTTGCCAGCTCTTCCAGTTCCCCCAAATTCCCCTCATGCAAAACAGTGTTTATAGTGGCTTTATAACGGTCTGAAGCCCATTCAATAGCATCTAAAACGTCCTGGAGGGCATCCACACCCGTTATACGATAAAATTCGTCCCTGTGGAGGGTATCGAGGCTGACAGTGACCAGGTCAGCATCAAATTTTCTTCCTTTCAATAGTAAGCCGTTGGTCACCACCATGGTGTAAAATCCATTATCTTTAGAGAGACGCAATATCTCCTCTATATCTCTTCTCAGCAACGGCTCTCCTCCGGTGGCACTGTAAACAGCTATATCTGCATCGGCAGCATCTTTAAGCACCCCCGCAATTTCTTCAGTGCTCATCTCTTCGCTGTTCCACTGCCAGTAATTGCAGTAGCTGCAGCGCATGTTGCACCGATAAGTGACCATGTGAGCCAGAATAACCGGTGAAGGTCTGTTGGCCCTATTCTTCACATAAGATTTCAAGAGCCTGAGTGCTGCCTTTTTGGCCATTTTAACCTTACCACGCTTTTTGGTTCAACTCAACTCTGATATAGATAAAAATGTTTTTACCATAACTTTTTACCATGACCATAGTCGTAGCCATAGCCATAGCTATAGCTGTTTACCATGGTTCCATTAATTCCTGAGACCGCAACTGAAGAGTGAGATTACTTCCTTTTCTCTGCTACAATCCTTATGAATTCATACGGTTCTTCAGGCGTTAAGACGTAATGGTTGCCTTTTTTAGTGCTTATGAGGACTCCATCCTGAAAATTGCTCATCACCACCCAGGCCTTTCCAACCCCTAGTAGATACTACCAACCGCCAAGAAAACTCGCTCCAAAGAGCCTGAATCCGAAGGGGATTGCCGTCTTGTAGATCGACTGTATATCTGCAATATTTATTCTGTTCTGCTTAAGTATTCCGCTGACGATTATGTGGTTAGGGTTACAGCGAAGTTCATCTTGTAGGCTCTGTACACGGTGAAGACGATTATCAACAGCACTACTGTAAAGAGGACAACGAAGGCTATTCTTTCAAAAGGCTCCATTTCAACATTTAAAGGCATATAAACCAGCATGGACACCAGGAAGACAATTATGGCAAGATACATCCCCGCTATCCATTTGGAGGGTCTTGAGTCGAAAACGATTCCGTGAGACTTATCCCTACCGCTAATATCTGTTTTCACAGCTTTGGTAAAGGACATTCGATATATTAAATTTTATCTCATTCTCATCACAAAGGAGGATGCCTCAAAAATGTATTCACAAAAATTTTAAGTCTTTTGACCGATTGTTTTCATGGAATACGGCTCTGCCACGCTGGGAGTTGCCATCGTATGGGCTGCAGTTATCATGGCCTGCGCCATAGTGCTGAAGGATAGCGGCTACTTCTCCCAACTCATACCCATTTTAGGTGGAGGAGCAGCCGCAAGCGTTATCGTGGTGATTGGAGGCTGCAAAGGCAAATCCAGAGAGTAGAGCAAACCGGTATAGGGAACAAAGAATAACTCAAATTCCATGGATTCCGAGATCTGTCCATCTTTTGAAACACTATAAAAATAAGTGTGAAAATAAATCTGCAGTGCCCTTGAGTCGATTTACTGAACTTCAAGCATCTAATCGGATTTTCCAGAATTATAAAGTACTTAGAAGATTATCGGTGGCGTTAAAAATTTATACTTTAGCTCCAAGTTGGTGCATGGTATTGAATCTGATATCCGATCCCAATGGATTTTTTGAGAGGCAAAAGGAGAGAGATGTTAGTTTGAAGGTACCTTTGTTGATAATCATTGTTCTTTCCATTATTGGTGGCATTAACCAGTTCCTGATCTCATCCAAATTAGCTGAAGCTTTCCCATCCGATTTCGCGGGGATCGTGAGGCTTGGAGCGTATCTGGGATTTATTGGCTCCTTTGCTGCCATGGTGGTTGTTTGGGTGGTGGTCTCGGCCATAATGCACGCCATCTCATCCTACTTCAGGGGCAGGGGCTCGTTTAAGAGAACCATGGAGTTCGCGGGATACGGTTTTATCCCATCGATAATCGCATCAGCCATCACCACCGCCGTTGGAGCCCAGTACATCACCAGCGCAAGAGTCCCCCAGCTAAGCATGTCCGACATCCAGAGCGGCGAGTTCGTCAACGAGCTCATGAGCTCCATGCTACCCACAGACTTCGTATATTTCAGCATAATAGTCAGCCTGGCTTTCGGCGTATGGAGCCTCACCATCTGGACCTTCGGACTAAAACACGCCAGAGGATTATCCACCAGAAACGCAGCAATAACCACCCTAACCCCATTCCTGGCCTACATAGGTTATATGATATACACTTTATGGGGCTTCCTCTGAAATCAGTAAGATTAGAATGGGTTATATTAAACACAGTAACGATTTGAACTTAATGAGTTCATTGTGCTAAAACCTACCACTGAGAAAATATTTAAGTCCATTTAAAACTAAAAAAAAGCATGCATAAACTCGATATTTGCTTATCAATCTTATTCTTGCTAATGGTTTTACCTGTAGCGTCAGCTAAGGTTTCTGTAGACGTTGAGCACACCCCTGATACAATTTTACCCGGAGACACAGTTGACTATACGGTCACTCTCAGCAACAAGGGAGCATTTGACGTTAAGGTCAGAGAGATAGTACTTTACACCAGCCTTGATGTGGAGCCTGACTCGGTCAGCGATGTAGGTACAATTCCTACTGGTTCCAGCTATGATTTCCCCTTTACCGTTAAAGCAAAACAAACAGGTAGCTATTCGATCGAGATGCATGTCAGAACACAAAACGAGACAGTCAAACGCCTCATTCTCGTCAATATAGAGAACATACAGCCGGGCATAATCCTGACTTCGCCATTAAAGCTGAATGAGGTCAATGACCTGGAATTCTATCTCACCAACCCCATTGGCAGCATAAAAGACGTTTCCGTAGAGGCCCGCTTCGATGCCGACCCCCAAATCATGTATCTCGGTGACTTGACCTCCTCCCAGAAGGGGTCATTCAGATACACCCCAGAGAGCAGGGAAGACCTATCGTTCAAAATATCCTACTACAACGGCAGGAACTACCACCAAGTGGTTAAAACAGTATCTCCAGAGTACCGGGAGACTAAAGGAATAATAATTAACGTCTCAACCCCCTACAACTCCGTACCAGTTCAAGACGTGGTCCCCCTCGATGTAACCATCTCCAACCTGAGGAACGACACCATATACTCCATAAAAGTTAGCGCTTCCCTTAAAGATTCTGAGAAGACAAAGGAGATAGCCACGCTGGGCAGCGGCAAGAACTCCAGAGTTTCCTTCCAGTTCTCTCCCCAAGACACAGGTAAAAACACTGTTCAAGTAAAAATCTCCTATAAAGACGAGTTAAACAACCAGTACACAGAAGCAGAAGAAGTTGAGTTCGTTGCCCTTGAAGAGAAACCGGTTTCCGTCAGCAATATCAGGACGGAGAAAGAAGTTGATGGCACCACCATCTCTGGAGATGTGAGCAACAGCGGGAGAAGCACTGTTTACAATGTCCTCCTCTCCATGCAGGTAAACAACGAGATCAAGACATTCTATTTGGGTTCGATCGAGGATTCGGATTTTGACAGCTTCGAATTCGAGTTCTCCGACATAAACGCCAGCAAAGGCTTCCTGACCGTTTCATGGAACAACCTGTTAGGAGAAAAGGTGGAATTAACCCAAGAAATAAAACTTCCAGAGCAAAAAGTCGGCCAAGCGGCTGAAGGCGGTAATCTAATGATGATAGGCTCCGTAATCGCCATAGCTATTCTTGCTCTAGTAGCAGTCATCTGGATAAAATCAAGAAAATAAAGTAAACAGAGTAACATGAACGTTATCGAGCTGCAAGAAGTGAGGAAGATCTACCAGAGCGGCCCCACGGAAGTCAGAGCCCTCGACGGCGTCTCCCTAAAAGTAGCGAACGGGGAATTCATCTCCGTCATGGGACCCTCTGGGAGCGGTAAATCCACATTCCTCAACGTTCTGGGATGCCTTGACAAACCTACTAGCGGTAAAGTGATCATAAACGGGACTAACACTTCAGAACTATCCGACAGCGAGCTAACCAAATTGAGAAGAGATGCTATCGGCTTCGTATTCCAGCACTACAACCTCATACCCACCCTAACTGCCTTCGAGAACGTGGAGCTCCCCATGATATTCCGCCAGGCAACCAGATCCGAAAGAGAGAAGGCTAAAGACATTTTGGAGTTAGTTGGCCTCCAGAGAGAGGTTAATAGAAAACCCACAGAGATGAGCGGGGGTCAACAGCAAAGGGTCTCCATAGCAAGAGCTTTAGCCAACAACCCATCCATATTGCTGTGCGATGAGCCCACGGGCAACCTGGACAGCAAGAGCGGGGAGACGGTAATGAAGATAATCGAGGACCT
The DNA here is from genome assembly GCA_964534325.1 of uncultured archaeon. Lineage (GTDB taxonomy): Archaea > Halobacteriota > Archaeoglobi > Archaeoglobales > Archaeoglobaceae > JdFR-22. The sequence goes on from CAZHOR010000002.1 coordinate 27,845, forward strand.
CAACAAAGAACAGGGAATAACAGTGGTCCTGGTCACCCACGACCCTTACATCTCCGATTACGCCCACAGAGCCATCAAGCTGGTGGACGGGAAAATAGCTGGAAATGGGAGTGGTGAATCCAGTGTATCTTGAGTTAGCCAAAAGGAACCTGCTCAGAACCAAAACAAGAAGTTCCTTAGCGATAATAGGAATAATCATTGGCGTCATGGCCATAGCATCCATAGGCATCTTCGGAGAGAGCCTCAGAGCCTCTGTAACCCAGAACTTCGAGGATCTCGCCACTCAAGTGCAGATATACCCCGCAACAACCGAAGGATACTCTGAAATAGATAAGGATGTGGTGGACAAGATAAGAAATATTCAGGGAATCGAGACTTTTATCCCCATAAAAAGCAGCATGGATTTTATCGAATACAAATCAGATAGAGTTTACTCCACCGTCTATGGCGTTGAGGGGAACAATATTGGTGACCTCTTCCAGGCCCAGGATGGGGAAGAAGACGTGAAGCTGAAAAGGGGTGGCTGTGTTGTTGGAGGGAGCATCGCCGACAATTTTGGACTGAGAGAAGGGAGCAAAATCATAGTGGCCGGTAAAGACTTCAGAGTTAACACCATACTCAAAGAAGAAGCCAGATACGACGTAAACCCCAACAATGTAGTATTCATTCAAGTGGAAGATTTCGATAACACATTCGACGAAGGCTACTCCCAAATAATAGTCAGGGTAGAAAGCATCGGGGACGTAGACGAATTCAAGGAGCATATAGAGGGGCGGATCAACCTAAGAGAGGAAAAAGTCCAGGTTTTCGAGATGAGACAAATACTCGATAGCATTAACCAGGCATTCAGCCAGATCACCTCCTTCCTGATGGCCATAGCAGGCATCTCACTGCTAGTAGCCGGAGTAAGCATACTGAACATTATGCTGATGTCAACCATCGAAAGGACCAAAGAAATAGGGGTCATGAGAGCCATAGGAGCCTACAGAAAAGTCATACTCAGAATATTTTTGCTGGAGGCCCTTATACTGGGAGTAGTAGGAGGAGTTATAGGGGGGTCGCTCAGCATACTGGGAGGGTTCGCCATCAACATGATAGTCCTGGAAAGCGTTGAATACTTATTCACAATGACAACAGCAATGTACATTATTGAAGGAGTAGGATTCGGGATCCTGGTAGCAGTACTCAGCGGAATCTACCCCGCATGGAAAGCCAGCAATCTCGAACCCATAGAAGCCTTGAGATATGAATAGTATGTTTTAGATTAAAACCGTTTAATTCCGGTTTTATTTTATTCTATTATTTCTATCAGCTAAATCTCCATTTATTTTTGCTGTCTAAGTTAATTTTGGGAGGAAAATATAGTATCCGCTAATTAAGGAAATTATTTATACTTAGAGTTGTAAATCCTGACAGGATGAGTCCAAAGCTGAAGTACTACACGGCTTCACTCACATTTTTAGCTGGAATAATCTTGGCCTTAATTGGTATAGGATTTGCCGTTGCTGTAAACCTCACCAGACATTCTGACCCAACACAGATTAGCTTCACCTACAGCATCGTGGCCTTCGGCCTCGCAGTATCTCTTACCGGACTCAATTTAATGATAAAGCAGAGAAGCGTTTACACCAATTATGTCATACCAGCTGGTTTCGGACTTAGCGTTCTTGGAGTGCTCAAATTCGCTCTTGACTATCCTCTGGGATGGGCTTATCCCAATATCTCCTATATAATCCTTCTCTATGCGGGTGGAGCCACTATCCTTATAGCCAACTCTTTCGCCAATGCAGTCCTCAACCTGCTTGAGGGTGTACCGGTCAGCATTAAGGAGGAAAAACAACCCGAGTACACCGACGAGGATATTGAAAGAGAGGTTGACAGGGCTATTGAAGAGTCCACCAGAAGGATAGTGGAGTTCTCCGATTCTGGCCTGAGATTTAAGGACGTAGACACGGAGGGTTTTAGACCCAGCAAAGCATTCACCAAAAGCAGGGAGACTACCAGAGTTAAAGACGATGTTGATGAGGTCAGGAGCCTGAGAAACGTACAGTCCGGTAAAGTAGAAGTCGAAGATGATGATTTAGATGAGATTTCAGACTTATTAAAAGAAACTACTATAAACAATGAAGAAGAGAAGGGAGAAAAGAAAAGGTTTAGGTTGTTTGGGAGTTGATAAAAATGGGAAAAGGTATTGATGTAGGAACGATGAACATAATTTGTGCGGAGAAGGAGGGGGACTCCACTGTTTTCGCACAGGAAAGGAACGCATTTCTTGAGATTGATGCCAGCGATCTGACGAAGAACATGCTGGATTCTACTAATGTCCTGTACATAGAAAAAGGGGATAAATTCCATATTTTGGGCGATGATGCTTTCAAGTTCGCCAACGTCTTCAAGAGAAACGTTAGACGGCCAATGAAGCACGGTATCATAAGCCCCGACGAAAAAGAGTCCATACCCATGATAAAGCTGATAATAGAGAAGGTCCTTTCGAGTCCTTCGAGAGCCAACGAAGTGGCGTGCATATCGTCACCAGCCAACCCTATAGATTCCGACATAAACGTTCTCTACCACAAGAAGACCATAGAAGCCCTTGCCAAGAGATTGGGTTATGAGACCCACGTGATAGATGAAGGATTGGCTGTGATATACTCCGAGCTGGCAAAACAGAGCTTTACGGGGATTGGTGTCAGCATAGGTGCCGGTTTGACCAACGTCACCGTGGCATACATGGCAACACCTATCGTGTCCTTCTCCATCGCCAGAGGAGGAGACTGGATTGATGAGCAGGTGGCAATCGCCACAGGCATGACCAAAGAGAGAGTGACCTCCATTAAGGAGAAATCATTTGCTCTTGACACTGAATTCGAGCTGGGAAGCGTGGAAGGAGCGCTGTCCATCTACTACGATGCCCTCATAACTTACATCATCCAGAACCTGAGAAAAAGATTAACAGAGGTTACGCCGCCTGACGCCGAGTTCCCCATCGCCATTGCAGGAGGCAGTGCCAGACCAAAAGGGTTTATAGACATGTTCGAGAAAAGGCTGGCGGAAGCGAAGCTGTCTGTTGACGTTTCGAACATAAATAAGGCCAAGGAGCCCATCTATAACGTGGCCAGAGGATGCCTCATAGCAGCACTGACCAAAGAAGGAGACCAGCAGGAAACCCCCGGCAAAGAAGAGTTCAGCACTCCATCTTCATCTCCATCGTCAGCGCCTTCGGCTGAAGAGAGCTATCAGGGCTGAAAAACCAAGCTGAGCCGGAGAATTCTATCAAAATATTTCTATTTTACTTTTATTTTATTGATAATGTTTCAAGGAATTCCAGTTCATCTCCGTTAGCCGGTAGTAGATCAATGCCAGCGCAGGGAACGTAAAGACGAGAGGTAGTTTCATCATCAGTCCCATATCTACCACAGAAACGGGGTGCAGTTGGAATGGGGACTCAGATACTCCCTGATAAAGCCAGATAGCCAGGATCAGCTGCACTACAGAATAGACCAGAGCCACACTTCTGGAGAGCGCCAGGCAAACAAGGAAGAATACCAGCAACAGCAATAGAAAGACGTTGAATACTGCTCTCGGCTCGACAGTAGATATACCGCCCCAGGCAACCTGCATAAATATGGCTGAAAGACCCAAGTTCACCGCCAGGAAAATAATGGTTGCCACCGCCATATTCTGGGGCCTCCAACCAACATAGGTTGCTGCAGGTAATATGAACAGTGATGCGAAGGATATAATGGACAGGGGCAAGTGAAGATAGACCAGCTTGTAATAGTCCCCCAGAAACACCTCTGAAGGAGCCATGAACGATAACACTAAAGCTACAACAAGAAGCACCACAGCCACTTTAATCTTCATACTAATCTTCCTCCCCACCGGTTTTAATACTTTTGCTGGTTTCCCCTGACTGGGTTACATCAGGTGGAGACCACAGGTCATACTGGCCAGTTCTCAACAGTTAATTCCTTTCCTCTCCACTTGTAAACAGCTACTTTAGCCACTGATACAGCGCATATGGCCGTCCATAAAGGAGAGTAGACGAAAAAGTATATGGGGAGATATCTTGCTTTAAGGTCATAATTAATCTTCTTGGATAGGATGAACATGATAACCAGCCACACGAAGAACGGTCCGGTTATAGTCAGCAGATTCTTGGTGACCTGCCATTCAAATACGGCCAGCAATAGGGCTACCACCACCTGATTGGGGAGGAAAAGCATGAAGGGCAGGACAACGTAGAGGAGTTTGAGGAAAATGCTGGCGGGGAGCAAGAAGTTTATCATCAGACCTATGAGGGCAGGATAAAGCAAGATCAATGAGGGGACCCATACCTTGGGCTTCCGGATTATGCTCCTTAAGTTCTCCAGGACTACCTGAGCACCCCCCAGACCCCATCGCTCCCTCTGAGCCAACCATTCACTCGGGCTTGAGGGCGCTTTGGTCAAGGCTCTGCCAATCACTCCCACGTTATAACCGTACATACCCAGTTTGAGTCCCAGGTCAGTATCCTCGTTTATACATCTCCTAAAACCACCTAACTCCTGTAGAACATCTTTTCTTATACATATGGCAGCACCATTGACGCTCAGGCAGGAGTTCAGTCTGGTGACCAGCATGGAAGTGATCAACATGTTGAAGTAATCGATGTTGGCCAGCTTCTCCATAATAGTGGAAGAATTAACTTCCTTTCTGATCTCTGCTGCATCAAATCCCCGGGGATTACCCAGCTCAAGCACTCTGGTGTCGGAGTCCATGAATACGAGGTACTCTCCTGTAGCCAGTTGAGCTGCATCGTTCAAAGAATTCGCTTTCCCCCTCCTCTCAGTTGATATGGTCGCTTTCAGATTGTATTTTTCAATAACAGTTATCAATTCAGGGTTGGGCTTGTCAGCAGCTATAATAACTTCCTCATTCCTGAATCTCTGAACATTTTCCTCGGCATAACCCGGTTCCTTGTATGCCGCAATTATCACCGAATTCATTGTATCAAACCCGAACACTGGAGAAAGTGTTAGTGTCAGTAGCCTATCAAGGTTCAAATCATTATGGCAGACCGAAGTTCCTTTAAGGAGATAAATGTATTGATAACTCTTTCGATTAAGGTAAGGAGTGGATAGACGAGAAGAGGAGACACAGGATAAGTAAAGGATAAAAGCAGGTAGGTGAGCATTAAGGTAGTTAATAAGGTAGTAATCCCGAGTCAGGTCACCTCTTGTATTCCTGGGAGTTTTGCTTCAAAGGGGGTATCCGGGATTTGGTCTCCTTTACCTCTCTTTTGATCTCTATTAGCTCCCGCCTCATCTGGGAGGAGCTCCTGAACATGAAATCACTGACAACTCCCAGTATAAGCACCTGTAAACCAGAAATAATTAAAAGAGCAGTCACGATAGCCAGTAGATTATGATTGACGTCTCTGAACCATTCTATTGTCACGTAAATCCCGGTAAGTAGTCCAACGAGGGAGAGGATAACGCCCAGAAAATACAAGTATCTGCCGGGGCTGTATTGCCTCAAAAGCTCATTTATGGTCTTTGCTATTCTGAAACCATCTCTCAACGGATTTAATTTCGTCTCTCCCCCTCTCTCCCTGTAGGTTATGGGTACTTCCACTATGTTAAATCCTTTGGCTATGGTGTCCACCGTAAACTCCGTCTCCACTTCAAAACCCGTTTTCTTTAATTCCACATTCTTGTAAACGTCTTGAGTGAAAGCCCTGTAACCAGAGAGAATATCATGAAGGGTCTTCCCATAATTCAATCTGAAAAAGAAGTTAAGTACCTTGTTCCCCCACAAATTAAGTCTGGTGAAGGCCCCCCATTCAAAATTGGCCAGCCTGTTCCCGATCACGTGGTCTGCATAACCATTCTTTATGGGCTCAAGAAGATATTCGACTTCCTGTGGAACGTAAGTCCCGTCACCGTCCACAATCACAAGCACTTCACAATCAATGTGATTGAACGCCTCTTTAACGGCCTGACCTTTTCCCTTACCGGTCTGAAGTATTACTTCTGCTCCCTTGCTCTCAGCGATCTCCACGGTCCTGTCTTTACTGTTCCCGTCTATGACCACTACTCTATAGCCCAAACCTCTGAAGTCTTCAACTACTTCTCCAATAGACTTCTCTTCGTTCAGAGTCGGTATTAGAACACAAACATCCATGCCTATTCAGATTATTACTATCTATTACTTACTAAAGCCTCATTATCTTCAGGCTGCTGAGCACAGGGAATCCCTCTATCTCAGACAAACCCATCTTATCGATTATCACTGCAGCACACAATACTTCGCCGTCCTTCTTCTTGGCATTCCTCGCCAGCTCCCTAAGAGTGTTCCCGCTGGTAACAATATCATCAATGGCCACACACTTCTTATCATTGACGGTAGCATAATTTCCGCTGAAGAATCCCGTAGCATCCTTCCCGGTCTCCTCCCTGAGCTTCTTGGGATAATAGATGCCCAAGTCAACATCCAGCTCCTCAGCGATCATGGTGGCAATAGGAACTCCACTGGTAGCTATGCCGATCACCACCTCAGGCTCATCCTCCACAGCCTCCAGAATCATGTCCGCCATAGTAGTAGCAATGTTGCGAAGCCTGAAAGGCGAAGACAAATTCCTCCACTCAATGTATATGTCAGAAGGAGGAGTCACATCCTCCCTGGCCCTACTAATAAGCCATAACGCAGTATCCCGAGACACATTAAGCTCATCCGAGATCTCACCAGTCGTAAGACCCTTTTCCTTAAGCCTCCTGGCCCTCTCAATCAAGCCTTCGATCTTCTCCACATTAATCCTCTCCTACTAAGTTTATAACGACAGATATTTTTCAGTAAGGACATTTAAAATGCTTTGGAAACAAACTATCCTACTGTTCATCACTAACTTTAATATTTAATAGTATTTAATTTAAAAAATTTTTTGATAGAAACAGGAATCAGAAAAAAGAGAAATCTATTTTAATTATGTGTTTTAAATGTGTTTTGTGTGTGTCTGAATGAAGAAAAGAGTTCAAGTAACATTTACCGAAAGCCAGTGGAAAATCTTGGAAAGATTTAGAGGCGAGCTTGGGGAGGGTGACGCAGATATAATACGGAATATTGTCATTGCATGGTTAGCTGAAAAATCTTTTATAGCATCCTTTGTGAAAAATAAGAATACAGGAGGGGAACATGAAGACAAGTCATAAAGTTATTTTTGGCGACTCCAGAGACATGGGAGAGATCCCTTCTGAAGAAGTCAACTTTGTGGTTACCTCCCCGCCCTATCCTATGATTGAGATGTGGGACGAACAGTTCTCTTTTCTTAACCCTGAAATAGAAGAGGAATTAAAGAAAGAAGGGGGTGGAGACGCATACAGCTTAATGCACGATGAATTAAAGAGGGTATGGGATGAAGTAAACAGAGTATTATCCCCCAATGGAATAGTTTGTATTAATATTGGTGATGCCACAAGAAAGCTAAACGGTTCCTTCCAGCTCTATGCAAACCATGCTCATGTAATCCGTTATTTTGAGAAAATGGGTTATGATGTGCTGCCTTTGATTATTTGGAGGAAACAAACAAATAAACCAAACAAGTTCATGGGTTCCGGAATGCTGCCACCTAATGCTTACGTTACTCTGGAACACGAATATATCTTAATATTTCGCAAGGGAGGGGGTAGACAGTTCAAACAAGATGAAAAGGATGACAGGAGGAGAAGCTCATTTTTCTGGGAAGAAAGGAACGCATGGTTTTCAGATATCTGGTATGACCTAAAAGGAATTACTCAAAAATTAAATCATACGGAATTGAGAGAAAGGTCTGGTGCTTTTCCTTTTGAGTTAGCGTACAGGTTAATCAATATGTATTCTATCCAAAATGATACTGTATTAGACCCTTTTTTGGGAACAGGAACGACTACATTAGCTTCTATGGTTTCTGCAAGAAATTCGATAGGTTACGAAATTGATTCAAATTTCAAGGAGAACATAACTGGTAGAATAAATGAGGCTTTGAATCTATCTGAAGAAGTTGTTCGTGAAAGATTAAAGAAGCATTTACAATTTGTGGAGGAGAGGCAAAAAGAGAAAGGGGATTTAAAGCATGTATCCCTAAATTATGGATTTCCGGTCATGACAAGCCAGGAAAAAGATATTTTCCTTCCAATTATGGAAGAAGTAAAAGAAATAGCAGAAAAAGAGTTTATAGTTGAATATACTGATAGGGTTCCCGAAATTGAGAATAATAAATTTAGTAAAACCATCCAGCACCAATTAAAGTTAGATTGAATCCTCACTCACATAAGTGTAGATGTATCTATCTGTCTTCTTATAATAGATCGTTTTTACGCCAATGTTCTCTCTTACAGTTGGTCTTTTGGATAAGTACGTAACCGGTTTTATCTGCACTGGAGTGTATCCTATATATCCATCCACATTTTGACTCTCTTCTTCTGGTGATGCCGAACGCCATTGTTCTCCCCTCTCTTCTGCAAGGTATTTTAAAATAATATCTTGAATAATCAAACCTTCTGCAGTCTTATTAATAACTAAATCCTCAACCCACTCTGAAATCATTTCCTCATCAATTAGCTCCATAGCCTCCTTCATCTTGTCAATCATTGATTTTATTTTCTTTGTAGCATTGTCAATGGCATCTGGATAGTTTTGGAGGTACCATCTTCTCCAGCCTTCATACGTTTTTTCAGGACACTGTTTGATCAACTCTGACATCTTACCGACAACCTGGGGCCTCGTTCCTTGAGCATTCTGATTTGCTATGTTTATAAACTGCGTTGTATACTTAGGAAAATCTTTGGACTTGCCAACCAATTCTTCATATTCTTCTTGAAAATCTATTTTAATTTCTTTGAAACCTTCCAAATTATCTTCTTGGCCTGGACTCATATCTACTATAGAGTTACCTTCAATTAAATAAAATCTTTCGATATTTGGATTTAAACTTGATAATCAATCCAAAAACAAAATACGATAGTTGGCAACCTTTATCTACCTTTTCGATTCAATTATAACCCTACCACCTTCTCTATAACGTATTTCTAAAGTTTCTCCTTTTTTGATCTTTTCTTTTACGGGATAAAGACATATTCTATTTCTCTCCCAATCAACCCTCCTATTTGGTACCTTTATTCCCTTAAAAATAACTTCGAATTCGCCTTCGGGAAAAACACTCTCAAATTTTTTCTTATCGTCTGGAGACCACATAAGGTAACCATAAATGTGTTCAGTTTCTTTTTTAATTGTATGTTCAATAAAATCTTCTGACATTAACTTTCACCTATCCAACCACTTTTTCTAAGGTTATCTTACCATCAGATAGATCATATTTAACCAAATTTATTTTATTTCCGTATTCAATTGAGTTTCTCTGCTGAATGTAGTCTATATATTCCTGACTAAAATCTTTAGCGATAATAATACCTTCCACCTTAAAAGCATCTCCTCCAGCAAGCTCAGTCGTCACCCAATCCATATACTTTGTCAATTGTTTTATAGTTAATGGAAATTCTTCCGGCTCTCCTTTCTTTAATTCAGCAACTTTAAACCCATATTTAAATTCTTCTTTATCTTCTATATATCCAAATATATCCATGAAATCAAGATAAAATGCCTGAATCGTATTTCCAAAAACATTTAACTTGCCAAAAATGTCAGTAACCATATTGTACTCAGTTTTATTATTGCCATTTTGAGTGAGATTATCTAAAATCCAAGCTTCCAGTATTTTCTCATCATAAAGTTGGCCATTATAAGGAGTTAGTAAGAGTCGGATTTCGCTAAAATTGCTAAGGTTTTTAGGGCTTATTGATGTTTCTAAAGGTTCTCCAAGATTGTTTCTAACAAGTAGTTTCTTTAATTCTTTGGCCTCACTCCCCAGCAAAGGCCTAACTGTTTTAGCCATGTCCGCATATTTCCATCTTACAGGAACGGTCCAAATTCTTCCTTCTTTGGCCAATCTGAACACTTCTGTAGAGTTAAAACCATCTTTAAAATAATAGCCCTCAAGCTCTTTTATACCTGCCTGCCAAAAATAATCAGGTTTACCGAACTCCTCTTCAGGACAGTCTCTCCAACATGGTTCTGGAGGGTAATACCTCAAATTAGCGCTCTTATATATCTCTGGAGTTTCTGGAGATTCCATAAAGTGAGATGTGGCTTCGAAAACGCCCTTTATCTCCCCCTCAGATTCCGCAGTAACATGTAAAAATATTAAGTCTCCAGGCTTAACTCTTTTTAAATCGGCTATTATGTCCCAGTTAGTTCTTACTGCCCAACTTCTACCTCCTGAAGTAAATCTTCTTGGATTTATTGGACTTACTCCAACATAACCTTCCTCAAGAAATTGATTGAATGCATACATCCCCTCACAGTTGATTATATGTCCTCTCTTTTGCATAAAAGGCCTAATAAATAAACATTTTTTAACTTTTTCTTTATTTTTTATGTGTGGTATGATCTTTTCTAACATAAAATTATTTATCTCTATCATTTTCGGAGCTAAAGCCCAGAAAGATTTCTTAGAAACAATCAGTAACGTTTATCGAGATAATGTTTGATTCTGAAAATGATTAAGCTCTGAAATGGTAAAAATTACTAAACCCTATATATGCTATCCACCAGATGTCCACTCTAAAAGGCAGTTACCTCCTGATACTTCACCTCCCATCCGCCACAGAGATAAGGATCGGAAAACTGGGGACCATCAACTTCGATCCCGGCTTTTACATCTACACCGGCAGCGCCATGAACAACCTGGAAAAGAGGCTAAAAAGGCACTTCTCTGTTGACAAGAAGTTGTGGTGGCACATCGATTATTTAACTATCAACGCTGAATCCTTTTACGCCCTTGCTATCCTTCACCAGAGGTTGGAATGCTCTCTTGCCACAGAGTTATCGGCCGTGTTCGACCAGATAAGGAGTTTCGGGTGTTCGGATTGCAAATGCAACTCTCACCTGTTTTACTCTTGGGAAGACCCTGGGAAAACTATTTTTAAGGTAGTAGGTGACATTGGTTTGGACTGGAAGAACATGATTTATTACGGTAAAGATGATCTGGAATAGGTGATGAAGATGAAAAGTTATGAGGATTTACTTGAGAAGGCCATAGACGAACTTCCTGAAGAAATGATTAAGAGGGAGAGATTTAACTTTCCAAAGGTCAGCACTCAGCGTGAGGGGAGCAGGACCATCATCAAGAATTTTAGTAGTGTTGCCAAGGACGTTAACAGGGATGAGAAGCATCTCTATAAGCAGCTGGTCAAGTCTCTGGGTACTGCCGGTTTTCTGGAGAGTGGTAGAGTGATTCTGCAGGGTAAGTTCACTGAAGAGGATATTCAGAGGGAAGTTGATAACTACGTGAAGGAGTTCGTTATCTGTAAAGAATGTGGAGCGCCTGATACTGATTTCGTTAAAGAGGATAGAGTATTATTCGTGAAGTGTCTGGCCTGCGGAGCCAAACATTCTGTAAGAACTTAGAAATGATGTTCAGGATGAGGGTTTACGACCTGGGTAAAGAGACCCTTGTAGCTGTCTGTGATTCAGATATAGTTGGACAGAAGTTTGTGGAAGAAGATCTGCAGATAGAGATCAAAGAGAATTTTTACGGAGAGCAGGAAGTTGAAGAAGATGAAGTTAAGAAGGCTTTACAGAGAGCGACTATAGCGAACCTCTCCGGGAAGAAGGCGGTCAAGCTGGCCATTAATCACGGCGTTGTTGAAGAATCCAATGTCCTGGACATTGGTGGATGCTGGCATGCTCAAATGACCGTCCTTTAGGTGGTACTGTGTGCGAATCTAAAGTGGTTAGAAGAGACGGAGATAAAGAAGAAGTGCTCATGGAAGAGGCAATCAAGATCGAAGTTGTTGGCGATAAGTTGAAGATCTACGGAATATTTGAAGAGATGGAGCATACAGGAAAAATTAATGTGGTAGATTTACAAAACCATACAGTGGTGGTTGAATGAAAGTCAAGCTCGGGGTAAACGGATATGGTACCATCGGCAAGCGTATTTCTGATGCGGTAAGTCTGCAGAACGATATGGAGATTTCTGGTGTTACCAAGACCAAACCCGATTTTGAGGCTAAACTGGCTGTCAAAAAAGGTTATAAACTTTATGCTGCCGTTCCTGATAGATTAGAGCTTTTTAAGGAAGCCGGACTTCCGGTAGAGGGGACTATCGAGGACCTCGTTTCCGAATCAGATGTTATTGCCGATTGCAGCCCCAATAAAGTTGGTGCGGATAATAAGACCAATTATTACCAAGGCAAAGTTAAGGCCATATTCCAAGGGGGAGAGAAGAAGGATACTGCAGAGGTTTCTTTCAATGCTCTCGCCAACTACGACGATTCCAGAGGAAAGGACTATGTCAGAGTGGTCAGCTGTAATACTACAGGCCTAACTCGAACCCTTTACACCATAAAGCAGAAGTTCGGCATCAAGAAAGTGAGGGCCACGATGATAAGAAGGGTTGTGGACCCCAAAGAGGATAAAAAAGGTACGGTTAACGCTATCGTGCCTGACCCCGTTTCGGTTCCATCTCATCACGGCCCGGATGTTCAAACCGTTTTGGATGTTAATATCACCACTACAGCATTCAAGGTTCCCACTACGCTTATGCATGTCCATTCCCTGAACATTGAGACCGAGCAGAGCGTTACTCCGGATGATGTGGCAGCAGCCTTGAGAGAAGAGCCAAGACTAATGCTGTTATCATCCAAAGATGGGTTCTCCTCCACCGCCAAGGTCATAGAATATGCCCGGGAGTTGAGGATGCGTTCAGATCTTTTTGAGAACGTTGTATGGGAGGACTCCATTGGAGTTGATGACGGTGAACTCTATCTGACTCAAGCCATTCCTCAGGAATCAATAGTAATACCCGAAAACCTGGACGCTGTCAGAGCAATGTTCGAGCTGACAGATAAAGAGGATAGCATCAACACGACCAACAAAACCCTGGATATCTTCTAATCTTTATAATCTTTTTACTTCTGTAATTTTTAAATAGCCCAATAGCTTGGACTGAACCACAGTTTTAATTTTCCCTGATCAGTCCTGCTCTGTTTCCACAGCTTCAACTATTTTCTTGCCAGCAACGATCTCATCCACGCTGTGGATGACTCCGCCCAACTCCTCTAATACTTCCTTTATTTTCTCAAAATCGATATCAGAACCCACAACAGTAATCTTAAGGGTCTCAGTATTCTGGTCGATCTCGGTCAGAGCCAGATTTACACCCTCAACCATATCTACTTCACTCAATTCCTTTGCCAGTATTATGTTCGAGGGTTGATGCGGTTTCAGGACATCAAGGACGACTCTTCTTATCTCTCCCACAGCGGAAAGTTTTTTCATCTGAATATTTAATTCTTGCGTAATGATTGATTTACACCTGCATTCGGCTTTTAGCGATGGAGAATTGATTCCTTCTGAAATTATTCGTAGAATGTCTCATATAGGTAACGAAGGACTGGCAATAACTGATCACGCAGACTTCTCCAACATTGAATGGATTCTGGGCAATCTGCGGAAATTGATGAATCTCAGAGATGACTATGAGCTAAGTGCCCTTTTTGGGATTGAATTGACCCACATACCCCCCGAGCTTATGGGTAGAGCTGTAGAGCTGGCAAGAAAAGAGGGAGCAGAGATCATAGTGGTGCACGGGGAGTCCATCGCTGAGCCCGTTAAATCAGGTACAAATCTGGCGGCGGTTCAGGAAGATTTGGACATTCTGGCCCATCCCGGTTTGATCGAGGAGGAGACAGCTGAGCTGGCAGCCTCTAACGGAGTATACCTGGAGATCTCGGCAAGGAGAGGCCACAGTCTGACCAACGGACACGTGGCCAAAGTGGCACAGAAACTCGGATGCGAGCTGGTCATCAACACAGATTCTCATTCGCCTTCTGATTTCATTACAACAGAAAGAGCGAGAGCTATTCTAAGGGGAGCCGGGCTGGCACAAAAGGATGTGGAGAAAGTATTCGGAAACTCTGAAAAGCTCTTAAAACAAAAATTATAAATATAAAATAATTTGATTTTGGCCTTCACACTTTTCGCTCTCAGTATATTAAAAAGGTATTGAAGGAAGAAGATAATTCATTTCGTTTGTTGATCCAGCAACATCCGAGCCAAAGTGACATCTTGCGATACCACTACTTATCAAGAATTAGGCCGAGTTTCCAGTTTCTGCTCCAGCTTATGCCCGTTCACCATTCTTACCAGTAATCTTTTACCAGTAAAAACCAAGGTTAATTACTGTTAGTTAATTACTGTTTTTTAAATGCTCAATTAATAGTCCTCTCAGGTAAACGGACAGGTATACTCCGAACTCCTTTATGGAGGAGAGAACGTAATAGTGGACATCGAGCTTTGGGCCTGTGTACTGGATGAATTGAACGAGAAGGACTCCCAAGTGTTCTGGGAGCAGGTAGCAAGAATAGGGTCGGAGTACGGTCTCCACTACAAAAAGATGGGGTTACACGACATAGAAGGGGTGCTGAACCAGCTGGAGACCAGGAACTGGTTCAAACTTAAGACCAATGGAGATAAAAGCTATGTGCTCATATTGAGGACCAGGAACGTAGAAAAACTACTTAAAGTATTCTTGGAGAACCTTTTTACTGCCCAAGGAGTACCAGTGGAGATCATGGAAGGGCTGAGAAAACTAATGATCTTCCCTAAAGACTGAGATTAAATCACTTCTTGGTAGTTCTCTATGAGGTTCAATATCTCTCTGTTCTTGCTGACGTAGTTTCTCAGCAGGTCGGCGGTCATGTAGTCGATCATCTTGGATAGTTTATCCCTGCTCTCTCCCTGGGGGAAGTAGTCCAGAGCATTTTCGCTTATAGAAGTATGTTTCCTTATCAACCCCAAAATCTTCGCCACAGAGTCCTCAAACCCATACTTCTCCTCATAGATCAGAGGTAGGGTTCTGGACTCGAATTCGGACTTCTTGTCTTCAAATATCTCCAGGAACTCCAGCAGGTCATCAACAAGCTGGTAGGCGATCCCCAGGTTCTTTCCATAATCAAATAAGTTATCTGCAGCCTTTTTATCGTCAGATACTATCCTGCAGGCGTTTTTGGCGCTGTAGGCGAATATGGCAGCAGTTTTGGCTGAAATGCAGTTAAAATAGTCTTCTTCACTGGCCGAGTCGGCAAAGCTGTAAATATCCAGAACCTCTCCGTCAGCCATCATCATCCCCAGGCGAGCAAAATCACCTATGACCTGCTCCTCATAAACCGAGACCAGCTCTACAGACTTGGATATCAGCCAGTCGCCGACCAGTATCGCCAGAGAAGTGTCGTATTTCCTGTGCAGGGTTTCAGTGTTCCTTCTCACCATCCCTTTATCAATGACATCATCGTGCGCAAGGCTGGCAGTATGAATGAGCTCCACGGCAAGAGCCACATTCATTACCTCCTCGTAATTCCCCCCACACATTTTTCCACTGAGAAGAACAATAATGGGCCTGGTCCTCTTACCCCCTGCCCCAATCACGTGCTTAAGTGCCTTCTGGTTTTTAGGGATTGTGTTGGGGTTCTCTACCAGTTTATATATGGCCCTGTTTACCTCTCTGTACTCTTCCCAGTCTTCTATCATTATATTCACACCTGAGGAGATAATTTTAACCATTATCTAGCCATTTATTTGTGCTTGCTAAAGTAGTTTAAACATTTTACTCTTTAAAATTTTGTGTTCTATTTTTACTTTTTGACATTTGTCAGGGTACCTGCACGGAGTGCCATGATTTAACTCATAATTTATCTCATAATGCTTCTCATTTGAACATCAAAAAGAGATAAATAATAAATAGTGGTATCAAACTTTATAAGAAATAACGGAATTGGAGTGGTGTGACCAAATGGAAGATAAGCAAAGAATTATCCTTGGCAGTGTGGTTATCGTATTTGTTATTGCTCTGGCCTTCTCATTTCAAAGTAATATTACTCCCTACAAGAGCGTTTCTCAAATTGTTCAGAAGGAAGAAGCGGATAATGTCCAGGTCAATGGAACTATTGTCGAGAATTCGACTAAGTACTACCAGAACAATAATACCAGGATCTTCGAGCTAACAGACGGTAAAAGCAAGGTAACAGTGGTATATACGGGAGTTATTTCCAATTATCAGGAAGGAACGCCTGCTGTAGCCATTGGCGACTATTCCCATGGAACAATTAAAGCCGATAAAATACTGCTTAAATGCCCCAGCAAATACGAGTCAAAAGGAGACGAACACCCTGACGAAGTGGAGGTTAATACTTGATTGACCCTGGATTTGTATTAGTCCTCATAGCAGTTATTCTTTCAGCAGTTTCTGCTGTTTTATTCCTCATAAGTTTAAGAGGTCGAGAGAGTTTAGCACATAACGGCGAGTTTGTTGTACACGGTTACACACTGGCACTGGCTTTTGCGTTCTTCTTACTCCTGAGATACTTTATGGTAAGGGATTTTAACGTTGCATACGTTTACGAGCATGCCGATATGTTGCTTTCCCCCTTGTATACGGTCAGCGCCGTGTGGGCTGGTAGAGAAGGTTCACTCCTGCTGTGGGCACTGTTTCTTGCTCTCTTTAACTCCGTATTCGTATCCAAAGCGAAGAAAGATTCGGTCACCTCATTGAGTCTGGCAATAACTTCATTGATAGTGCTGTTTTTCGGCAT
Source organism: uncultured archaeon (assembly GCA_964534325.1). GTDB lineage: Archaea > Halobacteriota > Archaeoglobi > Archaeoglobales > Archaeoglobaceae > JdFR-22. The sequence continues at coordinate 44,512 of CAZHOR010000002.1, forward strand.
TTTACTGCTTTCAGATTTTTCCAATCCCTTCACCAGATTAGGATTCACTCCTCCAGACGGTCTTGGTCTGAACCCGCTCCTCAGGACACCTGAGATGGCCATACACCCACCCACAATATTCTTGGGCTATGCCGGATTAGCTCTACCATTTGCGATCGCCGTGGCGGGCTTGTATTACCGTCAGGATTGGGTCAAAAGAGCGAAACCCTATCTCATATTCGCCTGGATTTTCCTTTCTGTAGGAATATTCCTAGGAGCCTGGTGGTCCTACAAGACACTCGGCTGGGGAGGCTACTGGGCATGGGACCCCGTAGAGAACGCTTCCCTGCTTCCATGGCTTACGGCTTCAGCACTGATACATGGAATGCTGGTAGAAGAAAGAAAGAAGTCCTTCAAAAATCTCAATTTCTTCCTCGCAGTGATCACATTTGACCTCATCATCCTGGCCACTTTCGTTACCAGAAGCGGAATAATAAGCTCTGTCCACGCCTTTGGACAAAATCCACTTGGATGGTCATTCCTCCTCTTAATAGCCCTGGCTACTATACTGGCTTTAGCCGTATGGTCCAGAAGAAGGAGTTACGCAGGAGAGCTGAAATTCGATAACCTTAGCAGAGAAGCAATGATATTCGTCAACATAATTATACTCTTGCTCGCTACGGTTACCATCCTTATCGGGACTCTTGCTCCTCTCTTCTTTGCGGGAGAAATAACTATTAATAGAGAATTCTATGATAGAATTGAGATACCTCTGGGTACAGCGCTTGTTGTACTCCTTGGCCTATGTGCTGCACTCAACTGGAGGTCCGATCAGCAGCTCTTCCTGTCCAGAAGCAAAAAATCGCTCGCCGCAGGAGTTGTAACAGGAATAGCTGTCTATCTGCTCTTCAATGTGGGTATAGCCAGTCTGGGCGCAGGAATCCTGGTGTTCTCCCTGCTGAACCACCTGCAGGACATCAAAGTTAAGGATCTGCCCAATAGACGAAAGATTGGAGGGTACCTGGTTCATATAGGTATTATACTGCTTTTCATCGGGGTCATGGGCTCATGGCTTTATGAAGACAGCTACGAGAACGTAAGAATAAATGTTGGAGAGTCCCAGCAGTTGGGCTCTCTAAGAGTAGAGTTCACCGATATTCAGATGTTCCAGGATGAGCAAAAGTATATTGTCGTGTCCACCATCAAAGTCTATGAGAATGGTGAGTTACAGGGTACTTTAGAGCCGAAACAGTTATACTATAAGCTCCAACGACAGAACAGGCTGGTCTCCACAGTGGAGATTCTATCTCAACCGCACAGGGATATTTACGTAGCTATGGGAGGTACAACCGAACATTTCCAGGGTGCCTTCTTTGAGGTCTACACCATACCCATGGTCACCTTCGTGTGGATCGGCTCTATCCTGATGATCGTGGGAGGCACATACACCCTGATACCTCGAATGCGTAAATAGGTGCCTTTGTAATGATCAAAATCTTCCTTTAACCTTTATATCTTTAATATTTCTATTATAATTCTGTCTTTACTTTTGCTGTTCGCCTATCAAAAAAGCCTATCAAAAAAGGCAAAAGGTTTGGAGTGAATAATAAATTGGTGGTTTATGGTATGAGTCTGTTCCTATCCCTGGGGAACATTACGGCTTCCCTTATATTCTTTAACCCCAACATGGACATCAAAAACCTTTCGGCTCCCACTGCCCACCCCGAGTGGGGCGGCATTCCATATCTGAAGGTTTCGAGGTAGAATCCAAAGCTCTCGGGATTGAGTCCCGACTCCTTTATTCTTCTCACCAGCAGGTCATACTGGTGGATTCTCTGTGCTCCGCTGGCCAGTTCCAGAGCTCCATACATGAGGTCGAAGGACTTGCTTATCTCTGGATTATCTTCGTAGGGCATAGCGTAAAACGGTTTGGAGATGGTGGGCCAGTCCACAATGAAGTAGTGCTCCGGCATTTCCTCTGCCACCAGCTTCAAGGCTGCCGTAGGTAGGTCTTCACCCCATGATATCTCCTCTCCTTTTTTAGCAGCCATGTCTATGGCTTCTGCATACTTAAGTCTGGTAAAAGGTAATTCAGGTATCTCGAACTCTTTATCGAACACTTTCAAGTATTGCTGGCAGTTTTGGGCTACATCGCTATATACTCTATTGACCATTCTCTCCAGGACCTGCATGACATCTTCGTGGTCCATGAAGCTGGCTTCTATATCCATTGAGTTCACTTCGTTCAAATGCCTGACGGTGTTGTGCTCTTCAGCTCTGAAGATGGGGGCGATCTCATAAACCTTCTCAAAGCCGGCAGCCATAAGCGCCTCTTTATAGAGCTGGGGGCTCTGGTTCAGAAAAGCCTCTCTCTCAAAGTAGGTGATGGGGAAAAGCTCTGTACCTCCTTCAGTTGCCGTGGACACTATTTTGGAGGTATTTATCTCTATAAAGCCTTCTTCAGTCAGGAAGTCCCTTACGCTCTTCATCATCTGGTGCTTCACTCTGAATATTGCCTGAACTCTCAGCCTTCTCAAGTCAAGGTATCTGTGGTCCAGTCTGGTCTCCAGCTCTGCAGGAACTTTTTCGGATACATCCAGAGGTAAAGGACCTTCTGCCTCATTCAGGACCTCTAGCGAGCTGGGAATTATTTCAAAACCGTTGGGGGCTTTTTCTTCTTCCTTTACAACTCCCTTGACCGCTATAACGCTCTCCCTCTTCAGTTTTCTGGCTTTTTTGAATAACTCGGAATCCACAAACTTTTTGGGTAATGTTACCTGTGCATAGCCTTCCCTATCCCTCAAGATAATGAAGACCAGGCCACCCAAGTCTCTGGGCTCGTGTACCCAACCGTAAAGCTCGACCTCCTGATCTATGTCCTCTTTACTTATTTCAGTGGTATGTTTAACTCTGGTCATTTTTCTCACCTTCAATTCTTTTCTCGATCGATCTGGCATGCATGTGCAGGCCTTCAGCTTCTGCCAATATTTTTACTGCATTTCCCAATCTCATCAAGGCATCTTTGGTGAGCTTCTGGTAAGTGACATGTTTTAAAAATGTTTCAACACTCAACCCCGAGTACATCCTGGCATACCCTGATGTGGGGAGGATGTGATTGGTTCCCGTAGCATAATCTCCTGCTGCTACAGGGCTGTATTCTCCAATGAAAACGCTTCCAGCGTGTTTTACCTTATCAAAATACTCTTCAGCTTTTTCGAACATCAGCTCCAGATGCTCAGGTGCAAACTGATTGGAGGTCTCTATTGCCTGATCTATGTCCGCCACAGCTATCTTGAGGTTCTCCGTTTCAGGGATTATTTTCCGGGTTTCTTCCATTATATTATCTGCAGCTTTTTGTGATGTTGCTATTATCGCCGCAACGGACATGGGGTCGTGTTCCAGCTGGGCTGCAGCATCAAGAGCAACGAACTCGGGGTTTGCCTTTTCGTCGGCTATTATCAGCACCTCTGAGGGTCCAGCAGGCATATCTATGGGTACATCATTCTGCACCAGAAGTTTGGCCATTGTGACGTAAATATTCCCCGGGCCAACGATCTTGTCCACTTTTTTGACAGTTTCAGTACCGTAGGCAAGAGCAGCAATTGCATGAGCTCCGCCCACAGCATAGATGTGGTCGATACCTGCGATATCGCAGGCGACCAGGGTAAGCGGTTTTATCTTGCCATCCTTATCCGGTGGAGTGCAGGCAGCAATATTCTCCACTCCTGCAATGTGGGCCGGAATGCCTGCCATAAGTGCAGTTGAGGGGTAGCTAGCCCTACCCCCAGGAACGTATATTCCAGCAGAGTCAACGGGAACGTATTTCTTTCCCAGGACCGTGTGCTCAAAATCCAGTTTTATATCCTTTTCCACCGAAGAGATAGAGTGAAAATTCTCCAGATTCTCTCTGACCAGCTCCAGAGCATCAATAAGCTCGTCATCTACCTGCTCGTAAGCCTTATCTACTTCCTCCTTGGGACACTTGATATACCGGGGTTTAACTCCATCGAACTTCTCTGTAAGCTCAATTAGAGCTTTATCCCCATCCTCTCTCACTTTATGGATTATTTGGGATACTTTATCAAATTCACCAAGTGATGGTTTCCTCTTCATTTCCAGGATCTCATTTAACGAAGATGTCAATATCAACACCTCTGAAGGGGCACATTCCCACCTAATATTTAAACTGATTGGGGTTTAATGATATCTAATCACCTGTCAACTCAAATCGCTTCTCTGAACATCTGACATTGTTCCTCCATCGACTTTATGGGTCACCGCACCATGAGGTGTACCAGTGCGAACATCGCTACAGCAAAAACTGCTCCAGCGTAAAAAACAGGTCCCAAAGCCTGTCCTGAGGCCACATAGATCAATCCCATCAAGAATGGACCTACGGTCTGCCCAAACCTCAGGACCATTCCGTTGATCGACATGAATGCTGCCCGGTGCTCTTTAGGAGCCAGACCCGCCAAAAGAGTGTATATGTTCGGGATGTTGGTTCCCTGAGCCACACCAAGCAGTAAGGCGGGAAGGAGTATTATCAGTATGCTGGGAGCGAACGGGATGGCGATCAAGGATACTGCATACAGGATATACGCCATCTTGAGGAGGCTCACTTCTTTAAAGGTCTGTACCAGCCTGCCCAGCTGAGAAGAAGTTATCGCAGTGCTCAATGACATGGCGGACATCACCAGCCCAATGATGAAAGGAGATGCATCGAACCTTTTTCCCACCAGAATGGGAAAGAAAGTGAGATAAGAGCCAAAGAGGATGATGAAGGTGAAAACGCTTGCAGTGTACAAACCTATTACCTTGCGCTTCTTGATGCTCTGCCACGCAGCGATCAGATATTCCCTCAATTGCTCTTCATTACGGGGTTCAGGACTCTTGAGGTAAAAAAGGGCTGCCAGCCCTATGGGGATAGCAACAATGGGGAGGAAAAATGGGTAGTACCACTCCAGCTCGGCAAGAGCACCCCCAATAAAGGGGTAGCTTGCTGTACCTATGCTGAGGATGCTGGCATTGTACCCCATTGCAGACGCCCTTTCTCTTCCCGAATAGAGGTCACCAATGATGGTTATATTCAATGAGCCCAGAGAAGCCGCACCTACTCCCTGGAGAAAACGCAGTAACAGTAAAATGTCAAAAGCTCTGGCAAACCCGCATAAGAACCCTGCAATGCCGAAAAGGAACAGAGAAGGTACTAGAACCTTCTTTCTCCCATATCTATCCGCAGCAACACCCAGTATAGGGGTTAAAACTACCCCCGGTAAGGTGAAGACAGTTATCAGCAGTCCTGTATCCTGTTCATCTATTTCCAGTCCCTGAGCTATCTCCAGGAAGGCGGGAGCTATACTGCTTACTCCCAGAACGACCATCAAAGTGATCGCAAAGATGATCTGCAAATTGGTATCTTTATAAACCGGTTTTTTGTTCTCTGTTGAGCTCATCCCTCATCCCATATCATCCAAAATAGTTGGCATTTAAAAATATCTGAATTCACTTTAACAGCACTTAACCAAAATATTATATAAAGAACTGGTGATTGCCAAGCAATGAGACAGGTATTCGTCTTCGACACCACATTACGTGATGGTGAGCAGACTCCGGGAATATCCTTCACTCAAAATTACAAGATTCAGTTGGCCAAGCAGCTGGATAAACTGGGGGTGGATGTGATTGAGGCAGGATTCCCGGCATCGTCTAAGGGAGAATTCGAGACCATAAAGGAGATCACGGGTTTAAATCTAAATTCTCAGATCTGCGGTCTTTCACGACTGGTCAAGAACGACATCAATGCGGCCATTGATGCTGATGTGGATATGGTCCATGTTTTCGTCTCTACTTCTGACATCCAGATCGAGCACACCATAAAGAAGACCAAAGAAGAGATCGTGGACCTGGCGGTCGATGCCGTAGAATACGTTAAGGATAACGGCAGAAAGTGCATGTTCTCCGCCATGGATGCAACCAGAACAGACCTGGACTATCTCAAGCACATAAATAAGTCGGTGGAAGATGCTGGAGTTGATGTGGTCAACATTCCCGATACCGTTGGTGTAGCCACACCCTTCAAGTTCCACGACCTGATCAAGGGATTGAGGAATGAGTTGAAAGTCCCCATCGATGTTCACTGCCATAATGATCTGGGTATGGCCGTATCCAACACCTATGCTGCCGTCATGGCAGGTGCAGACGAAGTCCAGGTAACGATTAACGGCCTGGGTGAAAGAGCGGGGAACGCTTCTTTGGCAGAAGTGGTGATGATACTTCAGGGACTGGAGAATATAAAGACCAGCATAAACACCCAGTATCTGGTGGAGACCTCAAAGCTCATGGAAAGGCTTACGGGAATAAAACTGCCTCCCAACACCCCCATTGTAGGAGAGAACGCATTCTCTCATGAGTCGGGCATTCACGCCCATGGAGTGATAAAGGAGAGCTCTACATTCGAGCCGGGATTCATTACACCGGAGATGGTGGGACACAAAAGGAGGCTCAGTCTGGGTAAACACGCCGGAAAGCATCAGGTAAAGAAGATGCTGGAAGATGCAGGCTATACAGTTAATGACGAGCAGGTAACCACGATCTCCCATAAGATCAAGGAGTTAGGTGATAAGGGCAAGAAGATAACCGACCTGGACCTTTACACTCTGGCAGAAGTAGTTATCGGAGAGCTCAAGGAAGAAGAGAAGGCGATCAACGTTAATGAGGTAACGGTACTTACGGGCAACAAGATAACCCCTACGGCCGTAATTAACGCCGACATAACCGGAAACAAGAAGGTCAAAACGGCAATCGGAGTCGGTCCAGTAGATGCCGCATTGGGGGCTGTTTCTGCACTCGTAGAGAGAGATATAAAGATAACCGAGTTCAGAATGGATGCAATTACAGGGGGTAGTGATGCTTTAGCCGAGGTTTATGTGACAGTAGAAGATGATGAGGGCGAGACCTTCACAGCTCGGTCGGCAGGACCCGATATAATAATGAGCTCTATAGATGCGGTCATTCGGGCTATAAACCACTTAATGCACAGGAGAAAAACCAAAGAGAGTCGAAAAAATTTTAAACTATAATTTTCTTAAACCCTATGTTAAAGGGACGGGTTTAAGAAGGGAAGTTTGGGAAGATGGCTATCAGAAAAAAACTCAGTTTTTCCAAATTACAAAAAATAAGGGATTACCTCACGTCAAAGAAAGATTCCGACTCCCGAAGTATTGGTCTGGTCGTTGACGGGCCCAATATGCTCAGAAAAGAGTTCAATATCAATCTATTCGAGCTTCGGGATATATTACTTGATTATGGTGATATCAAGGTCGCCAAAGTCTTCCTCAACCAGTACGCAGGAGAAAAGCTGGTAGAAGCCATAGAGAACCAGGGATTCGAGCCCGTAATAACCTCAGGAGATGTTGACGTAAAAATGGCCGTTGAGTCCATGGAGATGATCTACAACGATGCTATTGACGCCATAGCACTGGTAACCAGAGACGCTGACTTCAAAGCAGTGCTGAACAAGGCCATGGAAGTGGGAAAGGAGACCATCATAATCGGTATCCAGCCCGGTTTCTCCACCGCCCTGAAAAATTGTGCAGATATAGCCATCGTTCTAAATGACGAGGATTTTGAAGAGGCGTACGCCGAACAGGTACCCGACCTTTTCAGCTATGAGATTAAGGAGGATAACTGATACATTAATTATCAGCCTGCAGATCACTAATCTGTTATCATGGCTTCAATTTTTGGTTCCCTGTGTCTAATATAACGTACATAAATAAGATACATAAGATACTCTTCTGAGTAAAATTACAACAAGAAAGTTTAATTATTAAGTCCCAACTCATGTTGAGGAATGAATGTATTTCTTTTCGAATACGCCACCTGCATTGGTCGTGTGCCTGATAGTATTGCCGTAGAAGGATTGGGGATGTTCAAAGCGCTCTATGAAGATTTTAATAAGTTGTCAACAGTTTATACTCTTCCAAATGAGCTATACGGGGCTTCTTCTGAGGAATGGATGAAGCAGTTCGTTCAAGTGGCAAAAGAATGTGAGTTCGGTGTGGCAATAGCCCCTGAGGATGATTCCATACTTCTGGAGTCCACCATCCTTCTGGACGGGGAGGTGAAGAACCTGGGAAGCTCTTCTTATGGAGTATATACTGCTTCGGACAAGTGGCTCAGCTACCTCAAGTTGAACAAGAAGGTCAACATGCCTCATACTTCTGATGCTCCGCTGGATGAACCATACCTCATCAAACCCCGTACATCTTGTGGAGGTGAAGGCATCCGCAAGGTGGAGAACAAGGGCGAAGAGGAAGGTCTTCCGGATGGCTATATTGCCCAGGAATATATTCAGGGAGAGGATATAAGTCTCAGTTTGCTGATAGGGGATGATGTAAGAGTTCTCTGCACAAACAAACAGCTTGTAGATGATTTCAGGTGCTATGGGGTTACCGTACCTTTTGAGGTTAGTGAGGAAGTCCTGGAAGAGGGTATCAAGGCGGCAGAGTCTATTAAAGGTCTTTTCGGATACGTTGGAGTTGATATGGTGGTGGGAGACACTCCATACGTAGTTGAGGTCAATCCCCGTATAACCACCTCCTCTATCCTCTTCAGAGATGTTTACGGCGTGAGCACTGCCGACATTCTTCTCAAGAATTACGAGGGTAAAGAAATACCTCAATTGACTTCCAGAAAGCAATTGACACTTAAAAAGGTTAAGGGCGAGCATCCTGATGCTTTCCTATCCTGCAGCAACTATTCCCTGATCAAAACCGATACTGAAAAGAACTAAATGTAGAACCTTGAAACTGGTTTCAATGCCCCAGGTCAGTGTAGTTCTACCGGTTTACAATGAAGCTGGCAAACTTGAGGATACTGTAAATACTGTGAGAGAGCACCTGAATGAGTTGAATTACTCTTATGAGATACTCATCGCAGAGGACGGTTCCACAGACGGTACAGATAAAATAGCTTCAAAAATGGCCATGAAAGATAATAAAATAAAACATTACCACTATGATTTTCGTCTGGGTAAAGGAGAAGCAATACTAAGAGCATTCAAAAATTCTGAGAGCGATGTTGTTGTCCACATGGATGTAGACCTCTCTACCCATCTGAAGCATTTGAAGGAGCTCATAGACTCCGTTGAGGTTGATGGTTATGATATTGCCACTGGTTCCCGCTTGATGAAGGAGAGCAGGACACAAAGACCGACCAGAAGAGACATCGCCTCAAAAGGCTACAACTTCCTCATCCGCCTCCTGCTAAGGTCAAAGCTCCACGACCATCAGTGCGGGTTCAAAGCCTTCAAAAAACAAGTAATTCTGGAATTTCGCAAAGACATAAAGGACAACCACTGGTTCTGGGACACAGAGGTACTGATACTGGCCCAAAGAAGAGGTTACACAATCAAAGAGTTCCCCGTGGAGTGGTCTCAGGATGATAGCAGTAAAGTAGATCTTAAAACTGATGCTCTTTACATGATGCGAAAGCTGTTGTGGATGGTGTTCAGGCATTAGGGTCAAAGCATTTAAGGATGCGGAAGATTACTTGAGAAGAAGCAGACTTAAGTGGGTTATACAGATAGGGATAGGATTAGGATTGGTTTTAGCCATATACTTCAAGCTCAGGGTCTATGACTACCCCCTGTACATCGACTTTATATACGTTGTGCTGGCTGCTCTCTCCTTCTTCCTTTTGAACGTGGTCCTCAGCTTCAGGTTATACAAGATCGTTACCGGCCTGGGATGCAGTACCGGCTACTTAAAGTCCCTGGAGTCCCATCTGGGAGGGATGCTATTAAGTGACTTTACTCCGGGAAAAAGCGGTTATTTAACTACCCCCCTCATCCTCAAAAGAATAGCTGGATGTGACACCAAACTGGGTATGGCCTCCATACTGGTTCCTCAGGCAATAGAGTTCCTGATAAAGATATTCGGTGCTCTACTGGCTCTGATATTACTATACACTTCTTCCACCCACTTCAAGGACCTTCTTCTGGTGGCGGGGATAGGTATTGGGATGCTCTTCGCTATATCCGTCATCATTCTCATTGCCTCCTGGAGTGAAAAAATAAGGGTCCCCGGGTTCCTGAAGAGGTTTGAGGTTATCTTTCAGAGCTACTTTGAGCATTCGGTGAGGACCAAGGACTATATACTCCTTCTCAGTTCCATCAGCCTCATAGGGTGGTTCATCACCGCAGTGCAATGGTATTTCATAGGTGAAGCACTGAACATCAACCTCTCCTTTATACACTACTTCCTCCTCCAACCCCTTGTCTCTGCGCTGATGTTCGTTCCCGTAACTCCTGCGGGAATCGGTATTATGGAGAGCGGGGCCATCGCAGCTTTTTATCTTCTGGGAGTGGATGCTTCTCCCGCCTTCTTCTTTTCCATCCTGGCCAGGGTGAGCATGTTCCTTGGTGATATAGGCGGAGTGATACCTCTCACCAAAGTGCCGATAAAACATTCTGGAAAGGAGGAGGTCCCATCCAGCAAAAATGAATTTAAATAGTTCAAACGGTTTCAGCTTTAATGTGGTTCGAATGAGAGTCAACTTCGTGGTGGAAGATTTCGGGAGCATGAAGTATGTTGGATGTTCCACCCTGGCAAAAAGCCTTTACGAGAATCTGGAGATAGAGAAAAGATGGAACTCTCTTAAAAGTGATTCAGATCTGGACCATTTCCACACATTCGGACCTTTCTCATTATTCTTGAATTTAAAAGAGGACAGACCTTCAGTTCTTACCGCTCACTCAACACCCAGAGCTAATGTGGGAAATGTTGTTTTGAGCGAGGATTTCTGGAGGAAGATCTACACCGGGATATACAATAAATTCGATAACGTTATAGCCGTTTCGGAGACCAGCAAAAAAGAGCTAATAGATATGGGAATATACCAAGATATTAGCGTCATCTATAACGGCGTGGATAGAAATAAATTCTATTTTGATGAGAAAGCCAGAAAAGAGGTAAGAAAGCAATATGGGCTGGTTGAAGACGACTTGCTGGTAATAAATGTTGGTCAGAAGACGGTTAGAAAGGGTATCTTTGATTTCATTTCCATGGCAAAGGAGAATCCGGATTTGAAGTTCCTCTGGGTAGGGGGGATGCCTTACTCCGGTTTCTCTCAAAATTACAGGGAGATCAAGAGAGCTGTAAGCCAAAAATACGATAATTTGATGCTTCCGGGTTACGTGGAAGACCTCAAAGCTCATTATTGTGCAGCAGACCTCATGCTCAACCCCTCCAGCTTTGAGACATTCGGGTTGACGATTTTAGAGGCAATGAGTGTGGGTCTTCCGGTGATAATGAAGGATGTCGAAGTATTTCAGGAGCTTTATTCCCACTCGGGCATGATATGCCGTAATAGAGAAGAAATGAATTCCTGTCTGAATGATTTAAGGGATGAGAATTACAGAAAATCCATGAATAAGAGATCTCTGGAGGCTGCCCAGCACTATGACATAGTGAAGATAGCCAGACAGCATGTGGACCTTTACAGGAGAATTAAAGACAATGCTGCTTGAAAAGATAGATATACCCAAAAGAGAAGGGAAGGAACTGAGTTATTTCTTTATAGGAGGAATGAGCTACACCCGGAGCTTCGGGTTCCAAGATTCTCATAACAGATACCCCTTCACCACCTACTACATAGACAGGATAGAGGACGTGGTTCAAGAAGGCGTAATCTATCGCTCTCTTTTTTACTGCAAGCTCCCTCTCATATGTCTTCAGTTCGAGGGTGAGTGCGAGTGCATAGAATTTGAATTGCCCGCCACCTGCGGGGATAAGAAGGTCTACCCTTTTGTAGGGCTGACAGAGACGGATTCCAGTTACCTCATCATTTTCAAACACTTCCCCGAGTTCACTCTCAAGCACAAAAATACAGCATGGCTGGGAAGAGGTAAAAAGAGAAAAATAAAAGGGAGCGGAGAGGTAGATTTTAAGGTAAAGAGGTACAGGACTAAGGACTGGATAGAGGCTGTTCAAGGTTTTGTGGACAATACGGACCTCCAAAAATCGGGGTATAATCTTCATACCGATGTTAACCCCAGGGTTAACGGGCTCTGCTGGAGGTCTAAAGAGGCTTTGAAACGCTCCTATGATAGCGAACTGGGAACTTTTCTTCAACTGCCGTGGAGAGAGAGCCCCAGTTTCGTGTTCTCCCTTTACAGTTACTCCCTACTAAGTTATGAGGCTGTGAGATTGTCCTATTTTTCCCAGCTCTACCACAAAACAGGTGACCCTGATCTCAACACCTGGACAAAAAGGCTAAGAGAGCTGTTCGTCAATACCCGGCTCCACAGAGAAACGGAGAATGGCCTGTTCTGGTACAATATGGCCCACTACGATGGCAACAAACTAACCGGATATTCTTACATGGATGTGGGGTTTGCAGGGTATCCTGGCGGTCAGGGGCTAATCTCCCGTAGCCTTTTGGAGTACCTGGAAAGAGAGGAAGATAGAGATGTCGAGGAGCTGGTCAAAAAGAATCTGGATTTTATTTTGAGCGCTCAGAACAGCGATGGCTCTTGGAAAGCTGCCATACCCCTTAAGAGGTTCAATCCTTCCAGCATGATGGCCACGTGGTCCAGATCAGAGGGGGCAACTGCAGAAAACATTCGAGCCTTGATAATGGCCTACAAACGCTATGGGGATGACAGATATACGGTTGCGGCGTTGAAGGGTCTTGAATACCTCCAAAAGAAGGACCCTATTTGCAGAAACGTTCTGAGGGATATTGGACTGGAGGAGCCGGAAGGGTATTCCGCTATTCTGGCGGCAAACGCTTTCTTGGACGCTTTCGAGGTTTTCGGTGACAATAAATTCCGTGAATATGCTGAAGTTTATGCTCATCACCTCCTGACATTCCATTACTGGTATGGAGAGATATTCGGTCATTTTCATCCCATCACGGAGTCTATAACTCCCAGACTATCACCTTTTGAATCCCTCATGGCCGTGAAAGCATATAAAAGAGTGCAAAAGGTCACAGGTGACGAATTCTGGAACAAATTGGCGAACATTCTCTTGAACAGGACTCTTGAGCTGGTGGATGATAACGGGGGACTCAGCGAGGGAGTTTTCGTCAAATACGATGGCGGACTCCACACACTCGTGATGGAGCAGACCTTCGCTACAGCAGAACTTCTACACACCATAAGCGATGTTGACTGTTACCAATACAGGCCCGTAGAGAGGAAATCGATTGAAGTGGAAGATGTAGGGGATAAGATAGTTGTGGAGGGTTTTGTAGAGATAAGCAAGCACAAACTCGAAGTTCGGGATAACAAGAGTGGTTACAGCCTGGACATCAAGATGTCAAAACCGTATAAACTCTCCTCCAGAGTGAAGACCTCTTTTCTCAATAATTTGAGGGTGCTCGGCCTGGTTGCAGGTGTAGTTGACCTCAAGTATCTCATAAAGGGTGTGTATCCCCCAGAAGAGGATGTGGAATTGCAGTCCCTCAAGGAATACGTAACCGGTTACAGGGTAAATACGGAAGATGGAGAGGTCCGGGTAGAGGCTGAACTCCCTTATCACCGCATCCTGATAGACATCTTTAAGAATACGTCCGATGGGGTTTTAATGGACCTCTCCATTGATGTAAAGGGTCATGACCTCAAATGCAATAAAGTCGTGATTTACCTCGAAGAAGTCTATGATGAAACCCTTAAAACCAACTGGACCCATGGGGGATTATACAAAAGGACGTTTACGCTGTCCAGTTAGACCTGCCAGTTTTACAAAATCCAACTTTCAGGAGCTTTTCATTCCAATATCCTTTCTCTCGGTCTCTTCTGTTTTGTTCCAGAAGCTTACACCGTAGTGAACTCCCATCAAACTCCCTACCACAGTTACACCCCAGAAAAGTATCAATCTCTGGAGGAAAACTGCGGCAGATGCTTCAGCAGAGGGCACTCCCAGAAGTATGAAGGTGGATATCAGGCCTCCTTCCAGAACCCCCAGACTTCCAGGGGTGGCTGGAATGGAGAGGAGCATGGCGTTAACGCCCATTATAATAACTAATGTGACCAGGGAAACTTCATAACCCAGTGATAGGAATAAAAAGTAGTAACTGGATATTTCTGCTATTTTAAGGAGTATAGCTAAAGTCAGTCCAGCAATAAATGTTTTCCTGTCCTTTAAACCCCTTCTGAAAGCTTGTTGAAATTCTTTATAGCCTTCAAGTATCCTTTCTGTGTGGGGTTCCATTCTTTTTGACCGGTTGGATAGCCACCTTATGAACTTGGGTATAAGGTCCCTTTCCGACTGGATCTCCATCAAACCTGCCAGAACCAGAAAAGCTACAATAAGGAAGAACAGGACTATTAAAATTATCCAGAACGGTGGGTTGGTAAAAGTTATGTAGAGGAACATGGCAACTATTACCACCCCAATGGACGTTATGAACTCCATGGTGAGGTCCGAAAGAACTGTAGCGAGCCCTTCTCCAATACCTATCTTGTGTTTTCTGTTGAGTATGTATGCCTTTACGGGTTCTCCTCCCAGCTTGGCGACCGGAGTGAGATTGTTCACCGCAAGACCAACCACATGATTTTTGAGGATGTCAAAATAGGGTATACCGGGTTCGGCTTTTCGAACAAACAGCCACCACCTCATAGCCCATAACAGGACGAAAAGTATCAGAAAGATGACCGCCATTAGAAAGTATGGTAGATAAACTTTTAACAACTGGTTTAAGAGCTTATCGAATCCTATGAGGTAAAAGATGGCCACAAATAAAGCAAAACCAACCAGAAAAAGTAATATTACTCTTGTTTTACGTGTATCGTTTTTTTCCATGTCCATCCCTGAAATTTTTAATGGGGTGTCGGTCTAACGGAATAAATATTAAAATTTCACCATGTATTTAATCCATTTTGTTTCAATTTCGTTTTCTGTGGTCAAGGAAGAGTTTCAAAAATTTTCCCTAAAACTGTAAAAACTGTGTTGATTTAAAGAAGGGCATAAAGAGAACATTAACGTCTAAAGAATTTGTTTGAAGAAGAATTGGTTGTCAAAACAGATACTGCAATGCCAGCCGTTTCTTAGGTTCATTCCAACCCCTTTCAAGTTATTTTTAAGGGAAAGACTAAATACAAATCCATTGCCCTTGGATTGAATGAAAATCAGTGTAGTGCTACCAGCTTACAACGAGGCCCAAAAACTACCTGAAGCAGTGGACAGTGTAAAAAAACATCTTGAAGGTACTGGTTACGACTATGAAGTCATTATAGCGGAGGATGGCTCTTCAGATGGGACAGACGAGGTAGCTGCACAGTTAAGTCAAAAAGACTCCAGGGTACAGCATCTACATTCCAAAGAGAGGCTGGGGAGGGGTAAAGCCCTCCGAAAGGCGTTCGAGAGCGCGGAAGGAGAAATCGTAGGCTATATGGATGTGGATCTCTCTACTGATCTGAAGCATTTGAAGGAGCTTGTGGACTCTATTGCTGTTGAGGGTTTTGATATTGCCACTGGTTCCCGCTTGATGAAGGAGAGCAAGAAACAAAGACCAGCGAAAAGGGAATTCGCTTCAAAAGGCTATAACTTCCTGATAAAGCTACTATTGGGCTCAAAACTTCACGACCACCAATGCGGATTCAAAGCATTCAAAAAAGAAACCATTCTGGAGCTAAGCAAAGACATAAAGGACAACCACTGGTTCTGGGACACCGAAGTCCTGATACTGGCCCAAAGAAGAGGCTACAAGATCAAAGAGTTCCCCGTAGAATGGGAGCACGGCGGTGATACCAAGGTCAGTTTGAGTAAAGATGTGGCATATATGGGCTCCCAGATATTGCGCTTGTGGGGTGAAGGAGCTAAATCCAGCAGAAAGTTCTTTGCTTTCTCCATTCTTCTGGCGGCCGGGATACTCGGGGCACTTGTATGGTACGTGGGAGCTAGCGAAGTGCTCGACAATCTATACAGGGCTGACCTGAGGTTAATAGGTCTTGCCAGTGTGCTCTATGCTTTTTCATTCCTCATCAGGGGAGAAAGATACAGATATATAATGACAAAGCTGAAACAAAGAGTCCCACTGCTCTTTTCCTCAGAAAGCGTGGCAATAAGCCAGACCATGAACGTGGTTACACCGGTAAGGATAGGTGATGTGGCTCGAGCTTATGTGTTCAAGATCAGGGATGTACCCTTTACTACCTCATTCAGCGGTATCGCTGTAGAGAGAATATTCGATCTCATAGCCATTTTGCTTATAGCCTTCACTGCCATTGCCACTATCGGTAATCAGCAGTTCTTTTCTACGTCCTCTTCCTCTATACCTTTCTACGCTCTGCTGCTCCTGGCCCTTATCTTTGCAGTAGTAATAATATTTTCCAGGATGGAGAACGTTTTGGGGGAGATATTGAAGGATGCGAGAGACGTGATAAAGACCAGAGGATCAATGATTATTCTTCTGACCTCAGTAACCATCTGGATGGTAGATATAATCGTTTGCTACCTCATAATGCTTTCCTTTGGAGTAGATGTATTCCCTGTGGTGGTTCTGGCAGTCACCATTGCCAACATCGCCAAGATCATACCCATAACCCCTGGCGGAATAGGAACTTACGAGGTGGTCATGACAGGGATTTTTGCGACGCTTGGTGTAAACCAGGGTTTAGCCCTGACCGTTTCACTGCTGGACCATGCGCTAAAGAATATATTAACCCTTGCCCTGGGATTCGCAGCCCTTGCCATACTTAATATCAGGGTGAAGGACCTGAGGAGATAAGATGCTTGTAACTCTACTGGGTATCGCTGTCTTTTGGTTGCTTTCCATATTGATCGCTCAGACAGTAAGACTGAAGTACTATCAGGCCAGATCACTATCCCTCTTGCTCGTTTGTCTGGCCGCTTTCGTGTTCTCCCACTTTTTACCCTTCAAATACGTTTTTTACGTTGTTCTGGCCATATTTTGCTTAGCAGGGATATGGATGACTTGGAGCAGGGGCTTTTTGATGGGTAAAAAAGCCGAAGCGGTATTTGTTGTCGCTTTTATCTATTTTCTTTTCCTCAGATCTCTTGTACCAGAAGCTATTGGGGCTGAAAAGCTGATGGATGTTGCTTTCCTGAATTCTGTACTCCATGCCACCTCTTTTCCACCTCCCGATCCATTCTTTGCCGGAGGTACCTTGAACTTCTATTATTACTTTGGTTACGTAGTGGGTGCAGCGATCACTCTCATGTCCTTTGTGAACCCCGAAATTGGTTTCAATATTGGTACCGCTGCAATTGCGGCCTTTTCATGTCAACTAACTTATGGATTGTTGAGGGAAGTTCTTCAAGACGGAAGAAAAGCAGTGCTGGGCATAATATTCGTCCTCTTTGCCGGTAACCTCTATGCTGCTTACGATTTGTTCACCAAAGCTATATCCATGAATCCACCGGGTTACCTTTTCTACTGGGACCCTACGAGAGTGATAGAGGATACCATAAACGAGATCCCCTATTTCAGCTTCATTCACGCCGACTTTCACGCTCACGTGGTCGCCATACCCATTAAGATACTGGGAATATCCCTTCTCTACGACTACAAGAGGATCTCCGGAGTGACCTTGAGTGGGGTGATGCTCGTACCCATTACCTTCATATTATTTGCTACCAACTCCTGGGATGCTCCCCTCTTTCTGTTCCTCATCGCACTTACCTTCGTGGTCAAGTGTTTGCCATGGCTCCCGCGGTTCCAAAAAAGTGCCATGAAGGCCCCAGATTTTCTGAAGAGTGTTAGGACAGAGATCTTGTTCGCTTCGGGTATAATTCTGGCGTCCGTTTTGTCCATACTCCTTTTTTATTCCACCATGAAGACCCCATCCGCTGAACTCATTCTGGTGGAGGACAGGAGCAGTTTGGTACAGTTCCTCCTGTTCTTCTTTATTCAGTTAGCCTTCGTCTTCTTTTACCTTCGAGATGAGGTCGTATCGAAATTGTTTGGGCTCTCCCTTATTCCAGCTGTAGCCCTTTCTGTCTGGATCCCCATTTCCCTGGTAGTAGTTCCTCTCGCTGTCCTATCTGGGAGAAAATTGGTCAGGGGAGATTTTTTCGCCGCCTTAATATTCGCTGCATCCCTTTTAATGCTTGCTCCGGAAGTTATTGCCATCGAATCGAGACTGAATACGGTTTTCAAGTTCTATCTTGCTGTATGGTTACTCATAACCATTCCCGGAGCCTTTGCCCTATCTCAAGCCATAAAACATCGCAGTAGAGCTCTGAAAATTGTGCTGATCGCTTTATTCGTCCTCTCTCTGATATACCCCTCGGTAGCAACACCCGTGAGGCATCACAAAACAGATTTCCATCTGGACGGCATGGAGTTCGTGAAGGATTACAGTGAAGGAGATTACAGAGCCATCCAGTGGTTAAGGGACAGGAACATAAATGGAGTTCTTCTGGAAGAGGCTTACGATTGCTACGATTATGGGGGTAGAATGGCAGCTTTTACAGCCAATCCCACTCTGGTAGGTTGGGCATGCCACGAGGTGCAGTGGAGGGATAATGGAATGGAGCTGGCCCACAGACAGGGTGCTGTTAGGGCCATATACACCTCTGATAACTGCTCCCTCATAAAAAATGCATTGGAAGACTATAATATTACGCTGGTGGTTGTAGGTTATCAGGAAAAGAAAGAGTTTGGAGCAGAGCCTCAAAAATTCCAAAAATGCAGTCTTAAGGAGGTTTTTGTCAGTAAAGGTACCCACATTTATAAGGTGGATTAAAGCTGAAAATTGAGATGCACACGTTTTTATAACGTTTGATCGTGTTCCCCCTATGCTTCCCGATGTTCAGACCCTGAAACCTGATGTGCCTGTTGGATTAAGTAGGGTGGGCGCTACAGGTATCAAAAAGCTGGTTAAAGTTGCCAGGGGAGAAGGAGTAAGGCCAGTTATACTTATATCGGTTTTTGATGTTTACGTTGACCTATCACCAGAGAGAAAAGGGGTCAACCTCAGCAGGAATTTCGAGGCAGTGGATGAAGTTCTGGAAAATCTTACTGCCAGACCTACGGACAGGATTGAAGACCTCACCATGGAGATAGTGGATGAACTGCTGGAAAGGCACGATTACGCCACCAATGCAGAAGTTGATATGGAATCAGAACTCATATTGATCAGAAAAACGCCTGCAACCCGACAGAGAACCCAAGAAGTGGTTAAAATATTTTGCAGGGCAAGCAGAAGCAAGAATGATGGTAAAAAGATGTTCATTGGGGCAGAAGTCCCCGGAATGACCGCCTGTCCCTGTGCTCAGGAGCTGGTTAAGAGCATGGCAGAGGAGAGGCTCAAAGAATCATTCGACCAGGAACAAATTAACAAAATATTTGAATCAATCCCCGTAGCCACCCACAATCAGAGAGGAAGGGCCAGAGTAGAGATCCAGGTAACTGACGACTTCATTCCCTCCATTGATGACCTCATCAAGATCGCCAGGAATTCCATGAGCTATCAGGTTTACGAGATCCTAAAGAGAGAGGACGAGCTTCATGTGGTGGAGGAAGTACATAAGAATCCCAAATTCGTGGAAGACGTGGTAAGGGATATGGCCATGGCCACCATATCAAAATTCGAGGATGCACCACAAGACATCATGGTCTATTTCAGGTATTTGAGCGAAGAGAGCATTCACCAGCACAATGTGGTAGCCGAAAGGATGGCCACCATGGGAGAGCTGAGGAATGAGATATCGCCATGAACCCCCATTCATCTTATTTCTTTTTCTCATCCTCACACTTTTGCTTTCAGGGTTCACTTGTGGAAATGCTAATGCCAGTGGACAAATAATCAAGCTGTACCCCAATCCATATGGTGACGAGGGTGCAGAATACATTAAGGCTGAATGCAGGGGAGAATGCTACCTTACCGACGGTGAGGGTAGAATAGAGTTCAACGGTAGCATCACAGCTACCAAAAACTCCAGCGCATATTCAAGAACTTTTGGCTCCCCCCCGGATACCGAATTCTCATCCAGATTCGCTCTTGCCAACTCCGGTGAAACCGTTTCGTTATACAAGGGCGATGAGCTGCTGGATTCTTTCACCTATGGTGAAGATATCGAATTACTCGGTGAAGGTATCATTTACTACCGTAATGATGGTTGGGACTTCAGGTATGAGGACTGGAGCGATTTTGAGAGCGTTGAAGATAATGTCAGCGGCAGGATCATTGTTTCACCTGCAGGTTATGCTGTTGATGCTGAAGAAGAAATTGAGCTTGCTTCCTACACCCTGACGAACTACCGGATCAGCCAGCTTGCAGAGGACGGAGTTAAGGTGGAAGTTTTCCTCGACGCTACCCCCGTAGGCGGTATCCCCCTTGAGGAATCTGAAGCATTAAGGGGTGTTGAATCTCATTTCCTGGAAGCAGAATCTTATCGGAATTTCCACTACAAGTTCGCCGTCATCGACGGCCGAAGGGTAGTCATTACCACGGAGAACTGGCACTGGGACAATAGAGGCTACATCGTTGAAGTGGAGAGCGATAAAGCTGCTGATTTCTTCCACAAGGTGCTTGAACACGATATAAAGTATGAAGGGGATAAAGGAAAGACTGGAGACATTGAAGGAAAGAGCAGTGAGAGCTACCCATCTTCAAGCAAGCAATTTGACTTTAGTGGTAGAGTGGAGTTCTTTGTTCTCCCCGACTTCAATCCCGTCTTCGGCCATATCTCAGGAGCCAGTGACAGGGTTTATATTCAGGTCCCCTACATGGACTTCAAGTGGTTCAACGGCACACCCCTCCTCGACTCCATACTGTCGGCAGCAGAGAAGGGAGCGGAGGTCAAGATATTGCTGGACAGCGAATACAATAAAGAAGATAACCAGAAAACCGTTGATTTCCTCAATGAGGTGGCAGAAAAGAGGGGACTGAATGTGAAAGCCAAGATCATGGAGCATATTCCTCTGCACGCCAAGATGGTGGTAGCTGACGACGACATCCTCATAACTTCCGCCAATTTCAACCGATACGGATTTAAACTCAATAGAGAAGCTGGAATGATTATTTA
The DNA here is from genome assembly GCA_964534325.1 of uncultured archaeon. Classification (GTDB taxonomy): domain Archaea; phylum Halobacteriota; class Archaeoglobi; order Archaeoglobales; family Archaeoglobaceae; genus JdFR-22. The sequence goes on from CAZHOR010000002.1 coordinate 65,493, forward strand.
TGATGATGAAGCTACTGAATTTATGGCCCAGCAATTCAACCAGGACTGGAAGGGAGAACAAGAGCTGAACGCCGATTTCATTGTTCCCGCCATCTTCATATTATCCGCCTCGATCATAGTCACCTACAAGGCACTTAAAAAATGAGGCCCCCAGAGTGAGGTAATAGTAGTATATAGTAAAAAAGATTATATCGTTATGCACATTGAAGCATAAAGGAATATCCTGGCAAATCTTGGTGAGATAATGGACGTTAGAGGTAAAGGGTTTAGCAAGCATATCAGGGTTTCAGATGCTCTAAATAAATACTTTGGACACTTTGACTTAAATTTTAAGGGTAAAGAAGTTATTTCTCTCAAAGGATCTGTTAATAGAGTTCTGGCCGAGGATGTTGTCTCTGACAGAGATATACCTCATTTTGACCGTGCGGCAATGGACGGGTATGCTGTCAGGGCCGAAGATACTTTCGGGGCGTCTATGGATAATCCATTCATACTTTCAATAAAAAATAAGGTTGAAATAGGCGACACCAACCCGGGCAGGATCTCTAAAGGGCAAGCTATAAGGATAGCTACCGGAGCAGCTATGCCAGAAGGCAGTGATGCTGTAGTAATGATCGAGTACACCCAAGAGCTTGCCGATTCTGTAGAGATATACAAGACGGTAACGCCAGCAGAGAACGTTTCTCTTGCCGGAGAAGACGTGAGCTCCGGGGACGCGATTTTAAAGAAGAATACTGTGCTTAAACCTCAGGATGTGGGTATGCTGGCCGCAGTGGGTATGAAAGAAGTTAGTGTTCGGAGAAAACCTGTGGTCGCGGTCCTCTCCACCGGTAACGAGCTGATCGAGCCTGAAGATGTAGGTGTGCTGGATAAGGGGAAAGTAATCGACGTGAACAGGTATTCCGTTATATCTGCCCTCAAGATGGTGGGTGCTGAAGTGCTGGACTGTGGGATCTGCAGGGACAGCAGAGAAGAGATCAAGGAGGCGCTCACCTACGCCGTTCAGAAGGCAGATATGGTGGTAGCCAGCGGCGGTACCTCGGTGGGAGAGAAGGACTTGTTACCGGAGATGGTGAGTGAACTGGGAGAGATCGTGGTTCATGGTGTGTCCACCAAACCGGGTATGCCCGTAGCCCTGTGCCATATAGATGGTAAGCCCGTAGTCCTGCTTCCTGGTTTTCCTGTAGCCGCTATGGTCGCTTTCTACAATTTTGTTCCCTCCATCCTGGAGAAAATGCTGGATGCGTGCATATGGGAGAGGAAATACGTTAAAGCAAAGGTCGGGAGGAGAATACCTTCCAGAGAGGGGGTGAGGACATTCACCCGGGTGACCATCCACAAATCGGAGGACGGATATGTAGCTCATCCCATCAGGACCTCTGGTTCTGGGATATTGTCGTCCATGGTCAAAGCACATGGGTTCGCTATTATTCCTGAGGATAGTGAAGGTGTGGAGAAGGACGAAGAAGTAGAGGTCCTTCTTTTAAGGAATATTGGGTGTTCTTATGAAGCGTAAGATATTCAGGGAGCTGATCTCAGTAGAAGAGGCAAAGAAAGTTGTTGATGAGCTTTCTGTGGATAAGGGAGCTGAGACCGTGGACATATTTAATGCCTGCGGTAGAACTGCTTTTGAAGATGTTCATGCGCCCCGGGACATGCCTCCCTTTGACAGGTCCACCATGGATGGTTACGCCGTCAAAGCAGAAGATACATTCAAGGTGGATGAAGAGAACCCCGGCTCACTGAGAGTTGCGGGTAGGATAGAGCCCGGCGACATCCCCACCGCGGAGGTTGGTAAGGGAGAAGCTATAGAGATCTCCACAGGGGCTGTTATTCCCCGAGGATGCAATGCAGTGGTAATGGTGGAGTACACCAGCATGGAGGATGACTCCATCCTCGTTTACCGTCCAGTAGCGCCCGGAGAGAATATAATTGCTGCAGGCAGTGACATAATGGCAGGAGAGCTTATCCTGAGAAAGGATTCGACCATAACTGCCAGGGATGTAGCCATTTTGAGTGCAGTGGGTATAAAAGAGACACGAGTGAGTAAGAGGCCGGTCGTGGCGGTTATATCCACCGGGAATGAAGTTGTTGAGCCCGGAAAGGAGTTGGGCCACGGGAAGATTTATGATGTTAATTCACCTGCCATATGCTCTGCTGTCAGGGAAAACGGTGGCGAGCCCCTTTATCTGGGTATCGCTGAAGACGACTATGACAAGATAAAGGCCAAGATAAAGGAGGGTTTGAAGGCTGCTGATATGGTTCTGGCTTCAGGAGGCACCTCCGCTGGTGTGGGGGACCTCATGCACCGCATTATAGATGAAGAGGGTAAGGTACTTGTTCACGGTATTGCTGTAAAGCCGGGTAAACCCACCATAATAGCCGAAATAGATGGCAAACCGGTCTTCGGGCTTCCAGGGTACCCGGTATCCGCAATGATGATATTCGAGATATTCGTGGCCGAACTCATAAGAAAAATGGCTGGCATGCAGGAAGAGGGGAGAACGCATAGGGCGAAGATCAGTCACAAGATCTTCTCTTCTTCGGGTAGAAGAGAGTTCCTCCCGGTGAATATGGTAGGAGAGAGCATCTACCCCGTCACCGGCAATTACTCTGCTGCGGTATCCAAATTGGTGGAGGCTGATGGTTTTATTGAAATACCTGACGATACCGTCTTCCTGGAAGAAGGAGAATACACCAATGTCAAGCTTTTCAGCACCCTGAGGCCTGCTGACCTGTTGATAATCGGGAGCCATTGTGTAGGGATCGACGTGCTGCTGGAGCTGATGCGCAGAGAGCACCCTTGGGTAGTGAAGGTCATCAATGTAGGCTCTTCTGGAGGTCTTGTGGCCGTGAGGAGAGGGGAAGCGGATATAGCCGGAACACACCTCCTGGACGACGAAACGGGAGAGTACAACATCCCATTTATCTCCAGATTCAGGTTGCAAAACGTTCTACTGATTAAGGGATATGCCAGAGAACAGGGCCTCATAGTGAAGAAAGGAAATCCCAAAGGTATAGAGAGCATCGAAGACATTTTGAGAGAGGATGTAAGCATTATGAACAGGAACCCGGGCTCGGGAACAAGAGTGCTCCTGGACATGTACCTCAAAGATATTGCTGACAGCAAAGGGATTGATTTTGATGACATGACCAAAAGAATAGAGGGTTACAGCATGGAAGCAAAATCACATACAGCAGTAGCCACCGGCGTCCTCATGGATAAAGCGGATGTAGGAATGGGTATCAAGACCGTAGCGGATAGATACGGGCTCGATTTTATACCGCTTAGGGATGAGGAGTACGATTTCGTGATCAGAAAAGACAGAGTGAATAAAGAAGGCGTAAAGCAATTTGTCAGCACCTTACGGTCCAGTGAATTCAAACAGGCGCTGGAGGAAAGGCTCCCCGGAATGCGGATAACAGAACAGACGGGGACCACCCATGAATTTTAGCTAAAACTTACCGGCGTATTATGTGGTATTCATCCAGTTTGGATTCGGCTTCGTCCATCTTCTCCTGATGGTCTTTCAAGAATTCGGATACCAACTGGGCAGCGTATTTCTTGCAGTGTCCACACAGCATTTCACCACTCCTGCATTTATCCCTTAGCTCTCCCAGCTCTTTGTCATCCTTGATAAGATGGATCACGTATTGCTCGAATACCGAGCATTTCTCCGGCTCTCCACCCAGCTCCCTTTGCTCGTCAGCATTGCCTCTACCACCTGTAATTGCCTTCATGACCTTCTTGCTGGCCTCCTTTGGAGTGTCCAAAAGAGAGATGTAGCTGTCGGGTTTGGAGGAGCTCATTTTCCCTCCTGTCAATCCGGTAATGAATCGGTGATAGGTTGAAGATGGGGGGATGAAAGCATATCCGCCAAATTCAAGTTCTAATCTCCTGACCTCTTCCTCTATTTCTTTTTTATCTCCATAGGCGTCGATATGCTCCTCGTAGACCACACAATCAAAATCGAGCTTTTTGGATAATCTTTCCAGATATTCTGAGCCTTTTCTGCTCCTTATCCGTATCCCGTTCTCCAGCTCCTCCAGGGCAAAGGTGTTGATCCTCGCAGCCAGGTCTCTGGTCAGCCTGATGTGGGGGTCCTGGTCAGCGCCCACAGGGATCACCACGGGCTTGGGTCCATCGAACTCCTTTAATTGGGGCTGCAATATATCTGCCGCCTGAACAGCGGTGACCTGCATCTTTGCCAGAGTGGTCTCAGGAGTGAATCCATAAATAGCCTTGAGCTCGCTCCAGTTCACTTCTGCCGACAGCTCGAATGCGAGGTCTTTTACAGTATCGCTGGCGGATTGGTAATAGATCACGGCATCCTTCTTCAATCCCAGAGCGATTATGCTCTTGATATACTCCAGTCCATACCTCTTCACTTCTTCCCAGGAGTAGTTCCTCACCACGTGGGACTCCATATCCGCTATGGCCACAAAAGCGGTTCCACCCATCCTCTGATGGATGATGATCTCGTCCATGGTCATCTTGTGACCGAAATGAGGCATGCCGGAGGGCATGAAACCCGACATCACTGCCCAGGGCCTGTCATTCTTTACTGCGTCCACGATCCTATCATAGTCTCTGTGACCAAAAATGATGTTGCGACTGATCAACCAGTCGGCTCCCGGCAGCTCATCAACAATTCCCGAAAAAGACTGCATGCCGAACTCAGTGATAAGCCTGTCGTAATCAACCGTTCCCTCGACTTCCCATGGAGTAATCCTCATGCTTCTTGCCTCTTTACAATAGACATAATAATATTTTCCGTTCAATTCATACCCCCACCCCATGCCAGATGAAAATTTGCAGTCGTTGAAATGGTGGCAACAAGGGCAGTGTATTATCTTCAAGCCGGAATAAGAAAATTCAGGCTAAAAGTCGGACAGTTTTAAATATCTCTTCATATGATATAAATAAAATGGTTCACGAGGTTGTTCAATGAAAGGGAATTCTGAAGAATGGAGTGCCAGTAAAATAGCAACGGTCTGCAAATCCCTCATAGTTCTGGGAGTCGCCGCAGCGGTCTTACTCAACCACTCTATGGGGACCGTACTGGTCGTAAGCGGGCTGACCTACTGGTTCGGATTGGCCTACCAGAAGTACAAAGGAGAATACAAGCTCACAAAAGTGAAAAGAACAGATTAGCATCCCGTTAACCAGTGAAAAAATGAGTCGGTTTTGAGTTAATTAGTAGCTTATACATTAAGACTAATAGAGCGGTAATTGGGTTTTACTATTCTATTAGTCCTAAAGTCTATTTTCTTACCAGTCTAAGTATGAAGAAGACCGCCACGAACACCAGGATAAAGGTGGCTATGACCTCCATCTGCAGCACATCCCAGGGGATATAATCGCCCAATCCGGGTTCTGGAGTGGTCACTTCCTGTATACTGGGTTCCACAGGCGCTTTCTCAGCATCACCTGCTCCTTCTCTGGCAACTTCAAACATCATCGGCTCGGGGGTCAGGAACCTGTGAACGGCGAAAGAGCCTAAGACTGCAGCAAATATGGAGACCATTAAGTCGGTCACCCTCCTGCCCTTCTCAGTTATCCGGTAGTAGACGAACCTGTTACCGTTCTTAACCCTCTCAACTACGTGTGAGCTTGATAAGAGGTAAAGGTGCTTCAGGACAGCGGGCTTTGATACTCCAACCTCTCTTGACAGTTCAGAAAGTGTTTTATTTCTGCCCCTAAGGTTGCTCAGGATTTCCTTCCTGGTACCGGAATCCAGTATCTTATCCTCTTTATCCTGCACAACAAATATTATAGTCAGATTTGCATTTATAGGTTTTGAATTCGTTAATATTAATAATAAATATTTATTTTAATTATCTTCTATTGTCTGGTGGATAAATATGTGCTTCCTGTGAACAGTTTTATCCAGCAAATCTTCTCTGGAGCTGCCGGAACACAGTATGGATACCAGAGGGTCTCCCGCTCTATAAACGCATATGGAAGGGATGTCTGCAAAAAAAGGGTTTCCTGTCACGCATTTATCGATTTCAGTATCCCTGTCGGCGAAAAGGACCGTTCTGGAGGCAGACCTTCTTGCCTTGGGAGCTTCCACCTTCCTTCCCTCCACGCTGTCCACATGCAGTTTGAACAGGTTGATATCGTGGCTCCATTCTATACTGTCCAGCGATGCCTGGAATCGGGGATTGATTTCCAGCACATAGGGTTTATCACCTGCGATAAGGTCTACCCCCACCGAACCCCGTAGATCGAACAGCTCAACGGTCTCAATCGCCGTCCTAACCAGTTCTTTAACACCAGTACTAGTTGATTTCAGGGATAGAGGGGTCACGTTACCCGAATAGGTGAAACCTGAGGCATTCATCTCCTTCCAGCCCACAAGAATTTCATTCACGGCGACAGCAGTTATGTCCCTCCCCGCCATGATGGAGACCGAGCATACAGGACCCTCCACATAACGCTGGCAAATATAATTCTCATCAAGAATTTCAATAGAATTGAGTGAGACTGGATTTGCCACAAAAACCTTCTCACCTCCTCCCCCCATCCTGGGTTTACAGATAACATCAAATCCCTCAGGTAGTTCGTCAAATTCAACTAATTGGGGATATGGTATGCCTGCTCTCTCAAGGGTCCTGTAGAACTTCAGTTTATCCTTGACCCTTTCAGATTCTGTAGGGGGATGCCCCAGCACCAGTTCCTCCTCTATATTGAGGTCTTCATAGCCGGTGGATAGAACGACTTTAGCATTTCTTGACTCTGCTATCTGCTCAATCCTCTCCTTTACTCTCTTTCTGTCCTCAGGAAGCTTCTCCACTCCGGCGTACAGTTTGAGGTCCTCGTCGTCATAAGAAGTGAGAGCGTAAACATTATAACCGGCTTTTCTGGCGGATTGGGCCACATTCCTTACGTTGGTTCCCACCACCAGGATCTCATGATCGTTCATGGCTTATTTGAGGTGCTTTGGAGGTATTTCCTTATAATATCCTCTTCCTTATTCCTGTATATCTCTTCAGCATCACCATCTCCCATGAAATCCAGCCCCCTAAAGACCACTGCTGGAGTTCCTTCGTCTCCTTCTCCCATCAGGAGGTTGGCGAATGCCGCTATCTCGTCGGCAACACACTCGATGGTCTTTTCCAGAGGATTTCCGAAGAGATCCTTTTTGCCCACGAAGTTTCTAAAAATTGTAACACTGGACACTCCTATGGCGAATCCAGTGACTCCTTTCCTGAAGCATCTTCCGTTGGTGTCCGTAATAATAACCCCCACGTCTTTGCCGGTTATCTCCTTCACTCTCTTTTTTAAGGTTCTGGCGCTCCTGTCGGGGTCTTCAGGTGGTAGGATTACCCGCCCTTTTTCTACATTGGACTTATCCACGCCCGCGTTAATGCAGATGTTCCCGAATTTTGCCTTGACCAGCAGGATAGGGAATTCGATGAGGATGTCTTCGCTCTCTTCCAGAACAGCCTGAATGAACTCAGGGCTGCACTCAAATTTTTCAGAGAGCTCTTTTGCCTTATCACCGGTGTTATAGCTATCCAGTTCCCTTAATCTTCCTTCTGACTTGGATACGATGGTGGAACACAACACAAGAATATCATTATCTTCCAGCTTGAAGCCGGAGGCGATAATGGATGCAATATCATCTCCCTGCTTTACTAGAGGAATATCAGCGAGTCTGTATGTTTCAACTTTCATGAAGACTCTCTTTTGCCGCCTAAAAACCCAAAAACGATCTCCATTAACTGGTCTCTGGTTGGAGGGATCTGTCCTGCTCCCTGAGCGAGGTCGGGTTTGCCTCCTCCACTGCCCTTGATGTGCCTGCCCACTTCCTTTATCATGTCCCTGGAATCCACTTCCTTCAATCCGCTGAAGGTGACCACTTTAACTCCATTTCTGGTGGTGGCCAGGACGCCCACATAACTCTGTTCTGCAAGCTTTCTGCCCACCTTTACCAGCTCCTGCATTTCTGCATCCTCGAAGACCTGAGCAACTACTTTGACGGAGTTGTGGGTTTCGGCTTCTTCTGCCAGCAATCGAGCTTTGGAGTTGGCCATCTCCTCAGTTAGCCTTTCTATCTCTTTTTTCTGCTCCTTCCACTCTTCGAAAAATCTGGATGCCGTCTTGGGTAACTGAGACGGTTCTACTCTCAACACACCACTTGCTTCTTTCAGCAAGTCCTCTTCGTAGGCAATGTGCTCGAGAGCAGCTTCTCCTGCCGCATATTCGAACCTTATAACCCCATCCTGAATGGAGTCAACCCTGAGGATTTTGATCACTCCAATATCTCCTGTATAGTGAACGTGAGTCCCTCCACAGGCCTGCACGTCATCACCTACTCTCATGACCCTTATCTTCTCTCCTGCAGGAACACCACCCTGGTAGAGCCTGAACCCATATTCCTCTTCGGCCTTCAGCCTGTCCATCCAGTCCCAGGTTACTGGCTTGTTGGCCATTACCTCTCTGTTGGCCAGAAGCTCTATCTTCCTTATCTGCTCCTCGTCAGGTCGCTGATAGTGGGTGACGTCAAGCCTCGCCCTATCCCATTCCTTGCGGGCTCCACTCTGCCATAAGTGTTTACCCAGCACCTGTTGAAGAGCATAAAGCAGAATGTGAGTTGCCGAGTGGTGGCGCATGTGCCTCAATCTTCTTCTTTTGTCCACCACACCTCTTACATGTGCTCCCTCTTCTAATTCTTTGTCCATCTCATCTTTTATGCGGTGAACGACCACTCCATTCTCTTCCAAGACATCCGCTACGGGAACTTCCTTTCCATTAAATACCAGATAACCGGTGTCGTTATCCTGTCCCCCGCTTTCGGGATAAAAAGCCGTCTTATCCAGGAATAATTTGCCGTTCTCTCTTCCCACCACCTTTGCCTCAAATTCCAGTACACTGGAATCGTAATACAGTTTCTCGGTTGGAGGATAGGTTCCCTCAACGTGGACTTCTTTCTCTTCCGATTTCTCATCGGCCTGAACATGCTTTGATGCCAGCTGGGAGTAAAAGTCCTCCGGGTATTCCACTTCAACTCCTTTCTCTTCAGCTATCTTCATGGCCACTTCAGCCGGAATCCCGTGTGAGTCGTAGAACTCGATAAAATCCTCTTTCTCTATCTTTTTCTTCTTGGAGAGGGTCCTTTTGATCATGGAGGTTCCCTTGATGAGGGTTGACCTGTATCTGTCCTGCTCCAGATCCAGTATCTCCTCGATGGTGGTCTCTGGGGTCTCAAAATCCATACCACATATCTTGCGGTGGGTATCCACCAGGTCGTAGAGCTTGCCGTTGAACTCCAGCTCTTCAGCCAGTCTAAGCGCCCTCCTGATCATCAGTCTCGCCAGATAACCTCCCCCGGCGTTAGAAGGTATCAGGCCATCGCCCAGCATAAATAGGATCGTTCTGGTATGGTCTGCTAATGCATACACCTTCTCCAAGGGGAGGACAACTTCCTCGATTTCAGTGAGGTCCAATCCAACCTTTTGAGCCACATTGTACCTCAAATCCTGTAGGGCTTTGCCCCTCAGCTCTCCCATAACACCCGCGATCTTGGAGCTTTCGCCGATTATCTGCTTTACCTTATCATCGTTTACATCGAACTCTATGTTGCTGTTGGACAGTATCTGGTCCAGAACCTGGGGAAATATGGCGTCATAGACTGTGGGTGTTCCCTGACTGGCCCACACGAACCTCTCCAGACCATAGCCGGTATCCACGATGTAGTTGTCCATCTTCCTGTATCTCTCGCCCTTGATCTCTATGTCTCCCTGAGAGTCGGCTATCATGTTCATGAAGACCAGAGTGGACAGCTCCAGCCCGCCCACAATGGCTTCCAGACAGGGTCCGGCGTTACCTCCTCCTGCCCAGGGCTCTTCCTTATAGATGATGTCTTTAGTGGATACCCCCAGCTCATTCAACAGCTCGGTGCACAGGGCTACGGTCTTGTTCTTCCAGTATATTTCTCTTTGAGAAGAATTAAAAGCGTGATGGGCCATCATTTCAAAAATAGTGAGATGCCTCCCGGTCCTACCCACTGAGTCGAGGTCATCCATTCTGATGCATGGCTGAGAGATGGTAAGGGGGTTAGCTGGAGGAGGGACTATCCCGGAAGTGACAAAGGGCTGAAAGTCAGCTATAGAAGCGATGGTGAGGTATATATCATCCCTCCATCTCGCCACCACGGGATAACGCTCAATCCTTAGGTGGTCTCTCTTTTCAAAAAAAGATAAGAATTTTTCTCTCATTTCGTTGATGTCGAACTTCTGGTTGAAAAGAGGGTTGCCGATGAAGGTGTAACTACCGCAGGGAGGGTCAGTGCATATCTCGTGCCCTCCCACAGTCCAGTAATATTTCCCGCACTCAGGACATCTCTTTCTCTCAAAGCCATTCTCAGAAAGATAGGTGATATCCAGGTATTCCTGCTCCATGATTTATGGGGTTTGCTGGTTCGTATATTATATTTTCTGAACGGCTTAACGCTAGACTTAAATAAACATTCGGTTTTCTGAAATTGGTGTCAAGATGTTCACTCAAATTGATGGTAAGCTTCACGTAGAAGGGGTAAGTGTTGAAGAAATCGCAAAAATCGGTACGCCGGTCTACGTCACTTCTAAGGAAAAGCTGGAAAAGAACATCCACAGCTACCAGGGGGCGTTCCCTCAGGCCAAAATACTATATGCGGTCAAGGCGAACAACAATATCTCCCTTATGAAAGTGATCTCCAGGAGATGTGGTGCAGATGTCTTCAGCGGTGGAGAGCTTTACGTGGCTCTGCTGGCGGGTTTTAAGCCTGAAGAGATCCTTTTTAATGGGAACTCCAAGACAGACCAGGATATACAGTACGGGGTCAAGGCTGGAGTCAAGTTCAGTGTGGACAGCTTTGATGAGCTCCACACCATCTCAGCTATAGCTCAACAGCAGGGAAAAGACGTAAAGATTGCTTTCCGCATCAACCCCGATATATCTCCTGACACCCACCCCAAGATCGCCACCGGTTTGAAGAAGTCGAAGTTCGGCATCCCGTGGGAGCAGGTGATGGACGCCTACAAAGAAGCTGTAGAGCTAACCAACGTGACTCCTGTAGGTATTCACTGCCACATAGGTAGCCAGATCACTGAGTTAGAGCCCTTCGTGGAGGCTTTGAACAGATTGTTCGATGTCGCTGCCCGGATAGAGGCCCTGGGAGTCAATGTGGAGTTCCTGGATATGGGGGGTGGACTGGGCATAGATTACGAAGCCACCGGAGTGCCTTCTCCATCGGACCTGGCAGAAAAGCTCATGCCGGTGTTCAACCACAGAGTAGCCGATTTGAATTCGAACCCGCAATTATGGCTGGAGCCGGGGAGAAGCATCATAGGTGATACCACCATACTGCTGACCGGAGTGAATTCCGTTAAGAGAGCCTACAAGAACTTCGCATCCGTGGATGCGGGCTTCAATCTCTTGATAAGGCCCGTGATGTACGACTCCCATCATCGGGTATCGGTGGCAAACAAAATGGACATCCCGGATGAAGACACTTACACCATCGTAGGACCCATATGCGAGAGCGGAGACGTCATTGCCGAAGACAGAAGACTGCCCAGACTGGAGAAGGGTGACCTTATAGCTGTATACGATTCAGGGGCTTACGGATTCGCCATGAGCAGTCAGTACAACGGGAGGATGAGGTGTCCAGAGGTACTGGTCGATGGAGATAATTGGTACGTCATAAGGGACAGAGAGAACTACTACGACATCGTGGGCAAACAAATAATCACCGACTTGGAATAATTAAAAGGAGAATACCGCTATTAATTTATTGCTTGAAATATCTTTATTTCTTATTTTGCTTTAGCCCAGCTGGTTTAATTTTTGGGGAGCGCTCACTGCATCTTTGGCCTCTTGAGGTAAGGAGATACTTACGGGTTCATTGTAGCTGTAGTAGTTGACCTCCACCGCCAGATCCAGTGTAACAGTTAAATCTTCCTGCGTCGACATGTTCAATGCCCCGGAATCCATTTTTAGCTCCATGGTGGTTTCGGTCCTCATGGGGAAATTAGTGTCTTTAGCTACCCAGAATTTCGCCGAAGCATTCTTTATTTCTACTTCGTTACGGTTTATCTCCTGCATTTGTTTGCTCATGGCCGGCTCATTGACCATCATCTCCCACAGTGTTCCATTATGGGGCACAACTTTGACAGCGTAACATTCAGTGCCGTTCACTTTTTCACTTCCCAGCACTTTTAGCTCTGACCTATTGAGCAATACAAAGTACTCATTGAGCTGGTTCTGAGCGCTCCATCTTTCTTCACTCATCTCCATCTTCAACCAGTTCGATGGCACTTCCGAGATACCGATGGACGTCTTCATATAAAGCGAATCGTTCAAACAATACATCTTTGCCCTGCTACCAACCGTAGAACTCCTACCCGACACGCCCATAGTAGTTGTCATCTCCAGCTTCATGTTCTTGCTTTCTCTGTCCACCAAGCCTTTTCCTGTGGTTATAGACTCCAGACCAGCTCGTTTCCCGTATTTGGTTAGCTCTGTTTTGCTTTCAGCTTTCATATCGAATTTGTAGGAGTCGATCTCTTCCAGACTGGAGTTCATTTGTTCCTTCAGTTCCTCTCCACCGATTTGCTCCTGAGCGCATCCAGTAGATAAAATAGCAGTCACAGTTATTATTGCAACCAATAGCCATCTCATATGTCCATCTGCCATATGTCCACCTGCTGACCACAGAGACACTATTTTAAAAAAGATTTTCCATCGATGTTGTACGGTATTTTCAATAGAATTGAGCCTTCTCTAACCACATTTACCTACCTATTCCACACCAAAAAGGTGGCACATCAGGGGGTCTTTACCCAGTCGGCCGTGGCCAAAGAACTCTGCCCTGTATCTGCATCCTCCTTTGCATTCAACAATTTTGTCGCATTCGCATTCCAGCTCTTCTATATCCCACAGGTGCTTGCCGCAAATCCTTTCCCAGCATTCCCTCAGCCCATCCTCTATGGAGCCCACAGGCTTATCTTCGTAGAATCCGCATCTGGAGATGTTCCCTTCCGGCGTCACTGCACATAAGTGAGCACCACAGGTCTTGTCGGGCAGACCCTCATAACTCTCCTTCCCAAAGCCGTAATTGGACATTATTCGGGCTGCTTCCTCAAATGGTGGTAAAATATCCTGTTCAGTGCACGGGAAGTCCAGAAGCCATCTCTGAGCTACTTTAGAGACCAGTGATTCCAGCTCGTCGAACTCGTCGATATTGTATTTGGTTATCATTGTGGCCACGGTAATATCCACTCCATCCAGGTGTTCTATACCCCCAAGGGTCTTCTCAAGGCTTCCTTCTCCTCTCAGAAGGTCATGTCCTTTTATACCGTCTATGCTGATCTGGACATCGTCCACGTATTCTCTGATCAGCTCCGCATATCTCCGGTTTACCATGGCTCCGTTGGTCAGAAGCTCTACTCTCAGGCCGTAACCTGCTGCCGTCTTCAGAATATCTTCAATTCTGGGGTGTATGAGGGGTTCACCACCGGATAACATCACTTTAAGCCCGCCAAGGGCATAGAACTGGCCCATAATTTCTTTAAAGGTGTTCAAGTCCATATGGGTCCCAATTTTGTCCACGTAACAGTGCTGGCACTGCAGATTGCATTTGCTGGTGATGTGGATCAAAATGTAGCGGAGCGAAGGGTAGGGTGATTTAGGGACTTCAATATTAACTCTCTCCTGGCTTTCCTCTATCAATCCCTCGGATAGAAGGTAGTCAACAGCTTCCCCATACTTGTCCTTTAACTCTCCAAGCGTTCTGGTGCCGTTGCATTCCAGGAAAAGGTTGAATGCCTCCTCGTCAACTTGGTAAAGCTCGTCTTGAGGGGCATTATACACCATCTTTTGTTCATAGTTGCGGAGGAATACCCTACTCTTGAGGTTCACATACTTCATTCTTTGCACTATAAACTTCTTCTAAAGAAATCTTACCGTTCTGGATAAAATATCTTAATATCTTGAATGCTCCACATTCTAGATCTTCATCGCTTTCCTTATAAAAATCACAACAACTGCAAATCAACTTAACATAATCCACACTGCCACTGCTTCCATCGCCCATAAATATCACCACAGAAAAAATAAGAAAATTAACAGGAACTCTTGCACTTGCAGGTTCCCTTTACTACCTTCCTGACTTTACTGATCTTCATACAATCACCGTTAAATAGTTTTCAAAAAGATATATAAATATTTTGTTATTAAATATGTTCTCTTTATTAACAACAGGTAACATTAAATTATATTTTCTTATGTCCTCATAAAAGAGGCAAAATAGCCCAAATTTTATAACTGCTCTTAATTGGCATCCTTCATACCGAAACCGGGTTCGACTACTGCCTCACCCTTATCTATTGCTTCTTCTCCCCTGATGTACACTTTATGAGGGAATACTGCTTCCATCCCCTCGTAAGGTGTCCACATGGAATTGGTGTGCAGGTCTTCGCCCTTTATCCTCTTCTTTTCTGAAAGGTCGAAGACGGCGAGATCAGCATAATTACCTTCCTTGATTTCCCCATAACCGTTGAACCCGAACAATTCTGCAGGTTTTCGAGCTATTCTTTCCATCACAGTCTTGAGGCCGATCTTGTCTTTTGCTACCATCGACATCAATAGAGGGTACATGGTCTCGACTCCCGGAAATCCAGGTGCCCCTCCTCTCTTTTCCTCCACAGTGTGAGGAGCGTGGTCGGAGGCGATAATATCTGCGAACTCCAAATTGTCCAGAAGTGCTTTAACTTCCGACGATCTTCTTAATGGAGGGTTCACATTGATGAGATCACCCAATCTATCCCACTCACCGTTCGAGAGCAGGAGGTGGTGGGGAGTTACTTCAAATGTGGATGAGGAGTTCTTTATCATTTTCATTGATCCTGCGGTAGATATATGGCAAAAGTGGTACTTGCCCAACTTAAGGCATTCTCTAACAGCAGCGGTTTCTGCTTCTGGAGGTCTTAAATTGAAGTTCGGCCCTTCCCCCTCTTCTATGAAGGAAGGATCTTCTGCATGTACTGTGACGGTTTTTCCGTGTTTGCTGGCCTCTTTAATGGTCTGATAATCGATTTGAAGATTGGGGTCCGAATTCTGAGTGAAAACCTCTCCAATGGCAGGGATCCGGTATTTTTCCTCGATCTCGCCAATTACTTTACCTACCCGAGAGATGTTGTTCCTTGTCAGTCCCAGGTTGAGAGCATAACTAACATACGATTTTTTTCTGGCTCTTTCCATTCTCTCCGAATATACGCCCTCAGTTTCCACTCTGGGCATCGTATTGGGCTGGTCAACTACAAGTGAAACCCCACCGTGCAATGCGGATAATGAGCCGCTCTCAATTGTTTCTTTATGTCTTTCTTCAAAATCCCTGAAATGGACGTGGGCATCAATTGCTGCTGGCAAGATAATGCCTCTAACCTCGTTACCCTTTATTTCTTTCCCAACTTTTTTTATAATCCCGTTGTCTATTTCCAGACCTGCTTCTACTATCCTACCCTGGTAGAAGAGTTTGCCACTGATATTCATTAGAATATGGTTGGAAAAAAAGGTTTATATACTATTTCGTAAGGAATCTGGGTAGGGAGAATTAATCAACTCGATTAAAGAATTTGAGGGTTAGAGGTTTTAATTATGAGATCAATTGTAGAGGAGGCTCTGGATAGAGCGGAGGCTGAGAAAAAAGAGGGTGTAGATAAGCGGCCCCCAGAATCTGTTGAAGACGAAATCGTTCAAACACTTCATGAACTCAAAACTGAGATAAGAGCGATTGGTATCGGAGGAGGCGGTTGTAATACTATCTCAAGAATGTTCGAAGAAGGTATTGATGGTGCAGAGCTTATAGCGCTAAATACCGATGTTCAGCACCTTTACTATACTAAAGCCCACAAGAGGCTGCTATGCGGAAAAAGAAGGACCAGAGGTCTTGGAGCTGGTAGTCTTCCCCAGGTAGGAGAAGAGGCTGCCAAAGAGAATGATGACGAGATCAGAGAGCTTGTAGAGGGTGCAGACCTTGTCTTCGTCACCTGCGGATTGGGAGGAGGTACCGGAACTGGCGGTGCCCCCATCGTAGCTGAAGCTGCACAGGAAGCTGGCTGCCTGACTATTTCGGTAGTATCGGTTCCCTTCTCCGCCGAGGGTTCGGTGAGAATGGGAAATGCTGAGGCAGGGCTGGAGAGATTGAGAGAAGTTTCGGATACGGTGATCGTTATCCCCAACGACAGGCTTCTGGAAGTCGTTCCCAACTACCCCATGCAGCTGGCCTTCAAGGTCTCGGACGAGATACTGATGAGGGCCGTTAAGGGCATCACTGAGCTGATAACCAAGCCGGCTTTGATCAACCTGGACTTTGCCGACATCCGCACCATTATGGAAAAAGGTGGTGTGGCCATGATAGGTCTTGGAGAGGCTGATGGAGAAGACAAAGCCAGAGAATCAATTAGAAAAGCTCTGAAGAGCCCACTACTTGAAGTAGATATCTCTGGAGCCAAAGCGGCGCTGGTCAATGTCACCGGTGGACCTGACATGACCATTGAAGAAGCAGAGAGTATCGTTGAAGAGATCTACGGCAAGGTCGATCCCGATGCGAGGATCATATGGGGTGCTATGGTCGATCCCGAAATCGAGAACACCATGCGGACCATGCTCATAGTCACGGGAGTGAAATCGCCCCAAATCCTGGGCAAGACCTCCGGAGGGTCTGTATCCAAAAGGCACGGTATTGACTTTGTGAGATAGATGCTCAAATGACTTGCTAAATACTGACTTTAAAATTTAAATACCCTAACAGAAACCCAGTAAAGATATGTATAACATAGAGTCAAAAGTCAGGGAATACATTAAGTTACTTAAGATGACCAGGAAACCGGATAGGGAAGAATTTATAACTACTACCAAAGTAGCTCTGGGTGTGATGGTCGTAATTGGTTTTATCGGCTTTATTGTCTTCCTTTTTATGAGTATATTACCTGAGGCATTAATATGACCAAGTATTTCGCCCTAAAGACAACAGCAAACCAGGAAAGAGTTGTGGCCAATTTGATGGAGATGGCCGTCAAAAAGTATCAGCTTAATGTTTACTCCATACTGGCTCCAAAAGAGCTGAGGGGTTACATCATAGTGGAGACCGAGACGATGGAGGACACCTTGAAGGCCATCAAGGGTTTGCCCCACATCAAGGGAATAGTCAGAGGAGAGACCGGATTCACTGAAGTAGAGCACTTTCTGGCTCCCAAGAAAGCTGCAGAGCAAATAAAAGAGGGTTTCACCGTAGAGATAAGTTCAGGACCATTCAAAGGAGAATTAGCTGTAGTAAAGAGGGTCGATGAGACCAAGAACGAGATAACGGTGGAGCTTATAGAGGCGGTGGTCCCCATCCCTGTAACCGTTAAGGCTGACCACGTTAGAGTCGTAGATAAAAAAGAAGAGGAGGGATAATTAATGCAAACAGTAGAAGTTCTTGTCCCTGGAGGTAAAGCCTCACCTGGACCGCCACTGGGGCCAGCGATAGGACCTTTAGGATTAAATGTTAAACAAGTCGTAGATGAAATAAATAAGGCAACAAAAGATTATGCTGGCCTGGAAGTTCCGGTTAAGTTGATCGTACAGGATGACAGATCGTTTGATATCGAAGTGGGAATCCCCCCAGTTACTGCCCTGGTTAAGAGAGAGCTGGGAATAGAGAAGGGGTCACATAACCCTGGAATCGAACCGGTAGGCGATCTAACAATTGACCAGATAAAGAACATTGCAGAGATAAAGCAAGAAGAGTTCCTCAGTTATGATTTTAAATCTGCGGTCAAGGAAGTCCTGGGAACCTGTGTCACCATAGGAGTGACCATAGACGGTAAGGATCCCAAGCAGGTTCAGAAAGAGATAAATGAGGGGACAATAGAGGTATAGATAGAGATCGCCTAATTCCTCTTATTTTTCATCTCTATATTTTAAAACTCTTAAAAGGTTTGTTAAAATTAATGTTTAACTTAGGTGTCTTAACCGTTTTTACTGCCTAGCCTTAGCTGTCAACCCACACTTCTACGGTTGCCGGGTTGTTGCTCCTGTTGGTGAACACCACTTGAGTTCCGGAGGATACATGCCCTGAAATAGAGTGTTCTGTTGCTCTTTGTTTTGACATGCTGGAATTGTACCTGAAGTTACCTCCTTCCATGATTAGCTCGGCATCCTTTTTGGATGGGACGACCCAAATATCGACAGGGTAGTTGCTTTTAGCTGTCAGTTTTAAATGATTGGAATAAGGACCCAGAATTTGGGCATGAAAAGGTTGTACAATTAACTTTGTATGTTCCATGATGGGAGTTGGTTTATTACTAATTAAAATTATTGCTATGAAAAAATGCTCATTATAATGAAGGTATAGTTACTTGTGATTATATAAACTACTCGTATTTCGAACTGGCCAATACTGACGATCTAACCTGCTTGAACAACTCCCTCAAGGCCTAATTTACTTCCTTTGACTTAATATGATGCGATCAAAGTCCCCACTAGATCTTGAGCACTCGAGGTAATGGTTAACTGCTTCAACCAGTGCTTTTTTGGTTGTGGTCTCTCCTGTCCTGTATTTTAACTCTTCAAGAACGTCTACTGCCAGTGGTGTTGTCACCACCACCTTTTTTTCGCCCTTCAAACCTTAAACCCTCCAACCGGCATGCAATATTTTATACCTCCAAAGAATTTATATTTTACCATATTTCAGCCAGCGTATACCATTTTATGATGAGACTGATAGACCATGAACACTCTGACCCATTAAGCCGCTTATTAAACAGGTATTTTTTCCTGTAACTCAATTTTGAGGTGGGTGAGGAGAAACAGTGGATACACACGAAGAGGTGTTTCCTCCAGAATTTGATATATTATGAGGGTATTATGAAGATTAGTCTTAAATAATAGACTATTTAAATAGAAATAAGCATGCAATATAGCATGTCGAACCGTTAAGATATTTAAGCATTATACAGATGTGAGTAGGTTGGAGGATGTAAAATGCTGCCGGTTGGAGAGAGGTGTAAGAGTGTCCAAAAGGTCCGGAGTCCAACTAACTGACGACATAAGCCTAACCTTCTACTTAACAGCAACCAGAAAAGCCAACAGACTAAAAAAGACCGTCTGGATAGAAAGCATATACTACGACATACTCAAAGAAAAGAACATCATAATCAGCGACCTGGTCAACTACCTGCTAGAAAAATACTTCAGAGAAATGGGATACCTCAACATAGAAGAATATCTGGACAATAAAAATAAAGAAGAATCAGAACCATCAGAATCCGGATAAGTCCCTTTTGAAGAAGAACTGAATTCTTGACCGTTATTGGAGTTTCTCAAGTTTTTAATGTTATTGATGTTATGGATAACTCGTATTTAAAATAGCACGCCATGTGCATGCTTTTTCTGAAACCATTTAAGGTGCATTTCTTACTGTAATATAGGGTTGAGTGCAGTTAATGAGCTTCATGTCTTCGTAAGCTCAAGGGAGCTTAGATCACCTCTCCCACTAAACTCTCCCACCAGTATCATGTGCTCCATTTCCCAGAAGCGAGCTCCTCTTTCAGAAGGACTTTTCATAGTATAGGAGATGAATTAGGTGGACAAAATGAGCAGATTGATGTTATGGAGAACATTCGTTACCGTTTCTTTCTCCATAGCGTTCATTATAATCAGCTTTATGTTCACCACAGCGCTTATCAAAATAATCGATTACCTTAAAATTATCGATTACAGTCATTTTAGTGCTCTACCTTTTATATTTTCAATTCTCGTAGGATTGATAGGTACTCCTTTGATCTGGAGTTCTCTCAACCCTTATGCCACGCGTGCAGATTAGCATGCTGAAAGTCAGACTATTTTTAACCCATCTAACATATGAGATATCAAGGCACGTTAAAGTGCCGGTTGGAGAGAGGTGTAAGAGTGTCCAAAAGGTCCGGAGTCCAACTAACTGACGACATAAGCCTAACCTTCTACTTAACAGCAACCAGAAAAGCCAACAGACTAAAAAAGACCGTCTGGATAGAAAGCATATACTACGACATACTCAAAGAAAAGAACATCATAATCAGCGACCTGGTCAACTACCTGCTAGAAAAATACTTCAGAGAAATGGGATACCTCAACATAGAAGAATATCTCAGTTTACCGGGTTAGGTTACAGGCTAATCTTCCACTTTTATTATTATTTATTATTTATTTACTGGAAGTGCTTATCAACTGAATAATCCGTTGATCCAGTCTAAAGTATACAGAACTTTGAAGTTTTGGATAATTCGGGAGGATGTTCATTATTTACTGGTAGAAGGTGTCTTCTAATCGATCTACCTGTGCATCCCCATAATGCTACAAAAAGGCTAATTAACCGTAGATTAGAGCATTCAATCCCTGTTAATGGTTTTAATCAGTTACCGTTAACTTAAAATACCCATACCAAATGCGTAACAGATGCAACAAATTTAATACTGTGCGAACTCATGTTGATAGAGTTGAACAGTAAAAAAGCTGTAGGAGGCATAAAGCCGCCAGCACTACGGTGATAGAAGATGCTCGTTGAGAAAGGAAGATTTGTAGAAGCTGTAACAGAAGCGATAAATGGAGCAAGAGACAGAAATTTCACGGAAAGTGTAGAGATTGCAGTTAATCTGAGAAATCTGGATCTCAAGAAACCCGAGAACAGAATCGATTCTATTGTAACATTACCCCATGGATTAGGGAGACCCCGAAATGTTGCCGTATTTGCGGGAGGAGACACGGCTCTTAAAGCTCAAGAGAGTGGTGTGCTCATAATCTCTCCAGATGAGATAGGTGACCTCGCCGGGGATAAGAAGAAAATGAAGGCGATTGCCAAAGATCACCATTTCTTCATTGCGGAGGCACCTCTGATGCCCCAGATAGGTAAAAAACTGGGGCCGGTGCTTGCACCCCGAGGAAAAATTCCCCAGCCGATTCAACCGCTTTCGGATCCAAATCCCGTGATCGAAAAACTGAGGAAATCTATAAAGATCAGGACCAAGGACAGGTCAACATTTCATTCGCCAATAGGTATCAAGACAATGGACCCCGATAGTATCGCAGAAAACGCTATGGAAGTCGTGAGGATAGTTGAAGACAAATACGACAATGCGGCTCAACACTTGAGGTCCGTGTATGTCAAAACTACGATGGGGCCAGCGATAAAGGTGGTATGATGGCAGCCGTTAAAGATGAGATCCCACAATGGAAAGTAGAGACACTGGATGAATTGAAGAATATTTTCTCCACATATCCGGTAGTTGGTATAGTGGGTTTTAGGGATGTTCCTGCAAAGCAGATGCAGGAGATTAGAAGGAGTTTTAGGGAGATCGGCGTTATCAAGGTTACAAAGAGTTCTATCGTTGAGAAGGCTCTGGATTCAAATAGTAACGGAGTATCACAACTAAGAGAATACCTCGGTGACCAGATCGCTATAATAGGAACTGAGATCAACCCGTTCCAGCTATACAAAAAGCTGGAGGAAGCAAAAGTTCCCACTCCTCTCAAACCGGGTCAGGTATCTCCCATTGATGTAGAGATCAAGAAAGGCCCAACTTCTTTTCCCCCAGGCCCTATCATAGGTGAGCTTCAGTCCGCTGGTTTGCCTGCTGCAATAGAGAAGGGGAAAGTAGTGATAAAGAACACTACGACACTGATAAGAGAAGGCGAAGTAGTTGATTCCAAAGTGGCCCGTGGACTCGAATTGCTGGAAATCAAGCCCTCCAGAATAGGACTGGATGTTAAGGCACTTTACCAGGATGGTGTAGTGTTTACCCCAGATGTGCTCAGTCTCGATCTGGATCAGGTCTATAAAGATTTCCAGGAAGCCTATACCAAAGCTCTCAATCTCGCTGTCAATTCCGCCTATGTGGTTCCAGAGACAGCAGAGATATTGATCACCAAAGCATTCAGTGATGCCAGGAACCTTGCCATAAATGCCGGAATCTACGAAAAAGACGTAATGGACGATATAATTTCGAAGTCTCACCAGGAGATGCTTTCAATCGCATCCTACCTTCCTCCAGAAGCACTGGATGAGGAGTTGCAGGAGAAAATTTCAAGTGCCCAGGTAAGAACAGAAGAAACCGGAACCAAAACCGACGAAGAACAGAAGGAAGAAGAAGAGGAAGAAGAGGAAGAAAAAGAAGAAGATGCAGCAGAGGGTCTTGGGGCTCTCTTCGGATAACGTTTAAGGAGGTAGTAATAATGGAATACGTATATGCTGCTTTGATGTTGCATTCCGCTGGAAAGGATATAAGTGA
This sequence comes from uncultured archaeon, assembly GCA_964534325.1. Classification (GTDB taxonomy): domain Archaea; phylum Halobacteriota; class Archaeoglobi; order Archaeoglobales; family Archaeoglobaceae; genus JdFR-22. The sequence goes on from CAZHOR010000002.1 coordinate 87,792, forward strand.
AGATAACGTAAAATCTGTACTGAACGCTGCAGGAGTAGAGGTAGACGATGCCAGGGTAAAAGCAATGGTCGCTGCCCTCGAAGATGTTAATATTGAAGAGGCGATCTCCAAAGCCGCAATAGCTCCAGCAGCAGCTCCAGCCGCTCCAGCAGGAACTCAAGCATCAGAAGAAGAACAGAAGGAAGAAGAGGAGGCTGAAGAAGAGGAAGAAGAGGCTGAAGAAGAAGCAGCAGAAGGTCTTGGGGCTCTCTTCGGATAACATACCGGAACCCCACCCTTCCACTTTATCGAACCTTCTCCTCTTTGAGAATTTTCTTTTTTATTAGATGGGAAAAGGAGCTTACTGGCTGGTAGTATGTAGCACCAACCTTAGTGGAGAAGCTCCTACCCGTCCAGATATTTTTATAACAATGTCAGCATCAGCAACTCTCAAGTTCTCAGGCTGATGATCTTAAGTACATCTAAAATAGTTCACAAAAATAAATAGAATTGAGGGATTATTATTTATCCAAAGATATTATTTATCCAAAGTATCTCAAGTCTTCGTCGCTCTTCCACTGCTGTGATGCAGTCTCTTGCATCTCTTTTATTTGAGAGACTACTTTTTCCATTTCTTTAGCTCTTTCTTCCAGGGCTTCCATGCTCACTTCGAGCTTGAGTGTATCCATAAGGACGTTGAGGACGGCTTTGGCGCTCTTGGGGTCAACCATGTAACCCGAAGTTACTCCCATCAGACAGGCTGCTTCTATACCTTCCATTTGGGCTACTCCCAACAATAAGCCTGACGCTCCAATTATTCCGCCGCCAGGCTCGCCTTTATCAAATCTCACTCCGTGTGAGGAGAGCTCATCTACCAGTTCCTTGCTGCTGGCTGCACCCAAAACGTAGGGCTCTTCAACCAGCCTTCCCAGTCCATAGCCTCCCAGCGTATATATTCGGGAGGTATTGAACTTTTTGGCTATTTCGAGATAGGCGTTGACCAGCTCGAAATGTCCTTCACTGCTTACGCTTTGAAAATCTCCTACAAGGATCACCAGGTCAGGCGCCTCAGAATCTGATTTGATTATATAAACCTCGTTCATGGGCATTCTCACTGTTCCATCTTCCTCTACCATCACCTGAGGTGGAAAATAATGTGAGCATATCTCTACCGCTTTTTCGGCTCCCAGCTCTTTTACCAGATGATCGGCGACCAGCTTTCCTACATGACCTATTCCGGGCAGGCCTTCGATTAGGATGGGGTTTTTAAGCCCCAATCCTTCTGGATCCTTAACATAATTTATATTCACTTTTTGAAGCACAATAATCACCTCCTAGTACTGAAAAATCCTTTCTCCTTCCTGAGTTTTCTCCTATATTTACCATAAGGGTCCTGAGGAGAGAAGCGAGGAGGGATGGGCATAAATGTTTCCGCACCGCATACGGGACACGATCTTTTGAGCGTGTACTTACCGCATTCTCCACACTTCTTCATCCGCAACTTCATGTGGATTCCCTAATAAAGTTTCCTTCCCCTCCTGATTTCTTTATGGATTTTAGGGTGTTGTTTACGGCTTTTTTCATCACGTTTTCAGCCTGTTTATAATCGGATGATTCTATTGCAATTCTGTACTTGGGAGCCCCTATATATTCTATCTTCAGCTTGTCGTCTTCTGGGATAGCTTTGTAAGCTTCATTTAATGCTTCCTTTATTTTCTCTATGCCGTCCGGTGCAGGGGATTTGAGGTCAAAGTAACCCCGAATCTTGACGACAGTCGGTTTAATATTCTCCTGAGCAACCTCATACATCGCCTTGGACAAATTCTCTCCAATGAAAGAGAGATTTTCACTGCCCTCAAAAGCGCAATCCTCAAATGCAGCATAAACGGAGTCGTATTTCTCCATGATCTTCTTTCCCACTTCCACCAGCTCATCAGTACTCAAAACAACTTTTTCGCCAGCGATCTCCAGCCATTTGAACGCCTTAACCTCATTCTTCCACTGAAGCATTTTCTCCCTTCTCTGTCTATCGTTGACGTCCTTGATGGACAGATCAATATGGCCTCTCTTGGGATTGGTATCCAGAACTTTGCACACCACTTTTTGACCTTTCTTGACGTGATCTCTTATATCTTTAATCCAGCCAGGTGCGATTTCACTTATGTGGACTAGACCCTCCCTATTCTCATATTCATCTAATGAGACGAAAGCACCAAAATCAAGAACCCTGGTAACGGTACCAACTACAAATTCACCTTTAGATGGGTAACCGCTCCTTTTTATTATCAGTTTTTTGTCACTTTTATCACTCATCAAAATGCAACAATGTGGAATAGAATTTAAAAGTTGCCTAAAGGCTAAAGGGCTGAAGAGTGAAAAACTTAAAATCAATTACGCATTAAGATTGAACATGGCCAAAAAGAAGAGAGAAAATGAGAGAATAGTCATAAATAGGCATAAGTGTGCCTATTGTGGTGCATGCATCTCTGTTTGCAAGTTCAATGCTAATGAACTAATAGAAACATTTCTGGTCATAGATGAGGAAGAATGTAATTTGTGTTTAACCTGCGTTAAAACCTGTCCCATGAACGCCCTTAGCGTGGAGGCGAAGTAATGAGTTACGATGTGATCGTAATAGGTGCCGGACCCGGAGGGAGTGCTGCCGCTAGGGTAGCTGCTGAAAAAGGTTTAGAGGTTCTACTGGTAGAGAAGAGGCAGGAGATAGGTACTCCGGTAAGGTGTGCTGAAGGAGTTAGTAAAGAGTCCATTTCAGAGCTGGTTGAAGTGGAAAACAGGTGGATCGCTGCAGAAGTCGGTGGTGCGAAAGTCATCTCTCCTGACGGAACGGAGATAAACATGACGGAGAAGATGGCAGGCAATGAAGTGGGCTACGTTCTGGAGAGGAAGATATTCGACAGGCATCTTGCCAGACTCGCCTCTAAGGCGGGGGCAGACGTCATTGTCAAGACCACCGCAACCGGTATGGAAAGAAAAGGGAATGATGTAGAGGTCTTTTTCACCAAAATGGGTGAGGAGTTCAGTGAGAAAGCAAAGATCATAATTGGCGCCGACGGAGTGGAAAGCAGAGCAGGAAAATGGGCAGGAATAGACACTACACTCAAAAGAGATGAGCTGGAGGTGTGCGTCCAGTATCTCATGACCAATATAGACTTTGACCCCACCTACTGCTACTTCTGGTTTGGGAGAGAGATAGCACCTGGGGGATATGCCTGGCTGTTCCCCAAAGGCGATTCTACTGCAAACGTTGGTCTGGGTGTTCTACCCAAAATGGCAGAAAAATCGGCCAAAGAGTATCTGGATGAGCTGGTGAAGAATAAATTTGGTGGTGGAGAGATCATTGAAGTGGTTGCTGGCGGTGTTCCCGTTAAAGGCTGCATAGATACTGCTGTGGCGGACAATGTTTTGCTGGTGGGTGATGCTGCCAGACATGCGGACCCCATAACAGGCGGAGGCATCATCAATGCCATGATCGGAGGTTCTTTTGCAGGTGACGTGGCTGCAGAAGCGGTGGAGAGAGGAGACTACACCAAAAAAACGCTTCAAAAGTATGATCACTTATGGAAAAACGATTTCGGGAAAAACGTCGATAGGAATAAAGCACTCCAGCAAAAGCTCATAAACCTGGATGACAAAAATTTGGACATGCTTGCCCACAGCATCTCTGATTACGATCTGGAAGAGTTCAGCGTCAAGAAGATCGTTACCGAACTTATAAGAAAAAACCCCAGGCTTTTATGGGACTTAAGAAAATTGTTTGTTTGATCAATGGGATACGGAATAGAATCCAAAATCTTTTATTATCATTTATCAAAGAACCGTTCAGGAGGTATGAACGTGAGTTTAGAAGTTACCGACGTCAAATTTTCCAATCCCTGTCCTGGAGAAGGGGAGAAAACGAAAATATATGCCAAAATAACCAACAGAGGGAATAAGATAGAGAGTAAAGACATTGTATTCTACTATACCACCGAAATAGCTACGAATGAAGAAAAGCTACAGAAATTCCTTAACCAGGATTACGAGATGCACAGAGAACGAATAGAGAACCTGGAACCCGGCAGCACCACGGAAGTGGTCTTCGACTGGGTAGCGGATAAGAATCTGAAAAACATATTCGTTCAGGCCCAGGATTAATTCAAGGTAATTGCAAGTTGAATGCTTCTCCATTTTTGGATTTTGCAGTGGGTTGAGGAGCCCAAGTATATAAATCGAGGTTTATTAAAACTCCAAACCTAAAAACTTAATTATCTTGTAAAAATCATAAGGCGTAGTGGAGGTGAGAATATGCCAGCGGAAGTTAACCAGGAACTATGTGATGGAGACGCTGAGTGCGTTTCTGTTTGCCCCATGGAGATTATAGACCTTGATGACGAGGGTAAAGCATACATAACTGACCCTGAAAGCTGTGATGATTGCTGCTCTTGCGTAGAAGTTTGTCCCACAGGGGCTATAACCAACCCAGAGTGCTAAAACCATTTTTTATTTTCTTTTTTAACTACTGCTGTCAATTTTCAATCGGTACTGGACCTGTTCTTATCGGTCGGTTATCGACTTTGATGGTGTTCAAAATTAAACATATTAATGTTTATAAAGCTGGAAGTGGAATACTCTCTATGATGGGTGTGGATAAAATCAGGGTGTTTACTCTATTATGCATGTGTTTGGTGTGTCTGCTGGGTTATTACTCCGTTTCCGCTTCAACAATTTACGTGCCCCGGGATTATTCCCACATACAGTGGGCTATAGACAATGCCACCGAAGGAGGCACTATAATGGTTGAAAGTGGTGTTTATAGAGAGCATATAGAACTGAATAAACAACTCAACCTTATCAGCTGGGATACAGACGGCAGGGCTGTCATAGATGGAGAGAATAGAGGCGACACAGTGACCATCTCCGCTGAAGGAGTGCTTGTTCAGGGATTCAAGATCAATCACTCAGATCCCCAGGAAGGAGCAGGACTAAGGGTCTTATCGGATTCCAACACTATAGCCGATAACCTCATTACCGATAATGCTTACGGGATATACCTCAACTCATCCACCAGCAACAAGATCACCGAGAATTCAATTCAATATAACAGCGTGAGAGGCGTATCACTGAAGAACTCCAGCGGGAACCACATATACTTGAATAACTTCATAAACAACCACAACGTATATTCCAATTCAGATAACATCTGGAACACCTCTAAGCCCCAGCCCTACACCTACCGCGGTTTCCAGTTCGCCAACATACTGGGTAACCACTGGAGCGATTACCCGGGTGAGGACATTGACGGGAATGGAATAGGAAACACCCCCTATAAAGCCGGACTCTTCAGTGAAGATATCGCTCCTCTGATGAAGCGGTACGAGAACTATGCGCCTCCAGCAACCACCCCTACCCCAACTCCTACTCCAACACTTACCGCCGAACCAACCTCACCTACACCTGCTGATACTACTGCTACCCCAACTCCTACTCCAACCGTAACCGCAACTACGGCACCCGCATTGGAGGAGTCTCCGGGTTTTGAGATTATAGGGGCCTTTACAGGATTGCTGATGGCAGTATATTTCGTTAGGAGGATTTATTGATCAGCTAAAAACCTATAATAGCGTGGAACAGGAAGTTTGCAAGTTCGAATTTCACGAGCGTGTTCAGGGAACTCTCCCAGAGATTATCACCACTAGTTTATTCCAGAAGAAGTACGGGCCAGTTTCGTGGTATCTTATATCTTCCAGACCTGCTTTGGTGAACCAAGCCACGCTTTGCTGAGTGGATGGAAAAAGCATCACGCTTTCAGCGAATTTTCTTGCAGCAAAGTTATCCGGTTTTCTGGGGGCAAGTACAACTACCCTACCACCACTCATGGTTACTCTGGCCATTTCCTCAATACCCTGAATTGGGTTTGGCCAGTATTCTATGCTTCCAGCAGAAATAGCTGCATCAAAGACTGATGATTTGAACGGGAGGTTCTCTGCATCTCCCCTGACAAAATTGGAGTAATGGTATCTCACAACAGCTTTGGACATCTGCTCGGGGGTCAGATCGACCGCAGTGACATTCTGCTCGCCCACCACCGAGACTATTTCCGAAGTAGTAAAACCGGTTCCACAACCGACCTCTATCACTCTGGAGCCTTGTTTTACCCTGGCCGATTCTACAACCAGCTTTCGCATCTCTTCGGAGTAAAAGATAGGATTTACTCCATCATAGATCCGGGAAAAATACCTGTATAGCGTCCTGGCTCTTTTTTTGTCCTCAAAAATCCCCATTCAGATCTTCAATCTTATAATCTTCTACTCCTTCTATTCTTAAAACGCAAGTCTGATACTTCTTATTGGTTAAGTATTCTTAACTTATTCTTCTTTTTCCTTGAAGAACTCGGTTAAGGGGACTTTCCCTTGCTGCACGACCTTCATGTTGAGCTGGACAATATCTCTGCTTACGGTATTCCCTCTGACCATTTTCTTCTTTTTAAGGCCTTTTCTTCTGGGATTAACGCCTACTCCACCGCCGGCAAGTATCTTCTTTCTACCACTTCCAGCTACATCCGGCCTGATCGGAATACCGTCCTTGTCGCTGCCTCCCGTTATAGCCAGCTCGTAGTCTGGTGGAAGCTCTACGAGTGTGCCGTTTATAGTGTCCCCCACTTTCTTCCCAATGATCTTGTTTGCGTTTGCTCCACTTACCACTTTCTGATATGTCTGGGTTTGTGGATCGGATATCACCACTTTAAACTCCATTTTTAGATCACCTCAATCTTACCTATTCAATCTTACCTATTTTTACTCTATTTATTCTATTTACCCCAGAATGGGGTTTCCTGTCTCTTCAACTCGATTAACTCCTTAAATACCTCTTGAACATCATCTGTGAGGGTATCGAATAAGTCACGCTCAATGATCTTGGCATGTTTTTCTGGAACATCTATTAGCAGTGCTTCATCTCCCTGGAGCTGTCTTCCGATGGTTACGCCCTCGATTGCTACGGCCACTTCTTCACCCTCAGAGGCTGAACTAACGTTCTCTCCTCCTTTTTGAATACTCTTGACGGTTCCGGCTGGGCTGCTATCTTCCTGCAGAAGCTTTACGCCCTTTTTCAATTCACCTGCAAGTATTCTGACGCCAACTACAGCCGGCTTGTTCCTCCTGAATATAAAATCTTTCAGGAGCTGTATCTTAGCCGGTTTTATCAGTGCCTCTACTTTTTGTTTCTCCCTCTTCCTCTCTTCCTCTTCTCTCCAGTTCAGATACTCGTCCATTATGTTATAGATAATATCTCCTCTGAAGAACTTCACTCCATATCTCGATGCTTCCTCATCAACTCCGGGCAAGACCTTTACTCCAAATACGAGGACGGCTTTGTTCAACTCGTTCTTATTGGCGTTTGCCTCAATAATGTCCCTCTTATTGACAGGTCCCACTTCTGCCTTCTTTATGGGGACCTTAGTAGATTTTAATTCATTTATTAAAGCTTCCAGGGAACCTAAAGTATCTGTCTTTACCACAGTTCCTTCTTCATCTGTTTTAATTACAATATCTTCGTATTCCTTCCTCACCCTCTCTTTGAAGTGTCTAATATCTTCTTCCGTCTCCACTTCTTCAAACTCGCTTCCTGCCAGCACGTCTTCGAGGTGAGGAGCAGTGATCTTCACTCCAGCAGCAGCACTTATGCTGTCTACACCTTTAAACTTGCTTTCCACCCGCATCTCCTTGATGGAGGGGGGTTTGAGTATTCCCTTAACATGAGTGACAATGGCGTCCTCAATACCTGCTATGATTATCTTATCTCCCACATTCAGTGTACCGTCATGAAGGATTACATCACAGGTCATCCCTATGCCCTTCTCTTCCTTGACTTCAAGGATAGTTCCCTTCGCATTTCCTCCAACGTGTAACCTGAGGTTGTCCTCCAGAAACTTCTGAGCCAGTCCCAGCAAGACCATAAGCATCTCAGGAACTCCCTCACCCGTCTTGGCGGAGACAGGCACTATAGCAACAGTCTTGGTGAAATCATTTATCTTATCAAATCTATCTGCTGAAAGACCATGGTGGTAGAGGTCGGCGATCAGCTCGTAAATCTTGTTATTGACCTTGTTTCTGGTAAAATCTTCCTGTTCTACCAGGCTCTTCATGACTGGACGGAATTCAGAGCCCTGCCAGCCCGGCGTCCTGTCTATTTTGTTGGCTGCCACAATAAAAGGTGTTTTAAAGGTTTTGAGGATGGTCAAAGCCTCTTCTGTCTGAGGCTTAAAGCTTTCATTTATATCGATTATCAATATGGCCAAGTCTGCCAGTGCCCCACCCCTCTTTCGAAGGTTGGTAAAAGCCCTGTGTCCAGGGGTATCAATGAACAGCAAGCCCGGAATATCGACTTTGACGTTCCACATGTCCTTGCATATCTCCTGTATAGCATCAACCGGAATCTCTGTCGCTCCTATGTGCTGGGTTATGCCTCCGGCTTCCTTGGAAACCACTCTGGTTTTCCTTATCTTATCAAGCAGAGTGGTCTTTCCGTGGTCTACGTGACCTAAAATAGAAACTATTGGCGTCCTCAAGACTTGCTGCTGCATGGTTCTTGCTGTACACTCTAATAATTATTTAATTGTTTAATTGTTTTTAAAACTACTCGTAAATCCAGGGATGGTCTATTCGGGTGTAATCAAAAATCTCCTCCTCACCGAAGAATAAATCGATCTCTCTCTCGGCAGATTGGAGTGAATCGGAAGCGTGTACTATGTTTCTTCCAATGTCCAGACCAAAATCCCCTCTCATGGTTCCTGGTGATGCTTCAATGGGATTGGTAGCTCCTACAAGTGTTCTTACCACACCTACAGCGTTTTTTCCTTCGATGACCATGGAAATCACTGGCGAAGAGATAATGTAGTTGACCAGATCATTGTAAAATGGTTTTTCAGAGTGTTCGGCGTAATGCTCCTTAGCCAGTTCGTTGCTCACTTGCAGCATTTTCATACCCACGATCTTCAAACCCTTGATTTCCAGTCGATTGATCACTTCACCAACGAGTCCTCTATGCACGCCATCAGGTTTTACCATGACAAAGGTTTTCTCCATGATTATCTCCCATAGTGCTTGGTCCACTTCAATTTCCTGGGACTCCTTCCCAGTTTGATCATGTTCTTTTCACACTTGGTAGAGCAAAAATTGAGAGCCTTACCAGATTTGCTCACGTATAATTTTCCCGTCCCCGGCTCTATTTCTTCACCACAGAAGGAACATACTTGCTTCTCCATGTTATCACCTTTCTTTGTTTTATTACTTTACCATCAGTTTCTTGGCTTCTCTTGAGGTCTCTTTTATGGACAATACATCTCCCAGCTTGATGGGACCAAAAACGTTCCTGGTAATTATTCTTCCCTTATTTTGTCCACCCAGAACCCTCACTTTAACCTGGTTCGCTTCTCCATGCATCCCTGTTCTGCCTATAATTTCAATAACTTCGGCAGGCTGAACGCCTTCTTCTTCAGCCATAACTCTCACCTACTATCCAATTTACTTCTTCAACCCTTCCAGCTTCTTCACCAGCTGGTCAAGGTCTTTTTTGGCTTCGCCTTCATCTACTATTGCCACCGCTGAGCATTGAACCTGTAGCCCTGCTGATATACCCAGACTTTCTTTGGAATTCACGTACACATATGGCGCGTTCTTCTCCTCACATAGATATGGGATGTGGGCTACGACCTCCGGAGGTTCTACATCCGTGGCAACATAAACCAGCTTGGTAAAACCGGACTCTAATGCTTTCGTAGCTTCATTGGTCCCTTTCTTTATCTTCCCCGTTTCTCTTGCTTTTTCCAGTACCGCTAAAGATTCATTTTGTAAATCTTCAGGAACTTCAAATCTTACATATGCCATTCTTTAATCACCTCTTTCCTTTATCTGCCAGCTAAGCTGGCATACTCCTCCAGCTCATGGAAGAGAAGTCATCAATCATCGGTCTTTTAACCACATTCCACATGGTTTTTAAGTTTTTGGTGTTAAGGTGTTAAGGAAGGAAGAATTGGTATTTATAAATAAGGTTTACTTCCTAAACTATGGGACCCATGAATCGAACCTTAGATGATTTAGCTCTGGCTCAATTATGCTTTGCTCACATCAGAGGCGGCGAAAAAATTTGATTGTTCAAGCTTATATAATTAGGTATGAGATAATAATTTAAATATGAATATGGATAACACGGGATAGAAGAGGTGTTAGTGTGGTCAATTATCTTAAGCTCCTGTACTCTGTTTTTCGTGATCCTTTTGTAGGTGCGCTGAGCAAAACAGTTAACGATTTTAAGCCCTTTATCAGACTGCAATTCTTTCACGCTGCAATGAAAGTGGGCCTGTTCGAGGCTTTAAGCACGCCCAAATCCAGAGAAGAGCTGATGAACGAACTTGGTGTTAAAAGGGCTGAGATACTTGACGTACTGCTTGACCTGGGTATGTCCTTAAAGGAGATCTCCAAAGAGAATGAGCTTTATATGCTTTGTGGGAAACGGTCTCAGGTTTTGAGCTCTGAAGAAGGAGACCCTATTGCAGCTCTGATAGAGGAGTACGTTACCTTATATCCTTTAATCTACAACGACCTTGAGGAGGTTCTTGCAGGTGAACCCCTGAAGGATTATTTCGCAGGAAGCGAGAATCTGGTTGCCAAGTCTTCTAGGATTGCAGAGCCCTATCTGAAGGATTTCATCCAGAATATAATCAAGAAAAATAATCCTGAAAGGATTCTGGATGTTGGCTGTGGTTCTGGAATATACCTCCGTCACGCTGCTAAAGCCAGTCCAGAGTTGAAAGGTGTGGGAATTGATTTGAACGAAGAGGTGGTAAATGCTACCAGAGAGAACATGATAAAGTGGGGGTTAGAGGACAGATTCGAGATCTTGCAAGCTGACATCCGGAGTCCCGGCGCTCTGGGAAAATTCGATATGATAACACTTCTCAACAATATCTACTATTTTCCAGCTGACCAGCGTTCAGCCCTATTCAGTGGATTGCTTTCATACCTCAACCCTGGTGGAATATTAGTTATCGTTTCCAACATGCAGGGAAACACTCCCTTAAGCGTTGGATTCGACCTTATTTTAAGAGCCACCGCCAACTGTTACGCCTTACCTGACTTAGAAGAGACCATAAGTCAGCTTGAGGAAAGTGGTTATTGCGCCAAAAAGGAGAAGCTCATACCAGGACAACCTTTTTACGCCATAATTGCACGAAGAAGCGAAGATCAGGCATAGAACGAACAAGGGTTCTTAGCTTGAACAGATCTTCCATGGTAGATCTCATTTCTTAGCTCATCAAACTATTGTGAATATAAATCCAAAATCCAAAAAACTTATTAAGTATTGTGAATATATATTCAAAACGTGCCGAGAAGAAAAAAGTGTAGATGGGTAAATGCAGAACTATCACCAACAAAAGGTGGAGAAATAGAGTTAATGGCAGACGAACTGGAAGCCATTCGCCTCACAGACGTTGAAGAGATCAGCCAGACGGAAGCAGCCAAGATCATGGGAATTTCTCAACCAACACTACACAGAGTACTCAAGGAAGGCAGAAAGAAGTTGGGGATAGCTGTTCTGGAGAACAGGGAAGTAAGGGTCACGGGAGCCAAACATACAATGAGGAGATTCAAATGTTCCGATTGCGGTCAGGAATGGAGTGAGCCCTACGGAACAGGAAAGCCCGGCTGCCCCCATTGTGAGAGCATGAACACGGCAAGAGTTGACAAAGGTCAAGAGAGAAGAGGCAAAGATATAGGCAGAGGAGCTGGCATGAGGAGACGTAGAGGAGATGGATGAAGTTATTAATAAGTTTATAAACAGTAAAAAAAGTACTTGATGCAAGCCAATAAGCAAAGCAATTGCTGAGGAATTCCATGATAAAGAGAAAAAAGAGTCTGGAAAAGAATATCGCCTACGAAAGGATCGGAGCCCTCATCAAAAGGGCAAGAAATTACATGTACAAGGACTACACGCTGTCAAGAAGATACATATCCCTGGCGAAGAGGATATCAGAGCGCTACAGAATAAAGATCTCCAAAGAGAACAGGATGATTTTCTGCAAAAAATGTCTTTACCCTTACAGGTCAGATAAATACAGGGTAAGGGTCAACAAGTCAAGAGCCATAATAACCTGCCTAAACTGCGGAGAAGAAAGAAGAGTGCCTATAAGGCCCTTAAAGCCCCACAAAACAGAATAAAAGATTGGTGGATTATTCCCAAATAAGCCTGTTCTAAATTATCCTCTTTTTCTTATCAGGAACAGTCCGGCGGTTAATGCTGTCACTGCTAGCACTGCTTCAAAACCTGTTGTGATTGCTGTTGTTGAGGAATTGACTTTGAGGGTCGTTTCATCGTTGGCTTTCAGGGAGCCAGCGTTGATAGTGAGGTTGACAGTGTAGTTGAGAGGTGGAATATTTTCAGGCAAAGTAACAGGTACCTCTTTCTCTATGGGAGGGGACTTTAAAGGCTCTACGGATTGGAGATCAAATGATTTTCGGAATCCTGCTGCCGAAAGAGTGCCGCAGAACCTTAAATCACTTCTCCAGTCTGTGGGAGTCCAGTTGATGGTGACAGTATAGTTAATGGTATCTCCGGGTCTAGCTTCAGCATAAGACGGCTCAATAGAGAGAGTGAGATCACTTATGTTATTTATTTCTACGTGACCTTTTTGGGTTGATGAAAAGTGACTTGCTTCACTATTTCCCCTACCTGCATCTTCAGTTGAGTTATCCAGTTCTTCTACCGCCACAAGCTGCACTGGAGGTAGAATGCCCTTCTCCGCATGAGAGACGTCCAAGCTCAGTATAGTCAGCTTTTCCGAGTATGTTGAAGGTAAATACCCCGATACCTCGATCTTTATTTCTTCTACCCCGCCTGAGTCCGGGATTGCGAAGCTGAGGTGCAACCCATTTCCAAATCGTTCGTATATGTCAGAGGGTGCTGGATGAGTTTCCGTTTCACCCGAAGTGTAGGTAACCGTTGCAGATACGTTCGACTGCTCTAAAGTGGTGTACACGTCATAATACCTGGATATCCCACAGTTTCCATCGATCCCATAGCTGGAGCTATCCGATGCCGAACCCGATGCCGAGGGATAAATGTGGTACGTCAAATCCATCTGCTCGCCAGGAGCATATGGTGCAGAGTCGGATACTCCTGCAACTTTATAGTCAACGTCACCTGCTGAAAGACGACCAACTTCGCAATCCGCGGAAACCGGCAACATGAACGTTGTGATAGCCAAAATTATGGTTGTCAAAACCAAAAATCCTCTTTTCATATTATGAACTCCTGAAAAGTATTATTCCTTATCATTTACTACCTCAAGTTGTCTTTATACGGTTCCGTCCTGTTCTTGTCGATGTATGCCGTACGGTTAACGATATAATGCGATTCACTGCCTTCAGCGCCGAAGTCCTCTGTAGCATTCCATAATCCTTCACCAGCTGTCCAGGGGTCGCTCCTATCTGCATCAGCGTTTGCAGTATAACCGAAGGTCATATGGGTTTTCCAGGTGAAGTTTATCTCCACTTGAACGTGTGTATGGCAGGCAACACACGCCTCTGTACCGTTTGTCATGAGGCTCTCATTTTCAGCTGACTCCACAAAAGCCTTGTGGGGGTCGTTTTCGAAGGCGTTAGCTTCTACTTGATGGCAATAATCACACGGGACAAGCGCTGCTGCGTGATAGCCTTCTCCCTGATTAACGTCACCCGGATATAGTGGTTCAACTTGATGACAGAACACACAAGCTTCCCAGATAGGCTTAACATCGCCAGGAGGATGGTGGTTCATAGGGCTCTTGAACTCCTCTGCCACATCTGCATGACACTTCTGGCACGGTATGGCCTCCTTCTGATACCACACGTGCTGGCCAGCGAACAGCGTTACTGTTGAAGGCAGCACCAGAATGTGTATGGCCAAAACTGCTATAAATATTACAGTTATCTTATAAGCTCTTCTCTCCATGCGTCCTCCTGAAAACCAACATCAAATGAGTGAACAGCTCTACAGAAGTTGAATCTAAGAGTCTAAAGGCCATCATTGTATCAGTCGTAAACATGGTCTATGGTCCCCGGCCACTCGTTCCACATGGTCGAGTTTCCAAATCCAGTGGTGTTACCCCAGCTAGTGGCATTAGCAGTACCATTATAATCCCAGTTAGCCACAGTCCAGTTATGCGTGCCTGAAGAAGTCACAACCGGTTTCTGCAGACCAATATCGAACTCCAGACTTCTAGCGTGGGACCAGTTGATCTTCACCGCGATCCCGGTGTGACATGCTATGCAAGCCTCGTTATCTTCTTGTAAAATATCTGTGTCTCTTGATCTATCTACAAAGGCTTTATGAGCAGCCATACCGCCAGTATCCCAGCCATAAGCTCCTGATTGATTGAAGTAAGTTATTCCAAAACCGGTAGCGGGAGGGACATGATATACTGAGTAGCTTTCATAATTGCCTAATGACCCTCCGGGTTCCAGATTACAGTGACAGCGCTTGCAGTGGCCATCCGGGATACCATTTTCTAATCCAGCGATTTCAATATCATGTTCAGGGAACTCATCCGGTTCACCAGGGTCGTCATGGCAACCTCCACCTACGCAACTATCCTGATCGTTGCAGTACTCCTCATGCTCAGCAGATCCATCAAACCGTGCTTCTCCCCAGTTGGGGTCCCAGCTCTCTTTGGTGGTATACACTTCTTTTTGACCTCTATGGCAGGCTATGCATGAAACTGTGCTGGCAGCGTGTGCCTCTTCTCCTGGTATAACCGACGTTCCTTCTACACTGGCGTGCTGATTGTCTGTGTAATACCATGTATGGCAATAAAAACACGGGAAATTCCCCATAGATTGGTGGCCACCAGGTGAATGCTTGGCGGAATCTATATACGTTTCACCGCTATGCGGACCTACATGGGTGTCCATTTCCGCATAAATGTCCGCATGACATTTTTTGCATGGAATGTCGCTTCCAGAACCCTCTAGGTTGTACCAGTAATGTTGGCCCGCGAACAGCGATACAGTGGAAGGCAAAACCAAGAAGCCTATAGCTACCAATGCTAAAAAAATGATCAATAGTTTGGGTGTTCTCATGCGCTACTCGTAAATATCTCCTACATCCCCTGGCCATTCGTTCCACGTTGATGAGTTTCCAAATCCAGTGGTGTTACCCCAGCTAGTGGCATTAGCAGTACCATTATAATCCCAGTTAGCCACAGTCCAGTTATGCGTGCCTGAAGAAGTCACAACCGGTTTCTGCAGACCAATATCGAACTCCAGACTTCTAGCGTGGGTCCAGTTGATCTTCAGGGCTATTCCAGTATGGCAGGCTATGCACGCTTCGTTCGAATCCACCATCTGGTCATTGTTGGTGGCTTCTACCACGAATTTCATGTGAGCTGCCATGCTCCCAGTATCACCAGAAGCGTTGGTCAAACCAAATCCACCTGCATACGGTATGTCTGGTTGGTCACCATCATTCCTATATGGCTCGCTGCCATGACACTTACCGCAATCGGAATAAGATTCAAAGTAATCGCCGTAAGCATGCGTCTCAGTACCTTCGGTAACGATGTTGTCGAATTCTTCACCATTTATGGTTTTATGGCAATCCATACAGGCAATTGTTGATGCTGCATGAGCGTATTTACCTGGTGTTACCGTAGTACCGTCATCTGTAGCGTACTGGTAATCTGCATACCTCACTCTGTGGCAGAACTCGCAGTCCATTCTTCCATAGCCCGTCTCACCAGTGTGGGGCCCTGAGATCAGATTCATCTCATCAGCTATATCAGCATGACATTTCTCACACGGCATTTCTGTAGATATTTTTTCTCCCCCAGTCAAGTCATACCAGTAGTGCTGACCAGCGAACAGCGTTACAGTTGACGGCAGTACAAGGAAGCCGATAGCTACCAGTGCTAAAAAAATAAGAAGAATTTTGGATGTCTTCATTGTTATAGCTTTTTATTGTTCAGCTTCCGTATTCGTAGTCTACACCGGTCACATTACCTGGCCACTCACTATAGTAGCTTGAACCTCCAAATCCGGTGGTGTTACCCCAGCTGGTAGCGTTGGCAGTTCCATTATAGTCCCAGTTGTTGACTGTCCAGTTATGTGTACCAGATTCAGTCGTAACTGGTTTCTGCAGGCCTACATCGAATTCCAGGCTCCTTGCATGAGTCCAGTTGATCTTTACAGCAGTATGTGTGTGACAGGCTACACAAGCTTCATTTGAGTCCTGAAGTACGTCATATTCAATCGCTCTGGCAACAAATGCATTGTGAGCTGCATAAGTGCCTTTGTGGTCTGCATCTGTATAGCTATATGGAGAAGTTACTCCATATCCACTCAGATTGAAACCTCCAGCATAATAACCAGCATACTGTCCCTGTGAAACTCCTGGTGTGCTATTGGGTGTGGCCTGATGGCAGAGCATACAGGCGACTACACTTGCCGCATGAGCCTCGTCACCTGCCGTATAATTGGTGGACACCTCATGAACCGTGGCATATGTTATAGTGTTGTTGCTTCTATGGCAAGCCTCACAGTCCCCCTGATCTGCACCGTCAGGATCTTCTCCCCAGCTTATATGGAAGTTCGATTGATCCAATTCTTCAAAAACATCTGCGTGGCACTTTTGGCATGGAATTTCATTGGATCCAACCTCTCCGGTTAGATTATACCAGTAGTGCTGACCTGCAAACAGCGTTACAGTTGACGGCAGTACCAGTATACCAATGGCCAATAGTGCAACTAGTAATACTACTATTCTTCCCCCATTCCCGTTCACAACTATTACCTCCTATTGGTATTCCTTTAAATGCTTCTCTGTTATCTATTTAAACTTTTTGAGAAGGCATGCACGCAATTATTATTAATCTCGTTTATCAAACAAAATTTATAGTAGCTATTTGGGCCAGATGTCAACCATACAAGCCGTAAACACCTTATTCATCAACAGGAAGGTGGTTATGGTGCGCATGCCTATAGCATGCCAGTGCCAAACCCTTTTATAACTATTTTTGAGGTTGCTAACTGGTTATTGGTTATCGTTTACTGGTTAGTCTCAACCCTTTTTAAAGTCCGCTCATAGCAACAGAATAGACACTAATAGATAGAGAAAGAAGGATTAGAGAAAGATTTATTACTTGTTCTTAAAATAATAATTTGGGTTGGAGAGGTAATTAGAACAGAGGTAGGCTACGGGAATGGGGGAAGTTATAACCGCCTCTGGGGACACCTCTCCAACCATTAGTACAGTATCTTAAGTAATATAAAATGGTTACTAATTAACAGATGATGCTTGTCATAATCGGAGTAAAATAATTTCTTCTGCTAAAACATGTAGAGTTTTTTATGTGTTCTTTACCTGCTGGGCAGATCAACCGGTTTTTATTTGTTAACTGATGCTTTAGTTATCCTAGACAGTTTTTTTGGTAGTTTTGGAGAGATATAAAAATTATTCTGGTTTTTTATGTTGATTTAATATTGGGAATAACAGTAACGGTCTAAAGTTTTTTATATTATGGTAATTACAATTATAATCATGAGTTTTGAGGATGGGTCGAACTCACGGAAAAAGCAGAGAGCTATACACGATCTCAAAGAGGCTTTAATAATTACTGAAATCCAGGTCAATATATTCTCAACGGGTTTTCTTAAAAACAATTGCTCCTAACTATGCCTACTGACATTTTAGCTTTATTGAGCGGTTCAAATTCTCGTTTATTGTTTCTGGTCTTCATGCCGGCTACTATAACCGGAATGTTCCTTTTGCCCAATGCATCACTTCTCCTGATGGATGATACCTCCACATTGAACGAGACCAGCACGTCAGAAGAAGAATTAAGTCTGAGCAGTACAGAATCAGATTCTGATTGCTCACAGTGCCACGAAAATTATCACGATATCGCTGCAGAGATTGAAAGTAGCCCCATTCACACCGGTTACGACTGTACAGTCTGCCATAAACAAGGGAGTGATACGGAGTGTAAAGATAACAGAATACCCATCAAGTGTTCCGAATGCCATAATGTCAACCCCAACAATTTTTCAGCGCACAGGGGGTTTATGGATGATGCAGAGAAGGACCTTACAATGAACTCCACCAATGAAGCATGCATCGGCTGCCACACCCATGCTTCAGTCAGAATCAACTGGACCCACAGGGCAGCTGTTGAGTTCGATGTGGTCCTGTTCAGAGAAACCACAAGGAATTTCGATGTAGAGAACTGGAACCAGAGCGGTAGTGTCAATTACACCGTATGGGAGGACAGGAACAACAAGAGCCTCAATTTCACCGTTAACCTTGCCACCTGAACTGAAGATCATTAAGGCAGTAAGAGCTACCCGCCGGATATCACTCTAATAATTTTGACCGTCCCCTCTTCAACAGTTTCATCAGAGGGTGTGGGCATGCCATCCTTAAGAATTACAGCGGTCTCAGGGTTTATGCCCATATCGTTTAGCATTTGAGAATAGGTTTTAGTTGGGCATACCTCTACTTCTTTTTTAGGGGGTTCAAAACCACTGAATTCAATATTTATCTTCACCTTTTGCTCTGAATTCTCCAGTCCTTTCAAAGTCAATTACCCTCCTTTATCATTTTATCATTTATTCCATTGGGATCAAAACTAAATTGAGTTCATTTTAAAATCTTAACTTTATCGTGCCTCTTGTTCTCAATGAGAACTTCCTTGATCCTGTTCTTTAGACCTCCAAAATCATTCTTCTTGGCACTGATAGGGAAGATAGTGTCGCTCCAGTTGCTCCACGGCGGCTCCATTTCCAGCCATTGAGCGATCTCATCGAGTTTCTTGTCTTTGTCCTTCTCTTTTACCGCATCCATCTTATTGACCGCCAGTAGAACGGGAGAGAATTCTTTTAGAAAAGCGAACATCTCTACATCTACTGGGATCTCTCCCCTGCTATCCCACTTCTCCGCTATCTCTCCAAATGATTTACCGTCCACCACATGAACAGCAAGAATAATCCTGTCCCCATTCTCCTCGATATACTGGACAATAAAGTCCTTGACCCTTTCATTCAAATCCCGGTCCATCCCTCGAATGAGACCGAATCCGGGCATGTCGGTTAATAGAAAATCCCCGAACTGGAAAAAATTGGGTTTAATGGTTGTACCTGGCTTCTTGCCCTTCCTCACATTTAGTCCGAAAAGGTTGGAGAACAGAGTTGATTTTCCAACATTGGAACGGCCTACAAATACTATTTCGGATTTAATTTGGCCAGAGACCATAATAAGCGTTCAAAGCTATGACAAGAACCCCGATAACAAGACCGAACAAAAGTATGCTTTTAGGAGGCACCTTGACATGCGATCTCTCCTCCTCAAAATACCTCATTATACCTGCAGAGGACTGCAGAGGTGCGCTGTCAGACTTCTTTGACCTGGATTTCCCTTTTGCCATGTTCTATAATTCCGGTAAAACTGTATTTAATATTAACTGATTCGTGTGGTTGTGGTTGAAAATATTTATAATAGATAATGACAAATAGAGACAAGAGTCAACATGTTTTTGAGGTATCCGGTTGGGTATAAAACTTAGGATGGGGTTTTATGGAAGGAAAAAAATTCTACCCGGTTAAACGGTATATAGAGATCCAAAGAAGTGCATTTTCTGACCCTGAGGGTTTTTGGGCGAAAGAGGCAGAGAATTTGCCCTGGTTTGAGCGCTGGAATAAAGTCCTTGAATGGGATCCCCCTTTTGCCAAATGGTTCACTGGAGGCAGATTGAACGCCTGTTATGCTTGTGTTGACACGCACATGCGCACGTGGCGTAAAAATAAGGTAGCCCTATATTGGGAGAGTGAAGATGGTAGTACAAAATCTTTCAGCTATGCTCAACTGTATAGAGAAGTCAATAGATTGGCATCAGTTTTACAGAACCTGGGTGTGGAGCAAGGAGATATCGTAGTTCTTTATCTTCCCATGATCCCCGAACTCCCGTTCTCCATGCTGGCTACGGCAAGAATAGGTGCTACTCATACAGTAGTGTTTTCGGGCTTCAGCAGTCAAGCACTTGCTGACAGAATCAACGATACGGAAGCCAAGTATCTCATAACTGCCGATTTTGGGGTCAGGAGAGGTAAGCTGGTGCCACTCAAAGAAATAGTTGATGAGGGTCTGAAATCCGCTCCAACCGTGGAAAAAGTGGTAGTGGTTAAAAGAACGGATGAGGAAGTCAACATGGAAGAGGGCAGAGACTATTACTACCACGAGCTGCTGGAAAATGCCCGAAGACACGTGGAGCCGGTTTCTGTGGAGTCCAACCATCCCCTCTACATCCTATATACTTCAGGAACGACTGGAAAGCCCAAGGGAGTGGTGCATTCCACCGGAGGTTATCTGGTGTACAACTGTTCTACCTATAAATGGGTGTTCGATATTTCGGATGAATCAATATACTGGTGCACAGCAGATGTGGGGTGGGTCACGGGCCACTCTTCCATTGTGTATGCTCCTCTACTTCATGGGGCCACCATTCTGGTTTATGAAGGAGCTCCCGATTACCCCCAGCCCGACAGGTGGTGGGATATTGTGGAGAGATACGGTGTCACCATATTCTACACCTCGCCTACCGCCATCAGGATGTTCATGAGGTATGGAGAAGACTGGATAAAGAAATACGACCTGAACAGCCTGAAGATACTGGGTAGTGTGGGTGAGCCCATCAATCCTGAGGTATGGGAGTGGTATTACACCCACATAGGGGGAGAACGTTGCCCCATAGTGGATACCTGGTGGCAGACAGAGACTGGCGGTATTATGATCTCTCCTGCCCCCGGTCTCGAGCTGGTGCCACTCAAACCCGGCTCGGCAACAATGCCCTTACCCGGAATCGATGCGGAGGTCGTAGGTGAAGGGGGCGAAGTAATCCCTCCTGGTGAGAAGGGTTATCTGGTTATCAGGAGTCCCTGGCCCAGTATGCTGCTGGGTCTTTACGGTGATCCAGAAAGGTACCGGGAGACTTACTGGTCAAAGATAGAGGGCGTGTACTTTACAGGAGACTATGCAATTAAAGATGAAGAGGGATATTTCTGGATACTGGGGCGGTCTGATGAGGTGCTTAAAGTAGCCGGTCATAGGATGGGGACCTCCGAGATAGAGAGCGTTGTGGTTGAGACTCCTTTTGTTGCCGAGGCTGCGGTGATAGGGGTTCCCGATACGGTTAAAGGTGAGGCCATAGTGGTCTTTGCTATACTCAAAGAAGGGTACAGTCCAGAGGACGGGCTTAAAGATGAAATAGTGAAAGAGCTTAGAAAGCAGATAGGCCCCATCGCCACACCCAAGTCCATTTACTTCGTTGACAAGCTTCCCAAGACCAGGTCCGGTAAAATAATGAGAAGAGTTATTAAAGCAATATTCGAGGGTCAAACTGTGGGCGATTTATCCACTCTGGAGGATAAGACCTCCATAGAGGAGATCCAAGCTGTATCAGAGGGTAAATCCGAGTAATTAACCAACTATTCTCTTATTTATTTATATTTACAGAGAGCAGGTTGAAAAATTTTCAGTGTGTTTTGAATAACGTTCAGATTAAAACCATTAATTATATATAATCATTAACAATTCCAGTTTCCCAATTGTACAGGGGGTAAAAAATGACAGAATTATTTGAACCCGGTTCAGAATACAAACAGAATGCATGGATCACTGACGACAGCGTTTTCAAGAAAGCAGAAGAGGATTACCTGGCTTTTTGGGATGAGATCGCCAGATCAGAAGTGGATTGGCTTGAACCTTATAATGAAGTCCTAGATGACAGTGAGGCTCCTTTTTACAAGTGGTTCACCAACGGAAAAACGAACATAGCCTACAACTGCCTCGATAGACACGTAAATAGCTGGAGAAAGAATAAAGCAGCAATAATCTGGCAGGGAGAGCCCGAAAAGGATAGAAGGATAATCACTTACTACGAACTTTACCGCAGAGTGACCAGATTCGCCAACGCTCTCAAGAAGCTGGGAGTAAAGAAAGGTGATAGAGTTACCATATACATGGGTATGGTTCCAGAGCTTCCGGTGGCAATGCTTGCCTGCGCCCGCATCGGAGCCATTCACAGCGTGGTCTTTGGAGGTTTCTCTTCCACATCACTTAGAGAAAGGATCAATGACGCGAAATCCAAAGTCCTGATTACCATGGACGGATTCTATCGAAGAGGAAAAGTGATCAACACCAAGGGAATAGTTGATGAAGCTCTTGAGCTCACTCCTACTATCCAGAACGTTATTGTGCTCAAGAGGGTCGGTAATGAAGTCAACATGCTGGAAGAACGGGACATCTGGTGGCACGACTTCCAGTACGGAGTCCGACCGGAATGCGAGGTAAAGCCTCTGGATAGTGAAGACCCTTTATTCATATTGTACACTTCCGGCACTACCGGTAAGCCAAAGGGTGTAACACACGTTCACGGAGGTTATAATGTAGGGACGCATATCACCGCCAAGTGGGTGATGGACATCAAGGATGAAGATATATTCTGGTGTACTGCAGATATTGGCTGGATTACCGGTCACAGCTACATCGTTTACGGTCCTTTGTCCAATGGGGCCACAGTGATGATGTATGAAGGAGCGCCAGACTACCCTCACCCCGACAGATGGTGGGATATTATAGAAAGATACGGTGTGACCATATTCTATACAGCTCCTACAGCGATCCGGTTCTTCATGCGATTGGGTGAAGAATGGATTTACAGGCATGATCTCAGCTCCCTCAGGCTACTGGGGTCAGTGGGAGAGCCCATCAATCCAGAGGTATGGAGATGGTACTACAAGCACATAGGAAAAGAGAAGTGCCCCATTATGGACACTTGGTGGCAGACAGAAACAGGAATGTTCATGATAACTCCCCTCCCAGGCGTAACCTCCCTCAAACCAGGTTCTGTAACGCAGCCATTCCCCGGAGTGGATGCAGATGTTTACACCAATGGCGAGCCCGCAGAACCAAATGAGCGGGGGAAGCTGATAATAACCAAACCATGGCCATCCATGCTCAGAACACTATTTGGTGACCCCGACAGGTACGTGAACCAGTACTGGAGAAAGATGAACGGGAAATATGTCTACGTATCTGGTGACGGAGCCAAGAAGGATGAAGACGGATACATCTGGATGCTGGGAAGAATAGATGAGGTGCTGAATATCAGCGGACACCGCTTGGGTACTGCCGAGCTGGAAAGCGTATTGGTGGAGCATCTTGCCGTCAGTGAGGCAGCAGTGACAGGAAAATACCACGAGATCAAGGGAGAAGTTCCAGTGTGTTTCGTCATACTCAAGAGCGGTTATGAAGATACTAGCGAGCTGAAATCAGAGCTCAAAAAATTCATAAGAGACGAGATAGGAGCTTTGGCCGTACCTGACGAGATACACTTTGTCTCCAAGCTCCCCAAGACCAGATCAGGCAAAATAATGAGAAGAGTTCTGAAAGCGATCATCAAAGGAGAGTCAGTAGGAGATGTCACCACTCTGGAGGACGAAGGCTCTGTCAAGGAAATCGAAGCCGCTTACAATGAGTTCAAGGACGTACTGAGTCAAGAACAATAAAGTAGATTAAAGAAAACTGTTAAACTGGTTTTCCGCAATAAAAAAACATAATAACATAACTATTTTTTACTTTTTAATGGAATATAGTTGTGACCTGATACTTGCTGATGGGAACTTAAAGAAGGGCGTTTTAATTGTCGATCAGGAAAACCAAAAAGCCGATTTTGAGGAAAAGGAGGTTCACAGCGAATACATTGCCTGTCCTTCGTTCTTCAACTCCCACATACACCTGGGAGACTCCCACATTAAGGAGCCTCCTCCCATGAGCCTGGAGGAGCTTGTGGGCCCCGGAGGATACAAATACCAGCATTTGACCTCGGATAGGGCTCAACAGGCAATAATGTCCTCCATAGAAGTTGCCAGGTCGTCAGGCACTTCCGCATTAGCTGACTTTAGAGAAGGAGGAGTTGAAGGACTTGAAATATTAAAGAGGGCAGATGAGGATCGAATATGTTATCCTCTGGCCAGACCGTCTACCCCGGAAGAGGGAAAGAGATTGCTTGCTGACGACTACACAGCAGGATTCAGTTTAAGCAGCGTAAGGGATCATGAAGAGGATTTGGTAGATCAAATAAGGAGGCTTGCCAAAGCCAGTAATAAGATGTTCGCCATCCACGCAGGAGAACGAGACCCTCAGGATGTTGAAAGGGCGATAGGACTGGGACCGGACTTGCTGATCCACATGAACAAAGCTACCAAATCTCAATTGAAACAAGCTATGGATGAGAATATCCCCATAGTCTCATGTCTCCGCTCCAATGCCTTCTTCGGCCTCCTCGACCTGGAGAATTACAGGATGTTATTGGATTACCACAACTGGCTTATAGGAACGGATAACGTGATGCTGGCTTCTCCTTCCCTTCTGGATGAAATGGCATTTGCCTCTCACTTGCTGCAAAACGATAAAGAAGTTATAAAAGCTGCCTTCAAAGGCTTTTCCATTTTTGGCGGTAAACCCGACCTGGTGGTGTTCAATAAAAAAAAGAACCTGACCTATACCAAGAGAGCTGTTTCCTCAGTGGTGAAGAGAGGTAAACCAGAGGATATTGATAAGATCTTCCGTGGATACGATTTTAGGGACATGTTCATTAGGGACATGTTCAACGGATGAGTTTACTGGGATTATTGGTTGTGGTTTTCCTGACCTATAACACAATTCAGGTTCTCGAGACGTTTTGCTAACCTCAGTTAGCTGACCTTAGCTGACTACTTGTCCGTCCCAGTAGACTGTGCTCTGGAGCCATTCGTAATACTGCTTGTAAATCCTTTTGAGGGGGTCAGGTTTATTGGTCATTAATTCATTGAATAACTTATAAAGTTCAAGCAGGTCTTCGCTGGCAAGATCATTTATTCCTTCCATGGTTTAAACCTATAATTAATAAGTTAAATAACTTTTGTGTCTTGTGATTTCAGATGACAGCATGGAATATATGTGTTGAAGGAAAAAATATTTATCCATCTGATATTCTGTGGTAACCGTGAAGGCAGAAGATGTAATGAACAAGAATGTAATATACACCACTCTTCCTAATTCCAGGGATAGCGTACTCCAGTTATTTAAAAAACATCATATTTCCGCTGTACCCATAATCAAGAATGGGGAGCTTGCTGGTATCGTAACCAGAAAAGACTTGCTCAGAAAGATTGATGAGGACCAGCTGGCTCTATTAATGACCCCTAAACCCACAACAGTCCAAGTAAGCGACCCAATTGAGAAAGTGGCTGAAATACTTGCCAGTACCAAATTCAGGAGGGTTCCCGTCCTCGACGGCCATCAGCTGGTAGGAATAATCACTTTAAGAGACATGGTCCAGAGAATCTCCGAGATGTCGATCGAAGAGTCAGTGAAAGGGCATATTACAACTTCCACCACCTGCGTGTGGGAAGAGACTCCTCTTAACATTGTGGGGGAGGTTATGAGAGTTGCCAACTCCGAACTCTGCCCCGTACTGGATAAGAGTACAGATATCGTGGGCATTGTTGACGAGAAGATCATGCTGACCGAATCACTGATCGAGGAGTTCATAGAGCAAACCCACTACTCATCCTCAAGCGATTCAGATGACGATTGGGCCTGGGACAGCATCCGGGATTTTTCCATCAAATATTTCGAGGTAAGCGTGGTCAAATTGCCCAAAGAACCCGTCAAAAACTACATGAAGAAGGCAACATTCGTATATCCCCAGACCCAGGTATCAAAATGTGCCAGAGAGATGGTGAGAAAAGACTTAGACCACATACCTGTTCTAGACGTAGAGAACAGGCTAATGGGAATGGTGGACGACAAAGAGTTGCTAAAAGTCCTGCTGAAGTGAAAAAACTTAAACTACAGCTTCAAATCTCCGGAACCAAAGAATCAAACGTCAAGCACTAAACCATTAACAGTTAATATCTATTCAATGAACTGATGAATTAATGAAATGAATTAGAGATGCCCGGAATGGTAATTGATTTTGAGGGGATAGATGGATCTGGTAAAAGAACCCAGGCGGAAATCCTGAGAGGTTCTTTTAGGGCCGAGGGTTTTAAGGTTGTTTTATACTCCTACCCAGATTACGATTCACCTTATGGGAAAATAATAAAGGATTTCCTGGATAAGAAGATCGATTTGAATCCAGATGAACAATTCATGCTTTATCTGATCGATATTGTAAAGGATAGAGAAGAGATCAGAAAAAAGGTCAATGAAGGCTACATGGTCATACTGGACAGATACGTGCCCTCCACTATCGCATACCAGTGCGCCAACCACTTCGACTACCAGAAAGCGAAGGAGATGATAAAGCTGGTGGACATATCCATACCCGACCTCATTGTTTACCTTGATACCCCCGTTAAGACATCAGGAGAGAGAAAAATAAAACAAAAAAACCACAAAGACAGGTTCGAAGGAGACATCGCCCTCCTCGAAAGGGTTAAAGACTGCTACAAAAAAATGATGGATGAAGGATTCCCTACCACCTGGTTAAAAGTAGATGGGGCAAGAGAGATAAAAGACATAAGCGAAGAAATATTCCAGACGATCAACAACTCCATGGAACGAAGAGAGTGACCAAAAGAGTACTCAAAGACCATAGACTTGAGAAAATATGACCTGCCCACAGTAAAAGATAAATATCAAGGTCCCCTTCCTAAAACTTGAAGCCCCGTGGGGTAGCGGTCAATCCTATCGGGCTCTGGACCCGGCGACTCCGGTTCGAATCCGGACGGGGCTACTGAAAATTTTTTCGAAGCCTAAAGGGTGGGCTAAACTGAATTTTTACTTCTTACCATAAGACCACCTATTTTAACTCTTAACCCTTAATTTTGGAGTTACTTATTGAGTTCAGTTGAAAATCAATTGAAAATCAATTGGGCCAAAAACTGATTTATAACTAATTAATAGATGTTAATTATGGAGAGGTGTAGAATACGTGGTCTTATCTCATCTTCAGTTGTTTTTCTATTCTTATTTTATTTTATATCCTTAACTCTGTTTCCCTTAACTCTGTTCCCGGCTCAAGCCCAGTCGCATCCGGAGGGTGTTGGCGAGATCTGTTTTCCGTGTCATGAGGCGGTTCTCACTGAGGAGGAGAAGAATTCCAAACTCGCTAAGTGCAGGTGTCACAGTCTGGATGTGACCAAGTTTATGGAGAGCAATGCTCAGAAACAGAAACTTAAGGAGGTTCATTCAGATAGTTGTGTCATCTGTCATCTTGGTTCTAACTATAGTTCTGCTGATATCGGGCAAGTGACTCATGGTGTTCACAGTATAGAGTGCTCTACGTGTCATGGAGAGAGCATTAATAGGACTCCACAGGTAGATAGTTGCTTTGACTGCCATAAAGGCAGCGTTCATGATATCCACAGAGATGGTCTCAATGAAACCTGTGTCCTGTGCCATGGTGAGATCATACAGAAGTTTCCGGGGTTAAGAGAAGAAGTGGGTATTGCTCCCACCAAGACTCCTGAAGAAGAGGAGGGTTTTGTTTTCTCGCTTCTGAGTTTTATAAGATACATATTTTCGCTAATATCCTAAAATTAACGTTAGCTTTAGTAATTCCGCGTTTAGAAATTGGTAGTTGACTTAACGGGCTACTTGCATTAAATTAGATTAGATCAGGTTCGACGGGCCTTTTCGTTCTTGATGTTTTTGCGGGCTTGAATACGGGCTCGTAGTACGATGGTCTTGTTATCGGCCCTCTATTGAAGTAGAATATGGTGGAGAGCATCAGGAGAAAATACATGCTCAGCACTGCATTCAACAAGAATTCTGGCCTTCCTGTGATCATCAATTTAATCAAGCCAAGGCAACTTGTTAGTGCCAGCAAT
Organism: uncultured archaeon; assembly: GCA_964534325.1. Classification (GTDB taxonomy): domain Archaea; phylum Halobacteriota; class Archaeoglobi; order Archaeoglobales; family Archaeoglobaceae; genus JdFR-22. The sequence goes on from CAZHOR010000002.1 coordinate 115,670, forward strand.
CCAATGAACAGCAATTGGGGCCAGAGGTTTCTCCATGGGAGGTTCTTCTTGCCGTCTTTGGGTGTGACCTTGAAGGGAGCCTTTCTACCCAGTAGTGCTGATAGGGATGATGTGGCGTAAGTGGGGAAGCATAGCATTATAAGTGCTATATTGAGGGCCGCATATTTTGGGGGATATCCTCTCCATTTAACGGTTGAAATGAATAGTAAGGTGTTAAAGGCTATGAAAGGGGATAATGCCGCCAGGTAATTGTATAGGTCCATTATTAGTGGTCTGATACCCAGTAGAACGAAGATTATGGGTGAGATGAAATATATCACGTATGCCCACCCCACCAGAAACCATGTGCCGCTTATGATGTATTCCCACCACTGTCTTGCTCCCAGCTCCCCTGGACGGGTGAACAGGGCTAAAACAACTTTTTTGAGGTGATTGATGGTCCCTATGGTCCACCTGCTCTGCTGGGAGAAGTATGCTTCGAGGGTGGAGGGGGCTTCTCCTTTAACCAGTTTGTGGTTGTAATATCTGGATGCCCAGCTATTTCTCTGGATACTGAATGAGGTTGCCAGGTCCTCAGTTACACTGGTTTCGTCAAAACCTCCGCACTCCCTCAGAGCTGATGTCCTGTAAACTACATTGGTCCCGCAGCTGAAAATGGCGTTGCCTGCGCTTTTTCCTTCGCAGATGTATTCGAAGAAAACTGATTGAACTGCGTAAGCTCCTAAAGCTATTCTGCTTGCTTCCGTGTTGGCGTATTCCTGGGGAAGCTGGACATATGCGAGTTTGGGATTGGATTCCATTATGGATATTGCTTCTTTAAGGAAATTGGGTTCCGGTCTCTGATCAGCATCCAGAACTGCCAGATATTCTGAATCTATCTTCTCAAGAGCGTCGTTTATAGCTCCAGCCTTGAAACCTCTTCTCTGTACGCGATTAAGATATTGAACGCCGTATTTGTGGGCCAAATCCATGACATCTTTTCTTATTTCTTCATCTGTCGAGTCGTCGAGGAGGTAGATATCAGCAATTTGGTGGGAGGATCTTTTAGCCGCTGAAAGCGTACTCTCCACTATTTCGGGTGGTTCATTATAACAGACAACGAAAACCGAAGTTCCTGGCCTGCTATACCTTCTGAAGTACCCTTCAGCAGTAGAATAGTAACTTGTTTCGGCTGAATAGGAGTTAAGGATATACGATAAAGCGTGAACAGCGAAAAAAATGTTGGCAAGCAACAGCAGGAGTCCAAAGAATCTCTCTACCGGTGTGTATCCCGGGATAAAAAGAGCGAAGGAATGTATGCTCATATAAAACAAAAGGAAAGGCAGAGGCAGGACCAAAATGATCAACGTAGTTCTCCTCATACCTCCAACCGTCCATCGCTCTTATTCTTTACTGTTTTAGCCCTCATCTCAACCACAACAACACCAATCACTGCCTGTTCATTCTACCATTGAAGGGAATTACCTGCCTCCTTATACTATTAAACTGTGCTTTGACCCACTTCATCTCAAGAGTTTTTCGAAAATATTTGTTAACCAATTTATTAGCAATCAATAACTAATGGATAACTATTATTAAGGTCGATCAGGATAATCAGGATAAGTTGATCAGGAAATCCTTTCAGAAGGATGAGGAGATGTGCCATATGATGGAGAATAACAGTGAAATTGATGAGATGGAGACCTGGAGGCTGGTATCCGAATTCATGAGCAAGGAAAGAGATGCCATGAGCTTGTTGAGTGATGAACAAACCTACACACTCCATGGTGAAGAGTACACCATAAGAGAGCTCAAAGAAGCAATAAAGAATTGCTGGGTGATAAGCATAGACAACTCCTTGAACGACTTTGTGACCCACATTCAGCATTATTACAGCTTAACGCCAGAGAAGAGCAATGACCTCCTTTCAGAGCTCACTCAAGTCATAAAAAGATACATCAGTGTCCTCTAATCTAACTATATCACCAATAAGGTTATCCCTGGCTTAAATAGGTCATTTTACAGCATATAATGCTTTTATCCGTTACCTGTTTTCGGTGAAGCACTCTACTCCATCAATAAGACAATAACCTGAGTTTAGCTCAGTGTTCACTCTTGCCAAGGGCAACCATTATATATGGGTTGTCGTAGTAGCAGCTACTACGGTGAATAAAGAATGAGAAAAGACTTCATCACAAGAAAGAAATTGATAAAGATCGGCTTTATAACTGTTTTGCTACTATTATCAATCTCAACTGGAGTAACCCAAACGACTTACTCCTCCGTTACCATAACGGATGTAGCACCTACCGAGCTTCACCCCGGTGATACTCAGGAAATCACCCTCACGGTCAGCAACGAGGGTTCAGAGGAGGCAAGAGATGTCAAATTAGCTTTCCAGGGAAGCCAGTACATTTCAGTAGTAGGAGCAACCATAAAGAGCATTGATTGGCTGCACTCCCGCAGCTCACAAAAGATGACCATATCCGTTCAAGTCAATGAAGAAGCTCCCACCGGGAGTTACAATATACCCATCTCATGCACCTGGTCCGAGAAGGATACCGTCATTTCCGATGGCGAACCCCAGATCGTGCTAACTCAGAAGTCCAGGCAACTGGGTATAGGGTTCAATGTTAGGGGTGAGGCTTCAATAAATCTGGGCAATATCGTCACCGACCCCGCCAGCATCAGGCCCGGGGATCAGAATGTCAAGATCTCCACATATATCGGGAACAGCGGAGACGCCTCGGTAGAGAATGTCGAAGCGCGCATAATAACCACTGACGAGTTCGAAACTTCATGGTCAGGAACAGACCGCTCTTATGTAGGTAAACTTACTCCCGGACAGTCAAAAGAGGCTGTATTCCACCTCGATGTAGAAGAGGGAGTGGAATCAAAGAAGTATAACTTAACCCTCCTCATAAGTTATGAAGATATGGATGAGGTTAAACACCGGGTCGAGAAGTATGTGGAGTTACTGTTAGAGCCCAAGCCGGATTTTGAGATCTCATCCTTTTATACGTATCCTGCAAACATAAGTGCCGGAAAACACGTTAAACTATACGTAACAGTAAAGAATACCGGATCAGAAGAGGCTGAATCCATCAGTGTGAGGTCTATAGGAGAGGTAGAAGTTCCATTTGATTTCTCAGTGAAGAGTGATTATGTTGGTACGCTGAAACCGGGAGAAACCGGTGAGGCTATACTGGAGTTCGACTTAAAAGAAGATGCAGAGCCCAAGGTGTATCCACAGGGTATAGAGATAAGATGCACGGGAGATAGAGATATCGGAGATTATAACGTATACGTTTTTGATGAGCAGATCCGTTTAAGGGTTCAGGAGAATACCAGTTCCCAGGGTTTGATACCTTCTTTACCCGGTTTTGAGGGTTTTCTGTCATTTTTAACTCTCGCCTTCGTTTTGGTCATCCTCAAAGGGTGGAATAAACGGGGAGAATAGTGGGAGGCCATTCTCCACATGTCAAGACTTAATCTGAGAGATAGGGTCGGGATAGGAAAATTTCTGGGTAAACTGGCATCCATCCAGTACAATCACTACAAAAAGATAATAGTTCTATCTTTGATTTTAACCGCATTTCTGGGCTATGGGGCAACAGGCGTACACTTCCAGGGGGACCTGAATGATATGATGCCTTCAGATCTGCCAGTCTTCGTTCTGGAGGATAAAGTAGCCAACGAGTTCAGTGGCGGAAACTCCATAGTTATTGCGGTGGTCCTCGAAGACGATACCTCAGCAAAGAATATAGTGCGGGATATACGTGACCCTCAGGTTATTAGTTCGGTGGTCGAGCTCCATAACAGGTTGGAGAACGAGCCATCCATAGACAGGGTGCAATCTATAGCTCCTCTATTCCAGCAGGGGGTTCCACAGGATAAAGAAGTCGTGAAGAGGATGATCGCCTCATCTCCCCTTCAGGGAGTCATCAACAATGACTACAGCGTCATGCTGATCTACGCCAGCCCTGTAACCGGTATGAGCGAAGATCAGGTCAAAAAGGTGGAGAGAGTAATTCAGAGTGACATTGACGCCATCACCAAGCCAGCTGGAGTGGATTACAGGATATCCGGTATGGCTCCCCTGGTAGTCAAGGTGCTGGAGTTATTGAGAGAAGATTTAGTTTTTACTACTGGTATAGCTGCTGCCATAATATTTGCTCTGCTGATAATTCTTGAGCTCTCTCTGTCAAAAGGATTTCTGGTGTTCCTTCCTCTCACTTTTGCGGTCATTTGGACCTTCGGAACGATGGGGTTCTTTGGAATACCCATCTCACCCGCGACTGTTGCGGTGGGAGCTCTCATTATTGGTCTGGGGGTTGAATATGGAATATTTGTAGTATCCAGATTCCACGAAGAGCGGGAAGAGCATTCATCGGAGGAGTCCTTGAGGATCGCCGTTTCAGAGATTGGAGCGTCAACATTTGGTTCTGCAGCGACCACAACCTCAGCATTCCTGGCCCTTACTCTCTCCATAATGCCCATGATCAAGGATTTGGGGCTAACCCTTGCTTTAGCCATAATATTCTGCTGGATAGCTGCTGCAGTGGTGAACCCCTGCTTTGTTGTCCTGGAAGACCAGTTGAACGGTAGAAAATTGTCATGGCTGATAAAAAGAAGAGGAAAGGGACATGAGGAATAATAAACATGGAAGACTTAGTAGACTCCTGGAGAGTTATGCCCGATTTATAACCCGCAACCGACTTATTGTCCTCACCCTCGTAGTATTATTCACCATTTTCTCCGGTTATCAAGCATCCACTATGGAGACCACCGGCACCTCGCAGGAAGCCATGCTACCAGAAGATATAGAGGTAGTGGAAACCTTTAAGTTGATCGCGGACCAGTTCGCAGGTAGTTTGAGCACCTCTACGATCGTTATAGAGAGTGAGCCGAATTACGCCAACTCCAGCGAGATCAGGGATATGCGTGACCCTGAGATCATAAGATACGTGGGTATGCTGGAAGAGAAGGCAGAGTTGATACATGGAGTTACTGGTGCTGATAGCGCAGCAAGCGTCATAAAACAGGCGAACAACGGTAGGATACCCCCATCTCTAAAGAGCGTAAAACTTCTTTTGAGGGAAAATGAGCTTGCCAGGAACCAGGTAAGCAATTACATCAATGATGATTACTCCATAACCGTTGTAAGATTGAGTATTGTAGAAGATGCGGACTCCATAACACTGGCTGGAGAGCTCAAAGATTTGATAAAGGGGGAAAAGCCGCCAGGAGTTGAAGTGAAGCTCACAGGCGATCCCATAATAGAGGATACCATGAGAGAACTTGCAGAGGAGACCATGGGCACCACCTCCCTCCTCAGCTTCGCCCTCATATTGGTGATACTGGTAATAATATTTGCTTCCGTGAGGTATGGGCTTATCCCCCTCCTAACCATAGTATTCGGTATCATATGGTCTTACGGGACCCTCACGCTGGCTGGTTTTGAAGTGACCCCTCAGACATCCGGGGTTATGGCTATGATAATGGGTATAGGAATAGATTTCGGTATTCAGGTCTCCAAGAGGTTCAGATACGAGCTCGGCTCTCACCACAAAGAGCAGGCGATGGTGAACACCTTAACCAACGTCTTCTATCCCATGTTCATAACCACTCTGGCAGCGGTTATAGGATTCAGGTCCCTTTCTCTAGGGAAACTGCCCATGATGGCAGATATGGGGAACATGATGGCCGTAGGAGTTATTTTCTGCATGCTCTCAGCAATAACAGTAGTTCCCGTATTCCTGCTATTGTTCGAGAGGAGTAAAGGCCAGCCAAAGGTAGAACCATAGATATAGATATATCATATATCGTTATAGGGGTTTGAACCTGAAGGACAGTCAGGGAGTTCTAAATACCACAAAAATTTCAGCAGTTCCATTAACCTATTCAGGCTTTGAAGGCTGCGATTCCGAGCACAACCATCAATAATCCTACTATACCCGTACTTGCAGCAACAGAGGTCTCGATCGACGTCCACAACCAGGATATCCCCAACATCAACAACCCAACAGCTATTGCCGAAATAGATGCGGGATTGTGAATATGTGAGAGGTTTTTCATAACAATTATAATTTTCATATCATATATATATTTTACCTCAAGTATTGATTAAACTTTAAAGATTGGTAAATAGTATATGTTTATTGTAAATAGTATATGTTTATTGGAAATACATGACAAAAATAGAATAACCTTACATTTAGATATCCATTACTCAAATTCTCCTAAGGTCTTTAGTAGGTCCTCCAGAAGTTCCCGGGTATCAGAGGATTTTAACAATTTGACTGCCGTCTCCAACATCAAGTTCACTTCTTCAGAGCTGGAGAACACTCTAATGTCCGTCTTAATCCCTATAGCAGGCACCTCCAGTGCGTGTGCATAACCAATCTCAAAGGCCGTACCTGAGTCCACACACTCCCCGTCAAGAACTGCCACCACAATCTCGCAATCCCTTAAAGCCTTTAGGTCAGCCTCAAATACTCTCCGCTTCTCCTCCTCACTTTCCACCGAAGCCGGAAAGTTCTCCTGAGGGAGCCATACATCATAACCGTTATCTCTAAGGCTTTGAGCGATTTTATGATTGAAGGCTCTCTCCGATTGACTAAAGAGAGGTCCTGCCAGATAAACTTTCATTCATCTCACCACAAGCAGATTAAATAAGAAGGTACGAGTTTGGTGGATCACACCAGCTCATTAAGGTAGATCATGTGCTTTCCCAGCTTACCCCCATAATTGCCGGCGGTGATGCCCTCAACACCGGGGATCTTACTGGCAGCCAGAATGCCTGTTCTGGTAGCTTCTTTGACCGCGTCAATGCTGATGCCGTTGATCACTATCTCATATACTGCATTGACTCCCGGAGGGACTTGTGAGTCCTGAACTTTATCTTTAAGGGATGGCGAGAATTTTTCGTTTGCCGATGCCTTCAGGAAGCTGTATTTGTTCGCCCCAACTTTAGAGCCAGAGGCTATTATGCCGCCCGGAAAGGGTGTGATCACTCCTTCTACATCCTCGATAGATTCGACTGCCGTTTTCGCTGCCGTCAAAGCTGCGGGCTGGTTTTCACCCATTATAAAGAAATTACCTCCTGCTATCCCCTTGGTGTAACCTATGCTGTCCTCTATCTCGAATCTACCCTGCATTACAGGGATCTCCCATATTTTTCGGCCGTATCTCTCCACTGATGTCTCATAGCCATCTCCAAAGTACCTCAGCTTGTTCCCTGTATCGAATCTTGTTTCGGAGTCGGTCAAACCATCGAAAACCGATGCCGTAGGAGAAGTCAGAATGCATTGCCCAATCCTGGCTATCAGCTGATTCTCCAGTTTCTTATCATCCATATGACAGACCTGTACGTAATAGCCTGCTCTACCATCAGGGGTTTCCCAGTGCATCGCTCTCCTCTCTATGCCTGCTTCAGCGGGGGACATTATGATGGATGTGCCAAATCCGGTAGCCTCTCTGGCAGCAACAAGGGCCCAGTGATAATCATACGCTGTAACCAGAAATCTGGAGATCTTTATGTCAAAAGCCTCAGCATAAGTATCTTCGACCTCAATTCCGTTAACGTTCATCCAACCACCAAAAAAGCAAACTGAGTGGGACTATTAACATTTTCTCTTTATTTCTTGAGTAGAGGAGATAAAGGTGCTAAAAAATAAGAAATACTTAATTCTAATAAAAGAGCTGTTTTCTGATGGCCATCTTGATATCTTCTTCCTTCACGGTCTTCCTGCCAGCATGAGATGCCATATTAACCGCTTTCTTGGACACTTCTATGGCGTAATCTTCAATAGCGCTGGCAAGAGCTTTTTTAGCGGATTCACTGACTCTTTGACCGCCAGCATCCCTTATAATTCTCTCTATCCATAAACCAGTATAAATAGAGTTAAATAGAACCAATCGCCACATAATATCTGTAAATCCAATAGAAGTGGTTTACTAATGCCGGTCAAAAAGGTTTGAACAAAAATAGTTCTCCAAAAAGGTTTTTTCTCAAATAAAAATGGAGTTAAGATTGATCGGATCAATAGAGATGATCCAGCTTATTCAGCTCCTCTAGCCGCATCTGGTGAAGCCGCACATCTTGCACGTCATGCAGCCTTCACCATATTCCAGAACGTTCCCGCATTCGGGACAGACCCCTCCGATCAGCTTGGTCTTGGGCTCTTCTTCAATAGCAGCAGCTCCGCCCCCTCCCTCTCCTTCTACTTCGAATCCACCATTTTTATCCACGAACTCGTTCAGGGGTTTGATGCCTCTAATGTCCAGGGACACCCTGGTGTATTCTCCTTTGAGGTGTTTGTCCAGGACCTTGGCAACACCATCAGCACAGGATGTTACTATCTCTCCCTTATCAAAACCAATGGAGGGACACCTGATTCCCTTCAACTGCCTGATCAGTGCCTCGGGCTTCAAGTAGCTTCTGAGGGCTACTGACAGCAGTCTGCCGATCGCTTCTGTCTGGCTGGCTGCACAACCACCGCTCTTTCCCAGCTGGACGAAAACTTCCGCAATACCGTGCTCATCCTCGTTTATGGTGACGTAAAGAGCCCCACAACCTGTTTTGGTCTCGATAGTTCTTCCCGTAGTGACCTTGGGCCTCGGTCTCGGCTCCGGACTCACTACAGGCTTGGGGGCTCTTCTCTCCTTTCTCTCCGCTTCGGATTTCCGGGTGGACAGGACCTGCTCCTCCCTGCTTCCATCTCTATACACGGTCACTCCCTTGCATCCCAGGTCATATGCCAGCAAAAAGGCGTCCTCTACATCCTTCCTGGTGGCGTTATTGGGTAAATTGATGGTCTTGGATACCGCATTATCAGTATATTTCTGGAAGGCTGCCTGCATCTTCACGTGCCACTCAGGCGAGATGTCGAGAGAGCACTTGAATATCCTCTTCAGGTCTTCCGGAATCTCTTCAATATCCTGGATGGTTCCCGCTTCGGCGATCTTGGAGATGAGCTCGTCGGTGTAAATTCCTTCTTCTCTCAAGCAGTCCTCAAGAACGCTGTTAACCTCGAAGAATTCCTCGCCGTCAAGTATGTTCCTTCTCCTGAACGCCAGAGCATAGGCCGGCTCGATTCCACTGGAGCAGTTGGCGATAATGCTTATGGTTCCTGTGGGTGCAGTAGTAGTGGTGGTGGCGTTCCTCACTTTCATGCCCTTTTCTTCCCACAGGCTCCCTTTCCAGTTGGGGGGCTCTCCCCGCTCTTCTGCGAGGGCAGCGGATGCTTTATGGCTCTCTTCCTGAATAAATGACATCAATTTTTGGGCGAACTCTATACCTTCTTCGGTGTCGTAGGGGACCCTTAATTTGAACAGCAGATCAGCAAACCCCATCACACCCAGTCCAACCTTTCTGTTGGCCAGAGTGTTGTCCTCTATTTCCCTGATGGGGTAACCGTTCATGTCTATGACGTCATCCAGAAACCTCACAGAAGTCCAAACCACATCCTTAAGATGGTCCCAGTCGATAGTGCCATTCCTGACAAAGTTAGCTACATTTATCGACCCCAAATTGCATGACTCGTATGGAAGGAGCGGTTGCTCCCCGCAGGGGTTTGTGGACTCTATCTTACCCACGTTGGGAGTAGGGTTGTATTTGTTTATGGTGTCAATAAATACGGTTCCCGGCTCTCCATTCCTCCAGGCCCCATCGATTATGAGGTCAAATATTCTTCTGGCCGATTCCTTTTTGACCAGCTCTTTTGTCTTGGGGTTTGTCAGATCATAATCTTCATTATTCCTCAAGGCTTCCGTAAACTCGTCGGTTACAGCTACACTCAAATTGAAATTCCTTAAAATCCCCTCTTCCCTTTTAGCGTTGATGAACTGCTCAATATCCGGGTGGTGCACATTCAGTACACCCATATTAGCTCCTCTTCTCTTTCCACCCTGTTTTATTTGCTCTGTGGACGCGTCAAAGATCTTTATGAAAGATATTGGGCCGCTGGCAACACCTTTAGTGGTTTTAACAATATCTCCTTTTGGCCTTAACCTTGAAAAGCTGAATCCTGTGCCTCCGCCCGATTTCTGGACTTTGGCCATATCCCACACCGCCTTGAAAATGCCGTCAATGGAGTCCTCCACCGGAATGACAAAACATGCTGAGAGCTGGTTTAATTCAGTCCCTGCATTCATAAGAGTTGGGGAGTTGGGCATGAAGAGCTGCTGGGCCATCATATCGTAAAATTGTGAAGCGACAGAATCAACATCCCCTCCATAATCCTCCTCAGCTCTGGCTATTGCACTGGCTACTCTCCACAACAATTCTTCCGTAGTTTCAGTTACGTTTCCATCCTCATCCCTGGACAGATACCTCTTTTCAAGAACGGTTTCAGCAGTCTTGGTGAGTTTCATATCAACACCTAAATCTAATTATCACCATCGTTATTTAAAGCCTTTATGTGAAATGAAGGTGAATGAAGTTAAATGTTTTTCTAAGCCGCACTCTACTGGCCAAGAGATGCAAATGCAGTAAGGGATGCTAAGGAAATCAGATGTGGTAGCTGATATGGATGTAATCATTACATAAAAGGTAGAGTAGCAAAGACCTTGGCATCCTCTACAAGATTATCTATTACGGCATATTCATTGGGCTGGTGGGCAGTGCCATCGATGGTGCTCCACACTGCGGTCTGAAATCCGGCTTTTCTGAAAAACGCTCCACATGTGTTGCCCCCGAATCCCACCTTCACGGGTTTCACTCCCTTAACTTTCTCCACCGCCTCCGAAAGCCTGGCGACAACTTCACTCTCCTCTGATGTAGGTGGAGATGATTCGTTCTGCAATACTTCCACTTTGATTGAGCCGAAATCTTCTGCCAGCCGGTTCACGTATTTTATTATGTCGTCAGAGTTGTGATCAGGTATTATCCTGCAGTCCATGTAGCTCACGTCGAGTCCGGGGATGGTGTTTACGTTATCCACGTTCTTCTCCCTCTTGGTGGGCTCGAAGGTAGAAATAGGGATCTTGAATAGAGGGTTGGAATGACCGAATTCCTGGTGAAGTCGTTCATCGAGAGCAAGTAAGAACTTCATGGCCTTTCTGGCGGCATTCTTTCCTTCTGGCCTGCTGGCATGTCCCTGTTTGCCGTGGGTGGAGAACTTCAGCCACAATATGCTCTTTTCAGCGATCTCGATCTGGTCTCCCTGAGGGCTTCCTGCATCCGGAACTACTATGAGGTCTTCTTTATCGAATATGTCCTGTTTTAATAGATGCTGGATCCCGTACTTGCTGCCCACCTCTTCGTCCGCCACAAAAGCAAGACCAAGAGAGTACTTGGGCTTCAAACCCAATTCCTTTATTGCTTTAGCTGCAAAAAGAGAGGCTACAACAGCAAGTCCATTATCTTCGCTACCCCTACCGTAGATCCTTCCATCCTTCACCACAGGCTCGAAGGGGTTGGTATCCCACAGGGACAAATCACCCTCCGGAACAACATCCAGATGAGAGATAACCCATACTGTCTTGGCTTCTTCCCCTTCAATTCTCGCAACAATATTGGGCCTTACACCGTCCCTGGCCCTCGAATCTTCAGCATCGTATCTTTCAACATCAAATCCTTCTAACAATGGGATAAGGTATTCTGCTTTGTCCAGCTCACCGTCCCCACCGTTTTCAGGACTAAGTGCCTTGACCCTTATCAAATCAGATAGGGTCTCCACCATGTGGTCTCTACTGGACTCTATCTTATCAAAGAGAGTTTGGTTCATCAGGATTTATGATCACTCAATACGGTTTTTAACTTCTTCTTCCATCTCTTCAACCATTTTGAGGGTCTCGTTATCCTTAACCTGCTGTTTAAGATACTCGAGCTCCACTTTCACTGGGGCAAGAGCCTTAAAAGGCTCCACATCCTTCGTATCCAGGACATCGATTGCTTCCTTGAGAGTAGCTATTTTCTTTCTGGCTATGAAGTCCTTTTCCAGCTCCTGCTTGAGTTTTCGAAGCATCTCCGCTATTCTCCTACCTTCCTCGGTGAACCGTACTACCCTGATCCTCCCTTTGAACTCGCTCTCCAGCAGAGCATTGTCCTCAAACTCGCTCAATACTTTGGATATGTAGCTGTAGGGAGAACCCACATCCTTTGAAATGGCCAGCGGGTATGCTTTCTCCCCATTTTCCTCTGCATCCAGTATCCTTAACATTATGTCCACTGTTTTTTCGTGAAGGAACATCTTATACAAATTCAAATACTTTCCCCCCTGTGTAGGCGTGTTTAACCTTATACTATATTTTTGTATCGAAATTAATCCCATTTCACTTTACTTTACATATATTTTACCTATAGAGGAAATTTTCGCATCCTTTATCTAAAAAATGCGTTTTAATAAAGGAAATAAAGCATTGAATACCTTCAACTTGAAAGGTACCTTGCTCCTGAGGATCTTTCCCATATCCCTGTTGGTGACCAGCTTCATATAACGGGAGATCTCCTGGTCATTGCTCATCATATCCCAGCTTCTCTTTATGTAATTGCTTCTCTCCATAGCTCCCAAAAGGTAAACCTTCCACATGATATCGAACTTTTCCAGCTGTCCCCCATCAAAATACTGATTAATAGCCTTTCCGGCCTGATCTCCCGCTACCATTGAGGTGGGGATACCTGCACCCACATGACTGAGTACCATGCTTGCGGAATCACCCACCAGCATAGTATTACCGTAAACAGTCCTTTGGAGGGGTGGATCCACGGGGACGAACGCCCCTATCTTGTTCACGACCTCAGCATCTTTAAGAAACCTTGAACTATAGGGATACTCCTTAACGAACCTCTCCAGAGCCTTATGGATATCATCCCCCTGATTTGCCTGCTCTCTGATGAAGCCCAGTCCCACATTTGCGTATCCCTTTCCCTTGGGAATGATCCACGCGTATGCACCGGGACAGATCTGTTTGCCCACGAACATGTAGATGGTGTCCTCTTCACATTCAACCCCCCTCATCAAGTATTGCTTCGCAGGGACGCGGCTGTAGTTCCATACATCCAGTTTTTTGGCTATCCTGGAGTTCGCTCCATCGCAGGCTACTGTTATTTTAGGGGTAATTGTCTCCCCATTATCCAGAACAAGCTCACCATCCCTGAAATCCGTGATCCTAGTGTTGAGCTTCAGCTCATGACGCGAGTTGTTGGCAACATCTTGCAGCATTTTATCCCTGTTCAACACATGCATATTGAAGTCGACCTGGAATGTTTTACCATTAGGGAGGACAAAATCCATTTCTCTGGTCCCATTTGTCTCAAATCTTTGGGGGATATCAAAAAGTGAATAATCTTGAAGATTGGGGAGTAGCTGTTCCATCTCCTCCCTGGTAGGTACAATCTCTCCGCACTCAACGGGATAACCCGGTTTTTCCTTCTTATCTATCCCTACAACCTTCAGATCCTTAGATAAAGAGTTCAGAGTGAATGTTCCCGCTACACCAATGCCAGCGACTGCTACATCTACATCCATAACTCCCCCTCTAACCCACTATATAAATGACTACCGCAAACTACCGCAAAAATCTTAAGCTATCCTCTCCCCTTGGTAATGTGAGCTGGGTAGATACGTGGGAGAAAATATTCAACTCTTTTGATATACTCAAGAAAATGCTTGCAGATAGAGCAAATTGCACTGATAACTGTATCGAGGTCCTTGACCCGCCTTACTCCATAAAGGTGCTGAAAAATGAGAAGGTAGTGGTCTTTCAATTAGAGGATGAAACTGTGGCGACCCTGGACAAGAAGGGTTTACACAACAATTCCGAAGAGCACCTGGGTGTCATTCAGGAGTGGTGCACCGCCCTCACATCCATGGGATTCAAGAGGTACAGGACCAAGAGCAGGAGTTGAGCTTACTTAGAACTTATTGTTCATAGTCTACTTCCTTGTGACAAATACCACTCCCCCCTTCATTTCTTGTGGAGCATGTCTTCGAACATTCACGGGAGTTAATCCCCCCAACCCTGCTATATAATGTTCTCTTTGACCCAAATATTGGAGGATACAGGGAAAGTAAGGAGATCAGCGATAATAAAGTATTTCATATCAGCCAACTTGGGTTTTGGAGGTTTTATCATCTTGATGAGGGTTGCTATTCTCCAGATCTACCATAAATTGCCGTGATTTGACAATTTAGAAATTCTTATATAATTTCATTATTCACCTCATATACTTTGGAAGTTCTCAAATAGAAAGAGTTTTACGATTAAAAAACAAAATATGGTCGAAAGATGCGTAGAACTGTTAAGGATTTGCTGGTTGAAATAAAAGATACCTCAGAGCTGATGATAGATCTGGCCTATTCTGCTGTGTTTTTTGATAATGACGACATAGCTGAGGAGGTCATCAGCCTGGAGAAGAACATGGTTGACTACCTTAAGGAGATAAGGGTAGTTTCCATCCTATCCGTCAGGAGGGTTGATGAGGCAGAGTCCGTTTCGTCTATCCTGCAGATAGCCAACGCAGCTCAAAAAATAGGTAATGCTGCTGGAGATATTGCAATGCTGGTCATTAAGGATTACAAGCTCCCCAGAGAGATGGTGAACTCCATCATTGTTAACAGTGAAGAGACTGTGACCAAAGGACAGGTGACCAGGGAGTCTGAAGTGGCAGGCAAGACCCTGGGAGAATCCAAGTTGCACACCAGAACCGGTTTGAGAGTTATTGCTATCAGGAGGGGAGTGGAGTGGGTATATAATCCCAACAGAGATACCAAGATCATGAAGGGTGACGTATTGTTCGCCAGAGGAGATGTCACCGGAATACCCAATTTCACCGAGCTGGTGGTAGGAGAGAGGCGAGAGATTGGCAGGCAGGAGCCGGAGAAAGAGATAACCGATTTGGATAAGGCAGTATATACTATTATTCAGATGAAGAACATGTCTGAGCTGGCAGTGGACCTCAGCTATCTATCCGTGCTTTACGATAATGAGGAGATCGCTCACGAAGTGATCTACATTGAGAACGAGATAGATAACATGAAATACCAGCTTCAGCACTGGGTCTTGAACAGCAGCAAGGAGTTCGACTCTGAAGTGAATCCCCTTATCGCTTTGCTGGAGTTATCCTATACGTCAGAAGTTATTGCTGATTCCGCCAGAGAGATTTCGGAGGCCGTGGCCGAGAGGATGGATATACATCCCATATTCAAGGAGGCCATGAAGGAGACTGACGAGATCATATCCATTGTAGAGGTCACCAGAGATTCAAACCTCAACGGAAGATCCCTTGGCGAGGCAAAAGTGGAAACAAATACAGGAATGCATATCATAGCCATAAAGAGGGACAGCAACTGGATCACCAGACCTTCAGCGAATACCAAAATGTTCGCCGGTGATCTGCTCATCACCAAGGGAACCAGAGAAGGTAATGAACTCCTCAACGAAATCGCTACACCTGTCCAGCAATCTCAGCAATAAAATTCGATACCAGTTCCTTCTCGATCCTGGAGCTTCTTCCGCTTTTACACACTGCAGTCCTCACCCCGATTATATCGGGATTCAGCTCTCTTAAGGCTGTTGTATGTATTCCCTTTATGCCGCCGGCCAGAGCACAGAAGAGGTTTCCCTTTCGGGACCCCTCAATGAATTCCTCAAGCTCAACCATTTCCATGTGGTCAAAAATAGTCTTGCCGTCCTTTATGGCCGTATCGATCATGACGCCATCCACCCCCACCGTTTCTCCCACTTCGGGCAGCAATTGAGGTGGGATGGAGTTTATTCTATAGCAATCTGCATAAGCTGCTGCCACCAGCTTCTTGTTCTCATCGAACTCTTTAACTGATCTGAGAACGGGTTTCAGCATGTTGTAGGCTTCTTCCTCATTTCTAACTCCGAATAAGCCCACTTTAATGTAATCTGCTCCGCTTTGGGCTGCACCTAATGCTGCGAGGCTTGCGGTACCGGGCTTATACTCCATATCTCCTATAGTAGCGCTGACCTGCTTACCATACTTCAGGGCCACATCTCTTATTTCTCTGATTACCCAGGGAAAGCTGGCTCCCAAAGAGCCTTCAAGTGGATTTTTTACATCGATGATATCAGCTCCTCCCTCAATTGACTCTATAGCTTCTTTGGTATCCATAGGACTTATGAGAACTTTCACCATGGCACATTGTTTAAGAGGGGTTTAAGATTATTTTGTTATTTCATGGCTCAACACTTCTCAAAGACATGGTGAGGACCATATGGGCAGCAAGTGGCAAATACTTATAAATCCTGTTTAACAATCTCGTATAGCATGAAAAAAATCGCCATTATCGGTGTAGGCAACCTCTTGCAAACAGATGACGGCGTTGGTATCTGGGCTGTTGATGAGCTGGGAAAAAATAATCTACCGGACAATGTAGAGGTTTTCGATGCTTCTACCGACCCCATGGTCGTATTGGACGCTATGGACAATAAAGATAAGGCAATAGTGATAGATGCTTTCGCCGGTGGTCACGCTCCGGGAACATTCTACAGATACAGGATAGAAGACCTGAATGTGGATGATCAGGCAGACTCCTTTGACCTCAGCTTGCACAGTATGTCCTTTCTTGACGCCCTTAAGAACGGAAAGCACGCTTATAATCTCCCCAGGGAAATAGTGGTCATTGGGGTTGAACCGGATAAGATAGAGACGGGTATGGAGCTTTCAAATACATTGAAGGAGAGGTTGCCTCAGCTGATCAAGCTGGTTATGGAGGAGATAAATTGAGGGTTTATCTATTGTTGATACTGATATTGGGTTTTACAGTTTTATTTTCTGGATGTAGCGATGTTATTCCCCTAGATGACAGTAGCAGCACAGGGCCTTACGATATCGAGCAAAAGGTAAGACTTCAGAATAACTTTATTCCTGTGATGGATGTCAACATAACTGGTACACCACAGGATATGACCGTGGAACTCAAGTTTCCAAACGACAATGTAACATCAAAGCGGATATTCGCAGACAATTTTACAGGCCAATCTGCACAGGTCAAGTTCACTTTAGCGGAGCCAGGAGATAATCCTACCAAAGGTGGTTACGAGATTAACTTGAGGAGTCAGGGAGAGGTGATATCGTCCAAGACCTTTTCCGTTGGGGGACACGACCTAGAGGTAACGGATGCCAAATTCAATATAACCGGGAACACGATTAACAGCATGACCCTGACCATAAAGAATGTGGGTGACGCGCCCGCTTATGTGCAGCAAGCCAACATTGTTGTAGGGGATCAGAACCCCAAAGGATGGTTGTTCACCAGAGGGATTTCCCCTGGAGAAACCACTGTACTGACTATTCCCCAGGAATTTAATATTCCAGGAGACACTGCCCACGTCAATGTATGGTTTTACTATCAAGGAGATCTGGTAGGCAGCTATGAAACAGATGTGAGTGCTGAATAACTCACATCACTTCAATATCAATTTTTTTACTTCCCATGTGGGCATCTACCCTTATGGTCTTTTTATCGTATTTCTGGGCGTTTATTACCTGATTAAAGCTGGTAAAACTGGTTTTCGTTACCTGTTCATCTCCTTCATCCAGATTATAGAACTTGTATTCTCCCTGCTCATGATAAGCCCAGTAAACCTTTAGTTGATGGGAGTATGGGCAATAATCTCCCTTCATCAGCCACAGGTAATCAGCACCCTTAAATTGCTCTATTCCTTTCTCCTCAACATAAGAGTCCAACGTGTTCCCTGTTTTATAGTGGTCTATAGCCATTTTTACTCTGTCAACATGACTGTAGAGAGTTAATCCGTTAACGTATGCCCAGCAGTACTCGTCCTGCAATTTCAGAGTTACTCCTCTGTACTCTTCCTCTCGCTCATATATGGGATTCGCTTCTCCTTCTGTAACGATTACGTAACCGCCTTCCAAAAAGAATCTGGCAATTTGGTCTCCCTTACTCGCAGTCCCTACATATTCCGCCATCTCATCTGTGGTGCAATTGAGGTATTCGAGCTCTACGGCATCTTTGGAGGCTACTTGAAGAAAATCCTCCATGTTTATATCTACTTTTTCAGAACATTCTACCTGATCATGTGACGCTACATTTAGAACAGCTGATAATGCCGCCACTAAAATCAATATCCGGGGGTTAATCATTATTGTTATAATAGTGAGAAGTCCAATTAAAAGATTACAAAAAACACTTGATGAGGACTTGATAGCCAATAAGGTTCCGCAATAATTCAAAACAGGCAGGAATTTTGGCCTGCATAGTGATGGGCTTTATTCAGCCCACCTGATCAACAGCAGGAAATAAGAAAGTATTAATACAGAAGTTGATTGCCCCAAATAGGGAAAACTTTTAATAGTTTATAGTTGTTGTTATAATTATCATGGGGTGACAGGATTTGCCAAAAAAGAGAAATAACGTAAGAATATTAGTGGTGGACGATGAACCTGCAATGAGAGAAGTAATGGTGCTTATTTTAAAGGGCTACGATGTCGTTGAAGCCTCCAATGGATATGAAGCAATAAAGAGATGCGAAGAGAAAACACCTGACATAATTTTGATGGATATTATGATGCCCAGGATGAACGGCGTCGAGGCAACCAAACACATCTTAGAAGAGTATCCAGACGTAAAAATTGTGGCGGTCACCGCCTATGCCACTCATAAAGGCAAAGAAATGCTGGAAGCGGGTGCAATCGAGATACTTGAAAAACCATTCGGAAGGAGAAAACTTGAAGAGCTCATAAAGAGGCTTAGTAATGGTGAGATGGCAAGAAGCAAACAGAGAGCTTAAACTTGCCGAAGTTCTCCCTTTTGCTGTCATTTTAACCGATAGAGATTATAATATCTTATACTGGAGTGAGGGCGCTGAAGAGCTACTGGGATGGTCTAAAAAAGAGACTGAAGACCAGTCGCTATACGAATTCCTTGATTTGAGCCAGGAAGAAATAAAAACTCTTTTAAGTCAGGAGAAGTTTTCCGTATTACATCGAAAGGATGGTTCGACCGTGAGATGCGAGATACGCTCCTCTTCCTTTAATGATAAATACGCATTCTTTTTAAGAGATATTACTGACCAGTACGAAGAGATAAAAGAGCTGGGAAGCTACCAGGATTTCTTTGAACAAGCCCAGGACATGTTCTTTAGAGTAGGGAAAGCAGAATTCAACCCCAAACTGGCACAGACACTGGGATACAGCAAGAACGAACTCACCGGGATTCCTATGTCTCCCCTCATCCACCCCGAAGATGTTGACAGAGTTCATGAAGAGTTCCTGAAGGTGTTGAACGGCGAAACCAGGAACTATGAAGTGAGGATGCTGGCCAAAAGCGGAGATGTTCTGTGGTTCGAGGTAGTTGCCTGGCCATGGAAAACTGAAGGAATAACGGTTGGTAGTGAAGGAGTACTAAGAGATATCTCCGAAAAGAAGAGGCAGGAGACATCCACAAAGAGATTGCTGGAGAGGCTGGAAGTCTTGAACAGCATACTTCGCCACGATCTCAGCAATTACTTGAGCGTGATCGGGAATTATGTGGAGCTTCTTGAAGAAGAGCCCAATAAAGAGTACATCAACAAGATACAGAACATGATAAAGAGGTCCCTAGAGCTCATCAGGGACATAAAAACCGTTGAAGATGCCGAGAAGTCCGGCAGGATAATGAAGTCAACAAACATATCGGAAGTCCTTAAAAGCGAGATAAACGCCATAGAAGACCCTCACACCAACATAAGATCAGCCATACCCGAAAACCTTTATGTCTGGGCTGATGAGATGGTCAACTCCATCTTCTCCAACTTGCTTTCAAATTCCATTGCACATAATGATAAGACGGAGAAGAACATTGATGTTAAGGCACAAAAAGTTGACTCGGAGATAGAGGTCAGGATAGCAGATAACGGACCAGGAATCCCTGAAGATATGAAAGAAGATATCTTCAAAGAAGGAGTTAAGGACGAGACCACAGGAAAAACAGGTCTTGGCCTGTTCTTGGCTAAAACACTGGTGGAGAGATACAGCGGGAAAATATGGGTTGAAAACAATGAACCTGAGGGCAGCATATTCATTGTCAGATTAAGAAGTTCTGAGAACCTCTACGGGTCCTGAGAGCTGAGATTTTCTGGTCTACTTTTCTATTAGTTTTATTTACAATTGCTTTTTTTGTCTTACTTCTACCTTCAACCCCACCCCCCTCTTTTCCGGTGGAAGGGCAAGAAGATGTGGCAGGATTTAGTTAGTAGGGTTAGGGTAGAGCAAAAAGGGAAAGCCTTAAACCTATTTGATCAAATTCTTCCTCAACTTGAACGTCTCTTCCTCTTTTGTTCTGAGGTTGTCGAGTATCCTGTTCATCCGGTTTATTTGACTGGATAGTTCTTTAAATGCTCTTTCTTCTCCTACATCTTCTTTCACATCAACAAACCCCCTCATTATTGCCAGAGGGTTTCTCAGTCTATCGGCGAGGTATTCAAAGTATTCAAGATTATCTTTCATCTTATCCAGGGCTTCTTTCCTCTTTTTCTCTATTTCAATGGTTTTAAGTGCAAGAGCCAGATCACATGCCATATCATTTATCATTTCCATCTCTTCATTTGAAAAGCTATCATAACCCGAATATATCCATAGAATACCATAAAGTCTGTTCTTATGGGATATGGGTATGACCAGCTTTTTAATCGAGTCGTCTCCATTCAATGAGCATTTTTTACACAGATGGTCTATGGGAACCGTTCCCAGTTCTCTGCTCTCACTTTTCATTGCCTCCAAACACAGTATCTCACCATTTTTAGCCATATAATCCAGCTCTTTTCTTCCGTAACACCCGATAGACTCCACAACCTCTATTCTTCCCTTATTGGAGATACCGATCCATACACTCAAATCTTCCTTCAGTCTGGCAACAGATTTGCATACTTTTGCAAGCAATTTCCTGCTGTCCCTCTCCCAGGCAATAAGATGACTGACCTCCCCCGATACGGCTAACATCTTTTTTATCCTGTCAGTACCCCCTGCTGGTCTTTCTGAGTTCTCTTTGTTATATATCAGTTTACAGAACAAGCCTTTTTCTCTTTCGAGGGGCTTGGTTATCTCAAAACATTTTATAGAATCTCCCTTACTTCTCCTCAAAACCACCTCAACTTCAGAACCAGTAGTAGAGGATGAATGGGTGGATTCAGTATATAATTTCTTCATATTGAACCCTAATAACTCGTCCTTGGAGAATCCCAGTAAACTGGAGACCCTTTTATTAGCATAAAGGATTTTGCCATCAGCATTTACAATGAAGACACCATCTGAAGAATAATCGAGGACCTCATCTAAAATAGACAAGATATTTGCATTTACCTCTGGTGGGTTGTAGGCCCCCATTCCCATACTATGTAGCTCCTTCGATATTTTTATGTACTATGCGACCTCTCCAACCTACTGATAAACCAATTAAGAAGTATATGGCACATAACTCATTCTTATATTTTTTGTTTTAAGTTTTATACTATACATAATCTTATTAATCTTATTATTGTGATCCAGAAAGCGTTCTGTGAGGGTTAATCGTATTTTCTTGTTAATCTTAAATCTAAAGATATATACTTACTTATACTTACTTACTTATACTTACCAACCCGTAACTGGGACCGTAACTGGGACTTTGATGTGATATTTTATAATAAGTAAAATAAGAGAATAAATTTTGTCAGGCAAGTATGTAGAAAACTTAAAAAAACAAAGATGATGCGGGAGAATTATGAGCAGATTAATGGAAATGTTGATCAGGAGAGGTTTTTTATGGCAATCATTCGAAATTTATGGAGGTATTGCAGGATTCATTGATTTTGCCCCTCTGGGTAATGGAGTGAGAAGGAATCTGGAAAAGATTTGGCGTGATTATTTTGTTATTAATGAACGTGCGGTTGAAATTGATACTCCCACCATAGGAATTGAAGACATTTTTGCTGCCTCAGGACATTTAACTTCCTTTACAGATGTGGCCATAGAGTGCAAGGAATGCGGTAGAGTGTTTAGAGCAGACCATTACATTAAAGAGAAACTGGGAATAGAGTCAGATGAGACAATGGATGCCATACAGGAAATACTGGAAAGCTACGACCTTAGCTGTGAATGTGGGAACGGGTTCAAGGACCCGCAGCACTTTAATCTCATGTTCACCACCACCATTGGCCTTGGCGACAGCAAGAGAGGTTACCTCAGACCAGAAACTGCTCAGGGCATTTTTATTGATTTTAAAAGATTAAAAGATTATTTCAGGGGACAATTGCCCTTTGGAGTCTCCCAGATTGGGAGAGTCTATAGAAATGAGATCAGCCCTAGACAGGGAGTGATTCGTCTAAGAGAGTTCAATCAATCCGAGCTGGAGTACTTTGTTCACCCGGAGAACAAAACACATCCCAACTTCAGCAAATATAGGGACATGAAAGTGACCCTGGAAGATAAGTCCGAGAATCAGTATAATATCACGCTGGGAGAAGCGCTTTCAAAGGGATTCCTCCCCCACGAGCTTCTGGCATACTTCATAGGCAAAACCAAACAATACTTGCTTGAAGCTGGAGTTAATGAAGACAAATTGAAGTTCAGGCAGCATAAGGACGATGAAAGAGCTCATTACGCCATTGACACCTGGGATGCAGAGGCTCTCACCGAATACGGCTGGATAGAGGTAGTAGGGATCGCAGATAGAACGGACTACGATCTCAATAGACACGCTAAAGTGAGCGGAGAAGATATGACAGTATTCGTCCAGTTCTCTCAACCCCAGAAAGTTAAAAGGAAGAAATTAACTCCTTTAATGAACAAATTAGGCCCCCAATTTAGAGACAAAGCTAAATCAATCGCAGCAGAGATTGAGAGTTACGATGGAGAGGTCGGTAATGGCATAGAAGTAGAAGTGGATGGAGAGGTCTTTGAGGTTTCAAATGAGTTTTTCGAAGTAGAGGATGTAGAGGAAGAGATACATGGAGAGAGAATAACTCCCCACGTAATTGAACCATCCTTTGGTCTGGACAGGCTGGTATACACAATTCTGGAGCACTCCTTTGACTCCGATACCATAGATGGAGAAGAGAGAAAGGTCTTGAGATTGAAGAACAGGATAACTCCCGTTCAAGTAGCTGTCCTGCCCCTGCTCACTAAAGATGAGTTCCTGAAAATTTCAGAGGAAATAATATCCGGTCTCAAGCAACAGGGGATATTCACTGAATACGATACCTCAGGAAGTATTGGAAGAAGATACAGGAGATATGACGAGATAGGCACGCCATTCTGCGTGACCGTAGACAAACAGACACTGGAAGACAGGACCGTTACTGTAAGGGACAGAGATACCACAGAACAGATAAGGATAAACATAGATGAACTGCAAAGAGCGATTAAGGAAATGCTCCAAACTGAAAAATCCATATACGAATACGGAGAGAAATTCAGATAGTCAAATAGCCAAATAACCGGATTTAGATTGTTTATAGTTTGTTTAGATAAACCAGTTAACACTCCCGTTGAACCTCACCCTTCCTTCAATCATTTCTATAGGCTTCTTCTCTTTTAGCTAAAGGGAATTGGACTTCGAATCTTCTGTTGGGGGGAGGAGATATCCTCACTATTACTTCTCTAATTAAGGAGTAGTATTTCCTTCTTCCCTTCCAGTTGGAGGTTATTATCCCATGTTCTTCTAATCTATCCAGATGGTATTTGGCAGTCTTCCCGTCCAAGCCTACTAATTCCATTATTTCAGATATATACATATCCCTTCGAGAGAGGTGGCGAAGTAGTTCCAGTCTGGATTTGGAACCTATAATATCCAGAGTCATTGAGTATAATTTTCCTAAGAAAAATTATATATGTTTTTCTACCACACTTCTTCGGATGATAATATGGTTGAGGTACCTACACAACAAAGCAAGGAGAAAAGGATAATTACAGAAGGAAACATGGAAACCTCTTTGTTTCTTGATAAAGAGCAATTAGGGGATTTCTTGATCTCTTTAGGAGAACAAGTGAAAGCAGGAAACAATTTAAACCTAAATACTGACGACTGGGAGCTCCCCTTCGAGTTCAGAGAGCCAGTCAAAATGGAGATCGAATTTGAAGGATATAAAGATAAAGAACTGGAAATCGAGTTCAAGTTCAAGGGTAAAAGAGAAGATAAAGCACCACAGATATCCTGAAAACCCTGAATCTGAACAGAACACAGAAAAAATCTAATATTGTATTAAATCTTTCATCAAATCTTTTTAATCCTTTCTGCCAGACTGGTGATCCGGTCCATAACTTCGATGATCTCTTTAATCTCTTGTACATCGTTTGCATTCTCCAGTTCCTTAGAGAGTCTGGCCAGAGAGTTCTTTAAAGAAGTCTCCATGTCACTGTCGCTGAATTCGGTATGACCGCTCTTTATAATTCTCCTCTTCGCTTCTCCCTCTTGAGTTTCTTTGTCGCCTTCCTTATTAACCTCACTCTGTGAAGTTGCTGCATTGGGCTTCTTTCCTTCTTTTGATTTTCTTGTTTCCCCTTCTTGCTCAATTACGGCTTCCTTCTGGCATGAAGGACAAAAGATGGCGTCTCCTTCCTGGAACAGAGGGACATTGCATTCTGGACAGTGGTAAGAGAGCATTTTCGCTCCTCTAATTAATAATTTTGAAATATCCGAAATTTTTTTATCTTCCATACCTGCATATCGATGAATCGTAATAAAAATTTCACTTCTGTGGAGGTGTATCTATGACTGAAGAAGTACCGGAGGGTGTGCTAGAAGTTCTGGATAGAATCATGCAAGATGATACTGTGCCAAGGAACGTAAGAAAAGTCTCAGGAGAAATAAAAGAAGATCTACTACACGGGAAAGAGAGCTTAGCCGTGAAAGCTTCTTCTGCAATTTCTATTCTCGAGGATTTATCTGCGGATCCCAATATACCCATGCATGTTAGAACCTTGATCTGGAATCTATCGAGTCAACTGGAAAGAATATCTGTAGAGGAATAATATAATAGAATAGTTTAAGGAGACCTTTAAGCTCAGTTAATGATAGGTTCACAGACAGTTATTTAGAGTATAGAAACCTCAAGTGGAACCTCAAGTCCATTTTTTGTGGTAATGTAAAGTTCAGCTACGATATAACATCCTTAATTTATTATACGTTTAAAAGACTTTTGACCCCTTCAAACCTTCTTTTGTTGGGGTTTACCTCTTTACGCAATTCTAATAGAAATGAAGGGGGAGGGGTGCGAACAAACCCCATTATTTCGTGTGGAGACGGAATTATAAAAATATTTTATCTCATCCTGTCGGTTGCAGGGAGCAATCCTCCTGTTAGATAAGAATACTCGAGTTCATCTATTTCAAAGGAAAATTAATATAATTTTGCTCACTGGTTCAATGAGATGTACAGGACTTTACTTTTAGGGACGAAATGGGGGAGTTGAAAGTAAACAGGGAGGTTTACATCCATCCTTTGTCCGATTTACGAGATTCACGAGATTCAAAACCTGTTGATACTGGAATCATTGGTCATCTTCAGGTAGAATTGAGTAAGGTCTTTAGGGAAGTGATCGTTCTGGAAGGCCAAGAAGTACCTGATTCAGCATTCAACCACTCCAGAAAACAATTCAACTCTAAAAAAGTGCTTGAAGTTGTGGAACTGGTTGGTGACATCAATCTGGGGGTTCTGGAGGGAGATCTTTACTCTCACGGATTCAACTTCATTTTCGGGGAAGCAGAGCTGGGCAGGAATAAAGCAGTTATATCAATCCACAGACTCAGGCCACGGTTTTATGGTGAAGATGAAGACAGGGACCTGTTGAAATTAAGGACGCTCAAGGAGGCAGTGCACGAGATAGGACATATGTTGGGGTTGAGGCACTGTCCGGATGATCGATGTGTAATGTATTTCTCCCATAACATAAAGGAAACGGATTTGAAGGACTGGCGTTACTGTAAGAGATGCTGGTCCCAGCTCTAAAACCTTTTTATGATCGATGTGAACGTTATACATGAAGTTCGTAATTCAGGAGCATTACGCTTCCCAGCACCACTTTGATTTTCGACTGGAAATGGAGGGGGTGGCCCGGAGCTGGGCAGTACCCAAGGGATTACCGGATGAAAAAGGACAAAAAAGATTGGCTATAGCAGTCGAAGATCATAGTGTGGATTATATGGGCTTCGAAGGCCATATACCTGAGGGGATGTACGGAGCAGGAGAGGTGCGTATCTGGGATAGTGGAGAGTATGAGCTGTTGAAAAAAGAGTCTAAGGAAATAAAGATAGAGCTTAAGGGAAGTAAGGTGCAAGGCACTTTCGTTCTATTTGAGTTCCCTAAGGCAGGAGAAAATGCATGGCTCATCCTCAAATCGGAATGAACCATAAAACCATAAGCGAATAAATGGATAACAAGGGTAGATTAGAGCTTTAATTTAATCCTTTTATATCTTTACCCATTTTATGGCTACGTATTTTATCTCTTCTTGAGAGTAGAAGGCGAACACCATCCGCTTCCTCACGTTCTGGGCGAGTCGTATGGCTCTGGCGATTACGTATAAGGGTATCTCTGCATTGTCTATAACAGAGACTAGGTATTTGGAGTGGGGGAGGTCCTTCACGCTCTTGATCTGGTCATATACCCTGAAATCGCTCCCGAACTTGAAGCCGGTCTTCACAGACAATTTCCTCTCTTTAAGGTTTTTATAGACTTTGTATCTTCTGTCGAAGTTCTCTTCGACCATTTCACCCTGTTTCCTGATCTCAGAGGGGTCAACGTTCTTTCCTGAGCTGTAGATCTCCATCTTACCATTTTCAGCCAGATAGAGGCTCTCTATCAGAGAAAGGCTTATCAAATCCTTCTTCTCGTTTCCGTAGAACAAGTGGTCGAAAATGAATCTGTTATCCGTTATAACCCTATCGGAGATGAGGTGGCCATTTATTTTCCTGATATCTTCTTCTTGGTTACCCTTTATATCCCATTCATCTACATGGTAATAGGTAACTTCGCTCTCTTCATCCACAATGGCCAGCACGAGGTCCTGGACCTCCGACTGCAGTCGATAGATTTCCGGTATGGTGATCTTTCTTCTTTCAGATATGGGGAGGTACGTCTTTTTTCCTTTGAGGAATTTCCCATCCAGTTTTATCTTGTTACCCCTGTCCCTCAAATCCTCATAGGCGAAGTAATAGCTGGGGAAATCGGGGTTAAGCTCCTCTGCCCACTGGAATATCTCCGGAGGCTCCAATTTTTTGCCTTCCTTTTCTATGGGAAGGTCACCCCTAAGGTTAAGGTAAACTGCTTCCACAGGATGTAAAATAAGCTGGTCTCCTTGTTTTCTCCCAAAACCTCTTCTATCCAGCTTAGAGGAATATGATACTGCTACCGTGTTGTGCTCTATCGTACCATCCATAGGACCAACGGCTCCTTTAACGGTCATATATGTCTATCGTCTCTCATTATCATGAACGAGTGTTCCATTCTCATTATCATGGACAACGCTCTCTCATTATGTCCTATTTGGTAAAACTTTTTAGTAGACAGTTATTAGTTTTATATGGTGATTGTTATAATATGATGATGAACTCCCAGCTCCAACAAACCGTGGGTGAAGTAGGTACTAAGCCCACTGGAATTCATCTACTTGATAAACGTTTGGATGGGGGTTTACCTGAAAATAGCTTAGTTTGTGTTTATGCCAGTCCCATAAGCATGCCAGAAGCCTTCCTTTATCAGTTCACTTCAGAGAGACGGACATATTACTTCAACACTTCACGTCCGGTCCAGTATATCCAGCAGAACATCGCCAGCATGGGTTTTTCGGTGGAGAATGTGGAGTTCGTTGACGTGTTTTCCCAGTATTATTTGAATGAGTACGGTCAATTCGTTCTGGAAGATAAGTACAGGGACAAGGAGATCTTCGATTTTATCGACCACCAGTTGAACGAGCTACAGGGGCCGGGAGATTTTAACGTCATATTCGACTCCATCTCTTTTTTCATGAAACTGGATGTAAGCAAGGGGTTAAAGGAATGGCTCATGAATAAGCTTTATTTGCTCTCCAAGGAGAGCAATAACCTGTTTTATATATATTTGATGAAGGATGTCCACCCCATAGATGTGGTCAACATGGTAATGGACATTTGTGATGTCATCTTTGACATCAATAGCGATAGGGTGGGGGATCACATAACCAGCAGGCTGTCAATACCAAAAATAAGGAATAAGACTCCCGTAAAAGAGACATTCAAGTTCAGTATAGGGGAGGGAGTGCAGATAGACACTTCCAGAGACATTGCTTAGCCCTATTAACCCTATATTGATTATTAAGCAATGATCTTTAAATTAAGCAGTGTTACATTAAACCCAGCGCCGCAAGCTCTTCAGCGATCCTGTCAACTGCTTTGTTTGCGTCATCCGGATCCTTACCACCTGTTACGACCATCTTTCCTGAACCGAATATCAGGACTACTACTCTCGGTTTGTTCAGTCTGTATACCAGACCAGGGAACTGTTCAGGCTCATACTCAATGTTCTCCAGACCCAAACCTATTGCAATAGCATTGAGATTCAAATCGACCCCCAGGTCGGCTGACGCAACGATATTCTGCACCTTAACGTCTGGTTCAAGGAAAACAGGTATATTAAGCCCATCAATAACCTTGACGACCTGTCTGACCGCTCTATTCGCGTCCTGAACGCTCTTGGAACCGGTACACACGACCTTTCCACTTCTGAAGATAAGGGCAGCGGCTTTAGGCTCTTTGGTCCTCAGGACAAGTCCAGGGAACTGTTTTGGCTTATATTCAGCATCAGAAACTTCTCTCGAGATTTTATTCAAATCAATATTTTCTCCGATCTGGGTTGAAGCAACTACATTCTCTATTTTAATATTGTAATCTTTCATTTCTCTCACCCCTGGGGAAAGGTAGTTAATCCCAAGTAACTAACCTACCCCCTTTAAAAGGGTTTTATAAACTATATAAATACCTTTGCCCACTTCCTTAATACCCGGGTTCTAATCAATTCCTTATGGTGTGTGTTATGTATTCTATTACTTATGGCACTGGATTATAATATTTTTTAAATTTCATGTAAGCCCACAGTTTTTGTAATGTGTTTAAATTGCATTATCATCCTAATTACAATCGAAAGCTTTATATCTGATGATAATAATGTTAAGTATAACTACCCATACTACCACCCTACCACCCCACCCAATAACCCCCCGAATACCTGAACCCTCTGGTAGAAGGGTGATGATGGATTCCCTTCTTTTCTTTTTTTGGAAGACAATTGGAAAATTGAAACGGGACTTAATGCACTTCTTTCCTTGTCTTTCTAAGCCCCAGCCAGAATACCACCCCAGCGGTGAGAGTCAGAACAGCTGCAACCGTGAAGGCTGCTTTTAAACCGGTTAGACCAGCTCCAAATAGGTCATAGATAATACCGCTTATAACGGGCCCTGCTATCCTTCCCATGCTCTTCGAAGCCGATAGAGCACCCATCAACTCCCCCATACCGCCGTGCGACTTACCCTCGGTGGCGATAATAGCATTAATGGCAGGAATGCTTAAAGCACTGGTAATACCCAGCGACATGGAGAGTATAATCAGTAAACCAAAATTTTCAACTCTGGGAAGTGAGTAGAGGATAAAAGCTCCCAGAACGGTAGAAATGGTTACGGGGTACACTGGCCCGATCTTATCGGACAGTTTTCCGGAGCCGGGTTGGATGAATGCCGAAGTGAACAGGTTTATAGAAATGAGCAGACCAATAAAGAACTTTGAAATACCTATTATCCCCAGGTAGAGTGGTAGAAAGCTTATTACGCTCCCCCTGCCCATAGAGTTCAAGAACCTGAAGATGAAGGCGAACCTTAGTTCTGGGTTCTTGATAGATTTAAGGAGGCCGAGCTCCCTCTTCTTTATAGTGCCCTCGGAAGGGAACGCGAAGATAACCAGTATCAAGGTCAGGAACCCCATTAAGCTGAGCGATAGGAATGTATACCTGATCCCGATAGCCTCAGAAATAATACCTCCCAGCAGGGGACCGAAAGCCATCCCGAGGAATAGGCACCTGCTGAAAGAACCCATGAACTGCCCCTCCAACCCCTCAGGCGATATTTCAGCTGTGTAGGCCATGGCTACAGGGATTATCATGGCTGAAGTGGTTCCGTGCACCAGCCTTACCACAGAGAGGTGCTCAGGCGTTTGAGCGAATATGTAAAAAACGGAAACCAGAGCATAGAGCAAAAGCCCTACACTAATGATTATTTTCCTCCCATAAATGTCGCTCAACTTTCCCGCCAATGGAAGAAAAATGAGCCGGGAGAAAGAATATGCAGAGAATATAATACCTATCCATAGTCCGCTGGCGCCAAGATCTTCAGCGAATGTAGGCAGGAGTGGAACAATGATCCCTACACCCAGCATCACGATGAAGGCGGAAAGGCAGGTGACAAAGAGGTGACTTCTTACCATAGGGTCTAATCGGACTCACAACTAAAAATTTTAATCCATAGAGTCTGAGACAGTTTTTCTCAAGACGTCTTAATGTTCTAATACGCAATCTTGTGTGATAGTTATGGGGATTCAGTGGGATGAGATCGAATTTTTTCTTAAAGAATCTATATGGAAAAGATTAAATATTAAAATATGTATTTTGATTAATTTTAAAATTGTATAGAGGTGTAAGATATGGGTTCCGTTGGACAGGAATTATTGAACGTGCCTTTTGGCGAAATGATAAGAGAGATGGCTCTTGCCATTGCAGAGGGACAGATGGCCCTTGATATGAACTCCATACAGGTAGCACAAACCTTGGCTGAAACGAAGCTCGATGCTGGAAGTGTTATAATGTACATTGAAGAGACAGTGGATGCGGACGGTAATGTAACTGCTACCAATGTAGTTACAAATGATTCGCCAATGTCCCTTCTCACATACGGCCTTGAACCCAGATTCTACGAGTTCTCTGAATCAATTATTGAAGTAAAGATGGCCATCACAATGAAGAGAGAGTCTTCGGCTGAGGTAAAATTCGGTAGCAAGTTCTCTTTATCCAGCACAACTAAGGTGAGTGGGAGCTACAGTTCAGGTTCTCTGGCGAGCTTGCTGTTAGGGAAATTAAAGACAAAAGTTGAGAACACTACTACAGTTGCTTATTCATCAACCTTTGATGCGAAATACAACACCAAGTACTCCTTCAGTGAATCGGGAACAAGTCTGCTGCGCACCACCTTGAAGCCAGTACCCCCTCCATCCAGGGCAGTTCCGACGGTGAGAGTCAAAGAAACTTCAACTTCGTAGGGTCATATCCTTTCATTATTTATTGACGGAGGCAGGGTTTATGACCAACAATAGCAATAATACCAAGATCATCTCGGAAGTGCTGGTGAACCCCCTTTCAAGGGTGATAAGGGAGGTAGGGATATCCATAGCTGAAACTCAGGAGGCAATGGATAGAAACTCCATCGACACTCAGCTGGCAATTGAGAATGATGAAATTTTGAGCCAATACGATATCCAGGCAACCTGGTATCATATTCCTGAAGTGGAGCTTGAGCTTAAGGTGGCGTTAACCATGAAATACGAAGAGGAAAAAGATTCAAAGGGAACCTTCCGTGGTTATCGACCTGTATTGCATGCTTCGCCATTGAACGCATCGTACAAGAACCTCCACGAATATGAGGTAGAAGGATCAAGTGTTATAAAGGCCAAATTCGTCTCAATACCGCCATCCAACCAGTTAACCAGCGAGTGATCATATGCCACAGAAGAACGAAATAACCTCAATTCAAACCATTCGACGGAACGTGAATAAGCTCAGCACCACCAGAAAGGTCGATGAGACGAGTTTAAACGAAATAAAAAAATGTGTTGACGATATTGAGGCAGAACTAAAGTGCAAACAATCTCAAGTGGAGCAACTCACTAAAAACGTTGACAAAGTCTTTTCTGAAAAATTATTTGCTGAACAGGAGAAAAACACTCTATCATCTAAACTTGACCAGTTGTTAAGGGAAAAAGCGGAGCTGGAGGAAAATATTAGGATACTTCAGCGGCAACGCCCCCAAATCTCTTCTGAGAACCTGGTTACCACCTTCAGACAATCCCTGGACAGCATGACCGGTAAACTGAATGAACCCCAGGCCAGAGCGAACTACGTTATCAGCAGCATGAATGTAAAGCTCAAGACGAACTTATCAGTGAAAGAAGACATCCTCCAGTTCCAGCTGCCAAAACCAGACGATATCATCCCACCAGAAAACCTCAGCACCATTGAATTCACCATAAGATCATCCCCCAAGGAGCTTGACCTTTCTCAATACCAGGAAGTCCCTGACCTCAGGGGAATGACCCTTGAAGAGGCGGAGAAAGCCGTAATTGATGCGGGGTTCAAACTCGGCTCAATAAATGAAAAACCCAGCAATTCACCCCAGGGCCTGATCATCGATCAACTGCCGTCGGCTGATTCTCTGGCCAGCTCCGGTACTGCCATTGACGTAACCATATCAAAGGTCACGCACGTCGAAGCACCCAATGTGGTGGGCTTCGATGTTGACAGCGCAAGAGAAGTGCTTAAGAATAGTCAGCTCAAAATGGGAGAGATCAATGGGACCCCCTCAAGTTCCCCTCCTGGAACTGTCCTTAAACAAAGTATTGAAGCAGGAACAAAGGTATTGATCGGTACAGCTGTAGACGTTGAAGTCGCAGCAGAAGAGATAGTAGAGGTACCCAACCTAAAGGGAAAAACCCTGGACACAGCAAAGAACACTCTCCGCAGAGCAAAACTGGAAACAGGAAACATCGTACATAAGGTCAACAGCGAAAAACCTGAAACAGTGCTTGAACAGGATCCAGAAGCAGGCACAACGGTTAAGGAAGGAGAACAAGTAGATCTGGAGGTCTCGATACCCGAAACTGCTGAATCCGTGGATGTCCCGGATGTCACAGGCAAACACATTAATGAAGCCAGAAAAATCCTTAAAAATAATGGATTGAGGGTTGAGAGGATTGTAAACCGTGCAAGCACCTTGACGATGGGCACCGTACTTGATCAGAAGCCAAAACCCGGTTCAACCACCGAGAAATTTATGGAGCTTACACTGGCGAACCAGGATATCGAGATGATAGAGGGTATTGGACCTGAAAGAGGCTCAAAGTTAAGGGAAGCCGGCATCAAGACCATTGAGGAGCTGGCGAAAGCAGACCCCTCAAAAATAAGCGAAGCAGTAGGCGAAAACACGGCCGAAAAGACCGTCTCCATGGCAAAACTCATCGATAGCACCTCGACACTTGAGGTCCTGGGTATGGACAAACAATCAGCCGAACTCCTCGTGAAGGCAGGCAACATCCATTCAACTGACGAGTTAAGGAATGCGGACCCTCAAAAACTCTACGAATCATGCAGAGAAGCGATTACATCCGGCAAAGTAAAAGTCCCTGCAGACTACTCTATCAGGCTGGAAGACATTAAAAGATGGATAGAACAGGCACAATAATGGCGCTCGAGACCTACGTCATCAGCTTAGAAGACGTGACCCAACCCGAAATAGAGCAAATCCTGAGAACCCTCAACAGAGCAAACGGTAAGGTCAACATGATAGCCAAAAAATGCATCATCGCCACATTCGACAACGCCTATGTAGATACCGTAAGGAAACAAAGAGGAGTCAAATTAGTGGGCGGGGTTAACTTCAAAGGACGCCAAATAAGAAAAATAATCAGAAAGAGTCACAGCCGCGAGTAAGCCGTAAGAATAAAAGTACACATAAACCCTTATAATTTACATCCTTTTTAAGTCTTGAATTACGTATATCGTCAAACCCCATCACTTCAAGCCCCGTTTTTGAATAAGGGCCTGGTTGGAAACAACTCATCAAATTAAGTACACAAAACGGAGGGATTAAATGACAATAAAATCAAGAGTATCATACTCAAAGAAGGGATATCAATCCCTAAAAACCATAATTCCAAAAGGAGTAGCACAATTATTAGATATAGAGAACGGAGACGAACTTGAATGGGATATAGAGAATAGAAACGGAGAGAAAGTAGCGATAGTAAAAAAGGTTTAAAATCTTTCAATATTCATCATGTATTAACAAGAAATTTTGTAAATTCCCCATTATTACAATAATACGCTAGAATTAGAATCAAAAACTTATAAAACGAGAGGTAAACACATTGTTTAAAAAATAATTAGAATATACCCAGTTATGATATATAAAAATATATATATGAGGTGCTCATAGTAAAGATTGGAAGGTTGGACACGATATAGGGAGGTAAAAATGGCTAAGAAAAAAACGGTGCTTTTTGAAGACAGATATAACGTGGATATAAACGAATTTAGCAGTACAGATGAAATAGATAACCATATCGAGAAGGAGAAGGGTCGGAAAATAAAAGTACGTAGATTTGGTGGTAACATTATAAACAGTATAGCAGGTAATGTTCTTCCAGTAAAGGAAGCTGATGTGAATAAGGTTATCGATAAAAGACTAAAGCACTAGTTTTTTCTTCTATTGGGGGTGTCTCCATGAAGGAGTTATTAAGAATATATCACAATGAGTTTATACCAGCTTATTCCGATGTGGTAGGGTATTTAGCGTATAAACCAATAGAGATTCTTGTAGAAATGGAGCATGTGTTTTCACATTTAATGAAGTACGAAAATAGTGATCTGGATAGTAATACTAGAGAAGAAAACTTAAAAAAAGCTCGAGATCATTTATACAGGGGAACCCTTGACTGTTATAAAATATTGTGGTCAGAGATGGATGTAGATATTGATAGAATTGCTGAGGACGATAAATTAAGGAAATTTGCGGTAAATATGCCTGAAGGAGAGTTTATGGATAAGTTTAATTCTTTCAAAGATAAAGCAATGAATGCTAGGAGGATGGAAATGGAAAATGTAGGAGAAGCTCCAACAGCTTCTCTTGAGATTTATAAAGAAGCAGTAGGTGTAGGCAATGAATTGCTTGAAAATATTGATAGATTTAAACTATATGATTTTGACACTCACATGAGAAGTATGAAGAGATTTGTTACTGCAAAGGAGTATTTATTAGGTATTTTGACTGGTTTCATTGGTACAGTTATAGCCACGTTCCTGTTTTTCTATTTTGGATACTTTTAGGATACCAATAAAAAAAGCATATCATATAAGCTTGCATTCTATACTCTATATCCCTCGAAATGCATAACCCATTCTCAAAACTTTGGAGATATGGGTCATCCCCCACTTATGCATGAGAACCTCTAACCATAATTTTTATATACTATTATCACTAACCAAAGGTTAGTAACAATATTGATAGTAGATTTAGTGTGAAAACTGAGGTGGTAGCCATGGCATCCAATACAGATCCAGAGGAAATCCTCAAAGCGCTGGGTAATGAGAGCAGGAGGAAGATACTTAATCTGCTCTCTAAAAAGCCTTGCTATACCAGTGAAATCTCCTATTGCTTGAAAATGGCTCCAAAGGTTGTTCAAGATCATCTTGAGAAGCTGGAGAACCTGGAGTTAGTAAAAAGGTACGAAGAAGGCAGGAGGCGCTATTACACCATTAACCGGAACCTCAGGATCGAAGTATCCATTACTCCTCACAGGTTTAACACCAGTATAAACAGTATGCTCGATGAGAGAATGGAGATGATGGATAGAGAGATTGAGGAGATGTTCAGGAATTTCATGAATATCAGAGACGCTCTTAAACCTCCGTCGAGCTCTTTGCAGGACATCTATAAGACTTTACAGGATGTGGAGGAGGTGGAGAGGAGCTTCTCTGAGCTCATGGGTATAATGTCTCATAGGTTTAATCAGATGTATGAAGAGCTTCTGGATATGATAGAAGAAGAAATAGAGGATGAGCGAGAGAGGTTGGTCCTTATGGGGATTGCCAAGGGAGCAAATACCCCTTCAAAGATCATTGAAGAGTTTGGAATGCCTTATGATGATATCATCGATTCCTTGAAGAGTTTGAAGAAAAAAGGACTGATTGAGGAAGAAGAAGGTGACGAGATAATTTGGAAGATTAAATGTTAATGAAAAAATTTGAGAGGTGATGAATGTATGGTTGAGGATAATAAAACAAGTTTAAGGGTAAAAGAAGCTTATTACCGCGACGTCGGTAGAGGCATTGCCAGGATCGATCCAGAAGTTATTGAAAAGATGGGGCTGAAGAGTGGAGACATCATTGAGATCGCAGGAAAAGGTAAAACCAGTGTTCCCGGTATTGTGTGGCCCGGATACCCTGAAGACAGAGGTAGGGGAGTGATCAGGATCGATGGGAACTTGAGGAACAATGCGGGTGTAGGCATTGATGATAAGGTCACCATAAAGGAGAGCAGTGCTAAAGATGCAGAGAAGGTCACTTTCGCTCCCACAGAACCAGTAAGGCTAATGGGCGGTGAAAACTACTTGTTGAGGCTCCTGGAGGGCAGACCAATAAAGAGAGGTCAGAAGATAAGAGTAGAGGTATTTGGACATACTCTGGCTTTCCAAGTAACTGGTACAAAGCCGTCTGGAGTAGTGAGAGTCACCAGAAACACTGGCATAGAGTTAAAAGAAAAGCCTGCAGAACAAGTGGAAAGAACAGTTCCTGATGTGTCTTATGAGGATATCGGTGGACTAAAGAGAGAATTAAGGCTGGTAAGAGAAATGATCGAGCTCCCCTTAAAGCACCCTGAGATTTTCCAGAGATTGGGTATAGACCCGCCTAAAGGAGTTCTGCTACAGGGGCCGCCGGGAACCGGTAAGACCTTGATTGCCAAGGCAGTGGCCAATGAGGTCGATGCTCATTACATCTCGTTGAGCGGTCCGGAGATCATGAGCAAGTACTACGGTGAGTCTGAGCAGAAGCTGAGAGAACTATTCGAAGAGGCCAAAGAGAACACTCCCGCTGTGATCTTCATTGACGAAATAGATTCCATAGCACCCAAGAGAGAAGAAGTTTCGGGAGAAGTAGAAAGGAGAGTTGTTGCACAGCTATTGTCCTTGATGGATGGGCTTGAAGCCAGAGGAGATGTAGTAGTTATCGCCGCAACCAACAGGGTTGATGCACTGGACCCCGCACTGAGAAGGCCAGGAAGATTCGACAGAGAAATTGAGATCG
This sequence comes from uncultured archaeon, assembly GCA_964534325.1. Classification (GTDB taxonomy): domain Archaea; phylum Halobacteriota; class Archaeoglobi; order Archaeoglobales; family Archaeoglobaceae; genus JdFR-22. Next base: position 152,692 of record CAZHOR010000002.1, read on the forward strand.
GAGTACCTGACAGCGAGGGCAGGAAAGCGATTCTGGAGATACATTCCAGAGGTATGCCCCTGGCAGAAGGCGTGGACATCCACAAGTTTGCAGACCTGACACTGGGTTTCGTTGGTGCTGACCTGGAGTCTCTGGCCAAGGAGGCAGCGATGCACGCCTTAAGAAGAGTCATCCCTGAAATAGACATTGAACAGGAGGAGCTCTCAGAAGAAGCTCTCGAAAGCCTGCAGGTAACTGAAGAAGATTTCATGGAGGCATTGAAGAATGTTGAACCATCTGCCATGAGAGAGGTGCTGGTTGAAGTACCTAACATCAGGTGGGCAGATGTCGGTGGCTTGGATAAAGCTAAACAGGAGATTCAGGAGTCTGTGGAGTGGCCGGTCAAGTACCCTGAAGTGTTCTCCACAGTGAATGTTCACCCCTCAAAGGGCATAATGCTTTATGGTCCACCGGGAACCGGTAAGACCTTGATCGCCAAAGCTGTAGCCAACGAGAGCAACGCCAACTTCATAAGTGTTAAGGGACCCGAATTGATAAGCAAGTGGGTCGGTGAGAGCGAAAAGCACGTGAGAGAGATGTTCAGGAAGGCAAGACAGGTAGCACCTACAGTGTTGTTCTTTGATGAAATAGACAGCCTGGCACCGAGAAGAGGTGGACATGGCGATTCGCACGTATCAGAGAGAGTGGTGAGCCAGTTGTTAACAGAACTGGATGGTCTGGAAGAGCTCACTGACGTCATTGTTGTAGCCGCAACCAACCGACCGGACATGGTAGACCCCGCCCTATTAAGGCCGGGAAGAATTGAGAGACATATCTACATACAGCCACCCGGAAAGGACGAAAGGAAGACCATATTCCAGATACACCTGCGCGGAAAGCCTTATGATCTGGATCTTGAAGAACTGGCAGAGAAATCAGAAGGATATACTGGAGCAGACATTGAAGCAGTATGCAGAGAGTCAGCTATGCTGGCAATAAGGGAAAAGATAAAACAGGAGACGACAAGAGAAGAGGCTAAGGAGATAGCTCCTCAGATAAAGATAGAGAACAGACACATTGACGATGCAATGAATAAAATAAAGCCCAGCTTCACCAAAGAAGACATCAAAAGGTATGAAGAGATGGTAGAAGGCTCACAAAGAATGTACGCATGATCAATTTAGGTGACCTGAATGGTCACCTTGATTATTTAAACTAAAAAGGAGGTGATGCGTTTATGTCTTGGAGAAGAAGGAGAAGAGACTGGGATGATTTGTTCGAGGATATCTTTGGAAAAGAGTTCGAGTATTTCGATGAAATAGCTGAGAAAATGTTCAGGGACCTCGACGAGTTCTTCAGGACATCCATGAAAGGACAGGGAGCTGGGTTTGATAAACCATTCGTAAAAGGGTTCTCCATCAAAATGGGTCCAGAAGGAAAGCCGGAGATCAAGGAATTCGGAAACAAGTCCAGCGTGTTCACCAGACCTGAAGCAGGAGAAAACAATTCTGAGGAGCGCAGACCCTTAATTGATGTGATGAAGGGTGACGAAGAAGTTAACGTGATAGCGGAAATGCCCGGAGTCAACAAGGAAGACATTGAAATCAGCGCCTCAGAGACCGCTGTGGACATCAAGGCAGAGGGCACCACAAGAAGGTATTCCGAAAGCGTGGACCTGGGATGTGAAGTGATACCGGACTCAGCAAAAGCAAGATACAACAACGGTGTTCTGGAGATCGTATTCAAGAGAAAAGAGCCCAAAAAAGAAGAGAGGAAAAAAGTGGACATAGAATAGGAATAGAATTAAGATCCTTTTTTCTTCCTACTTTTTCTTCAAGTGTGTGTCCTGTCCCAAAAGACTCTAACTCTAATCCCTTTTAGAAGTGTTTTAGAAGTGTTTCCGTATTAGTCCTTCTAGGTCATCACCGATTTCCAGTATCCAGTCTATTTTGCCGGGTTGGAAATCTTTACTGCCCTCTTCTATTAATTTGATGATTACTTCGGCTACTTCATCTGGACTTCTTTCGGAGGCATCCACTTCATAAACTGTTTTATGGGATAAAGTCTCCATCAAGATGCTGTCGGTTATCTCTGCCTCTAAGTTCTCCAGGATCTTTGCTTCTTCCCAGCCTTTTTTGGCCAGCCTGTCCTTCAATACTTTGGGGTTGCATCGGAGGACAATAATCATGTCAGGATTTAATTGGTGGGAGAGATGTCCTTCCAGAATGGTGAACCTGCTCCTGTCGATTCTGGAGGATAGTGCATCTGTATCTATTATCCTGGACCCCATTTCCTCACCCATGATTGTCCCGTATCTCTCTGCCAGCTCGCCAACGGACTCAACTGGATACCCCTTCTCGTTCAAGATGTCTGCGACCGTACTCTTTCCCACACCCGGCGTACCGGTAAGTGCTACTATCATACTACCCTAAGACCTCCTCCATTGCGTTGAGCAGCATATCGTTTTCATCCTCTTTACCCACACTGATTCTGACGTGGTATTTACTGCATCCCTTTATGGAAGAGCAATCCCTTATTATCACACCCTTCTTCAGCAATTCCTCGAATAGAACAGGACCCTCGGCTGGAAGCTCTGCAAAGACGAAATTGGATTCAGAGGGATAGACCTTAACTCCCAGCTCCCTCAATTTCTTGGTGATTCTATTCCGTTCTCTGATGGTCTTATCCACCACCATTTGAAGGTGCTGAATATCGTCCAGAGAGGCCATCGCTGCCAGTTGGGCGGGAGTAGAGAAAGGAAAAGGAGTAGATACTCTGTAAAAATAATCCTTGAGCTGTTGGGGGATAACAGCGTATCCCAATCTCAAGTTTGCCAGGCCAAAGGCCTTGGAAAATGTCCTGCCGATCACTACATTATCGTACTCGGACAGCGAAAGCATATCCTTACTTGAAAATTCTGCATAAGCTTCGTCAATGAATATCAGGGCTTTAGTGCTCTCCGCCAAAGCTCTGACCTCTTCAATATCTTCAATGTTGCCGGTAGGGTTGTTAGGAGAGCAGACCATAATGAGCTTGGTCTTACTGTTTACGGACTCCTTTACACTTTCAGCATCTATCGAGAAATCATCTCTCCGCTGAAGCCTTACCTCTTTCCCGTTACTGATGGAAACCAGTATGGGGTAGTAGAGGAAGGAGGGAACGGAATTGATTATCTCATCACCTTCAGCGACCACTAATTTGAATATGTTCTCCAGGATCCCGTCGATTCCCGCTCCCAGCACTATGTGGTCCACATTAACTCCCAGGTATTGGGCTATTTTCTCTTTTAACTCTGGCGGGTCCCGCTGAGGATACATGTGGAGTTTGTCAAAGCTTTTGAAGGCTTTTACTGCTTCAGGGCTTGCTCCGTAGGGGTTCTCATTTGATGCTAGCTTGACTATCTTGTCCAGCCCGTATTCTTTTTTAACTTCCTCTACAGTTTTTCCTGCCTCGTATTCTTCGATTCTGGTTATGGGCTCCCGTATCATCATCTTTCCAGCCGTATCTCTATTCTGCTCCAATTATCAACCCCTCTCAGGGTGGAAACTAAAGCTTCTATAACGCTGGAAAACACACTTTGCACGTAATCGTTCATGGGAATCTTTTTTCCATCTACCAGGAGTTCTATCATGGTCTAAGCTGGTAGCTCTCATATATAAAAAATGTGAAGTTTTGATTATAGGGAAAACTGAGTCTCAGGAATCACAGAAGAAAGGTTCACGAAGATTAACAGCTTCGTTGACGGCGTTTATCAACTCTTTTCCGTTCAAACCCCTTATGTCTATGAGATTGTCGTCCTTGAGCAAACAGGGCTTGATCTTTCCATCTGAGGTCACCCTTATGCGGTTACAGTGCTGGCAGAATTCCGAGTTATACAGGGGCTTTACGAACTCCACCACGGACTCTCCAATGGTGTACTGCCTTCTCTTGTGCATCTTCCTGACCACAACTGCCTCAGCCATCCCTGCATACTTTTTCTCTATGGGGGAGATATCGTAATAGTATTCTTCCATACCCGGAAGCATTAAATTCTCTATAACCTGTAGAATAACGTTTATACCATCTTTATTGAATTGAGAAGTGAAATCCACCATCTCATCTACTTCATTCTCATTAATGCCCTTGAGGATAAGCATGTTGAGCTTAACAGGTCTCAATTTGGCATCGTATGCAGCATATACGGCATCGACCACTTTACTTAAATCCCCGCCAGTAACCTGCCAGTATTTCTGCTCATCCATGGTATCCAGGCTGATGTTGACCCTGCTTAACCCCACTTCTGCCAGCTGGTGGGCTTTTTGGGCCAGAAGCATACCATTGGTGGTCATGGAAACCTCTTTGAATGGAGGCATGCTCTGTATTATCTCGTATATGTCCTTTCGGAGGAGGGGCTCACCCCCGGTTATCTTCGCCTTTTTGATGCCCAGATCATAAAAAACGTCACAAATCTTCTTTATATCCTCTACACTCATCTCCTTCTTGGGATTCCGGGCATCTTGAGGAGAGTTCTCACCCTCCCTGTGACAGTAAAAGCATCTCAAGTCACATCTGCTTGTTATGGCGATCCTCAGGTTGGTAACCTTTCTCCCAAACCTATCCGTGAGCATATATCCTCCACTTTCTTAACGTCTTCAGGAGTGTTTATATTGGCCAAAGAGATGAGCTCTTCATCATACTCCCTCAAACTCTCTACAGGATAAAGTTTAACCTTATCCATGTCGAGAGCATTGATTATCTTCTTATCTCCTTTCTTCAGATTGCTCGCTATTCCGTCAATAATCTCGTGATTGTAGCACGCCAGGAGGGGCTCGGTTTTACCGTCCTCCCAGACAGGTATTAGGGCTTGGAGCTCATTTGAGCTCCTGGAAAACTCTCTTATCAAGCACTTCACAACAGCTCTCCTCACGAAGGGCATATCCACACCCACCACCATTACAGAGCTCTTAAAGTGGTCTAAGGCTGCATGTATTCCTGCCAGTGGCCCTCCTCCCTTGAACTCGTCTTCTATCACTTCGGAATACTGGTTATAGTAGTCCTGCTCTCTTTTATCCCTACAGACGATTACTGTATCAAAACCTCTTAAAGTGTACATTAGTCGCTCTATCAAGGTTAGTCCTCTAAATTTCATCAATCCCTTGTCTATTCCACCTAACCTGGTGCCAGAGCCACCGGCGAGTACAGCCACTTGGTTCACAAATGTGGGTTGTTGATGGACATATTTAACATTGTCTTTATGACCGGATTCGATCACCAGCAAAGGATGCTGGCGGAGATTTCACCCACATTGGAGGCAAATAAACCACCTTTAAAATTACAGGGCCATAGAAGATTAGTTTGGGTGATAATCGTGAAAAAGAACGTATTTAAGTGAGGACAAGTGAGCGATGACCAGATAGACATAAGTATGGGGAGAAAGAAACTTAGAGTACAGGTATAGTTGGTTACATAGTTGGTTATAGTTTATCCTGTTGAGTACAAGGTATGGTTGGTAGAGGAAAGTATGGGTGTAATCATAAACGAGTTAAGAGCCTACTACGATGGCATAAGGCGGTTGAATGAAGATGGATTTATTAGAACTAAGGCAGGTTACTTGCTATCCTTTCTAACTGATTCAACTGGGACCGAAGATGGTGTTTATCTTGTAACTGATGATGTCAGGGTCTTTGTGAGGTTTAAAGAGCGCATCTTTAGAGAAGAGATGCACGTATTGAACAGGGATGGGAGAGTACCCAGAAATTATAGAGAGCTGGACAAAGCCCCTAATAACGTACTGGAAAAGATGAAAGAGATAGATTACGAGCTGGCTGTAGCTTTAGGGCTGTTGCACTAATTCGTTTCCCTAATGGTTGAATAAATTTTTTTGAAGCGGTTTATAGCCCAATTTTTAGTTCCATTCCATATAACATCTTTTAATACTTGCCCTGAATTACAGAATATATTTAATCTGACTGTCATGTCCACAGTTTGATGGTTCTGGATGAGCTGGCCAGGATAAGGAATAAGGACATACCCTATTCCAGAGTACTTAGCTCCATGTGTACGGTTCCACATCCTGTTGCCGTGGAGGCTCACAAGATGTTCTTGGAGACTAATCTCGGCGATCCGGGGATATTTGTAGGTACTGTGGAGCTTGAAAAGAAGTTGATCTCCACTTTGGGCAAGATACTTCATAAACCGGACGTCAGCGGATATATCTGCTCTGGGGGAACTGAAGGGAATATTCAGGCGATAAGAGCTGCCAGGAACATGAATAAGGGAAAAAATATTGTCGTCCCTCGCTCTGTGCACTTTTCGTTCGAAAAAGTAGGCGACATACTGGGGCTGGAAGTGAGGAAGGCTGGACTGAATGAGGAGTACAAGGTAGATGTCTCTGAAGTGGAAAATCTCGTAGACCAGAGAACAGCTGCAATTGTGGGTGTGGCAGGTACCACGGAGCTGGGACAAATAGACTCCATTGAGGACTTGTCGAACATCGCTGTGGAGAGAGAAATCCCACTACATGTGGATGCGGCGTTCGGGGGTTTGATAATCCCGTTCATGAACCGAAAAACTCCTTTTGATTTTCAACTGGAAGGAGTGACATCCATAACAATTGACCCTCACAAGATGGGCATGGCCACAATTCCGTCAGGAGGTATTTTCTTTAGAGATGAGACCTTTATTGACGCTCTCTCTATAGAGACCCCCTACTTAACCTCCAAAAGGCAAACAACTCTGACCGGGACCAGATCGGGTACGGGAGTAGCCTCTGCATACGCTGTCTTGGAGCATTTGGGGTGGGAGGGGATGAATGATGTGGTGGAGAGATGCCTTAAACACACCCGGCTGCTGGTGGAGGAGATGAGCGAGTTGGGCTTCGAGCCGATTATAGACCCTCCAATGAACATTGCTTGTTTTGGGACGGAAAAGTGCGAGAAGCTCAAGGAAGAGCTTTACAGGAAGATGTGGGTGGTCTCCACCATCAGGAGCCCCAGGGCTATGCGGTTTGTGGTCATGCCTCACATTGATGAGGAAACCATCAAGGACTTTGTCTCCGACCTCAAAATAATATTAAAAAGTGGATAAGAAGTATATGATAAGAGGTATAAGTGTACCCAAATTAGCCTGGGATCAATTCATTTCAGCAATTTTAGAGCTTCTTCTGCACTGGCGAACTCATGCACTACCATGGAAATCGCTTGGGTCATCTTGATAGGGTTTTTGGCTTGAAATACGTTCCTTCCGATGGCCACACCTCTTGCTCCTCCTTTAATGGCCATTTCTACCATATGAAGTATCTCGTTCTCGCTCCCCATTTTGGGTCCTCCCGCTACTACTACTGGCAGGGGGCAACCTTCTACAACTGTTTTGAAGCTCTCCACACTTCCAGTGAAGTTGGTCTTGATGATGTCTGCACCAAGCTCTGCCCCTGCTCTGGCCGCATGTGCTACGGCTTTCTCGTCGAACTGATCTACGGCGTCTCCACGGGGGTACATCATGGCAAGCAGGGGTATACCCCACTCATTACATATCTTGCTGACCTCCCCTAAGTGCCTTAGCTGTTCTGCCTCGGTTTTGCTACCCAGGTTTACGTGGAGGCTTATGGCATCGGCACCCAGCTTTATGGCTTCTTCCACCGTGCATATGGGGACCTTCTCGTTGGGGTCCGGACTGAGAGCAGTTGAACCGCTGAGATGGACGATGAGACCTACATCCTTGCCGTATCCTCTATGACCGAACTGTACAACCCCTTTATGCTCTACAACTGCGTTCGCTCCTCCTTCTGCCACTGCATTGATCGTTTCCGGCATATTTACGATACCTTCTATTGGTCCCACGGTTAGGCCGTGGTCCATGGGCACTATCACTGTATTACCGCTTTTTCTGTCGATTATTCTCTCGATCCTGATTTTTTTACCGATTTCACTCATATGCTACTATGTGACAATGTAGCAATTTAAATTTTTTGGCTCTCCGCATCGAAAGTTTTAAAAATAGGGCAAGGGAAGAATTATTTGCCACTTAGTTATGGCTCTTTTAAAAAAATAACTAATGAAGTGATTAAAAATGATGCAGCAGGATAAGGAATATAAAGGAACAACAACGGTCGGTTTGGTATGTAAGGATGGCCTTGTTATGGCCAGCGAAAGACGTGCTACCATGGGAAACTTCGTAGCAAGCAGAAGGGCCAAGAAAATCTATAAGATCTCAGATAAAGTTGGTTTAACTACTGCCGGAAGTGTCGGCGATGCGCAATTCCTCACCAGACTGATGAAAGTTGAAACCTATCTTTATAATATTAGGAAGGAACAGGAACCCACAGTTAAATCAATAGCGACCATGGTTTCTAACCTCCTCAACTCTACAAGATATTTCCCCTATCTCGTTCAGCTAATAATAGGTGGTGTGGATGAGAACGGCCCTACCGTATTCTCACTGGATCCTGTAGGTGGAGCGATTGAAGAAGAAGATATTGTAGCTACAGGCTCAGGAAGTATGACCGCCTATGGTGTGCTGGAGGACCGCTACGCAGCCGATTTGACTGTTGAACAGGGTGTAGAGCTTGTGATTAGAGCAGTGACGTCTGCAATGAAGAGGGACAGTGCCTCTGGCGATGGAATCGATGTAGTAAAGATTACCAAGGACGGCTACCATGAGTTATCCCCAGAAGAAGTTGAGCAGGTAGCCAGCAAATTTAAAAAATAATTAATATTATATTTTTTATTACTATACTTCCACAATCCAACACTGTGTTAAAAAACAATTGACTGGTAGAAATGACACAAAACTCGTACTTGAAAGAATTGAAGGAAAAGGTTATAGGATCTATTCCTCACGGGGTGAAGGTAAAAGACGTTGAGTTCGAAGGCCCTGTCCTGGTTATTTACGTTGATAACCCACAGGAGCTGGCTGAAGTTGACATAGTCAAAAAGCTCGCCAAAGACCTGAGAAAGAGGATAATAATCAGGCCAGACCCCAGACACCTTTCTCCTCCGGAAGAGTCCAAAGAAATAATCAGGAACACCGTCCCCGAAGATGCCCAGATCACCACATTCTTTTTTGACGAAGAAAATGGTGAGGTCATTATTGAGGCAGAGAAGCCCGGGGTGGTCATTGGAAAGCAGGGAACCACACTTCGAGAGATAATGAAGAAAGTGGGATGGAGCCCCAGAGTGGTTCGAACCCCTCCCATAAGGTCGAAAACAGTTTACAACATCAGAGAATTCCTTCAGAACACTAAAGAAGAACGAAGAGAGATATTGAAGAGGATCGGAGAAAAGATACATCGGGGAAGCAAAGCTTACGAGGACAGATGGGTAAGGGTCACCTTCCTCGGAGGCTCCAGAGAAGTGGGAAGGAGCTGTTATCTATTGCAGACACCTGAAAGCAAGGTCCTGATCGATTGCGGTGTCAACGTGAGCAACATGCAGCAATCACCATACATATACCTCCCTGAAGCCCAACCACTGGATTCTATTGATGCTGTGGTGGTCACCCATGCTCACCTGGACCACTGCGGCCTGATACCCATTCTCTACAAATACGGGTATAAGGGACCCATATACCTCACGGCTCCCACCAGGGATCTGATGCTCTTACTTCAACTGGATTTTATCGAGGTTGCTGCCAGAGAAGGTTCACCAATTCCATATGAGTCGTCTTATATCAGAGAGGCGTTGAAGCACACCATTACGCTGGACTACGGAGTGGTCACGGATATAAGCCCTGACGTGAGGCTAACCTTCTACAACGCAGGACACATTCTGGGCTCGGCAATAGCACACTTCCACATCGGAGAAGGCCTATATAATATTGCATTTACTGGCGACTATAAATACGGGAAATCGAGGCTGTTCGATAAAGCAGAGACCAACTTCCCGCGACTTGAGGCTATAATAACCGAGGCTACCTATGGGGGGAGCAATGACCATCAGCCCTCCAGAAAAGAGGCGGAGGACAAACTCACTAAAGTTATTGTCGACACCATAAAAAAGGGCGGTAGAGTCCTCATTCCCACCTTCGCTGTAGGAAGAAGCCAGGAAGTGATGATAGCCCTTGAGGACGCTATCAGGAAGGAAAGGATTGGGAAGGTCCCGGTTTACCTTGACGGGATGATCTACGAAGCTACTGCAATCCACACCGCATACCCGGAGTATCTGCACGCTAAGCTAAGGGACATGATATTCCACCACGGGTTGAATCCCTTCATAAGCGATAATTTCATCAAGGTTGACTCCACCACCAAACGTCAACAGATCATAAATGAAGCGGAACCATCAATTATTCTGGCTACATCAGGCATGCTCAACGGTGGTCCGGTAATGGAATACCTCAAGACACTGGCAGCTGATGAGCGGAACACCATGATCTTTGTGGGCTATCAGGCAGAAGGTACACTGGGCAGAAGGATACAGAAAGGCTGGAGAGAGGTGCCGTTTCCCACCAATGGGAAGAGAGAAGTTGTAGAGATAAAAATGAACGTGGAAACTGTGGACGGATTCTCTGGGCACTCGGATAGAAAGCAGCTCATGAACTACATAAAAGGCCTGAACTCCAAGCCGGATAAGGTCATAACCATTCACGGCGATGAGAACAAGTGTGTGGACCTCGCATCCAGCATCTACAAAGCCTATCGAATAGAGACCAGGGCACCCATGAACACCGAGACCATCAGATTCGCGTGAGCATGATCCTCAGCATCCTGGGCAACTCCAATTCAGGAAAGACCACCCTTATAACAGAAATAGTTCCTGTTCTCAAAGAAAAAGGGTTCAAGGTTGTAGTGGTCAAACACACTTTTAGGGACATTGAAATAGATAGAGAAGGAAAGGATTCCTGGAAGATCACTCACAGCGGAGCGGACGTGGTGGTGTCATCGCCCAAAAAAATGGTTTTCATCAAGGAAGAAGAAGATGATATCGAGGCCATCAGTGAAAAATACCTCAAGGACTATGACCTGATAATAACTGAAGGCTTTAATCGGGCTGGAAAGGACAGGATAGTAGTTTTAAATGAACCTGAAGAGCTGGAGAGATTCAAGCACGGTAGAATAAAGGCAATAGTGTGTGACAAGCCTATGGAAGGTTACAAGTGCTTCAAACCCCATGAAATAGAGAAGATAGCTGATCTCATTGCAGCTCTATGGAAGGATAACCCTCAAGATCAACCAGAACCTGTTGAAAGCCAAGCCTTTTAATTCTTCCACAGACATCATCCTCGATCTTGAACAGGTCTTTCAGGCGGTTCTGGGCAACCTGTACAACTGCCCTGTCATCAGAGACTCTGACTCTAACAAGTGAGAAGCCGTACTCCCTTACGATCTCTTCAGCCTGCTCCACCCTCTTCAGCCCTTCTTCAGTGATCCGACCGGTAATTCTGGTGGCCAGACATGAGTTGGATGGTTTTTTCCAGTTGGGCAGGCCGTACTCTTTAGCAGCCTTTACTATCTCTTCTTTGGTCAACCTCTTCAGGGGGCTGATAACCCTCATCTCCTCAACAGCTCTTAATCCCGGCCTGAATTCTTTGAGATCATCAGCGTTTGTAGCCTCTACAACCGTCCTGTCCCCGGCGAAATCTTTTACGGCCGACAAAATCAATTTTTTGCAGTGGTAGCATCTTTCAGGATCGTTTGCCACGAATTCACTGTGCTTTAAAAGATCTAACTCAACGATCTTGTGGTTGAAGCCCAATTCCCGAGCGGTATCCACAGCCATCCTTAACTCATCGCTTGCAACCACAGGGGAGTCAACAGTAATTGCAACGTAATCTACACCTGTAACTCTGCACAGGTAGGTTAACAGGGTAGAATCTACGCCTCCGCTGTAAGCAACCGCAATCTTATCCAGTTTTGATAGTTCTCTCTTTACTTCTCGTATATTCACATGGAAGAATAGTCAATTTATGTCTTTAAATTTTCTTACAGGTTTACAGGTCTTTCACCGTAATAGATATAATGGGAGGGATATTAATCTCAGGTAATGGAGATAGATTTGTTACAACAGATCATCATTATATTCGGCTTATCTGTTGCGGTAGTATATACCTTCAACCGGTTGAGATTGCCAACTATTGTGGGTTTTATTCTTACAGGTGTTCTGATGGGGCCTTACGGGCTGGAGTTAATAAAGATGGCTCAGGTGGAGAGCCTGGCCGAGTTAGGCGTAATTTTGCTTTTGTTCACCATCGGCATCGAGTTCTCTCTGGAGAAATTGTCCAGTATGAAGAAGTCCGTCCTTTTAGGAGGAGGGGCTCAGGTGGCAATCACTGTTCTGGCCGGATTTGCTATAGCTCAGTACCTGGGGAGGCCTGTAGGCGAATCTGTGTTCATTGGTTTTCTATTATCGCTGAGCAGCACGGCGATCGTCTTGAAGACGTTCCAGGAAAGAGCGGAGCTTGAGACTCCCCATGGTCACGTTAGTTTGGGGATACTGATATTTCAGGATGTAGTTATTGTATTGATGATATTGTTCACCCCCATGCTGGCTGGTGAGGTGGATAATTTTGGTTACTCTATGCTGCAGCTTCTGGTCAAAGGTATAGGCATCATTTTGCTGGTTATAATAAGTGCGAGATGGGTTGTTCCCTTCATACTGTTCCAGATAGCCAAGACGAGGAGCCGGGAGCTCTTTTTACTGACTATCATTGTAATAGGGCTATCAATTGCATGGGTCACCTCCAGTTTTGGCCTTTCTCTTGCGCTGGGAGCTTTTCTGGCAGGTCTGATAATCTCGGAATCGGAGTACAGTCACCAGGTAATGGATGATATATTACCCTTCCGTGACGTATTCTTGAGCTTCTTCTTCATCTCCATCGGCACTTTGCTGAACGTCACCTATTTTTATCAGAATCTTCCCCTTATTCTGCTGATATTTGCTGGAGTACTGGTGATCAAGACCATAATGGTCGGATCAGCTGCAAGTTTGCTGGGATACCCAATGAGAACAGTTATTCTGGTTGCCCTAACACTGAGCCAGATAGGGGAGTTCTCATTCGTTTTATCTCGAAGCGGTGTAGAGTACGGCTTATTAACCGATAGCATGTATCAACTATTCTTATCAACTTCTGTGCTGACTATGGCAGTCACACCACTTATTATCTCCATTGCACCCCGTTTCTCTGATCACTTTTTGAGGTTGCCCCTACCCATACCCGACAGCTTGAAAATGGAGAGTTACGATAGGGATGAACCTCCAAAGGTAAGCAAAAAAGACCACTTGATCATTGTGGGATACGGCATGAGTGGGAAACATCTCGCCCAGGCTGCCAGGGCAGGAGACATACCTTATATCATTATTGAAATGAATCCGGAAACGGTGAGGAGGGAGAGGGCGAGAGGCGAACCCATATATTACGGTGATGCTACAAGAGAGTCTGTTCTGGAAATGGCTAACATCAGGGATGCCAGGTCTATGGTAGTAGTTATAAACGACCCTACCGCCACCAGAAGGATTGTAGAGCTTGCCCGGTCTTTGAACCAGGCACTCCATATTATAGCCAGAACAAGGTTTGTAAAGGAAGTTAACCCTCTGTACCAGTTAGGGGCTGATGAAGTCATACCTGAAGAGTTCGAAACCTCTGTAGAGATCTTCACCAGAGTCTTGAGAAAGTATCTGGTCCCCAGAGACGAGATCGATAAACTGATAGCGGAGATAAGGTCCGACAGGTACGAGATGTTCAGAACTCCATCGGAAGAAGGGTTCACTGACTTGAGAGCCCTACCCAACGTGGAGGTCAGCAGCATACGGGTGGAAGAAAATTCGCCTTTATTGGGTAAAACGCTGGCTCAAATAGATTTCAGGAGAAAGCATGAGGTTATGGTTTTGGCCATCAGCCGGGACTCGAATATCATCTCCAACCCACATGCGGATACCCAAATACGTCCCAATGATCTACTTATAGTTCTGGGATCACCGGATAAGATAAGTAAGGTAGCAGAATTATTTCAAGGGCCACAAGACGAAGCCCACTCATAGGACAATCAATAAAGTCCTATCTGAACAGGTTGGAAACAGAACGGAGAACGGAGTTTCAAAACATAAAAATACGAATCCATATAACACTAATCAACGAAAAAATTAATAACAGAAATACAGCACCTTAAATGAGATTTGGGATTTAATCTGGATTTACGGGCCGCCGTGGCTCAGCTGGCAGAGCGAGTGATTTGTAATCACTAGGTCCCGGGTTCAAGTCCCGGCGGCGGCTTAACTATTGTACCTGAACCTTCCCAGGGAATAACCACCTCTGTTAAGCTGGTCTTACCTGGTTTTTTACAATATTATACTATTACACCTTTATACTTTACATTTTTACGCTTTTAGCTCCGTCAATCAGCTTTCTGGCGGCGTCGTTATCCAGTGTTATCTGGATCTCTTTTCTATCGTTCCACAGTTTTATCATAATACCGTTCTCCACTACGTTTGTCTCGATCCCTTCCAGATTTTCGGAGAACTGGGTGCAGTAAGAAGCCAGGTAGTCTTTGATGTCCATGAAAAGCCAGGAATTCCGCTTCCTCTCCAAACCCTGCTCATAACAAACCTTTACATCCTCCATACATTTTTCACCCAATTTACTCAATATGTACATTATGTACGATAAGTATAAATAGTTTATCCTACTCAATTGAATAATATGGGTAAGGTTCTGGGAATCTCCAAGATCTCCAAGAACAACAAGATAACGCTGGTAAAGGAAGTGACCTCCAAATTGGGCATTAAGGAGGGAGATCTGTTAATGTTCGTGGAGGAAGAAGACGGCCGGATCTACATTAGAACCTCCGAGATCAAATGAATTAGTTGTTGGTGAAATTATAAGGGACATCTCCACCGGAAATAAAGGGGTAATACTGTTACCTGTGATCAAAAGTGAAGATGGAAAAATAGAAGGCAGAAAAATTGTTATGTAAGACGGTGTGGTTTTAACTCAGGAGTGTTGCAGGTGCAGGCTTGGACCAGGTTGGAGCTAATAGATTTTCTGCGGGGTTTTGCTGTCATCCTCATGCTGATATACCATTTCTTCTTCGACATGGAATATTTCGGTAAGATTTCTCTCAATTCCCCTTTCTGGTTTTTCTTCCCCCGATTTATTGGAGGCACATTCATTTTTGTGGCTGGCATTTCTTTATCCTTGGCAAAAAGAAAGTATGGAGAACGTTTAACCCGGGAATCGGTGAAAAAAGGAGCAAAATACCTCTTTCTGGGGTTGATCATAACTGCAGTAACCCTGCCCACATCTTGCTACATAAGGTTTGGGATATTGCATTTCTTTGGGCTGGCAGTGGTCATGGGGAGCTTCTTTGCAGGGTACAGGAAGAGATCGGCTGCAGCTGGCATCACTCTCTTTATTGCCGGACTGGTTTTGAACCATGTCACCATCAGTGGGGAGTATCTGGTCTGGCTGGGGATAATGCCCTCCAGCTTTTGCTCCCTGGATTATTACCCTCTACTTCCCTGGCTGGGAGTAATGCTTATCGGCATATCCGTGGGAAACCAATTCAACCTGAACTTCAGGTTACCTTATCTCCTCAAACCAGTGAATTTGTTGGGAAAGAGATCACTCACCATCTACATGGTCCAGCACCCCATTATATTGCTTATAATGCAGCTGTACTACGGTGATGTTATTGACCACATAATGGCAATGCTTTGAACCTCATTTAATTATACTAAACTTTTATAATTATTTAATTAACTGTAGAACGGATTATAAAAGTTTATGAACCAATTACCAGAACCAAAATAGGATTTTGTGAGTTTCAAGAGTTATACGTATTGGCAGTAAAATATTAATAGCTGTAGTGCAGTAGCAATTAGCCGGACAACTAACAACTAAAATAAATTAATGAATTTGTAGTATTATAGTGTTGTAGTGGAGGAATAATAAATGAGTAAAGAAGTCTTATACATCATTGCTGCACTGGGAGTATTTGGAATCTATCTCTCCCTGGTCACCAAGATAGTGCATACTTTATCAGGTTAATTCAATGACTGAGTTGAGGAGACCTCGAAGCACCAGTTCAGGATAGAAGCGGCGACAGCAGAGCTGATTTTCAGGGAAAGCTCATGGGTTGTGATTCGAAGATAGGAACGGCTTCAGGGAGGATTAGAACTATCAAGGCCATAAATGCCAGTATGACGATTACTGCCTTCAGGATCGTTCCTAACATGAACAGTATAATGATCCAATAGTTTAAAAGTTTTTAACCTGGTCTTGATCCTGACACCTTAAACTTTAAACATGACCTCTTGCTACTTCCATGAACCCCCAAATGCTAAGGAACTTGACCAGAGTATGTCTCCTCATTCTGCTTTTAATGAAGACAGTTTCTTTAAGCTCCATAAAAGCTCAGTACAGTATCTCGCCATCCAGAACTGTCACCGCTTGTCCTCCCAGTTTTACTCTATGGGTTGCATCTACTCTAACCCGGACCACACCACCGCGATGAGATGCCTGGTACCCTATCAAATCTTCTTTATCCAGCAAATCACTCCAGTAGGGTCCTAAAGAACAGTGGGCAGAACCCGTAACCGGATCCTCATTGATACCCACTCCGGGAGCGAAGAATCGGGAAACAAAATCGTAGTGTGGGTCAGTGCTTCTGGCGGTGACTACAACACCTCGAGTATTGACTCCGGATAACGCAGAAAAGTCTGGTCGCAAATTAAGTACCGTGTCCTCTTTCTCAACTTCTATGAAGTAGTCGAATGGAGTTCTTCCAGTGTAAGTCGGTTCAAAATCCATACCAAGAACATCTAAAAGCTCAACGGGCGGTTTTACTGGTTCAGCGGGTTGTGAAGGGAAGTCCATCTCGATCCAGTCGCCACTTTTTTGGGCAGTAAGTGTGCCGCTCCTGGTGTAGAACACAGCTTTCTGGTCATCACTTAACCGTTCCGTTTCCCACAGTATGTGTGCGCTGGCCAGAGTAGCGTGTCCACACAAATCCACCTCTACCTGCGGGGTAAACCACCTGAGGTTAAAGCCGAGGTTAAAAGCATCCCTGTGAGGATGCAGGAAAGCGGTCTCTGAAAGATTCATTTCACCTGCCACATTGAGCATCCATTCTTCATCCCGCAGCTCCTGCAGAACACATACTCCGGCAGGATTGCCTTTGTATGGTCTGGACGTGAAAGCATCAACCTGATATATCTTCATGGAACGTAGAATAACTGCAGGATTGCCTTTGTATGGTCTGGACGTGAAAGCATCAACCTGATATATCTTCATGGAACGTAGAATAACTGCGAAGTATATAGTTTAAATCTTTACTTTTCTTCCTCACATTGACTTGAACACGGAAAACTAAGAAAAATAAAAAATTTTTAAGTTTAACTACGGTAGAATCATGTTCACTGCGTTCAGAAGGGCGTCGATGAAGGGCTGGGGATAGATACCTATTACTATCACGCCGATGAGGCAGATAACCACTGCCAGTGTGAGTTCGATGGGCTGTTTGATCCTGATCGCTTTGAGGGGCTCTTCGACATAGATGGCTCTGATAACTCTGGCATAATAAAATACGGATATGACACTGTTTATGACACCTGCCAGGGCAAGCAGCCACAGATTGGCTCCAATGGCCGAGGTGAACAGCCAGTATTTACTCCAGAATCCACCCAGGGGTGGGAAACCTGCCAGACTGAACATGAATATGGTCATTGCCAGGGCCAGTATGGGGGCCCTCTTCCATAACCCATTAAAGTCGTCAACATTTTCTCCCAAACCCTTGAAAGCGGTGAATGCCACCACACCAAAAGCTCCTGCTTTCATCAGAGCGTGAGTCAGGATGTGGAATAAAGATGAAGCAATCCCAAGAGGGTTGAATGCTGCCAGACCTATCATGGCGTATCCGGCGTGAGCAATGCTGGAGTATGCCAGCATCCTCTTCACGTTCTGCTGCCACAGGGCCACCACATTTCCCAGGGTCATGGTTATAATAGCTATAACGGCCAGGATCGTTCCCCATTCAACATTGGCCAGGTAGAGACCGATAACGAATACCTGAATAAATATGGCCAGACCCATAGCTTTCGAGCCTGCAGCGAGGAAAGCTGTAACGCTGGTGGGAGCTCCCTGATAGACGTCAGGAGTCCACATGTGGAAGGGGACGGCGGATATCTTGTAGCCGAACCCGGCTATCATCATTCCTAAAGCCAGGAACGCCAGTGGGTTGTTCATGGTAAGGGTTGTGGCTATTGCGGTCAGATGGGTTGTACCGGTCAAACCATAGACCAGACTTAAACCATAGAGGATCATTCCGCTGGAAAAAGCACCAAAGAACAGGTACTTGAACCCTGCTTCATTGCTGAACCTGTTCTTCTTGAAGTACGCTGTTAGAGCATAAGTGGATATGCTGGCAGTCTCAAAAGCAACATAGAGGGTGATAAGCTCTCTTGCGGAAACAACAACCATCATACCCACTGTAGCTATAAGTAGCAAGGCGTAGTACTCTCCTACACTATCATTGTAATCTCTCAGGTAATTTATGGAGATCAAGATCACCAGCAGCGTCACTGTCAGGAAGAGAAGTTTCAGCACCCAGGCATAATAATCGAACACAAACGTGAAGAACTGGGTCTCCACATCCCTGAGTGTGATAACGTAGATCATAGCGATTATGACGCCCGCCAGGCTCAAGTAGGCAGGCAAATCCTTCTCTTCCTTGGATAGCAACGTGATGGAGACTGCGAGGAACGCAAAGAAGGCCACTACGATTTCTGGATATACTATATTTATCGTCTCTATCAATTTACACACCTCCTATGAGATGTACGAAGTTTACAGTGTAGATGTCTATCATATCCGTTATCAGCTTGGGGTAAACTCCCAGTAGGATTGTAGCGATCAACAAGATGAACATAGCCGCGAACTCGTGCGCGTGGAGGTCACCGTGGATGTGCAGGTTGGTGTTGAAAGGTCCGAACACCGCCTTCCTCAAAGCGTAAAGGAAGTATCCAGCGGTCACTATTGCTGCTGGGAACACGAACAAGGCCAGCACGTTAAATGCCTGTAAAGAACCTATGAGCACCGTAAATTCTGCCACGAAGGAGCTGGTGAACGGTAATGCCAGTCCTGCGAGGCTTGCCGCGGTCATGAATACGGCCCACATGGGCATTTTATGGGCTACGCCTCCCAAACTGGGTATGATCCTTGTTCCCGCCTTGTGGTGCAGGCTACCCGCCATCATGAATAACAGGGGTGAAACAGTTCCGTGGGCGAACATCTGGAATGCTGCTCCCGTCAAAGCGATGGGGGTTAGTGCTGCCGCTCCCAGCAAGACATATCCCATATGTGATACCGACGACAGCGCTATGAGGCTCTTGTAGTCTCTTTGCGCCATGGCGGCGAACGCTCCATAGAAGATGGAGAATATGGCTATGAGTGCCAGCGGCACAGCATATGTTTGAGTTATGTCCGGGAAGAATGAAAGAGGGATTCTCAGTAAGCCGTATCCACCCATCTTAAGCAGAATTCCTGCCAGGAGGACACTTCCGCTTGTAGGGGCTTCAACGTGGGCGGCTGGAAGCCATGTATGGAAGGGCACTACGGGCATTTTGACCATGAAACCGAATACCAGTGCAGCGAAAAGAATGGTAGCCAGACCGGGCTCAACGGTCAGCTTCTGGAAGTCTATGAAATCAAAGGTGTGGACACCGAACTGCTCCAGATACAGGTAGTGCATGGCAAAGAATGCCAGTATCATTATGACGCTTCCAACGTGAGTATATACAATGAACTTGTAGCTGGCATAGGTCTTCCGGGGCCCTCCAAATATGGCTATGAGGAAATACATAGGTATAAGGACTATCTCCCAGAACACGAAGAACAGGAACAGATCAAGGGACATGAAAACTCCTGCTGTGCCCAGACATGTGAGCATCAACAGGCCGTAGAACTGATAATCCCTGCCCGGTTCATCTGTACCGTATATGCATGACGCCAAAGCCAGTACTGCAGTGAGGATCACCAGGGGAAGGCTCAATCCATCTACTGCCAGATGGTAGGTTATACCCAATGCTGGTATCCACTGTGCTTTCTCCACCAGCTGGAACCCTCCGCCGAACCCGAAGATCGTGTAAGCATACAGCGAAGCGGCCAGAGCCAGTATGGAGAAGAATATCGATATGTATCTCCCTGCTCTGTTATTTCTTGAGATCCATGGAAGTATTGCTCCCAGTAAGAAGAATAATAATATTATACTCAATATTGGAACCATTTACACCACCCCGAAATATAGAAGCATAGCTATCACGCCGATCACCACAATACTCAGATATACGTGGATGCTTCCGGTTTGAAGTCTTCTCAGACCTCCACCGCCGTACATGGTAGTCTTTCCTATTCCGTCAACAAGGCCATCGATAATGTATTTTTCAATCCAGCCTACTACTCTATAAGTATAAATACCAATTCTACCTCCAAATAACTCTTCGAACAGGTAATCCATATAGTACTTCTCCGTTATCACTGAATGAACCGGTTTCAAAGGATTTCTTATGCTGGCGGGGTCGAATGCTTTTCTCACGTATCCCAGATAAGCAACGGCAACAGCTGAAGCAGCTATAATCACGGTTAGCACCATTAAACCCAGATTGGGTACCAGGTGTAGCTGTATGGTACCCATATGCTCTGCGCCTTCCAGCACTGCGTGAGGATACTTCTCAACGAAGTGGTGCATGTATCCTTCGAACCACCATTTTATCAGCCCGGAGAACACCGCAAACAGGGCCAGTATGGTAAGTACGGAGGTCATCACCCTGGGGTTCTCTTTGGGATGCTCTCTACCCCTGTATTTGCCAAGGAAGGCCATGAACCATACCCTGAATATATAGAAAGCGGTCAGAGCTGCGGCAGCAATCCCCAGGAATGTGAGTATCATATCACCCTGCTGGAAAGCCGCCAGGATAACCTCATCCTTGGAGAAGAAACCGCTGAACGGCGGTATCCCTGCCAGAGCCAGGCTACCGGCCAGCATGGTGAAGGCCGTTATGGGCATGACCTTCCGTAATCCTCCCATCTCTCTTATATCGTTGGTCATACAGGAGTTAATTACACTACCTGCGGCAAGGAATAGCAGAGCTTTGAAGAAAGCGTGATTGATCAAATGGAACATTCCGGCGAAAATGCTTCCCACACCCAGCGCCAGGAACATGTAGCCCAGCTGGGAAATGGTGGAGTAAGCGATCACCTTCTTGATATCCACCATCACCAGAGCCATGGTCGCTGCAAATAATGCTGTAAACCCACCTATGTAGGCTACGGTGGTCATGGCGTCCGGGCTGAGCACAAACAGTGGATAATTCCTGGCCACCAGATAAACACCGGCTTTGACCATAGTAGCAGCGTGAATCAAGGCTGAAACAGTGGTAGGGCCTTCCATAGCGTCTGGAAGCCACACGTGTAAGGGGAATTGTGCGGACTTACCTACAGCACCTCCAAACAGCATTATCACCGCAAAAGTAAGGATCGCCGTATCCATCGCTGGAGCAGCCTCAAACAGTTCTAAAAGGTTGAAAGTTCCTGCATAGACGAATAGGACAAAAATCCCGATCATGAACATTACATCTCCAGCTCTGGTAACCAGAAACGCTTTCATGGCGGCCCTGGAGGCTTCTGGCTTTCGGTAGAAGTATCCGATGAGCAGGTAGGAGCACAATCCCACTATCTCCCAGAACATGAACATTAACAGGAGATTGTTGGCGATCACAAGTCCCAGCATACCTACGCTGAACAACTGCATCTCCGCAAAATATCTGCTCAGCTTGTTGGTCCTGATGAACGGTACCATGTAGCCCATGGAATAGATGTGGATCAGCAGGATGAGCAGTGAAACTACCAGGACCATTATACCGCTCAGACTGTCGATGAGGACACCAAAGCCTATATCATAGCCGCCTATAGTTATCCACGTAAAGCTGGCCTCGTATGTTTTTCCTCCCAGAACATCAAGGAAGGTTCCCAGAGATATCAGGAAGCTGATGAGCATGAAGAATATGGCCACCTGGCCAAGACCCATTCTATACCTGTATCCAGCGATCAGGCATATTAGAAATCCGAATACCGGCATTATGGGGATTAACCATGAGTACTCGATCATTACTACCACCTCAACCTGTTAAATACATCAATATTGACCGTTCCGAAATTCCTGAACAACCTTAAAACTATGGCCAATCCTATGGCAGCTTCTGCCGCAGCGATCACAATTACGAACATGGCGAATATCTGGCCCACATAACCGTCCATGTGGTATCTGGAAAACGCGATAAAGTTGATATTGGCAGAGTTGAGCATAAGCTCAATACCCATGAGCATAACAATAGGATTTCTTTTTAAAGTAACTCCAAAGATGCCTATGGCAAACATCACCGCTGAAAACGAAACGAACATATAAACCGGTATCACAGCTCCTCCCTCCTTACGATGTGAATTGCACCGAAAATCACTGCCAAGACTAATAGTGAAACAAGCTCAAAGGGAATACCGAATTCCAAGAACAGTGATTTCCCGATATCGTTGATGTTGGGTAACCATTTTTGATAAATGGGGTAATTACCCTGTACGATTAGAACAACAGCGCTGGCAAGGAAAACCAGGGCCATAAGTAGCCTGCCGATCGTCCTTCTGTTCTCCTCATAGCTCATCTATACCACCTCTCCTGGTCACCATTATGGCGAACACGATCAGGACGCTTACAGCTCCGGCATAGACCATTACGTGAATGAATGCGAGGAAATAGGATTCTAAGAGGGCGTAGATACCACCTATCAACAACATCGTGAGGGCAAAGAAGGTTGCTGAGTGCAGCACATCTCTGGAGGCGAATATTAGCATAGCTGAAACCACTGTAGCGGCAGCCATAATCCAAAAAACACTCATTTCGATCATTTTTACCCCTCCTCCTCTGATGGTGGATAGGGATGTTTTTTCACTTTCAGGTCTGCATTTTTCTGTATGGGCTCCGTATCTGCATCGGCAAACTCCGCGTTACCACTTTCTCTGATAGCATCCATTACTTCCTTCCCCTTTTCTGTTCTTACTATTACGGTGGAGTATCCTTCATCACTTCCTACGCTCCCCACGCTTATGTCGCTCTCCACACCAGTGAAATCCTGACAGACCATGCACCCCGAAGGTACGATATCATCCAACTCTTTAATAGGGAACTTGACCTCGCTACCGTCATCCAGAGTAGCTATGAACTTTCCTTTGGTAATATCCATCTTGGTCACTTTGGAAAGGTCGTCTACCTCTTTTCCCTTGAGGAATTTGGCCAGCTTATGATAATAGAAGTTCTCCATACAGAAGGTTGAGACCACCAGCTCTATATTGCTGAAGAGCTTGACGTTCTTCTGGAGGCTTCTGTGACCGGAGGTCATGCAGGGTGTCCCCACGACACCGGGTTTCTTCGCTGCTTTTAAGGCCTCACGTAGATTTGGTATGGCGCTGGCAAAACTGTATTTTGAACCCATAACCTTCTCGTCATCCAGCATTTTGGTGCTTCGAGCCACCTTGGTCTGAGGTCTCCACTTGTTGTCCCTTCCTACTACTACTGCTGTATCAATGATCTTTGAATCCAGTGCAGTGGCAAAGATCTCTGTGACCATTCCACCATCTTGCCCACCATACCTGCTTGATTTGGCAGCAACGATTTCAGTGTACTCTCCAAGCCCGCTCAATGGTTCGTAATCTACTCTGGGACAGAACTTAACGCAGGCACCATCATCAATACACTCTTTCTCCCATTTCGGAAAGTGAATGGGTTTATCTTCATAAACAATACCATAAACAGGGCAGATAGCCACACAAGTACCACAATGACTGCATATACCTGCATCAATTACTTCCCATTTCAGGTTTCCAAAGTATTTCTTATCTTTCTGTTTTTTAACAGGAACACTGGACGTCCATTCCAATAAAGCCTTTTTCTTCATTCGCTACCCCCCTCATACTCCACCAGGTCAAGCACGTCTCCAGGACAGTTCTTTACACAGAGTCCACAGCCAGCACAAACGTCGGGATCTACTTTGATGATCCTCTCCCCATCTTCCCTATCTTCATGAGAAATGGCGTCAACCGGGCAGGAGATCTCACATACCAGACATGATATACAGTTATCGGGATTAACGGCATGCGACCTGTAATTATACGGTCTAACATACGGCTCTACTTCCTTTGTTACCTTCTGGAACTTGGGAATATCGTAAATGAGCTCATCTCTATCCCATTCGGATAACTCCAGCTTGGGACCCATTATCATGCATTCTGTGGGACATGCTTCCACACAAAGACCGCATATGAGGCACCTTCCCAGATCAAGGTAGTAACCGTTGAGGAATTGTTTGCCATCAGGTTTTCTCTCCAGATCCATCTCTATACAGTTGACCGGGCAGGCCCTCTCACAGGCCCTGCAGAAACGACAATTGTTAAGAGTAAAAAGAGGAAGAGCTCTAAATTCCGGGGGAAGAGCTATTGCCTCATCGGGATACTGTACCGTCACCGGCTTCGAAAAGAGGTATTCCAGTCCAACCCTCAATGGGCCTACTACTTTTTTGACAAAGAACCTAGCCATTTTTATTCACCCCAGAGCCAAGAATATGGCGATCGCCCAGAAGAAATTAACGATAGCCAGCGGAAACAACCTCTTCCATCCAAGATCCAGCAATTGATCGATCCTGAGCCGGAAGTAAACGGCTCTAACCCATATGATGACGAAAACTACGACGTAAACCTTTATGAGGAAAACCAGTAGTGTCAGCGCGTCAAATGCGGCCGCTCCTATACTTGCCTGAACAATCTCCATTCCATAGAATCCATAACCTCCCAGGAATACAGCTGCGGTTAGACAGGCAGTGATAAAAATGCTGATGTATTCAGTTGCCATGACCATACCATAATACATTCCACCATGCTCTGTCATGAAACCGGCTACCAGCTCGGATTCAGCTTCAGGGATATCGAATGGGGTTCTCTCCAGCTCTGCGATCATTGTTATAAGGAAAATGACGAATCCCAGTGGCAGTAACACCGCATACCAGATATTCTGGGCGTTTGCTATCTCCAAAATGTTCACGCTTCCAGCTAAAAGTGCGGTTGTCACCAGAACCAGAATTGCTGGCAACTCATAGCTGATCATCTGTGCTGCGGATCTCACACCGCCGATCAAAGAGAACTTGTTATTGGCGGAAAGACCCATCAGCATGACACCTAATGGCTGCACGCTTGCCAGAGCCAGGATATACAGAAGGCTCGCTTCATTCTCCAGGCCCACAAGATTATGACCGAAGGGAACCATCAATCCGATACCTAACGCAGTAAAGACCATTATGGTGGGACCGAGAACATATGTCAGGGGGTCTGCCCTGGCAGGTCTGAAAACCTCCTTGGTAAGCAGCTTAAGAAAATCTGCGATGGCCTGGAAGAATCCCCAGATTATGGGGGGTCCAGCGTAAACAGGCCCTCGCCTGTTCATCATCCTTCCCAGTATCTTTCTTTCCAGCCATACCACTATAAGGACATTGACCATTATGACCGCTATTACTATACCAGCATTTGCACCCCAGAGCATAGCCTTTGCTCCCAGCTCACCGATCACCGGAGACAGGGTGTTCATGGTTATATCATGGATGGGTTTTAACAGTGCGGAATCAAACCAGCTCATAGTTCATCACCTATCCGTATCCCCCAAACAGACATCCAAGCTTCCCAGTATGGGCGGTAGATCGGCAACGTTGTGCCCCGGCATTATTGCCCTCGTCGCCTGAATATGTATATAGGCCGGACTTCTGATCTTCAGTCTGTAGGGAGCTTTTCCGCCATCACTGACTATATAATAAGATCCCTCGCCTCGAGGCATCTCCACCCGATTAAAGACCTCTCCCTCAGGTGGCTTTTTGGGTGCCTTCGCCTTTATGTCTCCACCGGGGAGCTTTTCCGCCAGCTCCCTGCAGATATCAATGCTCTGGAGGATCTCCTCTATCCTGACCATAAATCTGGCCCAGCAATCCCCTTCTTTGTAAACTATCGGCTCGAATCCTATTTCATCGAACAAAAGGAACGGCTCGTTGTATCTCACGTCAACCTTGAGACCGCTGCCCCTTGCAGGAGGGCCAGTAACGCCCCATGCTTTGGCGTCCGATTGGGTGAGATAACCTACTCCCTGAACCCTCTTTCTGAAGGTCTCATTCTCTACTATTAAGTCAATAAAATCCTTCAGTTTCCTCTCGATCCTGTTCACGTATCTGATCACTCTATCTTCCCAGCCAGGCGGAGCGTCTCGGGCAACACCTCCAAATCGAGGATAATTATAGGTCATTCTGTGCCCTGCCAGCCTGGAGAGCAAGTCAAGGATATACTCTCTTTCCCTGACTGAGAACATGAATCCAGTGAAGCTACCTATATCCATTCCGTATGCAGCAAGCCACACAAAGTGACTGGCTATTCTCTGCAACTCAAAAGCTATGGTCCTGAGATATAGTGCCCTTTGAGGAGGCTCTACCTCCATCAGTTTCTCCACACCACCAACATAGGCTTCGCTCCAGGAGATGGATGCAACATAACACAGCCTGTCGTTATAGGGGATGAATTTATCCCACTCCCTGTTCTCTGCTATTTTCTCCACACCCCGATGCAGATAACCTATTGTGGGGTCAACGTCAGTAACGGTCTCACCATCGATCTTTACTTTCAATCTCCATAATCCGTGAGTGAATGGATGCTGAGGACCAAAATTTACCCACATTTCAGACATGTTACCACCACTTGAAATCTTTACGTAAAGGATGCCCCTCAAAATCCTCGGGAAGCAGTAAATGTTGAGGATAAGGATGATTGTTGAAGGTTATTCCGAACATCTCGGCAGCCTCTCTTTCGTGAAAACCGGCCGTAGGCCAAACCTCCACCACCGAGTTGACTTCGGGATCTTCTTTGGGGAGTTTAGTTCGAGCTATGAAAATGATACCGTCAGCGTAGCTCCCCACAAAATAGACCACCTCAGTTCTGTCCTCGTAATCGGCACCTGAAAGAGACGCCAGATAGTCTCTGTTCATTTTGTCTCTCATAAAATACATGACATCCAAGACCTGTTCAGGAGGGATTTCTATAGTAGCTCTTCTGTCGTCCTTCACTTCTACCTGCACTTCTTCGAATTGCTTTTGCAGTGATTCAGTAAGTGCGTTAATGTCAGTCATACCTTTTTACCCTCCTTAAGCCACCTTCTGAAGCGGACAATTGAATGTAAGAAGGTCTCAGGTCTTACGGGGCATCCGGGAACGTAGAGGTCCACTGGCATTATTTTGTTGACGCCTTTGACCACGTTATATGAATCGTAGAAAGGCCCTCCGCTTGTGGCGCAGCTGCCAATGGCGACCACCCATTTGGGCTCCAGCATCTGCTCATAAATAATCCTCAACCTGGGTGCCAGTTTTCTGGTAACCGTTCCGCTGACCCACAACATGTCACACTGTCTTGGTGTAGCCGGAGCCAGAACACCATGCCTCTCCATATCGAAATGAGGGCCGAATACGGCCATGGGAATCTCAATCGAACAGCAGGCAATACCGAAGTGAGTTCCCCAAGGGGAAAATGCTCTGCCTCTATTCAGCAAAGGTCCTAAAATGGTCCACAGCGCTTTTCTAACATCTCCAGCAACTTTATCAACTATATCCTCAGATCTCTCCAGAAAATGCTGGGAGTTATCCAGTCCAACGATGGCTCCCCCGCTTCCACTTTCACTTCCGTTTCCATCCTGTAAATGCACTACTCTGGGATATTCGTCACCCATTTCAACGCCCCCTTGGTCCAAGCGTAAATAAGCCCATCAACAAATAGAGCCACAAAGATCACCATCTCAATAATGCCCAACATACCGATCTCACTCAAAACAGCAGCCCATGGAAACATAAACAAAGCCTCAATATCAAAAACAACGAACATCAAAGCGAAAACGTAGTATTGTATACTAAACGAAGTCCTTGCGGTACCGTAAGGGATCTCTCCACACTCGTATGTCTCCAGCTTCATATAAGAGTGTTTTGAGGGTGTGAAAAGCTTTGGAATACCGAAGGAAATAAGAGGCACTAAGAGAGCTGCAATCAAGTAAATGGCTATCTGTCCGAAAACCTCTATGTCCATGTTCAACCACCTTTTTTACTCCAACGCGATTAAGCAACCTACCTTTTTATCTTAAACAATCAATTTTTTGCGGAATCTAATTTCGGGTACTTAAAAATGTTTCTATTTTTATCGCCTCGTTCATTGAGTGACTCTAAACCCACCTCACCATATATTATCTAAAGTGAAGTGTTGTAAGTCTCAGGTAAACCTAACAGTTGGAATTTTGAACTATTGTCCAATCAGCATGTGTTTGATTTTTTCTGTTGTAAATATTCATTAAAAATCCAAGTTGAGCAATCACGAAAAATTGTGGTTAGCCATGTATTCGTGGGCTATTTTCACATAGGAATGGTCTATTTCAAATCCAATAAAATCGATATCGAGCTTGATACAGGCTAAAGCGGTACTTCCGATACCCATGAATGGGTCTAAGACCAGCATACCCTCTTTTATCCCGTGAAGCTTTATACACATCTCGGGGAGCTTAACTGGAAATACGGTGGGGTGTGGTCTGGACTCCTTGATAGTGGGGTATGGTATGAACCAGGTGTTCCCTCTCCCCCTCAGATCAGTTTCTGCCGATTTCCATCTGCCTATATTGCTCTTATCCTGATAGGAAACCCCAATGGCGAGTTTATCAAGGTTCACTTCCCCTTTTTTGGTGAAATGGAATATGTATTCGTGACAGCTGCTCAAGAACTTGTTGCTGTTCACCGGCTGGTAATGGCCTACCGAGACATCTCCTTTTACGTGCTCATAATTACCTACATCTTCGTGGGGAATGGAGATGGATTTTATCCAGTGAATAGTGTTCTGCAAGGTGAAGTGTTCTCTAAATCTCAATGCAACGTCAATGGGTATCCAGGGATCAGAGGGTTTTCCTCCCACATTTAGAAAGAAAGATGCACCATCTTTCATGACCTCTGCGGATTTTTTGGCAACCGTCTCCAGCCATCCGAGATATTCTTCTCTTGGCCTATCGTCAGAGTATCCGCGGTATTTTTTACCGATATTGTAAGGAGGAGAAGTGACGATAACGTCAACACTTTCCCTCTCCATCGCATCCAGTCCATCCAGACAGTCAATAGTGTGTATTATGTTCACTTCTAATCCCATGCTCGATCTCACTCCCAATGATTTATATTAATTCTTCATTTTTGTGTTAACTCTCAATATACTTCATAAAGACCGAATTTGCCGAATAAAATCTTTAAAGTGGGATTCCAACAACATTAATATACCATATCTTTTAGTTCAGAGTATGCAGCAGATTTATTTTGTTGATTCAAGGGCTGAACTTAGTGATCACTCAAAATGGTACCAGCCAAAGCTGAGTCTTACCAGAAAACTGAAGAGGTTGATCGATGACAGTGGAACCCTTGACTTCATTGATAGGGGAGATCTGGTGGCGGTCAAGACCCATTTTGGAGAGAGAGGAGCAACCAGATACTTGAGACCAGTGTATATTAGAAAAGTGGTTGAAGCTATAAGGGAGAGAGGCGGCAAGCCATTCGTGACTGAATCCACCGGATTGGGAATGGTTAAGGACAGATGCACGGCAGTAGGTAGATTGCAAACGGCTGAGGAGAATGGCTTCACTCAGCAGACCGTTAACGCCCCCATCGTGGTTGCTGATGGGGTCAAGGGCTTCGATTACGTTGAAGTCGATGTGGATGGAAAGCATCTGGGCAAGGTAAGGGTGGCTAAGGCCATCGCCGATGCTGACGCTATGGTATGCGCTACTCACTTCAAGCTGCATATGGTGGCAGGAATGGGTGGAAGCATCAAGAACGTCGGAGTGGGTTGTGTAGCAAAATCCTCCAAGTTTGACCTTCACTGCTCAGATTATCCGGTTATCAACGAGAACTGTGATGAGTGCGGTGATTGCCTTGAAGTCTGCCCCACCGATGCTATTGTTGACTATCAGGTGGTCAGGGAGAGGTGCATCAAGTGCGGAGGGTGCGATGAAGTGTGCAAGAAGGATGCGGTTGACACCACATGGCTTAACGGTACACCCATCTCTGAAAGGATTGCGGAATGTGCGGCAGGAGTTCTGAAGACCATGGATAGAACAGCTTACCTCAATTTCTTCCTGGACGTTACACCCCACTGTGATTGTCATCCATATGCTGACAACCCCGTTGTACCGGACTTGGGGGTATTCGCCGGTAGTGACATCTCTGCCATTGATCAGGCATGTTATGATGCGTTTCTGAAGCGAAGTAGTAACCCCTGGGAAGAATCGGATCCTGTGGCTCAGATAACCCATCTAACTGAGATGGGGATTGGAGATACACAGTATCAGGTCAATGACATAACATAAAAATGCATGTAATTGCAGATCAGGGACATGAATAGATATCATCGACAGGTTTCTGTCCCTCAATTGGGGGAAGAAGGTCAGAAAAAACTCTCTTCATCGAAGATATTGGTGGTTGGCGCCGGTGGTCTGGGCTCTCCGGTCATCCAGTATCTTGCAGCCGCAGGAGTGGGGGGGTTGAGCATTGTTGATGGAGATGTGGTGGAGGAAAGCAATCTCCAGAGACAGGTGATCCACGCAGGGAACATCGGCCTGAACAAGGCAGAATCGGCCAATGAATTTGTTAAAGAACTCAATCCTGACGTAGAAGTAGTTACTTATCCTTTTTTTGTAGAGCCAGATAACGTTGTGGAGCTGATAGAGAATTGTGATGTGGTGGTCTCCTGCCCGGATAATTTCAAAGTGAGGTACTTGTTGAATGATGCCTGCAGGATTCTGGGTAAGCCCATGGTTCACGCTGCCATCTATGGATTTGAGGGGGAGGCGATGACCATCAACACAGGGAGCTCACCATGCTATAGGTGCTTGTTCCCCAGGGCGCCTCAAAAGGAAGATAGTGCTGTCATGGGGTTTACAGCCGGATTATTCGGGTGCATCCAGGCCGCTGAAGCCATAAAGCTCATCGCGGACCTACCGGTCCTCGAAGGCAAGTATATGAGAGGGGATCTGTTATCCATGGAGTTCTTCACCACAGACATCAAAACAAACCCCAACTGTCCTGTATGCACCAAGAAGTTAGGCGATATCTATCTCGAGAACTATGAGGGAACGTGTGAAGTAACAAAATTGGAATAGCGCCATCGTTACTAAATCCAGTTACGACCCCCACAAGCCGAACCCATAACCCATACTGCATTGAATGTGTAACCATCTTTAGTGTGCCGCTGCTCCGCTGAGGTTCAGTCCCACCACCCCTATGACTATTAGCGCTATGGACATCAACTTAATTCCAGTCACCACTTCTTTGAAATAAATGAAGCCTATGGCGGCTATCAGAGCAGTGCCCAGACCGGCCCAAATGGCGTAGGCCACGCTGACATCGATCCTCTTCAAAGCCATGGTCAGAAAGAAGAAACTGAGCCCGTAGAACACGAAGATCAGTATGGAGGGCACAATATGGGTGAATCCCTGTGAAAGCTTCATGTTGGTCGTTCCCGCCACTTCCAGAACTATAGCCAGAACCAGATAGATCCAGTACATCTAAACTAATACCTCCTATATTATCGTCAGCTAACACCGAGGCCGGACTACTTAATCCTTGGCCTTATTGTTAGGTAGCGCATCTAAATTCGTCCAGATAAGCGTGGATATTGAGAATAAAATCGTTCAACTTCTCTATGGGAACTACAATGCAGCCCCAGTGATCGAATATCTCGTCATCGATAAAGGAGACGATTATAGGGATAACTTTACCGCCCACAAACCGGGAGTACCTATCACATCTATCTACATGCTTCTCAGCCTGCCTCTTGAGAGCAGAACTTCTGTACCACCATTCAGAATATTTTTTGGCATCTATGGCGATTACCAGCCCGAACTTATGGGCTACAACATCGATCTCGCTCTTTCCCTCCGCGTCTGAGAAGACCACCCTGAACTTTGTGTGGAAGTCGTGGCTGTCAAAAACCCCCTTTACAAACTCTTCGAACTCCTGCCACTTCATTTAGTCCTGACTTTCTCTAAAGCCTCCTCTGTAAGTTCATCTTTGTCGCAGAAAACGGTCATATACCTCATCAAGCCATCGAAATCGTCAGGCTCATCTTCTGAGAAAATGTCTGCAGCTACGTGTCCCGTGGTGCAGAAATAATCCTTAAGACCAACGGGTGAATCGATCTTCTCCTTCTCACAATCGCTAAAATCACTGGAGACCACAGCTACGGTATCCTCTTCAAAGTGCTTCTCAATAAAGTCCAGAAACGCTTCTTTATCAAATATATAGACCGGCATACTATGAAGTAAATGAAAAACCCTATTAAAGTTTTTTATTTGAACTTCAGAAAGTTCAATCATCACACTGAGGTATTTCACTCAGTTCAATACCTCTCTAACATATCTACTAGTGTAAATCTGGGACTCTAATTGCATTAGAGTAAAAAATGGAAGATAGGAAACTCTGGTAAAAATGGAAGATAGGAAACTCTGAAGTTACTTTTTACTTTTTCAGGTTTCAGGGAAAACTCAAATCAAAGTTATCACCTAGATAGGCCTTGATCATTCCCAGATTCCCTGTGACCATTATATCTCCCATGGGGTTGGCCACTCTTCTGGGGGAGAGGCGCATGTTGGGTCCGGTTATAGCAGAGTCATTCACTTCGACAACGTCTCTTATGTAGGCCCCGTGACCACCATCATTGAACACGTCCTCGTTGGAGATTTCCCCTTTCAAGAAGGAGCTGATGAACTCCTCAATCCCCTCAAGCCCTCTACCCCTCAGGATACTGGTGTGATGCTCAAAAAAGGAGTGGATTAGCCCATCAGAATCAATTACAGCTCCCACGGTATGAGAATTCCCGAAGTTTATCAGCAGAGCAGGGAACTCTCTTACGTCCAGCATACAGCCCGCGATGGCGGCGAAGACAGTATCCATAACGAACAAGTTATCTGTGTTTACCTCCCCCTTCAGGCTGTCAACAACGCTCTGCATCCGGTTGAACTCCTCCGGAATCTGGGAGGATGGAAAGAGGAAAGAATGAATGTAACCGCTTCTGCTCATGACCTCTTCCAACTTCTTGAACCTGAATTTCCTGTTGCTCTCGTGAGGAGAGAAGCCGTGGTCCTGAACTGCCACCACATAAACATCGGCTTTCTCTTTTACTTCTTGCAGCAAATGACTGTAAAATTGAAAATCAAAGTCCCTCAACTTTATTTGACAAGCATCTGAATCATCTGGTGAACCCACCAGTTGGACACCCATGTTCTTCACTTTATTCAGGTCATCGGAGAAAGTCAAAGCAGCTTTTTCCTCTGCATAAACGTTCAGGCCAGCATTCAGATGATCCTTGACCGCTTTTGTCACCGGCCCACCACCCAT
The DNA here is from genome assembly GCA_964534325.1 of uncultured archaeon. Classification (GTDB taxonomy): domain Archaea; phylum Halobacteriota; class Archaeoglobi; order Archaeoglobales; family Archaeoglobaceae; genus JdFR-22. The sequence goes on from CAZHOR010000002.1 coordinate 186,111, forward strand.
GGTGAACCCGGTGAAAACAATGTCCTCCCCACTCGATGTACATTCCCTAACCTTGTTAGCAACAAGTTTGGTGGGTGAAGGCAGGACCATCTTTATACAGTTCCTCAGGTTCTCCTGGGGGTTGTAGAGAAAGAAATCCTGAGTGCCTGCTCCCACATCCAGAGTGAAGATGTTCATATCAAGATTAGCTCGACAAGAAATAAATTTGTTATGCAATACATTCACATTAACCTCAAAAAGCTGGACCCACAAACTTAGATAAATAAGTCTTGGAGATACTTACAATTATTAATTATTAATGTACTCAATCAGAACCAGTCAATAGTGTAAATATTTTTCAGGTTTTCAGTAGTTCAGGACTGTTTGAAGAAGGTCTTTGGTTTCCCAGAGGGTATCGAATTTCTCAATATCGTGGGGCTTGATCCACCTGTAATCTGTGTGCTCCCAGTTTAAGTGGATCTCTGGCTTATCACTCAATTCAGCCAGAAGGGGGTAGATAAAAAATAGTTTATGGGGTTTCTCCAACCTGTAAACCTTCCCCGATCTGATATCTCCTATCTGGCTTTTCCTGATCCCGGTTTCCTCTTCAACTTCTTCGATTGCTTTCTCGGAAGGTGGCTTGAACTCATCAAAGAATCCGGTAACAGTGAACCATTTACCTTGACCGCCTCTAACCTTCTGGCTCCTTCTCAATAAGAGAATTTCACTGTCATGTTTAAGAAATATAGTCACAGTAACTGCCAGATTAGAATTGGAGTAGTTTATTCTACCGTCCTCAAATCTGGGAAGGTCTTTTGTAAGCTCTTTTAGATCTTCTATTTCCTCCACATAAACTGTTTATCCGTCTTTGTATTTAAATTTTTGATTTATTAATACTGCGGAAAAAGGGTGTATAAAGAAAGCGTTTGTTAAGATTAAGAAATTATATTTTTTACTCTACCATGGATGGGTTCCTATGACCACTTCTTTTCCGAATTTCTCTTTGATGGTCTCTGCGAGCTTTTCAGGGTCGTGTGGGCATCCTGCCATGTTGCTTGCTGCGCTTATGCAGTTGCCCAGGAAGATAACGTCGTAGTCATCAAAACCCTCGATCCATTTGTTGAACAATTTGATTTTGGGTATCACGTTCCCCGGGCACCCACCGCAGCTGAGCATGCCCACGATCTCTACGTTATCGTATTTCTCGAAGTTTCCCAATCCTTCTCTCGCTGCTTTCAAGCATCTTTCACAACCGATACACATGCTGTCCCTTATTTCGTCACAACTGATTATAGCTGCTTTTACCATAATTTTCACCCCGGACTCTTTCAATATTGGATCATATAAAATCTTTGTGATGTTGCTCAGCTTAAATGGTCTTAAATCAATCTTTTGAACTTTATTTGTCCTCGTGAGGAAATAAATTGGCTCTTAATTATCATTGAGAATATAAATATTTTTATCTAAATAAAGGAACGTATAATCTATTAGCCAACCTGTTAGTGAGCTTATTATTTATTGATCAAATGGCTTTGAAAGAAATCAAGATGTTAATGTAGTAAATGAATGATAGTAAAAGAGTATCCCTCAGGATTTGCTCTTGTTCCTGTCCAGAGCTGCACTGATGAACCCTACAAACGGTGGTGAGGGGTCATAGGGTCGTGATTTGAACTCCGGGTGGAATTGGGTGGCAAAGAAGAATCTGTGTCCGGGTATCTCCAGTATCTCCATTCTTCTGCCTCCGTCAGAGTAACCGGAGAAGACAAGTCCGTGCTCTTTGAGGTCCTCAATGAACTGGGGATTAACCTCGTATCTGTGTCTATGCCTCTCTTTAGCTGCATCCTTACCGTAGAGTTTATGAGCGATGGTTTCGGGAACTACAGCCAGCTCTATTTCGCCCAGCCTCATGGTCCCTCCCATGTCATATATATCGTGCTGTTCGGGAAGAATATCTATCACTGTGTGCTCCGTCCTTTCGAACTCGCTGCTGTTCGCATCATCCCAGCCCAATACGTTTCTGGCGAACTCTATTACGGCGAGCTGGAAACCAAAGCAGATACCCAGATAGGGAACGTCTTTCTCTCTGGCGGATTTGATGGCTTTGATCTTGCCTTCAGCCCCTCTCCCTCCGAAACCACCGGGCACCAGGATGCCGTCAACATCCAGCTCGTCCTCTGTTCTCTCAAAATCTTCGCTGTCGATCCACACCACATTAACTTTACAGCCGTTGGCGATCCCTGCGTGCTTGAATGCCTCCAGAATGCTCATATAGGAATCCTTGATGTCAATGTATTTACCCACAATAGCAATCCTTACTTCACCGGTTATACCCCTCATCTTCTCTACTGTTTCCATCCACTTACTTATCTCTACCTTTTCCGTTAGCTTCAACTTCTCTCTGAGGTAGTTGTCCAGCTTTTCTTCTTTGAACTTCAGGGGGACCTCGTAGATATCGGATGCGTCATCTGCACTAACAACGGCTGCTACAGGAACATCACAGAATAGGGAGATCTTCTTTTTGGTGGAATCCTTGAGTCTCTCCTTGCACCTGCCCACAATGACGTCGGGGTGCAGGCCCAGACTGCGGAGCTCCTTAACGCTGTGCTGAGTGGGTTTGGTCTTTTGCTCACCGCAAGAATCCACTGGGACCAGGGTAACGTGTATGAGAGCGAATTCATCCCCTTTCTCCTCGTTCTGCATTTGCCTCACTGCTTCCAGGAAGGGCATGCTCTCAATGTCACCTACTGTTCCCCCGATCTCCACCAGGCAGACATCTGCGTTGGTCTCTTTGGCGATCCTCCTTATCCATGATTTTATCTCGTCGGTTACGTGGGGAATGATCTGTACTGTCTGTCCTAAATAATCTCCTCTTCTCTCTTTTTCTATGACCGATTGATAAACCTTACCGGTAGTGATGTTGTGCTCTCCGGTGACTTCTACTCCAATAAAACGTTCATAATGGCCCAGGTCCAGGTCGACTTCGGTACCGTCCTTTAAAACGAACACCTCGCCGTGCTGGAAGGGATTCATTGTACCGGCATCGATGTTGATATAGGGGTCGACCTTGATGGGGATGACCCGGTAACCCATGTCTACCAATAGCCTGCCAGCTGAAGCCGCTGTAATTCCCTTGCCCAGTCCACTCATGACACCTCCAGTAACCATTATGAACTTGGGCATATGATCACCTTAATTCAGGAGGAAGCATGTTGGGAATACCGTCTTCAATAGGGTATTCAACTTTACATTTACTGCAAACCAGTTTACCGGAAGTAATCTCTTCCTCATCCTCCTCTTCGACTATTAACTCCAGATCTCCTTTGCAGGTGGGACATGCGAGAATATCAAGCAAATCTCTTTTCATAGAACATCGTAAGAAGACCAATTTATTAGCTTTTCTCTCCATTACGGCGAAAGTAACCCATAAAGACCAACCTATAATAAATAAAATAAAGAATAAGGATGGAATATGGAGTATTGGATTATGGAGCTAAAGCTTATTCAGGTTATTATCTTCTCGTCTCTGAGGTCTATAATATGGGTGAGGTCGGGACCGGTGGAGATGAGGGTCACAGGAACTCCTGTATCGTCTTCCACCTTTTCCACGAAATCCTTTGCTTTCTGGGTGAGATCTTCCCACTTTGTGGCTCCATAGCATTTATCGTCCAGCTTGTCGATACAGGTGAGCGCTATTTGAGTGGCACCGTTTACCACTGCGGAGTATCTGGCGAACTCTCCATCCCATTTGCCGATCCTTCTTCTTCGCCCCGTCACTGTACCGTATTCTTCGATCCCCAGACTCTCCGCTTCTTCCTGGGACATCTCCGTGGGGAAAGGACCGCTACCCACTCTGGTGGGGAATGTCTTGAAAACTACTACGACGTCATCGATTTTTGTGGGACCAACTCCTACGTCGGCAGCCATAGTCGAGGCCGTGGTATCCTTTGAGGTCACATAAGGGTAAGCACCGTAGGATAGGCTGAGTCCAAAACCCTGAGTCCCTTCTATAAGTACCATCTCGTTGTTGTCCAGCAATTCGTTCACTTCCTGTGGAACATCTGTGGTGAAAGCACTCAGTCTATCTATGTCCTTTGCCTGTTTGGCAACACGCATAACTCTATCTTTATTTGCAGGCCCACAACCGGTTCCAGTACTCCCAATAGTTGTTTTGAGGTGCTCATCTCCTCTGTCTTCTTTGATGTGCTCTTCAGAGATTATGGAGCATCTCTTGTCCACTCTAGCCCTCTCGGAAATGCCCAGTTTCTCTACTTCTTGGAGGAATACATTGGGGTCCACCAGAACTCCCGCCCCTACGAACAATTTGGCATCTTCGTAAACAAAGCCCGAGGGGACCATTCTCACACCATATTTCTCCCCGCGGAATTCTACGGTGTGACCGGCGTTAGGACCTACGCCACCCCTGGCAATGATCTTCGGCTCTTCAGTGAAAGCGATATGGGAGACTATTTTCCCTTTACCTTCATCTCCCCAAAAACCACCAACAATTATTGTAGCAGGCATAACAATTAGCGCTAAAAACACCGGTATTTAAGGTTGATGAATTCTCTTTTTTGTATGATGGCATTAATAAAAATTGAAGGTAAGCAAAAAAGGGTTAAAGAGTATTCATTGTCTCTACCACGGCTTCGGCGAACTCCTTTGTCCCTACTTTTGTTCCACCCATGTGGCGGTGAATGTCGTAGGTGACGATCCCCTGCTTAATGGTCTCCTCTACTGCCTTCTTTATGAGATCACTCCCCTCATTCCACCCCATGAACTCGAACATGCGGGCACCGGTGAGTATTTCTGCTGTAGGATTCGCTTTATTCTGTCCCTCGTATTTGGGAGCGGAGCCGTGAACGGGCTCGAAGACGCCCATCCCTTCTCTCACATTTGAACCGGGAGCAATACCCAGACCTCCTACCATCGCTGCTGCTGAATCGCTGATGTAGTCTCCGTTGAGGTTGGGAAGAGCCAGCACATCGTACTCGGGAGTTCTGGTGAGCAACTGCTGAAGCATGTTGTCCGCGATCCTGTCCTTGATAACTATCCTGTCACCGGGGTCTCCACCATGTTTCTCCCACATCTCGTCCTCAGTAATAATATGATCTCCAAACTCTTTCTCGGCTACCTCATACCCCCAGTCCCTGAAGGCTCCCTCAGTAAACTTCATGATGTTGCCCTTGTGGACCAGGGTCACGCTCTTTCTCTTGTTATCGATGGCATACTGGATGGCCTGCCTGACCAGCCTCTTGGTAGCGAATTCGCTGATGGGCTTGATGCCTATACCGGAATCCTCCCGTATATCATTGCCGAACTCTTGAGATATGAACTTGATGAGCTTCAAAGCCTCTTCGCTACCCATTTGCCACTCTATACCGGCATAAACGTCTTCGGTGCTCTCTCTGAATATGGTCAGGTCGACATTTTCCGGATTCTTGACGGGGCTGGGCACTCCTTGCAGGTAGTAAACGGGCCTTACGTTGGCGTAGAGATCGAGTATCTGCCTGATGGCCACATTCAGACTCCTGAAACCCTTACCCACGGGAGTGGTCAATGGGCCCTTTATGGCTACCCTGAACTCCCTCACAGCGTTAAGGGTGTCCTCCGGCAGATAAACTCCGTAGAGCTTGTTGGCATCTTCACCGGCGTAGGTCTCCATCCAGTTGATTTCTTTGCCGATCTTTGAGGCTGCGGCAGCCAGCACTTTTAATGCTGCAGGAACAACGTCTTTTCCTATACCATCTCCCTTTATGAAGGGTATTATAGGATTATCAGGTACAATGAGCTTATTATCTTTGTATTCTATTCTCTCTCCTGTTTCTGGTGGTCTGATTCTTTCATACTCAAACATCATAAACTGCAGACTTAATGGGGGATTTTAAAATTTTGTATTGATTGTATTGAATTTAATCCGAGTTCATCTTGAAGAATAGAATTTTTCTATTTCGCTCAGGAAGAACACAGAAGAGGATATGAGGGCGATTTCCAGCCATCCCATCAGTGTCAACGGTGATAGTTGTAAAATAGTGTTGAGTGGGGATAAGTAAACTGCAGCGAGCTGTAGAAGGATGGTAAGAGCGATACCGGGAATTATTACCTTATTTCTCAATTTCAGAATCTGTAGAAAATTCATGGTCAGACTGCGGGAGGTGAGGAGGTAAAATATCTCAAAGAACACGATGACGTTCATGGTAGCGGTTCTGGCCATCCCTACATCTTCATATCTGAAGAAAAATGTGTATGCGCTGATGGCCATGAGAGCGGAGACCCAGAAGATCCTGAAACCGATGGCTCTGGTCACTAGCCCACCCTTTGTGGGTTTGGTCCTCAACAATTTGGGTTCTTTCTGCTCGAAGACAAGGGTAGTGCCAAGAAGAACAGCCGTTACCGTATTTATCCACAGGATGTGAACGGGCAGTATGGGGAGAGTGATACCGATGAAGAATGCCGCCAGAATTATGCTTGCCTCTCCACCGTTGGTGGGCAATGTCCAGGCGATGACCTTCTGTATTTTCCTGAACACATTACGCCCCTCTTCTATGGAGTCCACAATGGTAGCAAAATTATCGTCAAGAATAATGGTCTCCGAAGCTTCTTTGGCCACTTCTGTTCCGGAGCCCATGGCCACTCCAATGTCCGCAGCCTTTAAAGCGGGGGCATCGTTAACCCCATCCCCGGTAACCGCCACCACCTCTCCGTTGGCCTGCAAAGCCTTGACTATGCGGTACTTCTGCTGGGGAAGGGTTCTGGCAAAAACTCCCGTGTATTGGAGAGCTTTGGTGAGCTCCTCGTCGCTCATTCTTTCCAGCTCTTCTCCAGTTATCTCATAACCCTCAATACCCAGCTGTTGGGCTATAGCCAGAGCGGTGCTGGGATGATCACCGGTGATCATTATAACTCGGACCCCTGCTCTCTTGCAGTTCTTGATGGCCTCAAAAACCCCTTCTCTGGGGGGGTCTATCATGCACTGGAATCCCAGAAAGACCATCTCCTCCAGCTGATCCCCGATCTTACCAAAATTTGCTTTTAGGGATTTAATGGCAAAACCGAGGATTCTATAACCCTCTTGAGCGTATTTGGCTGCAATATTAGAGTAGTATTCGGCATCAATCTCTTCAATACTGCCGTTATTCAAGACGTATCTGCACATGGAGAGGACCTTCTCGGGCGACCCCTTAACATACAATTTTGCATCACTGTTGTGAGAAATGGCAGTGGCCATGAACCTCTGACCGGGGTCAAAAGGTATCTCATCAACCACATTGAACTCTTCTTCGATGTCTGCGTGTGAGGCCGCCTCCAGCAAGGCTACTTCGGTGGGATCACCGCTAACCACATATTCTCCATCCAATACCTTATAAACCGCTTTATTGCAGATGTACCCTGCTCTCAAGATCTCTAGATGGTCCTGCCCCTTAAGCTCATCCCTCTGGTATTCATTGTTCTCAGTATATACTTTGATCACTTTTATCTTGTTCTGAGTAAGTGTTCCAGTCTTATCCGTGCAGATGGTGGTGACGCTCCCCAGGGTCTCCACAGCGGGCAACCTCCTGATCACTGCTTTTTTGGAAGCCATGTCCCTCACTCCCGAGGCCAGTGTCATGGTTATCAGTGCAGGCAGGCTCTCAGGTACGGCAGCGACCATGAGAGCCACAGACGCCAGAAAAGCGAAAACCAGCTCGTACCCCCTGTATATACCTATAGCAAAGTTGATTGCTGAAATGAAGATGATCGCGATAAGAAGGAACAAACCCAGCTTTCTCACTCTCTTCAGCAAAGGGGTCTCGACCTTCCCCTCTTGCTTTACGGTCTCTGTTATCTTCCCCAGCTGAGAGTTCTCTCCTGTAGCCACTACGACCGCTTTCCCGTCGCCTGCAGTGATCAAGGTCCCAGCAAAGATCATGTTGTTCTTATTTACGCTCTCCTCAGGAATCGGATCGGAAAACTTGTCCACAGGAACTGATTCACCGGTAAGCAAAGACTCATCCACGCGGACTGACCTGGACTGGAAAACCCTTGCATCCGCAGGGACTTTCATTCCCGCTTCCAGGGTAATAACGTCTCCAGGAACAAGCTCTTTAGCGGGTATAACAATGGGGTTCTTTCTTATGACACTTGTTTTTATCTCCACTATCTTCTTCAGCTCTTTTATAGTCTCCTCCGCACTTCTCTCCTGTAAGAAACCGATGGTAGCGTTTACCATGACCACAGCAAATATTATGGCAGAATCGATGTAATGTTGGAGGAATATGGTGATGGCACCGGCACCGAGGAGGATGTATATCAGAGGGTCATGGAAGTGGCGAAGGAACTTGAATAATGGGCCAGCTCTTCTCTCCTCCGGCATTACATTATATCCGAACGCTTCCAACCTCTTATTTACTTCTTCCTTACTCAATCCCTGTGGCGAGCTATCCAGATACTTGAATACCTCTTCTGAGGACAGGCTGTGCCAATCGTTTTTAGAAGCAGACATAGGCATGGCCCTCTTCACTCAAAAAAGGTCGGAGCTCGAGAAAAAGTGCATTCCCCTACCATACACATACGTATAACCCCCATCTATCAGATTACCCCATACTATAGGACAGATTGTTGAATTTGTTAAAAATCTTTTCTGAGCCAGTTAAATAATAAATTTTTGGTAATGTCCCAATTTACGATAGTTTATTATAGTATGGGATATAATCTGTTTTT
>CAZHOR010000003.1:0-177417 GCA_964534325.1 uncultured archaeon
AAGACATCTTCGAAAAATTTAACATCATAGTGCCTAAAAATATGGGAGTTTAGGGTGTTGACATTCACTTAGAGCACCTCCATGATCCAGTTACATGGATTCTTCAAATATACCCTTAATTCAACTTGGGCTGCCAACCTTATTAAACTATCCTGCGTCTGGTCGTCAAAGGGACGGTTGTAACAACGCATATCGAGAGTTAAACGAGATTGATTAAATTTTAGTAGATTGGCGGGGAATGGAACATCTTGCTCTATCGGGTCTTTATATACGTATACAAAACCCTATGAACAGCAGTAATATGAGAAAATATCCCGATTATAAGTAAAATCTGCCATATAAATCCTGTAATAAGAGCAATTACTATCAGGATTATCCTTTCCCCTCTCTCAACAACCCCGACATCACAATTGGGTATGGCGTGCTCTGCTCTGGCTCGGGTATAGCTCACCAGCATTGCGCCTGCCAGTGTCACAATCACCAGGGGCCATATGGGTACGGGTGAAGTGATCTCTCTAACAGCATAAATACCGAGGCCGGTAAAGATGGCTATGTCCACATATCTATCGAAAACGGAGTCGAGGAAACCTCCGAACTCGGTCTCTTTGCCCCCACCTCGCGCCATGGCTCCGTCGAAGACGTCCATAAAACTGCTGAGGGCCAGAAGAATAACACCCGCAATCAATTCCGACACCGCGATGGCTACGGACGCAGCAATTCCGAAAATGAAGCCGAGAAGGGAGATGTGATTGGGTTTTAATCCGGATTTAACTGCCAGCCTTGTTAAGGGCAGCAATATTTCTTCTACTTTGTATTTCAGGAGGCTTAACATAGTTATTTCCAGATACTTCCTCTATAATGACCTGTTACTGGACAACCCAGGCAGAGCTGGTTGCTCCAGTAGTCGCATTGGCCGCAGGTAAAGTTGCATGACGGTTTATCGGTGTGCTCTACGTGAATTTTCATGGGGACCACTGTATTTCTCTCAGCCCTGACTATAATCCCTACATCGATATCATATACGTCGGGACTGGGTCTGACGTGCTGGTCAACAATCGCTTCCAGTGTAGATAGGTCTTCACCAATGAGCATCATGGTCAGGTTCCTGTTACCTGCGACTATAAAACCGTTTAGGAAAAAGGGGCATCCTTCAAACAGTTTTAGTAGATCCCTTGGCTGTCTGCATTTCACATCCACTTTTAATACATAAAGTCCGGGCTCCTTGATATTGATACCGTAACTGTGATTTATTATCCCCATATCCTTCATTTTCTTGATCCTGGCACCCACAGAGGGCTGAGAGAGACCCACCTGTCGTGCTATCTCGTTTTGAGAGATTTCGGAGTTTTTCTCCAGGATCTCCAGAATAAGCTTATCCTTAGCATCCAGTTCAAAAAGTCCAACCATGGTCTTCACAGAGCATTCACTTATAAAAAATTAGCGAATTTTGCACGTTACTCTATTCAACATAAACAATGGCTTGGAATTTAAGGACTTGATGGGGAGTTATCTAATTGGTGACAGTATAATATAACTATTAACAATATCTAGTCAACCTTTCTAACCCCACAATGGCTTAATGGCGCCCTAAACACTTCTCCATAATCCTGTAGAACTTCAAATCCATTAACAGCGAAGACCGCCCTTCCCAACATGACCATAGAGGCCATACCGCCTCTGGACTCGACCTCATCGATTATGTGCTCCAGCTTGCTGTCCACCAATCCAGTCCCAATGGCGAAATCCCTGGATAACCTGAAAAGGTTCTCTATGTGGGGATCACCTAAAAAATCGTCAACACAATTTTTTCCCAGCTCGTTTATCCGGTTGACTCTCTCCTCATCCTCTAAAAGACTCTTGGTGGAAAGAGGGCCCAGGACCAGTAGGTCGAGCTCCATATCCCACAAGAACCTGTCAACGATAGCCCGTGAAGGTGCACCAGGCTTTTTCCTCACTACCACTCCACCGGAGCACTGGCAAACAACGTCACCCATCCCCGTCCTGCACTTAATTTCAGCCTCGTGGGCCAGGTCCGCCAGTTCATAAAAGGATCTTTTGAGGTTGAAGGCATGATCGATCTCAAGGGCAGCGGCCAGTGCGGAAGCCCCGCTCATGCCGAAACCGCATTCGGCAGGTAAATCCATTTGGATATCCACTCCACATTCACATCCCAGCTCTTCAATAATATATTCAACAGTGGGAAAATCCCGGGCAACCCCGTTGACCCTGATCCTTGACCCTTTGGAAACACTTGCTCTGGCCCCCAGTTCGGGTGTTAATCCTACTCCTGTGGAACCGCTGAAACATGGTTCGTCAGCGGAATGAACTGAGAAAAAGCAGGTAATGCTTGCAGGCGCGAAAAAGGTCATGTTATAAACAGTCTTCTACAAAAGCCTTAACGATCTTCTCCGCTACTTGTGATTTTGATCCTTCTGACCAGTCATTTCTTTTACCGGTAAGCATCAGCACTCTGGTATCTTTTGTACCCATACCCTTCTCCTTGACGTCATTGGCCACCACCATCTCCAGCCTGTCTTCCACCATCTTATTGTGGGCTATGTTATACAGCTCCTCATCTGGAACTCCGGTCTCGGCCTTGAAACCGATTATGGCTCCGTTATAGAACTTGCGGAGCTCCTTTATTATTTTGGGGGCGGCTCTGAGCTTGAGATCTATTTTCCCGGTCTTCACTTTTTTATCGTTCATCTCCACCACAAAATCTGAAGGAGCTGCTGCAGAAACGAACAGGTCACAACCTCTTTCTACTTCCTTGATAGAAGCGTCCAGCATGTGGCTAACCGAGTAGGTGTAAATCTCCTTGAACTCCGTAAGTCCTAAATCCATGGGGTGGGATGTGATGTGGGTCACGGAGGCTCCTCTTCTCCACAGCTCCAGAGCTATTTCTCTGCCCATTAACCCCGAGCTCTTGTTGCTGATGAACCTGATGGGGTCTATCTGCTCATAAGTAGGGCCTGAGGTGACCATGGCGTTTTTTCCTTCCATGTCTTTGGGGTATAAAGCCCGCTCAACGTGAAGACAAATCGTCTCAATCGAAGGGAATTTGGCTTTACCCTCTTCATTAAGGGGCTCCACGAACTCAACTCCATCCAGACCTCGTAGTTTCCCCACGTTCTCCTTGATTACGGGGTTGTCGTACATGCTTTCATGCATGGAAGGAACAATGGTCACAGGCATTTTATCCAAGACTGTAGCTGCCGTCAGAGTTACCGGGGTATCTGCCACACCAGTTGCTACTTTAGATATAGTGCTTGCCGAAGCAGGTGCGATCAAAAACAGGTCAGCATCAAGAAGGTCAACATGCTCAACTTTTCCAGTGATCTCAGTGATAAGGTCATGGACAGCAAATTCGAGGGCATAGGGGTGAATGATCTTCTGGGCGTCCTTGCTCATTATCCCTACTACCTCAGCCCCTCTTCTCACCAGCTCTCTGGCAAGCTTTATACTTTCAAGAGCCGCAATGCTGCCTGTAACTGCCAGCACAATTTTCTTTCCTTTCAGTTTTTCATTCTTTCCTTGTAAGCCGCTCGGTTCCATGTTTTCTCACTACTTTGAGCATCAATTTTGCATTACCATTTTCAAATGCTCTTCTATAGGCTGGTGTTTTTAAAATATTCTGCAATCTTTTATAAGTGGAGATCTTGATAATGTCCTCATATTTTTTGGCCTGCTCTCTCTCCATTTTTGGCTTGGAAACAACTTTTTCAGCCTCTGGAGGTTCTTCAATAGGTACCTGGATCTCTTCAATACTGATCATTTCCTTATTGATTACTCTCTCAAGTGCTTTGTTCCACGCTTCTCTCCAGGGACTATTCAATATCTCTTTTGAATAAAAAGCTTTTCTGCGGACTTCTATCAAATCATATGGGCAGGCATTCTCACATGCTCCGCAGTGGATACAGTAATCTTCATTGAACCGTAATTTATCTCCAACCCACCACACGTGGTTGTTCTTGCAGATGTTCACGCATGCCATGCAGGCAAGAGGCTCGCACTTGTCCATCCGCTTCTCATACAGCTTGAGAGTACCCTCAGTGGGTTTTATGGTCTTGACGGCATCGTAGGGGCAGACGTGCACGCAATAAGTGCAGTAAGAGCACAGTTTCTGGTCAACAGTTATCTCCGCTATCTTTTCCGGTAGTTCGTAATCGATCCTCTTTCCTTCGACCTTAATCGCTTCTTCAGGGCATATCTCCTCACATAGTTTACAGTAATCGCACTTATCTTCATCTTTACGGATGTCGTCATAGGGCATAATGCTGTCCGGCGTTACCTCTTTATCTACCATCTGAAAAGCATTACAGAATTCAGCACAGATGCCGCAGAGATTGCATTTCTCCTTGTCCACTTCCAGCTTCCCTTCCAGGTTCTCCTCATTTTTTTGGGGAATGTCTTCCCTGTGGAGGTATATCTTCCTCTCTATCGCTTCAGTGGGGCACACCTTATAGCACAGGGTGCACTCTTCACAGTTGTCCAGCTTTTGGGTTGTGGCCACAGGTGAGATGGTGAGCTCGTCCTTCTCCACTTTCTCTCCATCTATGTAGAACTCGTAGGCATCAAAGGGACAGAAAGAATAGCATATACCGCAGTAGGCACACTGGAGGTGGTCGATTATTACCGGGGGCATATCCAGACCTTTGGCTATCTCGTGGACCTCGGAAAGCTCTATAGCCCTCACCGGACAAGAGTAAACGCAGATACCGCACCCGTTGCATTTGACCGGATCGAAAACCAGCTCCCTGACCTCGTCAGCTGCCTTCTGAACGAATCTGAATTTCTGGTCGCCGTTAACATCTACAGATCTATCAATCTCCATATTCATCCCTATTCAGTTGTTCTACTTCATCTACAAAGGAGGATATTTCTCTGGCTATTGCCCGGGCATCACCTGCTGAAAGCCATGTGGTCTTGATCCTCTGGGGGTTTATGTCCAGCTCGGACAGGATGTCCTTCAGTGTCTCTATTCTGGTATCCGTTTTCTCGTTCCCCCACTTGAAGTGGCATTCCCCTTCCCTACAGCCCGTGATCATTACCCCATCTATCCCCAGCTCCAGGGCTCTCAAGACCCATTCTGCGTCAATTCTCCCTGAGCACAACACTCTAACTATTCTGGCGTTGGGTTTGTACTCTCTTTTGGTCATTCCCGCCAGATCCGCTGCAGCATAACTGCAGTACCAGCAGGCAAAGACCAGAATGATGGGTTCCATGCTCTTCTCTTCTGCCAGAGCCTCTATTTGAGCCTGAAGCTGTTCGTTGGAGAAGAAACCCATGTTTATAGCGTCAACGGGGCAGGCGGAAACACATATCCCGCACATGGTGCATGCATTGGGATCTATTTCTGCAGTCCCGTTTTTCATATAAGCAGCCTTGAAGTTGCACAGGTCCACACATATCCTGCACCCCGTACACTTATCCTCTTCCACGTAGGCATTATAGGGATAGAACTCAACGGTCTCTGACAGTATTATGTCCATGGCTTTGGAAGCCGCAAGTCCAGCCGACGAGATGGTGTCCTGAATATCTCTGGGACCGCTGGCCGCTCCCGCAACAAAAACTCCTCTGACATCGGTTTCTGCTGGCCTGAGCTTGGGGTGAGCCACTTCATAGAACCCGTCCTCTCCCGAGGTGATGCCTACCTTTTGTGCCAGCTCGGGATTGCTCTCCATACCTATGGCCAGCACCACCAGGTCGAATTCATCATTCTTTACTTCGTCATTCAGAGTGTCTTCGTAGCTGAGGACGGCTTTCCCGTCCCTATCCCATATGCTACCCACTCCTCCTCTGACGAACTTTATCCCTTTTTTCAGCGCTCTCTTGTAGTATTCTTCATACATCCTCCCGGACGCTCTTATATCGGTGTAGAAGATTGTGATCTCCGAGTCAGGGTAACGTTCCTTGATTATTAGTGCGTTCTTAAGGCTCTCCATACAGCAAACCCTGCTGCAGTACTCGTTCGTCTTCTCATCCCTGCTACCCACACACTGGATGAAAGCTATCCGGGAGTCATTGTTGAGGTTCAGGTTCCCCAAGGTTGGTCCGCTGGCAGAAAGCAACCTCTCCAGCTCAAGAGTGGTTACAATATTCTTGTAGCTGTCATACCTGTATTCCGGCTTCTTCCGGGGGTCAAAGGGCTTGTAGCCGGTAGCAACTATTACAGCGCCCACATCCAGTTCAACATCTTCTTTTTCCTGGCTGAAGTCTATAGCCTCTGGAGCACAGGCTTTTTCACATAGCTTACACCCAATGCAGTTTTCCCAATCGACTACGGCGTAAAAAGGAGTGGATTGAGGTATAGGGAGGTAGATGGCTTTCCTGATCCCCATGGACTGGTCATATTCGTTGGGGATCTCTACAGGGCATACTGAAGAGCAGTCATCTATACAACCCACGCATTTTTCGGTGTCAACGTAACGGGGATACTTGGTGAGCTTGACATTGAACTTACCCACTCTACCGCTAACTTCCTTTAATTCTGCGTTGGTTATAACCTCTATATTGGGATTTTTCCACACTTCGCTCATTTTGGGGGCCAGAATACAGATGGAGCAGTCGTTGGTGGGGAAAACCTCGTTCAGTAGAGCCATATGCCCTCCAATGGTGGGTTTTTTCTCAATAAGGTAAACCTTGATACCGGATTTCGCCATAATGGTGGCAGCCTCAATACCGGCAACACCCCCACCGATAATGGCTACAGCCTTCTTGACGCTGGCTCGCCTCCTCTGCAAAGGTTCGGAGACTCTTGCCCTTGCCACAGCCATTCGAACCAGATCCTTCGCTTTGACAGTTGCGTCATCACTATCCTGGTGGACCCAGCTGCACTGCTCTCTAATGTTGGCCATGGCCATAACATAGGGGTTGAGCCCTGCCTGTATAGCCACCCTCCTGAAGGTGGCTTCATGCATTTTGGGGGAGCAGGCAGCGACCACAAAACCGTCCAGTTCATGATCATCTATTGCATGGGCTATCTCTTCCTGCCCCGATTCAGTGCAGGCAAACTTTATATCTTTTACACATTCAACCTCATCCAGTTGTTGAGCATAGCTAACCACTTCGTCAATATCTATATTCCTGGCTATGTTCAGGCCGCAGTGGCAAACGAATACTCCTATTCTCATATTCCCGGGAATTAATTATTAGATTATATTTATACTGATTACTGAATTTATATTATTATGTTCACCATTAATCCTGAACATTTTTAAACTTTCCCCCAAAGGATAAATTAAAAATAGCCTGTTAAGGAGATATGGGTGTGCAAAAACTAATAGCAGTGTCCGTGTTTGGAGAAGATAAACCCGGAATAATTCCCAGCATATCGGGAATTTTAACCCGGAATTCTGTCAACATAGTAGATATTGAACAGAATGTAATCCAGGGATTATTCGCCATGTTCATTGTGGGGGATATCAAAAAATGCCCTATCTCTCTGATCGAATTGAAGAAAGAGCTGGATGACAAGGCGGAGGAGTTGGGGCTGAACGTTCAGGTGTCACCTTTCCAGAAGCAAAAGAAGACCAGAAAGAAGCTGTACACTCTCCAGGTCCTGGGCGAGGATAGGGTAGGCCTCATTCACGGCATAACCGAGATCCTCTACAAGTACAACATAAGCGTCAAGAAGGCCAACGCCACAGCAAGGGACAACCTCATCTCCATAGAATTCCTGGTTGATTTTGAGGAAAACGATCCGGAAGCCATAAAGAACAACTTGAGAGAGGACGTAGAGAAATTAGGTCTGGATATTGTGATCCAGCGCTACCCTGCCTTTAGGAGGGAGAGAAGGCTTATTGTTTTTGATATGGACTCCACCATAGTTGATACAGAAGTGGTGGTGGAGCTTGCCAAAGCAGCCAACGCGGAAGAAGAGGTAGAGGAGCTGACGAAGAAGGCGATGGACGGAGAGATCGATTTCAAAGAAGCTTTGAGGCAGAGAGTTAAGCTGCTGGAAGGTCTTCCTGTGGATGTTCTGGAAAAGATATATAGCGACATTAATCTAACTGAAGGAGCTAAAGACCTTATTGAGACCCTCAAGGACTCCGGATACAAAGTTGCTCTGGTCAGTGGGGGATTCACCTACTTCACCGAAAACCTCAAGAGAGAGCTGGGCCTCGACTATGCTTTTGGGAATGAGCTGGAGATAAAGGATGGGAAGCTGACGGGTGAGATAAAGGGAAGGATAATAGACTCCAGAGAGAAGGCACGCATAATCGATGAGCTGGCATTAGAAGAGGGAATGGATAAGGAAAACGTTGTTGCCGTAGGTGACGGGGCTAACGACCGGATAATGATAGAGAATGCAGGTCTGGGAATTGCATTCAACGCCAAACAGGCGTTGAAAGAAGTTGCGGATGGCGTAATATCCAAAGACAATTTCATTGCCCTGGCAAGCGTATTGAACTTGCCTAACGAGTTCAAAAAAAGGATTTGAATAATTTGATTTTACTATTAATTACATCACTTCGATTTTCTGCTGATTAAGGCAACAGCGATTCCAAAGAGAGCTATCACGACTTCAAATCCTGGAACGTTATTCATTTTGGATACCACATCTTTCTCTTCTGGTGTGGCTTTCTTGGTTGGTTTATCCTTCTTTTTCTCTTCCTGTTTCTCGTATATCTTGATTTCTCTGTCGTAATTATCACAGATCAATAGCTCGTTAACTCCGTTGTTATCTGAGTCCCCTATGAAGATGTTTGAAGGAGTAACCTCTATCGCCTGCAGTTGCTCGAATTCTCCGCTGGCTCGGCCGTAAACATATACTGTTTTGTGGGTCTTGTTGGTGTTCATGGGGAAGACGAATTCATTGGCTTCATTACCCAGCAGGTTACCTATTACCGGATAACAGCCGCCCTGCCCGAAACCTTTGCCTGTCTCGAAACTGGTGTTCCACATCTCATCGTATCTGCTGTAGCCCTGGAAATTGCTGGTGCAATTGAATATATACACTCCGGGCTGTGGTGTGTCCACATCTCCGCAGTGTGTTCCGCTAATAGCCAGTATCTCTGGTTTGCTGTCGTTATTGAGATTGCCCGTGGTGGCAAGAGTATATCCTATACTCGCCCTCCAAGAATTCTTGTAAACACCTTTATACTCCAGAACCCTTACATCGTAAGCGTTCCAACAAGAGGTTCCAGCTATTACCTCGTTCTTCCCGTCCCCGTTAACGTCAGCAATATCAACGGTTTTGACGTTACTACCAGTATTCTGAACCGTGCTGACCTCGTAATTGTCAGTATCCGGATTGTGTTTGAACTGCAGTATTTTGCCTGAATACCAGCTCAGACCTACTAGGACCTCGTTATCCCCATCGTTGTCCGCGTCTCCTACCTTGATGGCCCCCGGTTCGGTTTTCTGGTCCAGTTTGTAGGAATAAACAACTTCAAAAGCGTCCAGGCTATTGTTGCCGTCCTGTCTATCGAATACCCTTAGTTTGCTGTCTCCCTGAACGTCACTCGGCTGTCCGGTGGACACGATTATTTCTTGTTCGCCATCGTTATCTGCATCCCCGATACCGATGCTTGTCACTCCGCCCCACTTGCCCTCTTCAGGTATAACATAGCTCCAGACCCTCTTATAACCATCTTTACCGTGTCTGTAGATGTGCACGAAATCGGAATGATCTACCTTGGTCGTACCTATCACAACCTCGTTCCTACCGTCTTTATTGAGGTCGGCAACTTGAACTACGTTGGCAGGCACATCTATTTTTTCCTTGAGAGCTAATTCCTCCGAAGAGGAAGCGCTGACACCAATAATAAGAACAATAACCAGAGAAATAAACAGCTTCAAGCTCAAGGATTTTAATATCCTCTTACTCTTGTTCTCAGAATTAAACCGTAACCTCATATACCATCTCACAACTCTGGAACTGTTTCAGCCTGAAGAGGTGTTAAACTTTTTATTAGACCTGCTTCTCTGCTCAAGTCACCCTCTTTGATCTCATAGACAATTGGTCTGGGCTCTCTGCCTCTGAAGAATTTCTTTACCTCAGCAATCACTTCACAGAACTGTGGGCAATCTTCCAAATCCAGCTTGAAACGATTGCAAAAAATGCTGTTGGTGCAGTGAACGGCATTAACCGTCTTCTTGTGCGGATCAAGAGTGACAATTGCCTTTTTTCGAGGAAAAGTAACTGTATAGTACTTAATATCCTTCATTGAAATAAAGTCTTAATAAGATAACATTAACCTTTTGAATAACATAATAATGATGAGGAATTAAGTAGATGAGAATTTTTCTTCCTTAATCGGTTGGAGGGTGAACTCACACAACTGATCGGTACATGGTTTTAAACGGTTTTATTTCTGGGTGTAATAGTTATAGACTGCGGTCATCAACCCTGCGATCATCGGGGCCACAAAAAATCCTGCTACTCCACCGGCAATTGCTCCGCCAATAAATGCGAGCATCAGGACGAGCGGGTGTATTTTGGAAGTGTATCCCACAAAATGCGGGCGCAATATCAATTCTGGAAGTATGTAGAGGAATATGAGTCCTATGGTGATGAACCATAAGGCCAGCCAAGCATCTGTGAGGGCAAGGAAGAAGGCTACCACAACGAGAACCATCCACTCTGCAAATACAGGTATAAGGGCAGCCAGAAACATTAAACCGGAAAGCAGGGGGGTGAAGGGGATGTTGAAAGCCAGGAAGTAAGGGATACTGGCGAGGCCTATCAGCAGGGCAACCACAAAGTTTCCGAACCATAGCCCCAGAAAAGTTTCATCGACCTCAGATATGAACCTTCTCAGCTCTGACCTCCTATCCTCGGGAACAACTCTCAATAACCTCTCTATAAAATTATCTCCGTCGAGAAGAACGTAGTAGCAAACAATAGTGGATATGAGGAAGTTCAGGATGAACATGATGGTTCTGAGGGTCACATCTATAGCCGAAATGCGGAGTGTGTTTTGAACTACGGACACCATTGAGAACAGAATGCTCTGGATCTCCAGCAAGTACCCTTTGTCGATACCTGCATCCATCAAGGTGTTCATGAGGCTTTGGGTGTAGTCTTGCTGGTGAGTTATGATGTGTATTAGCTGGTCGATACCTCGAAAAGCCCCGTAGAACATGAGGAAAGAAATGGGAAGAATTATCACTAATGTGGATATCAGGCTGGAAGTTATCCTACCGGTTTTAGGCCTGATACTGTTCTTTATGGGTTTGGCCACATAGGCAAAGACTATACCCATCACTATTCCATCTATGAGTGGATAGAAGAACAGGAAAGTGAGAATTAAAAGAGCAATAATAGAAATGAAGAGGACAATAACCCATTTATCTCTCATAACCGGAATAAATACAAAATGATGTATATTATCTTTTTCATGTAAGTACTGATTATTGACACCCCATAAACAAATTTAATACTGTTACCAGTTCAGAATTATTCAAAAATAAAATATGTGTTGATCTGTTCAGCCTTTACACAGCAGAGTCGACCTTTAGACAGCAGGTCAACCTTTAGCGAGGTAGAGAGCCAGAACGGCGATGATGATTATCAATCCTATAAATGCGAGCACGATTTTTGCTATTCTCTCTACGTTCCTCTTCTGCTTTTCTGTGATAACACTTAATGAGCTTGTGGCTCCTGCTTGAGCAAATCTCTGGGTCCTCTCGAACACCACTTCTACAGTGTGATCCCCCAGGGCTGTAAAGATATGCTTAAAGGAAAAGTACCCATTGTGGTCAGTTTTACTCTCTCCCACCTTTTCCTCGTCAATTAGAATTTTTAAGTTCTTGTTCTCTACTGGGTCCCATTTTTTCTCCTTTTTATTGTATGATTGAAGATAACCTGCAATTATAACCTCTTCGTTCCTAACCGGCTTTTTGTCGCTGAAATTCAAGCCTGCAATACGGGTCTTATGAATGGATTCTTCGGGAGTAAGTTCATCCGCCATATTCAATTAATGTGTTTTTCTTGTTTTAAAATGTTATCCTTTCTCAATTGGATGGGAGAAAAAGAATGAGAAATTTATAATTAAGTAATTAAATATTTTAAATCCCCCCAAAATTGGTTTTTTCTTGTGCTTTTTTTGTTTCCGGAGTTTAAGGTTATCCTGTTTGCTTATTGGTAAGGAAAAAATTTACATATAGTCGAATATATTAAGGAAATTAGATTGATATTTATATGGACTATAATAATTGGCCCTTATCATTATTTGGCCCATGATAATTATTTTTAGCACGTAGATATAAAAAGCGAATCTTTAAGTAAGATAATTTAGCTCCAACCTAATGGGGTGGTATGATTGGTCAAACTTGTTCATGCCCAAACTATCTTAAGCGAAGAAGCATTGAGTGAGTTGAAGAGAAAGGCAGGTAAAAACGCTACAAAAGATGCTATAGCAGAAGCTGTAAAACATTATCTGGATTGTCAGCATACATATCAAGAGTCTTTGGAGAAAAAGCTGGAAAGAACCATAAAGAATAGGAGAAGTAGGAAAGAAAAGTATATTTAAACCTAACGTAATAAAATGTGACTTTCCCCAAGGGGGTAAGGACAGTGGAAGCCAGCAGGTACATAAAATCGTCCAAAGAAAAAGAAAATACGTGTCTTTTTTGTGGTGAGCCGGTAGAATATGGTTGGGTAAGTGATTATAAAGGCACCAGAGTATGGATATGCCGGAGATGCGTTTTAGAGGGAGAAATAGGCTCCTTAATGGCTTCTGCAATTCTGGATAAAGATGAACAAGATAGTGAGCTCCTGGAAGAAATTAATCGCTGCCTGGAAACCACTCAAATGAAGCTTTACAGGAACGTGCTCCATTACACCTTCAAACACCCTACAGGATTACAAAGGGTAGAGGAAGGAGTTAAAGAGAAAATAGAGGCTGCTAAAGTTAAAGAAGCACAAAAGGAAGAAGCAACCGAAACTAAACGTGATGAAGAGAAAATAGAGTCAAAGGTCCAATCCAGATTGGAAAAGGAAAAAGATAAGCTGGATGAAGAACATCTCTTGGGATACCTCGACGACTGGAAATCGATCAGGGACATACAGCAAAAGCTCAAGGTCGGCTATAAACCCCTGCTGGAAAAACTGGATATGATGTATCAGAAAGGGAAAGTGGACAAACGTAAAGTGAGAATTGAAACAGGTGGACACAAATACAAATACAAAAGAGTTTCAGAGGAAGAGAAAGAGGCCGAAGACAACAACGGTAGCCAGACAGAAAAGAGTGGACACTCCAAGGACATAAACCCCCTTAGAAGAGACGCAGACTATATTATAGGGTCAGATGAAAGAACGGGATCAATCAAGGGAGCAGGAACAACTGGGGGTGAAGAAAAGGTACCAAATGAACCGGTTAAGGCGAGCGAACCTCCCAGTGAGGACCAGCTCCTGAGATATCTTGACGACTGGAGATCTATTAAAGATATTCAGCAGCAATTCAACATCGGATACAACACACTGCTGGAATCCCTTAACAGGCTATTCTTCAGGGGCTACCTGTTGAAAAAGACCGTCCCGGATAATCCCATGTTCAAGAGAGCCGTAAGTGCGAGAAGAGCTTGAATAGGATTTGAAAAGGTAAGCAAGAAATTGTTTTTAATTTTGGAGCGAATGGGGATTTTATCTTGGCATCATTCTGATTGTATGGTCTATAGTGACCTACCTTTTTTGGGTCAAGGTCATGGGGAGAAGGGACAAAAAATGGGTAAGACGTCAAAGATCGGATTTATAGCAGGTGTGGTCATCTTTGTTGCGCCCATATCTTATCCTTATCTCTATATTTAGTTAAAGTTTACTTTTTAATCGCTGGTTTTTTATTTGTGTGAGTATAGTTTGATAGGGGTGAGGATATGAAGGCTATGCTCTCTCTTGTGTTGGCTTGTGCGATCTGTCTGGCCACCAGTGGTTGTATGGGAAATGGCGTTGAGGAGATACCATCGAACTCCAAGTGGAAATTGGTGTCCTTTGGACCGGTGGGAGATACGGAACCAGTGCTCTCCGGAACGAATATCACTCTGGAATTCGAGGAGAACAAAGAGTTCAGGGGCTCAGCCGGTTGCAACCACTACTCCGGCTCTTACCGGATCGAAGAGGGGAATAAGGTCGTTATGGAGACAATAATCTCCACAGAGATGTGGTGCCAGGATGAAGGCGTAATGGAACAGGAAAGCAGGTATCTGGGTTCATTGAGGAATGTTACTTCCTTTAAAGTTGAAGGAGATAACCTGAAATTGTTCTATAATGATGGAAAAGGTGTTCTCCACTTCACATCCCTTAATTCCACCTGAACTCGATAGATGGCTTCATTTACCGAACCCACGATAATATGGGGTCGGTGGGATTTGAACCCACGACCTACGGGTCTCTTCGGGTCAGTGCTCCAACGGGTCATCACCGCTCAGCAGACCCGTTTATCATCATTACCGCTGGAGCCCGTTGCGCTTCCTAACTACGCCACGACCCCTTGGAGTCTAAAAAATATGAGATAACATCAGTAATATATTTCTTGCGATAGGTCGCTCATAAGTAAAGTCCGCAACTACAAAATTTTTCAGTCATACTCCGGTTGACCCATCCTATCGAACCCCTTACTGAACCCCTTATTGAACTTTTATTGGGCGATTGGGTAATACACTATGCTGGGGCGCTCAGTATTTCTGAGCATGCAGGACTAAAGACAGCGGAAATGCCTTACAGCCTTACAGCAAAGTATTTTATATTTCTCAATTCAATTATTTTTATGGACCCTGATGAATTCAGAGAGGAGCTAAGGGAGTTCGTGGCGGAAATATGCAAGAAAGAGTTTGCCAGCCTCAAGGAAGAGCAGAAGGATGAGTTCTTGTCTCAGATGGAAAACACCAATTTTAAGATAGAGAACCTGGAAAATGATGTCAAAGAACTGGGTCAGAGGCTGGAGGAGTTCAACAGGTATTTTGATGACCTCGCGAACAAGCTGGATAGAGTTGATGACAGTTCTTCCGATAAAGCCGATTCGGTAAGAGATGAGCTGAACACCAGGATAGAGGAAATGGACCGCAAACTAGATACTGTGAAGGACAACCTGGAAACCAGAATAGAGGACTCGTCTTACAAGACCGATTCACTGAAAGAAGATGTCATCTCCAGGAACGAATCCCTCCGAGACGAGCTTCGGGAATCGATAGCATCCATTAGAGAAGAGGTCAAAACCGATGTGGAGCGCTTAAACGATAAAATAGAAGACCTCTCCTACCGGTTGGAAGAAATGTCGAGGATGGAATAGACAGTGACAGAAAAGTAGATGGCAAAGGTGGCATGGAGGACCATTCAGTTCTATTCCGTTGAACACGATCAGGAAGTTAGTTGGGGTATACTTGACTGGGTAGAAGAGGGACGTGGAACATAAGACCCATTGGGTAGTCAGATAAATAGATTATAAACCTAAACCGGATCATTATTCATTTTAACAACCTTTTTTAACTTTAATAGTGTCCATCCTTTATGCCTTTTGAAGACCTCAGACAATTCATAACTAAACTTGAGCAGGATAATGATCTGACCAGAATAACTCGCCAGGTATCTCCTGATCTGGAGATGACCGAAATAGCGGACAGAGCCGTCAAGTCCGGCGGAAAAGCTATTTTATTCGAAAATCCCGCAGGATATGATACCCCTGTTCTGATGAATTCTTTCGGCACGGAAAGGAGGATGAAGGCCGCGATGGGGGTCAAGGATCTGGAAGAGATAGGCCAGAGAGTGGTGGACCTCACCAGGTTAAGACCCTCATCCATTATGGACGGGCTGAAGAGCATGGGCACCCTGAAGGAGCTGACCAATTTTATGCCCAAGCAGGTCAAGGGAGGTCCCTGCAAGGAAGTTATCATGGACGAACCCGACTTGAATAAGTTTCCCATCCTCAAGTGCTGGCCCCACGATGCCGGAAGGTTCATTACGCTCCCGGTGGTCATCACCCGCGACCCTCAGAGCGGAGACCTCAATGCAGGAATGTACCGGATGCAGGTGTTCGATGGGAAGACCACGGGAATGCACTGGCAGATTCACAAGCATGGGGCCATGCACCTCAAGAAGCTGGCGGAGAAAGGAGAAGATAAGCTGGAAGTTGCTGTAGCGATAGGTGTGGACCCTGCAACACTCTACGCTGCTACTGCCCCCTTACCTGAGGGAATAGGAGAGTTCATGTTATCCGGGTTCATCAGGAAAGAGAGGATGAAGATGGCGAAGTGCGAGTCGGTCGACCTGGAAGTCCCCGCCAATTCAGAGATAGTGCTGGAGGGTTACGTGAATGTGGACGAGCTCCGCACCGAAGGACCATTCGGGGACCACACCGGATACTACACTCCTCCTGAACCCTATCCAGTCTTCCACATCAACACCATAACCCACAGAGAAAACCCCATCTACCACGCTACCGTGGTAGGTAAGCCCCCCATGGAGGACAAGTGGCTGGGGAAAGCCACAGAGAGATTGTTCCTGCCAATTATCCGGATGATACACCCCGAAATCGTGGACATGAACCTCCCCACCGAAGCAGCGTTCCACAACCTGGCCATAGTGTCCATCAAAAAACGGTTCCCCGGGCACGCCAGAAAAGCCATGTTCGCCCTGTGGGGAATGGGAATGCTCAGCCTCACCAAAGTAGTGATAGTTGTGGATGGTGACGTGGATGTCCAGAACATGAGTGAAGTGATATGGGCTGTCACCAGCCGATTCGACCCCGCGAAGGACCTTGTCCTGATATCGGATGCGCCCATAGACAGTCTGGACCACTCTACGTACCTACCTAACTTAGGTGGCAAGATGGGCATTGATGCCACTGTAAAGTGGGAGGAAGAAGGATTCCACAGGGAATGGCCCGACGTGGTGGAAATGGATGAAACTACCAGGAAAAAAGTCGATGTAATGTGGAACGACCTCAAAAACCAGTTGTTCTAATTTTATTTGCTCTTTAGAGCATGCAGATAATGTGGGGTATCATCTCATCACCTTGGGGATTGTACCCCCCTCTTGGCCCCTCAAAGTTATCTTCCCCTAATTCAAGATCAGTGATAAGGCTCACAATGAATGTCTTCCATCCTTCATTTTCCCCGCTCTCACTATGACCTGATACCTGATAAGCTCTCAACTTTTTCTCTTCCTTTCTATCATATCCAAAAGCATGGGGTTCTATAATTCGCTCCCCACCACCTCTGTAAACCATTCTCATTCTTCTCATCTCATCAATAGCCCGGCATATCAGCTCATCTTCTGAGGTCATTCAATCAAATCTGGTTTTGACGTGGGATAAATGTAACTCATGTCTATTCTATTCACTAACCCGTTTTGGTATGGTATAGAGTGTGATGTGAATGGTTTGTATGGTCATTTTGTGGTGAAAAACCTCAAAATATATTTACTTTAACCAATAGTTTGGTGTGATGGCCGAGTATATCTCCCACCCTTTGATAAAGGATAAGTCCATTGAAAGGAGGTCTTATCAGGTTTCTGTTGCTGCCACGGCCTTAATGCGCAACACCCTTGTTGTGCTTCCCACGGGTTTGGGCAAGACCATTGTGGCAGCCTTCGTTATAGGCTCTCGTTTGCATAACGCTGGTGGGAGAGCTGTTTTTCTGGCGCCGACCAAACCTCTTGTTGAGCAGCACGCCGTTTTTCTACGAAGGGTTTTGAATCTTGACCCGGAGGAGATAATCTCTTTGAGCGGGGAGACGCCACCTGAGAAGAGAGTTGAGATGTGGAACTCGGCTTCCATCATAGTCTCCACTCCCCAGGTCGTTGAAAACGATATCATAGCGGGAAGAATAGATCTTCAGGATGTGACCCACCTCACCATCGATGAGGCCCACAGGGCAGTGGGTAACTACGCCTACGTCTTCATAACCAGAAACTACTTCCAGCAGAGCGAAAACCCTCTTGTTCTGGCCATAACTGCGTCACCGGGTAGCGATGTGGAGAGGATACAGGAGGTAATGGAAAACCTGGGTATTGAAGATATTGAGATCAGAACAGATTTCGATGAGGACGTTAAGCCCTACGTCCAGGAAAAGGAGATACAGTGGATAAAGGTGGACATGCCTCCGGAGTTAAAGAAGGTTCGCCAGCTGTTCCAGGACGTCCTCAAGAGCAGGTACAAGAGGTTGAGGGATCTGGACATCGATCTGGACATTGAGAACGCGTCAAAAAAGGAGTTGCTTGCTATACAGGAAACACTACAGGCTGAAGCTGTGGAGTCAGGGGACAGCAGGTACTATGAGGCGGTATCTATTGTGGCGGAAGTGATGAAGATAATGCATGCCGTGGAGCTTATAGAGACCCAGGGATTGGACTCCCTCAAACAGTACCTCAAGAAATTGATGTCGGAGGCCAGATCAAGGGGAAGCAGTAAGGCCGCCAGAAAGGTCGCACAGGACACCACATTCAGAACTGCTGTTATGAAGGCCAGCAGCTGTAAGGTTAATCATCCCAAATTGCAGAAGCTCAAAGAGTTCGTCAGTGAAGAGCTAAAAGAAAACCCGGACTCCAGGATCATAGTTTTCTCCAATTTCCGGGATACTGCTGAACTCCTTTCGAAAGAGCTGGAGAAAATGGAAGGGGTTTCGGTCTCCAAGTTCATTGGTCAGGCGAGAAGAGCGAACGAGAAGGGTATGGGCCAAAAACAGCAGATAGAGATACTGGACAGGTTCCGGGAAGGAGAGATCAATGTTCTGGTATCCACTTCAGTGGGCGAGGAGGGATTGGATATCCCTGCCACCGATCTGGTTATTTTCTTTGAAGCCATACCCTCTGAGATAAGGGCTATACAGCGAAGAGGGAGAACCGGCAGGTCAAGGAAGGGGAAGATAATTGTGCTTTTGACCAAAGGGACCAGAGATGAGGGATACTACTGGTCCAGCTTCAGGAAGGAGAGATCAATGTTCTCCCAGCTATACCAGCTCCGTGACACTCTGGTAAGAAGAGTTCAGGCCAATCAATCACAATCTCAATCGCATTCTTTATCGCCGCATCAGAGAAACCTTCAGGACTTTTCTACGTCACAAGGAGCTCAACTGGATCAGCAGGGAGAGGTAGAGTTCTCCAGAACTCCTTCCATACAGGTTTACGCTGATTCCAGAGAGGCTAAGTCTGGAGTGGTGAAAAAGCTGTTCGACATGGGTGTAGGGATAAACACTGGCAATCTTGAGGTAGCAGATTACGTGCTAAGTGACCGGGTTGCGGTGGAGAGGAAGTCAGTGGATGACTTTATTGAGAGCCTTATCAAGAAGGAGAAGCTATTTAACCAGCTCTTCAGACTGAAAAGGTCTTATTATAAACCCATCCTGTTGATCGAAGGCGATAATATTTACAAGAGGGCCGTGAATCCCAATGCCGTCAGAGGGGCTCTGGCGGCCATAACCATAGATATGGGCATACCCATCCTGTTCACCAGATCGCCTGATGAAACTGCGGATATGCTGGCATCCATAGCTTCCAGAGAACAAAAATACAAGCATAGAGAAGCTTCACCGCACGCAGATAAATCCAAAAGATCTCTTCAGGAGCAGCAGGAGTATGTGGTGGCAGCCATATCGAACATAGGCCCGGTTATAGCCAAAAACCTTCTAGAGCACTTCGGAACAGTGGAAGCAATAGTCAACGCCAGTGAGGAAGAGCTGGTAAAAGTTTCCAACGTAGGTAAAAAGACAGCCGAAAGAATCAAGGAGCTATTGACCACACCCTACGAAGAAAGTGAAGGAGAATACAGCTATAATGAAGAATATGGTGGCTATGAAAGCCAAGGTAACCAATCCGAGAGCAAGTTGGAGAGCCAACCTCAAAACCAGTCCGAAAGTTAACTGTAAACTAAATTGAGACTAATTGGGGCCTAATTAAGTAAATGTGCTAACCTATTCCAGCCATTTTTTCTTCCAATCCGGTGAAAACGAATTCGACTGCTATTGCTGCCAGGAATATCGCCATCAATCTGGCTATTATGTTGGAGCCGCTGCTGCCAAGGTATCGTATCACCAGGTGACTGTACATGTGGGTCAATCTGGCGATGCCATATACTGCGACTATGGATAGTATAACCACTCCTCTCATTATCAGATCGGTTGCCTCGTTTGCCAGCACTATTGTACCCGTGATGGCTCCCGGTCCAGTATAGAGTGGTATGGCGATGGGAAATATTGCCAGAGAATCTGCATCTGTCTCTGTAGCGTCACTACTGGTGTAAGTATCCCTCCTGCTTCCCAATAGTATGTCTATGGCTATAACGAATAGGAGTATCCCACCAGCAATCCTCAGGCTGTTGATGGAGATATTGAAGAACTCCAAAAATAATTTACCGGCCAGAGCAAATACTATCAGGATGGAACAACCTAATAAAACGGATTTTTTAGATACAGCCTCCCTGAATTCTGCACCAAATCTCTCCGTGAGAGCCAGAAATGATGGAATGTTTCCCGGAGGGTCCACAAGAACAAAAGTAGTGGTGAATGATGCAATGAAAAAGCTTATATAGTGTTCCATGGCTTCCCTGTCCTCCCACCATCGATCTTATTCGACCTGCAACGACATTATATTAGCTATCCGGATTTGAACTTTTTGACCGCCTCA
Organism: uncultured archaeon; assembly: GCA_964534325.1. GTDB lineage: Archaea > Halobacteriota > Archaeoglobi > Archaeoglobales > Archaeoglobaceae > JdFR-22. The sequence goes on from CAZHOR010000003.1 coordinate 20,561, forward strand.
CTTACGTTGCTCAGCAGTTGGGCAGCTATTTCCTGGGTGGGAAAACTGAAGAGGCCGCAATCCGGACCCGTATAGGCCATCCTTTCTCCGAATATTCCGTATGCGTTCTGAAGCCTTTTGAGAATTACTTCTGGGCTCTCGATCTCGTTTATGGCATCGCTCATCAACTCAGTGTCCTGCCAGGCGTTGACCCCGTGGCGTTGATTGTATTCGGCGAAGATGTTGTCGATATCGCTTCTGGCCACGCCTATTCTCAACTTCTTATCGAATGCGTCCAGATCCTCGATGTCTATAGCATCCATTATCTCCGGCTCTTTGGCAGCTTCAACTCCCAGAACATTGACCACTTCGAGCTCCAGAAATGAAGTGTAGAATAAAGAGGAATGAAGGTGTATCTGGATATCGCAATTGAGGTTGAAGTGTCTCAAGGCCCTCTCTAATTGCTCTTTGGTGGGCTGGATCTCCGGATTGGTTCCCAGACTCGGCTCATCTATACTGATAGCCTTTACATTGAGTCCAGAGTTTATGGCGTTCTTGGCGAACCTGAATAGGGAGAGGGAGATGTTCTCTATTATGTCGTCATAAATGACTCCGCCGAACTCCTTGTAGTACAGCTCGAAGGGACCTGTTATGCATACCCTGATGGGGCCATCGTATCTTATGTCCACCAGCGGCTTCAATTCGGGTATTACAGCAGCTCGAGGGGAGACCAGATAAGCGTCTTCCTGAAGTTCGGGGTTCTGTATAATGTCCGCGAACTGGTTGACCATTTCTTGGAACTGAGGATAGGTAGGGCACTCCACCCCGGCTTTCGTCTTCATTAAAAAGGCTCTTTGAACCATTTCCTCATATTCTTTGGTGTTCACATTGTTTTCAACCCATTCCCTATCGATTCCGTGAGGAAGAGGGAAACTACCGATGTCATCGTACAACATATCAATCACACTCTTATCTTTACTCGTTCTCACTCTTTAAATCCATTATCTGTGCCCAGGAGATCTTGGGGTCGATGGTGTTCTCATCCAGCTCCAGAGTCTCTTTGGCATTCCAAACGATCTCAAAGAACTCTTTTGCCTGCTTGGCGAGCTCTTCGTTCTCAGCCCAGTATCCTGACTCGTAGTTCTCCCATAATCCTGTCTGAGTGAAATTGGCCGTGGTGACCAGCACCTTGCTCTCATCTACGACCACCAGTTTGGCGTGGATATTATCGTTTATCCTCACGGTCCCGGGCTCGAACATCTCCAGAAATCTTCTCAGGGTAAAGAGCTGCTTCCTGTCGTCCACCACGTCTTCCACGTTCCTGAAGTTCCTTCTCTCGTAACTGGGCCAGGTAATGATCCTAACCTTAACACCCTCCGCGATAAGTGGTTTCAACTCTGCAGTAAGCCAGTCAGTATAATAGATGTGTGGAGAGGCGATGAGGACTTCATTCTTCGCGTTCCTCAAAACCTCTCTTAGCTTGGAAACAATGTCTCCTCCCCACGGTGTGCCCATGAGGATCTTCATCTTTTTGTATTTCTCCTCTGATCTATGTGACATGATGAATAGGGCAATGAATGCCCCCACTATGAGGAAACCCCCAAGTATGTTGAGGGTCATGAAATTAAGCATTTTCTCGAACTCCAACACTGCCACCACTTGATTCTTGGGATTGATAAAGTTCCAGGAGATCTCTTCTACACTGTTATAAGGGGTGTAGGATATCTGGGAGTTGGAGCTAACAGATGTGATCTTATAGGCAGTGAAGAAGTCCTGAGGGAAATCGACCGACATCTGTATTTCATCCACAGGTAATCCTAAGGAGATGAAGTACTCCGGATACTCCACCGCATAGAACCTGTAGCTGTTCTCTCCTAATCTATCGGTCACTCCCCTAACTTCACCTTCTATGGTCACAGTGTATTCCTCATAGGGCGAAAGGACTTTATCAATATTCAGGAACAACACTTTAGTCCCGTTCATGTCCCTGAAAGTGGATTCCACATAACCTGCAGGCTTATCAGTTACCTTAGGTTCTTCTACAAAGGTCCTCATGGGAATGCTCAAGGAAAGCTTGGAAGCGTTACCGGCAGTGTTCTTGAACTTCAAGGTAAAAGTATCTTTAACCTCGTCAGTAGAAATGAACTTATAATTGGCCTGTATACTAACTGTCGTATCCTGCGCACTGCAGGAGCCAGCCAGACCAAATAATATTATGAAGGAAACCAGTATTAACCAGATTTTTTTCACGTAATAAAAACCTGATATGATGTTTAAAGGTTTTCCGCATAATTTTCAGCAAAACTTAAATTTGTGACCATTAAGGGATAAAAAGGTGATTACTATGGCAGATGAGCAGACAATCTTTATAGGAAACAAACCGGTAATGAGCTACGTGCTAGCTGCAATGGCTCAGTTGAACGAAGGCGACGGGGAGATCGTAATAAAAGCAAGAGGCAGAGCAATTGGACGGGCTGTGGACGTTGCAGAAGTGATAAGGAACAGATTCATGCCCAACGTTGGAGTCAGAGATATCAAGGTAGACACAGAAGAACTACCATCGGAGCAGGGTAACACGGTAAACGTCTCTACCATCGAAATAGCACTGGAAAAACAGGCGAGTTAGAAGACAGAACCCAGAACCCGCAAACATTCAGCACATTCAGTAGTTGCCAGCAACATACCTGGCAACTTTTATTCATTATTTAAAAACTTGGTTTGATCATTTGTTCATTTCTTGGGGAAAGGTTAGCTCCATAAAAAGTTAGAAAAGTCAATAGCTTTTGTTGGGTCTTGTTTGTCGAAGGCATCCTTCTATGTCCTCTATTTCGCGGGAGTATCTTCTGCATACTTCCAGGGCGAGCTGTTTTGGGTCTTCGTATCCTATTTCCTTTAGTGATGCATAATCATCGCTTTCCACGTTCAGGCCAAAGTGGATTTTGGCTGAAACTGGAGATATTGTCACTGTGCTCACGGATAGTTTCTTTCCGTTCCAGAAGAGGTCGCATCCTTTTCTGGAGATCTCGCAGTGCTCATCGATAATCTCCTGCACCACACAGGCAAGAAATCTTTGTCTGGTGCACAAGAGTCTGAGGCTGACCTCATCGAAATGCTCAACAATGAAGTGAAGCATTTGTGGAGAGTATATTTTTTGTTGCAAGATTGTGTTCTGGGGGAGAGTATATTTTTTGTTGCAAGATTGTGTTCTGGGAGTCAACTTGTGCATCATTCTTGATATTGCATGTTCCAACGAAGGAGATAATACTATCTTCCTTTACACCTGTTTCATAGTACGCCCACAACGATTTGATCTGAGAACCATCATACCCCAACTCAGAATCGATAAACACCCAATCCATCTACACTACGGCCAGAACAATAATATTTAAGTATTCTGATTTTTAATATTTATTCGGCACAAAAATAAAGTAATTGTATTTCTAATATTAAACTCACATAATCTCCGGTATGGAGAATGAATGTCAATTGACGGTATTCAATATCTCTAACTACCGCACCTCTGAGCATGTCACCTCTGGAAGTCGTTAAATATTTTGAATTGGTAATTACTAACCTAACCATCATATTCGGCTTCCCATTCTGTCGTTAACTATTTAAATTGAGATTGTTTTATTGAGTTACATCGACCGAAATGAGCCGTTCGGCTCCGGCAGATCAAAAGTTCGTGTAAGATAGATTGAAGAACAGATCAAGGTGATATTCATGCTTTGGCAGGGAAGAAGTAATAGAACTCATACTGGAAAACTACTCAGGTCCGCGAGAAGGAAGAGAAAATTTGAGATGGGCGGAAAACAGGTAGAGACGCTTATCGGGGAAAGAAAGTTAAAGCCGAGGAGGACAAAAGGCGGTAGGAATAAGCTCAAGCTCTTCAGAGAAAGCCACGCTAACGTATTCCTTCCTTCAGAAAATAAGATGGTAAAATCCGAAATAAAGAATGTGGTGGAGAACCTTGCTCACGTTCACTACTCCAGAAGAAATGTGGTGACCAGAGGAGCCTTAATCGAGACCGAGGCTGGAAAGGCGAGAGTGACCAGCAGACCCAGCCAGGATGGAGTAGTCAACGCCGTTCTGGAGCAATAATACTGCTCTTACCTTCTTTTAATTCGCTCTTGTTTCCCTCGTTTTGTTCTAATATTTAGTTCTATTTATTTCTAAAATAAAAAATGGAGTAAGGTAATTTCAGGTAACTATCTCTTTCAGCCTGTCCTCTTTGAGGGCTTTTTCTATCTCCATCATGGACAGGTCCAGTGGGTCCTCAATGGTTCTGTTGTGCTTGAGGCTGAGGTTCCTCATTTCGGGGGAGGTGGGTCCGATGGCCGGGTCACCGGGGACCCTGGGGGAGACATCGAAGACAACGAACTCCAGCTTCCCCTGAGGGGAATATGCCATAGCACCTTGCAGTCCGAACATCCCTATCATACCCGGAGAGTACTCTTTCTGGGTGACTTCAATGAATCTTTCAGCCGAGTCGTAGGCCAGGTCCTGCTTGCTTTCTCTCATGGTAACTCCAAAATGACCGATCTCCTCGTTCTTTACTCCCACATCGATCTTGAGCTGGTCTCTGGCGGGGAGGTTCAGGAATCCCTGTAGATTTACCTGTCTTCTGTCCGAGAAGCCCACGAAGTCGAAGTCACCGAAAGAGTCCTTGAGGGCGTAGCTGTGGAAGTTGGCGTTGAACCTGGCTCCCAGCACGTATTCCTCGATCCGTGCCTCTTTCAGGCCCTCCTCATTTATTATGTCCTGTTCAAGCAGTGCCTCGGCCTGCTGGTGATAGTCTTTGGGAGAGGAGGCGTAAAAGAATGCCCTCTCCAGTGGGTTGTCTGCCTGCTGGACTTTGACCACCACAAGCCTGTCGATCTCTTCCGGGGAGTTGAATTCCCGGGGGATTCTTATTCCCGCTTCTTTCATCAAATAATATTGACCCTTCTCATAGCTGCGCTCTTCAGCTCTGAGCATGAACCTGTTACCGTACACAGGAACCTTGAAATCGTTCTCTATCCCATCATATCCCACATAGACCGCAAAGCTCCTGTTGGGAATGAATACAGTGTTTAAGTCGAGCAACTGCTCCTGCACTTCTTTATGGAGTAAGTCCTTAAACGAGTCGAGCTCAATTACTTCATCATACAGGTGAGAGTTATATTTGGTGTAAAGCTTGTCCCTGCCCTTCTGAACGATTATGGCCGTCTTGAAGCCCCACGCCTTGGCGGCGATGCCGGTCTCTTTCCCAGAATGAGAGCCGAATATACCAATAGTTACGTCGTTATAATCATTTGCCACTTCCTTCACTTCTTGAGTAGTTTTATTCATAAACAACCCTCCACCGGTCTGGACATCCAGTTGTTAGATATTTTTTGCCCTTTCACATAGACCACTTTTACAGTTGGAACAGTTGTACAGTTGGACTCGAGTCTCGAATCTGTGGTATTAAACTTAACCATAACCAAACCCATAATCAAGCGGGATCAGTCTTCGAATATGGGATGGCCCAGCTTATCCTTGATAACCAGATAAGCCATTTCAGGGGGTATATTACCTATTTCGGTTATGATCACGTCTATATAGTCGCGGGGAGTAATGTCGAAAGCGGGATTCTTTACAGTTAGCCCTGGAAGGTTCATGATCTCCGGTGGAGCAACTTCTGATTTATCTCTCTCTTCGATCTCTACCAGCTCACCCAGTAGTGTCTTGGGACTGAACTTATACGTCTCTGCGGCTACCATGAAAGGCACTCTTGCCTCCTTGGCGGAAAGAGCGATCTGTGAAGTACCTATCTTGTTGATCAGGGCTCCGTTGGCGGCTATGGTGTCCGCACCCACGATGACGTAATCCATGCTCTCAATATAGTATCTGACCGCAGAATCGACTATCAATGTGGTGGGTATCCCCTCATCAGTCAGCTCCTTGACCGTGATATGCCCCTGAAGACGGGGTCTGGACTCCGTAGCCATTACCTCTATATTCTTTCCGGACTGATGAGCCGATTTTATGACCGAGAGAGCAGCTGAGGAGTTGCAGTGGGTCATGATAAGAGATTTATCTTTTATTCTTCTGGAACCAATGTTCCCTATTCTCTCATGGGCAATATCTACCCATTCGATGAACTTCTCAGCTCGGGAGACAAGGTTCTGCCTCTTTTTATCCTCCTGATCGCCATTGTAATTCATAACGTAATTAACTGCATTGTACAGGCTGACGGCAGTAGGTCTGGTATTTATCAGGGTTTCGGCAGCTTTTCTCATATCGGAGTCGAAATCGTCTCCTGTCCTATCAGCGAAATCCATTAGTGTTTTGGCCGCAAACTTGGCAATTTTTGCCGCACCCCGAACTTCCATGTTCTTGATCTTTGCCGCTGCTTCTTCTACTTCCTTCATAGTTATCTCTCTTTGCTGTATCCATGCTTATTATATCTTTTCCGGGTTACGGGGGTTAGGGTTGTGGGGTTAAATAGGATCGAAGTTGAGATCATGCACTGTTCACTCATAAAGAAAATTTTTTATAATCAACTATTAGTTTTACAAAAGATGAAATTTGTTATAAAGGATAGTGGTGGATTTGGACTTCAGGAGCGGGAGGAAATAATCGATTTTCTGGTGGAGAACAGAGCATATCCCGTATGCAGGAATGGTAAGGTCTTTTTCACCGGAAAAAAGAAAACACCTCTATTCAACCAGTATAAGGATCACATCATCCACAAACTGGAGCTCAATACAGAAGAGGACTGCAAAGAAGTAAGGGAGATAGTTAAAGAGGAAATAAATAAATCCAGAACTACTAGACCTATCAAGGATTGGGTGGAGGATGAAAGGCCCAGGGAAATGCTGATAAAGTTCGGGCCTCAACAGCTCTCCTCAGCCAAATTGCTGGCAGTTATCCTCAGGGTAGGCAACGAGGGAGTGAGTGCAGAGGACCTTGCGAGGAATCTGTTGAACCATTTTGGCAGTCTGAGGGCGGTGGATGAAGCTTCGATCAACCAGCTATGCCAGATACAGGGAATCGGTATGGCCAAAGCCGCCCAGATCAAGGCGGCAATAGAGACAGGTAAACGGATGATGAGAGAAGGAGCAGAGAAAAGAGACAAGGTCCGCAATGTGAGCGATGTGGTGGATTACGTGTTCGATTACTACTCTCCCTACCTCAAGGACGCCAAAAAAGAATTCTTTAACATAATATTGCTTGACAGCGGTAACAAGCCCATAAAGAATCTGGAGCTGAGCAAGGGTGGTTTAGAGACCAACGTGGTTGACGTGAGAGAAGTGGTCAGAGAAAGCTCAAAGGAAGGGGCTGCATCCATAATCCTGGTGCACAACCATCCCAGTGGAGAGCCAGAACCGTCAGGCGAGGACATAAACGTCACCAAAAGAATCGTGGAAGCCTGCAACCTGGTGGGGGTCAGGGTTCTGGACCATATAATCCTGGGAAGGGATAGAGATAATTACACCAGCTTTCTGGAGAAAGGATTGCTGGGGAATTGATCTTTACTTTTATTTCATTTCAAGGCTTTGGCGATGAGGTCGGCTACGCTGATCTCGCTCACATTCCTTTCGATCGTGTCGGTAGCGATGATCTCTGATACGCCGGCTGTATAGAGCCTGTTCAAGGCGTAGCTGGCGAAGACAGGATGGACACACCCCACCTTTATCTCCTGTGCTCCTTGCTCCAGAAGGATCTTGGTGGCCTCCACTATTGTCCCTCCAGTAGAGATGATGTCGTCAATGAGAACCGCTCTCTTCCCCTTTACGTCCATGTTCTTGGTCTCCATGACAACATGCTCCGCATCGATCCTCTTCTTCTCCAGGTAATCGAAATCACAGCCAGCACTTTGAGCAGCCAGCTTAACGCAATCGTAGGCACCAACATCGGGAGAGATCATGCAGATATCTACTCCCCTGAAATGCTCTCCCAGAACCGGCATGGCATCAACTTCCTCAATATTCTTGAACTGCTTCTTTGACTCTTCACTATGGACATTAACTGATAAAACCCTGTCAGTATAATCCTCGATCATTCTGGCAACCACTTTAATGCTCAGAGCTTCTCCCTCCATGAATCTCCTGTCCTGTCGAGCGTAACCGAGATAGGGGACCACGGCCGTAACGTTTTTACCTTCAAGAGCCTCTAAAGCCAGCATGAGAAAAATGAGATCATCGTTGGAGTTAATGCTCTGAATCACCACAGCATCCTGGCTATTACATTCCACACGGGTATAAAGCTCTCCGTCAGGGAATTTCTTGTACCTCGACTGAGCAACCTTCGAATTTAATCTATCTGCAACCCTGCTAGCCAGTAAAGGAGATGCAGGACCGGCAACAACCTCCATATTTTTCCCCAAGTGTTGAGGTAATTAAAACTTGTCTTTTAGATGAGGGTAACACCCATAACCCTCCAATCAACTAAGTTTCCCCTCCTGTATCACTTCAGGACTTATGTTTCCCTCATGGAAAGCGCTGGCGATCAGGACACCCTCAAAACCCATATCGTTTAGCTCCACAATATCTTCCATTCTCCTTACTCCACCACCAGCGTATAGGGGATTGTCAGATACCTCGACGGCTTCACCGAAAATACTCTGGTCCAGTGAGAGAGTACCCACTCTGGAGAGGGTCAATATTATGACACCCTCCAAGTCGAATGAGTTCAACCACCCCAGAGCATCTTTCCACTCAGGGAAGCTGTTTGAAGCATCCAGGAACTCGTCCTTTATATCCAGGCTGACATAACGAACATTAGCTGAGTCCTCTTCAAGCTGGCGGAGATTGAAGGTCTCGCTCCCCACCACTCCATCAAATTGCATATCTTCAAGCTCAAGTTCAGCAGGCTCTTTAAATCCGCAATCCGCAATCAAATGCTCTACTTTGCCGGATATGCTGTTGAGTATATCTGTGTTATCTCCAGCCCCCATTATCCGGTCCAGATCCGCTGCATAGACGTACCTGGGTTCGACCTGTTCTATGACCATTTGAGGGCTACTGGTATCCAGTAACCTGCTGGAGAGGTGCACCGGCCGATACTTTTCTCTTTCCCCCTTAACTGCCCTCACAACCTCTTTGTGGAGGAGATCGATAACGAAATATAACTTCATAAATCCAACCACTACTCCTTTAACTCAAAATTTTTCCTATACTTAGTGATCGAAAGCACTATCTTCTAAACAGAATAACAGCAATAAAACCTCCCATTAGACACAAAACAGCCGTGAAACCCGAAATAACTGGTATGAACCCCGGTACCTCTGAATAGGATATTCCTGCAAAGTCGCTGGCGTATTCAAGCACAGCTTCGATCTCCTCATCAGTCAGTTTCTCGTCATAGGAAGGCATTATCTGAACCCCGTTTTTTACAGTGTTCATGAGATCCTTTTTTGTTGTAGATTTCCAGAAAGAGGGGTCGGAAAAATTTGCATTTCTTATACCCATCCCGTCTTCAGCATGACACCGTTCACAATTTTCTTCATAGAGCTGGGCTCCATTCTGTGCCGTGGCGGGTGTCGCGACAGTCAGAACTAATAGAACCAGTAATCCCCCAAATATTAGTTTACCAATTCTGGACAACATTTGCTTTTACGTCTATGTGATTTTATTTGAAATTTTCTTTCCCTTCTCTTTTTTTCTGATGTAGGGAGTCGCTTACTTTCTGGGGACAGGAAACATCTTAATAAACCACATCTCCATCCCACCTCACATGATAATTGCCCGGGGTAAATCAGATTCAAAACAAAAACTGGTGGGAAAGATTCTGGAAGCGAACGGTAAGTCTTCCTCGCGTTTTGGGAACATAATAAAGTCCAGTCCTGCTTTTATGGTGATAGAGGACCCCGGGGAAGCAGGTAGAGTTGACCACGATTTCTGGAATTTTTGTGGGGAGACATACGTCACCAGAATTGGTGATCTGGTCAGTATTGCAGCTGAGAGACTGAAGAGCTCTCCGTTTACCAGAAGGATTTCCATTCCGGCGTGGAAGCCGGAGGACCACCTGTGCGATAATCCACCTGCTCTGACGGAGATCAGTTTTCTTCAGCTGGAGGGAAAGCTGCACGCTACAGCTTATATCAGGAGTCTGGATGCCCTCAACTACTATAACTTCAACTTCGACCTCATAAACCACATCTTACAGCAGGTCGTGGAGGATACTGGACATGAGTTTGAGAAGGGAACTATGGCCATGCTTGTCGCCATACCGCACATATACGCCAGGGACTACGGTAGAGCACAAGAGATGAGCAGAAGCTCTGAAGAGGTCTTCGGGGTGACTGAATATGGTGCTCACCTGGTAGAGGACTACTTCTCCACGGCCTGGCACTCCTCCCTGGAGGCCATATACCATCAGGGGAAGAAGAAGGAAACGGAGTGGGGTGAGCTGTTTGAAGGTCAGGCGGAGAGCATGTTCATCCACAGATTGTTCGTGGAAGTCAAAGACCCTTATGAGATGCAGCTCCACGATAAGGCTCCATTCACCAGGAATTACGGCATCGATTACGCCCACGATTACGTTATTTGCGCCAAATACATTGATTCAGAGGTCAGGGAGAACATACTGAAAGAAGAGGAGGCTTACACGTATGCGGAGAGAGCTCGTTACTGTCAGTATGACGAACAGCATATTGATCAGCTCTACACTGTTATAAACAAGCTGAAGCTGGACAGGAACAGAAGGGACTGTTACGTGGGTGTCTCAAGGCAGTGGGACCTGGAGTCGGATGAGCCGCCCTGTCTCAGGGGATACCAGTTCTGCGGCGAAAACAACGATGAGCTCAGTGGTTTATTCTATATGCGGTCCAATGACGCATACGGGGCCATGCACGCCAACATGTTCGCATTCTCTACCCTCACCCAGTACGTGACCGAATTAATCGGGCTCAAAAGACATAGATACTACCATTTTGCCCTGGACGCTCACATATATTCCGAGTTCCTGGAGGCGGTAGAAGACCTCCTCAAACCCGAGACGCCCACCTACAGCAGCGGTTAGAAAAGCTATTGTATATTCCATTTCGATGTCAATTTTTGAAGGCCTTTTTACTGAAGGCAGTAAAGCCAAAACCAGTATCAGCAAACCTACCGACCCGTAAATGAGTTGTAGGGGTGGTTGAGGGTGGTAACCTATTATCAATATCTCTACTCCCACCCATCCAATGAGTACAGCCCCTACGATCAGGGCACTAGACCTCCCAAAACGCCACTCAATCCCTGAAAGAACATCAGCAATACAAGGATATAGACAGTTAAGGGTCATGGCCCATTTTTCGTCATACGCTCACTCCAATCTGTTTACCAGTATTAAATAGTTGCTCGCCTTTTTATCTTTTCCATGGTTCACTGTTATGGTTGAATGAGGTCTTGAATGAGTGTAAATACTATGGGACAACTCAAATTATTTATTAACGATTTTTATATTAGTGACATAGTTGTCATAAGTCCTTATGAGCTCTCAAAGCAATAGACCCCAACATTTTTGTAGATTTGTTCAGGGAATTCTCTTTTATCATAAGTATCTTTCAACAATTAAGTTTAAAAAGTCAGAGTATTTGTTTCAGTTTGAATGTGTGGAATAGTTGGACTTCTTTATAAGAAGAGGAATCCCAGGATGGGAGAAATCATCATAGATATGATGCAGCAGCTTCAGCATCGGGGTAAAGATGGTGCTGGAGTGGCTATTTATGGCGATACTCAATTCTCTGAAAATGAATATGTAATGAAACTGGAGATAACCAAGTTCGGGAGAAGAAAGAAGGTTGAGGAGATGCTGCACTCCAGTTGTGAAGTTGAGGAGACCAAAGTGGTCAGGGAAGGTAAGAATTTTACCATACTTGATCTGCGCATAAAGATCACGGAGTTCAAGGAATTGAGGAATCTTCTGCTTGAGCTTCAGACCATCGACGGCGTGTCGGTCCTGAGTGCCGGTAAATTCGAGATGATGAAGGATTTGGGAACAGTCTCTCTGGTGGACAGCATATACGGGATATCCGGTAAGGGTGGGACTCACGGTATCGGGCACATCCGCTTTTCTACGGAAAGTGGGGTGGACAGGTATCATGCTCACCCCTTTCAGAGCTTCGTCTATCCCGACGTTACGGTTGTTCATAACGGGCAGATAACCAATTACTGGAAAATAAGGAATTCTCTGGAAGCAAAAGGACACACATTCACCACCGACAACGATACGGAATGCATTGTGCATTTCGTGGCTGATATGCTTCTTGAAGGCAACACCTTAGAGGAAGCGCTGGATAACTCCGTTAACAAGCTGGACGGACCTTTTTCGTTCTTGATATCCACAGCGAGCTCCATAGGGATTGCCAAGGACAAATTGGGGCTGAGGCCTGCTCTGGTCGCTGAAGATAGTGATGTCTTTGCGGTAGCAAGTGAAGAGGTGGCTCTGGAGCCATTAGGTCTGGATACAGAATATCTTTCACCGGGGGAAATAAGAGTATTCGAGAGATAATATGGAGCTTGATTGTCAGGGTTTAACGGTTCGAGAAATAAACAGGAGCGTTCGAAAAGCAGTTGAAGCTGGAGAAAAGGAATTGACCATCCTCAACCCGGGAGCAAAGCACTACTTGTGTGCAGGACTTGAAGAAGAGGTAGATATTAACTTGAAGGGGAGTGTAGGCTATTTTGCTGCCACCATGATCCACGGACCGCGAGTAGTTATCGAAAAGAATGCTGGCTGGTTTGCAGCCGATAACATGACCAGGGGATATGTAGATGTAAGAGGGAATTCCGGTGACGGTACCGGACAGGGAATATACGGTGGAACTATCGTAGTGAGAGGGAATGCCGGGGCCAGGACAGGAGAGATCATGAAAGATGGGACCATAATTATTGGCGGTAATTCCGAGTTCATGACCGGCCTCTACATGATGGGCGGCTCCATTATTGTTCTGGGTGATTTGGGGGAAATGGGTGGAGAATCCATTGTGAGAGGCACAATCTACGTGAGAGGAGACGTAAAAACCCTGGGAAAGAATGCCAGAATAACCGAAGTGGACCAGGACGACGAGCAGTGGCTGGAAAAAACCCTTTCACAAAACGATTTTCCCCCGGACACTTCAAAGTTCAGGAAAATAACTCCCGTGAGCAAGAGATTTTACTATGCTCCCACGGAGGAAGGATAGATGTTCCAGATAGCTATAGACAGGGATCAGTGCGAGAAATGCCTCAGATGCGTCCGCTACTGCCCCACCGGAGCACTTGACAGAGAAGGGAAGAGGCCGGTAGTTAAGAACCAATCTGAATGTGTGGGTTGCGGTAATTGTGTTGACGTTTGTCCCGCAGAAGCCATCCAGGTCTCAGGAACATCTGATATGGAGGATAGAGGTATTTGGGGTAGAGCTGTTGTAAGGGATATCCGGAAGAAAGCTGAAGTGGGAACCTACATAGTGAGGGGCACGGGAGCTACTCGACCTCTCCCCCACTTTGACGAGCTGGTTATTCTACCGGCTCAGACCTCCAGGCCCTCTATAGATAAGTACCGGGAGCCCTGCAACACTCAGGTAGTTCTGGGAGACCGATATGCAGAAAACCCCCTTGTCATCGACACGCCCATCATGGGGGCCGCCATGAGCTTTGGTGCGGTCAGCCTGGAGACCAAGGTGGCCATCGCCAAAGGAACCGCCATGTCGGGAACTGCCACCAACACCGGCGAAGGAGGCATGCATCCGGAGGAAAGAAAACACTCTAAACTCCTCATCGCCCAATATGCCAGCGGGAGGTTCGGAATATCTGCAAGAACTCTTAACACCGCTGATGCTGTAGAGATAAAGATAGGACAGGGAGCCAAGGCAGGAATGGGAGGCCACCTCCTGGGAGAAAAGGTTTCGGAAGAGATAGCCCGGATCAGAGGAATCCCTCCCGGAACCGACGCCCTCTCACCCTCCAGACATATGGACATTATCGGTCCAGAAGACCTTGCCATGAAAATAGAGCAGTTAAGGGAGATCACCGACTGGAAGATCCCCATTGCCGTGAAATATTCTGCGGGGAGAGTTACTGATGATGTGAAAATAGCTGCAAAAGCCGGGGCGGATATAGTTGTGGTTGACGGCATGCAGGGTGGAACGGGAGCAACTCCCGATGTTGTCGCCGAGCATGCAGGAATACCCACTGTTGGCGCCATCGTTCAGGCAGATGAGGCCTTAAGAGAGCTGAAATTGAGGAGCGAGGTCAGTCTGGTGGCAGCCGGAGGGATTAGAAGCGGTGCTGATGTGGCCAAAGCTCTGGCCCTCGGTGCTGATGCTGTCCAGATGGGGACAGGAATGCTCATCGCACTGGGGTGTACGGTGTGCAGGCAGTGCTATCTGGGGAAGTGCCCCATGGGTATCGCCACCCAGGATGAGAAGCTCCGCAGGAGACTGAAACCCGATAAAGGCAGCATTAAGGTGCACAATTACATCAAGGCCATGACAGAGGAACTCAAAATTCTTACTCAGCAGGCGGGCAAGACCGACGTGAGAAACCTGGAGCTGGAGGACTTGAGATCATTGAACATAAACATATCGGCAATAACCGGAACCGACCTCATGGGATGGGATAAACCCTTCAGGTTTTAATCCTGTTCAGAGGAAAACAAGCCCATCGATTTTTAAAATAACCTAAAACTTTTTTACTCAATAAATTAAATTCATCTTATGGAAAACATGACCTCAATAACCGGCAAAGAAATGATGGTTGTGGACACCAATTGCGAGTATTACGGCCTCTCAAGACTCCAGTTAATGGAGAATGCAGGAAGAGGGCTGGCAGAAGAAATAATTAAACGCTTTGATAGTGGCAAGGTCACTATCTATGCGGGCTTGGGCAATAATGGGGGAGATGCGTTTGTTGCCGCCCGCTTCCTCCACAATTTCGATGTTAAAGTGATGGTTCTTGGGAAAGTATCTGACATTAAATCGGATATTGCCAGAAGAAATGCGGACATATTGAAGAAATGTGGAGTCCCCATTACTGAGATCAGGGATTCTACAATGCTCCAGCAGGACGATTCTGATATCATTGTCGATGCCATGCTGGGAACGGGGGTGAGAGGAAAGCTTAGAGAGCCTTATGCTACTGCTGTGGATCTGATAAATTCCAGTAACGGGTATGTAGTGTCCGTTGATGTCCCCACCGGTCTCGACACTGATACGGGAGATTATTACAACTTGATAAGATCCGATCTAACTGTCACCTTTCATAAAATGAAATCCGGTCTTAGGAATGCTGGAGAAGTGGTGGTGAAGAGCATTGGGATACCTTCATTCATGGAGAAGTTGACAGGTCCCGGAGACGTAAAAAGAACTTATCACCGTTTTTCCGGTGGGCACAAAGGCACCCATGGCAAGATCCTGGTCATTGGAGGGGGGCCTTATAGTGGTGCTCCCGCATTGACTGCTATGGCAGCCTATGCAGCAGGAGCCGATCTGGTGAATATTGTGGTGCCGGAAACGGTTTATGACATAGTAGCTTCATTTTCTCCTAACCTGATCGTAAGAAAGGTTAAAGGAGAAGAAATTTCTGTAGAACATATAGAGCAGCTCAAAGAAGTGATGAAGAAATTCCACGTAGTGGTCATGGGTATGGGCAGTGAGAATATAGGGGAGTTCTCACAAGAGTTCCTCAAATACACTAATAAGGCGGTACTGGATGCTGGAGCCCTGATAACACAAGTTCCGGAGGGTTGTGAGTGTATTATGACCCCACACTCTACGGAGTTCACGAATACCTTTGGATACAAGTTTGAGGGTGAAAAAGATGTAAAAAAAGCTGCCCAGAGCTCTGGAGCCACCATATTGCTTAAATCCGTTGAGGACGTTATCTCGGATGGGGAGAAGGTCAAAGTAAATAGAGCGGGAAATGCGGGCATGACCGTGGGGGGGACCGGCGACCTCCTCGCGGGAGTTGCCGGAGCGTTTCTCTCACTCGATGAACCGTTCTGGAGCGCCTCAAGCGCTGCATATATAAATGGAAGAGCTGGAGATATACTAATGGAAAAGGTGGGATATAATTATACTGCGATGGACATGCTTTCCGGTATTTCAATGGCTATTAAGGAGTCGATGGACTTTGAATAGTTCAATTAAACCCCAAAATAACTCAAACTCGGATTCAAGGCTAAGATTTGGCTGTAGAGCTGTTCTCATTGCGTTGGTTATCCTGGCAACTGTTAAAGTAGGGGGAGCTGCTGTGGTTCACGGCACCGTTTACTCTTGGGAGACCTTGGAGCCATTACCCAAAACAGAGATCATTGTCAATACTACGCCTGAACAGCACATGATCTCTGAAGACGGTACCTACGAAATAAACCTCTCCACAGGCACTTACAGTCTGGAGGCAGTCTATTACCGGCAAGGTAGCGTAGAATTATATGCCCAGAAAAATATAACCATTGAAAGGGGAGGGGACTATAAAATAGACCTCATTCTATTCCCACCGCTCTCTGATATAAGTCCTGAAGAGCCGGAAGACCTCAATTTCTCCGTAGACGAGGATAACCAAACCGTTGGGGCTGGTGGGGATGGCACTGAGGGGGACAGTGGAGAGACTAATGTTTTTGATCTCCTGTTACCTGTTATTTTGGTAATCCTTCTTGTTGGGGGTTCTTCTGCATATATCGTTGTGAGGAAAAAGCGGTTTGGACCCGCAGAAGAAGATTCAAGTGAAAGAAAAAGTGAAAGTGAGCCATACACCGTCAAGGAGCCGGAGGACTCTAAGGAACCATTAGAGGAACCTGCCGAATTTGAGGAGCTTCCTGAGGATCTCCAAGAGGCATTATCCATTATAAGGAAAGAGGGCGGTAGGATAACCCAGAAGAACTTGAGAAAGAAGATGGGCTACTCGGAAGCCAAGATGAGTCTGGTCATAGCCGACCTGGAGAGGAGGAATATCGTGGAGAAGGTTAAGAAAGGTAGAGGAAATATTATCTTCTTAAAGGACTCGGAAAACCTGTGATGGCAATTTACGGGTATCAAGAAGTTTAAAAACATTTTATTAGTATCAACCACTTAAGCGCTTTTATTTAAAGTTTAGAACCCACATCATCAAAATTTTGTACTTTAATAATGATCATCTATCTTGCCCACAACTATCTTATAAATTCAAAAACTTAATATACTCTTATGATGATTGTTATTGTAAGGATGTGTTAATATGGTGGTCAAAATACTGGTGGTTGACGACTCCCAATTCATGAGAAAACTATTGAGACGAATTCTGGAATCCAACTCGGGCTACACTATTGTCGGAGAAGCCGAAAATGGTGTCGAGGCAGTACAAAAAGCATCGGAGCTCAAACCGGATGTTATTATGATGGATATTGTTATGCCGGTGAAGGATGGGATCGCAGCCACAGCTGAAATAAAAGGCTCAAATTCTGGGTTCAAAGTAGTGATGTGCACTTCTGTAGGACAGGAAGAAAAGATGAAGCAAGCAATCAAGGCAGGGGCCGATGGCTACATCACCAAACCGTTCCAGGGTCCAAAGGTTGTTGAAGCGATTCAGGGCGTCATTGGTTGATCACACGTTTAAGGGGGCTTTATCATTATCAGGACTTTAGTGGTTGACGACTCCAAGTTCATGCGGACTATTATATCGGACATCCTCAATTCAGACCCTGAGATTGAGGTTATTGGGGAAGCCGAAGATGGGAACAGGGCCATTGAGCTAACGAACTTATTGAAACCCGATGTAGTCACCATGGATGTGGAAATGCCCAAAATGGACGGTATAACCGCCCTTAAAGAAATAACCAGATCAATAAACCACCCTGTCGTAGTGATGCTCAGTGCAAAAACCCAGGATGGCGCGGATGCAACTCTGGAAGCACTTGAGCGGGGAGCGGTCGATTTCATTCCCAAACCTTCAGGAACTATCTCCCCCGATTTGAGAAGGGATGGAATAGAGATAATTGAGAAGGTGAAAACTGCGGTCAAAGCTAACTTGCCCCCTTCGGCAGAGATAAAACCCGTTAAAGAAAGAGTTAAGCCTCTGGAGAAGTTGCTGGTGATAGGAGCGTCAACTGGCGGCCCCCCCATGGTGGAAAAAATATTATCCAAACTTCCATTATCTGCAAAATTCAGGATTGTTGTCGTCCAGCACATGCCCAAGGAGTTCACTCTAAGGTTCTCCAATAGATTGGACTCCATCTCCGAATACTCTGTTAAGGAGGCGGAAGATGGTGATAAGGTTGAGCCCGGTTGTGCTCTGGTTGCCCCCGGAGATTATCACTTGATTCTGGAAAAAGGCAATAACGGAATTTTTGTTAGGCTGAACCAAGACGCCCCCATAAACAACGTTCGCCCTTCTGTGGAGCCGACTCTGATATCTGCCTCCAGAGTTGATGGAGCGAATACCATTGCGGTTATACTTACCGGAATGGGAAAAGATGGCCAGGTGGGAGTTCAATTCGTCAAAAAATCGGGCGGAAAAGTTATTGCTCAGAACAAAGAAAGTTCAGTAGTTTTTGGAATGCCTAAAAGGGCCATAGAAACAGGATGTGTGGATGTAGTGGCCGATATTTCGGGTATTGTTGATAACATCATCAAAATCGCGGGTGATGGTAATGGACGATGAATACATCGAAGTTTTTGTAGAAGAAAGCAAAAGTCTGCTCACGGACCTGAACAATCTGCTTCTGGAGCTGGAAGAAGAACCCCATAATGTGGATGTAATGACCTCTATTTTCCGCAATGCCCACACCTTGAAAGGAAACAGTGCTGCAATGGGATTTGAAAACCTGTCCGAGACAGCCCACGCCATCGAAGACCTTCTGGATGCTCTTAGACAGGGTAAAACCAAAATGGACAACCAGATAATGAACCTCATCTTTGAAGGAGTTGACATGATAGAATTGCTTCTGGGTGAGATCGTGGAATCGGGAACGACCAGCACTCAACCCAGTGAACTCATCAACAGGATAAGAGGAAGGTTAGAAGGTCAGGATGAAGAGCGGGAAGAGCAGGGAGAGCAGGCGGGTTATGACTCAACTCATCAAGAACCTCATACTTCTCATACTCCTCAAAATTCAAAGGACCACTATGAACCCGCTGGTTCCGCATCTGGAAGTCATGAAGTTGAAGTCTCTGAGCAAGAAGCCGATGATTATGGCCCGCAGGAGAGGGTCAGGTTAAAGGTGAAGGTAAATCCTGATTCCCAGATGAAGGGAATAGATGCCATGCTCATTATCAAGAATATTGAAGAAGTCGCGGAAATGGTCAGCGCAAATCCGTCTGTCAACCACATAGAAGATGGGGATTTTGAAGACTGGTTCGAAGTCGTTCTGAGGGGGAGTGTGGAAACAGTCCAGCAAATGGTGGGCAAAATTCCTCAGATCAAGGAATACAAACTGGATGTACAGGAGCAGTCCCAAGAAGAGAGCGACAAAGAGAACTTTGAGGAAACAGAATATACAGAAAGAACAGAAAAAGGATCAGAAGAACCACAGGCCCGGCAAGAACAGAAGCCGTCCACAGCCGCAGCCACTGAAACGGCCACATCTACTACCGCGAATGCGAATGCCAGGGCAAAGATGAAGTCGCAGGATATTCAGTCCATACGCATCGGTATCCACAAGCTAGATGAATTGATGAACATGGTCGAAGAACTGGTGGTCAGGAAGCTGAAGCTGGAGAACTCTCTTTCTCAAGAGGCTAAGAAGAGCGTAGGAGATGAATTCTCCACTTTTGAGAGGATCCTCAGCAGGCTGCAGGATACTGTAATGGATTTGAGGCTGATACCTCTCAAGTACGTGGTCGATCGCTTACCCCGTGTGGTCAGAGACCTGTCCAAGTCCTTAGGAAAGGAGATCGATTTTGAGATTGAGGGCAAGGAAGTGACCGTGGATAGAACCGTTCTGGATAAGATACAGGACCCTCTGATACACATAGTGAGGAACTCTGTGGACCACGGAATTGAGACTCCAGAGGTTAGGGAACAGGCCGGGAAGGATAGAGCAGGCAAACTGACTTTATCTGCCTCTAAACTTAAAGACCACGTGCTTATAGAGATAAAAGACGATGGAAAAGGTCTTGACCCGGACAAGATAAAGCAAAAAGCCATTGATAACGGCTTGATCTCTAAAGAAGAGGCAGAGGAGTTGTCCCATAGTGAAGTCTATAATCTCATTCTTATGCCCGGTTTCAGCACGGCTGAGCAGGTAACCGATGTATCTGGGAGAGGAGTGGGAACCGATATAATCCAGAACACGGTCAAATCACTGGGCGGCTCGGTCGAAGTTGACTCTCAAAAAGGAAAGGGAACCACTTTCAGGCTTCGATTGCCCCTCTCCATGGCGATCAGTCAGATATTGCTGGTCAAAGTTAAGGATGAGAAATACGGGATACCCATAAAAGATATCCTCAAAGTTGAGCCAGTTGATAAGTGTGAAATAAGGTATGCTGGCGGCAATGACCAGCTGGTAATGGAAGATAACATAATACCCATAATACATCTTAAAAGAGCTTTAGGAGTTGATTACAACTCCAACAGCGAAAAAATGATCGTTATTGTCTCATCTGTTGACAAGAAGTTCGCATTAGCATGTGACTCTGTTTTGGACCAGAAAGAGGTAGTAGTGAAGTCTCTGGGCATGCTCAAAAGTGTAGAGGGCATTTCGGGGATCTCCATTTTGGGTGAAGGAGAAGTAGTGCCCATACTCGATATAAACTCGCTTTAGGAGGTGAATTTAGGTGAGAGTTGATCTTAACAAATTAAATGAATTGAATCGGATGGCAAAGAAAGGAGCCACAAATGTGGCCCACAACTTGACCCAGATGCTGGGGATAGATGTGGAGATGAGCGTTACCAGAATAGAGTTCGTCAGCCTTCCCGACATCCCTGAGACCATCGGCGACCAGGAAGTGGTGGGAGTGTATCTGACGTTCAACGGAACCCCATCAGGATATCTGCTCGCTTTATTTCCCACCAGTAGTGCAAAGAAGGTTGTCAGTCTCCTTTTAGAAGGGATCGAAGAGAACGAATCTGACAGCTTTTCGGATATGGATATCTCTGCCATAAGCGAAGTGGGGAACATAATAACCAGCTCTTTCATAGACGGATGGGCTGATTTCCTTAAAACAGAAATCAATATCTCTACCCCACAGACAGTACACGATATCGGGTCGGCAGTGATAGACCCATTGCTCATTCAAGTTGCTCAGGACTACGATAACGCTTTCCTGTTCAACAGCTTGATACACACTAAGAATAACGATATTAGTTGCGAATTATTTGTAATTCCGGAGATTACCAGGCTCATGGAAGCAGTTGAAAACATATGAATTCGATCAGAGTTAGGATGGGGGACTACTTGGTGTCCAACAGTAAAAAAATTCTGATTACTACTGTAGGCTCTTGCGTAGCCATAGGGCTGTCAGACGGGAATGGCATTGGAGGGTTGGCCCACATAATGCTGCCGGAGTATGACGGAAAGACCGAGCTGATCGGGAAATATGCGGACACAGCGATCCCCGCTATGGTGGAAGAGATGAGGCAGTACAGCTCCGATGATAACGGCTTTAAGGCCAAAATAGCGGGAGGAGCCCAGATGTTCAGCTTCCCCTCTCCAACCACGTCCATAGGCCAGAGGAATGTCCAGAAGGTAAAGGAAGTGCTGGAAGAGATGGGCATTACGGTCGAAGGAAAAGATGTAGGTAAAAACCACGGGAGAACTGTTGAGTTCTACATAGCAGAGGGCAAAATGCTGATCAAACAATCGAACAAAGTGATCCTGGAATTATGACCATGGCCCTCCTAAGTTATGTTAAGTCGGATCTGGGGCTCAGAGCCTATAAAGACAGTTACCTCATGCGTAGACTGCGGGCCAGAATGGTGAGGAAGGGCATCGAGACTGAGGAGGATTATCTGAGCGTTCTTAAGAGAGATAAGAAGGAATTGAAGGCCCTTAAGGATTCTTTAAGTATTAATGTCACCAATTTTTTCCGCAATCCTGAGGTGTGGGATAGGCTTAAGGAGCTGTTGAGGGATAAGAAAGAGCTCAAAGTATGGAGTGCAGCGTGTGCCGATGGTAGGGAACCTTATTCTCTGGCAATAATCTCCTACCAGACCGGAGTGGAAATGAACATCATCGCTACGGACATAAACACAGATGCTCTCCAGAAAGGGAAGGACGGAACTTTCTCCAATATCGAGGAAGACCTCTACTATCTGAAAAATGTTCACAGGTATTTCAGGTTCGTGGACGGCAAGTATGTTGTAAAACCCTTCTTGAAGAATAATATAAAGTTCGTCACCCACGATATAATAAATAGCCCTCCACCCGCAAAAGATTTTGATCTGGTCTTATGCAGAAATTTTTTGATCTATATAGAGCCGGAGAACAAGTCGATTGTATCCGAACACCTTGCGGAATCAATGAAGAAAGGAGCATTACTTGTTCTGGGGAAAACTGAGACCTTACCTATAGAGAAGAAATTTGAGGCAGTCGATAGAGTAAATAAAATATTCAGGAGGATATAATGGAATTCGACAGGCAGTATCGAATATTCATAATCTCCTTCGCATTGGGGATGGGTTTCTTCGTGTTCGGGGAAGCAATAACAGGGTACTTGCTGACATCAGGAGGCATTCAGGACCTCTTCTGGGGCCTGGGAATAAATACTGCATGGTATATGGTATTCTTCCTCTTATCTCTATTCTTTCTGGGGGGTCTGAAGTTCATAGATGTCCACCTCATCCAGGCCCATCTGGCTTTACTGGTAATGATAGCCATTTATGGTGTATTCCTCACCTTAGACAACCTCTCCTTCTACCTTAACTCCCAATGCCTGTTCTGCATCCTTCCATTTCCTATACCCTATTACATCGGATTCCTCAAGACCAGGCATCTTGCGGTGATGATCCCGGTCATCGTGTTCTTGATAAGGGACTTGATGCTGGAGAAAGAAAAGCTCGTTCAGCTCCAGCTGATGGATAAAATAACCTCACTTCGATAACGATAAATAACTTCACTCTGATAATGCTTCGCTGGCCAGATTCTTTCCTCTGGTGGTTAACATAACTTCTTTTCTCTTCCTGACTTCTTTGAGAACGCCCAGTTCAATTAATCGGTCATAAACTTCTTCTACTTTGTCCACATCCATACCGATGAATCCTGCTATCTCAAAGGGGGACACTCCAGTGTAGAGGGACATTATTATCTGTTTTTCTGATTCGGAGAGGTTTATATCTGCTGTGACCTTATCGAAGCTCCCGAAGATGAAGTTGTTGAGGATATTGAGTATCCCTTCTTTTCCATGGACATAACATTCCACGGAGAATTCTTGCTCATTTTCCATTTCAGAGAACTGGATGTCCAGAACTTTTTTTGTCTCCTGATTTATTTCTCTATCCTCTTTCTTCACCAGCTGTATCTTGTCCAGATCGACTCTGATGAATTTCTTGCTTTCTGTGACCATTCTGAGCTTGTTCTTCTTTATAGCTATCTGCGCTTTTTCCCATTTGATGTTCTGCTGGATTACCCCACCTTTTTTAACAGGATACTTGACGAAGACGATTTTTTTGTTTAAAAGGACTTCAAGGAGCTTTTCTTTCAGGTTCTCGAATTCTTTCTTATTATTGAGGGTTATCAGACTCGAATTCCTCTCCTTTTCAGAGCCGTAATGCTTTATTAAAATGTAGTAGGGCATGGATTTGACTTCGTTACTTATGTCAAAACGTCCACCAACATCATAAATGGTCTTGAGAGGTATCTTCTTTTTTCTATCCTTGCCGATCATCCAGATATTTTTGGTGGAGAGGATGATGCGACATGGGACCCATTTAGCGTCCCTGAATCTTTTATCATTGGATGAGATGGGTGAGATGAACTTACCGACATTATCGGTAATTTTCGATTCAGTCATTACAATCATTATGAAAATTTATTTCTTAAACCTTTCGATTTTCTTAGCAGCCTGAAATGCCATGTTCCTCACTCTGTCACTGGTCTCTTCCTGAGCTTGCTCCAGGACGTGCTTGACGGACCTGTCCCCTGCTTCCCCCAGGATCCAGCAGATCAATAGCCTTACCTCCTCATCTTCATGGTTAATTTTGTCAGCAAGCTCGCCAACTGATCCTATCTTCACTAATGACGTTGCAGCGAGCCGTCTCTCTTCGGGGGTTCCGGTCTGCAGGATCTTTGTCAGTATATTAACTCCTCTGGAATCTTCAAGCTGTCCCAAGAGCCACATGGCATTCCTTTTGATGGATTTGTTCTCTGTCTTCTCCAGTACTTCGATAACAACGTATGCGGTTTCTGAGTAGTACTCCAGACCCTCACTAACCTTTTTTCTCACTTCTTCACTTTTTTCCGGAGGAGTTCGGGACATTATTTCTAACAGAGAGTGAACGGTGGCAACCCTTACCTGGGTTTGATTATCCTTTAAACCCTTCAACAGGGGTTTTAATGCCTTCTCCCCATCCTTACCCAGTAAAATAGCCGTAAGCTCTCTTACCCGGGGGTCCTGGTCCCGGAGACATACCTTGATCTTATCTACGTGTTTTTGGGAAATATTAAGGTCGTTTAAGGACTCCAGTGCAGCTCTCTTCACTTTTATATTGCCGTCCTTAAGCAAGGTCAGCAGTGGTTCGATAGCCCTGTCATCCCCTATCATGCCCAGAGCAGTTGCTGCAGCGCTCCGCACCTTGGGTGAAGTGTCTTCCAGCGCCTCTATTAAGGCATCAACACCCCTCACCTCACCTATTCTGCCCAGGGCGATAGCAGCGTTCATCCTGAGGCTTTTATCTTCACTCTTCACCATCTTCAGCAAGTAGTCCACAATTACCCAGGAAGCACCTTCTATCTTTTCTCCCTCGATCTTCTCCAGGAGATTCCGCAGGGCCACCTCATCAGACCATGCGATTGCTTTTGCAGCAGAGCTTTTAAGCGTCTCGTTCTTTCCGTTGATGACCACATCTACAAGTACCTTTAAAGCCTCTTTTCCTCCCAGCTCCCCCATTAGCTCCAGGGCTCTGGCTCTTACTTTCTCGTTATTCGATTTGTGGAACACTTTTATTACGGAAGAAACATCTCCTCGCTTCTCTAGCTCATAAAGACTGGTCATGATAATAATAATATTATGCTTATACTATTTATAAGTTAAGCATTTCACACCATCAAATGCTAATGAACGACCCCATCCCAACTTCAACCGCATAAGCGCACATGGTGGATATCCACATCATGTTCACAAAATGAAAATAGGCGTTCACCTGGTGACCGCCATCAACTATCTTTATCATTATAGCAGACAGCATGGCGTGTATCAGAAGTATGAGTACCATCAAAAAGCTCACTTCTCCTATATTATACTGGGTCAGAGTTATAACGGAGGAGACCGAGAGATCTGTTTCCAGCGAGATGGCGCTCATGGACTGGGCCATCATGTTGACAACCATAATTCCTACATAGAGGGAGAAGGATAAGCTGGCGGTGATACCGTAAAGGACACCGGTGAGCGTTGTCGAGGTCTGATTTCGGTAGGTTCTGAGAGAGTATATCTTCTCCACGTTCTTGGCGATTATCTTCCCCAGCTTATCGGGAACACCTCCTTTGAGCCTTGAATCGTAGTACATGGTGGAGAACTTGTGTATCAAGAACGATTCGGCTCCTTTGATGAACATCTCCCAGGACTTTTCTTGACTTATCCTCAAGTTAAGTCTCTTGTAGAGGTTTCTTACCAGATTTGTTAATTCTCCGAAGTCCTTATGCTGGAGTGTTCTCAGTGCGTGCGTTGTTGTGGTTTGCTTGGCCGACTCCGCAGCCCCAAGAGACCTGATGAAACTGGGGAACTGCTTATCCCGCCCCTTTATCTCCGACTCTACTCTTCTGGATATGATTCCCGGTAAAAGGAGTGGGGTGAGAGGGATGGTGAACCTCATGATAAGCGGGAGCTGGTTTATGAAGGTGAAAGCTATTTTAAAATAAGATAACATGATTATTACGGATAGGACCATCACAGCTCCGATGGAGATAATGATTCCTTTTTCGATCTTTTTCTCCGAACTCGTTTTGGCGTCAAATTTCCCCCATAGGGGGTCATTGGGGATTCGGGAGTACATGGCGTAGAGAAAAGCAACCTCTACTATAGCGAAAAGGAATACAGTCGAAACCACCAGTATGGTAGGGGACATCCCGGTGATAGCGGGTAGGATAATGGCGAAAACTACAGCGAATGCAATAGATAGTATCATTGACAGGAACAGCTCTTTAAATATGTCCACATCCTTTAGAGCGTTGACGTACATTGTCTCGAATTCCGACATTATGACCGACTGCTCTCCCACCAGAAAGTCCTCTAATTCTTGACCTGCATCTACGTTGTACGCAAATCTCTCCAGAAAATCACTGAATATTTTGCTGGGGCATCTCGCGGCCTGGAACTTGCAGGCTTCAGGCAGACTCATCCCCCAGTCATGTACCAGCTTGTTGATCAATTTGGCCTGCCTGCTCAATTCTTGATATTCTTTTTTCTCTCCAATGATCCTGAATAGACCCTTTCTCTCCATGTCCGCAGTTGAAAGAGTACCGGCATGGGTTATGAACAGATGAAGATTCTGGTTTATCTCCACCCTTTTTTTGTCCACCACAACTTTAGGATAGATCAATGCTACCAGTAAACCGAATAAAGGTAATGTGAGGAATATGAATGAGAAACTACCCAGTAACCTTCCCACAAAAATGTATAGTATTAATCCGGCTACTAAGAAGGCCAGAGCCAATGGCAAAGCAAATCTGATAAAATATTCCTGGGCGTCCAAGCCCAACATCCTGAAAGCGTTATCAAACTGATTCGAGCTCATCTTTTCTGATTCTAATGAACGCTAAAAGGCAATCCATCGATCCCGTTTAATCTATATGCTTTCAACAACTCATTCACTTCGTGGTAGTCGAAGATCTTCTCCTGCACCATTCTCTCAATGATCTTGCTCCTCATCTCCAGATCATTGTAGATCTGCTTCCTGTCAGAGTAACCCAATTTGACGGCGATCTTATCCTCCAGGATGTAGGAGTTGGCAAACCCCCTGAAAGATATCTCGTCGTTGGCAAAATCGTACTCGAAAGTCTCTCTGGTAATAATACCGTCAGCTTGTTTAGAATAACCCTCAACTTCCTGAACGCTGGTAACCCTTCTTACTCCCTTTCCTTTGATGAAATTCTGAAAGAGAGCTATGTCCAGATTCCCTACGAATGGGGTGGGCACGTTTATGGGGTCACTGGTTATCCTCTGAACCAGCGCTTCCATGGTTCCTGCGTGGAAGGTGAATATGACAGGGTGGCCGGTCTGCATGGCCTGGAAGGCGATCCTACCTTCTTCACCTCTAACCTCACCAACAATGATGTAGTTGGGCCTGCTCCTCAAGGCAGCTTTCAATAAGCCGAACATATCAACTCCACCTCTCCCGCCTTCACCCTCTCTGGTACACATCTGCTGCCATGCGTTATGAGGGGGTAAAACTTCGGGAGTATCTTCAACGGTGTAGATCTTTGAGTCGTGATGGATGAAGCTGAGAGCAGCATTCAGTGTGGTGGTTTTACCACTGGCTGTTTCACCGCTGACAATGAAGCTGACGTCGTTCTCCAGACATAACCACAGATAAGCGGCGAGGGTGGGTGACATGGAACCGAACTTGACCAGCTGAGTAAAGGATAGGGGGACCTCTTTGAACTTCCTGATGGTAAGGGAAGAACCCCTGTTGGATACGTCGTCACTGTAAACCAGATTAAGCCTTGAGCCATCGGGGAGTTTGGCATCAACGATGGGGTGAGCATCTGTTACCGGCTTACCTATTCTCTCTCCCAGAGCCTTAAGATATCTCTCGTATTCCTGTTCATTATCCCATTTCACGTTGGTCCTGACCATGTCGAAGATCTTGTGAGTTCCGTAGGTGATCTCCCGATTTATTACATGGATATCCTCAAAATATTTATCCCTGATCATCGGTTCCAGGGGACCCAAGCCGATAATATCTCTATTTAGCCTGTACCTCAGCTTATTGTAAGTGTCTTCCGTGACCTCTATCTTTTTACCGCCAAATCTGCTTAGTAACCCCTTCTTTTCGTTATCGGGATTCCTTCTTATTGATACTATTTTGGAGAGTATTTCTTCAATTATATCTGTGAATCCCTCGTCACTCTCGGGGGTCTCTTCCTCTATGGACCTTTCCAGAACGATTTCTCTAATGGTCCTGTATTTATTGTACTCTTCTTCGTTAAGAGTAGGTTCGACGCCGTAATATTTGGTCTCTTGAGCCATACCTCCCCATATGTGCGCGAAGAGCATCTCTCCAATAGGATAGATCAAATTGGGTCTCTCCGCCTTATCATCACTGCTTGGCTCTTCCTTGAACTCAGGATATTTTCCGGTGATCCTTTTAAAGCTTACAAGGTGGTCCTTTAGGTGTGGAAACCTGTAAGCAAGGTTTTTTAACTCGGGATCAAGTTTGGTTGCCATAAATCACCCCCTACTTAGACCACCGACCTGGATTCAATAACAATACCGACGCCGGGCCTTACGGAGAATCCTATTTTATCACCTAACTTGTCTCCTCCCCCAGCGTGTCTGTTAACGTTGATTGAACGCCTTATCTCCGATCCAACTTCAATCATCTCAATATAAAAATAAACATCTGCAACTGATCTGAAGGGGTTTATAACATCCTCGGACACATTGGAAGGGTCAACTGTGATTATAATGGTTTTACCTCTTCCTATCATGTCCCTGAAAAAGGAGATAATGGAGAGAGCCGCACCTCTACCCTCGTCTTTGGTTATCATCTCTTCGAAAGTGGCATCATTCCTCAATATGGCATCAAATGTATCGATTATGATAACATCTGCTTTCCAGATGGCTTTTGATTCCTTCATCCTGTTCAATAGCTCTCTTTTACCCTTGAATTTACCCAGATCTGCATGCAAAAACAACATTTTCTCCTGAAGGAGCATGGACTCTATTTTGGTGTAGCCCAGCGCATGCATCTGGCCCAAGAATCTGTTCACTCTGAGCTCGGTGGAGATATAGGTAACGGTATGTTCTGCCATACAAAGGCCATAGGAGAACCTCTGAGTGAGTGCACTCTTTCCGCCTCCGTAGTTGCTTTCCAGGAGGACTATGCAACCTTCGGGCAGTCCTCCTCCCAGCTTTTCTTTAACTCTGTCAGTATTTTCTAAATCAATGGAATACATATCATCACCTGCTGTTACCTACGTGAACATAAGGGAGTACCTATATCATAATAATAGTTATAATTTAAAAAAGGTTTTCTAATTTGTCCTCATGGCAAATAAGCCGTATGGGGATTTATTTATTAATTTAATATATATTGATAAATATTATATTCGGAACTTCATCTCATCCCACTCGTTACCTTTTACATAGATCCGGATGGTGTGGGAGCCCGAAGGAAGGGAAGTGTTTATAGTCAATTTGGCAACATCAGAAGGCAATAACTCGTTATCTCCATCCAGAGATGATACAGAATAGTTTGTGAAGTATGTGCCATTGATCAGAACATCAAACAACTTCTTATCCGGAGCCAATGAGCTATCTCCAGTGTTCTTAACGTAAATTATGAGCGGGTCATTGGCAATATTGTCCGGGTCATTTATTATGGTTATATCATCCTTGATATTCTCTACCAGCGATCTGCTTCTTTGATTGAAGACGTCAGAGGTCTCCTGTATAGAGGTTATCATTACCCCCGCGATCATGGAGGAGATTACCAGTGCTGCAATGAAGAATATTATTTCTGATACGGGTGTAGATGCCATTTAACCACTCCAGTAGTCTGACGCTCCATTATCTGCCACCAATTTTACTCGAGATGGGTTTAGCGATGAGTTCACTTCGATGGTAAGGGTTTCATCTGGAATCCAGATGTTAACGTCCTCACCCTGAACTGTGGTGGAAGTGATATTATCGGTGTACAGGTTCCCGTCCAACAATACCTCTATTTTGTCCGTCTGGATGACCGTGCTTCCGTCGTTGGTGGCATTGATAGTTACAGTTCCTGAATTGAAACTGACGTTATCCACATTTAAAAAGGTATGAATTTGATCGTATTCTATTTTTCCCTTCTCGATATCTGCTTTTCGCAACAGCTCGTAGTTCGAGCTAAGGGTGCTGAAAACCATTGACGCAGTGACAGCCATGGCTATTAACAGGATTGCGCTAGCAATTGCTCCCGAAGGCATGTTCTGTGATCACGTCGTTAACGTCTTTTTCCAGCTCTTCCACATCCTTAACCAATCTCTCAACCTCTTCAAGATTGAGGTCGTGGCCACTGAGTTTGGAGATGAAGATAAGTGATTTGAAGTGGTCTCTCAGAGTAGGGGTCTCCGGTTCATTGATTACGTGTCCTTCTCTTAAAACATAACCTCTGGAATAGTTGATAAGCAAGTCTTTAACGTTCTTGCTTATCCATCCGATATCCACGTAAAAGTCCAGTATATCGGCCATTCTCTTTATTCCGAAAGTGTTGACCAGGTAATCCATCCACTTCAATGCGATGACATCTGAGATGAGGTCTTTGGGAATGTCTTTCAGGTAGGGGGAGGAAGAAGATTTGGGAAGCTTTCCAGCATGAGTTCTTGTCTTGTACACGGCTTCCTGCACATTCTCACTGGTCTCTGATGGACGTACGTGACCCTCTATCTCCGCACGAGATTCGTCTTCGGCTTCATCTCCAGACCATTCATCGACCAGGTCGGGCTCTTCAAAATCGATCTCTTCAGCCTTCTTTTCTTTGCTCTCACGGCTCTCTTGACCTCCTGTTTCTTCTTCCTTCAGCCTCTCGAACATGTCCTCCGGAGCTTCTCCCGATGAGGATTCAGAACCCTCTTCTGCTCCCTTAACAGCTGTATCGGTTTCAACGGGCTCTGGTTCACTTTCCATCTCTGGCTCGGTGTCATCAACATCTTCGAAGAAGCTCTCTGCATCCTTCGAAGTGAGGTCTTCTGGGACATCTTCCTGTTTGCTCTCCTTATTTACTGATGAGAATATCCCTAAACCTTCGCCTCCTCCGTATCCCGTTTCTGTAGCGAAGGGATTAATTCCTTCGGTGACCATCTCATAGATGCCCAGTAGCTTTCTGATATTCTCTTCCATTTCGTTGATCTTATTCCCCATCTCTTCGTTCTCAGCCCTTATAGTGTTCAGCTTTGAGGAGACTTGACCTACTTCATTCTCTACATCTTTTACTCTTGTTTCCATCTCCGCCATTTTACCTGAAGAGCTCTCGTCATCGTCTAATTCGTCATCAAGAGCATCTCCCAATTCATCACCGAATTCTTCGTCTTCTTCGAACTCCTCTTCTTCATCAAATTCTTCATCTTCAAAATTGGACTCGTCTTCCATTTCAAACTCTTCCTCTTCTCTTTTCTTTGGCTTACTCTTCTTTTTACTCTTCTTGCTGGCCTTGCCGCTTTTGCTGGAAGGGCTTTTATGACTTTTAGTTTGATCAGAACTTGACAATTTTTTCAGAGTATTTTTTAACATCCTCTTCACTCTCCCCTAATAATGAGATAATCGATTATGAACCTTTTAACTATTTTCTTATTATAATGATAACAATCATGGAAATGTTATTTAATCTTTATGAAATGACAACTATGAGAATCAGTAAAATTTAAGAATTTTATAGTATATATTAACAGTTAATTATGGAAAAAGTCATCGCCGATTTTATAGCTAAATCGACCACACCCGACGGTCAGACCCAGGGAAAAAAGATGGAGGATTTTGAAAAATCACGGGTGATCTTAGGGAAAAAAACCCTGGTAATAGCTACTAAAAATGAAAAGAACGTCATCGGCATTCCCCAAATATTTGATGTTAAAAAAACTGAGGTCTCGGAAGAGCTCAAAGAATTGATGGAAGACTCCCTCAAAATCGGATTTATAAAAGATGAGAAGCCCAGTATAACTGTAATTAAGGCTGATACCGAAAAATTGAATAAATTCGCCTTCCTTTTAATGAGGATCCTGCTAAAGGGTAAACAGGTTATTTACAAGCACCCGGCGATAAAGGGTGGTGTTCTGCTTAGAAAAGAATGGAATAACGGTATATTGAATGTGGCGAAAGGATCGGTCTTGCTGGATAAACAACCAATCAATTTAGGCTCTGTAAGGGATATAAGGGTAGAGTACAGGACTATAGGTTCAAAACAGGTAGATGTACTTAACATTAAATCAACAGAAGAAGGAGAATCTATTACCTCATATATTCATGTTCCTGATAAGAGAACTATGAATCTCTTGAAGAGATATATCGCATTCGAATATGGAGGGATACTCAAGGCATTGAACAAGATAAAGCTGTCACAATCCGAAAAGCAGATAATTCAGGCACTGTATTCCGGTTTGCCTGTGGATGACCTGCCAGCCGTCATGAACATGGAAGCATCAGACGTGCAGAGAATGGTCAACAATCTGGAATCGAAAGAGTTATTAAAGAACGGAAAATTGACTGCACTGGGTGAAGTAGCTGTGAACAGGTACATGGAGGAGGCTAACGTATGATCAACTTCTCTCCTTGCCTGAAGTTCTTTGGGGTTGTCTCCAGTACCCACTCTCCTTTAGCTCTTTTGACCTGGAATGGCTTCATAACGAACTCTTCCTCCACCCTGAATTCTTCATCCAGAAAAACCGCATGGAATGTGAAGAATACAAAAAAGGAGTGCAGGTACTGTGACCTTGAATCAAGTTTGAGTAGAAGACCCTTATTATCCGGAATACCTCGTCTGAACATCAAGCCCAGATATCTTCGGAAGTCTTCCAGCTTCTCCACCTCACAGATGAATGTGCCGTCTTCTTTAAAAGCCTGCATACTCCACACTCCTTCTCTTACATTAAAAACCTTTGGGGGATGACATGGTATCCGAAGACGATCTTCAGTCCCTTTTCGACTTTTACAGTGTAAAGATCATTTCTATGGCCATGCAGAAACCCATAACAGTCCAGGAGGTCAGTGAAGAGCTTGAAATTCCTCCCGCAACCTGTTACCGGAAGGTGAACGAGCTGGTGGAGAAAGGTGTTCTTGCTGAAGTGCAGAAAGTCCTGGTGGAGAAACAGAAGAGGCGTTCAGCCTACATATCTCTGATCAAGGAAGTAAAGATGGAGATCACGTCTGAAGGTATAAAGCTGGACTGGAAGTACTACGAGAAGCCTGTGGAGATGTGGGAAAGCATTAAAAAATATAACTTGTGATGCGATTAATTATCGGTATATTTTGTTAATTTTAATTTTGACCGGTTATTGAATTTATCTACCAATTTTTGGGGGGATAAGAAAAAAATTTATTAATGATAATAATCATGAGTATTATGGTGAGTGAAATATGGTAAGAAAACCAGTAAGTAAAGACGAGAAAGGTCAGGTAGGTATTGGCACATTGATTGTCTTCATTGCTATGGTGCTGGTAGCTGCTATAGCAGCAGCCGTACTGATTAATACTGCGGGATTGTTGCAGCAGAGGGCGACTACTACTGGCCAGGAGGCTACTTCTCAGACGTCAACTGGGTTGCAGGTAATTGGTGCGAGTGGAACTGTTGATAGTGATGCTAAGACTGTGACTGAGGTTAATTTTACTGTAAAGCTTAGAGCGGGTAGTCAGGATATCAATATGAATAATACGGTGTTGTCGTATTCTGATGATGTTACTGCTGCAGAACTGTTGCGCTATACTTCCGCTAATGCAGAAAACTATACTACGTCAGTCATTCAGGATGAGGATGAGTCGCACCCCGTATTCAATGCCAAGGGAGATACCTTTAAAGTGACAGTCAACCTTACAGGAGTCCGTAATGGTACTGCAGATGCAGCGGATGGTTTGCCTGAGGGTGATCAGGCTACTATCAGGTTATTGCCGGCCACTGGTTCATCAACTATGTATACTATCAATGTACCTGAATCTCTGAGCGGAATGAGCAAAGTGGACCTGTCCTGATCTGAGAAGGAGGGATCAAAATCCCTAATCTATTTTTTAATCATGTTTTATTGGCTGTAAATTGACTTGCTACTTGATCAATAGTTACTTTATTGAAGAATTGTTATCTGAATCAAAATTTTATAGCTTAATAAAATAAATTTCTCCCGGTCTTGATCTTATTATCATTGTTGATAAAGCAGGAAAAAGTTTTATTAAATATTATGAGTATGAGTATTATGGTGAGTGAAATATGGTAAGAAAACCAGTAAGTAAAGACGAGAAAGGTCAGGTAGGTATTGGCACATTGATTGTCTTCATTGCTATGGTGCTGGTAGCTGCTATAGCAGCAGCCGTACTGATTAATACTGCGGGATTGTTGCAGCAGAGGGCGACTACTACTGGCCAGGAGGCTACTTCTCAGACGTCAACTGGGTTGCAGGTAATTGGTGCGAGTGGAACTGTTGATAGTGATGCTAAGACTGTGACTGAGGTTAATTTTACTGTAAAGCTTAGAGCGGGTAGTCAGGATATCAATATGAATAATACGGTGTTGTCGTATTCTGATGATAAAACTGCTGCAGAACTGTTACGCTATACTTCCGCTAATGCAGAAAACTATACTACTACGGATGTCCAGGATGAGGATGGTTCCCATCCCATATTCAATGCTAAAGGAGATACCTTTAAAGTGACGGTCAACCTTACACAAGTTCGCGGTGATGTCAACAATGACGGTAACGTAACCGCAGCGGATGGTTTGCCTGAGGGTGATCAGGCTACTATCAGGTTATTGCCGGCCACTGGTTCATCAACTATGTATACTATCAATGTACCTGAATCTCTGAGCGGAATGAGCAAAGTGGACCTGTCCTGATCTGAGAAGGAGGGATCAAAATCCCTAATCTCTATTTTTTAATTTTATATTTTCTTTTTGGATTTGCCTTTATAGGGGCAAGTATGCTGGTTATAGGGGTGGTATTGAAGGCCCAGGTAGTGAGCTTGAGAAAGGACATGCTGTCCCTGCTGGCAGGATTCATTCTGGCTTCGCTGGCTGGAGTTGCAGTGCTCATGGCATCAGCGTTCAACCTGATCGTGTCCCCTACAGTGGTTATGCCTTTGATAATGAGCATCTTGACTATGGGCTTTCTGTTCATAGCCCACTCGTTTAGCGTAAAGGCCTAAGATGATACCCTATTATCATTTTTTTAAAGTAATCGTGGCTCTTCCCTTCTTGATCTACGCATGCAAGGTCGATTTGAGGGAGAGGAGAGTTCCCAATAAATTGTGGAGGTACATGCTGGCCGTTTTCATCCCCATTGTCGTTATTGAATTCTTTTTAACTCAGTTCAACATTTTTATGGCTTTGATCCAGTTCTCACTGATTTTTGTGCTGGCTTATGCCTTACATTACACTGGTTTATGGGGTGGAGCTGACGCAAAGGCATTGATTCTTCTTGCAGTAGCATTTCCAGTATATCCTCAGCTGTGGTTCATGCCAGCTCTAAATAAGGGATTCGGAATACTCGCTTTCTCTACCCTATCGAATGCGGTCATATTCTCTCCTGCAGTAGTCCTATATGTTTTCTTGAAGAATTTGCGGCAGGGTATAAAGGGAGGGAAACTATTGCATTACTTTACGGGGTACAGAGTTGATGCCGACCGCATCCCACCATTCCACAATCTGCTGGAGTACGTTAATGACGGGAAATTAAAGAAAGTGAATAGAGGTATCGAGCCAGACAATAAAATGCTGGCAGACCTGAAGAAAGCAAGAGAGAAAGGAATAGTCGATAAGATCTGGGTCACACCCGGCCTACCCTTCCTGGTATTCATAACTGCAGGATTTATGATCTCCGTTCTCGTAGGTGATATTCTTCTGGAAGTAATAATGAAGCTGTTATCATAGCTTGCTAGCTTTTTATAGCGATATATTATTCAAAGAACTACTGTTATTCAAACTGCTGGTTCATCTGGCTACGGCATCATTTATCCCGTCTATAATATCCTTTTCTTTATACGGTTTCGTGATGTACATATCTGCTCCTGCCTTCATAACGCTCTCTTTGTATTTCTCCTGAGCAGCCGCAGTCAGAACAATTATCTTCACTTCAGGATTCAATTTTTTTATCTCTTCCGTTGCAGAAATACCGCTCATGGCTACTTCGGCCATATCTCCCTCTTCAGGCATTCTGAGGTCCATCAGAATAACTTCGGGATCCAGCTTTTTGAACTGATTAATAGCTTCTACTTTGTCCCCTGCTTCTCCTACTACTTCGTAATCGTTTTTTTCCAGCATGGACCTGAGCAGCATTCGAACATACTTATTATCATCTACAATGAGGACCTTCGCCATTTTAATCCCTTCTCTCTACTTTATGTTTGATCTTTCTATCTCCAGACTTGAAATGCGATTTCATCGGATCGCCCCTCAACCTCTACCTGGCAACTTAATGGAGAATGTTATATGCGTTATATGCGGTTTATGTTCTATTGAGAGATTCAGCTTAATTTGCCCGCCAGTATTACTTAAGTATTATTATCTGAGAGGATAATAAGTCCGATAGTATAAAAACGTAATGGAACTTGAGCCTATTTGATAATTTCAGCCTACCATGTGGAAGAGTATGGCAACATATTGGTCATTATAGATAAAGTATTTAAGATAACTCGATGATTGATCTGTGGTGAAATAATGAACCCCAGAAGAATGATCACTGGATTGGCATTTCTGGTAGTGGCCTTACTTGTCTTTTATTTTGTGCCAGCATTCTCTATAACTTCAAATGGGGTCACAGAAGTGTTTTACGTGAACATAGCAGCGGGAGTAGCTCTTCTGGTAGTGGGATTATTCTTCCTGGTAACAGGGATAACAAGCAGGAAAGTGACCATAGAGTTTGATGAACCGTAGTACAACTATAATAGATAACAGCTCAAAACATTTCAGAAAAATCTTCATGATTTTGACAATCTCATTGGAGATCTTTCAGGACACATGGGAGGAGCTTTAAGAGTATATAAGCATCGGAAAGCTTTAATTAAAATAAGAACAAAAGTTCAATGTTGGGGTAAAGGGGCTTAATCTTATCCCAGGGTATAAAACCCTTGTTCTCAAGCTCCCGGACCCCAACACATTATCGTATTATAGCTATCAATATCTCTCCATTTGGGGGGTTTCAATGCCTTTCTCCTTTTCTTCTGAATCCATAATCTTCTTCAAATAGTCAGAATTGTTCTGGAAGATTTTTTAACTGGAATTAATCATGTTACCAACATTAACTTTGTCAAGACCTTTGATAGCGTGAAATATATAATGAAATAGTTACTATCATCTATAGCATGAGCAAAAACAATAAGATCTCTATTAAAGAGACAGAAAGGCTTGCAATAAAATATGTGAATAAGGAAAGGTTAAACAGGGGAAAAATAAGCTGAAATTCAATAAGGCACTGTATAAAGCTTCTAAAGAGTGCTCGAAAGTTCATGCAGAGCAAAAGAAATTTAAGGGCAACGAACTTAGAGATAGGGTTAAAAAAATGGGTTACAATTCTTCAACTGTTGAAGAGAATTGCACGTCGATTCCACTCGACAGTGATCCGGAAGAGCTGGCTAAGAAACTGGTGGAAAGCTGGATGAAAGGTCGCGTTCATAGAGCTAACATTCTGAACAATTCTTTTAAGGATACAGGCATCGGAATCTGGATAAATAGAGACACAGCATACTCCTCGCAGGTGTTTGGGAAGGGAACAGCAAAAAAGAGCAAATGGTACAACTTTGCTGGCTTGAAAGCAAAAATGGGTCTCACTTAATCGCTTTGAGAGACCCCTCTATGTATTCCAAGAGGTATAACTTTGCTCATCAATCCCTGCAGACTGGTTCTAGCAAAATCTGGGACATCGTAACTAATTTATGTAGTGATTTCATGTCGGAAGTTGTGCACGTGATGGATTCTGGCGCTGTATTCAGGAGAAAGAGATACGAGAACATGGTTACGGTTCCAGAGGTAGTGGAAGAAGTCAAGGACGAGGACTCCCAACTTTTTCTGTCGCTCATGGATATTAAGGTTGAAGAACCATCTGAAGAAGCAATATCGAAGGTGAAAGAAGTTGCCGCCCAGAGTGGGGACATCCATAAGTTATCCCATACTGACATCAAATTGATCGCCAAAGCTTTGGAGTTAAAAGGAAGTGTACTGGTCACTGATGATTACTCCATCCAGAATGTGGCCGGCCTGTTGAACATAAAAGTGGACAATGTACTACAGCCTGCTATATCCAGGACCTTCAAGTGGGTTAGAGTGTGTAAGGGATGCAGGAGAACTACCGAGCACGAGATATGTCCCGTATGCGGGAGCGAAACTTCTGTAAAGAAACAAAAATAAAAATGGAGTGTATTTATTCGTTCTTGGTGGATTTGGCTTTCCCTCTTCTCTCCGAGACTTTCCTTATTGAAGGCGTAATGATCGGTTTCTCTTTTAAAAGGCCCTCTGGTCTGTAGATCAGTATCAGGATCAGCAGGAGTCCGAAGATCATGTATTCTACCCATTGCATCCCTACGGGTAACCAGCCGAACACCTCGTACTTGTAGGTCTCCAGCATGAACCTTATGATCACAAAGGTGGAAACACCAGCAACGACACCCTTGGTGTTGCCCTTACCTCCTAGGAGTATCATGAAGATGGGGAAGAATGTCCACTCGATCTTGTTGAAGGACTTGCCCATTATAGTCGATAGCTGTAGGGAAAGGAGTACACCTGCTACTGCGGCGATCGCTGAACCGAGCGCGACAGTTTTAATTCTTATCTTCATTATGTCCTTTCCGTAGGCGGATACAACGTTCTCATTCTCTCTCATCGCTTTGAGAAGCCTTCCATAGGGTGACTGGAGCATCCTGTTGACGATGTAGTAAATGATAACTGCAACGATGGAAATCACTATGGCGTAGCCGAGTATATTGAGCTCACCGGGAAGGAATTTGAGAACGTTGGGGGTCGAGACACCATAGTAGCCACCTACTAAGGCAGGATGGTTTTTGCTGGCGATCCATGCCACCTCACTGATGGCCAGGAGCGTCAAAGCCAAATAAAGCTCTGAAAGCCTTGCGCTGGGCAAAATGGAAACAGCCCCTACCGCAGCGCCCAGAACTAGAGCCAAGGCAATGGCAGCCAGGAAAAAGGCCAGGCCAACCCAGGGATTCTGGGCAATCATGTCATTCATAATGCCTTTTACCTGGCCACTTGCCATTGCGATGTCACCACCCACTCCGAAGTAGGCCATCATTAACCTGTTCATTATTCCCCCTACGGCTACAGCTCCCGCCAGAACGGCGAGGTTCCTGCCGAACTGGGGGATGCCACCGTAGCCGAACTCTATGTTCAGGCTGAGACCCACTATAAGGTATATGCCTATCCAGATCAGTATGCTCAGGACGAAGATGAACTCCATTTGAACAACCTCCTCCAGTTAATTGACAGAATTCCTTTGGGAGCCAGGAACAGCACCGCTATAAGCACGATCAATGAGACTAACCTGCTGTAAACGAGGACGTCCGGTCCAACTATTTTGGAGAGCTGGAAGGTTACGAAGGACTCGGAAATTCCAATGATGTATCCTCCGATTACTGCTCCAAATATTGTTCCCAGTCCACCAACTATGCTTGCGGCGATCACTGAAACTATTATCACGTCACCTACAAAAGGGTATATCTGCTGCTTGAAGGGCAGTAAGGCCCCGGCAACACAGGCAAAGCCTCCCGAAAGTGCCCATGAAACCAATCTGGTGGTCTCCACATTCACCCCCATCACCTGAGCGAGAGAAGGGTTCTCCATGGAGGCCCTCATGGCGACCCCAAATTTGGTCTTGAACAGGAGAACGTAAAGAGCAGAAAGCATTAAAACTATAACGATAACGGAAATTACAAAGACCCCCTGAAAGCTCCAGATAGGGAAATCATGAGGGGTGAAGATGAAGTTCTTGGCCGATTTCCTGGTTATGTTCTCCAATAAATCTGAAAATGCTCCTGCACCACCGTACAAAACAAGGTCTATACCAAGAGTGGAGATCATTAAGGTTATGATCCCTGCACCTCTGGAGATCAGGGGCTTTATAATTGCCAGATAAACCGCTAACCCCAGTATTCCCCCCAAGACAAAGACTAATGGGAGTGACATGTACGGATGGATATCTAAAACCCTGAAAAACGCAAGCGTCATGTAACTGCCTACAACAGCGAAGGTACCTTGTGCCAGGTTGGGTACTCCGGTAGTGATGTATGTCATGGTCAGTCCAATGCTTATCAACACGATCAAGTTCGAGTATATTACTGCACCCTCTAATACAGCCATGGTACCATCTCAAACCAAAAGTTTTTAAAAAGTTTAGGTTACGCTTTGACACATGGTAGGTAAAAAATTATTGTTGTTGGTAACTGTTGTACTGGCAGCATCCCTAATGGCCTGTGCAGAGGGCCCGAGTGAGGAAGAGGGTACAACAGAGATTCCAATAGGCGCTCTGGTGGATCTATCTGGACCTTTAACCACGTATGGTAAGGATATTGAGACCACTACAACAATAGCTAAAGAAGAGATCAATGAATACTTTGAATCCCAGGACATGCCTTACAGGGTTAAAACATATACCGAAGATACCAAAGTAGATCCCACTGTATGCCTGCAAAAAATCCAGGCCCTCTACGGTAGGGACGTAAGGATGATCGTTGGTCCTATGGGCAGTGGAGAACTGAGTAATGTAGCCAGTTACGTAGATGACAACAAGATACTGTTGGTCTCTCCGTCTTCGACTGCTGCACCGGAGATGATCGGTCTGAATCAGCCTGAAGATAAGAAGTACATTTTCAGGTTTGTAGCTACAGATGCTTTCCAGACCAGAGCCATTGCAGAGGTTGCCAAGGACCAGGGTGTGAAAGCGGTGGTGATCACCCACATCGGAAACGACTGGGGTAAGGGACTTGACGAGTTCGGGACCCAGAGGTTTGAGGATGCTGGGATCGAAGTTGCTGGACATGTGGAGTACCCTGATCCTCCGCCTTCCGACTTCACCCCATACGTATCTACTATAGAAGATGATGTCGATGAGTTGCTGGATGAATACGAGCCAAACGAAATCGCTGTAGTGACATTCAGTTACGAAGAAGTGGGTACAATGCTTGCTCAGACCGACAGCAACTCAGTGCTAATGGACCTCATTTGGATAGGTTGTGATGGTACAGCGAAGAGTTCTAAGGTAACAGAAGACGTTCCAGACAAGGCCAACAAGGTAGGGCTCTTCAGCACCGTTTCTGAGATGAAAGGAAGAGCTTATGATGACCTTAACCAGACATATTACGAGAGGACCGGGGACTCACCAAAGGCATACGGTCTAAATGCCTACGATGGAGAATGGGTTCTGGCTCTGGCAGCCGCCCAGGTCCACCAGGAAACAGGTAGCTTCGACATCGACGAAATCTCCGAGACCATACCTGAAGTAGCTGAGAAGTACAGTGAAGGAGAATACGGAGTGTATCCGGTCAGTGGCGCAGTTAAGCTGAACGAGTGGAATGATAGAGTTGTACCTCAGTTTGAGGTTTACAAAGTACAGGGTAGCAAGTGGATAGACACTGGAACATGGTTCAATGAAAACGAAACAGTCGTCTGGGAGTGAACCCCTTCTAAAAACCCAAAATCTTTTCAAATTTTTTGATGGATTAAAGGCACTGGATGGAGTAGATATTGGAGTTAAAGAAGGAGACATAACCCTTGTAATTGGGCCCAATGGAAGCGGTAAGACCACACTTATCAACTGTATCTCTGGTTTTTACCCTTCCAGTGGGGGCCATGTTTATTTTAATGGTGAAGATATCACCAATAAACCGCCACACTCCGTTTTTGAGAGCGGTATAGTCAGGACTTTTCAGATACCACAACCCCTTAAGCTCCTTACTGTTCTGGAAAACCTGCTTATAACCGATTACAACCCGGGAGAAGGAATCCTCAAGAGCATGGGGAGGTCCTGGGAGTCTGTAGAGGAAGAGACGGTTGAAAAAGCTTTTGAGGTGCTGGAGTTTCTGGAGATAGATCATCTGTGGGATACCTTAGCGTCCCAGCTCAGTGGTGGACAGCTCAAGCTGGTGGAAGTAGGGAGAGCGATGATGACTGATGCCAGGCTTGTGATCATGGACGAGCCCGTAGCCGGAGTCAATCCCTTACTGGCCAAAACAATCCTGAACCGTATAACAGACCTCAAAAAGAGGGGCTACTCATTTCTCATAGTGGAGCACAGACTCGACCTGGTGCTTCCATACGTGGATTACATTTACGTCATGGCCAAGGGCAAGGTTTTTGCCCAGGGCGTGGAAGAAGAGATAATGCAGAACAAAGAAGTTATCGAGGTGTATCTTGGTGATATACACGAAGAGCCTTAGTGCCGGATACGGAGAAGTTAACGTTTTATTCGATATAGACTCTCAGATAGAGAAGAACAAGATAACTGCTATAGTGGGACCCAATGGTAGTGGAAAGAGCACTTATCTAAAATCGTTATTCGGTCTCACCACTATCTATTCTGGCAGGGTGTTCTACAAGGATGAGGATATAACGCGCGCACCTGCACATGACAGGACTAAAATGGGGATCGCTTACCTTCCTCAGGTGGACAACATATTCAACAATCTGACGGTCAAGGAAAATCTGGTAATTGCCGGCTACACACTGCCAGAAGACGAGTTCGAGGAGAGAAAAGAGGTTTCGTTGAACACCTTCCCCGAATTAAAGGATTTCATGGACCGGAAAGCCGGCACACTGAGTGGAGGAGAAAGACAGTTCCTGGCAACGGCCACAGCCCTTATAAGAAAGGCAGAAGTGGTTATGATGGACGAGCCTTCAGCTGCACTATCTCCCAAATTTGCGGAGATGATGTTTGACAAGGTAGTCGAATTAAGGGATGAGTTCAAACTTACTATAGCACTTGTAGAGCAGAACGTGGAAAAGGCCTTAGGGATAAGTGAGAACGCATACCTACTTATCAGCGGTAGGGTGGCCTTTGAAGGTAAATCGCAGGACCTATTAGAGCACGAGAAGTTCGAGAAGCTCTGCATGGGCCTCTT
Source organism: uncultured archaeon (assembly GCA_964534325.1). Classification (GTDB taxonomy): domain Archaea; phylum Halobacteriota; class Archaeoglobi; order Archaeoglobales; family Archaeoglobaceae; genus JdFR-22. Next base: position 63,552 of record CAZHOR010000003.1, read on the forward strand.
ACAGTAAGGATCACTTTTTGGTTTTGTGTTATTTTGTGTTAATCACCAAATTTTCCGGAGTTAATTTGTCTTTGACCTTTGTCTTTGACCTCTCTACTGGTTGGTTTAGTGTGATTCATGGGTAATTGACCATATCTTGCTTGCATGTATTTTCATTTTTGAAAGACATAAGAAAACATTTTAATATTTTGAGCATTACCATTATAATCATGAAATCGGTTGGATTGGATATCGGTACGAACTATACCAAAGCCACTATGGATGGTAAAGAAGTGATCTCATTTCCCAGCATAGTGGTCTATGGTGAAGAGAAGGACTGGAGTCTCACGGGTGAGAGCAAGGATATATACGTCGGTGAAGAGGCCCTGGCAATGGTCCAGAGCCTGGAAAACGTAGAAGCGATGAGGCCATTGCACGAAGGGCGTATAATGAATCAGTCATATATGGAACTGGCCAAACAGGCTTTAAAGATGATGGATGTTCAGCCTGACGTGATCGCAACTGGGATGCCCGTTAAATCATCAAAAAGTGAAAGAGAAGAGCTTGCCAAGGACATAAAGAAGGAATTGAATGCAGATGCCCTGATCTATCCCGAACCTGCTGGGACTCTGGCTCAGATGAACACTCAGACGGGCGTGTGCGTGGACATGGGATTTGGAACGACTGACATTGCAGTGCTCAATCAAATGGAATACGTCAGGGGAGATACTCTTCTTCTGGGGGTTGACTGGCTGTACAACAATCTGGAAGTTCTCATAAGGAAGAATTACGGGATCAATATCACTCCCGAAGAGATAACCAAGCTGTTGACCACACCCAACTACGAGCTGGGTAGGATTAGAAGCGGTAAGACCATCAAAATATCCCACAAAGACGTCTCCGCTGAATACAACAAGCTGCTCAAGAACTGGCTGGACAGGATCGTGAGCAGGACCAAATTGATCGTTGAAGGGCTATCTACTGATATTGTAGACCAGATCGTTCTCACTGGCGGTGGTTCACTGCTTCCCGGCGTTTATGAAGAGTTCAAGAGCAATTTTGAGAGCATAGCCAATGTGGTCAAACCTGACAATCCAGTCTCCAGCAATGCCAGAGGATATTACCACCTCACGGAAAAGCTCTACAAGGCAAAAGCATCCTCCCAGAAAGTGAAGGAGTCAGTAGAGGAAACCAAACAGAAGGGCAAAGAAAAAGAGTCGGAAGAAGAGACCAAACAGAAGGGCAAGGGCAAGAAGAAAGAATCAAAAGAATCAAAGAAGAAGGAAGAAGTAGAGGTCAAGACTTGAGTAGAAGCTGAATTCGGTTAAATGAAAGTCACAGTTGACGTCCCGCCGGAAATTGAGAAGTTCCTTCTCAAGAAGTGCGAGAAGACCAAAACTGAGCCATCTGAACTAATAAAGTTACTGCTGGAGTGGTATTTCCTCAAGTTCAGGAAATCAAGAGGAGAAGGCAGTAGCAGCAGTAGCAGCAGTAGCGGGTTCCTCAAGATCGCCAACGAGTGCGCCATGGAACGAGTGAAGAACTGTCGCTACAGTGATGGCAAAAATTGCGCCAGAGAAGTCTTTAACGACATAATGGCCGAGAAAGACCCGGAGCCCATTGTGCCATACAAATGTTTGTTCTGCAACCATTTTATTGACCGGAGGGAGTCCAAAACAAAGCCAAAGACAAGAATAAAAGATTATACAGGTCAGAAAGAGGAAGATGCAGTTGACCAGACATACGAGGTCGCCAGAATAGCTGCCAAAATGGTGGTGGAGATGTACAGCGACAAGCTAAGCAATAACAGTAACAGTAGCAGTAATAGTAACAATAGCAGTAGCAGTAATCCCGAAAAAGATTCGAACGAAATGGATGAGGTCGATCAAGAAGCGATAACCAAAAACAAAGTGGAAAATCTCCTGGAGAAATGGTAAAGATCGAAAAGTGTTAATAAAGATTTAGCTATTATTAATCCTTATTTATTTACTCAGTTTTCTGGGGTCGGTTATCTCTCCATAGATGGCTGTTGCTGCCGCTGTTGCAGGTGAAACCAGATATATTTCACCTTGCGGGCTTCCCTGTCTGCCCACGAAATTCCTGTTAGAAGTTGATATGCTGACTTCGTTGGCAGCTATCAATCCGAAACTGCCTCCCATACACGGACCGCAGGAGGGATATTCCACTACGGCACCCAGCTCCACCAGAGAATCTACGATCCCCTCTTTTAACAGCTTCATGTACTCTGTTTTGGATGCAGGGATCACTATCAACCTGACATTGCGGGCGATACCTTCCCCTTGGAGCATGTCGGCAGCTATTTTTATGTCCTCGTATCTTCCGTTGGTGCAGGAGCCGATGAAAACCTGATTTACTCTGGTCCCTTCCACTTCCTGGACATCCACCACGTTATCTACGCTGTGGGGTTTTGCCACCTGAGGAGGCATGTCTTTAACGTTCAGATCAACTCTCGTGTAAGCGGCATCTTCATCCGTTTTGAGATCGAACGGCTCCATGTTCAGGTAGTCGAATGTGGTCTTGTCGGGCTCGATAATCCCTGCTTTTCCGCCCATCTCGATGGCCATGTTGGACATGGTCAGCCTCTGACTCATGCTCATGTCCCTTAAAGCTTTACCGGCATACTCACAGGCAGCATAATTGGCTCCGTTGCTTCCCATCATTCCGATCAATTTGAGAATGACGTCTTTACTGTAAACGTGCCTGTCAAGCGTCCCTTCGACCTCAAATCTGATGGTGTGGGGAACCTTGAACCATAACTTACCGGTGGCGAAAACAAAGCCCATGTCAGTGGAGCCTATACCGGTTGCAAAAGCTCCCAGAGCCCCATACATGCACGTGTGGCTGTCGGCACCCACCACCAGGTCTCCGGGTTTTACATGACTTTTTTCTACCATAATCTGGTGAGCAATACCCTCATTTATGTCGTAGTTAAGAATATTTTGCTCTTCAGCGAATTCTCTCAACTGTTTCTGGTTTTCTGCTGAATTGATGCTGTCTGCAGGTGCCTGATGGTCAAAGGCCATGATTATCTTTGAGGAGTCCCATACCCTGCCGTCTCCAGCGATTTCTCTGAAGGCTTTGATGGCAAGTGGCGCTGTGATGTCGTGAACCATGGCCTTATCGATGTTCGCCAGTACATAATCGCCTGTTTTGACGTCTTCTCCAGTGGCTGAGGAGAATATTTTCTCTGAGATGGTTTTTGGATTAGAGGTCATGCAATATCCCCACATAATATTGCATTATTTATCTTTTGCTGGAGTGATAGGTGCTGGAGTGGTGGGTTGTCAGCAAATTATTTATCAGTCCAAGATTTGGTTCCTATAATGGACACGTTAATGGGAATGACCAGGAAAGGTGTACCTCCTGAATGGTTAAAAAAAGTCTCTGAGTATGAGGGTATTGGTTTAGGCACACTCACCAGCCTCATTTCCAGAGGCGAAGTTACAGTATTTAGAAATAATCTCAGGAATGATGATCTTGGTTTTGAGCCCAGAGCTGTGGGTAAAATGGTGTCCACCAAGGTTAATGCCAATATAGGCACTTCTGCTGATTATGTTAATGTTGAAGAGGAAGTTGAAAAGGCCAAAGTGGCTGAAAGATATGGTGCTGACGCCGTTATGGATCTATCCACCGGCGGCGATATAGATGCTATTAGAAAGGAGATAATAAGCTCGGTCAACATTCCGATAGGTACGGTTCCCATTTATCAGGCTGCCAGAGAGGCAGACGTTGTGGTGGATATGGATGAAGATGATTTCTTCAAGGTGGTGGAGAAGCACGCCAGGGATGGAGTTGACTTCATGACCATCCACTCCGGGGTCAACTGGACCAGCATCGAACGCCTCAAGAAAAGTCAGAGACTGCTTGGGGTGGTAAGCAGGGGTGGAGCCATAACAGTTGGATGGATGCTCCACAACGAGAAGGAAAATCCCTATTACAAGGATTTTGATTATCTACTGGAGCTTTTGAAGGAGTATGATGTGGCCATCAGCCTGGGAGATGCCTTTAGACCGGGCTGTATCCACGATGCCGGGGACAGGGTCAAGTTCACCGAATTCGTTCTGCTGGGAGAGTTAGCTCAGAAGTGCAGAAATGAAGGAGTGCAGTGCATCATTGAAGGCCCGGGCCACGTCCCCCTTGACGAGATCGAGACTTCAGTAAGGGCAATGAAATCCCTCTCAGGAAACGCGCCCATCTACCTTCTCGGTCCTATCGTAACCGACATCGCACCGGGTTACGACCACATCACCTCTGCTATTGGAGCGGCTATAGCAGGTATGCATGGAGCCGATTTCATTTGCTACGTAACCCCCTCAGAGCATCTGGCTCTCCCCACCGTAGAGGACGTGAAAGAAGGTGTCATCACATCCAAAATAGCCGCACACGCCACCGATCTGGTCAAGGACGGCCAAAAAGAAAGGGCAAGAAAATTGGATTACTCCATATCCCTAGCCAGAAAGAACCTTGACTGGGAATCCCAGTTCAAGCAGGCTCTAGACCCAGAAAAAGCGAAAAGTATATGGGAGAAAAGGAGATCCGGAAGTGAGACATGCTCCATATGTGGCGACCTGTGCGCCATAAAGCTGGTAAAAGAAGCCTTTGGAGACGAAAAAGATAAAGATAAGGACCATAGTGAGACGATTTGTTATTAATTCGGTGATCAGATGCCAGAGTTGACCAAACCCGCCTCATCTCTCAGGAAAAAAACTGGAAAATGGAGAAATTATCGGCCAGTTTTTGACAACTCCAAATGCAAGAGAAATTTTGAGCCGGTGGCTATAGGCAGGCTGGAGAGGTTTGTGGCCGACTGGGAGCTCCAAAAAGGAGCGGAAATACCTGAAATAAAGGAAAAGACGGGTAAGAAGGTTGCTATAGTCGGTTCAGGGCCTTCGGGCTTGACTTGTGCAGTTGATCTGCTGAAGAAGGGTCATGACGTGACCATTTATGAGACATATCACGAGCCGGGTGGTGTTCTGGTCTACGGAATTCCAGAGTTCCGTTTGCCCAAGGATATAGTCCGGAAAGAGGTGGACTACGTCAGAAAAATGGGAGCCAATATAGAAACGGACGTAATAATAGGGAAGACAATGACGGTGGATGAATTGCTTGAAGAGTACGACGCCGTCTTCCTGGGGACCGGAGCTGGACTTCCTGCCTTTCTCAACATTGAGGGAGAGAATCTGGCTGGTGTTTACTCTGCTAACGAGTATTTGATCAGGATCAACTTGATGAAAGCCTACAGGTTCCCTGAATATGATACGCCCATAAAAGTGGGTAAGAGGGTGGCTGTTATCGGCGGGGGTAATGTGGCTATGGATGCTGCCCGCTGCGCTCTTCGACTGGGTGCTGAGGATGTTTACATCATCTACAGGAGAAGTGAGAAGGAGATGCCTGCCCGTGAGGAGGAGATCGAGAGGGCTAAAGAGGAAGGCATTCATTTCCTCAATCTAAATGATCCTGTGAGGTTCATTGGTGATGACAGGGTTGAGCAGATAGAGCTGGTGAAGATGCAGCTGGGAGAGACCGACCCCTCTGGCAGGAGAAGACCTGAACCCATTGAAGGCAGCAATTATTTGATGAACGTGGATCAGGTGGTTATTGCCATTGGTCAGAAGCCTCATCCCGTCGTTATGCAGACCACCCCCGGTCTGGAAGTAAATGAAAGAAAAGGGACTATCATAGTGAATCAGGAGGGGAAGACCTCCAGGGAAGGTGTTTATGCTGGTGGTGATGTTGCTACGGGAGCGGCAACGGTCATCTCTGCCATGGGAGCAGGCAGAAAAGCTGCTCAAGCTATAGATAATTTGTTGAGATCATGAAGGAAGAGATCGATTACCAGAAAAATAAGACCATGATGTCTCAGAGGGACCCCAAGGAGAGAGTGAAGGACTTTGAAGAAGTCCCTTTAGGGTACTCCAAAAAAGAGGCTAAAAAAGAGGCTCAGCGCTGTTTGCAGTGCATTGAGCCCAGCTGCGTAAAGGGGTGCCCCGTAGAGGTTGACATTCCGGGTTTTATAAGATGCGTCAGAGAAGATGACCTGGAGGAAGCTTGTAAAGTCCTCAAGGAGGATAACTCTCTCCCCGCTATGTGCGGGAGGGTATGTCCTCAGGAAGAGCAGTGTGAGTTGACCTGTATGGAGTGCGGGCTCTGCTGGCTATATTGTCCTGACGGGTGTCTGGTCCTGAATGAAGACGGGTTCTTTGAGCCCGATTACGATTACTGCAAGGGTTGTGGCATTTGTGCCGAAGTATGTCCCCTTGGTGTCATAAAAATGGAGGTTGAAGTTTGATGAGCTATGATGTTCAGGAAGGCGCTCACTCGGTGGCTGAAGGAGTTGCATTGTGCAGACCACAGATAATACCATCCAATCCCATTATACCTCAGACCCACATCATGGAAAAGTTGGCGTCTCTTGTCACTGAAGGGAAGCTGGATGCGGATTACATAAATGTGGAATCACAACCATCTGCCCTATCTCTGATGGCAGGTGCTACTGCCTGCGGAGTCCGATCGTTTACGGCCACTTCATCTCAGGGATTGGCGATAATGCATGAATCACTGCATTCGGTAGCCGGAATGCGCCTGCCTACTCTCATGGTAGTTACGAATAGGGCTTTGAGCTCTCCCACAAATATCTGGAACGATCATTCGGACTCCATGTCCCAGAGAGATACTTCCTGGATGCAATTTTATGCCGAAACAGTTCAGGAAGCTTTAGATCTGGTTATTCAGGGCTACAAGATAGCCGAGAGCAGGGATGTCATGCTTCCTGCTATGGTATGCATGGATGGTTATCTGCTCACTCACTCTTACGAACCCGTGGATATTCCTAAACAATCAGAGGTTGATGATTTTCTCCCCCCACTCGATTTGGAGTATAAGCTTGATACAGAGAACCCGTTAACTCTGGGCCCGTTTGCCACCCCGGATGAATATATGGAGTTCAAGTACGGGCAAAAAGAGGCTATGGATAAGGCGAAGGAGAGCATTAAGAGTGTCAATAGGGAATTCGGGGACAAATTCGGCAGAAGTTACGGAGATGGAATGGTCGAGTGTTACGGTAAGGATTATGACTACGCTCTCATCGCCGCAGGCTCAGTATGCGGGACTGTTCGGGATGTAGTTGAGGATAGATGCGGATTGATCAGGATACGCTCCTACAGACCCTTCCCCTACCATGAGTTGAAGGAAGCGGTGAAGGGCTTCAATGCTGTGGGGGTTTTAGACAGGTCTTTCAGCTACGGATTCAACGGTCCACTTTACTCTGAAGTAAGGTCCACTGTGAATGTCCCTGTTAAAGGGTTCATCGCCGGTCTCGGTGGCAGAAGTATTAGAGTAGAGGACATTGAGCAAATGGTATCCGGGCTGGAGAATTATGATCCGACAGGTGATGAAGACGGTGATGGTGTGGAGTGGATAAACCTCAAGAGTGAGGAGTGATCAAATGACGGCCGGTTTGCCCCCAGAAGAGTTTTTTGTTTCAGGTCATTCAGCTTGTGCCGGTTGCGGAGAAGCTCTGGCAGTTAGAGTGGCTATGAAGGCTCTTGGGAAAGATACAATAGTATGTTTACCTACAGGGTGTCTGGAATTCTTCTCCACTCTTTATGGTAGCTCTGCATGGGAGGTGCCGGTGATAAACCTCTCGGATAACGCTCCGGCGGTGGCCAGCGGCGTGGAGATGGCCTTAAAAAGACTTGGCAAGGACAGTAAAGTAGTGGTCTTTGCAGGGGACGGGATAACTGCTGATCTGGAGTTGAGCTCGTTATCCGGGATGCTGGAAAGAGGCCACAAGATCATATACATTTGCCTGGATAATGAAGCTTATATGGGTACCGGAGCCCAAAAAAGTGGTGGAACACCCTTCGCTGCCCATACATCAACTTCTCCATATGGAGAATCAAGCGGTAATCAATTTTATAAGAAAGATTTACCCTCCATCGTTGGCGCCCACAACATCCCATATATCGCCACAGCATCTGTAGCTTACCCCACCGACCTTTACAACAAGGTGTTGAAAGCTTCACAGCACCAGCCATCTTATATTCAGGTGCACACCCCCTGTCCTACCGGATGGGGCTTCGATAGCTCCAAAACAGTTGAAATAGCCAAACTTGCTCTGGAAACCTGTATGTGGGTCAACTATGAGATCGTTGATGGCGATTTAAGGGCAACACCAGTTACTAAGAGACCTGTAGAGGATTATATTCAGCTGCAAGGAAGGTTCAAGCATCTGTTCAAAGGTGATGAGGGGAAAGAGCTTATCGAAAAATTGCAATCAATAGCGGATGAAAATGCACGCCGATATGGTTTGACGGAGTAATCGACATCGAATCCCTAAAAGTGTCAAAAATACCGTCATGGACCATAATCTACTGGCTGACAGTTATTGTGTTTATCCTGTCCAGGAACGCACACATACAGGCGTCACCTCTGGAAGCTGATGAACTGGGGATCTGGAGCCTATCGTTCGGTGGAGCACACTATATTATTGCTTTGCTGATAGGTTTGATCATGGGTAGACTTCTTGCCGGCTGAATCCAGAGATTTCCTCAAGAGAGCGGCAAGGCCAGAATGGTTCAACAAGATAGCTATTGTCTGTCCGGGTACCAAGCTTGGTCTGAAGGGAGTAGAAGCAGCAGGAGAAGCTTTCGGTCTAATAATTGCCGGTATCTGTGCTACAGTTGCGGCATACCTGCTGATGTGGCCACTCGCTTACATTGTTTGTAGAAAAGTCTTCAATATGACCAGAGAGTGGGCAGCATGTCTATCTTCAGGTATATCCATTTGTGGTGTTTCAGCTACCATCGCTACAGGTGGCTCCATAAGAGCAAGACCGATTGTACCGGTCATGATCTCGTCAATCATCGTGATCTTCGCTTTAGTGGAGCTGATAGTACTGCCCTTCTTGCTGACCAGCATACCGTTATGGGTTGACGATTCCATGGCTACCGGTTCAAGCCTGGGATTGACGGTGAAGACAGATGGTGCTGACGCTGCTGCTGGTGCTATACTGGACGAGCAAATGAGGACCATATGGGAAACAAAGTACGGCATAACCTTACCAGAGGGCTGGATTACAGTATCTGCGGTGATGACCAAGATATGGATCGACATGTTCATAGGTATCTGGGCATTCGTCTTAGCAGTGCTATAGGTCTACCACATTGAGCGAAGTCCTGGCGAGAAAGTAGAGAAGATGCAGATCTGGTGGAGGTTCCCCAAATTCTTCATCGGCTACTTCGTAGGAATGTTCGCCATCTGGGGCTTAGGACTGGGAGGCATATTATCCTTAAAGGAACTCGAGTTCGGTATAGACCCCATATAAGGACCAATGAGGAAACTGTTCTTCATGCTGACATTCACCAGCATTGGACTGGTAACTGACTTCAGAGAGCTGAAACAAGAAGCGAATTTCAAAGAAGATCAAAGATATACTTTTGGAGAACAACATTCGCTCCCTAGTTGAGCCATCCAAAAGGAGGATGAGTGATATCTTCTCCCTTTTAGAGGAACCAGTGATAGTTTTCCCGATAGTTTTCCAGCGAAAGGATGCTTATGCGACTTTCACTCAGAACAATCTAAGGTTTCCCCAGCCAGAAAAAATGATCGTTGACCTCTATTTTTATATCACCCGCTTAGATTTTCCTTATCCACCGGATGAATATGGTAGAGTACTTTACTACATCCTAAAGAACAAAAATTTAAACTTCGATAGACTAAAAAGATACGCATCGAGAAGAGGGCTAAATGAAGAGTTCGCTAACCTTCTTTCAAAGATGAAGGATAAATACCCAGAGTTGAAAATTCCAAGGCTAAAAAAAGCATCTGAAATTGAAGATACTTTAAATGAAATTGTGGAGGGAGCTTTGCTTTGAGAGGTTTTGTCGAAAGATTTAATGACAAACTATGTGGCAATCCTGAATATTTCCGTAAAGAAACAATACAAGAACATATCGAAACCTCTGCATTGAACGAAACAAACCTCATCAAAGCCATTCACGTTCTTGAATACCTTGGCCAGCTTCGTGAAGAAGGTCTAGACCCTTTATTCAAGGGTGGGTCATCTGTACAACTACTTTTACCAACTGGATGGCAAAGACTGAGTATAGACCTCGATTTGGCCATAGAAACCTCTAAAGAAAACTTTGAAGAAGTATTGAGAAATATTCATGAAAAATTTGGAAAAGAATACTATGCCTAGTAAGTCGATACTCGGGTGCGAAATCATCGTGTGCCAGTTAAGACCAATTTCAGGAGGGTTGTGGAGAATATTGAGGATATTTGAGTAACCGATACGGAAGTTATAGTATATAGTATTAATGACCACGATCTTACCAGAGCACCAAAATTCAGGTTTCTATGTTTTGTGGAATCATGCGGTATTGCGTGTCCATGTTGATAATGGTTAACTCTTTTCAACCAACGAAAGCTTAGTTGTGGGGCAAATCTTTAATATAGGATGTTGTTTGACTGTTGACAATGAAAATATCACCCAAATGTCCAGCGTGCCTGTTGCACAGAACATACACTGAATCCAGGATGGTCACTGATGATGAAAGTAAAATAAGGAAAGCGGTCGGTGACTCACTGGAAGTTTTGAACAGAAGGTATCCTAAGCGGGAAGTCAATGCTGTTATTGCTACAGAAATGCATCGCAGGGTTTACGATATTCTGGGGGTGGATGACCCCTATAAAGAGGTCAAGGACAAGTCGAATGAGATCGTCATGAATTTCCTGCCGAGTATAAGGGACTATATCGAGAGTCAGGATGATGGGTTCAGGTCTGCTGCCATAGCGTCCATTATCGGAAATACTTTTGACTATGGTGTCATGGGACACGATGTCGCTGAAGATGATTTCATGAGCTTCTTTTCACAACAGTATGCGAAAGGCTTAACTATTGATGACATGGATAAAATTAAAAAGTTCTGTAGTGGTAATGTAGTTTACCTTACAGATAATTGCGGAGAGATTATTGTGGACTCTCTTTTCCTGGAGAAAATAAAGGAATTGTCCCACGACCTGACTGTAGTGGTGAGAGGGAAGCCTATATTGAGCGATGCCACAATAGAGGACGCCAGACTGGCAGGCATAGACAAATTAGGTGATAGTCTGCTTACCAATGGTGAGGGGGCTATAGGTATAATTGAGGATGAGTTGCCTCCGCAGACAATGGAAAAAATAAATAATGCAGACGTCATAATTGCTAAAGGTATGGCAAATTACGAATGTCTATCCGATTCAACACTTCCCGTTGCATTTTTATTGACTGCGAAGTGTGAGCCTGTTGCCGATTCTTTAGGCGTTTCGGTTGGTGATATGGTTGCAAAATTTGAGAATTGATAATACTGAAGATTTGAGAGAAAGGACTCTCGTAGAGACTTTCGGTGCGCTGGATGGAAGCTACGGCCCCAACTATGAATGCAAGTATTATCCCTGCCATTTCGAAGGCCAGGATTGCTCCTTCTGTTTCTGCCCCTTCTACCCCTGCTTGAATTACGAGCTGGGAGGAGAGCTGAAACAATCGGGTGACAAGTATATATGGGATTGCACTAACTGCTGGTGGATCCATGAAGAGGATAATGTAGAGGAGATCATTGTCTCCTTGAGCAGGTTCTCCAGACAAAAACTGATAGAAGAGGACTGGAAATTTTACAGCGCCACCATTCAAGAGCTTTATTATGGGGAAGAGCTGGGAGAAAATATTAATGGAGCATACAACTTGATACCAGCGATGTTCAATGATAAGGAATGGGAAAACGTTGATGGTACTGAACTTCTTTGCGTCGAGCTCGGCGACTTTATAATAGAAGACGTGACAAGAATCGAAGATATTGAGGAAGCCTCATCTGGAATAATAATCCCATCAAAAGAAGGTAACAAGCTTTACGGGATTATTGACGGACAGCCCACTGCCTGCGACCTTTAATTCCCATAAATACCTATCGATCATAACCATCTATCTTGTTCTGTTGCGGACTCGAGTTTCAACAGCTCTTTTTTTATGTCAACACCTGAGCTGAAACCCCCTAATCCACTGGACCCCACAACTCGGTGACAGGGGATGATTACTGGAATGGGGTTCCTCTTCATTGCCTGACCAATAGCTCTCGGCGCACTGTCCAGTTTGGATGCCAGTTCTCCGTAGGTTACTGTTTCTCCATAATGTATGTCCCGGACCTCATTTAGCACCTTTCTCACAAAATCAGTGGTCCTCAATTCGACGCAATACTCTTTAAACTCGGTTTTATACCCCTGAAAATAATCTTTGATGTCTTCCTTTAATTCTTTTGCTTCTTTGCTCTCTAACCTATCTTTACAGGATAAGCTGCTGAACTCTGCTCCAGTGACAACTCCATCCTGCAAATAGGCATTAAAGAATAATCTATCCTTGAAGGAGAGGTCGAGGCAAAAGCTATCCGATATCACTACCCGAAACTTCCTTGATCCTTTCTACTCCACCTACCTCTACAATGGTTCTGGCCACCGATTGGGGAACCAGTTCTTCCCAGTGATTTCCTTCCAGGATCCTCTTCCTTATCTCAGTACCCTGGTACTCTCCCCTGTTCCGCAGGTCCGTTCTTCTTACTTCGTATCCCGCTTCATTGAACAATCTTCTCACCAGAGGATTGTTGGAGTAGACCACATCAATTGGGGGTGTCATGGAACGAACATGAGGCACCCACAAGCTGTTGCGGTAAATATCCTCTAACGGTATCACGTAAGCCTTTTTGGATGTCTTTATCTCCTCTAAAGCTTTGGAGACCATCAACATTCTCTCTCCAGCTGTAAAAGGGTTGCTGATGGAGTGGCTCTCCTGAGCACTTCCTATACCTATAACCAGTTCATCCACTTCTTCCAGTATCTCCAGTATCACGTCGTGGTGCCCCATGTGATATGGCTGAAATCTACCGATGAAGAAACCCCTCATTTTCTCTGTTTCTCTAATGATTTTTTATCTTAGCTCAAAGTCTTGGTGCTTTCTTTTCCTACCACTCTGTAGAGCTCATCCCGCAGTTTCTTACCATTCTTTTTCTCCCACTCTTCTATAGGAACCCCGTATTCTGCCTGTATCTTATCTCTGTAGATCTCGGGGATGACGTTGAAAGCACAGAAGGGAATTACTTTGCCATCGGGTGTGGCGTAGTGTATCTCACAGCGCTTAACTCTCTCCAGATCGTAGTTGTAGAGGTCCTGGAAGTGCATCATACCGATGAACTGGGATCTCATGTGGAACTTGCCCAGGGTGGTGTAATCATGTCTGACGAGAACATCGAAAAGTATTTTGCTAATATCGAATTCTCCCGGAGCCTTATCAAAGTAAACGAATCTTCTGAGGTCGATGATGTCCTTGAATGCTCTGAACCTTTTCAGTCTGCTCCTGTTTATTGCTTCGGATTTCTCTTCCAGGTGCTCAAATAACCCCTCAACATCGAGAAATCTGGTGATGGGAATTAATCTACCTTCCTCTTTGAAAGCATAAGTAGCCATACCGCAGGCAAAGTGAGTGGTTAGCTCGTACTGATGGACTCCGGTCTGCGCCTCCACGAAATGGGATATGGGTGTTACACTGGGAACCGGATAGAAGTCGCTTTTGGCTAATTCTCCTTCTGTTTGCTCCTCTATTCTCTTTATAGCTCCCGGTATAGTGATCCTGTACGTCTCTCGTTCTCTTCTCGAAAGTCTTCCCACCAGGCTGACCGGCTGAAAATTAACTCCTCTAACGATATCTATGTTCCGGGAAGCGTAGTTTATTATGTCCCCCAGTTGATGGTCGTTTATGGTTTTCAGGATGGTGGGAACGAATACCACACCCAGATTAGCTCTTCTGCAGTTATCCAGGATCTGCTGGACCTCATTGTAGTTCTTGGGATTTGTCTTCTCGTCCACACCATCGAAGGAGAGGTAAACCGTGTTCACACCGGCTTCTCTCAATCTTAGAGCTAACTCGGGCTCCATAGCCATTCTTATTCCGTTGGTGTTGAGCTGTATGTGTTCTATTCCTTCTTCCCTGATGACCTTTACAATATCTATAAGGTCGTCCCTTAAGGTGGGCTCTCCACCTGTGAGCTGAACAGCGTTCGTTCCAATTGGTTTGGTATCTCTGGCAGCCCTGACCATCTCTCTGATCTGCTCAATAGAGGGTTCATAGACATACCCTCTAGCCTGAGCATAAAAAAAGCAGTACCAGCAAGCCAGATCACACCTATTGGTAAGCACAATATTCAGCAGAGCGGTCTGGCTTTTATGTCTGCTGCACAAACCACAGGAGTAGGGACAATCTGTTTCATTGACGTGAGGAGTCGAGATTCCTGGTCCATCGTGAGCAAAACTTGCCGCTCTCTTGAACATCTCGGCATCGCCCCAGTAGACGTCCTTGAATTCTCCATGCTCTTTGCAAGCCTTTTTCATCATTATTTTACCGTTTTCTTCGAACACTTCAGCGGAAATTTTTTTGAGGCATTCAGGACAAAGTGATACAGTTTTATATGGCAATTTCATCGGTAAACCCCCAGCATGCGTATTTTATGCTTATAGTCGCAAAATTCCATGCCATTAATTTAATTAGAAATTATAAGGGTATATCAAAATTTCGCATCATACACTTAATTCATAACGACATAACTGGAGGTAAAGACAATGTAAGGCCAATAGATATCACTTTTTTGATTCGAAAGAGATATATTGCAGACAAAAATGTGACAAATAATGCCATTTGAATTTCATAATCCCAATTATATGACAACACTTTATATTATACTCACTGCTATCTGGCTTCTCCTTCCTTCATATACTCCTAACAACTTTGCAGTAGTCTTTGGAGGAGGGAAACCCATTGATCTGGGCAGGAACTTTATTGACGGAGGAAGGTTACTGGGCGATGGTAAGACCATCAGAGGATTCGTGGCAGGAGGTTTCGGAGGGCTGCTGGTAGCTCACCTCCAGCTCCTGTTGGAGAATCTTTCTGGTCTCAATATCTACTCTTCTCTTGTTTACACATCTTTTTTAGGAATAGTGGTTGGATTGTCCTTCGGTGCGCTAATAGGCGATATGATGGGTAGTTTTTTTAAAAGGAGATTTAGAGTTGAAAGAGGAGGAGTGCTACCTCTAGTGGACCAGCTGGATTTTCTGGTCATTGCACTGGTTGCGGCAAGTCTTTCGCCTGATTTTTCTACAGTGTTCACTATCCCCGTAATAATCGCAGCACTTATTATAACCCCTTTCCTTCATGTATTGACCAACTTCATAGCCTATAAACTGGGTCTAAAAGAGGTGCCGTGGTAGGTATGCAAACTCTAATAGAAATGTTGAAGAGGACTGGAGCAATAAGATTTGGGGATTTTACTCTTTCTTCAGGCAAAAAGAGCAACCTCTACGTTGATATAAAGATCGCCTCCACTTATCCGGAAGTACTTTCAAAAATAAACGAACTGGTAATAAATAAACTGGAGAAAAAAGCAATTAAATACCACAAAATAGCTTGCGTTGAGCTGGGAGGAGTGCCGCTTGCGGTTTCTCTATCCATAGGTACAGGAAAACCTTATGCCATATTCAGAAAGGAGAAAAAGGGATACGGTACTGGTGGGGACGTTATAGGCAATATCGATGAAGATGAAAAGGTTATTATAATCGAGGACGTGACAACTACTGGCGGTTCAGCCCAATCGGCTGTAAACCGGGTAGAAAAGTTGAAGGGAAATGTGGAAGCAGTGATTACTGTGGTGGACAGAGAAGAAGGAGCTAAAGAATTGTTCGCAAAACGGAGTGTTGAGTTCATTCCGTTATTGACAAAGAAGGACTTATTCGAGGAGATTTGAGTGGAATGGTAAAGATATACGTTGTCTATAATTACGGGCAGTACAACCACCTGATACACAGGACCTTAAGGGATTTAGGAGTAGAGACCAGGCTGGTTGAAAATACCACACCAGTTGAGGAGCTTAAAGACCTTGACGGGCTGGTTCTGGGGGGAGGACCCACTCTGGAACGAACGGGTAACTGCGATCAATATCTCAAGGAGCTGGAGGTTCCCATACTTGGTGTTTGCCTGGGACATCAGCTCATGGCCAAAGTATTTGGTGGTGAAGTGGGGGAAGGTGGCCTGGGTGGTTACGCTGAGGTAAAAGTGAGGATCGTGGAACACGATAATATTTTTGAAGGACTCCCCCCAGAAATAAAGGTGTGGGCCAGTCATGCGGATGAGGTGAGAGAAATACCTCCGGACTTCAAGTTGCTTGCAGAATCAGATATTTGCAAGATAGAGGCCATGCGACATGTGAGTAAGAATATCTACGGTATCCAGTGGCATCCCGAGGTCTTCCATACTGAAAAAGGAATGGAATTTTACCATAATTTTGTAAAAATATGTAAAAAATAATGGTTACAGAATAATTTGTGGATTTAGCGAATTCGCGGAAATTTTTTTATGTTCTCATGACTAATAAAAACCATGAAGACTGTTATACTTGCAGGTGGTACCGGTACCAGACTGTGGCCTCTCAGCAGAGAAGCTTACCCTAAACAGTTCATAAAACTGTTCAACGGTCACTCTCTTTTTGAAAAAACGGTTCAAAGAGCATCGGTTTTCTCCAAACCAGAGGACATCTATATCGTAACCAATGAAAGTCACAAATTCAGTGTTGTGGACGCATTATCCGATGTGAACATTAACGTCCCGGATAAGAACATACTTCTGGAGCCTGCATCCAGGAACACATTGCCAGCGATCTATCTGGCAGTCAAAGAGATAGGGGATGAGGATGAAGAGATCGCCGTATTGCCCTCAGACCACCATCTGGTTCTGGATGAGAAGTACATAAATGGTTTTGAGGCCGCTCAGTCCCTCTGCAAGAATTACTTGGTGACCTTTGGTATCAAGCCTACCAGACCTCACACCGGTTACGGGTACATAAAACCGGGGAAGGAGCTGAAGGGTGGTTATGAGGTGGAGCAGTTCGTGGAGAAACCGGATGAGAAGACCGCTGAAGAGTATTTGGGTAAAGGATACCTGTGGAACAGCGGAATGTTCATGTTCAAAGCCGGTCTGTTCATGAAGGAATGTGAGAAACACCAGCCTGAGCTGGCAAAGGCTTTTGAGACCGAAAGGCCTTATGACCTGGTCCCCGATATCTCCATTGATTACGGCTTAATGGAGAAGACGGATAAAGTGGCAGTGGTCCCCCTCAGTGTGCACTGGAACGATGTGGGAAGTTTTGACGCTTTTCATGAAGTCCTGGATAAAGACGAGGACAATAACGCCGTTAAAGGAGAGTACATTCCTATAGATTCCCAGAACAACTTTGTGATCGGGGACAGGCTTATTGCCACTATCGGTATGAAGAATACCATTGTAGTGGATACAGGAGACGCCATCCTGGTGTGCTCCAGAGATGATGCTCAGAGGGTCAAGGAATTGGTGGATATCCTGAAATCGAAGAGTGATGAAAGAGCCACTGTACACCGCACCGTTTACCGCCCATGGGGTTCATACACCGTACTGGACGAAGGAAGTCTGTACAAGATGAAGAACATTACAGTACTGCCTGGAAAGAGGTTAAGTCTTCAAAAGCACTACCACAGGAACGAACACTGGGTAGTGGTGAGAGGTGTAGCCAACGTTACTGTAGATGATGAAACTTTCATTCTGGAGAGAGGGGAGAACACATTCATCCCTCTGGGAAGCGTTCACAGGCTGGAGAATCCGGGAAAGATACCTTTAGAAGTGATAGAGGTGCAGATAGGGGAGTATCTGGGCGAAGATGACATAGAAAGGTTCCAGGACGACTTCGGCAGAAGCGAATGATCACGAAAAGAGATATGGCCACACTTACCCCTTTTTGGCAGCTCTCCAACTCTTAGACCGTTTTTGACGGTGATAGTGGCAGAAGTCATTTTCTACCCTTATGTTGAAATATCGTTTTTTAGGCTATCCGAAAAATTTAACTGTGGTTGATGCCAGTAGTAATTGCTGAGATTGAAAGAACTCGGCAGATGGAAGTGGTGGGATATGCCATCAACTATTGATCAGGATAAATGTGATGGGTGCGCAGAATGCATTGACGTATGTCCCCAAGAAATAATCGACCTTGATGATGAAGGGAAAGCCTATGTCACTGACCCGGACGAGTGTGACGACTGCTGTTCATGCGTAGAGGTCTGCCCTCAAGGAGCAATAAGCAATCCCGAATGTTAACAACATCCTTTTTTCTTTTTATAAGGTATACAATCAATTAGCTAAAGGGTGGTTAATGATTGATGCCCTGTAAACATCTCACTTATCTTTTCTTTTCTCTGGGGATGCAGATTATCTCTTTGATCTGGAGGTCGAAGAAAGTGTTCATGTGGGCAGGCCTAAGTATAACAGCTGTATCGGCTCCTCCGCCTCTACCCCCGATCGCTATGGATTCTTCCAGGGGGACTGCGCTACTGTCGGCGGCCATTATGGCTATCTCCACGCAGACCTTTAGCCCGTGACCGAAAAGTGAGCGGAGGGCCTCGGCAACAGCTTCAACCCTTGAAGCCCCGCCAAGCCTCTTTGAGAAGCTCCTCTCTACGCCGGAGAGCATGTGGCTCTGCCTGACAAATCTTACTCCCTGTTCTTTGAGGTAGTTCTCTATCTCAGGAGGCATGGAATCCTCGCCTTCCATAAGGAATCCCGTGTGGTAGGTAACTACCACAAGCTGAACATCCAATCCCTTCTGGTCAATGATCTCCAAAGCTCTGGTGGCGGTCTCACCACTTGAAGAAGCAACAATTACGTGCTTGATTCCCGGTTCCCGGGCTCTCTCCAGAGCCAGGTTCAATGTGGCTTCTGTGTTATCCTTTCCCGGAGTATTGAAGTAAGTGATACTCTTTTCTTCCATCATATCCTCCATCATAACACTTGCCTTTTGCCAGGTTTTAATATGTTATTGGTTTACTATAGCTATATGGCCTGAAGCACTACAAAGGGTAACATGCAACCTTTTTCTATTATTTAAAATCTCTTCAGTTTTCTGCACTATCTTTAAAATTAAAAAACGGTCAGACATCCTCTCAGGAGTTTCTGGGTGATATGGTAAACTTTTTCCAGTTTTTCAGAGGTTATCTCCTCTATTTCATTTTTCAGGTCAGAGAAACTGGCAGGATTAACCACTCCTATATCTACAGCCTGCGGTTTATTAACGGGTTCCCCTATCTGAGAAAGGAGGTTGACGTAAACTTCCTCCACTTTTCCGCTCTCATATATCTCTTGAGCCAGCAGGAATGCCAGCAAATTGTAGATCTTACCTACGTGTGCCAGAGAGTTTTTGCCCGCTGCTGCTTCCAGGCTCATGGGCCTGTAGGGGGTGATCAAACCGTTCACCCTATTGCCTCTACCCACAGAACCGTCATCTCCCGCTTCCGCTGACGTCCCGGTCAAGGTCAGGTACACCAGTTCATTGGTGTAATCGTCTGCTGTATTGATCTGCACCGAAACCTCCCTCTCAGTGTAATGGGAAGAAGCGTCAAGTAACCTGTTCTTTACATCCTCTTTAACGGAAATGTAGTGGTCCAGATCGGGGACTTTTCCGGCCACAAACGCAGCGGCGATAGTCAATTTAATTTTATCCCTTTTTCTGCTGGCCATCACTTTGACGTCTTCTCCCAGCTCGGGGTAATCCTTCCTGAAAGAGTGAGAAGAAAGTAATTTTTCCACTTCAAGTACCAGTTTCTCGGTCTCGCTAAAAGGGGCGTGAGAAACACCGATAGAAGTGTCATTTGCTTTAGGCTCTTTTCCGTATAAGCTCTGTAATTCTGCGGAGCCGTGACCGATTTTTGAGTCGAAAACAAAGTTCTTCTCAACATCTGTGTGGTGGAGGATTCTCTTGAGGTATTCTTTACCGGATTCTACAGCCAGCTCATGGATTGGGATGGTGCCTCCCCCGACCCGGGATGTCGCCCGACCCGAGAGGATCACCTGGACGGGTTTCAGAACTTTTCCACCTCCAAATCCTACATCTACATCCCCTGCAACTATTTGAATCTTATCAGTGTTGTAATGCAGGATGTTTCCGTAGTTCTGCAAATAGTAGTTAGCGAGAGTCGTAGACACCGATTCGGCTATCCCATCGGCAAGAGTGTCCGGATGACCCAAACCCTTCCGCTCTACCATCTCCACCGGCAATTTCTCTATAGGGATCCTGTTCAATTCCTGTATGAATAGGGAGTTCTCACTTAGCATGGCCATAAAACCTCATTAGTTTTAATGTTTTAATAATTTATATTCTCACCTGAATGATGCGTGGGGGCTTAATTCATTTTGCCTGTCCGGAGTCTAAGATGACCTGAAAACTGTAATTACATCTTACTCCCGAACATGAAAAAGAATGCCAGGACCATGAGCACTATGGCAAGTATAAGGGCCAGTACAGCATAACGGGACTCACCGAAGACTATAGGTATAGGTCCAATCAGTATCACTCCACCACCTTTGACCTTTTTCCTTGCTCTGAGCTCATCATACTCCTCTTCGCCTTTACATCTCTCTTCATCTTCATGCCTCTCATGGGGAACATGCTCCCAGGTTTCAGAGCTCTCGGTAAACCCCCTGATAATGAAGTAAATCCCTACTATTATAATGGCCAAGGCTATCAGCTGGATCATGTTATCACCGCAGGAATAGGTAGAAGATGAAGAGCATTACCGCACCAATTATTATGCCAGTTACAGCCATTTGGGGTGAAGAGCCAAAGATGATGGGTATGGGCCCTATAAGCAAGACACCCCCGACATCACCCCCGCTGGATATGGTGAAGAGAGCTAACCCCAGGAAGAGGAGTGCAAAACCAACGAATACCTTATCAGGGCGCATAATGGAATTAATACATATATGATTAAAATTTTTGGCTCCAGCCAATCTTTCGTTACATTTTTCTATAACGAAATAAAAATGGTTTCATGTGTCTCTCTACCAGAGAAAAAGAATTCATTGAAGACTGGCTGCAATACATCGAAGGGAATATCACCCTCAACAAATTCGTTGAGAAATGGGGGAGTGAAGGAAAGGACTGGAAAGTCTATATGAGGGTCTTGAGGCACCGCATATCCAAAAAATACGACTCCATGCTCAAGGACCTCCTGTTAATGCGAAAATTCATCGACCTGGAAGCACATCCCTAAAAAGGAAATAAAATCCATCATTTTTCCTATCCCTTCTTATCTTGCTTCTCTTCTTTCTCTTCTTTCTCTTTCTTTTTCTGCTCTTCTAATCTGTCAAAGAATACGTTTTTGCCCGTGGAGGAGAGGGGGACGCCGATTACCACATCTCCTTCGATCAGCCCCATGTCTCTGGCTGTTGATCCCACAGTGTACATTACCCTATTATCGACATTGAAGATGCTGGACATTTTTGCTGCTGAGCCTATTGCTATCCCCAGGTCCAGCAGCTTGAAGGCGCAGTTGGGTCCCCTATAGTCTCTACCATCTACTCTGTCCTCTTCTTTGGGAAAATTGTTGCAGTCGTAGTACCCGCAGGCACCGCAGTTGAGGTTGATCGCTTTTCCACCATTAACTCCCAGAAGGATAACACCAGAAGAAGCCTTTAGGTTCTCCCCATCTCTCTTGAAGATCTTTCTCCTACCCTCTTCGATCATCTTGTCAGCTAAAGCGTCCTTATCTTCTCCATCGACATAGACTATCTTAATATCATCTTCTCCCTTCGATTTAGGAGCAGTTCTGGCGGAAATGGACATCAAATAAGCGGCTAACTTAACCGATTCGCCCCTGAACTCCTCGTCATTAAGTATCATGTAACATCCAGCTCGAGGTCTACTAATAAGTTTAATGTTAAAGCTTTAAGAATAAAATGAAAGACTTAACTAAAATATGCCGACGAAGAATCCTACCAGCCCCAGTGCCATGGCCCCCAGTGTTCTCTTCCTGTATCTTTTGATCAATTGTTTCTCCCATTTGCCGGCGAGCAATTCCTTAGAAGTATAGATTAGGAGTACATCGGTTCCGGCTACGGGGATGATGTATTTGAGGTCCAGGAAGTATTTATCCACGAATATGGGGGGTAAGACACTCAATATAATGCTTACCAGGAACAATAGGGAGGCCAGCTGAGCAGCCCGGTTCTCCCCTTTAAGTCTGGCTATTGTCTTGACGTTCCTCAACGCGTCTCCCTCAACGTCTTCAATCCCTTTCATGATCTCTCTTCCGATACCTGAAAAGAAGGCCAGAAGGGCAAGCAGACCAGCAGAGGGGACTATGGTGTTGGTGGCCACCACACTACCGAAGATGAATGGCGCTGCCATGGAGAAGGCAATGTAGATGTTGCCGGAGAAACCGAACTCCTTGAGCTTTACATCGTAGAGAAAACCGGCCACAGTTATGATGAATGCCAGTATGAAAGCCGCTATGGATATAAGGTAGGCGAAGATGAATCCCAATACGCCCAGAGCCACAAAAAGGATGAAGGCAGTTTTCTTCTCCAGATCACCTCTCACGAGGGGCCTGTCGGTCCTTTCATTGGCCACATCAACCTCATAATCAAAGAAATCGTTGAGGGCGAAGGCGGAAGCCTGCAAAAATAGGGCGGTCAAAGCCCCCAGCAGCATGCCCTGAGGAGAGAACTGTAGGCCAACAGAAATTATAATTCCTATCAGAACAGCCAGAGCGTACATCAGGCCGTGCTCCAGCCTGAGCAGCTCCCAGATCGCTTTTAGTCTCATTTGATCACGGTACAGTATCTTTAAACGTATCAATACCCTGCTCGTAGATCACATTCCCCACAATAACTATATCTGCGTGCTCCAGCATGGTCATGGACTTCTCTCTGCTGTCAATACCTCCCCCGTAGACCAGTGTCGAGCTATCCAGAACGCTCTTAACTTCCTTCACTACTTCTGGGTCCCCGTACATGCCGGAGTATTCGATGTAGATGATGGGGAGGTTATAGATACTCTCCCCCACAACAGCGTAACTGGCTGCCTGCTCGGCTGTGAGATCACATCTTGACTTCGTCAATTTCCCTACCGCCGAATCAGGATTGAGCACGATATAGCCTTCAAATATTGACTCCTGAAGTTTTTTCTTGAACTTCTCTACGTTCTGGTAGTTCATCTCTATCCATTTGGCGTGTTTGCCGGTTATCCATTCCCCATCCAGTGCATTGAGTACCGTGGGAACGAATAAGTAATCCGGATCATAAAAGACTGCTGATGGGTCGGATGGCTCCAGAACGGTGGGGATACCATAGTCTTCCACCGATTTGAATAGAGAGCTGGCCTTATCAAAAGTGACATCCTGAGTACCTGAGATCATCACCGCATCAGTCCCACTATCAGCAACAGCCTTGATAACCTCAGGAGGATTCTCTTTATCGGGATCGAGTTTGGTAATATGCCTCCATTTTTTCCACTGCATGACAGCAACCTTATAGTAAATAACTTAATTTTTGCGGTCAATCTTCAGAAAGATTGATCATCAAACTGAGGTATTTCGCTTCGCTCAATACCTCTCTAATGTATCTTCTAGTGTAAATCTGGAAAACTTAATTGCAGCATTGAGTTAGAGAGGGGATTAGGAGTAACTAATGAACTTCAGAATGTTAAACCGTCATACTGAGGTGTTTCGCTGCGCTCAACATTTGGTTAGCGAAGCTAATAAAGTTGCTCTTCAGCTGTGTTGAGGATGTTGTCAGTCGAAGACCGACTAACTCAATTGAAATTGACTAACCCCTGGAATATTAAGTAGTGTAAAAATCTGGATAACCCACTTGCTGAGAGGGTTGGAAGGGAGATCAGAAGGTACACTAGAGACTATGATCTCCCTCCCAAAATATTTAATATGACATTTATTATGGCTGCCTCAATGGAACTGCATCTTTTCCTGGTGACTGTAATCCTTATCTCTTTGAGTGGGGTAATGGCTCCGGGACCTTTATTAGCTGCTGCAATCGCTGAGGGAAGGAAAAGCCCTTTTTCCGGGCTCAGCGTTTCGGCGGGTCACGCAGCAGTGGAGATCCCCATAATACTGGCATTAGTCCTTTTTGGAGTAGCCATAACTGAAACCAAAAGCATTACGATGACAATTGGGGTCCTTGGAGGAGCAGTTCTGTTGTACCTGGCCTTTATGGAGATGAGGAGTTTTGGGCAGGAAGTTGAGGCCAAGAAGGGAAGGAGTTTTGTCTCCGGTATAGCCATGACGGGAGTGAACCCCTACTTTCTCATCTGGTGGCTGACAATCGGCTTCACTCTGGTCAATCAGGCCATATTATTTGGAGTTTTGGGTATTGCATCGTTCATAGTTGCTCACGAAATGTGTGACGTAGCTTTTCTGGGATTCGTATCCGCAACGTCCAATAAGACCGCCTCCATGTGGGGTAGTAGATCCTACAAGATATTATCCGGAATATCCATCACAATATTCTTGGTTTTTGGAGTTTATTTTCTGGCGACAGGCATTTACTCTTTAAGCCAGCTAATGGACATCATCTAAAACAGTAGTAACCAGCTTACAATTAGTGATTAGCCAGTTGCCACAATAATTCTTATTTGGTGTGTCAGGGAAGTGAAAAAAGATAAGTAAGGAATGTTACTAATCAAATTTGAATGGGGACTAGAAGGTTTGCATCAAAGAATGTGGTACTCGTCATGATATGTGCTGATTTTCTGGTTGCTGGTTGCATTAGCGACAGCTCTCAGAGTTTCGAGAGCCTGGATGATCCCCCTTTGGGTCTGCCACTGCCCGAAACTGTAACCGGGAACGCCGAAGATTTTGAACAAGGATTCAATATCTCTGTATCGGATTCATGGGATGTTGAAGCCTATATTGTTGACGATAGTGTGAAAAATACTCTTGATTATTACAGGGATAGTATGGAGGGATGGGAAGAGCCGGAATACTCTAAAGACCAGCTCAAGGGCTTTACTTTCCACCGCCTCAAGTTCTCCGGAGATAAAGGTGAAGTAACAATAGGGGCTACGGAGCTAAACAGTAAAACTTACCTTGCTATAATAGGTAACTCAACTCAACAATGAGACTATCCCTGAATATAAACGGAGACCTGCCCTTAAAGGACCTTATAGATAGGGTAAAGATTGCGGAGAGTGCAGGGATTGAAAGTATATGGATCGGGGAGCTGGAGCAATTTAAGAGCTCCATTGAAGTTGCTGCACAGCTTGAACCGGAGACAGGCGCTGAGTTATGTGTTTTGTTGTCCACTTCAAGAAATTCCTGCAGTGAGATCATCACCGCTTCAAAGAAATACGCGGTGGGGTTGATACCCGGAAGGGCTAAAGACCTTGAAAACTTTATCTCATGTCTCAAAGAGGTCAAGGGAGAGGCAGAAACAGTTTATGCCGGAGTCAGCGGCCCCCTAATAACGGAGAGAGCCTCAGAGTATGCGGATGGGTTATTGTTCAATTACGTGTATCCAGAATATATTGAGTGGATAGAGAGGTATATGAAGCCAGGGGAAGAAACGGAAACCTTGACTTCAGCTTTTGGTCCTTCACTCTTTCTCCCCAGCCCGTTCTATGAAGAACTGCTTATAGCTGCGGCAATAGTTATGCAAAGCAACCCCTTCTTTCTGGAGACCTTCAATCTCCAGAAGATGAGTCGGCAGATCCCTTCGGATCTTTATAAACTTGTCAGGCTCAGGCAGGCCAGACAGAGCGTAAACGAAACACAGGAATTCCACCAGATAAAGGAATATTCTCAAGAGCTCTTAAAATTGTTCACCATAAGCGGAGAAATGGAAGAAGTAAGGAACCGTATTCACCAGCTCCTTCACCTGTGCGATAGTGTGGTGCTGGGAGACCCTTTCTTCAGGGACATCGAATCATTGAAGAACCTGAAAAGATTGAAGGTTTGAAATTGACTATTTGATTTGAACGTTCACCAACTCAGCCCATCCTCAGGTTTTACATTCAGGCGAACATGTTCTTGGGAGGATGTCTTGTAGGCGATCCCACTTTGGTGACGAACTCCACCAGGTCGTCGGTATCTATAGAATCCTTTTCGTTGGCTATGGCCTTGTGGAGAGCTGACTTTATAACCTTCTCCACCAGATCCCTTCCGGAGAAGTTCTCCGTGTTCCTGGAGACTATTTCAAGGTTGGCGTTCACCTGAACCGGGAAGTCCTGGAAGTTCTTCTTCAGTATCTCTTTTCGCTCATTGTAATCGGGTAGCCTGAACTCTATTTCTTCTTCAAATCTACTTCTGATGGATGAGTCGAGCAAGTCTATTCGATTGGTGGCAGCAATAGTGCAGATGCTGTCGTTCTTCTGTATGCCGTCCAGTTCGGTCAACAGGGCGTTGACCACCTCCGAAACATCTCCTCTCAACTCCTGGTAGCTTCTGTCCAGGGCTATGGCGTCGAACTCGTCGATGAACACTATGCACGGTGAGTACTGTCTGGCCCTGTCGTAGAGCTCGTGTATCTTTCTGGCTCCGTCACCTACGTGGTCGCCCATGAGTTTGGTGGATTTGATGGAGAGGAAGGGGACGCTGGCCTCGTTGGACAGGGCCTTGGCGGTCATGGTCTTACCAGTTCCCGGGGGACCGTGGAACAGCTCGTTTTTGGGGGCCCATTTCCCGAACTTTTCGGGGTTCTTGAGGAACTCCAGAATGATCTTGCCCTTTTTCTTGGCTTCTTCCTGGCCCACTACATCTTCCATAGTAACGTCCTTGACCAGTTCCGTCTCAAAGGGCTTTGACTGGGTCTCAACCACGATTACGGTGGGTTCACCTACTACTCCACTTTCGGGTTCTGCATTAACTACTTCAAAGGCAAAATCGGGGAACATGCGGATATCGAACAGCATCTTACCTTTGGATACCAGTTCACCCTTCCACTGGTCTTTGGCATACCTCTCGAAGACCTTGGGGTTATCAATAACCGGATGCTCGTTATAACTTGCTTTGAGCGGGTATCCCAGGGGTTTGAGTATCAGATACCTGAGTTCCATACTATTGGTGCGGGTATTTTGGTGACTCATTTAAACATAAGTTATTTCTACCGGTTAATATTCTTTACCGTCGGGTGTTTTTGATGAGGTTATTTATTGCTGCTGACCTTGACCCGGAAATAAGGGAGAAACTGGTTCCCGTTCAACAGATTCTGGATCGCAGTGGCGTTAAAACTGTGGAGAACGACAATATCCATGTAACCCTCAAATTTCTGGGAGAAGTAGAGGACAGGCGCGTCGAGCCCATCAAGGAAGCTTTAGGGCAAATTGAGTTCAAATCATTTGATCTTCACGTAAAGGGAGTGGGTTTCTTTCCCTCCCCCAATCACATAAAAGTTGCCTGGGTAGGAGCGGAAGAAGGGAATGACGAAATGAGCGATCTGGCAAAACAGATCGACAATAGGATGAAGAAGCTCGGTTTCAAGAAAGAAAAGAAAAAATTTATCGCCCACGCGACCCTGGCAAGAGTAAAGAAGATGAATTCTCAGGAAAGAGAAAAGCTGTTGAAGGATCTGGACCCTTATCTGAACCAGGATTTCGGTTGGATGAATGTGAACAATTTCACTTTAAAGAAGAGTGAGCTGACGCCTAAAGGACCAATATACAGTGATATAGAGGTCTTTGAACTGGAATAAAGATAAGGTGGTGAGTAAAAAAGGCATGACCACTCAAGAAGTTATAAGTGAAGCTATTAACCTCATAACTCCCTCTGAAGAAGAGTTAGGGGAGGCGAAAGAGACTGAGGAGGAGCTAAGAAAGCGTCTGGATGAAATTGTGTCTGAACCTCTACGGTACAGGTTTCTGGGCAGTTATGCCAGAGGCACGTGGTTGAGGGGCAGTCTGGAGATTGATGTATTCATTCTTTTTCCGGAAGAAACTTCTTTACAGGAGCTGGAGAGGAGGGGACTGGAAATCGGCAAGAATGTAGTTGATGAGGTGGAATTAAGGTATGCTGCCCATCCCTATGTTCACGGGAAGGTGAAGGGAACTGAGGTGGATATAGTCCCATGCTATTCCCTGAAAACTACTGAAAAAATAAAATCTGCTGTAGATAGAACTCCATTCCATAATGACTGGCTTATAAACAGGATTAAGGGAAAAGAAGATGAAGTAAGGCTTTTAAAGAGGTTCTTGAAAGCTTCCCACCTCTATGGTGCCGAATACAGTGTTAGAGGTCTCTCAGGCTATCTGTGTGAGCTGTTGATCATATTCTATGGCTCTTTTGAGAGGACCGTAGAAGAGTGCCGGGAACTCACCAGGGACACTCTAATGGATGTGGATAAAGGCGATGTCTCCAAAGCTAAGGGTCAGGAGAACCTTCTGGTCCTGGATCCCGTAGATAAGAACAGGAATGTGGCAGCGAACCTCAGCATTGACAAACTGGCGGAGTTCGTGGAGAAATGCAGAGCTTTTGTGGAGGAACCAAGTATAGACTTCTTTTTTGAAGAAGAGGTAAAACCTCCTGATGAGGATGAGCTGAAGGAAGAGATAAGCCACAGAAGAACTGGTCTATGCCTCCTGGAGTTCGAAAAGCCGGATATAGTTGAGGACAACCTCTACACCCAGCTTTATAGAGCCTGCAGGAAGATCCAGCAGCATTTACACAGGAGAAAATTCATGCCCATCCGCTCTTCTTATTTCGTCAAGGGGAATAACTGCTACTTGATCTTTGAGACCGAAGTGAAGGAACTCTCCGCCATAAAGAAAAAGATGGGGCCCCCTTTCGAAAGTTACAAGAACGTCAGGAAGTTCAAGAGCAAGAACGAGGAATACGAGCCCTTTATTGAGGAGGGGAGGTATTATGCCTACGTAGGTAGGGATAACTTCTCTCTGGAGGATGCTGTTTCCGATTACATTGAACGACAGGGAGAGAGTCTGGGCAAGAACCTGGGGGAGAAGCTGGCTGATTTCTTGCTTTATAGCGGTAGGGATGTCTTGAAGATAGATGCTGATTTCAGGGTTTTCCTCACCAAATTCATGGGCCTTAAGAGA
The DNA here is from genome assembly GCA_964534325.1 of uncultured archaeon. Taxonomy (GTDB): domain Archaea; phylum Halobacteriota; class Archaeoglobi; order Archaeoglobales; family Archaeoglobaceae; genus JdFR-22. The sequence continues at coordinate 92,480 of CAZHOR010000003.1, forward strand.
AGGTGAGAGGATGGACCTGACCTTTCTGGGAACAGGAACTTGCGTGCACGGGGCTGAGAACAGGGCTCAGAGCAGCATTCTTATTGAAGCAAATGGTACCACTTTGCTGGTGGACTGTGGTGCTGGCACCTTTCTCCGCCTTCACGATGCCGGAGTCCACGTCAACCATATCGATGCCATCTTGCTCACTCACAACCATACCGACCACAATTCGGACCTCTTACCCATACTGAAGGCAAGATGGCTGGAGGAAGGTGGAGTGATCAAAATCTACGGCCCCCAGGGAACAACCGAATTTGTGAGCAGGTTACTGGAGGCGTACGCTTACTTAAAGGAGAAATTAAGTTTCGATATAGATGAGAGTGATAGTTTCGGTGTGGGGGATTTTGAGGTCACGGCCATCGATACCAGGCACTCTATTGTAAGCAGAGGCTACCTGATAGAGCGTGGGGGGAGGAGAGTGATAATCAGTGGGGATACCTATCCTCAGGAGAGTATATTCAATATCCCTAGCGATGCAATAGTTCACGAGCTGTCTTTACCCTTCAATTCGCAGACCACAGACCATACCACCCCCGAAAACCTGGCACAGTTACTAAGATCATGTAAAGCCCACAAGTTATACTTTATTCATATCTACCCCCATACATATAAGATGATGGATGAAATTTGGGAATATCTCAGCAGATATACCGGGGCTGAAATCTATATCCCTAAGGATTTGGATAAGATACATGTGGCATAATTCTATAATATTATTTAAAAACTTTAACTTATAGTGACTTATATTTTCTGGAAAGTTTTAAATAAAGCTTGGTTGAGGTACCTCTTATGACACTCAAAGATGATGTTGAAGAAGTAGTAGAATCGCATATAAGACCCGTACTCAGCAGAGATGGGGGAAATATTTCCGTAGTCAATGTAAATGAAGATACAGGGGAAGTTAGAGTTGAATTACTCGGTGCCTGTAAAGGTTGCCCCATGTCCCAGATGACCCTCGCAATGTTTGTGGAGGAGCAATTAAAGCAAAAAGTACCCAGCGTCAAGAAGGTAGTACCAGTTCAATAATCTGCGCGATATGGTCCAGATCATAAACTTCACATTTCTTTTCTTTTTTCATATTATTTGTGGAAGATAGTACTATAATTCCGTATTATAAATAACAAAAACCAAAAACTATAAGTAACAATGGTGTTGTTATTATGGTCATGATATTGATAGAGCACTTGTCCAAGATGCAAGTGAACAGCCACTTTTTCGAGGGGGAAAAAGTAAGAGACCCTCTCTTTGGCGGGTTCTGTGACTGCTCTGGCACCATGTTCCAAAAAATGTGGTTCAATCTGAACGGGAAGTCCATACTCGTTTCTGAATGTGAGAAATGCTGGAAAAACGAGGCAATGACCTTCAATAACTCAAAAATGTCCTCCAGAGAGGAAATAGAGGTTGTAGACAGACGAGACTTTAGTAACGTGTTGAGATCCATTCTCAGCAATTCTGAATACGAAGCTTTAAACTCCAAGTGGCAGAGCGGGGATTATAACTATAATGCATACAGCCGAGCCAAGAAAAAGCTTAACGAAGTCGGTCTCAGTCCTGAAGAAGTGATCAGCTACATTTGATATTATCTAATACCGAACTTTTTATCTTGTTCTAAATATTTTTACAGTAACTATAAATCCCACTATCAGGTTGGTGTAATAGGTGGTCCCTCTCCACAGACCCACCAGAAGCCCCAAGGTGTAGTTGGAAACGAAACTGCTGTAGAGATAAAACATACCAGCTTCTGCTATACCACTGCTTCCCGGTGTAATGGGGATCAGTGAAACCATAACCAGTATCACCTGCGAAGTGACGGAATACAGGATGAAGGGATCCTGATGGAATGCCACCAGCAGTGCTGAAGGTACCAGGAATTCTGATAACCATACACCTGAAGTTAATAAGAAAACGGCTGCCAGCTGAGCGTAAGAGTGTCCTGCGAGGTTCAAGGAGGCTTTGCTGAACATTGAAGCCTCTCTCTTTATATAGTTCCTCAATCTCTCTGCTCTTTCCTCTTTCAGGAGTTTCTCGAGCAAAGGATATATCCTGGTCAGAATAAAGTCAACGCCCTCCGGCTTTTTGACCAGTCTGGACAGGAAAAAGATGAACAGGATTACCGGAACGGCAAAAATGAGCCCCACTTTCATACCAATATCGGTGGAGAACCCGGATAACACCAGAAGTACGGGTAGAGCGACCATGAAGAAGGTAGCGTCCAGGATCCTTTCTGCAATTGCTACTGCACTGGCTGAACCCACACCCATGCCCTTATCTGACAACATCTTCACTCTTACAGGCTCTCCACCGGCGGAAGAGGGAGTGATGGATGCCAGGAAGACACTTGCCAGAGTTATTTCCATAGCGTTTCTGTAGGGGAGCCTGTGTTCTAGGTATGAAGACAGTGTTTTGAGTCGTAGAGCCCAGAAAAACCAGAAGAAGGAGTGAAGGATGAGAGCAAATACCAGCATCTCCGGCCTTGCTCTGGAGACCATGTCCCATGTCAGCTCAGTTTCGGTGACCTTGAAGATAACAGCAATGACGGCGATGCTGATAAAGACCCCGCCAGCTCTCTTAAGAGTACTCTTATTCACTCTGCCATCCTCTCCATGGCCTTCCACTCAACTCCTTTTCTGGTAATGAATTTGGAAATAGCAACAAGTGCAGAATACTGGAGCACGATAACGTGGAGAGCCAGACCGGCAATGACAGAAAAATGGACCCTTCGGGATAGCTTTCGGGAGTAATAGAATAGGACAAATGGGGAGAGCAGGATAAAGGGAAGGAAAAGGATTATAATGTAGGTAAACACCATCGCAGCGGTCCACGACATCACGAATTTTTTGCTCCCACTTTTTCTTACTGCTCCCCAGTACCTCCACAGTTCTAAACCACCGTAGTACCATCTTTTTCTCTGATTGATAAGGTCCATCCAGGTGACAGGGGATTGTTCAAAGGTTTTGGTGTTGAACACCAGTATCGCCCTGTATCCTCTGGCATGCATTCTGGTGGCGTAATCCGCATCTTCTGTAATGACATTCTCATTTAGCTCATTATTGCACAGGAAATCTGCTTTATGCACTCCTATGAGACCGTTGAACTGCTTGAAAGCCGATTTCTTTAGCAAAAAGTTCATGAAATAGTATTCAGCTTCGATGGTCCGGGAAACAAAGTTGATGGGATTGGAGATGTAACGACGTGAAGAAGCCATATAGGCCTTTTCATCGTTCTCAAGAGCATTAACGCACTCCCGAATAAAATTTTGTTGAGGTTCGGAGTCCACATCAAATATGGAGATATAATGGGGATTAAAGTCCCGAAGGTATTCAAGGGCATCGTTTATGGCTCCAGCTCTCTTTCCCCTGCTCGTCCTCACCAGAACATCTACGCCTTCTTCCCGGAGAAGCTCGGCCCGCTCGTCCTCACCATTGACGTCAACGGCGTAGAGTATTTTAACCTCGAATCCCGTATAGTCCAGGGACTTGACCTCTCTTGCAGAGTTCAGGATTACCTGGGAGCTCTCGTGGGGGGAAACAGGTACTATCACTGCTACTCTTATCATGCATACCTCTGATACAGTTTTTCAATCCTGTCGAGTACCAACTCCCAGTTATATTTCTTTTTTACTATCCATCTCCCTCTTCTACCCAGCCTTGAGGCCAGTTCATCATTTTCCAGCAGGACTGAAATTTTGGAGGATAGATCCTCTACGGTTTTGAATGTCAGCCCACCGTTCCTGGCTACTTCTTCCACTCCGGGTATTCGAGAGGCTATTACAGGTGTTTTACAGGCCATGCCCTCCAGCATAACTATTCCAAAAGCCTCTAACCTCGATATTGCCGGCAAGACAAGGACCCTGGCTTTCCTCATCCACCCCTTTTTCTCATTATGGCTGACCCTCCCCTTGAACTCCGCATTCACACCCAAAGATCTTGCCAGCCTCTCGCAAATGTGTTTATCCTCTCCATCTCCCAGAACCACAAGTCTGCCGTCGATACCTTTCATGGCCCTTATAAGAACGGGAAGACCTTTATACTCCACCAGTCTTCCGGCATAAAGCACTATTTTCTCCCTCTCTCCGGCATCAACACCCGGAGTAAACTCATCAGTCCAAACGGCATTGGGAATGACCTCCACCTTGTGCAGGTAATCCTTTAGTACCGGGGATTTTTGAGCATAGCTCTCTGTGGTGGCGATTATTGCCTTTGCGTTATCCAGGACAGGTTTAACAATCCTCACATTCTCCTTCTCGATCAATTTGGAGAGATGTCGGGGAACAGGTTTACCATCGACTTTGGGAGGAACAAAGACATCGTTGTGGTACGTGACCACGTGGGGTTTGCAATTCTTGTTGTTGACGCCTTGAGCGAAAAAAGGGGAGGGTACATGAGAGTGGTAGATGTCACCGCTGAAATGAGGTAATTTAAAGGGAATAGGCGAATAGGGAAAAGGGATGGTGGGAACAGTAGTGACCTTTACATACTCATCAGCTCCCTGAGAAGTGATCACCTCTACATCATAACCTCTTTTTGCCAGACCTCTGGCAAGATTCATGGTGTGGATCTCCACTCCGCCGATATGTGGTGGATAATAAGGTGAAGTCAGAAGGACTTTCATTTGTTTCAGCTTTAGCTCCCATGACCTACTTTAATCTGGAGATAACCCCCTCCTCGATCTTTATAAGTCCTTCCTCATTCAAGGAATTCAAAATATCTTCTGCCACATTCCTGGAAAGAGATATCTCCGCCCCCTCTTTGGAGATGGTAGAGATCTCTTCCATGAACTCGTTTAAATTTTTCCTCCTGTCAAGCTTTCTTAGAACACTTGAAACGGAATCAGCAACAATGAACAGCTCAAAAATCTCCGGCCGCTCCTCACATATATCTTTTAATTTATCGATGGACCTGGCAGCATCGAAGACATCAGCGTATAGGTTGTTGGCTTTCTCCACGCTGACATTGAACTCCGGATGCAGGTTCAATTCTTCAGCCACATCGTCTTCAACTTCCATGTACGCCCTGATCACAGGGTCCTGGGGGAGCTCACCCCGAATAACTCCATCCTGATAGGATATACCATTGAGATTCAGCACGCTCCTCACCAGAGCATGTACCTCAGCTCTTTCCACTCTCCCAAGCTCCCGGTATCGGGATAATTCTTGAAGAACACCATCTTCAAAATCCTTTATATCCATCCCGTCAACCAGCACAGATCTTATGGCATTCAAGTACAGCTCCCACTCCTCAAAAACACCCTTGAACTCCTCATAATCGGATTTGAGTTTACTGAAATTATCTTCAGCGTAATAATACCAGTCCAGATCTACGACCAGTGGCGATTTAATGGTTGTTCTTACCCCAATGTCCTCCAGAATAGTTGATAGGTCCTCTGCTTCAGAATCCTCAAAATCACCCAACCAGACCCTCATAACTGGAACTCAATTTAAACCTTTTAAGTGTTTTTCTTTTATGTGAGATGATTTGCTATTTTTATACTGAGAATCAAAATCAACCCAATAAGAATTTACCGATACACGTTTTTGCATTGGACCCTGAGATACAGACTAAGATAAGCTATGTGATCCCTGCAATCCTTAATATCTTACTTGCCCAAACAAGTTTTTTCGCTTTCGTGCCCTGCGCATTACCGAAATCGAATCCATAGAGGGTTATGCGGCTGGCACCCATCTCTTGAGCGAGCAGGGCGGCCCTATCCCCATCGGTAAAACCCCCGAAATTGTATATCCTGTCAAAAGGCCTGTTCTGGGTGGTCCCTATAAATGAGGATATTTTGGGAACAATAGATCTTACCCTCTCCACATTGTCTCCATGGGCGTGCAGCACCAGCAGACAATCATCCTGTATGTCTAAGATAAGCTCCTGCTCTTCCATATCGGTCACGTGAATATGGGGAGTGAACTGAGGGTCGATTTCCCTTGCCTTGATCAAAGACTTTCCAGCCGTAATCACTACCCCTTCTGTCGCTTTGGCCTTTTCCAGCTCTTCTTTGCGAACAGCATAACCGATAACGGCAACATGCTTTCCCTCCATCACCTTCTTTAGTTCGGAATCATCGAGCAACCTGTCTTTCCCCAGTTCATGCATAAGCTTTGCTGATACGTCGTCTTCTTGTGGAGAGAACCCGAAATCGTCCACGATCTGGTGGTATATGGGCAGCCAGTCTTCCAGTCTCATCAAACTTTGGAATTGGCCTTACAGAATTCAGACCTTTCTCAGGCCGATATTCACTTTGTTGCCTTCAATGTCCCACTGTTTGGTATATCCATCCTGTGGTGGAGAAAAATCGAGTTTTGTGGCTCTGGTCTCTGTTTTTATGTAGTCCAGCCAGCCCTCCAGGAGATCAGAGGACATGTCCATATTGACCTCTATGAAGTCATCCACGTTCAAATCCATTTCCTTCCGCATTTCCTGGATCCTTCTCACCAGCTCTCTTGCATACCCCTCTCTTATCAGCTCTTCATCCCTTTCGGTGTAGAGGTAGACAAAGCCCTTAGAGAATTCGGCGACACTGTAACCATCCGGGACCGAGTATTCAACAAAGAGGACTTCCGATACGTTGAGCTCCTGCCCTTGGTATTCTATAGTTCCCCTGTCAACCACTTTTTTGATACCCTCTTCTGAGAGCGAAGAGACGTAGGAAGCGAAATCCTGGGATTTTTCTTTCAAGATGGGTCCCAGGGCCTTGAAATTGGGTTTGAGGCTGACCGTCTTGGGGAACTCCTCTACAACCTCGACCTCTTTGACGTTGCACTGACCCTTTATCAAACCCGAAAGCTCTGAGACAGCGTTTTTAACTGATTGGTCGTCACTTTCAATGTACAGTTTTCTGAGGGGCCACCTCAACTTTATGTTCGCTTTCTGCCTTGCATTGCTTGCGGACTCATAAAGCTCCCTCACGGCAGCCATGTGGGTTTCCAGCTCGTCGTTTATCAACTCCTCCACGGGTTGAGGATAGTATTCCATAAACACTGATTCCTCAGAATCTTTGAACTCTTTTGTAAAGTGCTGATGAATCCATTCGGTCAAGTAGGGCATGTAAGGGGCCATTATCCTGTTTGCCTTGTCCACAACCTTGAGGATCACCGAATAGGCGGCTATCTTGGACGGTGAGTCTCTTTCTTCCCACACTCTGTTCCTTATCAGCTGGATATACCATCTGCTGAAGTCCTCCACAATGAAGTACTGGAAAGCCCTCACGATTTTATGCAGCTGGTACTCGTCCAGAGATTCCACTGCCAGTTTGTTGAGATTCTCCAATCTGGAAAGGATCCAGTTGTCTTCGGTATTTAACTCCTTGATTTCAGTTTCCTTGAACTGGTCAAGGCTCATGTAGAGGTGGGCAAAACGAATTGTGTTCCAGAAGATGTTCAGTATCCTGTTGTAATTCTTCACTTCATCCCAGTTGAACCTGAGGTCTTCCCACAGCGCAGATGATAGGGAATAAATTCTGAAGCAGTCTACACCCACTTGTTCAGCCACGTCTTCGGGGTCAACCACATTCCCTATGCTCTTGCTCATCTTTCTTCCCTGGTCGTCCAGAGTGAATCCGTGAGTGAGCACGGTCCTGTAGGGGGCTCTGCCGTGAGCAATTAGACCTGCTCCCAGTTGAGAGTAGAACCATCCTCTCGTCTGGTCATGTCCCTCGGTAATGAAGTCGGCAGGCCACAGCTCTTTAAATCTCCCATCATCTTCCAGCGGGTATTTGAGGGTTCCCCAGGAAGCCACTCCGCTGTCGAACCACACATCGAACACGTCCTCTACCCTGCGCATCTCTCCACCGCACTCGCACTCAAAGGTGATGGAATCCACATTGGGCCTGTGCAGGTCCAGATCGTCCTTCCAGTCCAGATGGTTCACATCTCCGATCACTTTGAGGTTGCCGCAACTCTGGCACTTCCATATGGGCAAGGGAATACCCCAATATCTCTGCCTGCTGATACACCAGTCTCTGGCATTGGATACCCAGTCCTTGAAGCGTGACATCCCCGCCCACACGGGAACCCACTTCACTTTATCTATCTCCGAAAGCATATCCTCTTTAATTTCGGAGACCTTGAGGAACCACTGTTCGGTGGCGCGGTAGATGATGGGGTTCTTACATCTCCAGCAGTGGCCGTAGCGGTGGACAATGGATTCCTTGACCATTAAAAGACCCTTATCCTGAAGGTCATCCATAATAGATTCATTGGCCTTTCTCACGAACTCTCCTGCATATTTACCGCCTTCGCTGGTGTATTCTCCCCTGTCGTCAACTGGGTTGAATACCTCTATACCTTCCTGCATCCCCAGCTCGTAATCCTCCAGTCCGTGACCAGGAGCTATGTGCACACAGCCGGTGTTCTCTGCAGAGACAAAATCGGCCATATAAACCTGATGCTGGAATTTCTGCTGGATGGGAACTTCTTCCTCCAGTGGGTGGCTGTATGTTGTTCCCACCAGATCCTCGCCCAGGTATGTTTCTACCAGCTCCCAGGAGTCATAACCGCCTTTTTCCAGGGCAGAGTCGGCAAGCTCTTTGGCCAGTATCAAATACTCTACCTTACCGTCCTTGACGGCCTTGAACTTGCCGTATTCCAGTGAGGGGTGGACTGCGACCGCCATGTTCCCCGGGAGGGTCCAGGGGGTTGTGGTCCAGATAACGATAAAAGTATCTTCATTTATAGGGAACTTAACGTATATGGAGGGGTCTTCTTCATCCCAGTACTCGATTTCGGCGTCTGCCAGAGCGGTCTCACATCTGGGACACCAGTTTACCACCATCTTCTTCTGCTCCAAAAGGCCTTGATCGTAAGCCCTTTTGATGGTCCACCAGGCAGCATTTATGAACTCCGGCTTTATGGTCATGTAGGGGTCATCCCAGTCCATCCACACTCCCAGCTCCTTGAACTGCTCTGTCATGGTGTGCATGTTGTCTACAGCATAGTTCATGCACTTCTCCACAAAAGTATCAATACCGTATTTCTCTATATCTGTCTTGGTCTCGAAGCCCAGCTCGTTCTCTACCTTGACTTCTACCGGCAGACCATGCATATCCCATCCGGGAGTATCCAGGACAGCATAACCCCTCATTCTCCTGTATCTCAAAATAACGTCTTTAATTATCTTGTTCCACGCGGTACCTAAGTGAATTCTGCCGGTGGGATAGGGTGGGCCGTCGACGAAAAAGAATCTCTCTTTGCCGCCTTTTGACTTCTCGTATATACTATTGTTCTTCCAGAATTTCTTTACCTCTTCTTCAACATCTTTGGGCGAGTAATTAGCGGGAATCATTTTGTCACCATGAGGGTTTTAGGGTTGTGAGTGTTTTGTTTGGGTTAAAATATTTTTGCTATCCCTTCCAACCATGCAAATCTAATCACTGGTTTAGGGGAAATGATATATATCCCCTTTACCATTAATAAGTTAAAAAGTTTCAAGGTAGATGAAATTGAAGAGGGCCAGAAACTTTGAAGACGTGGTAAGCGTTGACCCCATAACGGACGAAGAATTTGAAGAACTTCTTAACGAAAGACCCAATAAGGGTCAAAACAAGAATAAGAAGTTCAAAAAAGGAAAGAAAAATTTCTAAGTTTCTAATTTCTTTTTTATTTTTATTAATTCTGCTTTCCTTGCTTACTTGGCTGTATCAGCTATAGATGGGGATTTTAGGTTAACTGTTGTGGTAAGCCATTTTTCAAATCCCATAAAGATTATTTACTCTGAAAAGGAGTAATCCGAGGTTATTAAGGCTATAATGAACATAATGACGCTGAAAGAGATTATCAGTGTCATAGAGGGTTGAATATCTCCAATACTTGCTCCTTGCATGGAGAGGGATAGCGCCTGGATGGTGGAGGAGATTATGGGAAAGATTATGGGGAACATGATTATGGGCAGAAGCAGCTCCCTTGCTCTGGAGTTCAACACCAGAATGGAAAGCGAAGAAGCAACTATTACGAATCCTGTATTTCCCAGGGTTACGGCGACAATGGCCATTAATGGATTGGCGATCTGGAGGTCGAATAGTCCAATGAAGATGGGAAGGACTATGGCCTCCATCAACAGCATGATGACCAGGTTGTATCCGATTTTCCCCAGCAAAATATCGTTGGGAGTTAATGGTGAGAGTTTGAGCCCTTCAAGGGTTTCCAGCTCCACTTCCCTCAAGAAGGCTCTGCCGTAGCCCAGCATACCCACAAAGAGGAATACCAGCCACAGCAATCCGGAGAATAGAGAGGGAGGTAAGTCCTCACGGACACCTATGGGCATGGCTATGCTGAACATTATAGAGGTTATAAGAGCGAAGAGGATCATGAGGTTGATGGTGTTCTTGGTCCTGAACTCTATCTTGAGGTCCTTTTTGGCCACTTCCAGAAAGCTCATTCCACCACCTTTACTCCACCACCTTTGGCTGAACCAGGTCCATGTAGGTATCCTCTATCTGCTCGCTCATTGAGGAGAAGTGAACTATCTCTCCGCTTATTATTATAGCCACATTATCACAGATTTTGGCCTCTTCCAGGTCGTGTGTGGCCAGCAGAACTGTCCTATTGGTTTTATAGTCTTCAAGATATTCCAGTAGCTCTTTCCTTCCCACAATATCCAGACCGCTGGTAGGCTCATCCAGAATAAGTAGTTCAGGGTTGTTGAGCAGGGCTCTTGCGATGGACAATCTCTGCTTCATGCCCCGCGAAAAGGATTTAACCTGAGTATGTTTCCTCCGCTTGAGCCCCATTTTGGACAGCACTTCATCTATTTTATTCAGGAGGTCCTTCACTTCATACACTTTACCGTAGAACGTGAGATTCTCGTTGGCGGTGAGCTCACCATAGAGGAACGGGTTATGGGATACCATCCCCATCTTCTTTCTGAGATCTTTGGAGAACTTCCATGGCTGGTGATCAAAAACCGTTATCTCGCCGTCTGTGGGCTTGGTGATACCGCTGATGAGCTTTAAAAGAGTTGTCTTGCCTGCGCCATTTGGTCCCAGCAGGGCTAACGACGTGTTACCCTCGATTTCGAGATTTATACCGTTGAGAGCTTTGAACGACCCAAAACTCTTTTTCACGTCCCGCAGAACAATACTATTATTCAAAGCAGATCCCTCATAAGATTACTAATGCCGATGGCGATACCGTCGACCTCAATGTCATCTCCCTTGGCACCGTCACCCACAACGTATAGATTTTTGTAAGGGGTTTTGTTGCCCACATCACTGCCCGCTTTAACTCTATTGACGGGCCATCCGTTGCTGTAACTCTGAATTGCGATTACTTCATATTTATATTTTTTGAGTATGTTTTTCAATTCGTTCAACCCGGAGTATATCTCGTATTTGAGGTTGGAAGTGAGGGTGGGCTGATGAGCCATCAACAGGTGCTTACCCTTAGGGGCGAGGTTGGGGTCGGTGTTGGTGACCTCGTTCAACCCGGAGATCCTCTCCAGCTCGGGAGTAAACAGGATACCGTTATGACCCACAAAAGGCTCGTCAATACTGATGGAGAACTTGATGCCGCTGCTGGCTTCCAGATCGATCACCTGCTGTCTGTACTCATTATCGTCCAGCAATTTGGCGGTTGCTTCATGACCCAGATTGGACAGGACCACATCATAATACCTGTTCTGACCCCTGACCTTCAACCCGTTGACGGTGTAATCATTTGATAGTATCCCTTCCACTTTCCTGTTGAGGGAGACGATTCCGTCGTTGCTCTTGATGACATCCAGCAGGGAATCGGTAACCGACTTGCACCCGCCCACCGGTACTCCGGGGCCCTTGTATTTTTCGAGCTTCTGGCCAATGGACAGGAACTTGGAGAACTTGAGGTCCGAAGAAGTAACGCTCAGGGACCACCCCAGGAATGAGCGAAGAAAATTGGCGGTGAACGGATCAAGACCATCTTCGAACTTATCCAGTGACCTGTCCAGTCTGAGAGCCTTATAAAGCAAAGTCCACTGACCCAGCTTTATTTTTGAACTGAGAGGGAAGTCTTTTCTCCTTAAGGAACAAACCTCGCCCTTCCACAGAGCCTCGCCTTTTGGTTTGGAGTCCTCGATCTCCACCTCAGCTCCCACCTGCTTCAACAGTTGAGCTAAGGGACCTCTCTTGCCGTGGGGGATCATGTGAAGAGCTCCGGTAGATATCTGATAATCCTTGTAGTTTATGCTGGTGAACCTGCCGCCAGGGAAGGGAAGCCTCTCGTAGACATCCACATTATACCCGTTTTGAGATAGAATAGCCGCTGAGGTCAAACCGCCCAATCCTGCCCCAATAACCGCAACCTTCATTCTTCCACGAACCTTATAGCCTCAACAGGACAATTCCTCACACATCTCTTGCACTCATTGCATTTCTCCATGTCGAACTCCGGACGCCCCAAAACCTGAACAGCCTCTTCCGGACACACCAGCATACAGAAAGCGCACCCAACACAGTAGTTGGCCACAGTTATCATCTAACCAAACTTTAAGAATACATTAAAAAAGATTTGCGATTAAAGATTGATTTCTATTGTCAGGTTTTATCCACTATAAACTTAATTTATTAAATATTCTTCAGAGTTCAGGTGGCGCAATTATTTCTATGTGTCCGTATCCGAGCATCTCGTTTGTTAAGTTGACCATTCTTCTGGTTTTCACTTTAACCAGATGCTTAAAATTCCAGCTGATAAGATAGTCAATATCATTGGTTACGGCTATGGCAACGTGCAGTGCGTCACTCCTATAACTCTCAGGAAAGATGTTGTTTTTAATGTATTCGTCTGCAAGTTTTTCACATTCATCAGAAAGAGTTAGATGTTGAATTTCTTGAGGGCGTCTTCCATCTTATTCTTAACTTCAGCTGTTGCCCAGGATATTTCTTCTTTCACCAGCGTGGAGATAAACCATTCGTATCCTGCGGTTAGGTTGCATTTATGACCCTCAATTCTTCCCATCCTCATGTAATCGTAAATATAATCTACTTTACCATATTCCTCTTCTGCCATGGCCTGGATATTCAGTTCGATAATATAGAAGAAGAGAATACCACTTTCAGGGTCCATGAACGACCCACCGTAACTTGGTACCTTCCCTCATTATTAGTGGGGAGGTGATGAGTTCGTTCATTTATCTTTCATTTTATTTCCTTTATACCTTGAGTATAGTTCTAAGAATTCTTTTAAACTTATTTCCAGGTCCTCTCTGATTATTTTTCGGAGAAGTCCTTTGGGTATATCCTTATTTCCGTGGACAGGAACTGTGGTTACTCTGCCATCGTCTGATTTCATCCTTACGTGAGAGCCTCTTGTCCTGATAACCTTGAAACCTATGGACTCCAAAAACTTTACGAAGTCTTTGCCTTTAATTACAGGGAGTTTAGACATTTAAGCTATTTCCAATTCTCTGAATCCTACGAACTTATTGAGCTCCTCTTCCTCGGTCTCTTCGAGGCACATATCAACTACCTCTTTTATATTCTCCAGTGCCTCATCTACGGTTTCGCCGTAGGAATGACAGCCCCTGAATACTGGGCAACTCACTATGTAGTATCCATCCTCATCCACTTCAACGATTATAGGCAGACGTAATTTCGCCATTTTTAATACCTCAGTAGTAATAGTGCCTTGCATATTAAAGACATTTCGCCTAAATCTTGGAATTTTTTACTGTAGTATAAACTATAGATTTTGGAGGGGTTGCCCCAAAACATTTAGGTAAGCAACCCCTGGTGTTGTTTGTGCAGACAACACCAAGTACTACCTTAGCTGAACCACATATAAATTCTTCTGAGAAGAATGAAAGAATCAGTATAAATCACATCTTTTCCCACAATCATAATTGGGAGGTCTTCAAATACGGATACGGAGATGAACTCCGACCTGATGCGGTTGATGGGGTGGAGAAGATGCTCACCTGTGGTAATAGAGGCTACTACTTGTATGAGTGCCCTAACTGCAATGAGTTCAAGGTCATCCATTTTGGTTGTAATTCCCGCATCTGCACTCATTGTGGTAAGAAGTTCACTGATAAGTGGGCTGACAGCATTGCCAGAAAGACTTTCAATGTTAAGCACAGGCATGTAGTCCTTACCATGCCAAACGTTCTTTGGCCTCTCTTTTATGAGGATAGGAACCTGCTGAAGTTGTTGATGGATCTTGCCATCACTGCCATAGCAGATGTGGTGGAGAGGAAGTTGCACTATAAAGCTGTTCCAGGAGTGATTGCTGCTCTTCATACCTATGGAAAGGACATGAAGTTCAATCCTCACCTTCATTGCTTGGTTACTGAGGGTGGGTTCAAGCCCAATGGTGAGTGGGTGGATGTTAACTACTTTCCTTACGAGATGCTGAGGAAGTCTTGGCAGGATAAGTTACTTAACAAACTGGGAGAGATGCTGTCTGCTTATGAGAGCTTAGTGGCAAGCATGTTCAGGAAGTATCCGGATGGTTTCTATGTGAGGGCTAGGGACACCATCTACAACAAGAAGGGGATGATGACCTAATTGGAAGGTATATCAGGCATCCTGCGGTTGCTGAGAGCAGAATCAGTTCTTATGATGGTGAGAAGGTTACCTTCTGGTACATAGATGACGACAAGAAAAAGCAATGGGTGACTATGTCCGTAGAAGAATTCATGTCAGCAGTGGTGGATCATATCCCTGACAAGAACTTCAAGACCATAAGGCACTACGGCATCTACAGCAGAGGATTAAAGAAGAAGTTCAAGAGATTACTGGGCATGGTAATTATAGCCCAGAAAAAAAAATCAATGATTTCGTTAAGCCATGGGCACCTAACTGCCCAAAATGTGGGTGCAGAATGAAATTCGTGTTGCATGGAGAGGGAGAACCACCCCCAGAATACCAATTTGGAGAGAGAATAATCGACTGGGAATACATTCTAAGTAGCTCCACCAACCACTAATCCCCGAAGGGTTTTGTTCGTATGGTGGGATGAACAAGTGGTCGGAATGGTGGGAAGCACCTCAGGGTTCGTGCCCAATATATGAGTCTCATTCAATAGAAGGAGATGCTTATGCATATTATACGTGGGTAGACTGATAACTTGGTAATTTTCTATTGTTTTATTTTTATTTTTGATAACTTGTAAGAAGCTTTAAATAAAAATCTGATAAGGAGTAGGAGGGATTACATTGAGAATAGAGATAGTATTGGTTATATTACTCGCCTTACTTTCGATTGGTTGCGTGCAGAACGGAGATTATAATAATTCGCTACCAAAAGAATCTATTACAAATACCACTCAAAAGGAGTCTTCTCAGGTTGCAGAAGAGACTTCTATGCAAGTAGAAAAAACTCCCGAACATGTTATCTCTCCTGGGTCGCCTCCACTGGAAATAGATGGTTCTAGATACTACGTTCCAAGCGGCAAAGAAGTTCAAATAAATTTTACTTTCAGAAATGAGGGGACACAAAAACTCAGTTTAAGTCCATTTCCCCCTGAACTGGAGATAGAAGAATCTTTTGGAGAGGTAACGCACCATTTTCCTCCGGGCAATAAAAAAATTGAATTGAAGCCTGGGGAGGAGATAACTTATTCCTACGTGTGGGATCAACGAAATAGTAGCGGAGACTTGGTAAGCCCTGGAAAATACTATGTGGTCATGAAAAATGTCCGGGTAGAAGCTCCAGAGAGGTCATGGGAGTACAGTGAAAAACGCAATGCGTGGGTAGATATAGAACCTCAATAAAGAATAATAAAATCAGATAATCCCCAACTCACTCAACTTATCCGGCAGATAAGTATCAGTAACATAATCCAGACCGTACTTGGCGAGGGCCTGTTGCTCTGACTTCTTGTTGAGTTCCAGCTGCATATTCACTTCTTTTTTCCAGAAATCGCTGTCAAACCGAGGGTCGGTCAGAATGGAGTTCAGAGCCCGTATATCCTTATCCGTCAATTTATCAGAGGGCAGATCGTAGTGAACGATATCGGAGGGCATTACTCCTATGAAGGTGGCGGAGGGAGTGGCGATGTACTCTGAGAGGTGGGCGGATTTGATGGAGCCGTAGGCGATGCTGGCGAATATTCTGTAGCTCCAGGGGTCCCCATCCGTGAATATCACTACGGGGAGGTCCAGCTCTTTGTTCAACCGTCTCAACAGCCTTCGAGTACTTCTGGCGGGCTGTCCTTTGAGGTGGACGATGAGGGAATCGTAGTCCTGATCAAAATTGTTCTCTACCAGCCTGTCCCTCATACCGCCGGTCTCTATAGCGATAACGAACTTAGCATCATGATCTACGAACTCCGTCTTATCCACATTGACCGGTATCTGGTATCCTGCTTCACCCACGTCGTCCTGGCAGTGTATCTCTCTAACTCCCCTCTTGGTCTCTTCCCGTATCTGCAGGGGGCCCAGGATGGTGGCGCCATCTTCTTCGGGCCTGATGTGGAAGTGTTCTCTCTGATAGTTGGTGAGGATCTCCAGGTCCTCTATGAGGCGGTCGCTCTCCTGCTGCTCACTGAATTTCCCTTTATCCCAGTTCTCCGAAATGTAGTAGAGCTCTCTGAGGGTGGATGACTTGTTGTGGTTCAACTGCTCTTTAAGGAAGCCGAGGATATATGCAGTTCTCAACAGCTGGTAGGCACCTTTCACGGATTTAGCCGATCTAATAGATTTCTTGTCGCCGTAGGTCCACACCTCACTGGACTCATTGAATGAGATGTTGTGCTTCGTTCTGGTGGATATCTCCAGCTCCGGAATCCTCCCCTCCTTCATCTGGTCGTAAACTTCTTCCGCAATGCTGATGAGTGCCTGCATGCTCTCTCTTTCCAGCTTCATGGTATCACCTGTTTCACCCTGATTTTATCATTCCGCTGCCGCCCAGCTCGTTCTCTTCCACACCCTCTATCAGGGGTTTGCGGTTGACTATCTTCCCTCTGGCCCTGTAGTGGAGGGTAGTAGAAGTCTCAGGCTCCAGAGAAAGCTCCCATTTCAGTGTATTATAGGATGACTGGCTTATATTAGCCTCCAACGCTTCCACGTCACCATTGCACATCTCATAAACCTTGAGGTCCTTTCTTGAGGGGGTGAAATTGGATACCTCTACTGCCACGTCCTGATAACCGTCATTCTCTGTAACTATTCTCTCTACGTGGACCTTGCCCATTATCTTGTTCACCACTCTATCCACGTCGATGGGGTCTTTCTCCAGGACTTCGCAGATCTGTCTGGCGAGGAGGGGGAGAACGGTGTTGAGAGCATCCTCTTTCTTCCTCTTTTTCTTCAACCTGTCTTTCTTCTCCAGATACTCTTTCAGCTTCCTTCCCAGCTCCTGAAGAGCCAGCCTGATCTCATCGATTATCTCCGGAATGTGCGAGATGGCCTCCTTCGCCTCCGAAGTGTATGGTATGTTGGTGGAAGCCACATGCACCATCAGGACCGCAGGACAGGCGGGAAGCTCTCCCTTGGTCTGGTGAAGCCCGTAATTTCTCCAGCTGACGCTTTCCACCGCTTTGGTTATGGCACAGCCTCCCTGCTGGTAGAGCAGAGGGATCTTGTTGGCGTGCCGTAGAAGCCGCATCTTCTCGCTGCCGATCTCTCCACCGTAGACCAGACCGGCCTCCACCAGGAATGGGTGGCCTGAATACACTTTGGGTTTTCTGGTGACTGCCTGGACCCATTCTCCCCTGAACTCCGCAATAAGGCTCTTCATTATGTAGTCTTCACCTATGGGAGAAAGGCAGTGAGTTGGTGGGGGGAGGAACTCCGTGTTCTTGAATGAGTTGAGCAATTTGGATATGTCTTCCCTGCTGAGGTTCTTGGGATTGCTTTTTTTATCCAGTCCTGCCTTATCCACAACGTCCTGAGCGGTCTTGTCTCCCACTTTGACGAACTCGTTCTTTAAAAAGGATTTAAGGTCTCTGGAGTCGGTCTGCTGGAGCATCATCCTCAAGGTCCCCAGCTCGATACCGTGAGGGTGGGGGGAGATCTCTTCTGTGGGATGCGGAAGCTCTTCTGAAACCCGATTGAACTCATGGATCTCTCCATCCGGATCTATGAACGTTAGTTTGGCGTGGGGGTTGACCACAGAGGTCTCCTTGAGGTACTCCAGAACGCTCTGCTTTCTCTCCTTGATGTAAGTTCCAGAGACGGATAACTCAACTCTGGTACCTCTAGCTCTAGGCCAGTCCACCAGCTCTTCCTTCACTATTTCCGGATCGTTGGTCCTGGTGTTTATATAAAGCTCTATCCTCTGGGCTTTCTCTTCCGGAGAGGTCTTTGAGGTTATCACTACTGGATTTCCTGTGGTCAGCTGAGCGTAGAGCACCGAACCCGAAATACCTATCCCCTGCTGTCCTCTGCTCTGCTTGATGGCGTGAAACCGTGACCCGTAGAGCAGCTTCCCGAATATCTTGGATATCTGCTCCTTCACGATCCCGGGCCCGTTATCTTCAATGATTATCTTAAAGTAGCTGTCTTCCCTGTCTATTTTGATGAAAATATCCGGTAGTACGTCTGCATCCTCGCAGGAGTCTATGCTGTTCTCCACCGCCTCCTTAACGCAGGTGATGAGGCTTTTAGATGGGTTGGAGTAGCCCAATACGTGTTTGTTCTTCTCGAAGAACTCGGCTATACTTATTTCTCTCTGTTTTTTGGCCAGCTCCTCAGCGATCATCAGATTTCAGCCCCGACCACGGTCTGGGTCTTGGTGATGCCTTCCAGGTCCCTAATCTCGTCCACAGTTTTATTGAGTTCGGAAAGGCTGTCCGCCTCAATTATGATGACGAAATCGAACTCTCCAAAAACGTGGTATATATCCCGGATGTTCTCTCTCTGTTTTACTTCATTGTATATCTTCTTCTCGTTTCCCGGCGAAACGTTAACCATTGTTACACCGATTACCATAACGAGAGTTTGTGTCCTAATATATTAATGTTTTCGGCCATTCTGAAAGTTTTTTAGTTAATGTGTGGTTTTGATGGGTCGCCTGTTAACTCACAGGAGGTTTAGCCTGCGGAGGATATCTTACTCATGACCTGATACTTTGTTCATAACCTATAATAATAAATCTTAAATATGGATGCTTTGCCCTGTCTCAACGCATGAGCGAAATACTTGGTATGCAACCCATAACATTCGTTAGTCTGGTCCTGACGTTCCTTATTCAACTGATCATTATTCTGGCATGGGCTATTAGATGGAGGGATAGTTAAATGGACTGGCTGGCGATTTCTGTATTCATTGCTTATCTTGTTGTGATCTCGGGAATTGCTTACTTTGGAGCAAGGAGAACCAGAACGATATCAGACTTCATTTCAGCATCAGGTCAACTTGGGTTCTGGACCTATTGCCTTCTGATGATAGGCTCAGTGTTCAGTGGGATGACCCTTATCGGTGTGGCGGGTCTGGGGTTTACCACTGGCTGGGCCAACATGTGGGAGAGAGTCATAGGTCCCCCATTCGCTGTGGCTTTCGGCACCATCCTGATTGGTTACAAGCTCTACCCCCTAAGGAAGAAGATGACCATATTGACTATTCAGGATTATCTGGCCCACAGATTCGGTGACCCCAAAACCTTGAGAGCTATTGCCGGTCTTGTTTCGGCTATCACATGTTTTGTGTATTTAATAGGTCAATATACTGCTATAGGTGTTGTTAGTGAGGTTGTGCTGGGAATCCCTTACTGGATGGGGGCCACAATAGCAGCAGTAATAGTCATAAGCTATGTGCTCGCCGGAGGGATGTTCTCTACAGCCTGGACTACTTTTCTCCAATCATTGTTGATGATTATTGGTGTGTACGTAACTGTTCCTGTAATAGTGTCTTCTGTGGGAGGTTTCACTGCTTTAAATGAAGGGCTTTCCGCCGTACCTATGCTGCAGAGCCAGCTTGGAAAGGACGCCAGCTTCATGTTCGCAAATTATCTGGACCAGCCTTTTGCCCCCGCAGGCGTCCCACTGGCTGGATGGGTTTACAATATAGCATTGTTCGGAATAACTGTTCCCCTGGGCTTGATGGTGGCCCCTCACGTCGTCAACAACGTATTAACGTTCAAGGAGCTGAAGTACACCAGATATGGGCCCATTGTGATGTACGTTCTGGGAGTGCTTGCCATATTGTTGACTTCCGTCGCAGGTATGGCTGCTAGGGTTGCATGGGCCGACGGGACTATAGATATACCCACACTGGAAACTGCAGGAATGGAATGGTCTGATATGGCTTACCCCACTATGGCCAAATACGCTCTACCCTATGGAGTGTTCATCTTACTGCTCCCCACTATTCTGGCGGGAGTGATGTCCACCACGGATAGATTGATTCTCACTGCCTCCAGCAACATCTCCTATGATATAGTCAAGAACATATATAGACAGGATATCTCGGATAGAGCTATAAAAATCATAAGCAGGCTTACTATCCTTGTGGTCGGTTTCGGCTCACTGGTCATTGCCCTAAATCCCCAGCCACTGCTGGCGTGGTTCATATGGGCAGCACTGTCATTAATGGTCAACTGCTTCCTGTGGCCCATAATCGGAGGGATCTACTGGCCAAGGATGAACAAACACGCTGCCAGATGGTGCATGATAACCGGATTCGTGGTTACCATGATCACTTTCGCCACATTCGAGAAAACAGTTACTATAATGAGCATTCCGTTCTACTCAGTGGTCCCGGGCTTTATAGCAAGCAGTTTAGTGGCAACAAGTCTCTCATACCTCTTGGATGACAGCAAAAAAGCGGAGAGTAGTGAAGAGTAGTGAAGAATAGCGAAGACTATTGGAAAAACCGGAATAGAGAATAGTATTACTGATTCAATCGCTTTTTCTCAAAAACTTCAGAAACAGTGTAGTTAAAACAGTGTATTCGGGTAATCCAATCGGTCAGTTCAGTTTCTGTTTTTTCTCCTGATCCTGAGTACCAGATGGTTCCCGGACATCCCAGGCATTGAGTGTAAGTGGAGAATTCAGAACACCTGGCTATCTTGCAGAAGGTCTGTTTACTCTCTTTATCCAGAACTTCGAACTCCCAGTAGGGGTAACGAACTCCTCGATCTCGTAAGTATCTATATCCCCTGTGGTGGCCAAATTCTTGAACCTTCTATCTGGGCTTCCATGGTACCTTTATCCTCTGCATACATACCGATAACCAGCCTATCTTCTCTCCATTTCGACAGAAAGAATACTCGTGGACATGGGGGCAATCTCTCACTTAAATTATCCGCCATTTTATCCGTAACTTTAAGCAATAACAGCTGTAACTTTCCATACTACCTTACTACCATTTTATGTTCCAGACATATAACCTCTATCTGGCTCATTTTACATCCCACCCTTTATGCAGTAAACTCCATAATGGTGTGCCAACTTCTTTTCTGTAAACTAAATTATTTAGGATTAGGATTTCATATTAGATTAAATTGTTGCTTTTTGGTTTTCTTGGAAATTTTGAATATTAATCTTCAAGTAAATGTGTTCAGCCATTGACTGTATCAATAGTGTTACTGCGATGGTTGGTAGTGATGGACCCGGGAACTGATTTATTATGAGCAGGTATGAAATTTACAGTACTTCTCTTATCTCTCCCATTCCCTTGCTCCTGCCTTCTCTGAAAATGAATTTTTGTCCCTTGAAGATGCAGTGGGGATTGTATTTGAACCTCATCCTTACCCTGCCCCTGTCGCCGGCTTTCATGTACTCGTTATCCATATCTTCGAATACTACCGTTTCCGATATGGTTTCCATGTGGATGACGGGCTCGTAACCCCTCTTTATTCTGGTGGGATGGCTGAAGACTATCAAATCCGCCTCGAATACCTGAACAGGATTTATTTTCTGTCTGGTCAGGACCATTCCTCTCCTCAGCTCATCGTATCTCACGCCCTTTACGGCGACTCCTACGATATCTCCGCCCTCAGCTTTACCTACTCTATAGTAATGCATTTCAATGCTCTGCACCTTGACCTTCTTGAAGCTGCCATCGTGGAATGGTCCGATATAAGCGTCATCTCCTTCATTGACCTCGCCGGACTTGATGCAACCGCTCAAAACGGTTCCCACACCGGTGACCTTGTAGAGCCTGTCAATATACATCAGGAAGTCCTCTTTTACCAGACTTCTTTTAGGGAGCCTGTAGAGCAGAGACTCCAGAATGTCGTATCCTTCCATCGTCATGGAGGATGTCTCGATTACGGGCACCACAATGTCCTTCTCAGCGATCATCTTGGCTATTTTCTCTGTATCCCCGGAATGCCGGAGGAAAATGGGGATCCTGCCCACCATCTTCAGGGTTTCGGTGATTTCGGCATTAACTTTCTTTATCTTCTCTTCATTGACCATGTCTTTCTTGGTGAGGGTTATGATCACCGGCAGATCCATGGCAAGCAAGATGCCCAGGTGTTCTCGAGTTGTTCTGGTCACTCCATCGTTAGCTGCTACAGTGAGCAGTCCATAATCGACTTTTTGGCCCAGAAGACCTCTCATGGTGGTCCTTACCCAGGGCTCGTGGCCGACCGTATCCACGAAAGAGACAAGTTTATCAGCGTTCTCCACAACCCATGCCTTCTCCCCCTTGTTGAGAGGGTTTTTCAGTTTCATGGCGTCTCCGTGTTTAAACCCAAAGACGGCGAAGCTCAAATCGGCGCTCAAACCCCTCTCTATCTCGTGCTTTAAGATGTCGAGGTAGATCCTGGCGCTTCCGTCACCATCATCGGCTATACCCGTTATGAGGCAGCCTATAAGAGTTGATTTACCGTGATCGACGTGTCCTGCCGTACCTATGAGGACATGCTCCTTGGCTCTCTTCTTGGAGATCTCTACTATACCTACTAAGCCGTCATCAACTTTATATTCTTCAACAGAATCAACACCAGCTCCTATTTCAGAGGCGATCCCCTTCAGCACGTGAATAGTTTCATTGAAATGATATTTGTCGATGCCTTTGAGCTGGCAGGAGTCAGAAACACCTATAGCATAAATAGCTCTCCCTCTACCCATTATAATCCTGTGGTTCATCTGGCAGGCCAGTGACTGGAACCTATCTCCTTGAAGGTGGAAGGGAGTAAGATACTCTTTAAATTCCACGTTATCTTTTTCTCCTTCCCGTACGATCTGAAGTAATTTCTCCATCTTATTTAATCACTATTTTTTTTACAATTTATTACTTTCGAATGTAGAATGCAATCGAACATGTAATCAAACTTTACGAATTAAATAAGCTTACAGGATATTTTAGCTGTCCTCTTTAGAGTTTATCTCTTCTATGGCCTCTTCAGCGGCATCTTTGATCTCTGTATCTTCGCTGCTGAACAACTTCTTCAACACTTCCACGTCTGACTTATCTCCTATCCTTCCCAGAACCAGTGCCGCATCCTGTACGATGTTGGAGCTATCTTCTTCCAGCAATTCCTTGACCCTGACCTTAACATCTTCCAGTTTTTGGGGGTAATCATTTAGGAGCCTGGTGATAAGTATTACCGCACCGATCCTGATGTTTATCTCCCCCTTCTTCAATAGCTCCACCAGCATCTCTGTCTTATCCAGATCCTCTTCGATCATCTCTTTAAGCTCATCTATCTCCCCATCCTTCAGCAATTTTCCGAAATATTCGAGCTCGTCATCTCTCTTCTCTATCCACTCCAGCAACTCTTCCATTTCGGGGCTCACCAGCTTTATATCCTGATTTATTATCACTGTGGGTGCAGACATTACCTTGTAATCCGAACCCATCTCCTGGAATTGAGCCACATCGACCACGTAAACGTTTATATTGCTGTTCTCGATGGCGAACTGGTTTACCCTCTCCACCACTTTTGCGCAGTGGGGGCATACGGGCATAACAAAAACGAGTATCTCCACTTCATCTTCTACCTCCTCTATTTTTTGAGCGGTGTCGCTGTCCAACCCCGAATTTCCTTCAGAGAACCTGGTCAAAGTGTTCAAGAAAGGTTCCAGCTCCATTTCAGTGGGCAAGGCGTTATAGGTTATATTGCTCCCAATTTTTATTCCTGCTCTGGATGAAGATCCCACAGGAGCAGTTTTGATGTTGATATTATCGTTCAGGCTCTCAATGCTGTGGGCAAATTGTTCCAGCTGGGTGCTAAAATCATCAGAATCTTTTGTGATTTGAATATCTACCGGGCCTTTTAAACTATTTAAGACCTCTCTGGCTTTATCCTCTTCTGATTGGCTGAGCATAATCAAAGTTGGAGTCCGATTAATTATTCTTTTCCATCAACAAAGAGGATGTAAAAGGAAGTTACCGCTTACTGGAAAGATTCAATGGCATAAAAACCGTTATTCCAGCTAAAACCGGCCTTAAAGAGCATTGAGCAAGTACCTGACTATTATAAGCCTTTAATTGTGAGACGAAACTTATCAAACATCTCTAATGTGAGCCTCCAGGAGAGCATCATAGATCTCTTCTACGTCAATGGTCGAGTTGCCGCACTTTATCTTCTTGGGCTCAACCTCTTCTTTAGGAATACCCTCCATTATGGCTTTATCAGCGATTTTGTGCGCTTTTTCTATAGCTTCTAACTTTTTTCTGTTCACTTTGGCCCTTTTTCTGCTCTTAAGGTATCTGGAAAGGTTGCCCGTCACCATCTCATAGTAGAGGAAAATGATCAGTACGAAGACCGATAAAGGAACCAGCACACCATACACCCCCTAAATTTGCTTTATTCTCCGAATTCAACATACCCTACCCCTCAATAATACTATGTCAAAAAAATATTTAAGAATACCTGTCATCAAGTTGTATGAATTGCATTTAGCCCCGTTCTGGATAATTATAAAGAGTTCAACCCTGTTTATTTGACTATTACTCTCATTCCTAACCGTTGGGACTTCTGTTGGCAATAACTTCAAGTGTTGAACCATGTGGAGTAGCTCTGGTCCATGGCGTAGCCGTTATCTATCACCTGGATTATAAGCCGGGTGTGCTTGTCATCTGGAGGTTGCAAATACATTGTTGCTGTTAAATACTGGTTGGGACTCAGGTCGAACTCATCAGTCCTCTCCGGATTCCAGAATTTACCGCCACCTGCCTCAAAGCCCGCATAGACGTACGCATTCCGGGCCGTAGCCGAACCAATGTTGCTGACCTTTACGGTTAGCTCAAGCCGGTCTCCCTTAGCTCCGGTCTCCCACTCATCTATATGGAGAACTGGTATGGGTTTGAGATGATGTATGGTGGCAGTATCAATCCCACTGTATTGTGGAGGGACTTCACCGATTTCCCAGCCCTCTCCGGTGGTCTCTAAATAGAAGTATTTTTTATCTCCGTCCTTGAAATAAGTGCCTTGGACATCTTCTCCACCCAGTATGCCCACCGCCATGTGAACGGGCAACTGGATTAGAACAACATCATAGCCCATGGCATTTAGAATAGCAGCGGTCAATATACTGGTATCTTCGCAGTCCCCGCCTCTATCCACTAAAGTCTCAATGGGGTATCTGGGGTACTCGTCGTAGGGAGTAGTTACGTTATCCGAGGTGTACTTCAGGCTTTGAACGAAAGAAATAGCCAGATTGACCGTCTCCCAATCGCTGAAACCATTCCTATTTCCCGCCTCTTCGATTTCCCTGGCTAGAGCCTCGATGTAATCATCGTCGAGGGGATTTGTGATGTACACAGAGAAATAATCGATGGGGAGTCTGGGCTGCTCTCTATAGTATTCATACACTTTTTTGGGCAGGTATAACTCCCATGACCACTCCCCATTGTAGGTCCAAGTGTATTTTCTGCTTATTGTCTCTTCAGTAGTTTGTGTGGCGGTTGGTAAAGGAGTAGCAGTTAATGTAGCTATTTCTGTTGGCGTCTGCTCTGGAGGAGGGGAGCTGGTCGGTGTGAATTGGGGTTGAGTATGTGCAATATCTGCAGTAGAAGTTTCTGAAGGGGTCGCTGTGGGTGTATCTGGTGGGACTATCTCTGAGGTTGGTGTTTCGTCGATAGCGTTTGATGGAGATTGGTAGCCCATACAGCCGGTGAACAGTATTGTGACGATCAATATAAGGAAGGTGATTGATCTCATAAATAGTAAAATTATTTTTTGTTTTTTAAATGTAGTGATAGCAATAGCAGAAAGGCTCAATCAACTCGGCTCACTTTTCAACTACAAAATAAAATAAATCTCAACTTAATCGCAACTATTAATGTTAATATCATTATCCGTTATTCACAAACTCTTAGAGAGACCTGAGATTTGGAGAAAAACATAATTGCTTTATCTCAATGCCAATTAACTCCTGTTTAAACCATAAACTTAATAATCAATCTCAAATTAAAATACAACGTCAGGAAATATTGATTGTTGCCCTCATCACTGATATATAGTTCCACGTCTGCGGGGGTTGCCGAGTGGAAAAGGCGCTGGATTTAGGGTCCAGTCCCGTAGGGGTCCGAGGGTTCAAATCCCTCCCCCCGCATCCGTCTATTTTTGATTTGAGCTTTTCAAAATAGAGTTTAGTGGTAAAAAGCCGTGTTACCTAAATTTGTTATATGTTGGATATGAATGGGTCTGACGCTTCGATGAGTTGGTTATCGGTCACTTCTTTTATGTGTGATTTTGGTTCTCTGTTCCTGAAAATGTATTTCTTCACGTCAGTTATGATGGGGCAGTAATTAGGGCATAACCCATAGGTTAATACTTTTTCGGCGTAACATAATTCCATGTTGGAGCATTCCAGCACTTTAACCCCTGTATTGACTGTATCAACCCTGACAAGTGCTTGGACGTTCTTTCTTTCTATCTCGAAGTACCTGTGTTCTTCCAGCATTATGACTTTAAGTACGTTTCTTTTTACATAAATTTATGGAAAACATAGTGATGAGAAGATCTGGACCTGAACGCCTTTTTAATCAGTTATCTGATTTCTTAAGGAGCATTACATGCTTTGAATTAGAATTTACTATTATTGGTGTGAACTAAGAATTAAAACCTCCAGTATCTCCTGGGACCGCTGATTCAAACTGATTAACAGGTGGGTTGGGGTAACATACCTCAGGTTGAGAGTAGCATAACTCGGCCCATCTGCTACAAGACATTTGTTTCTTGAATATATGAATCATAGAATCATATTTTGTGTTAACTATCAATTAACGTTAATATTGGCTTATTTCCATTGTAAAACTTTAGGGATGTGTCCTTTTGGGCAAGAGGTATCAAGTATTCTTTAAGTGATAGATGAAAAAGTATTTGCTGCTTATTTTGAGATTAGTATAATCTTTAATTAGGAATTACTAATCGGTAGTTCAGTATTGGAATAATTAATTATAAAGAGGTACTATTTTTATCAAGATGATGAGATAACTCAATAAATATTAAATAATGGTTCTTATGATAATAATAATGATTGTTATGTTAGAAAAAAGAAAGTGTATGAGAAAAGATGAAAAGGGATTTTCAGGGTTGGAAGCAGCAATCGTACTCATTGCTTTCGTAGTAGTGGCAGCAGTTTTCAGCTATGTAATGCTGGGAGCTGGCTTCTTTACTACACAAAAGTCGAAGCAGGTAGTCGATACTTCTGTCGATCAGGCTGCAAGTTCAATGACCATGGACGGACAATACGTAATTCTAAAACCTAATGAAACAGGACACGATGGCACTGTGGCCAACATATCTATCTATGTGACTCAATCCGCAGGTGGACAAGCTATCGACCTGAACGAGACCACAGTAGCCCTGAAGACCGAGGACGGATATAAACAAGTTACATACAACGACTCTACGGCTGACAACTTTACTTTCAATACATGGAGCTGGACTTGTGTTCAGGGAGACGATGATAACGTTCTTGAAGTGCAGGAGAAGTATAAGATACTGTTGAATCTCTCGGATAGCGGATGGCTTCCGGCAGCCGGTAATGGCACTTTGCCCGGAACAAATGATCAGCTTACTGTGGAAATTAAGCCCCCAGTAGGTGCTCCGTTGACCATCAACAAGCAGGTTCCACCGAGCTTGACGACCATTACTTACGTATGAGGTGATATTGATGAAAAGATTATTCGTAAAAGAAGAAAAAGCTTTCACTGGTCTCGAAGCAGCAATCGTTCTGATAGCCTTCGTAACCGTTGCCGCAGTTTTCAGTTATGTGATGTTGGGAGCTGGTTTCTTCACCACGCAGAAGAGCCAGGAAGTTGTTCACACCGGTGTGGACCAGGCCACATCCTCCATGGAAGTTGTGGGAGCCATAATAGGTGAAGGAAACAGCGATAATTCCAACTTGGGCAATGTAACCTTTACCCTGCAGCTGGCAGCCGGTGGAAAACCCATAAACCTCAATAAGACCGTGATACATGTTATCTCACCTACAAATGGTGAAATGCTCTTAACTTATTCTGAAAGCGGTGCAACTAACTCAGAATACAATGTGTCATGGGTGAAAAGTATTGATAGTGGTAGCGCTGACAAGTATCTGGAGGAGCGAGAAAAGGCTGAGATAACGCTGAACGTAACTGACCTCGGTCTCGAACCTCAAGACGAGTTCATGTTCTCCGTCAAGCCAGCGAAGGGTGCCAGCATGCCTACGGAACTGGATGTTCCAGCAGCTATCGACGACGTGATGGTGCTTCTACACTAAACGACTAACCTCCAACCCTAATTTTTTATTTTAGGTACAATGATGGACAACCCCAATAGAAAAGTGGTGGAAACAAGGGAAAACCGTGAGAATTTAACAGAAAGAGTTGAGGAACTTGAAAAAGATGTTGATGAGCTCAAAACCTCGATAAAACGTTTGCTTATCGACATCAGGGAGACGATGAACAAAGTCGAAAACCCGTTTGAGGGCCTTCAAGGACTAGCAGATCTCCATGAACAGGCCAATCAGCAATCCGATCAACAATCTATTCGGTCTTCCGGTTCTCATAAAGAAAGTGGACAGAGGAAAAGAGTGTTAGAGGAAGAAGTATCTCAAGAGCCTCAAGATGTGGGTTCTGAACTCTCGGAAGCAATAGAAAGTGCCAGAAGTTTGGGCAATAAAAAGGGGCAATCTGACCCAGCTAAAAAAGATGAGGACAATATCAAAGATATTTTAGGATCAAGGTCTTTTTTGGAGAAGTTTGATGTAGTAACCCTCTACAACCTAATGGAATGGATTTCAGGAATGCTCACCAAGTACGATTCAAACTCCATCAAGAACATGCTGGAGGTATTCGAGTATGCAGGCTACATAGATCAGGGCTCCAGGGATTTTATAGTTAGTCTTGTAGAGCTATTAGATGTTAATAAGGAATTTGAGGATATACTGGTTGAGCTGTATAGATTGCACAAGACATTGTATTCGGAAGATGAGGTTATGGACTCCAAGATGCTGGATCTTCTTCTGAAGAGGAAAGTGGAATTTGGTGATACTTGAATGTCTAAAGAGATAATCTCTACTGCCATCCTCGTCATTGCTGCAGTGGTCGCAGCTTCGGCAGCCGTAATGGTGATGATGCCTACGGTAAGAGACCTATCACTCTCTTATTCGTCTATGGCAAGCTCTCTCAACAAGAAAGTGGAGACCGACACCAAGATCGTGTTCGTAAAAGCTGTGGATAATGTTGATAATGTAAGCGTCAATTTCTGGGTAAAGAACACTGGAAGTCAAGAGCTTCCACAGGCTGAGCTCAATAACAGCGACATATTCATCTATTCGGACAATGAATATCTTCACTTCACTGTTGAAGACTCTAAAGTGAGCTATGAAATAACTAATGGCGATGGGGATAACGATTGGGAAGAGGGGGAGACGATAAACTTCTGTATTGAAGATATAGATTCAGCTGACTTACCTTCGGACGAGTACACTCTATCATTCGTGCTGTATAACGGTGTCGAGTCACAGGACGTTTTCTCTTTCTGAACCTCTTTCTTTAATTCAGGTGGGGTATTATGGGATTCGGAACTATTATAGCAACAATAATCTCCATAACTCTCCTCATCTTTGTTGGTTATTCTTTCATCTCCGGTAACATCCATTTTGCCGAGGTGGTCGGGGGGAGCTACAAAAATTCTGCTGACAGAACTGTGGAGTTGGTCAACACCGACATCAAAATCATCAACGCTACATATAACGAATCGGATCAGAAGATAATTTCCTATTTTGAGAACACGGGCAGTGTAAAATTTGATGGTTTTAACTGTTTTGATGCCCTATACTACGGCGAGACAGATAATGGAGAAAAAGTAGTTGAATATTTGAACGATTCAAGCTATACCATTTGTGATGAGCTGGTCAACCCGGGCATATTTGACGCTCAGGAGCTCTCAAAACTTGAAGCTAATCCCTCATCTGGTGTGGAGAACGGCACTTACGTCCTGATCGTTTGCACTCCGAATGCTATCTGCAACAGCTTGAACTTCAGTGTAGGATAATCCGAATAGGAGTGGATATAATGGGTCCATATCAAAATTTTGAAGAGCGGAGGAATGGGACGACGAGGTCTATAGTCTCAAGCGGGAATAGTGAGATAGATAGGAGACTTGGTGGAGGCATCTCAGAAGATTCTTTAGTTCTTGTAGAGGGAGAGAACGATACCGGAAAGAGTGTCGTATGTCAGCAGCTAACTTATGGGAGCCTATTTTCTGGACACAGGGTGGCTTATTTTACTACGGAGAACACCATCAGGGGTCTTTTGGACCAGATGGAATCTTTAAGTCTTGATATATGGGACTTTTTTGCATGGGGGTATATCAGAATATTCCCCATTCACCTCGAAGGGATAAAATGGTCCCCAGAGCAAATGAAAACCATTTTAGAATCAGTTGCCAAAACAATAAAATCGGTAAGGGAGAACGTGATCTTTATTGACTCTTTAACCCTCTTCACAACTTACTCCACAGAAGAAGATATTTTTTCGTTCTTAACGAAGCTGAAAGACCTCTGTGATGAGGGCAAAACTATCTTCATAGCTCTGCATCAGCATGCATTCAAAGAAGACACACTGGCGAGGGTCCGCTCTGCCTGCGACTGTCATCTGTTCCTCAGAAAAGCCCTTATCGGAGATAGATATGTAAACTCTTTACAGGTGTCCAAGATAAGGGGTGCTAAGAAAACCAGCGGTAATTCTGTGAGCTTTGAAGTTCATCCGGGCTTTGGGCTCAAAGTAATTCCCATAACACAGGTGAGGATATAGCTCGGTGTTGGCTGGATAATTATGAGCAAAAATTTATTGTATTTTCGGAACCATAATAATAATCATAATGTCGGAAAAACAGAGAATTGATTTCAGTTATAAACCAAAAGGGGTAAAGGGAGTTGATGCCAACTTTCCTTTTAAGCCCAGAAAGCTTGAGGTAGAGCATAATCTGGACAATATAGCCAGCTGTGGCGTTTACAAGTTCCTCCCCAACAAGATGAAAAAGGAAGTGGAGAGCAACCTCCATCTCCTTGAATACTTGCATATGATCCCTCTTAATAAGATCGGTTTACCTAAATTTGTTCCCAAGCTCAGCGATAAAAAACATCGTCGGATGGAGAACCCCAACCTGATATATCCGGCTGGTGAGGGGATCTACGTCCACATTTATCCTGATAAGAGTGACGTCAGAGATTATTATATACCAATCGAGCCCACTCTCCTGGCCGGGGTTGACAACTTGATGAAGAAGGTAGAATTAATGCTTGTAGATTACCTTACGGACATTGAAATAGACCCTGGCGATACTGAACAGAAGAAAAAGGTTTTAGAGGAGGCTCTTAACGATATTTGCACGGTCTCGGAGGAGAGAAGCTTTGTTAGTGATGAAGCCGGCACCATAAACTTACTTCCACTCTTCAAGAACCTCAAATCAAGGAATGTTGGAAACAAGATCGAATTATCCCCTCAGGAGTTCAAGGCCCTGAAATACTCCCTGATAAGGGATAAGGTCGGGCTGGGCATTCTCCAGCCATACATAAAGGACCCCAATATTGAAGACATCTCCTGTAGTGGTCTGGGACCGATCTTTATCGAGCATAAGATACTGAAAAGCCTGAAGAGCGTGGTGGAGTTCCGGGACAATGAAACACTAAACAGGTTTGTTATAAAGCTTGCCGAGAGGATAAGCAAGCCGGTCACCTATAAAGACCCTATTGTGGACTCCACGCTTCCCGATGGCTCCAGAATAAATATTGTATATGGTGGCGATATAAGCAAGAACGGAAGCAATTTTACCATAAGAAAGTTCAATGAAACCCCCTTCAGCATTCTGGAGTTAATCGATTTTGGGACATTGGATTACAGGATAGCCGGTTACCTCTGGCTCTTGATAGGAGAGGGTATGAGCGGCTTTATATGTGGGGAGACTGCAGGCGGTAAAACTACATTTATGAACGCTATAACATCCCTGATACCTACCGAATCCAAAGTGGTCTCCCTCGAAGATATACCGGAACTCCAGATCCCCCATAAGAACTGGATTAGAGAAACTACAAGAACAACATCAAGAGGTGCTAAAAGCGTTGGGGAAGGTGAAGGTTCAAATGTAACCATGTACGATTTATTGAAAGCTTCATTGAGGCAAAGACCTGATTATATACTCGTTGGCGAGATCAGGGGCGCAGAGGGGAATATTGCATTTCAGGGAATGCAGACCGGTCACCCTGTGATGTCCACATTTCATGCTGCAGGAGTTGAGAAACTCATTCAGAGGCTGACAGCTCCTCCGATCAGCGTTCCAGAGACCTTCATAGACAACCTCAACTTCGTGGTGATCTCCAGTACCGTTAGAAAGCCAAATAGAGAGCTGGTAAGAAGGATATTGAGCGTTAATGAGATAGTTGGGTATGATCCGGAAAGCGGCGGGATCTCCTTTATTGAAGTGTTCAAATGGGATCCCAAAACCGATACGCATACGTTTACAGGGTATGGGAACTCTTATTTGCTTGAACAAAAACTGGCAACTTATTTGGGCATACCATATAATAAGACCAAATTGATTTACGATGAGGTTGAAAAGAGATCTAAAATCCTGAAAAAATTACATGAGCAGAGGAGAACCAATTTTTACGAACTCTTCCAGACTATATCCAGAGCTCAGAATAGCGGTCTGCTGGAGATCAAAACATGATCATTCGACTGGTCAGGTGATTTAGATGAGCCATCAGGTGGTTTCAAGGATTTCCAATCTCTTTACCGGAACTGAAGACCAAGAAGAAGGCTTAAATGATAGCGGGAATGAGCTTAACCTACTTGAAGGGGTCAAAGACAAGTTTGAAGACCTTTTGCTGGACAACGACCTCCTTTTCGCGCTCACTTACATGACCTCCCTCTCGACGGCTCAGTTGAGCAGGAACTATATTTTCCATATGGTAGCCGAGAATAGGGAATATGCAGCCAGCAAGTACTTCAGGAAGATCAGGGACTTAACACAAAAGTGGCATTATGATTACGCAACCGCTTGTGAGCTCATTGCAAATAGAGTAAAACATGAAAGGACTAAAAACCTGTTAAGCCGTTTTGCGAATGCAATATCTGCTGGAGAGCCGGATGTAGAGTTCCTCAGAAGAGAACATAATGCCTTCAAGACCATCAGGAGAAACGAGTACGAAAGAGGACTGGACAATATGAATAAGTGGGCTGACGCCTACACCTCAATCCTCGTTTCCACTTCCCTTATAACTGTCATAATCTTCTTCTCTATCGCCATCTACAGCGCAAGCAATCCCATCTCTTTATTGCTGGGAGGCACTGTTTTGAACATGGCGATCTGTTCATTTGGTATTGGAATGCTTTTCAAGACGGTCCCCAAAGACAGGAAGATACACGATTTCCATATCAAACCAAAAGAACAGGTTATAATCTCACGCTTGAAACTCTTCCTGATCCCTCTGGCAGTTCTTACTTTTATAATGCTCTCCGTAATTCCTGCTTTTTTCAATACTGAGCCCATAATGGGTGTAGTGGATATAAAAGGGCTCGGATTTATCATGTCAGGAGCGATATTATCTCCTATCGCTTTACTGGGCAGGATTGATGACAGGAAGGTAAGCAGTAGAGACGAATCCTTCACGTCCTTTATAAAAAGTTTGGGCTCTGTAAAGGCAAGTGGAGACGTTTCTCTCGCTGAGGCGATCAACAATATAAACAAGAAAAACTTGGGCGACTTGAGCGATCTGGCTTTACAGCTCAAAAACAGGTTATCCATGGGAGTTTCAGCTAAACTCTGCTGGGACAGATTTATTGGTGAGAGCGGCAGTTACTTGGTCAAGAAGTTCACCAGCATATTTGTTGATGCCATGGATATGGGAGGAGATTCCAGCTATATAGGGGAAGAAGTTGGGTCCTCTGCTCTTGGGATGGTCCTTTTGAGGCTAAAAAGGGACCTAATCTCCTCAGGTTTCACTAACCTCATTATAACCCTCCACATCGCGATGGTCGCCTTACTGCTCTTCGTATCGAAGATCCTGAACATCTTTACACTCTACATTTCAGAACTATTCACAAAATACGTGGGAGGAGCCCCATCAGACGTGGCTTCAAGAGTTCCTATGGACTTGGGGGGTATGAGCATAGGAGTGTTCGGAAATGTGCCCATGGACCTCATTCAACAATTTACCTTTTTTGTGATTCTTACATTGACCATAGCCAATGCTCTTGCCGCTAATATTGTAAAAGGAGGCGGATGGTACATGTATATCTACTTTGCCTGCATTCTGTTCGTTATTACAGGTCTGCTGATGATCATAATCCCGAACGCCATTGATCTGGCGTTTAGCCTTCCATCATTTACTGAGATGGGAGATGCGGGTACCATTGGAAATATAGAGAGTATAAACAAATAGGTGAGAAGGTGTGAATGATGTTCTGTTCCATGAGTAAAAAAGGAGAGATCAATTCCCCGACCCGTTCAATGACTGGTAAGAGGTGTTAAAAATGATTCTTGACGCTTTATTTGGGATATTAGTGGCAATAATCACTGTCAGCGGTTTGTACGTCTACCGGAAAAGAGTCCCACCAGAAAAAGTTCGTATGGTTAAAGATTATTACCAGGATTACAAAGGATCAGCAGTTTCAGCACTTAATGATTCTGTGGAGAAATTAAAGGGAGCTGAAAAGTTAAAATCTACTGCAATTGCCGGATTACAGAGCCTCAGAACCTCAAATGCGGGCCAGAATCTGGATATAGAAGAGCTTAAAAAGGAGCTTAAAAAGGAGATCGAGGAGGAACTGAAGCACGAGACATCTCTGGGCGTATCCGAGCAAAAGTCCAAGAGCGTAGGTGAAGCTGTGGAAGCAACTAAAAACAGACAAGAGGACTTGAAGTCCAGTGCGAGTTTTCAAGACCAGGTAGAAGAGGAAAACACTTTTTCCCAAGAACCTCAACCCCAAAGAGAAGAAAATGAAGATGAAGATAGTGATTACCTTGACCTGGATCTGGAGAATATCAGGATAGACGAAGAAGATGAGGACGAGGAAGAAGATGAAGAAGAGGCTCTGGAGCTCGATGAGGATGTTGAAGATGATCAGTATTCACAAGATGAAGAAGACTGGATATCAGAGTTATCCAGGGATATAGAGAAGGGAACGAAAGATAAGGTGGATTTGCAGAGAGACCTAAAAAATAGTGAGTTCAGCGTTAAAGAGCTGGAAAAAGAACTGGAAGACAGTTATAAGAAACTGAAGGAATTCCAAATAAGATAGTGGACAGAGCCCGGCAGAGCGTCTTTCAGATTAGTGTTATTTCAGGAGTTCCATATAGGTTATGGTGTTCCTCAGGATCACTATGAGGTAGGTCAGGAGAACAAAGGTTAAAACTACTGCAGAACAATGGTGTACTGGTTTTGATGGTTTTACTTTCTCGAAAAGCAAGATCCCGGAGCTCAAGAAAACTGTCAGAAGTATTATTTTTGCTGTAATGAATTGTAAGGGATTGTAGGTGATGGGTCTGAGGATGGGGTTGATCTCTATTGCACCCAGATAGTGGACCGCCTGGTAAGTAAGAAAGAAATCTATCATATTCAGGCATATGAGTCCAATGAGTAGATACGGGATTTTAGTGGAGAATCTCATGTCACACACTCCAACCGGTTAACAGTTGGTGAATGGATAATTTAAAAATTCACTATTTATTATTAATCATAATCATAATTGTTTTAGACTTCTCGCTTTAAGGGCGAGCGCTTGAGCGTTTTAGACTAAAATTTTAACCTGAAATAATAGTGCAGCTCTTAAAGCCTGTAAAGAATAATCTGCATTAGAAAATGTTCTCCATTCCCTCCAGGTCTTTGGAGACGCCTTTAAGCATCTTGTTCTCCATTAGGGTCTTGAAACCTTCTTTGTACATATCATATTCATTCTCACTGACGGTCTCATCCACCGTTTTCAGGTAGTAGAGAGCGGGGTCCTCTTCTATTATGGAATCCAGAGTATCTTTTTTCATGTACCCCACCAGTCTGGAGGGTGGTTTATCCCCGAAGATGTCTTGATAATCTCCGGTGGATATCATCTTGTCTATGATCTTATTGGCTTTGAATATTCCCATGTGGACACCGTTCTTCAGCTCGGAGAGGTCCTTATCGGCTATCTCCGGAATAAAATCTGGGTCTTCGAACCCGGTTCCAGAGCTTGCCGTATCAATGATTTCCGTGCCCAGATCCATATGTTTTATACCCAAGATATACAGTCCTTTCAAGAAGGCTGTCAGGAAGTCCTTATCCTTGTTCATGGCATTGACCACAAGATACCCCATTCGTTTGAACCATATATCCCTTGTTTCTTCCCAAGACAACTCTCCGCAATCAAACCTCTCCATCAGGTTGATAAAGACCGCATCAAGCTCCGTGTAAACCTTGAGAGCCACCAATTCTTTTTTGATCTTTTGCAGACCCGGCTCATTTATGGAGTAGATCTTTTTTCTCTTATCCTTTTTATCGATCCCCACAGAGATCTCTTCCTTATCTTCGAGCTGCTTTAAATGCTTTGATAGAACCGAGTCAGATAATCCAGTACCCTCTTTCAGAGCTCTCCAGTCTTTATCGCCAGAGGAGAGAACGAGACGTATCCTATCCTTGCTCCTCTCATCAACGTCTCTCTGATACCTCTTTTTTGCCTTCTCCATATAGACCACCTTTTATTGGCAAAGTTACCTCGGTGAAGGAAGTAATTATCATCATCATGAGAAACTTTGGTGAAAGAAGTATTTATCTGTTTTCCCCACACACCACAGACCAATAGACCCATAGGGGAGGATAGACCAAGAACACGGTCGAATCGGCATAAGAGGATTACTTTGAAACCTTAATTAATTTATACCAGAAGCAAAAAGACTTAATCAATACTTACGTAGATGAATGGACCGCCTTCAGGGTTAACTCCCAGCTTGACAACTATGGCTCCATCTTTTCGTGTGGTCAGGCAGGACCGTTGCACCACTCCACCTCCTCTTTTGTGAACCACCCATCCATCGCTTACCTGGCGATACCTGTCTATTGCACTGTCGAGGTGCTCGAGATGTCTGCCTTCGGAGATTATGGTCAGCTTTGGTCTAAAGTAGTGGAACAATTCGGGGTGAAAGCCACAGTCTTTCCCGTGGTAGGGAGCGAGCAGTATGTCAATATCCTTGATGGAATCAATAAAATCATTTCTTTCCAGCAACTCCTCCCATGAAGGAGTTCCGTTATCGCCTGTGAGCATTACTTTGGCGTGTCCATAGGATAGGGTGGTGACGAGGCTGTGGTTGTTGAAGTCCCGCTCGCTGCATGGAGTGGGAGTAAAAACCTGGATTTCTACTCCACCGTTATTGGAGGCGAATCGAGGGTTCTGTTCAGGCGACACAGCACCCAAATAATGTTGTATAAACTTCAAATACTTCTCTAACAATCCCCTCTTCTCTTCCAACTGCTCCATTAAGCGGATTCCTGGTGTGCTGTCTCCGCCTATGAGGTCTACGCCATCTATGTCGGGCCAATTCATGACGCGGGGTGGCACTCCATCCAGGTTCATTATATCGCTGATGTGGTCTCCGTGGGGGTGGGTTATTATGGCATAATCGATCTTTTCCAGTCCACTTTTCTTCAAATGCAGGAGGGGACTGAACCATTTATCTCCTGTCTTATAGGACCCCGTTCCCAGGTCGTGCACGATGCTGGTTCCATTGGGCGTATTGATGTATGCAGAGGTTCCACGCTGAACATCCCAGAAGATCATATCACAGGTCATTGCTCAGCTCCAATCTCTATTTCTGCCAAAATAAATATTTCCTATTAACAGGAAAGCTGTGTCTGTTTTGAAGGACTCCAGCATCGATCACCCATTCTGCGTATTAATTCTACATAACGCACCGAACCTATCTAACCTTGAGATATAGCCACCAATAGGCAAAAAACTTATTTATAATAAGATACAACTTATTGACACCAGGGTGGTGATATGGGTAGTTAGGCACTCCCGCCGTTGCCTCCTCTACACTGTATTCAATTCTCAAAAAAGACCACCCTGGTCTATTATAAACGAAAGGGGCGAATGAAGAAGGGAATATTTTGGGAGCAAATAATAGTTTATTGTCCTTTTTGGGACAAAAAAAGTAAAAATTGAGTTTTTTATTCTTTATTGGCCAGTTTGATATCTTCTGCCTTAACTGTCTTTCTTCCTACGTAACGTGCAGTTTCATTAGCCTTTCTTGCAAGGTTTGCAGCATATTCTTCGAGTTCGTCTATCATTGCGTTCTTGGCATCCTCGCTTATCCTTTCTGCTCCAGCCTTTTTCATTATTCTCTCAATTGGTGCAACAGGTAATTTTGCCATTTAAACCACCTCCGTAGCAATAATATTTAGTTATTTTAACTATTTATGTTTTTTCAATAGTCTCCACCTTTTCGCAAGCCGTTCCTTTCTTTTATACCGAAATTATTAATTTCGATGGACTCAATCTGCTTTAAGCAGGTGTAAGAGTGGCCTTTGTGAGAGTGGACCGTAGCAAGTGCAAAGGACATGCTTTGTGCATAAAAGTTTGTCCAGTAGACGTCTTCGAACTCGATGAGGACGAAAAATCCGTGCCATTCAGGATGGGGGATTGTATAGAGTGCTGCTCATGTGTGATATCGTGTCCAGAGGAAGCCGTATGGGTTGACATCTGCAAGTAACTCTTTCCAGAATCAAAGACTTTTGAAGAGATTATGGAGGTCAACCTTCGTCCACAATCTCATTATTCCCTCTTTTGCTCTAAAATTATTATGTGTTTTTCCAAAACCTTATGTTCAACTTAGGTTCTCTTGATCATATGAATAGCAGAGCAATAGGGAATCTGGGAGCGCTGGCCTTTTTGCTGGCAGTTGTGATGGCAGTTACCATTATTATGTACGTAACAGGAGTTCAAAGTGTACAGGCTGACATGCCCTGAAATAACTATTACTCTCTTTTGTTGACCTTTACTGTCTTAGTTCACGACCTCACTAAATTAGTCAAAGATTATGGTACTCTGATTGTATTTCCTTCACCCGCTCTATTATACGGTCCACCGCGTCCACATACTTATTAAGGTCCGGCAACTGGTAGTTGCCCGGCTCTCTGATGTGTGAGGTGTCCAGTCCTGCAAGGCTGGCTATGACCGCCAGGTTGGTGTAGGGGAGCCCGCCTTCTATCCCGTATCCTCCTCCCATAATCGCTATGATCTTTCCGTTGCATAATCTGGATGCAGTATCTACTGCTATGTCCATCATTTGGGAGTAGCCTCTGGCGGTGAGATTGAGGTTGGTTATGGGGTCTGTGAAGTGGTTGTCCTGTCCTGCTTCCAGCACCATGACCTCAGGTTTGAACTCTTCGGCCAGGGGCACGAATATCTCTTTAACCACCTTCAAGTAACCTTCGTCAGAAGTAGATGGAGGTAAGGGGACATTTACGTTGAAGCCTTCTCCTTCTCTTTCTCCTACTTCGTCTGCAAATCCTGTACCGGGGAAGAGAGTTCTTCCATCCTGGTGGGTTGAAATGGTGAGGACTGAAGGGTCATTGTAGAAGATGGACTGGGTCCCGTCAAAGTGGTGGGCATCCCAATCCCATAAAAGGACCCTTTTCACCCCATATATTTTCTGGATGTGCTTGATCATTATGGAAGTATTGTTGGTGAAACAAAAACCGTGCCCGTAATCCCTGAAAGCGTGATGTCCTCCAGGTCTGGCCATCACGAAAGAGCGATCGACTTTGCCGTCCATCACCAGCTCCCCACCAACTATTGCTCCCCCTGCTGCCAGTCTGGCCTGCTCATAGGTCACTTCCTGCATAATGGTCTCCCCTTCCCTGTCAATAGCCCTACCCCATAATGTCCCCGCCAGCTGGTCCAGATAATCTTCACTGTGCACCCTCAACAATTCGGTTCTGGAAGCCTTTCTGGGGTCATAGACTTCTACCTCAGGGAGCTGGAATATGCCTTCTTCTTCCAGCTGGTCCACGGTGTACATCAGCCTCTCCCTTCTCTCCGGATGGGTGGGGGAGTGCTCGTGGAGCAGATAGTCCTGATGGTAAATCAGACCGACTTTATTCCTTTTCATCTCCTCAATTTCTCCACGTTCTCAGTTTCTCCACATTGATCCTGCTGGAGATCCCCGGCTTTACCTGAGCCTCAATATCGCTTATCTGCCCTGATACTCTGACCATCTCCACTACATTAAAATAGCGCATACTCTTTATCTCCACATCCTCATCTGTAACGTGAGAAGCTCCAGCACTTTGAGAGGTCTTTACAGCCTCTTCTCTTGCCAGATCCATCAAATCGCTCTCGGAAAATCTTTTCCCCTTCTCTACCTCTCTGGGAGTTCCATTGACGGTCATCACTCCTTGAGCAGTGTCTATGTGAATACCCGTTTTGAGAGAAACCCTTGAAACCGCACACCCTACAGCACCCGCTACTTCTGCATGGTGAGGAACCACATACGGGTGACCGAGGTTTTGGGCTATTCTGGGTATGAGGTATCTGGAGAGGACTCCACCTCCCAAAATGGTCAATTTATTTTCTTCGTTCGATTTCCCGTACTCTTTGAGGAATTTTTGAGCTTCGTGAGAAACCAGCTGGCTGAATTGGTTCACTATTTCTCTCGACAGCTCCTCTACCTCCAGCCCGGTCCTAACGGCCAGTTCTTTCATCGCTTCTTTAGACCTGCTCCGATCTCCCTGAACAAATTCTCCCAGGACGTGAAGAGCATCCGTTACGGTGGGATAATCCCCTCCGAACGCCGCTGACTGGCCTTTCCTCTCCCTGATCTTTATTTCGTCCTGTTCCATCTCCACGCGGGAGTCTCCACCCATAGCCACATCTACAGACTTGATGGACGAGAAGGGAGTTTTGAAACCGGCTATCTCCAGTTCATCCTCGATTTCGGGCTCTCCATCGCTTATAAGACCTATGTCGGTGGTGGTCCCCCCAATATCAACAGTGATGGCGTTCTGTGCACCGGTCAAAGCGAACAGGCCGAGGGTGCTCACCGCAGGTCCTGACTTTATGGTGACCGAGGGGACCTGGGACACCATTTCTCTGTTGAGCATGGCACCATCGGATTTAATGAAATACAGTGGAGCTTCTATCCCCAATTCAGAGATAACGTCTTCAATGTCTGTGGCGAAACCCTCGAATACGGGTTTGCTCTTGGCGTTGAGAACTGTGGTGGACGCTCTTATAGGAAAGCTGAGGTCGCTGGAGACTTCGTGTCCCCTGGAAATACTCTTACCGTTCCCGTTCAACATTTTCGCTGCTTCGTCTTCCAGAACAGGATTCCGCACCGAAAACTTTCCCACTACAGCATAGGTCTCTACTTGACTGTTGACTTCTTCCTTAAATCTCTGTATTTCCTCTAAGTCAAGCTCTTCGACTTTCCTCCCTCTGTGATCTATATACCCAGCGACGACCCCGTTCAAGTCCCCTGATTCAGCCAAGCTCGGGTTGAGACCTGGACCCGGGATTAGGAGGCATGCACACCTTCCCATTTCTCCTTTCAAGGCCGAGTTAAGGATGAGCGTGGTGCCGATAACCACTCTGTGGATATCTTCACAATTGGATTCGGCATCATCTTTTAGAGACTTTAAGACCTCTCTTATACCTGCGACGTCATTTGGAGTGCTGGGAACCTTAACGGAAGAAACCAAACCGTCTTCAGACAGCAAGACCCCGTCTGTATTGGTTCCGCCTGCGTCAATGCCTATTATGGCCATGATCTACTGTAATCCGAATACGTTTTAACACTTTTTCTTCTCAGCCAAAAATTGTTGGGATGGTTTTTTTAGGTTTAAGAAGTTATTTGGGGACGTTTTGCGGACTACCTAAAGTTTTAAATTGTATGGCATGTATTCACTAATCATGACCGACAAAACTACGTTTAGTTTAATAAAGGCTGATGTGGGTGGTTTACCGGGACATGCTAGAGTTCCAGAAGAGATATTGAACTTGGCTTCCGACATTCTTCAGCAAAAGAAGAGCAGCAACGACATAATTGATTTCAGAGTTTACCACGCTGGTGACGACCTTGAACTAATCATGACCCACAGAGAGGGGGTTGACAGTGACAATATCCATGGAATAGCATGGGAAGTATTTGAAAAGGCTACAGAAAAAGCAAAAGAGATGAAATTGTATGGTGCGGGACAGGACCTGCTTTCTGACGCCTTCTCCGGAAATGTAAGAGGAATGGGTCCGGGAGTAGCTGAAATGGAGATAACTGAAAGAAAAGCTGAGCCAGTGCTCGCATTCATGATGGATAAGACAGAGCCGGGAGCCTTCAACCTCCCCGTTTATAAAATGTTCGCTGACCCTTTCAACACTGCAGGATTGATCATCGACCCGTCACTCCACAATGGGTTCGTCTTCGAGGTATGGCAGATAATGGAGAACAAGAGGGTTTTCCTCAATTGTCCTGAAGAGATGTACGATCTGCTGGCCCTTATAGGTGGGAAGAGCCAGTTCGTCATCAAGAGGGTTTTCC
Source organism: uncultured archaeon (assembly GCA_964534325.1). Classification (GTDB taxonomy): domain Archaea; phylum Halobacteriota; class Archaeoglobi; order Archaeoglobales; family Archaeoglobaceae; genus JdFR-22. The sequence continues at coordinate 135,326 of CAZHOR010000003.1, forward strand.
CCAAAGAGGGTGGAAAGCTGCCAGCTGATGAACCAGTTGCGGCTGTTAGCACGGAGAAGCTGTTCAAGATAGCCGGTGAGTATGTGGGTAAGGATGACCCGGTTGCAGTGGTGAGAGCCCAGAGCGGATTGCCCGCAGTGGGAGAAGTTCTGGAGCCATTTGGATTCCCCCACCTGGTGAGCGGATGGATGAGAGGGAGCCACAACGGCCCTCTGATGCCCGTCCCATTCAAATACTCTCAATGCACCCGCTTCGACGGTCCGCCAAGGGTGATTGGGGCAGGCTTCCAGCTGGCCAACGGAACGCTGGTGGGTCCCACGGACATGTTCGACGATCCCGCATATGATTACACCAGAGAGAAGGCCATGGAAGTTGCCGATTACATGAGAAGACACGGTCCGTTTGAACCTCACAGACTTCCGGGTGAGGAAATGGAATATACCACATTGCCCAAGGTCTTCGAGAAACTGGAAGACAGATTCGAAAAGGTCTAATCCCATCTTTTTTTTATTTATTGTTGATTATGGCACACTTCCGTGATAGGCGGGATGGCGGAAAGAAGCTAGCCGATTTTGTTGAAGATATGGAGTTCGACTACGTGGCTGCCATCCCCAGAGGTGGGGTCGCGGTAGGGATTGAAGTGGCCAAAGCCAGGGACAAGCCTCTTCTGGTTATTGGGGTGCGGAAGATCCCTATTCCGTGGAGCCCGGAAGCCGGATTTGGAGCTGTTGCCGAAGACGGCTCTACGTTCATCAACGAGAAGATCTTTGACCATCTGGGGTTATCTGTGGAGGAAACAGAAGAATTGGCTGAGGAAGTCCGTAAAGAGGTGGAGAGGAGGGTAAAGACATACAGGGAAGAACCATTACCCGAACTCTCCGGTAAAACTGTTCTGCTGGTGGACGACGGTTTCGCTTCCGGCTACACCGCTATAGCAGCCATAGAATTACTCAAAAAGAAAGGTGCTACAGTATATGCCGCAGCTCCCTGCTCTCCCTCGGATACCGTCAAACTGCTCGAAAGCTATGCCCACAATGTAGTGGTCATCAAAGAGCAGAGGTGGGGTAGTTTTGCTGTAGCCAGCTACTACCATGAGTTCAGCGACCTCTCGGATCAGGAAGTAGTGGAAATGCTCTCCGAACTATCCTCAAGCCAAAACTAAAAACTAAAAAAAGCGAAAAATAAAATCAAATAAAAACCAGGAAAATTAAGGATCTATAGGGAGACGTATACGGCGTTGATTATGTTCTCTACTTTGACCATCTCTCTGAGCAGCTCTTCTGAGGGTGTGTCATCTACCATCAGTAGCATTAGCTGGATTCCTCCTTTTCCTCCGTGCCTTCCCACGATCATCTGGGCTATGTTCACGTTGTACTCTCCGAATAGTCTTCCGATCCTGCCTATAACTCCTGGCTTGTCCTCGTGGAGAGAGATTACGTATTCTCCTTCGGGAACAAAATCTACTTCGTATTTGTCTATTTTGAGTATCCGGTAATCCTCTTTGGTGAAGCAGACACCAGAGATATACGTGCTCTGGCTCTCGTTGCCCACAGTGATCTCCAGCAAGCTATCGTAAACTCCACTTCGCTCTGATTTGCTCTCTTCTATTGAGATGCCTCTCTCCTGGGCGATCTGCATTGAGGATACTAGATTTATGTCCGTTACTATCTGGCTGAACAGTCCGGCGAGAAGGGATCTGGTGATATACTCTGTTTTCCTTTTGGACAAAGTACCTCTGAAGGTCAGCTTGACGTTGGTGAAAACCCCTCCCAATCTTGCGGAAGCGATGGTCCCCATTTTCTGTGCTAAGGTGAGGTATGGCTTGAGGTATTCGAATTCAGCTGAATCCACTCGAGGTAGATTGATGGCGTTCTTTACGGGCAGTCCTTTGGAAAAATTGGCCAGATCGTTGGCAATGCTCAACCCTACACCCATTTGTGCTTCTTTGGTTGAGGCTCCCAGGTGTGGGGTGGTCACTACGTTATCCAGCTTGAAGAGCGGGTTATCTGGATCAGGAGGCTCTTGCTCGAAAACGTCCAGAGCTGCCCCATTTACCTTACCGTTTTCCAGGGCATTGTAAAGAGCTTTTTCGTCAATTATTCCTCCTCTAGCACAGTTGAGGACCATCACACCGTCCTTCATGGAGTCGAACTCCTCTTTTGACAGCAAATGGGTTGTCTCTTTGGTCTTGGGGACGTGAACAGTGATTATATCGGATTTTTTGATGACCTCATCCATTTTTGCCAGCTTTACGCCGATATCTTCTGTTCTGTCCTTGCTGATGTAGGGGTCGTAGCCGAGGACGTTCATCTCCAGACCAACAGCCCTTCTGGCGACCTCAAAACCGATCCTGCCCAATCCTATGACTCCCAGGGTCTTTCCCCTTAGCTCGGTCCCAAGGAATTTCTTTCTCTCCCATTTTCCATCCTTAACACTTTTGCACGCGTGGGGGGTATTCCTTGCGAGGGCAAAGAGCAGAGCCAGGGTTTGCTCCGCAGCAGAAACGGTATTTCCACCGGGCGCATTCGCCACAATTATCCCCTGCTGGGTTGCGGCATTAACGTCTATATTATCTACACCAACCCCAGCTCTCCCTATGAATCTGAGGTTTTTAGCAGCGTTTATAACTTCCTCCGTTACCTGGGTACCGCTTCTCACAACCAGTGCATCGTATTCAGGGATGATAGATATTAATTCCTCTTGGCTAAGGCCTGTGTTCACATCAACCGACAAACCTTCTTGTTGCATTGTTTTAACCACATCGTCTGGAATGGAATCGGATACAAGAACTTTCATTGGTGTAAGTTAAGGTGTGTGGATTATAAATTTTGCTTAGTCTTCAGTCTTTAGCTTGGGGTCTTAGCAATGTTTTTTAATTTGCATCTTCCACTCAGTAAATAATGCGTGGATGGCTCATTAATGCTGACTACATAACCGAAAATGGGGTTGCTGTCATCAGATTGTGGTGTATAGATGATCAGGGAATATTTGTAGCTTATGACAGCTCATTTAAACCCTACTTCTACGCCCTGAAGGAAGAAGATGTTACAGCCGATGAACTGATGAATATAACCGACAGGTCAAAGAGTGAAGTGGTCTCTCCTGAGAGGGTGGAGGAGCTCACTCTTAAGAGCCTGGGAAGGGAGATAGAGGCTTTCAAGATATACCTGAAGCACCCTCAACACGTCCCCCGCCTCAGAGGGAAGGTTGCCACCTTATGTGAGGTCAGGGAAGCCGACATCCCTTTTATATACCGATATCTTATCGACAAGCAGCTGGCCTGCATGGATGGAGTGGTCATTGAGGGTGAAGACGTCTCTGACCAGAGATTGAGGCGTTATGAACTGCAGAGTGTGGAGAGGGAAGAAAGGGAGGGCTATCCCGAGCTAAAGATGATGGCCTTCGACTGCGAGATGCTGACAGAAGTGGGTATGCCCGACCCCGAGGAGGACCCCATAATCGTCATCGGCGCTAAATATGACGACCGTGAGGAGATACTGGAAGGAGAGGACGAGAGGGATCTTCTGATTAAATTCATGGATCTGGTGAAGGACGTCGATCCGGATATTATTGTGGGCTACAATCAGGACAATTTTGACTGGCCCTACATCAAGAAGAGAGCCAAAAAGCACAATCTCAAGGTGGACATAGGCCGGGACGGCAGCGAGCTGGAAGTAAGGGGCAGACCAAGGATCGCCGGAAGATTGAATGTCGACCTCTACGATATAGCCATGAGAACCATTGATGTCAAGGTCAAGAAGCTGGAGAACATCGCGGAGTTCCTGGGGAGGAAGGAAGATTTTGCGGATATTGAAGCCAAGGACATCCACCACAACTGGACCAACGGGAATAGAGAAAGGGTTAAAACCTATGCCCGACAGGACGTCCTCAACACCCACTATATAGCTGAAGAATTGCTCCCTATGCATTTCGAGCTCTCTCGGATGATAAGATTACCTCTGGACGATGTAACCAGGTGCGGGAGAGGAAAGCAGGTGGACTGGCTTTTGCTCTCCGAAGCCAACCAGGTGGGAGAAGTGGCACCCAACCCACCCGAATACGCCACCCCCTATGAAGGAGCATTTGTCTTGGAGCCGGTGCGAGGGCTGTATGAGAACGTGGTGTGCCTGGATTTCGCTTCCATGTATCCCAACATCATGATATCCTACAACATAAGTCCGGATACCGTCAGCAGTGAAGGGTATTTTGAGGCTCCTGAAGTGAAACATCGTTTCAAGAAGGAGCCTGACGGCTTCTTCAAGAGGATACTCCGCATGCTGATCGACCGACGGAAGGAAATAAAGAAGGCCATGAAAAGCGTCGACCAGAATTCTACGGATTACCGCATATACAACATAAAGCAGTCCGCATTAAAGGTCCTCACCAATTCTTTTTACGGTTACATGGGCTGGAATCTGGCCAGATGGTATTGCAGGGAATGTGCAGAGGCGACTACGGCGTGGGGCAGGTATTTCATTAAGACGTCCGCCAGAATTGGGGAAGAGATGGAATTCGAAGTCCTCTACGGAGACACCGACAGCATCTTCGTGAGGAAGGAGGGATTGAGCTTTGAACAGCTAAAGGAAGAATCCTACCGCCTCATAGAAAAATTATCTGAGGAGCTGCCCGTGCAGATCGATATTGAGGACTTTTATACCACCGCATTCTTTGTGGAGAAGAAGCGGTATGCTGGCTTGACGGTTGACGGCAATCTGGTGGTCAAGGGTCTGGAAGTGAGGAGGGGTGACTGGTGCGAGCTGGCCAAAAAGTTGCAGAGGAATGTGATAGAGACCATCTTGAAGGATAAGGATCCTGAGAGAGCTGCTGAATACGTGAAAGACATTATAAACAAAGTAAAGAGCGGAGAAATATCGTTGAAAGACTATGTGATTTATAAAGGACTTACTAGGGGTGTAGAGAGGTATGAAAGTGTTCAAGCTCATGTGAAAGTTGCTAAAAAAGCAGCCAGAAAGGGAATTAATTATCCTATCGGTTCCAAAGTAGGTTTCGTAATTACTACAAAAAAAGTAAAAATTGGTAATAAAGCTGATTCCCATGATTTAGCCAAGAGTTTCGATGATGAAGCCTTAGAGAATGTAAAAGGAAAAATCAACATTGGTGACAGAGCTTATCCGTACGATTTGATCGAACCCGAATCTTTTGATGGAGAGACCTTTATTGACGTGGATAAAGCTAAATACAAAATCGACAAGGATTATTACATCGAAAAACAGATCATCCCTTCCGTATTGAGGATACTGGAGCGGTTCGGTTACTCCGAATCCCAGATAAAAGGTGCCAGACAGAAAACTCTCGACTCATTTTTCTCTTGAGCTCTTAGCTCTTTTAGAATTTGTATAAACAATGATTCTTTTTCCTGCCTTCTGGTGAGGGTTTTAGTAAGGTTTTATAACTTCTAGACCATCTATTCTTTCAAAATGTTCAATATTGTTTGTTGCCACACCAAAACCGTTGGTCATGGCGATTGCACCGATAAGTAAGTCCCGGATCTCAATGCTTCTTCCTTCTTCTTCAAGGCGGGCCATAATTTTACCAGCAACCTCCATTGCATCCTCACTTGCGGTGAACATGATTAGACTATTTAAGAGGCCTTTTGCTGCCGCCAGATTTTTTTCTTGTACCTTTGACTTGTAAGCGCCGAAGTAGAGCTCGAAAGCATTGATATCTGTTGTTGCCAGGGCATTATTTCGCATTCTATCAAAGAATTCCACAGCAGTTGATCTGTTTCTCAGCAGGTCAATAAGTATGTTGGTGTCAATGATTATTCTATCTTCCATGCAGACCACTTATCCCTAAGGGATTTTAATATGGAGTCAACTTCACTTTCATCCATATCCCACCCTCCGGCAAAATCAGTAGGATTGAAGCGACTTTTTTTGATTAGAATGTTTATAACCTCCTCTATTGACACTGGCCGCCCTTCTTTTGCTCTTAATTCGCCAGCAATTTTGTTTAAGGTGCTGTAACTTGAATCAGTGATTTTTATTGTTTTAGGCATATTGGTAACTTAGTGACAAAGTATAAAAAGTTTCCGACTTTTGATGTAAAAATTAGCTGGTTTTTAAGGAAACCTACAAATCAGCCAGAGAACCAGTTTGTCAGAAAATAGATTACAATACATAGTTAGTATGGCTAACAAATTATATCCAATTTAGCTGGAGATGAGGTTGTGGTATCTTTCGGCTACTCTCCAGGTTATGATCAGCTGACCCAGTTCGATTTCGCTGACGATATCGTCTTCCAGAATATCTCCTCTTTTGCCGGCTATATTCTTTATTTTCTCCTCGATGTCCATCAGAGTCCTTCTTTCTACCCTGCCGTTGAATTCTATTAAGCTGTACTCCTTCTTTCTCCTGATCGCTCTGGTGTATTCGAAGTATAGCTCTTCTGCTTCCTGGGCACACATGGAGGACAGGTCGAGGGGGAAGTAAACCTTGCTCAGCTTTTCCCCGGTGATGCGCTGGAATATCCTTATCCAGTAGGGAGAGCCCTTATCGTAGCCCTTGCTGGTTATATCCTTCCGAATCTGTATCAGCATGTCAGCCAGGTTCCTCTGGGGACCGATGTATTTCTTGTAGTCGGGCATTCGGGAGTTCATCTGCTCGATAACATCCTCTTCCTTATGACCCCTCTTCTTCACGTCCCTCTCCATCTTCCAATCCTTCCGTATCTCGTAGTCGGGGTCCATGTAGATGGTGATGTCGAAAAGCTCTCTGGTCTTCTTCCTGTACAGGGTGTGCAGACCCTCGATAATAACGATCTCTTTGGGCTCCACCCACACCGGCTCAGCGAACTTCCCCGAGCTGTGATCATAAACAGGTTTATGAATTCCTTTGGCCTCTTTAAGCGCTTTCACGTCCCTGTAAATGAGTTTAAGGTCGTTGGCTTTAGGATTGAGGGGCGTGATCCCCATCTTCTTCCTTTCATCCCTATCGTAGAGATGGTAATCGTCCAGACTGATGGACAAAACATTATCTCGCCCAAAAAGGCTGATTATACTCTTTGCGAAAGTGGTTTTACCTGAAGCACTATCCCCCGCAATCCCGATTAGAAACGGTCTATTACTGTCCACAAAAACAATTGACAATAGGAGTTAAAATAGTTTTTTAACTGTTTAAGATTATTTTCTTGGTTTTTTGGTTTTCAGGCAAGGGTCCAGAGTAAGAGTGATTGGAATGAGCCTATTATGAGTCCCAGTACAGCTCCGGAGATCTCTATGAATCTGAGCTCTCTTGCGGCGAACTTCAAGAAGATTTCTTCGATCTCTTCGTCGCTGATTTCTGCAGCTTTTTTTGCTACAAGTTCTCTGACGTCTATGTTGTCTACCAGGTTTTTGGAGACGGCTTCCTTGGTGAAATTCTCTACGTATTTGGCTATGGAGGAGGATATCCTATCCACTACGTACCCCTTTTTTATGGTCTTGGAGAATACGGAGAGCACAGTGTTCTCAAGCACCTCATCAACCTTCTTCCGTATCCTGCTCTCGATGTAGGTTCTGGCGATGGCTCTGTCTATAATGTATTCCAGGTCGTCTTTGGTTAGCAGTTCGGAGAGAGTATCCATTATCCTCTCCGACAGCTCTTTACTTCTGGCGGGGACCAGTCCCTGTATCTTGAATCCCAGAACGTTCACAGGTTTCTTGGGGTAGAACAGCAGCTTGACCGCCACCACGTTGGTCACATATCCGATAAAGCATCCCAGTATAGGAGGGATAAAGTAGATAAGATAGTCCATGGCAAACTTAATCTTCATCAATTGAAAAATTTTACCTGAGGGAATGACATGAAAAAGGAAATACTGCTCCTCGTAACCCTGGCTATCCTGATTACTGCAGTGTATGGTTATCAGCAGTTCAGATACGAGCAAGAGGTGAAAGACCTCTATCAAGAAGTTAAAGCCGACTTCACTCAGTTGAGGGGATATGATTTGGACAACGTCACCGTCAAAGTCGTCACCCAGCAGTGGGTTAAGGATAGGTGGGGCTCACAGAAAGTTCAGGAGCAAGTGCCCACGTATCTGAAGGATCAGGAGCTGTTCTTCAAGTCATTAATGATAGTGGATGACAATTTCAGCTATTATCAAAGAAAGAACCAGGAAGTTGCCGGGTTTATGGCCTTTTCGTGGGAAGGGGACGTATATGTGGTGAAAGAGAATTTTGACCCCAGCTCACCTGGCGCCAAAGAAACTCTGGCACATGAGCTAGAGCATCTGGTCCAGGCCAGACAGTTCAACCTAAAGAACGACGGAACCTACGATGGAGAAAGGGCTGTAGGGTCAATAATCGAGGGTGACGCTATTCTGGCCGGAAAATTATTCGCTGGAAAGAACGTCTCTCCCACCAGAAGTTTTGAAGTGAATGAGGATAACAGCCTGAACTTCATGTACATGTTCTCCTACAACTTCGGATATCCCTATATAGCCCATATGTACCAGAAAGAGGGTTACGAGGGAGTCAACGAGATTCTGAGGAATTATCCTATTACCACTGAACAGATAATACACTATAATTACTCCAGAAGCGAATCCAGGGAGCCGGACAACGATGAATTTGAGGGTGAGCTGGTCAAAGAAGATAGGCTGGGAGAGCTGGTGGCCTTTACGTTCTTGGCCGCTCATCTCAACGACACAACCGCCCGAAAGGCTGCAGAAGGGTGGGACGGAGACTCATACGTTCTCTACAGAGATAACAACTCGTTTAACTGGCAGTGGAAAATAGCATGGGAGAGCGAAAGCGATGCGGAAGAATTTTACCATGCGTCTAGGGACTTGCTGGATGAACTGGGCTCTTCTGAGGGTAATAAATGGATGATAAGTGAAAAATATCTCCCTCAAGATATTGAAGTTGCCCTGAACGGCACCTTAGTCGTCCTGGGAGGAAACAGCCCAACGGATTAACTCTAAATGACCACTCTAACTCGATTGGCCTAATTAAAGGAATCTGATCCCAGCTGTATTCGTAAAATGTCATTGAAATAATTCCATTGTCTAAATATAGATTACCCATTTTCAGACTTTAAAGCCAAAACTTAAATACTTGAAGCATAACGTTGACCAAATGTTCGTGAGGTGAACTTATGAGAGGTACCGTAAAGTTCTTCGACGAAAAGAAGAATTTCGGTTTCATCGAGCCCGATGAAGGTGGCGAAGACATCTTCGTCCACAGAAGTGGAGTTGAATCGGGAACACTCAATGAAGGCGATGTAGTTGAGTTTGAAACCGAAGCGGGCGATAGAGGCCCTAAGGCAGTTAATGTCAAGAAAGTATAATAAGACAATGCAGTTCAAGTAAAAGAAAGCCATTCTACAGGATTCTTTTTATTGCTCAATTGTCTATTAATGCTAAATTGTCTAATTAGCCTACATTATTTTTTATATTTCTAAAACATTTTTTTCACAATTCTAAGTTCTCTAAGTTCTCAAGTTGTCTGCAGCGATTCCTGAAAAATAATGGGAAAGAAGAAAAGAAAAAAGGGATTCATTTAGATCGGTTATTTTCTTCCGAATTTCTTGAACACTATGAATAATCCTGCCAGAGCCGCTAATATGATCGCTCCGCCCATGATTCCGGCGTAGCTTTTCTCCTTGGCGATCACTGTTAATTCTTCGATGTCGTTTATATGGTCTCCCTGGATATTCAGCTGCAGTTTGTATTCGCTGGGTAAGGCGTCGGGAGGTATATGGCCGTATTTTATAGCAGGTATCTCCTTATTTTGTTGTAGTGAGCGCTGCTGGAGCAATAACTGGAATGTTTGTCGTCTCCTTATTACTGCTCAGAACGCGGGTGGTGTTTTTGAGATGGATAATTGGGTTTTTAATGCTGGTAGGTGGCATAAATCTCATTCAGGCTGGTTTGAACGGCTTGAAAGCGTTGGTGTGAAAATGAGGTTAGATATTGATTATCAACGGCTAATATGGTAAATTTTTTCTACTGAATTGAAGGGATGCTCTCAGGGGGAATCATGCTTCAATAGACAGATCAAAAGAGTGGTTGTGCTGCTGTTCGTCTTCCTTGCTCTCTACATTTTTGTGGGTAGCTTGAACTACTCTCTGCCCGATTTCCAGAATTTCGTTAAAGCTGCAGAACGCATTGCTCAAGGCGAGATGCTTTACCGGGACCACATAAAATATCTGAACGTCTATCACTACCCTCCAGTGTTCTTGTATAGTCTGGGAGTCGTTTTTTGGGTGTTCAATATCAGCTTTTTCACTGCCAAGGCGTTTCTTGCCTTATTCAATGTGCTTTCAGCATTCATTGTCTATCTCCTTGCCAGAGAACGTCTGAACGATAGATACTCTCTAAGCTGCCTGCTCATCTTCCTGTTGAACCCTTTTACCTTCACTGCGGTGTATGCGGGATATTTCGATAACTTCGTGATCTTTTTCATCCTCCTGTCCATTTACCTGCTGGATAAGAGCAGACCCCTTGGGGGAGGAGCGTCTTTAGCTGTCGGGTTTATGAGCAAGCTATTTCCAGTAATCCTTCTTCCTGTTTATATAGCTGGTAATCTGAAGGATAGGAAGTTTATAATCCGGTTCTTGATTTCTTTCACCGCCATCTTCTTGTTTATCGCTTTACCATTCCTCTTGCTGGCTTTTAATGATTTCCTGTATTACGCTTTCTTCTACAATTTCGAGAGAACCTCCGCCAGCATGAGCCTCTACTACTACTTCCTGCCCGGTCTGGGGAACACCATCGTACCAGCAGTTCTCCAGCTGGCTTTAGTGGGGTGGGTGTCATACAGGATCAGGTTGCAGCCCCGCTCTCTCATGATACTGTGCTTTATCCTCTTCCTGGGTTTTATGACCCTCAACAGAATAAATTACCCCCACTACATCTTATACTCCATCCCATTCTTCTCCTACGTTCTGGCAGAAGAGCTCCAGGAGAAGAGGACGATTCTCGGACTCCTCTCATGGAAGCATTTACTGATTCCATTCATTATAATGCATGCGGGCATCATAATATGGACCTATCCCTGGTACTTAGGAGTTTTTGACTTCAAATCAAGCTTCCTCTTCTGGTGGGGAGCGTCAATCTACTATATTGGAGCATTCTACCTGCTCGCTGTTCTATACCGCTTGCTGAACAAAAACCCGGGCAACTACCATCCATTACGTTGAATACGGACTCCACCCGGGGAAAAAGTAGGTTGAAATTAAATGACTGTCTCATCTGATTTCCCTTCTGAACTTTTTTCTTTTTCACTATCCTTTTCATAATGCTTTAATTCTTGAAAAACAACTATTTCTTGAGTTGTTCCACAAATGATGCGTGGAACACCGATTAGTATCGGCTTTATGGGATGCGGTGCTCCAATCAGGTGCGCAAGGCCGGTATTGGTCAGTTTAGACACCTTGGGGGGTGAGATTTATGGGTCAAAAATTGGAGATGAGCAGATTGCTTAAAAGTGAATATTTCAATGATATATTCAGGATGGAGGAAGATGGAATTCCGGAATTCGGGATGTTCGTTGGTGGTGAGTGGATCTTTGGGGATCAATCTTACGAGGTTGAAAGCCCCAATACAGGGGATACAATAGCCAGAGTTTCCAAACCGAACAGTGAGCAGATCGAGAGTTCTATTCAGATGGTCTATGAGCAGGGAAGGAGGAAGATAAGGAATTATCCTGGTGAGAGCAGGGTGGAAAGCTTCTTGAGAGCGGCACACATGATGAGAGAGTCATTCGACGATTTTGTGAATACACTGGTGGTTGATGCGGGTAAACCGAAAAAGAACGCACAAGGCGAGGTGAATGCCACCATAGAGAGGCTGGAGAAGACTACCATGGAGTCAAGGATAATAATGGGCGACTACATTCCCGGGGATTGGAGCGAAGAAACTCTGGAAAGTGAGGCGATAGTGAAGAGGGAACCTTACGGGCTTATCCTGGCTATAAGCCCCTTCAACTATCCGTTATTCATAACCTCATCCAAAGTGATACCTTCACTGCTTTCGGGTAACTCCATTGTCCTCAAACCAGCTTCAGCAGATCCTCTGGCTGCGCTATTATTTACCCGACTTTTAGAGCTATCCGGATTTCCCAAAGAGAGCTTCTCTGCTATGGGGCTTAGAGGTAGAGAAACAGGAGCTCTGGTGGGCGATAGGAGGATTAGGACCATCACTTTTACCGGGAGCACTGAAACAGGAGCGGAAATATTGAGGAATGCTGGTATAAAGCACTTCCACATGGAGCTGGGAGGGAAAGACCCGGTAATAGTTCTGGAGGACGCCGAACTGGAAGATGCGGTCCCCAAGATAATTAAAGGAATCACTGGTTACTCCGGTCAGAGATGTGACGCTGTTAGATTGGTTATCGCAGAGGAGCCGGTTTATGATGAGGTGAAACAAAGGCTGGTGGAATCTTTGAGGGATATTGAGCCCAAAAACCCTGAAGAAGATGAAGAAGCCATAATGGGCCCCCTCATCGACGAAAAGACAGCAGATTACGTAGAAGAAGTGTATAACGATGCGGTGAACAATGGAGCCAAATCTCTACTGGAATTCAGGCGCTCCGGAAGGTATGTCTGGCCCATGATAGTAGAAGCCAGTAAAGAGGACCTTGACAAGATGAGAGGGTTTAATGAGGACGTTTTCGCTCCCTTCTCTATCCTGGTGAAAGTTAAGGATGAGGATGAGGCAATCGAGGTCGCCAACTCCCCCAGATTCGGTCTTGATGCGGCAGTGTTCGGCAATGATGAGGCAAGGGTCAGAAAAATAGCCAGAAAGCTTGAAGTGGGCTCAGTGTTCGTCAACGAGTACCCCAGACACGGAATCGGTTATTATCCGTTTGGGGGGATGAAGGACAGCGGGATAGGCAGAGAAGGAATAGGATACTCCATAGCGGAGCTGACCACCACCAAAACCATCGTGTACAACTACAAAGGATATGGGGTATGGGAATACCTCTAAAACCATTTTTTCTATTTTTATTTTTGGGTTGAGTTAAATCATTGTAAAAAGTTGATATTATAAAAAAATAAAGAATTATTATTTCGGATTATTACGTAAATCCTCTGATGTGGGGTTTCTGTAAAATTATTTTTGAGGGATTGAATTCTTCATCGGCTTGGTAACGCCGGTTAACTTATTAATAAATTATATTAACCACAGGCAAATTAATTGAGTATTATGTGGAGCATACTTCAGGCTCTCCGAGAGGATCCGGACAAGCTCAGGGAGTCTCAACAGAGAAGGGGCGAGGGGACGGAGAAAGTCGAAAAAGCCATCGAATTGGATAAAAAGTGGCGAGAAACTTTAAAAGAGGTCAATGAGCTGAGGCACCAGCGAAATGAGGTCTCTAAGAAAATAAAATCAGCCAAAAAGGATGATAAGCAGGAGTTGATCTCTAAAGCCAGGGAATTATCGGATAAGGTCAAGGAAGATGAAAAAGAGCTCAAGGAGATCGAGGAGGAGAGGAATAAGGTCCTGCTATCCATTCCCAATATACTTCACTCCAGCGTCCCTGTAGGAGAAGATGATGACGAGAACGTCCCTATAAAGTACTGGGGTAAGCCCAAAGTCTATTCTGAACACCTTGACCAGTTCGAGGATAATGTAGAGCATGAGGTTGTCGATAAAAGGCCCGTAGGTCATGCGGACGCAGTTGAGGACTCAGGTTGGGTAGATACGCACAGAGCTGGTAAAGTAGCGGGCTCCAGATTCTATTACATGTTCGATGACCTGGTGTGGTTAGATTACGCTATAATGCTTCACTCCATGAACACTCTGGGGAAGAAGGGTTTTAAACTCACTACTCCTCCCTTCATGATGAAGAGAGAGCCCTATGAAGGGGTTACGTCTTTTGATGATTTTGAAGAAGTTATATACAAGCTGGAAGACGAAAATCTGTATCTTATCGCTACCTCTGAGCATCCACTGGCTGCATTGCACATGAATGAAGTTCTGGAAGAGGACCAGTTGCCCCTCAAGTACGCGGGAGTGAGTCCCTGCTTCAGGAGAGAGGCAGGAGCACACGGCAAAGATACCAAAGGGATTTTCCGGGTCCACCAGTTCAACAAAGTAGAGCAATTCGTTTATTGTCTGCCGGAGCACTCCTGGGACTGGCACGAAAAGCTCCTGGAGAATGCGGAGACCATAGTGCAGGAGCTGGGTATCCCATACAGGGTAGTTAACATCTGCACCGGCGATTTAGGGATTGTAGCCGCCAAGAAGTACGATATAGAGATGTGGATGCCTTCCCAGGGCAGGTACAGGGAGGTCATTTCCTGCTCCAACTGCACAGACTGGCAGAGCTACCGGCTGGACATCAGATACAGTGAGGAGAAAGGAAAGCCATCCAAGGGATTCGCTCACACCCTGAACTCCACCGCCATGGCCACCTCCAGAGCCATTACAGCCATCGTGGAGAACTTCCAGCTGGAAGACGGAAGAGTAGAGATCCCTGAGATATTGAACAAGTTCCTGGAGGCCAACGAAGCTGCCCCCAAGGACTACCTGGAACCGAAGACTTGGTGATCCACCTCGATTAGTTATCCAGTCACATTCACACTACTCAAAAATGTGATATTATTGGTTGAGCACTGATAGTTGTGAGCAAGTCAATTTACCTCCCCCTGCACCACGGTAAGGCCCCCTACTGGCTTTTGGGCAGGATGAAGAAGCTGGCAAAACCCATTGTAACCTTAATAGTCGATGAATTTGGGGAAGCAGAGCTGTTCAGGAGGTTGAGCGACCCCATCTTCTTTCAATCGTTCTCCAATGCCCTGGGATTCGACTGGAACTCTTCAGGGACCACTACAGTATTGACTGGAGTGCTGAAGTCGGTGCTCAATACTTCGGACTTCGATATAAGGGTGGCAGGAGGTAAGGGTGGTGAGGGCAGGAAAACCCCTCAGCACATCACCCAGTTCTGCGATGAGCTGGGATTGGGCAGTAAAAGAGAGGAGCTGACCACCATCAGCAAGTTGTCCGCCAAGATCGATAACGCTGCACTGCAGGACGGATACAACATCTACCACCACATACTCATTTTCTCCCCCAGATACTGGACCGTGATACAGCAGGGGTTGAATGATGGTGACAGGATGGCCAGAAGGTATCACTGGAGCTTTGAGTCCGACTTTCCGGGCATCAAGGAGGACATTCACTCCGGAATAGTTGCCCAGCGGAAAGAGAGCTCCGTCATGGACCTGGTGGCGGATAAAAGTGGGGAGAACAGGGAGCTATCGGTGGACCTCGTAAAGGATGGTACCTACAAAAAGGACTACAACAAGCTCCTGTCAATAACCAGATATAAGGAAGGTCTGAGTGTTCCCCGGAGGGTGAACTGGAAGGCCTTTGAGCACGCCTTCGATCTTCAGGTGGACAATTTCGAGGACCTCCTGTTGATAAACGGTATGGGTAAGGGGGCCATAAGAGCCTTATCCCTCATCTCCGATCTGGTGTATAATGTGGAGTACGAGACCCAGGACCCCGCCAAATACTGTTTTGCAGTAGGAGGGAAAGATGGGATACCGTTCCCCGTTGACCGGCAGAGCTACGATGAGGTCAATCAGTTCATGGAGGATGCGGTAAAACAGGCGGAGCTGAGGCAATACGATAAGAGGCAGGCACTGAAAAGGCTCTCTGCACAGGCTTGATGATCGGTGTTGCGATACATCGTCAGCCGGAGCCTTCGAATAGTTTAGCTACTCTCTCTATGGTGTCGGCTCCGTCCACGTCCTTGTCGTTCCTCATTCTGATGAATCGGGGGAAGCGGAGGGCGTAACCTCCCTCGTATTTGGGGCTTTTCTGGATCTCCTGGTAGCCGACTTCGAACACTATCTTAGGTTGAAAGACCGCTTTCTTTCCTTCTTCATACTCTATCAAGGGCTTGAACAGCTCCGTAAACTCTTCCAGCTGCTCTTCAGTGAATCCCGTAGCCACTCTACCCACGGGAATGAGGTCACCGCTCACGGGGTCATTGCATGCCAGCTCGTAGGAGCTCATCAAATGACTGCGCTTGCCTTCACCCCATTCTCCACCGATGACCACCAGATCCAGGGTCTCCACACTCGCTTTCAGCTTCAGCCAGTGCTTCCCCCTCTTACCAGGTATGTATGCCGATTTCAAGTTCTTCAGCATGGCGCCTTCATGGCCTGCTGACAAGGCCTGGGAGTAAACCTTCTGGACCTCTTCGTAGCTGGAGGTAATGTCCTGTCTGGCAACCTTAATGATATCAGTGTCCTGCATGGAGGACTCCAGGGTCCTCCTTCTCTCCTCTAATGGCCAGTCAATGACTTCCTCGCCGTCGGCATAGAGAATGTCAAAGAACTGGGAGATAAGTGGAACCTTTTCTACCATCTCCTCTACCTCGTATTTCCTTCTGAACCTCTTGAGGATGTGCTGGAATGACATGGGCCTCCCATTCTTGCCAATGGCCACTACTTCACCATCCAGAATAACTCCCTCTCTCACGTTCTCCTTCACTTCTCTCACGATCTCCGGAAGCGCTTTGGTCACGTCCTCCAGCCGGCGGGAGTAAATAGTCACCTTACCGTTTCCCCAGTGGACCTGCACCCGGGAGCCATCGAACTTCCACTCCACACCAGCCTTCTCCATCTTTTTGAGCTCTTCTTCCATATTCTCCGCTACCTGAGCAAGCATCATTCTAACCGGAGTATGCAGCTCGATTTGCATGGCCTTGAGACCTTCTTCACCCTCATTTTTAGCTACTGTAGCTACCCTACCGTAGTCGTTGGTGATCATATACGCTCTCTCCACTATCTCTGCGCTGATGTTCCAGGCTTTAGCTATAGCATCCCTCACTATCCCTTCTCCCACACCCAATCTCATTTCTCCCAGAATGAGTCTGGTCAGGTACCTTGCTTCTATAGGGGATGAGCTGTTGTAGATCTTGAACAACAGCTGGATCTTCCTCTTCTGGCTGTTCTTACCCGTCAACCCGCTCATCTCATCAAATGAGTCCCTTAACAGCTTGACGGTGGTTTCTTCCTCGGTGTAGATTAGGTCGGATAAACTGGTCTGCTCCTTGCTTTTAAGGACTTCTTCCGAGGAGAGCCCCATATCCCCTGTTCTTCTGACTATCTCCTCAATCTGCTCTTTTTTAAACCCTGTGGATTTTCTGAGGGCTTCATAGATCAAACCGGTTCCTATACCCACTTCCCGCTCATCCCACGGCGGGTAGATCTTTCCCATGGTGAACAGAACAACGTTATAGAGGTCATCGTTATCCTCAATTCCCTGGATGAAGTCGGCGATACGTGAAGCAAGCTCAAGAGTAGAAGAGATCTTTTCGATCTCGGAGCAAAATTCTGCAAACTCCCGGAAACTGACCATAATAAAAATACTTGAGCATCTACATATGCAATTTTCGGTAAAACTTTAATTTTGGGTAATTGAGGTTGAAATATGGAAGACGTCAAGAACGAGTTGCTGAACTCCATGGAAAAAATGTTCGATGACCTCATGCAGGACGACAGCATTACCTATGATAAAGTGAGGTACCAGATAGACTACATGATCTATCCCGGAATAGGCTCGTATATTGCTGACGGGAGCTTGACGAAAGAGGAAGCAAAAGAGGTGTTTACCTTATGCGAGAACAGGTTGAAAGAGCTGAAATCCGTCCTCGATAATAAAGAATGATACCCCCTGTTCTGATTCACATGGTTACAAATGGATTGCTCCAGATAAGCTCAACAAATAGGAGTAAGAAACGAAATACTTATATTTGACCACTGTGACAATCCACTGGTGTTATACATGGTTGCAGGGAATGGAGTAACGGAGTCGGCAAGCGGCTTGTTGGGTGGGCTCAGCTTTTCAGAAGTTGCACACGAATTCACTCATTTGAAATTGATGTCCCTCACCCAGTATATTGCGGTGTGGTTCCTTTTATTCGGGATTTTATCGCTGATCTACGGCATTTACGCCATTAAACGCAGTAGAACAACGCCTTTTGAGGCGGATATGGCCAAAGCAGGGATATTCTGGGGCGTAGTGATGATAGCCTTCGGATGGTTCTACTGGTAATTCTTCAATTTTACAACTCTTTTTTGGAACAATCTTTTATCAATAATAAACTATTATGTAATTGTTAGTTCTTTTAATAAAAGAAAGATTTTAAACCAAGTCTTTCACCCATCCTAAGCTGTGGATTCTCTTAAATAATCCACCAGGCCTTGTGAATCTTCTACTCTAATTTCGAGTACGTCTTTTCCAATATTTTCTGTTGAAAAGATTATGTATGCAGAGTCCAAACTTCTTTTGCTTCGAGCATACCATAATGCTGGGGATTTGAACAAAAAAGAAGCTTTCGGAAAGATAGGCGAAGTATCAAAGTCAATAGCTCTTGATAGATTGTAGGTAGATATCTTTGGATTAATTGCAGGGTTAGGAAATGGAAAAATCGAGGAAAGGTTGTCTTTTTTGGCCAGAATGAGGGTATTATCAGAATTTAATGCTATAGTGTCTCCTCCCGGACCAACCCAGTACCTCCAGATGGGATAAAATGCCATATAAAGAGCTTTCCATAAAACGAAGGATGCGAGGGTCTCTTTCCCTCCATAATGATAAGCCATGTGCGGAAGTAATTCTTCGCCTTGTTCTTGGATCTGCTTATGCTCGAAAACGCTTCCTCTTTCAATCATTTTGAGACCTGTGGAGTGTGTTTGTATCTTTTTTATGGATTTGTTATGGAAATTTCTATCAGCGAGATTATACGAATGAGTGAAACTAACCAAAAAAAACAAAAAAATACCTAAAATCCCCCAGTCTCCAAGTATATCAATCCCAAAAGTTAAAAATGAAACTACAAACGTTAAACCAAGAAAAACTAAACCCAGAACCACTTGACCTGTGTATAGATATCCGCTGCCTATTAACAAGTTAGAAATTGCTGCTATTATAGGGTTATTGCCTTTGAACATTCTCCAGCTTTCCGGGGTCTCCAAATTCGTTTCCAATTTCTCAAAAAGAGAATCCAACTTTGCCAAATTACCACACTCCACATTGGTTACTATAACCAATCGTAGTTTTTATAGACGGAATCAAGTAAGGTTGGGCCGAGATGTCTATGTTAAGAATCTCGTATCTTAGTAAAGACCCCGCTCAACCGACTTGAACCAATAAGTAATGAAATAAATTTGTGATATATAAAATCTTTCATATTAATTACACCCATGGGTGTTTAGTAACACCTATTTATCAACCATGGTCAAGACCTCTCTGTAGAATTCAATAATTTTACAATCTCCTCAACATCAGCATCCGTCTTGAAGCTGGTCCCTGAAAACCGGGTTGGGGAGAATTGGTAACCCGCATCCTTCATCATCTCTTTCAAATCCCTCATCTTGGGTGGAGATGTAACCGCTTTTTTGGATAAGAGATGCAGGTCGTAATGGAATGGTATGTGCAGCTCTCCCCTTATCCTGTGGAGTAGTCTGCCTTTCTCGCTTTCTTCATCCACTTTATCCACCAAATTGGAGACGAGCTTGTTGGTATGCAGCTCTCCCAACCATAAAGGGCCCATGATAATGTATGGGCTGCCGCACTCACACAAAGGAGCTTTAACTTCCTTCATGGAAGCCCAGATCCGTCTCCCGCAGTTCCGGCAGTGGAACAGGTAACCTATCCTGTTGAACAATTTTCCGGCAAAAGAGACAGACCTCTTGATCTTGAGGTGGACCCTGTAATAGTGCTCTCTGGTCCAGGAGATGAGGACTTCAATTCCTTTATCGTACTTGGTGGCCTCTCTGGCTACTTTGCCGATGAGCATCCTCAAACCCACTTCCGGGTAGTAATCGGTCTTCAGGGCGAATGCGGAGTATTTCCTCAACCCCGACACCCTGGAGCTGCCGCACAGGGCTGCCGTATCGGTGGCGGTTACGCTGAGGTATCTGGTGGCAGAATTACAGGCAGAATCAACGAACTCCGATGGAGAGCCGAAGGGGTCGAGGTCCACGTGCTGGAAATATCTCTGGGTCATCAAAGTGGGAGCATTCATCTCCAGAACTTCTCCCTCAACTCTGTTGTGCTCTAAATTCTTCTTTATGACCCTTTGAGCATCCCAGTTCTTGTCGTTGAACGTAACATCAAATCCGCATTCCAGAGCTGCCCTGATACCCCTTATACCCGTAGCAGCAAGAGCGTCCAGATACTCTCTGGTGGGGAGCTGGGAGAAGATGAGCATATCCATGTCTCTGCAGAACTCCATTCGGGGGTTGTAGAAAACATCATCAACGAAAATATCTGCCTTACCTTCCCGGATCATAGAATCGCTCCGCTACCTCATCGACCATATAATCCCTGTTGCTCTCATCCAGAGTAATAACTTCACACTCCTTTTTTACAGTTTCCACCAGCTTATGTCTGGACTTTTGGTGCACAGTAAAAATGCAGGATATATCAGTTGATAAAAGATGCTCGATGAGCTGAACGAATTGTTTGCTCTTCAGCTCCATAGGCCCTATCTCGTCAACAATGCACAGTTGAGAGTTCCGGCAGTCCAATCCCTGAGAGAATTTATCGACGGCATCGACCATAACTCCATATTTACCCACTTTAACAGGAGAGTCGCTATCTACTTTCGCCAGCCAGGCCTCTTCACCAGTGTTAAGGTCCTTGAGTTTGAAACCCACTCTCTTCCCCTTCTCCCGCACTTCTTCAGTTATAAAACCACAAATGGCGGTTCTATCTTTGAGGGAGTTGAACGCATTAAGACAAAAAGTGGTCTTCCCTATGCCGGGTCTACCGGTGACGGCCAATCTGAGCATGGCAAAAGGTGGCATGGATGGTTGTAAAGTTTTCCGGTTCAATGTTCAATATTCAAAACTAAATGTCAATGTGAGTTTGCTAGGTCCTAAACCACTATCCTCAAAGAATGGTCAAAGAGAAACAGCGAGCTAGAGGAAGGGTTCAACGCTTACCTAACGCTTAACTGTTCCTGAGACCATGTAGATGGGGAATGATCGGGAAGGTCTTAGGTGTAGTGGCAAATTTTTCTTTCTGATCTCTCTGATGTGCTTTAATTCCCTTATCTTGATCTCTTTCAATCCAAATGTGGAGAGCATGGAAGCGATTTTTCTCCCCTCCACACCATTTGCATGGGGCAGGTAGTTTTTCACTTCATGGGGATACCGGCAGTTTTTAGGATTTGCATTTTCTTTGATCACCCTATGCCACATCCAGCTAACTCTACCTAAAACTCCTGTGCTCCAGATTCCGTCAATTATGACTACTGTTCCATTGTTCCTGGTCACCCTGATCCATTCTTCCAGTGCTTTTTCCGGGTGGGGAAGAGTCCAGAAAAGATAGCGGCATACTATACCATCGAAAGCCTCATCTTCATAATACAGGGTTTCTGCATCCCCCTTTTCAAAATTAACTTTCAGGTTCAATTGCCGTGCCTTCTCCTCCGCTCTAACCAGCATTTTATCGCTCAAGTCGATCCCGGTAACCTGATGCCCCAGTTCAGCTAAAAGCAGGGCTGAAAAACCTGTACCTGTACCAACATCTAAAATCCTTTTTCCAGTGACTCCAAAAGTGTTCCTGAACTCCTCTAGCCATGCGATTTCCTCTTCCCTGCTGATCCTGGGTATAGAGTCATAATAATTGCTGCGGCTGTCCCAGTAATCCCTTATCGATCTCTTAACACTATCGGGTTCAATCATTTATTTTTACCTCCCCAGTTTTAGATTTAGAATGCTTGACCGAGCTCACGGGAGTTACCCTGACCACGCCGTCTTCCAGTAGATCGACCCTGGCTTTGACCCCGTAAACGGATTCGATCATGGAGGAAGTCAGTACTGACCCTGTTTTTCCGCAGGCATATATTTCTCCTTCCTTTAGTACAACCACCTCATCAGCATATCTGGCAGCCAAATTCAGGTCATGGAGAGCCAAAACAGTTACAATGTCTTTATCCACGGTTAAATCCCGGATCAATTCAAGTACTTCCAGCTGTCGTTGAAGGTCCAAATTGCTGGTCGGCTCGTCCAGCAAAAGGATCCTCGGCTCCCTGATCAGTGACTGAGCAATGGATACGATCTGTTTTTGCCCTCCACTCAGCTCGCTGAGATATTTTAATGCTACTTCATTAATTCCAAAATCATTTAACACCTGATAAACTGATTCAAGATCTTCATCACTTACCCTCCATTTTAACCAGTGAAGTCTTCCCAAAAGAATAGCTTCGAAAACCGTTAATGCTGCATGCGTAGGGGTCTCTTGGGGTAAATAGCTGACGTAGTCGGTGATCTCTTTCTTTCCAAATTTTTTAATATCTCTATCATCAAATAATAGGCGGCCTTCTGGCTCCAGAATCCTGGCTATACATTTGAGTAGTGTTGATTTTCCAGCAGCGTTGCAGCCGATAATAGCAGTTATTTTACCCGAATGTGCTTCCATATTGATATCTGTGAGGACCAGATTACTGTCATATCCAAAACTCAAGTTCTTTATAGCCAGTTTCACCAAAACTCCACCCTCCTTTTCCTTAATATCAAGCTGAGGAAGAACGGTACGCCTATAAAGGAAGTTATAATTCCAATGGGGAATACCACACCCGGGATGATCATTTTGCTGGCAATTGATGCTGTAGAAAGTAGTAAGGCTCCTGCAAGGGCCGACATCAACAGGAAAAACCTCTGGTCCTCCCCCACAACCATCCTCGCTATGTGTGGCCCTACCAGTCCAACAAACCCGATCGTTCCCAC
The DNA here is from genome assembly GCA_964534325.1 of uncultured archaeon. Lineage (GTDB taxonomy): Archaea > Halobacteriota > Archaeoglobi > Archaeoglobales > Archaeoglobaceae > JdFR-22. The sequence continues at coordinate 158,023 of CAZHOR010000003.1, forward strand.
AAAACATACTGCAGCAGCTGCGAGGACAGAAACAAACACGAAAACCTTTATCTTCAATCTCTCCACATCGATACCCAAACTCTTTGCTTTCTCATCACCCAATCGCAAGGCGGTAAGCTTCCAGGCATCCCTGAGGAGCAGAGGAAAGATAAAAAGCAGAATACCAGCAGTAATGGTCAATTTCGGCCAGCTAGCCTTGATTAGGCTTCCGAACAACCAGAAAACTACTGCCTGCAGCTCTTCTTCGGAGGCCATATACTGAAGCAGAGCCAGTAAAGAGTTGAACAAGAACAAAAGTGCAATACCGGCCAACACCATGGTCTCCGTTCTTACTCCTCTTATTCGGCTTATGAACAGAATGAGGAAGCATGTAAGCATGGCAAAGAGAAATGCGTTAAGTGGGACCAGAAATGTTTCAGCGTGGGTTATGCCCACTCCCAGAACCAGGGCAAGTGCGGCTCCAAAACCAGCGCCTGCAGAAACCCCCAGGGTATAAGGACTCGCCAAAGGGTTATCCAGTATGGTCTGCATCTCTGCACCGGCAATAGAGAGCGCAGCACCAATTACTATAGCTGTTAATGCCATAGGCAGTCTGTAAACCCACACTATAGTGTATGTGATGGAGTCGCTTTGCCCCGGAAAGACTATGGTGGAGAACACACTTAAGAGAGATAGATTGGCAGGCCCAGTAGAAATATCCACCACAAGCGTGATGAGACACATGGCCGAGAGCACGCCGATGAAAACATATTTACGACCCACAATGCTCTTATACAGCTCTTTTGACTGGTATCGCTCTTCACTCATTTCTTCTTCTTTCTCTTATGATGGACCATTCTCGGGAAGTGAGATCATCCACACACCACTATAATCAACGGGGAGAAATCTTTCATGGAACTCTTTTAGGCTCTCTTCAGGTTTTATATCCTGGAACTCCTGAGGATAGAACCATTTGGCAAACGCTTGTATTCCGGCAAAGTTGTAGATCCTGAACGAGAAACCATGGAATATACTGTGAACCCTGGTCTCCTTAACCGCCGAGAGAGATTCCCAGCCGGGCCGGTCTATAAAAGCCTGGAGAACCTCCATTGATTCTTGTGGTTGAACATGATAGCCAAGCCTCATTGCCTCTTCCTCAGCTGTCCAGTACGATCCAGTTATGATAATAACATCCGGATCCTTATCCAAGAGATATTCGGGATTTATGGGAGCTGCTTTCTCCACCACAGTCTCAGCGATATTATCTCCACCTGCCTTGTTTATTACTGCTCCCCAGCCGTAGTTACCGTAGGTGTTACCATATTCGGATGGACCTTTGGAACCAACTTCCACATAAGCTGTAGTTCTTGCCCCCTGTATATTCTCCAGACGGGATGCGATTTCGTTGACCCTTTCCTGGTAGAAACCAACAACTTCTTGTGCCCTACTATCCTCACCGAGCAAGGTACCTATCAACAAAGTGCTGTCCACAGGGTTATTGAAGGGCTCTTTCCAATAGTCGATATAAACGGTGGGAATACCGGCGTTCTCAAATCTTTCTATATCATCTCCCACAGCTTCCTGGCCCTCCAACCATAGCGGAAATACTACAACATCTGGCTCCAGGCTCAGGACAGTCTCTACGCTGAAAGTTCCCTGGTAATGGTATCCAACTTGGGGAATATTTTCTATTTCAGGGTAGCTCTCTTTGTATCTGAGGAAAGTGTCTTGATCATAATTCTTGAGATCGGGTCCCCATCCAACTATTTTATCTAAGACGCTCTCTCCACCAACAGCAGCAAACTCGTGAAGATGTCTGCTGGATGCGAGAACGATTCGTTCACAAGGCACTTTTACCCGGACTTCTCTACCGGCAAGATCGGTAACCTTTGTTGTTTCTTTCTGTTCCTTTGGCTCTACACATCCAGATAAAGGTCCCAATATTGCTATTGCCCCAACAGCCTTTAGATAACTCAAAAATTCCCTTCTATCTATTCTCTCCATTCTCGCTCTCTCCTTAGATTTAGTATGATGAATACTCTATTTAGTAATACTAAATGTCACTTATAATGTTTTTGGTATGAAAAATTTTTGCTATTCAAGTTTTTCAAGTAATAAAATTTTATACATCCACCACCCACCGGGAGATGTGGAAGTTTTGATAGTGGGAGGAGGTCCAGCGGGATCCCTTTCAGCGATCGAGATCGGCTCCAGAAGTGAAGACCATAATATTACTATTCTGGAGGAGCATACTCTCCCTGGGTTCCCGGTGCAGTGTGCAGGGCTGATAAGCGAGGACTGCTACTCAAGACTCAGGAACCACGCGTCCAGCAAGTGCCATCTCAGGGACATCAAAGGAGCTTACCTCTTTTCGCCGGACGGCAACCACATAAAAATGGAAGGTAGAAGTAAAGCCGTGGTCATAGAGAGAAAAGTATTGGATTCGGAGCTGTTAAGACGGGCATCCAGTTATGCTGCTGTTAAATCCAAGACCAGATTTGAAGGAGCGAACCTCGACTCCAGCGGCAGAAGGGCCATAACGTCGTCTCCCCAGGGGTCCCAGCAACTTCCCTACGACATACTGATAGGAGCAGATGGCTGCACATCATCAGTAGCCAGAACATTTGGCTTTGAAAGACCCGAATTCCTATCAGCCATTCAGGTGGAATGCGAATTCGAGCCCATAGACCCTCGATTTGTGGAGCTCTTCTTTGGCAGTGAGTACACCGACTCATTCTTCGGGTACGCCATCCCCATCGATGAGAGCACTGCCAGAGTGGGTGTAGTAGCCAGGGAAAACCCTTCGACGTTTCTGGGGAACATGGTGGAGAAACACCCCTCTGTCAGCAGGCGGGTGAACCCCCGAAAGATCACGGAATTGAATGCCGGTGCGATTCCCACCAATATTATCGATTTCGTGAAGGACAATGTAGCCCTTATAGGTGATTCGGGTGGTATGGTCAAGCCCTACACCGGTGGTGGACTATACTACCATCTCATAGCTGCAGAGGTTTTAGGAAAGATGTTCCCCGCTCTTCAGGAGTTCAAGAAAGAATACCTTGACAAGATGGAGAGAGAATATAAGGTGGGCTCTAAGATACTGAATATGTATTCATCTCTCTCAGATGAGGAATACAATAACCTGGTGAGACTGGGAAAGGAAGGCAACATAGAAGAGCTTGTCAAGAACCTTCATATGGATTCACCTTCATCCCTGATGAGAGTAATTCCGTCTCTGCTCAAAATATTCTCTCGAAATCCCGGGCTCTTCGCCAAAATGGGAAGAATGATGGTATGAACTTGGATTTTAGGCAACGGCTTTGGGAAATAATGGGTCTAATCTTTGGTCAGGTCTTCTTTCTCTTTTTTGACCACTCTTATGTCGCTTATAGCGGTTTCAGGGTAATTTCCTGAATCATCCTTCTCTATGGATTTCACCATATCCCACAAGGTCAGCAGTGCGGTACTCGCTCCTGTGAGGGCTTCCATTTCGACTCCCGTCTTTCCTATTGACTTGACTGTACAGGTAGCCCTTATCCCTTCCTTGCCACCGTTGAATTCCTCAAAATCGAATTCCACCTCTATGGAGGTTAGGGGGATGGGATGGCACATGGGTATCAGTTCAGGAGTTTTCTTTACTGCCATGATGGCTGCTGTATTCGCCACTGCCATAACGTTCCCTTTGGCGATCTTATCCCCTTTAATTGCCTCGATGGTCTCACTTCTCAAATTTATAACGCCTTCTGCAACAGCGACTCTTATCGAATCTCCTTTTTGAGATATATCCACAGCTCTGCTTCTCTCCCCTTTGATGTGTGAGAATTCCATACGGTTTCTTTGACGTATTACCTAATAGATTTTCCCTTTTACTGCAAGCAGTAAAGTTTCCCCTATTCTCGACATCGGTATCGAATATGATATCAATCATCTCACCATGTCAGATTGAATATTCTTATTAATTATTGGGCATTATCATAATGAAAAGGATACCTTCCATTATGGGTTCAGAGGAGTTGTATTATGTCTAATCAATACTTCCAGTATGAGCATAAAAGTAAAGATCAGCTAATTAACGAGCTACTCGAGCTTCAAAGGCGGATTAGCAGGCCTGAAATAAAAGAGAACGAAAGATCAGGTGAGAATCTTTTTGAGAGCGAAGAAAAGTTTAGAAAGACTGCTGAAGCCGCTTTAGACGCTATCATCATTATAGATAACGAGGGAAAAGTCTCTTACTGGAACAAGGCCGCAGAAAAAATATTCGGTTATGCTAGCGAGGAAGTTCGGGGTAAAGACATGCATATGATCATTGCTCCCCAATGCTACCACGAATCATTTAGGGAAGGTTTTCACAAATTCAAGGATACCGGGGAGGGTTACGCTGTAGGCAAAACCCTGGAGCTGGAGGCAGTGAGGAAAGACGGCACCGAGTTTCCGGTCGAGCTATCCATTTCGGCTGTCAAACTGAAGGGGAAGTGGTGTGCCATAGGGATTCTGAGGGATATCACGGAAAGGAAAAGGGTGGAGGAAGAGCTTCAGAAACATCGAGACCATCTGGAAGAAGAAGTTAAGGAGCGCACCAACGAGCTTAAGAATCTCAATGAGCAGCTTCAACGAGAAATAAGTGAAAGAGAACAATATGAGAATGAGCTGGAGAAATCCCTCTCCCTTCTTTACGCTACCCTGGAATCCACTGCCGATGGGATACTGGTGGTGGATAGAGAAGGGAATATAATTGATTACAATCAAAAGTTCGTGGAGATGTGGCAGATCCCCGAATCGGTTATAAAGTATCGTGATGATGAAAAAGCCCTTGAATTCGTGCAAAATCAATTAAAGGACCCCAGCAGTTTTATGGAAAAAGTTAAGGAGCTTTATAATCAGCCAGAAGCTTTGAGTGAGGATTTAGTAGAGTTCAAGGACGGAAGAGTTTTCAGAAGATTCTCTCAACCAATGAAAAACAGGGGACAGGGATTTGAGGGGAGAGTATGGAGTTTTAGAGATATCACAGAGCGCAAGAAGGCAGAAGAGAAATTGAAAGAGAGCGAGGAAAAATACAGGACTGTTGTAGAGCAAACACATGACAGCATTTTCATTTACTGGAATACCAGGTTCCAGTTCGTCAATAAAAGGGTTTGTGAGATCACCGGCTATAGTGAAGAAGAGCTTTACCATATGAGCATATGGGATTTGATACATCCCGATGATAAGGGCATCTTGAAGGACATGGGTGAAAAGAAGCAGGAGAGTGGAGAAACTTCTGACATCTATGTTACCAGAGTGGTTACCAGAAGCGGTGAAATCCGGTATCTTGAATTGGCGGTGACAAGAGTTCCGTATAAAGGAAGGCAAGCTCTCCTGGGAGCCGCAAGGGATATTACTGATAGAAAAGAGATGGAAGAGAGAATTATTCAGCTTAATGGAGTCTTAAGGCTGTTGAACAAGAATCTCCGACACGATGTTTTGAATGACCTGAACGTGGTCAGCAACTCTCTGGAGCTTTACAGGGAGAACAAGGATGAAAAACTTCTGGAGAACGCCTTCAGATCTGTTGAGAAGAGCATCAATATGGTGAAAAGAATGAGGGAGTTGGAATCCCTTGTCTCTTCTGGGGGGAGTTTGAAACCATATAATGTTAAGGACCTGGTGACCGGTATCAAACAGGATTACGATGTTGAGGTCAACGTTACTGGTGATGGTGTTGTGCTGGCTGATGAGGCATTGAGTTCGGTTATAGGCAACGTGGTAGGGAATGCGATCAAGCATGGGGGGGCAGATAGGATGGACATAATAGTTGAGGAGAAAGATGGTTTTTGCGAGATAAGGATCGCCGATAATGGGGTAGGAGTATCTGACGATATCAAAGAAGAGGTATTTGAAGAAGGTTTCACGGGAAACGGCAGGGGATCCGGCCTGGGGTTATACATTGTGAGGAAGACAATTGAAAGGTATGGGGGAAGCATTGATGTGGAAGACAATCATCCCAAGGGGACTACCTTCATCCTGAGTTTGCAGGCCGCTCCAGATTATTCAGGTATAAGATCAAGCCTTGGCATCCCCCTGTCAGAAAGGCCCCAACATACATTATCAGGAGAAAAGAAGAAAGAGGACGAAGAAAAACCTGCAGAGGGTAATGAAGAAGAGATAAAAGAAGTAGAACTCAATTTGCAGGGCTTGAAGTGCCCTCAACCTATTCTAAGGATACATTCCAGGATCATGAACCTGGAGAGAGGTTCGATAATCAAAGTAATAGCCGATTGCCCTACTTTCGAAAGAGACCTAAGGTTGTGGGCTACAAAGACGGGGAAGACCATCCTTGAGTGCATCAAGAACGATGTCACTTACACCGCCAGAATTGTAGCTTGAGCTAAAGGAGATGTAAGGAGGAAGTGTAGGAAGGAATACAATGTCCGGACTCGGTAATAATACGTCAACAAAGTTATTGGATAAAGAAGGCATAGACTTGGAACAGGTGGTCTCCGGAATTGACAATATCTCTGTCCCCATCTACATTGTGTCCCTTAACGGGAAGATAGTTTTTGCCAACAAGATGTGCGCAAAATTGGCCAACTTTCCAGACCCCGGAAAGTTGATGGGTAGGAGATGCTATGAGATATTCAAATCGGAGAACTGTCATACGTCCAATTGCCCTCTGAATATATATTCAGATGATCTTAAAACTACCAGGAACCTGGATGTAGAGGTGAGTCTCCCTGATGGGAGTATAAAATATCTCAGGGCGAATCACGCTCCCATACATTCTAGAGAAGGGGAACTATGTGGGGTAATAGAGCTATTTGAAGATTTCACCGAAATTAAAGAATCATCCCTAAAGATTATGGACAATATAGCCTCCTTGGCTGAAGGAGACCTATCAAAAACGCTTGAAGTCTCAGATCTCCATAGAGATTTCGTGGAGATAGGAGAAACTCTGAACACATTGAGCATTTCTCTGGATTTGGGTTTGAGGAACATTTCGGATACTGTAAAACAGATAGCGGAAGGCAATTTCAGCACCGAAGTGGAGTGGGAGATGCCAGGAGTTTATAGCGAGATCACCAGCAATATAAATCAGGCAATTCACCAGCTCAATACCGTTATTCACCAGATACAAGAAGTTTCCACAGCAATAAGGGATGGAGACCTGGATAAAATGGTTGACGTCTCCAAATTGAACGGCGTATTTGCTGACATTGGGAATGTAATAAACGAGATGTCCATTTCTCTGGATTTGGGTTTGAGGAACATATCCGAAACCGTAAATCGCATAGCGGAAGGCAACTTCAACACTGAAGTGGAATGGGAGATGCCCGGAATATACAAGGAGATCATAAGAAGGATCAACAGCGCTTTGAACAACGCTTACGAGGTCGATAGGGATAGAAAAGATGCACTGGAGCAGCTGGCAGCCAACTTGACCCAATTCGAGACTTCGGCGGATAAGTTAAGAAACCCTCTGGCAGTTATATTGACCAGTCTGGAATTAAAGGACGAGCTGGGCCAAGAACATGTTCTGGAAATAGTTGACCAGCACGCCAAAAGGATCAAAAAAGAGCTTGATGTGATGAGAGAAGAAGAAATAAAGACGTATGAATTGACAGAGAAGAGTCTGGAAAAATTGTAGTTGTAGTTGAAGCAACTTGAAATAGATCCGAAAAATTTGAATAGTAGTATAAAATTAGTTAGTACAGTATAATTTTAATGTGTAAGCTGGAACAGGATAATCAATAAGATAATCTTAAATCCTGAAAACACCATAAAAATACCATAAGAATAGAAATAGAAATAGATGAGGGGAGCGATATGGGAGAAGAGATAGATTTGGATTTGAGGGGGTTGAAGTGTCCTCAACCGATACTGAAGATACAGTCAAAATCTTCAACCCTCCCGTCAGGCACAATACTAAAAGTATCTGCAGATTGCTCCAGTTTTGAGAGAGACTTGAACATTTGGGCATCCAAAACAGGGAAAGCTATTCTGGAATGTATGAAGACGGATAACGCCTGGGTTGCGAAGATCAAAGTATAGTCTGGTCAATTGGCATGAATAAAAAGAGTGTAGGTCTGTACCTGTGCCAGTGTGGGGGGGAGATAAGCCAAAAAGTTGACCTGAATAGAATTGAGGGCTCTTTTAAGGATGATGAAGGTATTGAGGTAAACATAATCCCCATGTTCTGCACTCCAGAGGGCCTGGAGCAATTATCAAAAGACGTATCTCATTATGAAAGAGTGATCTTTGCAGGATGCACTCCCAAGAGGATAGAAAGCACTCTAAGAGATGTAGCCAGAAGGGCTGGAGTGAACCCCTACTTGACACACATCGTTAACCTCAGGGAGCAATGCGCCTGGGTAAATGATGAAGACTCTGCTGATAAGGCTACTGATAAGGCTATGAGTCTCATTAACGCTGCTTTGAGCAGGGTGAAAGAACAGGAAGGTCTGGAAGAGAAGTCCATTGAGGTCAATACAGATATTGTCGTTGTCGGTGGGGGCATCGCTGGAGTGATGGCAGCACTCAATCTGAGTCAGGATTCAAGAAGAGTTCATCTGATAGAGAAGAGTCCCTTTTTGGGTGGGAAGACAGTGACTTATGAAGAGCTCACACCGGACCTCGAATGCGCTCAGTGCCTGGTGGCTCAACCCCTTCAGGATGTCCTGGAGAGGGATAACGTCATTCTCTACACCAGTTCAGAGGTTGTAGAAGCGAGGGGAGGACCCGGAAACTTCTCACTTAAAGTGAATCGTCAGCCCCGTTTCGTGGAGGTAGATAAGTGTATAGGGTGCAATGAATGCATCAACGTTTGTCCCGTAGACGTTCCCAGCGAGCACGAATTCGGCATGAAAAATAGGGGCGCAGTTTTTCTACCGACTGGTATGCTGCCCAATGCTCCATTCATCGACAGAAAGAATTGTGAAGAAGGCTGTCAGAAGTGTGTGGAGGCATGCATTTTTGACGCCATAGATCTTGACATGCAGGAGACAACCGCGGACATCGAGTGCGGGGCGGTGGTGCTGGCAACCGGCTTTTCCACCTACCCCGATTTCAACTCAATATCCAGCAATATTTACACTTCTCCTCAGTTCGAGAGGCTTCTGGCCACCGATGGTCCGACGGAGGGAAAAGTAGTGGCAAGGGGAGATAAGGGGATGTATGAGCCGGAGTCAATAGCCATAATCCATTGTGCGGGAAGAGAGGAGCTGGGGTACTGCTCCCGGATCTGCTGCTCTACCGCCTTGAAATACGCTCACATGATCCACCGTCAGCTCCCTCGGTGCAGAATACATCACATCTACTCCGATATGGTGCTGGCACCATCCGAACAAAAACTATATGATGACGCGAAAGAGTTTGCCATCTTCCATCGAAATGAGGGCCAGCCATCCATAAAGAATACCGACGGAAAGATCATAGTAGATTATGGAGAAAATAATTTCCTTGAGGTGGATATGGTGGTCTTCATGAGCGGTATAGCCCCACCTTCGGATATTGAAGGGCTGGCGGAGAAATTCGGTTTGGAGCGGGACGTTAATGGCTTCCTTGAGGTGGAAGAGCTTTCGGTACAGGCCGCACCGGGAGTGATGGCTGCTGGAGGGGTTACAGGACCTTGTAGTGTTGAAGAAGCTTCTCAACGGGCACTGGCAGCAACTGGAAAGATACTATCTGCTCTCCGCCCGGGAGAAAAACTTCACTTGAATGCCGAATCATGCATTATCGATGAGGAGAAATGCTCCGGCTGTAAATTATGTGTGGAAGTTTGTCCTTATGGCACTATCAAATTCCAGAATGGAATATGTGAAATAGATGAGACCTTCTGTAATGGATGTGGAGTTTGTGCATCCGCCTGCCCGGTGGAAGCTATAAAGGCCAGAAACTATACTACAGAACAAATCGATGCCGAAATCAAGGGGTTGCTGAAATGACTGCCAGCACGAACTCCAAAGTGAATGCGATCGCTTTTTGCTGCTCTTACTGCAGTTATGAGGCTGCGGATAGGGCTGGTGGGCTTAGAAAGAATTATCCTCCGGAAGTCAGGATTGTGCGGGTTCCGTGTTCTGGGAGAGTCGATCTGGAGCACGTATTGAGGGCTCTGGAGAACGGAGCTGAAGGCGTTATGGTATTGGGATGCCACCCCGGTGATTGCCATTTCAAGAGCGGTAATAAAAAAGCCTACAGAAGATATCTATTGCTGAAGAACATCCTCAAAAGTGCGGGAATTGAAGAAGAGAGAGTTAAATTCGACTGGATAAGTGCAAATGAAGATGAAAAGTTCATAAAAGTGGCAAAAGATTTTGTAGAGACTTTAAAGAACCTGAACGGACGAAAATGAACTCTGAATTACCGGTCGGGCAATATGTTCACAACCTTTTAGTACGAAATTTAGTACGAAATTGTTAAATTCATTTCTCCAGACCCCCTTTAATGCGTTCACCAATTTACCTCAATAGCTGTGGAGCTTATGGAAGATATGAGAGCTAAGTTTATTTTAGTTCTGATAATACTGGATATTCTGGCAGTTTTCATTGGTCTGAATTTCGGGTCATCCGATTTGGGTTTGCTGGACGTTTCAAGCAGCCCAATGGCCAAACAGATTGTGCTGGATTACAGGATGCCCAGAACGCTGGTAGCAATGTCTGTGGGTGTTGCTCTGGCTACTGCAGGGTGTATCATGCAGTCATTGTTCCGAAACCCTTTAGCGGACCCCTACATACTGGGTATTTCCAGCGGGGCGAGTGCTGGTGCGGCACTGGTGATGGTCATTGGGCTGGCATCCACCATCAACATAACCATAGGAGCATTCTTGGCCTCAGTTGCTACCATGTTCGTGGTCTACCGCATCGGGAAGGTGAAGGCTGCACTGCCAGTATTGACCCTGCTGCTGGCGGGGGTGGCCATGGCCTACTTTCTGTCAGGAGTTACATCCCTCCTGCTCTACGTTGCGGCCAGAGATATGCACCAGATAGTTTTCTGGATAATGGGTGGTTTCTGGACCGCTGGCTGGTTCAAGTTCCAGGTGGTCATACTGCCGGTCATTGGGAGCGTGATCTATGCCATATACAGTTCATGGAAGCTCAACGCGATCCTTATGGGTGAAGAGCATGCCATGAGTGTGGGATTAGATGTAGAAGCATTCAAGAGAAAAATGATAGTTGTCTCTGCTCTTTTGACTTCAGTGGCTGTCTCCGTGAGCGGAGCGATTGGATTCGTCGGTCTGGTAACCCCTCATGCGGTAAGACTTATTGTGGGTGGGGACAATAGAGTTTTATTGCCTGCGACCGTCCTCTGTGGAGCAGCTCTTATGCCGGTGATAGATGTGGTATCCAGGACGGCAACTGAAGGAGAGATACCCGTGGGGATAATCACTGCTTTACTGGGAGCACCGTTCTTCCTGTTCCTGCTGAGGAGGAGGAAATATGATTTTGGAAGTTGAGAACATAAAACTGCATCTGGAGAGCGCTGAAGTACTTTCGGACGTGACCTTTAAAGTGAGCAGCGGGGAGATGGTAGCCCTATTGGGGCCCAACGGTAGCGGGAAGACCACCCTGCTGAGGACGATCTATGGAGTCCTGGCACCGGATATGGGAGCAATATACCTCGACGGTAAGAACACCGATCAGCTCAAACTGGAGCATGTGGCGAAGGATCTGGGCTATCTCCCCCAGGAAAAAGCGGATACATTCCTTAAAGTAATGGATGTGGTCCTTCTGGGCAGAACCCCTTACGGCAGGAAACCCACGCAACAAGACTTCAAGATAGCTGAAAATTGTTTGAAGCAGGTAGGCATTGAGGGGTTGAAGGACAGGCTCTTCTCCAATTTGAGCGGGGGAGAAAAGCAGAAAGTATTGCTGGCCAGGATATTCACTCAACAGGCCAGCACCTTACTGCTGGACGAGCCAACCGCGCATCTGGACATCTCTAGTCAGATAGAGATAATGGAGATCCTCAGAGAAAGGACGCTGGAGGATTTCTCTGCTCTGATCGCAGTTCATGATATAAATCTGGCCACCACCTTCTGCGACCGCATCCTGATGGTGAAAGACGGGAAGATCGCCTATTCTGGAGGGCCTGAAGTGGTCACTCCTCAAAGCATAAAAGATGTTTTCGGGGCTCATGTGAAGGTAAGGGATCAGGCGGGAAGACCGTTTGTCATACCGTCTGCCTCACCACAACTGGAAAGCAATGGCAGACATGTGCACGTCATTTGTGGGGGTGGGAGCGGTAAGGACATAATCGATATCCTATATCTTGCCGGGTACCGGGTCTCGGCGGGAGTGTTAAACGCCCTTGACTCTGACCTGGAGGCAGTGGGAGAAGTAGGTGACGTGGTCAGTGAAGCGCCTTTCTCCCCCATAAGTGAGGAGTCCCATGAAAAGAACCTGGAGCTGATAGATGCCAGTGACGTGGTGGTGCTGGCCAACCTATGCATAGGGAGCGGGAATCTGTTGAATCTGGAAGCGGCCAAAAAGGCTGCCGAGCAGGGAAAACTGGTGGTGGTAAACTCTACACCCTTTGAAGAAAGAGAGTATTGTGGAGAAGAAGCTGAAGCACTTTTCAGAGAGGTCTGTGATAATGCGGTGACCATAAAGAGCGAACAAGATCTGTTAAAGGCTGTAGAAGAGCTTGTAGGATTCAACGGTGGTTGAACTGGTCTGAAAGTTTGACCACATCCCCTACCACTATCAGGACCGGGCCCTTCAACTCTTCTTTATCCACCACATCGGCTATGGACAGGAGGTCTCCGGTCAACATCTTTTGCTTATCTGTGGTCCCGCTCTCGATGATCGCTACGGGGGTCAGTGGATCCCTTCCGGCTTTGATGAGCCGGTTGCACAGGTCTCTAATGGTATCTCGTCCCATAAGGACCACGATCGTCCCCTGAAGGGGAGCTTTGCTCCAGGCATCGATATCGTCTCTCCCTGTGACCACCAGGATGGTGGAGGACATGTTGGGATGGGTGAGAGGGATCCCTGCGCAGGTAGGGACGGAGCTGATGGAGCTGATGCCCGGGACGATCTCGAAAGGAATTTTTTCTTTGACCATGAATTCTGCCTCAATACCACCTCTACCGAAAATGAAGGGGTCGCCACCTTTTAGCCTGACTATGTGTTTTCCTTCTTCGAAAAACTTTTTTAGTAATAAGTTAATTTCATCTTGCCTTTTACCTCCCCTTTCACCCCCCTTCTTCCCCACATAAATTATTTGTTTATCCATATCTTTTAACATTTTTATTATATCTTCTCCAACGAGTTTATCATATAGTACGATATCTGCACCCTCAATAACCTTTAGGGCTTTTACCGTAAGAAGCTCTGGATTGCCTGGACCAGAGCCTACAAGATACACTTTGCCCTTCTCACTATTATCAAGGTGGAGCATTTAGGTTTAAAGCCTGTGAGAAATCTAAATACTTTTTGGTTTAACTCCGCAATCCTTCTATAATGATTAATCATGTCTATTTTTAAATTCGAAAACCTTATATATTGTCGATAAGTGCTTTGAATCGAAAATTGGAGGTGAACTATGTCAGAAACGCCTATGTCTGATGAATTAGAAAAAGGGCCCTATCCTAGTTTTGTTACAGAAATCAAAAGAGCCGCCGAGAAAAATAAGATGGCAGGTGGCCTACTGAAGGTTCTAGAGAGGTCTTACGAAGACAAAAAAACTCACTGGAAGCATGGTGGAATTGTTGCTGTGAAAGGTTACGGTGGAGGAGTTATCGGTAGATATAGTGATTTGCCTGAAGAATTCCCCGAAGTTGCTCATTTCCACACCATGCGTATAAACCAGCCCAATGGTAAATTCTACACCACAAAGGCTTTGAAGCAAATATGTGATATCTGGGATGAGCAGGGAAGCTCAGTAACCAACTTCCACGGCTCAACAGGAGATATGGTCCTTTTGGGAACATTCTCAGAACGTTTGCAAGTTGTGAGAGATAAGCTTGAAAAGATGGACCCGCCCTTCGATATCGGAGGAAGCGGTTCGGATTTGAGAACGCCGAGTGCCTGCATAGGCCCGGCAAGATGTGAGTGGGCATTATACGATACCCTGGAATTCTGCTACGAGATGACCAGAGAGTTCCAGAGCGAACTGCACAGGCCAATGTGGCCATATAAGTTCAAATTCAAATTCTCAGGATGCCCCAACGACTGTATCGCATCAAAAGCGAGATCCGATTTTGCAGTTATTGGAACTTGGAAGGATGAAATCAAGATAGATCAGAATGAAGTTAAGGAATACGCCAAGAACATGGACATCCAGGAAGAAGTTATTGACTGGTGCCCCACCAAATGTATGAACTGGGACGGAAAAGAGCTGAAGATCGACGATGCCAACTGTGTAAGGTGCATGCACTGCATCAACAAGATGCCCAAAGCACTTAGACCAGGAGACGATAGAGGAGCAACCATACTTGTTGGTGGAAAAGCACCATTCATGATGGGCTCCACCATTGGTTGGGTGCTGTTCCCCTTCCTGAGCAATGAGGATGAAGATGAAGGCATAAAATGGCCTTACGAATACATTAAAGAGACCGTTGAAGAACTCTGGGAGTTCTGGGATGAAGAAGGCAAGTTCAGAGAGAGAGTTGGAGAGCTCCTGTGGAGAAAGGGCATGAACAACCTGCTGGAAGTTATGGGATTGGAAGCCAAACCATATCACATCAGCAGCCCCAGGAACAACCCGTTCATGTTCTTCAAGAAGGAAGAGCTGGTGCAATCACCGTATCTCAAAGAGTTAGAAAAGAGGGGGTTGTGGTAAAATGACCGATGCAAGAAAAGTTGACTGGGATGCAAGACTGAAGAACTACCAGGATCACCTGGATGAGAAGAAAGCGAAGGATTATGTTTCGGACTTCGGTCCTCCCCACTACGGTTTGATGATCCCACCGGTCCTCAAGAAGAACTGGGGTCAGTGGAAATACCACGAGGTTCCCAGAACTGGTGTGCTCAAACACGTAGCCGAAAGCGGAGACACAGTCTGGACTGTAAGGGCAGCAACTCCCAGACTTATAAGCACAGAAGGTATAAGAGACTTTATGGAAATTGCAGATAAATACTGCGATGGATACCTCAGATGGACCACCAGGAACAATGTGGAGTTCCTGACAACCGATGAGAGCAAAGTTGATGATATCATAAAGGATCTGGAAGATAAAGGATGGCCTGTTGGTGGAACCCACGATGCTGTAACAGGTAAGTATGCTTTATCCAACATTATCCACACTCAGGGATGGATCCACTGCCATACCCCGGCTATTGATGCCTCGGGTATTGTTAAATCCGTGATGGATGAGCTTTTCGATTACTTCCAGGATATGAAGCTTCCGGGCTTGTGCAGGATTGCTCTGGCATGTTGTCCAAACATGTGTGGTTCAGTTCATGCATCTGACATAGCCATCGTAGGTATTCACAGAGCACCACCCTTGGTCGATGATGATGGAGTAAGGAGAATGTGTGAGCTTCCCACCACCGTCGCATCCTGTCCAAATGCAGCTATCAAAATGAAGGCAAAAGAAAAGACTGTGGAGATCAACACAGAGAAGTGCATGTATTGCGGAAACTGCTACACCATGTGCCCCGGACTGCCCATCTTCGATCCGGATAATGACGGCGCATCCATAATGGTGGGAGGAAAGATCTCAGCAGCAAGAGATGATCCCAAGTTATCCAAGGTAGTTGTACCCTGGCTTCCCAACGAGCCACCCAGATGGCCATCAGTAGTTAAGGCAGTCAAACAAATCCTTGAGGCATGGGCCGCTGA
This sequence comes from uncultured archaeon, assembly GCA_964534325.1. Lineage (GTDB taxonomy): Archaea > Halobacteriota > Archaeoglobi > Archaeoglobales > Archaeoglobaceae > JdFR-22. The sequence continues at coordinate 173,758 of CAZHOR010000003.1, forward strand.
TGCCAAGAAGCACGAGAGGATTGCAGAGTGGGCAGAGAGAATTGGATGGGAGAAGTTCTTCGATAAAACAGGTCTTGAGTTTTCATCACACCTGATAAACGACTACGACGTAACACCATTCATATACCAGCAGCTAAGAGTTACTACCAACTTCAGATGGTGAAAATTTAAATAACCACCAACTCAAATAAAAATGGTGACCAAAGATGGCGGATTATACTGAAGAAGATGAGAAAGTAATAAAGGACAAATTGGGACAAAAGGCCTGGAAAATCAAGGATTTGGCCAAGGTCACAAAAATTGACAAAAAAGTTGTCAAACAGATAGTACAGGATTTAATACAAAAGGAAGAAGCAGCTTACTGGTCTTCCGGATCTACAACATACGTAACATCCCCAGAATACCTTGCAGACATGGAGAAGAGAAGATCTGAATAATCTTCTTTTTTAATTTATTTTTATTTTCTTTCCCGTTTTAGCAATTCTGATCTTACTGATCGTTAAATCTTTGTATTGTTCAACTTTTTTTGTTTAGCTTACAGACCTGTTTAACCAAGATTCAGGCTAAGGAACAATTCCAAAAACTTTAATTACCTTTTCAGAATTTCTGATTCATTGGAGGTGAAATAGTGGGAGACATAGCCATTGACCAGGAAAAATGCGATGGTTGCGCGGAATGCCTGTCTGTTTGCCCTAATGATGTGTTTGATTTGAATGGGGAGGGCCAGTCTGAGCCTGTGAATATGGATGATTGTGATGACTGCTGCTCTTGTGTGGAGGCATGCCCCAACGAAGCCATCCTGAACTCAGCATGTGAGTAACACACTCATTTAATTTTTATTTATTGTCAATATTTTTATAAATCTGCTTGTAAGTTAATCATCGTGCTGCAAAATTGTCTGTTGATGATAGGAAAATACTTAAATATACTTATAATCTAAAGGCATTTAGAGGTGATGAAAATATGGGAAATATCGTGGTAAATAACGAATTATGTGATGGTTGTGCGGAATGCCTGTCTGTTTGCCCTAATGATGTGTTTGATTTGAATGGGGAGGGCCAGTCTGAGCCTGTGAATATGGATGATTGTGATGACTGCTGCTCTTGTGTGGAGGCATGCCCCAACGAAGCCATCGCCAACGACGCTTGCGAGTAAAAAAAGACTGTGAGAGCGTAAAAAGAGTTAAGAAACTCCAATAACTCATTATTTTCCTTTTTTTATTTATTATTTGCTTAAACATAATATGTCCAGTTGATTACCGAAATTCAGGTTAATTGTGGTTAGCGAAATACCTCATTTGGTGGCCCATCTTTCTGAAGATGGATACCAAAAATTATTTTAGAGATAGTTGTTTGAATTGTGTGGATGGATGAGATCACTCAATTGATAGTTACCAGGCTTCTCTACCTTCTGTACAATATTTTGCCTATTCTTGTAATAGCTATAATTGGAGCAAACATTCTGGCTGAGCTGGGCTTGATACAGAGGGTGACATTCCTGGTCCGCCCCCTCATCCGGTTTACACGGCTTCCAGACGAGGTAGGGATCTCTCTTATTACTTATATAGCCAGTGCCAGCGGTGGTGCTGCTATGCTGGCCGGTTTCCATGAGCGGAAGATTCTGGACAGCAATCAAACTATAATTGGATCCATATTGAGCAACTTCTTCAGCTTCCTCAACCACGCCCTCATTTTCTTCATACCCGTAGCGATCCCCATACTGGGATTGACCGCCGGTCTCCTCTATGTGGGCTCTCGCTTTTTCATCAGCGTATGCGTTACTGTGGTCGCTGCTCTCGCCGGACATTTTCTTCTTCGTTCTGGAGATGGTAAGGCTGGTGAGGTCCAAAGAGAAAAAGAACGGGATGCGAGGGATGTGGAGCAGAAGGTAAGAGACGGAGTCAAATCTTCAATGAAAGTTTTGAGGAGGATCATACCCAGGTTGGTTATAGTTTACGTGCTGGTAGCAGTTGCACTGGCCTTGAACCTCTTTGAACCCCTCCGGAATATTGATTTTGCGGGCATTCCCGGTGAAGCTTCCATAATCATTGCCGTGGGGTTCGCTGACACGGTAAGCGGGTTGGCTACCGCAGGGTCACTGCTCTCTGAGGGTACCATCGCTCCTATCCAGGCCGTAATAGCATTATTGCTGGCAAGCCTGGTGTCCATGTCTCTGGTTTTCTTCAGGCACTCATTGCCAGGAAAGATAGCCTATTTCGGACCGAAACTGGGCTTAAAGATAGCTGCTTTAACTACACTACTTGACGTTATATTCACCGCCATCGTGGTCCTAATTCTTCTTTCGGTGCAAATAATTTAGCTCTGGATTGTTAGGTTGTGTGTTATGTTTTGTTTTTGTGTTGGGTGTTAAGTGTTAAGTGGTGAAAAGTGTTAAAAAGGTCAGAATATGAAGGAGAACATGCCCATAAAGGAGAGCAAAACTACTCTGGCTATTATTTTCAGCATAACCTGGATGGGTGTTCTGGGGGTCAACATCATCTCCCCTGCGCTGGGCAATATCAGGGATGGACTGCTCATAACCAAACCTGAAGCCGCCATGCTGATAACCGCATTCACTTTGCCAGGAGTGTTCTTTGCTCCAGTTATGGGGGTGATAGCAGACAGGTTCGGGAGGAAGAAGATCCTCATACCCTCTCTTTTTCTGTTCGGCCTTGCAGGTGTAGCCTCTGCATTCGTGGACTATGATCTAATGCTGGTATTGAGGTTTTTACAGGGAATAGGGGCATCTGCTCTGGTCGCTCTCTCTTCGACTCTTATTGGAGACCTCTTTGAGGGTCTGGACAGAGTGAGGGCCATAGGTTATAATGCAGCAGTGCTATCTCTGGGAGTGGTATTCTCCTTTATATTGGGAGGGATACTGGCAGATTTCAACTGGAGACTGATATTCATCACATTCTCCATCGCCCTACCTATAGGAGTTTCTGTTTACTTTATATCAACTCCCGAGGTCAGCTCGCAGGAATCCATAGGAAAGTATTTCGTTGACACCGTCTCCTTCCTCTCCAACCGTTCGCTCCTTCTTCACTATGCTTCAGGGATAGCAGTGTTCATAATCCTCTACGGAGCGTTCATCAGCTATTTCCCCATGCTATTAAAGGACGATTTCAGCATTAGAGCCCTATTTGTCTCATTTATCCTGGCATCCATGAATATCTTTGCAGCCTTCTTCTCCACCAGACTGGAATATTTTGTGAGAAGGTTCGGTTCCCTGGGAACCATCAGATACGGGTTTATGTGCTACTCCATATCCATGTTGTGTATTGCCCTGCTTCCCTTTCCCCTCTTGCTGATATCCACGTTCATCCTGGGACTGGGACACGGAATGACCTTACCCGCCATCCAGGAGCTCATACTGTCTTCCGCTCCTGACAACCATAGAGGAATAGCCATGACCACCTTCGGCTGGGTGCTAAAAATAGGGCAGACCCTTGGGCCAGTTGTGGCATCCCTCGCTCTACTGTACTCCGCTGAAGCCGTATTTGTAGTGATGGCAGTTATAGGAGCAGTATTCTCACTATTCTACTTCTCTTTGAGGAGTAGATAGGATAATCAAAATCTGATGAGAAAAAAGGTATTTACTATAATTTTGCCTAATGTCCTAATTTGGAATAGTTAATTTGTAGTAAAAAAATTCGTGCCA
>CAZHOR010000004.1:0-171274 GCA_964534325.1 uncultured archaeon
AAAAGCCACCCAAAAATTCTGGAGCACCGAAACCCTAAATCTATAAAAACAAAAAAGATTCGTCTGAGAGATAGTATTTTGCAGGCTTAAAAACTATTCTCTGTACTTGCCCTTGAACCAATCTTTTGCCAGTGGGCTGAGTTCGAGTTCTCGTATCCAGTAATAGCTCTCCTCAAGTGGAATTATTCGGATCAGATTCGGGCCGAGAGTTTCATCGGGACACTGAAGACCGAAGAGGTGTATCTTAATGAATATAAGACGTTCTACGATGCACTCAGTAATATTGGCCGATTCATAGAAGAAATCTACAACAGAAAGAGGTTGCACTGTGGAAAGTTCTTAGATTTATTTAGTGATAAAGAGAGTTTTAAAGGGTTTCTTATATCATATTCAAATTTGGTAACTTTAACACCAACATTGGTCGATCATTAGTTTTCGAGGCTTGTTGGGGGGGTTATAACTCGTTCTTTAGGCAAAAGCTATAAATAATTTGGTTTACAGTCCTTTGTTTAAGAGGAGGTGATTGTATATGGCTGGAATTCCAACAGCGCCTATTGATAGGTTGATGAGGAAAGCTGGAGCTAACAGGGTTAGTGAAGAGGCTAACAAGAAAATGGTGGAGCATTTGGAGGATTACGCCTCAGATGTAGCTAGAAGAGCTGCTGATGTGGCAAGACACTCTGGCAGGAAGACCGTTAAGGCTGAAGATGTTAAACTAGCTCTCAAAAAGTAGAACCATAATCAATTCTATTTTGTTTCATTTTTTATTACTTTCTTTCACAGTTAACGTAATCAATTGGTGGGGTGGTTATTTTTCGTTTTTGTCTGTTATTCCGCCCTCAGCTACCTTGAATACTGCTTCGCCTTCTGGGAGGTGTGGTGAGTCAATGAGTCTGGCTACTCTCGTTTCTCCTTTGCTTTTTCTGAGGTAGATTCTTAGTGTTGCGGTGTGGCCTACGATGTGGCCGCCTATGGGCTTGTTGGGGTCGCCAAAGAAGGTGTCTGGTTTCGCCTGCACCTGGTTGGTGACCACTACTGCAGCGTTGAACAGCTCTCCAAATCTGATGAGGTCGTGCAGGTGCCTGTTCAGTTTTTGTTGTCTATCCGCGAGCGTGCCTCTGCCCACGAATTCTGATCTGAAGTGTGACATGAGGGAGTCAACGATGAGCAGTTTTGGTTCACCGCCATCCCGTTTCATGGTGTTAGCCAGATCCTTGGCGTTATCCACCAAGAGCATTTGGTGGTTGGAGTTATATGCTTGAGCAACGTGGATGTTCTTTAAGACCTCGCTGGGATCCAATCCTTTGGCTTCCGCCATCTGAATTATTCTTTCCGGTCTGAAGGTGTTCTCCGTATCAATAACCATGACAGAACCGTTGAGACCGCCTTCCTCCTCGGGAAGCTGAACATTTACCGCCAGCTGAAGACAAAGCTGGGTTTTACCGGAACCAAACTCTCCGTAAAGCTCTGTCATCGACTGAGTCTCTATACCACCACCAAATAAATGGTTAAGCTCGTCACTACCTGAAGTTACTTTCTTAACCTTCTTCCTCCTCTCCAGAATATCTTCACCACTCTCAAAACCGCCTAAATTAGCCATTGATCTTGCTGCAGAAATTATGTTTCCAGCGTTGGACTCCCCCAAATCTGCTGCCGTAGCCAACTCATTCGGAGAACAGACTGCAACAGCATCCACTGCCGAATAACCTGCCTCCCTCAATTTCTCAGCCACTGCAGGTCCTACACCCGGAAGATCCTCCAACTCCACATCTTTATTACCATTATTTTCATCCATCCTATCACACTAAACCCCTTTACATGAATCTATATAGAATAACCTTCTGAGTGACCTGAAAGTAACAAGAAAGATAAAACCCACTGGATTTAACAAGAATCCTGCTCAGTCTACCTTAGCTTTGGATACGTTATTTAGCAAAAGCTGATGATACTTTACCTCCCTATCTATGAAAGCTTCAGCCATTTTTAAGTTATTATGGTTACTAATAAATTTCACAGTCAACAGTCGGTTATAAAGAAGCATACAAAACCTCCGCTACTTAGAAGTGGGGAGAAAATGTTTAATGTAGTTATCCTCTTTGACATTTTTGTACTAAGGGCTTGCCAGAAAATAACCTATCATTTTAGCTGATATTTCTGGGTGCAATGGTATAATTCCATTTAGGATGTAGTGCATGAGTCTTCAGGTTTATCTTTTCCATATCTTCTTTTGAGAACTCTATTCTCTTATATTCTTTCTCATCGAGGCGAGCAACCACTTTGAGACCTTTCTTTGCGGTGGTATTACCTATGAGTTTGATGATCGTTTCGTAGCAGGTGAGCGGCAGCTAACTTGCGTTTTAAGGATTCATCTGCTAATGCCAAAACCCTTAACCAATTCTTATGCTCCTCTTTTTCATTCATAAGAGTATGTTTGTACACTTCTACTAAAATAAAATTTACCAACTTATTTCATAGTAAACCCTAAGTAAGACAATGCGTAAAGAGGAATTTATATAGTTAAAAATTACATGACCTAAACAGGAGTAATCGCAAGGTGGGAGTAGTTAAAGAAATTTCTGTGGAAGCGTTGAAGGCTGTGTTTCCATTGACTGTTGTTGTATTTTTATTACAACTGGTGGTTCTGTCATCTCCGGTAGAAGAAGTTTTACAGTTTCTGGTAGGCTTGGTTTTCGTGTTCCTGGGTCTGATATTATTTCTTGTCGGTATACGTATAGGATTACTTCCCATGGGGGAAGCCATTGGTAACTCGATTCCTCAGTCAGGGAAATTATTGGTAATAATAATCTACGCTTTTTTGCTGGGTTTTCTTGTAACAGTTGCCGAACCAGATGTGAGGGTATTAGCATCACAAATAGATACTGTATCTGCAGGTGCTATTCCCAATTATGTGTTAATTTACGCCGTTGCTGCTGGTGTAGGAATATTTTTATCTTTATCTATGGTTAAAGTAGTTTTTTCTATTCCGTTGAAATATCTGTTACTTTTATGCTATACTGGTGTTTTTATTTTGTCTGTTTTTACACCTTCTGAGTTTGTTCCAATTTCTTTTGATGCTGGAGGAGTGACCACAGGACCTTTGACCGCCCCTTTCATTATTGCTTTGGGAGTTGGTATGACCTCGGTATTAAGCAGTCGAACCACTTCTCAGGATAACTTCGGGTTTGTAGCCTTAGCTTCAATTGGTCCCATCCTGGGGGTTATGATACTGGGGTTGATTTACTGATGGATGGGATTTTCATCCTTGAAGTTCTGTGGGAAACTACTAAAGAAGTTTTTATAGCCATAATTCCGTTAGTTGCTTTATTTGCTTATTTTCAATTGGTGCATTTAAAGTTTCCACGGTTAGAAGTTGTCAATATAGTTAAGGGTGTTATTTTGACCTTTATCGGTATTGTTCTTTTCTTAAATGGTGTTTACATAGGTTTTTTACCTACAGGCGAGGTATTGGGACAAGGCATGGTTCAAGATGTAGGACAATGGTTTGTTATTCCCATTGGTTTTATACTTGGGGTTTTTGCAACCTTTGCAGAACCAGCTGTCAGGGCGTTGAGTAGGGAAGTAGAAAGAGTATCTTCTGGGTACATTCCACAGAATATATTACTAGCGACTCTTTCATTGGGAGTTGGACTCTCAATTGCTTTAGCTATGACTAGGATAGTCTTGGGCATACCTTTAATGTATTTATTGCTTCCAGGGTATGGTTTGGCTCTTGCTGCTACCTTTATTTCAAAAGAAAATTTTACTTCCATCGCTTTTGACTCTGGTGGTGTGGCAACAGGTCCAATGACAGTTACATTTATCATGGCTTTTTCAGTGGGTGTGGCTTCTGAAATTGAAGGAAGGAACCCTTTAATTTGCGGATTTGGAACGATAGCATTGGTGGCTTTAATTCCTATTTTATCTGTACTAATATTAGGCTTGATTTATACCAGAAAGGAGAAGCAAAATGAATGAGGAATTGAAACGGAATTATAGTGTTATAGCGACCATAAAAAAAGGGAAAGCTGAAAGAATTTGGGAAGCACCAAAAGAAGCAGGTGCTGAAGGTGCAACAACCTTATTAGCTAAAGTTACCAGCATGAAAGAACTTAAAAAATTGTCTGGTAGTTCATTGGATGAAGATAGAGAAGTTATGACTGTTGTAAAAAAAGAATGGGAAGAAGATGTTTTTGAAACTATTTCAGATAAATGTGAGTTTAATAAACCTGGTACAGGAATCGCTTTTATAATGGATTTAAAGAAAGTTGAGGGGATTGAATTTGTTAAAGGGGGCTTGCTAAATGACTGAAAAATATGATCGAAAAGAATGCAAAATAGGATTCGACTTGATAGTGACCATAGTGGATAAAGGGCGTTCATGTTTAGTAGTAGAAGCATCTAAAAAAGCAGGTGCTGAGGGAGGAACTATTTTAAGAGGAAGAGGTACGGGAGTACGTGAAAAAGCTACATTATTTGGTATGGCTATCGAACCTGAAAAAGAAATAGTACTCACTCTAGTTCCAAGAGAGGATTCAGAGGTAGTACTTGATGCAATTATCGAAAAGGCAGAACTTAATAAGCCAGGGAAAGGCATCGCTTTTATTCTGGAAGTAAAAAGGATCGCATGTATCATCCATTTACTCGATGATGAAGATAAAAAAAATGTGGAAGACAAGGTATAAATTCCTGTCGAGTTCCGTGCCGACTAAAGCAGCCACACCATCTATCATCTCCATTGAACTCCGTTTCTCTGATCATTTTAAATACGAAGATTTGGAGATCAATAAGTAAAATGGAAGTGATTTTAGATTTTGGAGTATGGGTTTTTTAAACGGATCCACAAGAAGTAGTTAAAGCTATCAGTTACACTCAAAACCATAAGTTTTTGGTTATAAATGTACCGCAGAAAATAACCCGAGTTTGGGTTGCCATTCAATGCCCGTTTTTGACTAATGGTAAGGTTAAAATAGAATTAAAATTAAAATTGGTTCTTATACTACTGATAAGAAGACGATGAGAACTCCTCATTCTTTTTTCTAATTCCCATATGAAACTTCGTAGCATCAAATATGGGTTGGTTATCTTGTGGGTTACTTTCGGGTTAGGCGAATGGTTTTTTAATTGGTGGTTGTTGTGGGGTATGAGGTGGTCTAATGCTATTGGAGGTCAGCGATCTGAGTCAAGTTTATGGTAGGGATAATGTTGTTCTGGATTTTTGGGCTGAATGGTGTCAGCCATGTAAAATGGTTTCTGCTATTCTGGAGGAGTTGTCGCAGAATGGTGTGGTTATTGCTAAGGTGAATGTGGAGGAGAGTCCTGCCATCGCCAACAACTTTGGTGTGACCGCCTTACCTACTCTGATATTCCTTAAGAATGACCAGCCGGTGGATAAGCTGACGGGAGCACCGAGCAGGGATGAGATCATTCGCTGGGTGAAGAAGAACCTGAACGGGACTTGAATGGAGTCTAAGCTTCATGAACGACGGCAGGGATAAATCCTGGGTTCTGGAGTATCCGAAGGTCGGTGAGGCTCTGGATTTATGCAGGTGGGGTAATGAGTGGAGATTGATCCAGATATTTGGGGAGTGTGAGGTGTGGTATGAGGGTAGAGCCTCCAGCTCTCTTGGTCTGGGGGATCGGTTGATCGTGGTTAAACCCGATGGAAGTTTGCTTGTTCATCAGGGCTGGGGTAGAGAGCCGGTTAACTGGCAGCCACCGGGCAGCAAACACAACTTCACCGAGGTCGATGGGAAGTTGAAGATCAGGGGTTATCGGGTCAAGCCTAAAGAAGAGCTTGAGGTCCTGTTCAACGAAGTTTATCTGGTCACCTGCCTGTTGATGAAGGATGATGAAGAACTGGTGTTGAACGGCTCGGAGCTGGAATACAGCAAATGGATCCATGAGAACCCCGAATTCATTGAGCCGGGCTTCCAGCCAATTATGAAGGAGAGGGAGACCGGATTCGGGTTCATCGATGTCCTGGGTAAGGACTCACAAGGAAGGATTGTAGTGATCGAGGTCAAGAGAAGAAGAGTCGGGCCTCAGGCAGTAAGCCAGCTCAGAAGATATGTTAACTACATCGGCCAGACCAAACACCATAACAAACAAGAGGTTAGAGGGATCCTGGTGGCTCCATCCATCACCAAAAAAGCAAAACAACAGTTAGAGAGCGAAGAATTTGAGTTCATTACTCTTGAACCGCAAAAAGAGACCAAGACAACTCTAAACGACTTCTAACCATCCGATTGGTAAAATGTCTTTATGGCCTGCTTGCAACCTTTCGGTTATACATCCAGAATTTCTCAGTTGATTTTTGGTGAGCAGAACTGTTAATATCCAGTGATTACCCTAAGTCGATTATTTGGAGCATTAATACCAACATAAAGGATTTTAATTTGTATGAGTTAGAGCAGATACAAATGCTATGAAGCTGAAGTAAATTACAAGTGCTATCAGGATAATAATCAACTCCTTGTTCATTGCAATCTCCTCTTTGTTGGCATAATGTGTAATGAAGCTGTTGTACTATATATAGATAACTATAGATTACTCTAAACTAAAATAAAGTCTTCATATATTTTTAATTAACTAAAAAGAATTTGTATTGCCTTCTTTTCTCAAAAAGGAAAAATCTGTTCTTGATCCATTACCTCGAAATCCGCTTTACCTGTAGACTTTAAAACAATATATTCAAATAAAAACGCTATTGGCCTCATCTCGATTTGGTTAAAATTCATGAAAGGACTCGAGGAATAGACATAGGTCAAACAAAAAAGGAAAATAGAAGAGCTCAAATAATTTTGAGAGGTTATCTGGGACACATATCTCCTGTGCTCCAGAAGTATTCTATCCTGCTGATCTCGCTGTTAGTGATTATGTGTCCATTTATGGGCGTATTTGTTACCCAATAATATTCTGCTCGGGAGACCTCGGTATTGCTTATCTTGCAGTCGTCGTTCCAGGTACACCAGTCCACCTGGTAGTAGGCCCTGAGAGCATCTACTCTGCCCCAGCCGTAGTATTTGTCCCAGCCGTCGTCACCCAGATCAATGGCAGTATCATACAACGTCTCTTTTAGCTCGTCGACATTCAGGTCTTCGTTGGCGCTGAGTAGTAAGGCAGCAGCAGCACTAACGTGGGGTGTAGCCATAGATGTGCCGGTTCTCTGCGCCATATCGTCACCGGGATCAGCACTCCATATACCTACACCATGAGCCATAATATCCAGAGCGGGCCCGGAGCCGCTTCCTGCGAATATACCTTCATACCGCTGGTCTTCGTCATCTACGGCCCCTACTGCCACCGCATCTGAACAGCATGCGGGATAGCTTACCACATCGGGTTGATTACCTGCGGCAATTACGACCAGAACACCTCTTTGTGCAGCCCAGTTTATCTTATCGCAGATCCAGTAGCTGTCGCAGTTCTCTTCTTTAGTACCTCCCCCACCCAGGCTTATGCTGATTATTCCTGTTTTATCTCCGAATATCTCTTTTTTATGTGAGACCACGTATTCTATGGCTTCAGCTATATCCGAATTCCAGCAACCTTCTTGGTCGCATACTCTCCCCATCCAGATGTTTGTGTGGGGGGCAACACCAATTCCTTCGCCGTCATCAATAGTTATTATTCCCGAGACGTGCGTACCGTGGTATGTGCCGTTCTCCATGGGATCTTTGTCCTCTTCAACAAAATCGTAACCTCCTTTATAACTGTCTTTGAGAAGAGGGTGTTTGTAGTCGATCCCGGTGTCCAGTACGGCTACAGTGACATTATCTCCTTTGACCTTATTGTTCCAGACCCTGTCCGCGTTGATCTGCTCGGTGGAAACTTCATCGAAAGGTTGTAATCTCTGGTCTGGTATTGCTTTTACCTCGGCCGGGAGTGTGGAGTTAGTGCATTCGACCACTATTGCATCATTCAGTTCCCCCACCAGTTCGCATCCTTCTGGGGCTTCCGTTTGGTTTGGCAGTATCAATCTGGACGGTATTATTTTTCCGCTTATTGTCCCTTTAGCGCTATCTGCTTCTGCGGATCCTACTGTCGAAACTCCTAAAATAGTGATAAGAACCATTAAAGTGAACAATATTCTAAAGCCTCTCATCGTCTCACCGTAATAGCCAAAGCGTAAAAACTGCTATTTAACTTGTATGCTTGGATGCTAATCATCATTGAGTTGATAATATTTAGGCTATTCAGTTTATGATTTGATATATATTAAAATAAAATTTAAATAAATAAAGTGGTACACGGAAAGAGGTAAAGCAGACGTATCCGACGAGTAATCGACGGACTGCAAAAACAAATACGCTTTGGACACCTCCAAAAGCATCTTTTTGGTTTCAAAGAATAATAAAAAACCGTTAATATTGTTAGCGAACCAGCTTTAATGAATAATGCAAGAATAACTGGTTATACAGTTTTTATGCATACAGAAATAAAAAAGGAGTTACAGGTTTACCGATTTACGGTCTGTGACTACCGTACCTGTCCCACTTCACTGTGTTATGTAGTCTGCCATCCAGGATATCAGTCTGTGGTTCCCTTCGACATAACAATAAGGCTCTTCCATGAAGGTCCTGTCACCGACTGCGAGAACATTGTTGTTCTGGGCCATTACAGCGTAGTTGGCACTCATGCCGCTTCCAGAGAATTTAGTGTTGTTGGAGACGTAGGCTAATCTATCCCCTCCGTGGATGAATGTTGAGGTGTAGAATACCGATCTGGCATCTACTCCCTGTACCTCGTCACTGTAATTCACCCAGACGTGCCTGTAATTCCCGTAGTTGTCCTGGTTATTGTAGATGTAGCCGTTGGCGAAGAACATTCCGTAGTCAGAGAGTAGACTGTTGATTGCGCTGCCATTAGTGGAAAATGGGTCATATATCATTAGCACTTTATTGCCATCCTCTACGAAATTCTTGATCTTTTCCATCTCTTCATCATTGTATGATATAGAGGGAGACATTATAATCAGTGCGCTGGATTTGTTTAGCATATCTACAAAGTCGTATTCAGCGTACCGAATGGAGTAACCGTTCTCCACGATCTGCGAGAGGAAGTAATTGACTTTGTCAAGCTGGAAATCGTTCCTATGGGCTCTATCTATCAGCACGTATTTATCAGTTGAGCCCAGCTCGTTGAATGGTTCATTTTCACCACCTTCATCACTGGTTCCGCTCTCATTCACTTTATTGACCAGGTAGAGATAGCTCATAGAAGGTGTCATTGCGGCTTCTTTGTATTGCTTGAATCCCATTACTTCCTGTTCCCAGGAACTCTGACTGTATCTTACTGTCTCGTAGTCTTCGATTCCAGCCATTTCAGCCGCTTTTTCAACAGCATCGAAAGTAGTACCTATCTCATCCACAAGACCATTGTTCTCGGCTTCTTTCCCAAAATAAACTCTGGCTTCAGAGAGTTCAGAACGATTGAGCTTCAATCTATCTCCTCTCTGCTCTTCAACTGCAGATAAGAAACCATCTAAGGCCAGCTTAACTTTAAAAGGATATTCTTCTTCACCCCAACCACCTATCTGTTTATATCTACCAGTATCCAGAGCACCTTCCTTAGGCTCTCTTTCCGGCATCTCCGCGATCATCCCTATACTGCCCACATTGGAGGAGGGCAACGAATAGATGTAGTCGCCTGCAACGCCGATATAGTATCCTCCTGAAGCCCCGAACCTCAGTATGGAGGTCACCACTGGTTTTTCTTCCTTTAGTTTAAGGGCGCTGAGGTATATATCCTCGGTAGCACTGAGGCCACCACCCGGACAATCAATTTCTAGAACTACTGCTTTGATGCTGTCATTCCTTTTAACATCTTCTATGGTTCTAATAATGCTATCACGAGTATCCGACTTCATTATGACTCCGTGCAATTCAATAACTGCTATCTTGGGTTTATCTTCTTCCGGAAAGAAGTCGAATACGTAAAAAGAAGAAAATATTATCACTACAGCTAAAACGAACGCAATCAACTTGGAGTTCATAAAGCCAATGAGTCCCCACTCTTTTAAATTTTACCAATGGAGAATAATTACAGACAAACAATATAATATTTCTGTATCACGCTTTAACTTCCATTTTACAAACGTTAAGCAAAAAAAGGCGAGGAGAAGCATTCCCCAGCTCTGCAAAGCTCTGCAACTAAGAGCTTTCATGTATTCCTATACATACTATAGAGTACTGCTGTAAAGGAATCCCGTGTTAAAAAGGGATTAACCTAATATGCCGGTTGGAGAGGTGTCACCCCCCGGGACTCCTGCAGACTAAAGAGTCATTCTGAAACAGTTTATCCTCGTTCTCGTATGCTTTATGTTACCCTTAGTACTTTTAATAATAATAAGTATTTAAAATTTTTTGACCAAAATCTAATTTGGCACTATAAATCCTGATTATTTTTTCTGGTTCGTTGCGAGATTTATGGGTTAATTCAGTCGAAGTGAAGTTCTCTCATGGAACTCTCGTCGGTTCCCTTTTTGTAGGCCAGCTCAGGAATTATCCCGTCCAATGCAATGCCAGCCTTGATCTCGAACAAGGTGCCCATAGGTGTCAGAGGTGTTTTAAAGCCTCTCAATTGTCCATTCTCGTAGCTGTCTTCCAGAACGGGATAATCATCGTCAGCCTTTGTCCTCCCCGGAACGTAGAGAACGTGGTCAGCCATTTTACCCAGGGTTGAATTTGGTTTGGATGTCACGGCGAAAACCTTTGCCCCCAGCTCTTTGGACGTTTTGGTCCTGTTGATCACATCAGGGGTTTCGCCACTGCCCGAGATCACCACAAGTGCATCGCCCTCTCTCATGGCAGGGGTTGAAGCTTCACCGATGAAGTGGGCGTGATAGTTCATGTTGGTCAGTCTGGTTACGAAAGACCTTCCCACGTTGCCTGACCTGCCTACTCCAAAAACATAGACGTGTTTTTTCTCTTCATCCGTTCTGTGTAGAGCCTCAGAGAAATCGTTCACCTGTTCGGTATCCATTTCCTCTTCCATGGATTGGATGCTGGAATATATCTTTCGAATTGATTTTTTGAAATACAAACCCGATTCCATGTTGGGTGGGATTGGGCTCACTTTTAAATACTTTACTTTATTTACCTCTTTCATAGTCAGCCGATAAGGACCCGGGTGTTCATTATGAGAGTGTGCCAGAGCTGCTATGAAATGATAGAAGATGACGAGCCCGCAGTGGTCTGTCCATCCTGCCACAGAGTGTTTCATGGATGGGCAAGATGCTTGAATGTCAGGACCACTGAAAAACCCAATATATGTGCTAAATGTAAGTCGAGATGCTATACCCACCGCTACTGCCCTCACTGTGGAACACTGATCTATTCTCTGTGCGATAGGTGCCTGTGAGCCAGGAAGAGATGTTATCTCCTTAATTTTTGGGTTCGATAATCAATTGCGGATATCTTGGATACGACAAAAAATCATTTATTAACTCACCGTTTTAAATCCTGTTCATGCTCTCCATAGCCATACCATCGTCATCCCTTGTAAATGAGGATGATCCCAAGATCAAAACGTATAAAGTGGGATTGATCGCCAGAGCTGCAGCTGTTTTCAGGGTCGATGAAGTAATAGTATACCATGACCCCCGAGAGGACGAGTCGGATTTTATGAAAGGGATATTAGAATACCTGAGTGCTCCCCAGTATTTGAGGAAAAAAATATTCCCTCTGAGGAGCGGGTTGAGATATGTGGGTATATTGCCGCCACTTCAAATCCCTTCCCACAGGCCAAAACATTTAAAAGTCGGAGAGGTGAGGGAGGGTGTTGTCAGAAAAGTTGGTCCTGACGGCAAGTCATGGGTCGATGTTGGTGCAGACGCCCTGGCACTCCTTGAAAACGAAGTGGAAAAGGGTGCCCGCTTGACCGTCCGGGTCTGTTCGAAGAAACCGTTGGTTGTTGAAGAAGAAGTCCCTCAAGAGTACTGGGGGTATAAAGTACTCGAAATGAAACTGGAAGAGCTCCTGAACAGAGAAGGGGCTGTGATAACCTCAAAGAATTGCCCTAATCCAGATATCAGTGAGATCAGTGAAACGCTGGAAAGGGATTTGACCCTGATATTTGGGAATCCTGAAGAAGGAATCTTTGAGATCGCAGAGAGACTTAACATCAAGATAAAAAATAAGTGCTGGAATCTGGTGCCCCATCAGGGTACCGAAACTGTAAGGCTCGAAGAAGCGATATTTTCGGGTCTTTCAGTTTTGAATTTCGTGCATAAGCATAAGAGAATGTAATGAGAAGGTGATTGGTAATGGCGAAAACGCACAATCCAAGGAAAGGCTCAATGGGATATTCGCCGAGAAAAAGGGCGGCCAGCCCTACTCCCAGATTTAGAAGCTGGCCTGAATACGATGGAGAGCCAAAGCTACTTGATTTTGCCGGCTATAAAGTGGGAATGACCCACGTTATCATGGTGGATGACAAAAAGAATTCCCCATCCTATGGGGAAGAAATAGTGGTCCCTGTTACTATAGTAGAGTCCCCCCCAATGAAGATAGCCGGAGTTAGAATATACAAAGGTACTCAATACGGTTTGCAAATAGCCGGGGAAGTTTGGAGTGATAAGCTGGATAAGAAGCTGGATAAAAGAGTTAAAACTCCCAAGAAATCCCCCGATGCAGATAAGCTTAAAGAAATAGAGGATATTGCGGAAGTAAGAGTTATTGCTTACACTCAACCCTATAAGATCACAGGAGTTCCTAAAAAAGTTCCAGAGTTACTGGAAATTAAGGTGGGCGGAGATGAACGATCTGCCCTTGATTACGCTATTTCAAAACTGGGTAGTGAAGTGAGTATTGCCGAAGTCTTTAATGAAGGTAATGTGGTTGATGTAGCTTCTATTACCAAAGGTAAAGGTTTTCAGGGCGTTGTCAAGAGATGGGGAGTTATTTCTCTGGACGCAAAGCACGCCAGAAGCAGCAAAAGCAGGAGAGTGGGCACCCTGGGACCCTGGCATCCACATCATATCAGGTCAACAGTCCCTCAGGCAGGACAGATGGGATATCATCATAGGACAGAGTACAATAAGAGGCTCATCAAGGTAAGTGAGAACGGTGAAGAGGTCACACCTAATGGTGGATTTTTGAATTACGGTGAGGTTAGAGGAGAATACGTGGCCATCTCTGGAAGCGTTCCGGGGCCATCAAAAAGGCTGATAAGGATTAGAGATGCAATAAAGCCACCCAGTGCCAAATATGAGGGCATAAACATCCTTCATTTAAGCACTTCGTCCAAACAGGGAAGGTGATCACATGAAAGCTAACGTTTTAGGTCTTGACGGCAAAGTTGTAGAAGAAATCGAGCTTCCCGCAACATTCGATGAGGATTACAGACCCGACATTATCCGGAAGGCGGTGCACTCACTCTGGAGCCATAAAAGGCAATCATATGGAGTAAACCCCCAGGCGGGAATGAACTATTCCGTCGAGAACTGGGGTCCGGGAAGAGGAAGTGCCAGAGTCCCCAGAGTTAAGGATGGAAGAAGAGCAGCCAGAGTTCCTCAAGCATTAAAGGGAAGACAGGCTCACCCCCCCAAGGCTCAAAAGAAGTGGGATGAGAAGATAAACAAAAAAGAGAAGAGAAAGGCCCTGAAGTCAGCGATCTCGGCAACGGCCATACCTGAACTGGTGAGCAACAGGAATCACCTTTTTGAGGGCGACCTGCCCAAGATCGTTGTTGACGATGCTCATTCAATCACTAAATCAAAAGAGGTTCTTGACCTGTTAGAGACGTTGGGCATTTCTTCCGACGTTTTGAGAGCCAAGAAAAGGAAGAGAGTGAGAGCCGGTAAAGGAAAGAGAAGGGGAAGAAAGTACATCAGAAAGAAAAGTGTTTTGCTGGTAGTCGGTGAAGATAACGGGATCATAAAAGCATCAAAGAATTTGCCAGGAGTGGACGCGGTCAATGTGAAGGATCTGAACGTCGAGCTGCTGGCTCCCGGCGCAAGCCCGGGTAGATTGACTCTGTGGACCAGATCTGCTGTAAATTATCTGGAGGATTGGTTATGAACATCAAGAACTTTATAGTTACAGAAAAAAGCACCACGGAGCTGGAAAAGAATATATTGACTGCAGTAGTATCTCTGAACGCCAAAAAACCGGACATAAGACGGGAGATCGAAGAGAAATTCGATGTGAAGGTAAGTGATGTCAACACATACGTAACTCCCAAAGGAGAAAAGCGGGCCTTCATCAAGCTCGATCCGGATTACTCTGCGGAAGAGATACTTTCAACTTTAGGAGTATTCTAAGGTGATAATATGGGTAAACGCGTAATTAGTCAGGTAAGAGGGAAAGGAACCCCCACTTATAGAGCCCCATCTCATAAGTTCAAAGCTGACCTTAAACACCTTAAGGTCAAACAGGATGTAAAGGCAAAAGTAGTGGATATTGAACATGATACTGCCAGAAACGCACCTATAGCACTGGTAGAATATCCTGAAGGTAAAGACTATATTTTGGCCACTGAAGGGATGGGCATCGGTGATGAGGTAGAGACTGGAGTCAATGTGGCCGCCAAACCCGGCAACACCACTCATTTGAAGAGTATTCCCGAAGGTAGTGTGGTGTGCAATATTGAGTCTCAACCCGGGGATGGCGGAAAGTTTGTGAGGTCCAGCGGTACATTTGCCCTGGTCATCGCTCATGAAAGGAAAAGGTCTTTGGTTCAAATGCCCTCTGGGCATATGAAATGGTTCAATCCCAACTGTAAGGCAACTATTGGTGTTGTCGCTGGTGGAGGAAGGACCGAGAAACCCTTTGTAACGGCCGGAAACAAATTCTACAAGATGAAGAGCAAAGCAGGCAAATGGCCCAAGGTGAGAGGTGTGGCCATGAACGCTATAGACCATCCTTTTGGCGGTAAAAGACAGCATGTTGGTAAGCCCAAGACTGTCAGCAGGAACGCACCTCCGGGTAGAAAGGTAGGAAGTATCGCCGCCAGAAGAACAGGAGGTAAGTAATATGGCTTTAAAGAGTAAGGTTAAAAGAGCTAAGGACTTCAAGTTCAGAGGATATACGCTTGAAGAGCTCCAAAAGATGAATCTGGATGATCTCTCCAAACTCTTTCCATCCAAGTCAAGGAGAAAGTTGAAGAACGGACTTTCACACGAAGAAGAAAAAGTACTCAAGAAGCTCAGAAAGAACGAGACCGTGAAAACGCACTGCAGAGACATGGTTGTTTTGCCCGAGATGGTAGGAAAAGTAATTCAAATTTATAACGGTAAAGAATTTGCTAGAGTAGAGATAAAACCTCAGATGATCGGACACAAACTGGGAGAGTTCGCACATACGAGAACGTTCGTTAAACACAGTGGACCTGGAGTGGGAGCAACCAGGAGCAGTAAATACGTGCCCCTCAAGTAGGTGAAAATATGGCTAGTGTTGATTATGCTTACAAACCCGAGGACGATACAAAAGCTGCCAAAGCAATGGGCTACGAAATGGCCATTAGCTTCAAGCACGCCATAGAGATCTGCACAGCAATAAGAGGTAAAGGGATCCAGGAAGCAATGGAGTATCTGGAAGATGTGGTGGAGATGAAGAAGGCAGTGCCCATGAAGAAGTACGACAAGAAGGTCGGACACAAGAACCTGGAGACCAACTGGGCTGCAGGGAGGTATCCTCAGAAAGCCGCCAAACACGTTCTTAAAGTGCTGAAGAACCTTGATTCGAATGCAGAGTACAAGGGACTGGACAAGGAAAATATGGTGATCGTGCACGCTCAGGCGAAGAAAGGCAGGGTCCTGAAGAGATATACTCCCAGAGCATTCGGTAGAGCAACCCCCAAGTTCAAGACCTTAACTACAGTGGAGTTTGTGGCAGAAGCGAGGTAATGGTGAGATAATGGCAATTGAAAGGAAGTTTGTGGAAGACAGGATAAAGAAACTGCGTGTAAAGGAATGGATGGTCCACGAAGTACGCAACGCTGGCTTCGGTGGAGTGGACATCATAAGAACTCCTCTTGGCACTCAAGTAACATTATTCGTAGAAAGACCTGGACTTGTCATCGGAAAGGGCGGCAGAAGGATCAGAACCCTTACAGAGAAGCTCAGAGATAATTTCGATATCGAGAACCCCCAGGTAAGTGTCGACGAGATAGAGAAACCGGAATTCAACGCTCAATTGATGGCATCAATACTGGCCAGAGCACTGGAAAGAGGATGGTACTTCAGGAAAGCCGGTTACAGATTCCTTTACAGGATAATGGAAGCAGGCGCCAAGGGTTGCGAGATCATAATCAGCGGAAAACTAACCAGCGAGAGAGCAAGAACAGAAAAATTCCTTGCAGGCACAATGGTACACACAGGAGATCCAGCATTCAACATGGTGAACAAAGGTTTTGACGTGGCCGTAAAAAAATTGGGTGTGCTCGGCGTCTCGGTGAGGATCATACCGGCAGACGTCTCCCTACCGGACGAATTCAATCTCACTCAAAGAGTTGAACCAGCAGCAGAAGAAACAGAAGCTTCAGCAGAGGCACAGGGAGAAACAGAAACAGAGGCAGAGGTAAAAGTAGAAGAGCCACAAGCAGCATCACAAGAAGGATCAGCAGGATCGGTGGAAAAGGAAGCTGAAGCGGAACCAGAACCAGGAACGGAAGCAGTAGAGCCTAAGGAAGAAGCAAAAGGAGAAGCTGGAGGAGAAGAAGAGGAAGAAAAAACTGAAAAGGCTGAAGCTCGATCAGAATCGTAGTTCGGTGATGGTATATGAAGATTGATGAGATAAGGGATATGAGCGATGAAGAAAAACAGGAAAAGCTGGAAGAGTTCGAGAATGAGCTTTTGAGGCTGAGAACCCTGGTGAGATCTGGTGGAGCTATAGAGAATCCGGGCAGAATAAAGGAAATAAGAAGGAATATAGCCAGGATTAAAACGGCTTTGAATGAAGAATGAGTAAATGATCAAGATGTCAGATAAGGATAAAGGTAAACCCGAACACGTAGTTGCCCACGAATGGATTGGGAAGGAAGTACTTGTCGGCAGCAGCCCCAACAGAGCCGAAGTCGGGCTCGAAGGGGAGGTTGTGGATGAGACCTTGAACACCTTCACTCTCCACACGGAAAAAAGCTTAAAAACAGTGGCAAAGAGAAATCGAATCTTCCACATAGAATTCATGGGTAAAAATATGAGTGTTAAGGGTGATTACATTTGTTTCAGGCCTGAAGATAGGATTAAAAGAGGAATCATGCTTCTCAGTAAAATGAAGAGGTGATCAGTTTGCGCGATATAGGATTAGAAGTTAAACCTCCTGAAGGGGAATGCGAAGATGATGAATGTCCATTTCATGGTAATTTACCTGTCAGAGGACAGACTTTCAGAGGGAAGGTAATCAAATCTTACCAGAAATCTGCTGTAGTTGAAAAAGAGATGCTCAGGAGAGTACCCAAATACGAAAGGTACCTGAGCAAGAAGAGTAAAATTCATACTCATAATCCAACCTGTATCAATGCTCAACCGGGCGATGCGGTTACCATTGCTGAATGCAGACCCGTCAGCAAGTCAAAGTGTTTCGTAATTGTGGAGAGGATAGATCATGAGGGCGATAAAGGCTGAAATTCCCAAGTGTTTACCCAAAGGCGCCAGGTTGAATTGCACGGATAACACTGGAGCCAGACAGCTGGAAGTGATCACGGTTAAAGGGTTCAAAGGCGTAAAGAGAAGGTATCCTGAGGCAGGTCTGGGGGACCTGGTAGTGGTCTCCGTGAAGAAGGGTACCCCCGATGTCAGGAAGCAGATAAGATATGCAGTTATTGTGAGGCAGAGAAGAGAGTTCAGAAGGCCGGACGGAACCAGAGTGAAGTTCGAGGATAATGCTGCCGTGATCACCGACGAAAAAGGTAATCCCAAAGGAACAGAAATTAGAGGCGTAGTGGCCAAAGAGGCAGCGGAAAGATTCGGAAAAATAGGCTCGATCGCCTCTTCAATAGTGTGAGGTGTTTAAGATGATTCCCAGATCAAGTTCACCAAAAAAGCAAAGAAAATGGTTGTATAAGGATTCGAAATTACACGATAAGCACCGGCTCCTCAAAGCTCCCCTTTCATCCGATCTGAAGAAGAAATATGGAAAGAGGAGTGTCAGGGTGAAGAAAGGAGACAAGGTAAAGATATTGAGAGGCGTGTTCTCCGGCCACGAAGGCAAGGTCAGTGAAGTGAACATGAAGAACCTCTTGATCAAGGTAGAAGGAGCCACCATAAAGAAGACCGACGGCTCGGAGATACAGCAGCCAGTAAAACCGTCAAATGTAATGATAACCGATTTCAAAATGGATAATAATAGAAAGAGGATCTTAGAGAGGTGAAAATATGCACCAGAAAAGACTTTCAGCCCCTAAAACCATCAAGGTTCCCCGAAAGGATAGGACATGGCTAACTTCCTCGTCACCCGGACCTCATGATAAGAGTTCGGTACCTCTGATCGTGGTGGTCAGGGACCTGCTGGGCATTACTGACACTGGAAGAGAAGCCAGGAAAGCCATAAGATCAGGAGAAATTCTGGTAGACGGGGTTCCCCGAAAAGACCACCGCTTCCCGCTGGGACTCTTTGACGTGGTTAGTGTGCCCAGTATGGAGAAGAGTTACAGAATTCTTTTTGATGAGCAGGGAAGATACGTTCCCAAAGAGATTGAAGATGAGAAACTGAAGGTTTACAAGATAACGGGTAAAACTATGGTCAGAGGCGGTAAAGAGCAGCTCAATCTGTTCGACGGGTCGAACCTCATTGCTTCTGGTTATAATGTGAAGGACAGTATCCTCGTGGAGGTTCCTGACAAGAAGATTAAGGACCACCTCAAGTTCGAAGAGGGTGCCATGGTCATGATCACCGGTGGAGCTCACGCAGGTGAAATGGGCAAATTGAAGCATTACAGGGTTATGAAAGGCCCTTCCACTAACCTGGTCACTGTGGAGGGCAGCGATAAAGAATATGCCACCATTGAGGATTACGTGTTCGTCATCGGTAAAGATAAACCCGTGATAGACCTGGGAGTGTGAAATCATGCAAGCAGTGCAGCAGAATCCAATGGAGAGCGTCTTGCTGGATAAAGTCGTGGTGAACATTTGCGTGGGAGAAAGTGGAGAAGTACACAAGAAGGCCAAGAACGTGCTCGAAGAGCTTACCGGCCAGACACCTACGGTCACCTATGCCAAAAAGACCGTCAAGAACTTTGGGATAAGGAAAGGTGAGGCCATTGGGGCTAAAGTAACTCTGCGCGGAGAGAAAGCGCTCGATTTCTTGAAGAGGGCCTTAACAGTTAAAGAGCACATATTGAACAAAAAGCAGGTGGGCCAGGGCGAGTTCGCTTTTGGCATTCACGAGCACATTGATCTCCCGGGAGTCAGTTACGATCCTGATATAGGTATGTATGGTATGGACGTAATCGTATTGTTGAAGAAAAGAGGTTACCGCGTGGCAAGAAGAAGGATAGAGAAGAACAAGTTGGGCACAAACCATAAGATAACCAGGCAAGAAACGATCGATTATTTGAAGGAACTCGGTGTGGAGGTTGAATAATATGGCCAAGAAATTTGGAAGAGCAGCAAACGAATGCAGAAGATGTGGTAGAAGAGCTGGTCTCGTAAGGCGATACAGCATTTACATGTGCAGGCAGTGCTTTAGGGAGACTGCCCACGAAATAGGATTTAGAAAGAATTGGTGATATTATGGTCAGTGATAATCTCTCCAATGCATTGATCACCATTAAGAACTCGGAAAGAGGCGGTTACAGGAGTTGTGAGATCAAAGCCTCAAAATTGATCGGGAATGTATTAAGAGTTCTCAAGGATTACAGTTACATTAAGGGTTTTGAGTATGTGGACGATAAAAGAGGATCCACTTATCGGATAGAGCTATCAGGAAGGATCAATGATTGCGGTGCGGTAAGACCCAGATTTTCTGCCAAAAAGATAGATTTCGAAAAATTTGAGAAAAGATATCTCCCCGCCAGGGATTTTGGTATCCTGGTCCTTTCTACGGTCGATGGTGTCATGTCACAGAATGAGGCTGTGGAGAAAGGATTGAGCGGAGTTCTGCTTGCATACATTTACTGAGGTGTTTAAGATGGCTAAAAAGACTGAAAGATACGTGGAGATCCCCGAGGACGTGGAAGTTGATATTGAAGGTGACAGCATTTACGGATTTAAAGTAACGGTAAAAGGTCCCAAGGGAGAGAACTCCAAGGAGTTGAGGTACAGAGGAATGCACATAGAGAAGCAGGATGGTCAGGTAAGGGTCTTTGCCGGGGATAGAAAATTAAAGCCCATGGTCAGGACGTATGCAGCTCACATCAGGAATCTTATAAAGGGGACAGTTGAAGGTTTTGAATATAAATTAAAGATCGTTTATTCTCACTTCCCCATCAAAGTTAAATCGCAAGGTAATGAAGTGGTCATCGAGAATTTCCTGGGTGAAAAATATCCCAGAAGAGCCAAGATCGTTGGTGACTCTGAAGTTAAGGTCAAAGGCGGTGAAGTAATCGTCACCGGAATAGATAAAGAGGATTGTGGTCAAACTGCAGCCAATCTGGAGCAGATAACTAAGGTAAGGAACATCGACTCCAGAATCTTTCAGGACGGCATTTACGTAGTTGAGGGGTGAATTAAATGACTGAAATTTCACGATTATTGAATCATAGAAGAAGGCAAAAATCTAGGAAACCGGATTTTAGAAGGATAGAAGCCCACAAGAAATTGAAGTTGAGGGGCAAAACCTGGAGAAAACCCACAGGGAGACACAACAAGTTCAGAGAAAGAGTAGGCGGCAAGAAGATCGTTGTCTCCGGTTACGGCACCCCCAAAAAGATAAGGGGTCTGCACCCCAGTGGTTACTGGGAAGTCTTGGTCCATAATCCCGGTGAACTTGAATCGGTAAACGCTTCTGAGCAGGCTGTCAGAATAGCTTCAAATGTTGGAGTCAGGAAAAGGCTTGAGATCGAACAAAAGGCTAAGGAGAAGGGTCTGAAGATACTTAATCCTGTTCCAGTAGAAGAAGGGTGATAATAATGAATTTACGATTACAGAAGAAGATTGCAGCTCAAATATTGAATTGCGGTGAAGACAGGGTTTGGGTGGACCCTGAAGCGGCAGAGGACGTAGCAGCTGCTGCTACAAAGGAAGATATTAGAGAGCTGATCGGTGAATCAATAAAGAAGAAGCCTGCAAAGGGCCAGACCAGAACCAGGACCAAAAAGATACACGAACAAAAATCCAAGGGCAGAAGAAAGGGTGATGGCTCCAGAAAAGGGAGAAAAGGAGCAAGAATAACCTCCAAAAGATTGTGGGTCATCAGGATTAGAGCTTTAAGAAGGCGGTTAAGATACCTCAGGGATTATGAATTTATAGACAGAAGCACCTACAGGACGCTCTACAGGAAGGCGAAAGGTGGAGAGTTCAGGAACGTAGCCCATCTCAACTCCTATCTTGAAGCCAGAGAACTGGTCCGCAGTAAGGAGACTTAATTTAAGGTGATAATATGGCAACAGGTCCACGTTATAGAGTTAAATACAGGAGAAGAAGGGAAGGAAAAACTAATTACAAGAAAAGAACCAAGCTCCTGCTTTCCAGGAAGCCGAGATTGATAATCAGGGTCTCTAATAAGAGAGTTATTGCTCAACTGGCGAAGTACGAAGACAAGGGTGACAGGGTAATGGTAACGGCAGACTCCACCATGCTTCAGAAATACGGGTGGAAGGGCCATACAGCGAACACTCCGTCAGCTTACCTCACAGGCTACCTCGCAGGAATTAAGGCAGAAAAAGAGGGAGTGGAAGAAGCAGTCCTGGATATTGGGCTGGCCACCCCGGTCAAAGGCTGCAAGGTGTTCGCTGCTTTGAAGGGAGCAATAGACGGCGGAGTAAACGTTTCTCACGATCCTGAGGTATTCCCCGATGATTCAAGAATCAAGGGAGACCACATCGCTGAGTATTATAATCAGGCTTCCGAAAAGTTCTCCCATTATGAGAAAAAGGGATTGAAACCTTCAGAATTACCGGATCATTTTGAAGAGATTAAGAACAAAATTGAGCAGTCAAGGTGATTGAATGGTTCAGGAATGGGTACCAAAAACAAAACTGGGAAAAATGGTCGCTGAGGAGCAGATCACCAGCATTGACGATGTTGTGGCCAGCTCCTTACCGATCAAAGAGCCGGAAATAATAGATGCATTACTTCCCAACCTCGAAGATGAGGTTCTAGAGATCTCTCTGGTGCAGAGGATGACGGACAGCGGTAGAAGAACGAAATTCAGGGTCACAGCAGCAGTAGGGAACAGAAATGGTTATATAGGCGTGGGAATAGGAAAAGCATCTCAGGTGGCTCCATCCATCCACAAGGCGATAAGTGCAGCAAAATTGAACATCTTCAAGGTTCAAAGAGGCTGTGGCTCCTGGGAATGTGGATGTGGAGAAGGACACTCCATCCCCTATAAAGTAACCGGCTCTGCAGGAAGCATCAGGATAACAATGGTCCCCGGACCAAAAGGTCTGGGTCTGGTATCCGGTGACGTAGGCAAAAAGGTGCTCGAGCTCGCCGGTGTGAAGGACGTATGGACCTTCTCTACAGGCAGTACCAGATCTACCACCAACTTCGCCAAGGCAATGTATGATGCTCTGAAGAAGACCGTATACATCAAGAGGTAAATAAGTAATAGTAATAGCGTTTCATTAGGCAGTACGTAGGATAAGAGGTGAAATTATGTTTGCAGCAGTAAGGTTGAGAGGAGAAGTGAATGTGGACAGAAAGATAAAGGATACTTTATCATTTTTAAAGCTTCACAAGATAAATCATTGCGTACTTGTTCCCGACACACCCTCTTATAGGGGCATGCTTCAGGTAGTTAAGGATTACGTGGCGTTCGGAGAAATAGATCCTGAAGTTCTGGCAACATTACTCCAAAAAAGAGGGAGAATGACCGGGAATAGACCTCTTACAGACGATGTTTTGAAAGAAAATAGTGGATTTAGTTCGTTTAAAGAGTTATCTCAGGCAATTGTGGAGGGTAAAGCCTCCTTAGACGATTTAGAATTAAAGCCGGTTCTCAGGCTCCATCCCCCTCGAGGTGGGCTGAAGAATATTAAGTGGCACTTCAGGAAAGGAGAATTGGGTTATCAAGGAGACGAGATCAATAATTTGCTGTATAAGATGAGGTGAACTCAATGCCCAAGAAAAGTGTAAAGAAATACAGAGGAAGCAGCTCCTGCGGAGGAGGATTCCGCAAGAAGAGAAGAGGAAGGGGACACAGAGGAGGCAGCGGCAATGCAGGCTGGCTCAAACACAAGTACATCAGCACCATAAAATCCGGGAAGCAGATTGGAAAATACGGATTCACCAGACCTGAAGAAGTCAAATCAAGGTACAGACGCCTTAGGGAATTGAAGACGACCCTCAGAGCCCTGAGAGAAGAGGGAAAGATCGATAATGAAGTTTACGCTCGTCTATCCTCACAACCCGAGATAAATATTGGAGACATTGAGCTTTTAGTAGAAAAGCTTCAGGACTCTGACTTTGTCAGCCAGGAAGGTGGCACTTTTTCCATAGACCTTACAGAACTGGGTTATGAGAAGCTGTTGGGTAAGGGCAGACTCTCCAAACCGATTAATGTTAAGGTTGAGAACGCCACTGAAAAAGCCATAGGAAAGATCGAAGAGGCTGGAGGACAGTTATCCAGCTGACCACTTAAGCGGTGTAACAATGATCAATGAAGCAATCAGGTCACTACAACCATATGTAGAGAGGATACCCAGTGTCGCCAGACCCACTGGACACCTATCATTCAAACAAAAGCTCTCGTGGACCGTTGCAGTATTGCTTCTTTATTTCGCTCTTTCTAACGTAACTGTATTCGGCCTCTCTCCAGAGTCAATAGACATTCTTGCCCAATACCGTGCTTTCCTGGCAGGAGCCAGTGGATCCATACTTGCCCTTGGTATAGGGCCTATCGTTACGGCCTCTATTATACTCCAGCTGCTGGTGGGTGCTGGAATTATCAAGCTCAATTTGAATGACCCCAGTGACAGGGCAGCCTATCAGAACTTTCAGAGATTATTGGTTATCGTCATGATCATATTGACGGCTTTACCCCAGATCCTGGGCGGTTTTCTTAAGCCCAATCTGGAGATCGCATCTATATTGGGTGTTTCACCCGGAGTCATATCTTTCATTATATTCTTTCAGTTGTTCATTGGCGGTATGCTCATCGTTTATATGGATGAAGTCGTTTCCAAATGGGGTATTGGAAGTGGTGTCAGCCTGTTCATTATGGCCAGCATATCCCAGGCGCTCATATCCGGTCTGTTCAACTGGGTACCTGTGGAAGGACAA
The DNA here is from genome assembly GCA_964534325.1 of uncultured archaeon. GTDB lineage: Archaea > Halobacteriota > Archaeoglobi > Archaeoglobales > Archaeoglobaceae > JdFR-22. The sequence goes on from CAZHOR010000004.1 coordinate 24,326, forward strand.
CAAGCCCCCATGAATATACCCGGTATTATACCTACTTGGGTGTGGATATCCCAGAATGTCCCCATGGACCAGCTCCTATCCGCAAACGGATTCGGATTCCTGCTTATACAGGGCGGATTCCTCGCCTTGATAACAACGGTAATCATTATTTTAATGGTCGTGTTCGCGGAAGGTACCCGGGTTGAGATCCCCCTCGCACATTCCATGGTTAGGGGAGCGAGAGGTAGATTCCCCATAAAGCTGATCTACGCCAGCGTCCTGCCCATGATATTTGTGAGGGCTCTTCAGGCGAATATAACTGTGATGGGAATGGTCCTCTACCAGAGGGGCATAACTATCTTTGGGGAGTACGCTCAGATAGGAGGGCAGTTACAGCCGGTCAACGGGCTGATGTACATGCTATCCCCTATATCAGGGCCTCAGGATTGGGTACCGTCTCTGGTTAAGCAGAGCCCTTATTATGCTGACCTGCCCAACTGGATGATCCTGGGTCACGTGTTCACTGACGCTGCCGTTTTAATTGTTGGTTGTGTTGTATTCGCCATATTCTGGGTTCAGACCGCTGGAATGGATGCCAGAAGTGTGGCCAATCAATTAATGGGGTCTGGAATGCAGGTACCGGGTTTTAGAAAGAACAGGGCTGTCCTGCAGAGAGTTCTCCAGAGATATATTCCCCGATTGACCGTTCTGGGTGGTATTTGTCTCGCTTTGCTTGCCCTGGCAGCCAACATGATGGGTACCATAGGACAAGTCGGTGGAACGGGGCTCTTGCTTGCAGTCAGTATCGCATACAGGTTCTATCAGGATCTCGCTAAGGAGCAGATGACAGAGATGCATCCCATGCTGAGAAGATTCCTGGGTGAAGAGTAAATGAAGACTGTGGTGAAAAACGTAATCCAGAGGTTCTTCCTGAGTCTGGGTATCGTCTTCCTGATAGGGATAGTCATCAGCGAGGAGTTCAGGAACGGGCTGGCTGAGGCTATATCACCCATCCTCAATCCCATATACCAGACACTACCCATTCATGCAGTAATCTTTATTCTCGCCATATTCACCGCAACCTACACCACAGTGATACAACGCTACGCCATTGACTTCCAGAGGTTCAAAGAGGTTCAGAAGAAGGTCATGGACTTCCAGAAAGAGTACATGGACGCTACCAAGAAGAACGATCAGGCGAGACTCAAAAAACTGGAGCCCAAGAGGGAAGAGGTCCAGAAGCTTCAGGGCGAAATGATGGGGATGCAGTTCAAGCCCATGTTCTACTCCGGGATCGTAACCATCCCAATCATTATGTGGCTGTGGATGAAGACCAACGATAACGTTATATCCCTCAGTGTGCCGTTCCACGCTTCCACCATCCACGTAAGTGACCCTATTCTACCCTTCCTGCCTTTTCCATGGTGGATCTTCTGGTACATCCTCTCATCCATTCTCATCAGTCAGGTGGAAAAGAAAGTACTCAAACTGGGATAAAAGAAAAATAATAAAATAAATAGAAACATAATAAGACAAACACAAAATACAAAATACGAAATACAAAACATAACAGGATAACATGAGGATCACGATCTCAGGCTTGCCGGGAAGTGGTACATCCACGGTGGCAAAAGTAATCGCATCTAAACTGGATTATTCTCTAATATCCGCTGGCGAAATATTCAGGGAGCTTGCCCGAAAGAGAGGGTACACCCTGGAAGAATTTGGCAGGATTGCAGAGCAGGACTCTGAAATCGACCTCTACATCGACAGACTTCAGAAGGAGAGGGCAGAGAAAGCAAGGAACGCTGTGATAGAGGGAAGACTTTCCGGCTGGATGGTCAAAGACTCTTTTAAAGTCTTCTTGTTCGCCGACAGGGAATCAAGGGTATCCAGGATCTCTAAGAGAGAGAACAAGGACATCTACGTAGCAAGAGAAGAGACAATCAACAGGGAAAAAGATGAAGAGAGAAGATACTCGAAATTTTACGGGATCGACGTCAAGGACTGGAGCATATATCATGTCATACTCAACTCAGCCTACTTCGACCCGGAAACTATCGCCGGAATAATATACAAAGCGGTGGAAGCAAAAGAAGCAAAAGAAAAAAAGAGCAAGAAAACCGAGGGTTAAAGAACAAGAAAACCAAGGTAAGCAGTGATAGTGATCTTCAGACATTTCTCGGTTGTTTTTGATTTTCAGGGATTCACCACGGGCAGGCAGTCACCTATGGTGAGGGCTCTTCTTGCGGCGCTAATGGTGTGTCTTCTGGCCTTTTTACACGCGTTATATAAGTCAACACCACTCGCCAGTAAACATGCCAGAGATGTGCTGTAAACGCAACCCGTGCCATGGACTTCTCCCACCTTCAACTCTTTACCTATAACGTGCATTCTCTGGCTGCTGGCGTCGAACACGATATCTTTACCATTGACCCCCGTAATAGCTACAGAAAAACCGTCTGAGACCTCTTCAGCTGCTATTTTAGCGGATTTAACGTCTTTGACGCTCCTGCCGGTCAGTTGCTCGGCCTCGTAAGCGTTGGGTGTGACGACAGTGCACTCTCTCATCACCTGCCTGTAAGCTTCTACAGAACCTATTGAATACCCGGTGGTCGAGTTGATGACCGGGTCCAGCACTATGGCCACCTTAAGCTCTTTAACCGCTCTGGCTACGGCCTCTGCCGCATCACCATTCGGCAGCATACCTACTTTTACTGCATCGACGGTAATGTCGTCCAGCACGGCCTTTAACTGCTTCTGTAGTGATTCCTTGTTGGTGGGCTCGAAACCAGATATTCCGCAGGTGTTCTGGTACGTAATGGCGGTGATGGCGGTGCAGGCGTGGAAGGATAGGGATTCGGCTGTCTTCACATCCGCACATATACCTGCACCACAGGAGGTGTCAAATCCTGCTATGGAAAGTATTGTCTGTATGGATCGCATGATAAAAACTCAATTGAACCCTCTATAATTTGTTCGATTTTGTCATTCATATCAGTTATCAAGTGTCAGTCAAGTAGGACTAAATAGTAAATAAAAAGGAGGGTAAAAGATTCGCTTAAGCCAAGCTAAAAGACGAATTTGATGGTCACTATCTCGAAAGCTTTGACCCTCATCTTGATGATGTTATCTTCGATGGGCACTTCTCCTTCCTCTTCTTCCATGAGGTTGGTCTTCACCACTTTTTGAGGATCAGTGAAGAAACTTATGGTGGCGTCCGTGTCCTCTCCTGATGCTTCATAGAATCTGAGTACTATGCCGCTCTTATCTTCAGCCGGTTTCAAGGCTGTCATTACTACATTATCTGGTTCTATGGATAAGAAAGACCTGTTTCTCCTGAATTTCTTGTTGCGGGAGAGCTGTTTGGCGATGAGCTCGTAGTTGAACTCGTAACCCTGTTTATACGATTGGGCTTTCTTCCAGTCCCCTTTGTGAGGATAGACTGAGTATCTGAAGGAATAGGTCTTGAGCTCTCGGGCATCGGGGACGGGTATCGCCGGTCCTGCACTTCCATCCGAGGAAAGCATACCCACAGCCCTCAGTAGAGTGATATAGACTTCGCCGTCTCTAATCTCGTTCTCCGGGTTTCCTCTATTTATTACAGTAACACCGTTATTTCCATCACTGTAATCTACCCACCTCACAGAGGGGAAAACTCCGGAAGGCGTCTCCTTCCATCCCTCTGGATTGAAGTAATACTGGTTGGTGGGTCTGTTGACGGTTCCGAACTGCGTTTCACACTGGTATTCTGGAAGATTCATGTCCGTAGAGAATTTGACCCTCAACCTGATCCTGGGGTGCTGGTCTCTAACCACGGTGGAGAAGTCTATTCGGGGCAGATTCTTGTATATGATAATCTTCTTCTTGACCCTGAGGAAGTTGTGCCTCCAGATCAGCGGTCTCTGAGCGTCCAGCAGCCTGTAAGGCCACCTGAGCGAGAAATAATCTGTTTCAATGTTGATAACTCTTCTTACCGGTGATTTGTCTATCCAGAAGTTCTTCATTCTGAATGAGCCGTATTTCACTCCTTCACCGCTCTCTGTCTTGAGGGGGTATCCCAGGGTCTTCTTATGATAGTAGAGGTCTCCGATCTCTTCGTCGAGGACCAGATTATTTGCCGTGCAGACCTTCTCTCCATCCTTGAATACGTCTACCAGCCCGCTGTCGGGGTAAAATCTTACTCTGTGGTGGTTGGTGTCTATGGTGTTCCCCCGTATCTTGATGAAGTCTTTAGCCTTCTTTCTGGGTTTGTTCTCCATCACCCTGTAAACCTTGTAGCCCATGGGTGGGACGGTGGGTATGAAACCCACTCTGGCGTATTTAAGGGACCCGTCTTCGTATCTGGTAAAACGAATTATCTCTATGTCTATTTCCTCTTCATCACTCTTTAACCCGCCTATCTTCTTGATGTCTCCCTCAAAGAAGTTCAAGTCAACCTCTACCCAGTTGGAAGCCTCCCAGGAGAGTGGATTGAAAACCACCACGTCTCCATATACGGATTCTTCAGCATCTCTTGAATCGGACTCAACTGTGTCGAGGAGCACCTTTGGTGACAGATAGGATAATTTGGTCTTCAGAAAACCAATGTAATCCCTTACATCGTCATAAGCACTGTCCATACCCGTTCCCGGCACCACATCGTGGAATCCCAAGAACAGGACCTTGGTCCAGAAATCCTGAAGTTCCTCCAGGTATGGCCAGGAGCCGTTAAGTGATTTATGGAGAGCCATGAACCTCTCAAAATAAAGGAGCCAGTTCTCGTATCTTCTCAAATTTTTCTTTATCCATATCCTGCTGGAAGAGCAGTCGGGGAAGACCTCGGAATACTTCCCGGAGAACATTTCTCCCCTCCGGATGGGGGCATCCTTCACTTTCTGTTCAAGGTCCTGGAAAAATTCTGATGGGGTGGCTATCTTGATCTTGGCGGAATGGCCTTCATTCCACTCATTCACTTTCCGTGAGGTCTGAGGCTGAGGGAGGGTAACTCCACTCCCCGAGGGCATCAGGATGTTGTTGGTTAAAGACAATCTCTTTAACTCTCGATAGCTCTCATCCAGCTTATCCAGATCCAGTCCTGCCCTGTAACCCAGAGGCATCCAGTGGGACAATATCCGTGTCCCATCAAGACCTTCCCACAGGAATTCGGTGGGCTTGTTTTCCGGACAACCTCTTCTGAATGCCAGCCACTTGTAACCCGACTTCCTGTAGATCTGGGGGAGCTGAGCGTTTAACCCGAAGCTGTCCGCCTGCCACATCACGGGAACGTCCACACCGAACTTTTCTTTTATGTACTTCTTACCAACGAGTATCTCTCTAACCAGCGTCTCTTCCTGGGGGACCATAGTGTCCGCCATAAGGTATTCTCCGTCCGCGATCTCCAGACGCCCCTGTCTGATGTATTCCTTGATCTTGGAGAAAAGCTCGGGGTACCTCAGCTCAACCTCTTCGAGCAGGAAGGTCTGTTCAATGGTGAACTTATAATCCTCGTATTTCTCCAGGATCTCGACCACTTTCTTTAAAATGAGGTCAATGTTGATATAGAAGTAGTCCTCCTTGGTGAAAACCCACATAGCGTCGTAATGGGTGTGGGGAACCAGGTATATTTGGTCCAGTTTTTCTTCTTCATTCTGGGTTGTATTTTTATTTTCCATAATAGAACACCTGCACCTTTACCTAAAAAACTGTCATTTGGTCACAATCTGACTTCCGGCCTGACTTTAAACTATACATAATTTTTGGTTAAATTTATTGAACATAAATAATTAACCTTTATATCATTATGGGCTTACTGATAATTGCACGAATAATTGAAACAATGATCTGATCACTTAATTACTCTAAATTTAGAAGTTAGGGATTGTTCTTTGAAGTTGTTCATTTATTCTTTATTTCTCCTGCTCTGGTGAGGGCTACTTTGGCCAGAACAGGCCCAATAAATTCGTGGACTATGGTTGCACCTATTATAACGGTGATAACGATGTTGGAGATGTCGTCAAAACCGTATTTTTGTTTTAGGAGCAATGCCAGCCCTATAACCACTCCTCCCTGCGGTATCAGCCCTCCGGCCACATACTTCTTTACATTCGGAGGGGATCTGGAGACATGAGCTCCCATAGCTGTTCCCAGGAACTTTCCAATAGCCCTGAAAGCTACAAAGGAAAATATAAGCAAGTATGAGCCGGTCAGGACGCCAAAATCGAGGTACATCCCGCTCAATGTAAAAAAGAATACGAAGATCAATTCTTCTGTGTAGCGCTCCATGATCTTGAATATCTTCTTTCTCATGGGATTGAAGTTTACCACCACCACACCCATGGTCATGGTGGAGATCAGCCTGTCCAGCTCCAGGAAAGCGGCTATACTGAAACACGAAAGCAGGAGGCTGAGGATCACAACAATATACGTTCCTTCGGTCTCTCTTTTAATAAATCTGGAGATTACGTTGAACAGGAATCCGAATAAACTCCCCAGCCCTATTGCTCCAAAGATGGTCACCAGCGGGTGCAGAAAAGATGAGTATATGGTCAAGGACTGGGAGAGGATAAGGAAGCTGGCAATGGAGGCAGCGATACTGTAATTTATTATTCCTAGAGCATCATCAAAAGCGGTTATACCCATGATTGTGTTTGATACGTCGCCCTCCGCCTTATACTCGTGTTTAACTGCCAGAGTAGCAGAAGGGTCGGTAGGTGTCCCCAGCGATGCCAGAAGAAGAGAAAGAGGGATGAGAAAAGTGAAAAGCGCACCTCCAGGGACCTCTATAACGAGAGGGGTGACGGCAAGAAGTCCCAAGAAGAGGATCATGAAGACCATTTCGGACTCAAAGAGGCCGATAGAGACTATTTCTCTTCCCAACCGCTTGAGCCTGGAGTACAGTAATGACCCTCCAACAGAGAAAGTGATGAAAGCCAGTGCAATGTTGGTCACAAAACCGGTGGTATTCACAAAGGTAGAGGGAATAAATCCGCACACACTGGGATTCAAAACCACTCCAGCCAGAATATACCCGGTGACCTTGGGTAGTTTTACCTTAGTTGCTGCTTCCCCCAGTACAAAACCAGTGAAGAGAATGATCCCAACGATGAGCAGAGGGTCAAGCATTTTATCTTACTGACAACTTTACAGTGTCCTCCGCTCCATCCCAATTTAGGAGTCCGATTCGCAAGCAAATATAACAGCAATCCAGAAAGATAGAATAGAGGAACATTCCGGTTCTATTCATAAAAGCAAAAATAAAAATTAAAAGGAAGAGTTTTGAATTACTTCCTGGTTGCCATTTTAATGTCTTCTGCCTTTACAGTCTTTCTACCAGAATGATTTGCAATATCGACTGCTTTTTTCGACAATTTAATGGCATGGTCTTCAATAGCATCTGCAAGTGCTTTTTTAGCTGCTTCACTAACACGTTGTGCACCTGCATCCCTAATAATTCGCTCTACTGGAGCAAGCGGTAACTCCATTTTTATTCACCTCCCAACACCAATGATTTTTTAATATATTCTTTTCATTAATCTTATATAAATTTTTAGGTGTTCTCAACCAATTACTTGTCTTATTTTTGGGATGTAGAAGTAATTGGGTAACTATCCTTAATATACTTCCCTTATATAGGGGTGTGATATTGGTTATTGTCAACTGGTCATTGATAAATAAGTGGGAGGTGACAAGAGGTTTATCAGCTCTAATTTATTTAAAATAATTAATATATTTATTCTGGAGGTACAAAACAACCATAGGTGGCATAGAACATTTGGGAATATTAGAACAGTCCCAATTATATATTGAAACTACCTATAGCTCCCGTTGATCTTTAGGACAATAATAAGAGGTTCTGCCTGAAAAATCGAGTGTTTTTAAATAATTACCGCAGCGGGGACATAACCCACCTTTATGCCTATGGGGAATCAGATACGTGGAAGGCAGTTCGTCCAGACGTGCTTTTTTATCAATAACTGTTCTCAATACTTCTTTTGTATTATTGAAGAGATTCTCTATGGTCTTTTCATCCAGCTTGTTGCACATTGTTCGGGGATGTACCCCTGTTTGATACAGGATCTCGTCAGAATATATGTTGCCGATACCTGCAATGATCTTCTGGTTCATTAGAATGTATTTGGCTCTTCCTCTCCTGCCCTGCAATTGTTTTCTAAAGGTTTTAAAATCCATATTCAGAGCATCAGGACCCAAACCCTTCTTCTTGACGTATTGCTCCACACTCCCGGTTAGATTAACTCTGCCCAGCATTCTCTGACAGATGTAGTTCAACCTATCCCCGTTGGCGAAGTTGATAAGCAGGCGGGTGTGTTTGGGAATATTTTCGGACTTATCGTCGGACTTTAAATAGCTGAAGAGACCGGTCATACCGAAATGAAAGACCATCCATAAGCCCTGGTGGCCTTTAGCTTCAGCGAACAAGTACTTCCCATGGCGTCGAGTAGTTTTGAATTGTTTTCCTTTTAGTTCAGAAGAAAGCTGTTCTGCCGTGACTTCTTCCAGGATAAGCGAGTTGGTTACCTCCACATCCTGAATGGTGTGGTGAAGGGAGGTCTCGTCCATGTAGTGCCGGAAAAACTCTACCTCTGGAAGCTCGGGCATCTCTTGCTAAATAATTCGAATAACTAAAAACTTTTCTGTGATAATCAATGAAGTGAAATTGAAATTACTGTAATGTTAACCCTGAAAGCTGTAAGCAAATGGAGGTGGTAAACTTGTTCAGGGACTTCAATCCCCACTTAAGCCAGTTCAAGGTCGTTTGCCAGAGATGCGGTAGAGCCGGAGAGGTGGATCTGGAGAAGGTGAAGTCTAAGGACTTTTCGGACGGCTTCTATTATTTCAGGGAGGATAAGAAAGATTTGGGGGATGTGGAGTGGTTCCTCTGCTCTCACTGCTATAGAGAGATCTTTGTGGAACACGACGAGCTATAGGAATAATAGAGGTATAACATATCATCTGTTGAGGCTGACGTCTATATCGGGGAGTTTGTGCTTCAGCATGTGGTGGTAGGTGTCCACGTCCATTAGGGAGTTGAATGCCCCCTTCACTACTTCGTTTAGGGCAGGGTGTATGTGCATGCCGAGGAATATGGGGCTGGGACTCTGTGCTGGTGTGTACATGAGATTTATTACCTCCTGTATCAGGACTGAGGCGTGAGGACCAACTATATGCGCTCCCAGTATTTTTTCGGTCTCCGCATCCAGAACAACTTTGGCGAAATAGTTCTTGACGCCCATGGCGTTCCCTTTAGCGTTATCTTCGTATCTGTCAAAACCTATTATCACTCTATCCTTCCCCAGCTTATTTATGGCCTCATTCTCTCCCATGCCTCCACTGGCTACTTCGGGATAGGTGAAGACTGCGTGAGGAACTGCATGGTAGTCTACCTTCATTTGCTTTCCCAGAACGGCGTTGTGATAGACTACCCGTGACTCGTAGTTGGCCACGTGCTTGAAGAGGTATTTGCCTACCGCATCCCCCAGAGCCCACACGTTGGATTGAGAAGTTTCGAGGTATTCGTTGACCTTGATCCATCCATTCTTGTCTGTTTCGATCCCTCCCTTTTGAGGGTTGAGAATATCCGAGTTGGAGGCTCTACCCGCAGCGATCAATACCTCCTGAGAGTTGATGGTGACCTTTTTACCTGTCTCCCGGTTTATGGCAGTAGTAACTTTCACCTCGTTACCTTCAATTTCGTCTTCAGCTATTTCAACTACTTCGTGGTTGGTTAGTATGTCCAATTGCTTGGAGAGGTCGTGTTTTAGAACTGCTGAAACCTCTTCCTCTTCACCCGGGAGGAATTGAGGGTTTCTACCCAGTATGGTCACCTTGCTTCCCATGGAGGAAAAGAAGTGCCCGTATTCCGCTGCCACAAAACCTCCGCCCACGATGACCAGACTCTCGGGGAGCTGCTGGATATCCAGTATGGTATCACTGGTATGATAGGGGACTTTGTCTAAACCTTTAATAGAGGGTATAAAGGGTTTGGAGCCGGTGCACAGGAGTATTAGGGGGGCAGTTATTATTTCGTTGCCTACGCTTAGTTTATAGGGCTCCACGAATTCTGCGGGGTTGGTGTAGTAGCCGATATTGGGTGTAGATGATAGTCCCTCTCTTATCATCTCGATGTCCGGGTCGACGAGGGAGTGCATCCTCTTCATGATAGACTGAAAGTCGATGTTGTTGACCTGGACGTCAATGCCCATTTCTTTGGCTTTCTCGATGTTCTTGATGAGCTCTGCTGGGTATAACAGTATCTTGGTGGGGATGCACGCTTTAGTTAGGCAGATACCGCCTGGGGGGTCCTTGTCTATTACGGCTACCTTTAGATCTTCATCTTGATTGAGCATGGCTTCCACGATATTCATGGCGGAGCCAGTGCCAATAGCGATAACATCATACTTGATTACCATCCAACCACCACTGAAGGTTATACTGTGAATACTTAAGTTTGACTTTAGGGTTTAAGCCTATTTGAGAATCAACTTTAGGGATAATTGCGGTTGTTCTCTTCACTACTTCTGAGTACTGAGCTTATTCAGGTAATATGAAATGCACATTTAAGTTCTTCTCGTCAAAACATATCTGGAATTCTGAGAAAAAATCAAGTCTGCCCAGAAGTCTTGGTACTTTCTCCTTATCAGCAAAACCAATCCTCACATTAAAGACTTCTTTACCAATTCTAAAGGGGACTTCATGTATGAATATTCTAATCAAACCAGCTATTCCACCCACATGGTATTCTTCTCCGTCTTCAAGCTCATAACCAAGAAGTTCAGAATCTGACCTAGTGAATAGACTTATGTCTGCCCCCGAATCGACATAAGGGTAAAAAAGATACCAGTTATTGTCTTTTCCCTTAAAATAAACACTTGCTACACAGGTCGATAGATTTCACCCTGTATCTTTGATTTTTCTCTTCTATACTTGAAAGAGTATTTCAAAGAATCATCAGCTCCTCTTTTGGTATAAACATGAGCCCAATTTCTTCTGTCTTTTTTTGGGGAAATTCTTGTTGTGCTTTTTGAAAAGCCTGTTTTGCCGTATTTCCACTCGCCACAATCTTTTGATCAATTATTGCTACATGTTTTCCAGCATATCTTTTCTGTTCCTCAGGACTTATCTCAGGAGCTTCAATCAACATTCTACCCACCAGTCTAAATTAGAACACGTTTCTGGATATAACCATATCCGATCCGACAAACTACTTTGTCAATAATGACTCTTCTGCCACCTGCATGGACATCTTCTCTTCAAGCTCTCTTAGCATGACGACGAGAGGATGTTGGAGGTTTATTTTGTATAATTTGGCCCTACCTATCTCTCTTGAAACGTTTACTATTCCATCTGATTCTATTTCTTTAAAGTATTTGTAGAAAGTCTGTTTGCTCATTCCCAGTGCTTCAATAACCTCTTTTTTTGTGAAGTCAAAGGAAGGGTTATCCATGAAAAAATCAATTATTCTCAACCTTGGAGAATCACCAAGCATTCTTAATATTATTGATTTCTCCTCAGTGTAGAGTTCTTCTGCCATATTATTATTGTAAATAGATAGGTATGTAAATCATTCCCTTGATGGTACGATAAGTGAACTTTAATGAATGGCGAAGAGATTAAGGCCGATATAATGAACAGGTTGTTCAGGGACTGTTGGATAAATTATTTTTAGGATAACCTAGTGAGGTGGGGAGGAAATTCAGAGTTAGATCGAAATTATCGCAAGATATCGAGATAGATATCGAGATTCAAAAAGCTATTTAAGGAGGTAATCTTGTATATACGTTTCTCTAGAGAGGTAAAGGGAAGTATGGTTCATAACTGTATCCGTGAAAGTTCAAAGAAGGTGATTATCCTTATCAATTCCTTGTTCCCAATTCAGAACCAATAATCTCAGATGGGGCAAAATGTCTAACATAACTACTGTTGAAGAGATAATAAATATCCACGATAGGCTGATAAAAAGATACGGTGGTTCTATGGGTTTAAGAGATATTGGTACTCTGGTTCATGTAGTGAACAGAGTAAACTCTAACCCCAAAAAACCGGTTATATGGAAAGCAGCAATTTTTTTGAAATATATTGTCGGCTATCACCCTTTTATGGATGGTAATAAGAGGACAGGGTATTCTATGGCTAAAACGTATCTTGATTCCAGATATTATAAATTTACAGCTTCAAAAGAAGATATTTTTAGCTTTCTCATTAGATTGGCAGACGAAGAAGCATCTCTAAACGAGATAATTAGCTGGTTAAAAAAGAATACGTTAAAGGTTAAATAGAAGTATCAACATGGTGTATGTTAATGGATAAAAAACTCTGGGGAAAAGGTGAAAAAGATAAGTTAAGACCTGAATATGAAAGAGCCTTCAGAAAAATCCTCAAAGAAGATGACGACTTACTGAGAGAGCTTGCTAAACACTAATAGTCAATTATATAATCATATTACTTTTTGTAGTGCATAACTGCTTCTCTCAAGGAGGTCTTGCATATCTCATATAGAAAGGTGGAGGTATGACACGTACTGTATCTGTAAAGGTTCCAGAATGGGTTGATGAGAAAAAATTCAAAGAAGCTTTGAATAAAGCCCTGCTGGAATTACCACCCAAGAAAATGCACATAGATAAGTTGAGGGAGATTCTGAACGTCAAAGAGCTTGAAGAAGACATCTCAGAAAAGTTTTACGTCAGAGAAAAAGAAAAAGATAGACTTAAATGGTTGTATTAGATACAAGTGTTGTTATAGACCTGGCATTAATTCTCAGTTTATTGTTCTAATCACTGGGTTAAATTTAGATTACTGAAGTTAGATTACATTTTCAATTTCAAATTGAGTTAAACCATGTTCAAATGAGTAACTTGCATTGACTACTCTGACATGCATATCGCCTACTTCCTCTATTCTGCTGTCATATTTACCATGGGAAACTTGAATAAAATTCTTTAGTATCTCATTTTTGCCTTTTTCAGTCAATCTACTATTTCTACAATAAATTTTGTTAGAGATTACATCGTTAATAAATTCGTCAACACTAACCTCGGTACCATTAATCTTGAACGTACTCGGTAGCACATTCATTTTTTGAGTTTCAATAACTCTTGTTTTATATCTAGAAGAACCGCTAGAGTCTTCGGGACCGTATCTATCTGAAGGAGTTTTTCCAAAAATTAAATCCTGAATGTAGGGTTGCTTAAAATTATATTCTTCGTCAAAATCATATAAATTCTCTATATCGAAGACGTTATTCATCATTTTTTTCCCAGTTTTGAAAGAGTATTTTTGCTCTTTTAAAATCTCCTTCTTGGTTCTATTCACTATTTCAGCTTGAATATTATCCTTCCCGTTTGTATAAGGTAAGCACTTATCTCCAGTATCAAAAATATGAAGAATATACCTGAATCCTGTTGGTTTATTACTACACTGCTTACAATTGCAGTTATCGCTTCTGTAATCCGCTTGGCTTCTGTGAATTCTTCCAGATCTCTGAATTATAGAGTCTAATGGAGCAATATCAGATATTATAACATCGAATGAGATGTTCAGACTTATTTCAACCACCTGAGTGCCTATAAAGATTAGAGGGCTATCTGGATCGAAACCATATTCTTCAAGAAATCTAAGATCTTCATTCGATAGGCCCATTTTTTTATTAAGCTTTGAGAACAGCTTCAAGATGCGTTCTTTTATTGGTCTATCCTTTTTCATGAACTCGGAATTATAAAGTAGGGTTTGAACGTCTGGAAACATATCATTGATTTTTTGGTGTACCTGTTTAGATTTCTCAACAGTATTTGTTATTATGCCAATAAAATGCTCTTTATTTTTCTCTAAAATTTCAATTAAGTTTGAATTTAATTTACTATTCTTGTCGATAATTTGGTCACTATAGTATTCGAAAATAAAAGGTCTTTTTTCTTTTTTTGTTTCTTCGTCAATTCCTTCACTTGTAACTGGTTTGATTCTCTCTTCAAAGAAAGATTGTTCGAAAATTCCTTTCACATTTCTTGGCATGGTAGCAGTCATTAATATATGCGGTATACCTAAGTAAGAGAGAATCTTACAAAGACATTTTATCATACCAATCGTGTGTGAATCATAGTAATGAAGTTCGTCAATAACTACTAAACTGGTTTGTAGGTTTCCGAAAGCTCGTGGAGCATATTTGTATCCATTGACCAAAGATAGTAAAAGATGGTCTACTGTTGAGACATTGAAGGGTTTTCCGTAAAAATTACTCCAATACTTAATTGACTTCAGGGAGCTTAGATCCTCTTCCTCAAGGTCTCTGTTTTCTTCTAATAGAAAATGAAAAACTTCTGAGTGGTATATCCCAATCCATTGCTTGGGTATATTGTAATCCTTCTCAAATTCCAGCATCATGTTGTTGGTAGTAGTTTGGGTAGGAAGAGTAAAGATAACTCTGTTAATTTTTCCTCTTTTAAACAGTTCTCGAGCATAAAGAAGTGAGGCTAAGGTTTTACCCTCCCCACAAGGCGCTTCAAAAAGAAGTCTTAACGGGTTATTTTGCTTTCTTCCTAGTTTTATGATCTTTTTTTGAGTGTAGAAAAGTGATTTTCCTTCTTCAAGAGTCTCAAGGATTTTTGTGATATTTGGTATAGGAGGAAACCTATTTTTTAACTCTTTTAGTCGGGAATCTTCATCATAAACATTATTCTCTTCAAAATAACTTGCAATATTGTCAGATGTGGTTATAAGAGATAAAATAAGGGAATATTTGGACTTAAACCGTGTATCAATCACTTTTCCAAAAATACTCCTATGTTGTTGACTATTGTCTCTAAATTTCCTCAAGTTATTCAAATAACCACTCCAGTTTTTTGTAAAATCCAATTCACAGTAACCGAATTCTTTATTTATTTCCCTTAGACAACCTTCTATAAATTCATCGGGTACTGGTGTGTTTCTCCAAGAGTTCTCTGTTAAGAGAGAATGGTGAGATACAGTAGCTAATACTGGTACGAAATCATTGGTATTGTCAGTCCTACCCACCTCTACTTCCTGCAAAATAAAGTATCCAGCATAAGGGCTGTGATAAGGAAGCTTTGTATTTTCTTTTCTTGCTTCTTCTTGCCATTTTAACGTTGCTTTTCCAAAATCGTGATAATGGACTGATTTTTTCACACTCTCAATGAACCAATCGAAATCAATATTGTTCCTATTTGCCCATTCGTAAAGAGGTTTCCTATAAGTCGAAATTAAGTAATTTAATACAAAATTGCAGTCATATATGTGGTCTTTTAACGTAGTTTTCCCATCATCTTTGGCAAAAACATTATCGCAAAAAGACAATATTCTCACCATCAACGTTCAAACAGGGAATCTTATCCCCTATTTTTCCTTTAGGTATTGAAACTGTTAGTTTAGTTGAATTTATTTCAGGGTTGATGACTTCAACAGGTATTTTCACAATCTCTGAGTTCTGATAAATACCTGGTATTGTAGACTGTATGTTTTCAGATTCGTTTTCTTTAACATCCTTTTTAATGCCATCTCCTTCAAAATCTAAAATTACCATATCATCGTTTTCTCCGATATAAAGAGGTCTTTTTGGGTCCCTCAATGATTCAGAAACGCTTTTTAGAGAGAAATCACCTTCATCATTTGATTTGATGTATACTGTATATTTTGGCTTAATCAAGCGCTGACGGGTGATTTGAGTTCTCATCAACTTTTTATCTATCTCATATCTCCCTATCTCTCTTGTTTTCTCTTCCCAAAAATTTCTTTCTCTTTTAATTAGTTCCTTATCAATGTTATCTTCACTCAATCCACTTTCTTTTAGTTCTTTTTCCCATTTTTCCTTTTCCTTTTTTAGTTCAGATTCAAGAAATTCGCGAGAATTTTTTCTATCTCTATACCCTTTCATTACATTTGCATAGTCATCTAATTTTTCACCAGTGTCTCTAATTACTACTGAAAAATTCAAGTTATCATATCCGCGGTAATCTCTAAAAGTTTCCTTTGCGTTAGGTTTTTGAGTTTTACCCAGTGCATTTTGTATCATTCCAAAAATGGTAGGTGGAGGAGGAAATGGATAAGTCTGCTGGATGTTAATAGCTCCAAAATGCCTAAAAGAGCACCAATAAGGTACTTTTAGGTCAAATTTTAAAATTTCCAATACTCCACCCCCTAATTAAAAAAACTCTTCACTTCTTCAATTGCCTTTGCTGGAGAGTCACACAAATGGAAATTTTCGGCCTTTTCCAGTTCTGTTGCCACTCGGTCGATGTCTTCTTGGTTTTTTATAATCCCCGGGAGTAGACCAAAATAAACTTGAGTATTTGGTACTCTAAGTGTTTCCTCAATTACCGCCTTGAAAACTTCTGAGTTAACGTTTCCTTCTTCGTCCATTTCAAAAGCAGAAGTCAGCCGATGATTGTATTGGCCTTGTGCACTCAATAGGATTGCATCGGGAGAGGCATTAGATACTTCTCTGCTCTGGCTTGCAAAATCGCTCATGTTCCCAATTCCTGTTAGTATCGATTTTACACGTTCTTTACGTTTATTTTCGTCGTAATACTCTTTATATTCAATTCCAACCATCTCCGAATTTTTGCCTTCTCCGTCTATCTTTGGAACTTCTTCTCTGCCTAGTGCATTAACATCGATTGAAATGCTCAGTTTATACACATTGTCTATTAACTGCTTGTATGCAATTGCCTGACGGACATCATAAGGAGCTTTAAAATTCTGTCCACATTTTGGACATTTCAGTTCGGTTCCCTGCCTAATCTCTTTTTGCCTTACTCCTCCCTCTTCTCCTCGGCCGAAAAGGGGATTGATTTTCTGCTCACACTTTGGACATTCTATGTCATTTACTAATCTAAGTATTAGGTCAGTTGTTATAGGCTTTCGGACTTGTCCAAGTGCAGGAGAAGCCTTCAGAGGACTCCATCTCTTCGCACCCTCACCAGGAAGGAGATAACCGAAGATGTCACAAAGCCAACACTCAGTGATGTTACCACATGGAAACTCAGGAGTGCACTTTATTTTTTCAGGGTTTTCTCTCTGTATAGCTTTCCTCAACGCATGTCTAACTGCTTGCCCAGAGATGTAAGGCAACCCATTATTATAAGTCTTTAGTTCTTTTAAATTTGTAGTCCCTTCTCCAGCGTTCATATTTGACAAATCAGCTCCAAATAACCACGTTGCAACAACAGATTTTTTCCCATTCATTTTATCACCTCTATTTTTTTTGTTGTCTATAATTTTCTGATAAAACAGCAACACTCATAAATGAGACAAAGTAATTTCTGAAGTCCTTAAAAGTATCATTGTTTATTTTTTTGAGCACAATGTCAATATTTTTTTCACTAACAAAGTTTACACCCGTCTCATTCATTGCACTTTTTTTTGCTAGCCTAAATATAGCCTCTTCCAACGCATTTTTAAATTCGTCTGGTCCTGAAGCATAGGCAAATTTTGTGAGCATGCCTACATCTTTGCTAAATCCCCTTCCAATATTCTTGGCTATATCTTTACATGCTTCGCTCATATTTTCGTCCAACAAAACTGACACCTCCATTATTTTTGGCAAAAATAAATTCTCAAACAAAAACCAGGGTGAATTACCAGAACGCCTAAAACGTTGGGTAATTGGGTTTTCCACACTCGTTTTAGCCATATGGAATAGACCAGTAGATATCTTTCTCGAATCCAATTTAAGAATTCCTTCAAAAAAAGTCTCTGTAAAGTATTCATCAAAATTGTTATAGAAGACATTGTCAAGGAAACTTGGAACTAGGTATGTTTCTTCACCATTAGTTGGATCCTCAAACATCTCTAGGATATCATATATCTTCTCATTTGCCTTTATATGAACTATTCTAAAAGACTTGGATATAAACAGCCATTCAGTCATGTACGAGAATTCTTCTTTAGTAGGAGATTCAAAACCCATGAACAGGCCTTCTTCGTCTTTGGAATACTTATTTTTAATATTATGTAACAAGGCTAAAAGGCTAGCATTTTTGGATCTATATGGTAAAAACTGGATATTGGAAGAATAAGATGTGCATGTCCCATCTTCGAAATCTACAAATTGGTTGTCCGTAGAAAGGTTTTTATGAATTTTTTTAAGGATTTCAAGGTTTTGTGTATTCGGAATAGCAAAATAAGTGTCTTTTGCTGGAACTTGATAGAAAGGTATTTTTCCATTGAACCACGAGAAATAAGATAGTAGGACACATTTAGGGCAGGCTTTAGGATTATAGCGCTTATCCCCAATGCCCTCCAGTTTATTGTTGTGGTGTTCACTTGCTATTGGATTAAATTGTTGTTTTATCTCATATAACTTTTTAGATACCAATCCACAAACTGGGCAAGTATTGTTGCCTTCTGTCTCAAGAACGTTATTAACTAACTCAGTTTGATAATCAGACAAATTAAGTCCAATATTGATATAATTATTCTTGGGATTTACAGATAAGAAACTAATTCTTTGTTTCCAAACCTTTTGTTTTCTTTTAGGATTTGCAATTTTTCTATTCTGTTTCAAGTGCTTTTTTTCATCATTTGTGATGCTTATCTCCGATTCTAAGTCCTTTTTCGTTTCAGGATAGGGTAGTGGTTTACCATAATCTGCTCCTAAGTCAATATTTAACATTTTAAATATGCTAGAAAAATAATAAGTATCTCTTTTAGCTATATTTTTTAACGCGCCACAAATGGCGTTTTTAACCTCTTCTTTATTATAAGCGGTAATTTGGACAGTTTCAGGGTCTATATTAATTTCTACTCTTTCGCTAAAATTCCTCTCTAGCTCTAGAGCTAGTTTAACTAAGCCATTATTTATCCAAGAATCTGAAGTCACAGTAAATGTTAAAATCTCGCTTTTTTCATCTTGTTTACCATATTGAGATATAGTATCAATTGTACTCATTTTTAAATCTCCTTTATTCAGTTCGTTCAATTCACGCAACCCTCACCATCCCGAATCCCATACTATTCCTCTCACCAAAACCAGCCTTATAGCCGACATCCAGTAACTCCTTGCTCCCTTCAGCATCGAAGACCATCTCCACGCACCGGTGAAAAGTATCCTTAACCTGTATCCTCTTTGCCTTTGATTTGACCACCTTGAACCTTAACCCATCATCCTCAGGCTCCTTGTCATAGTACATCCTGTATTTTTTCACCAAATTTTGCCTCAGATTATCATAAAACCTGGAATCCTTGGGATAAAGATCAATAATCCTCTTTCCGTCACCATTACCTTCAACGGTAGTAACATTCACCGGAGAAAGAGTAACGAACCTCTGTTTATCGCCAATCTCCTCCTCTTCCATAACCTTAACTTCAGAAACAACGAACTCTCCTCCACCGATCTTCACCTCGGGCTTCTCCAGCAGTCCCTCCACCAGAGAAACACCGATATCCTTGGCCATAGTGGAGAAGAAGAAGTAAACGTTGGGGCTTTTCAGCACCATCTTGTCTCCTTTAATGCTAAACTTCCGGTCCTCCACCAAAAGCTTTCCAAAGGTGAACAATTTAAAAGTTGAAGGAGTATGCAGGTCAAGAGATAAATTGGGATTGCTCCGCTCGATTGCCCTATAAATGAGCGAGGCAATATGGTATGAATGGTTAAGGGATATCGACCCCCCGTCGACAGCGTTCAAACCTACTTTCAAACGCATGGTTGTTAACGACCAGCATGAATAATAAAATTTTTGAGTGGTGCGAAAGTTTAAACTTAACCAGCCCAATAACCCTACTTTTAAACCCTCAATAAAATTCAGTCAATGAAAATCCTGTAAAGAACCGATTCCGTTCAATCTAAGAGGAAAACCATAAGTATTTCCAGAAATAATTATAGCTATGGGTGACACAATAAAAACAGTTAAAGGCATAGAAGTCGATGATAAAGACGTGAACACTGCTCTAGCTATCTACCTGTACCTGAGAAAAGAGATAAGCCTTGGTAAAGCAGCAGAATTAAGTGAAACTCCAAAATGGGAATTCTTAGAAATGCTGTCTAGACTAGGAGTACCAGTTATCGATTATTCGGAGGAAGAACTTGAGGAAGAAGCTAATTGTTGATTCTTCTGTAATTATCGCTTTTATTAAACTTGATCTTCTATATTTGCTTGAGGACTATGACGTAGTTATTCCAGAAAGTGTTTTTGAAGAAGTTGTGGTTAAAGAAGGATCCAGGGATTTGATTTCGTCTTTTAATGTTAGATCCGCTGAAAACAATGAATTATTGGAGAGGCTGAAGGAACGGCTGGGTAAAGGAGAAAGTGAAGTCATTGTCCTTGCTGTTGAACAACAATCTACTGCTGTATTAGATGATCAAACGGCGAGAAAAATGGCTAGAGAACTAGAAGTTAAAGTAGAAGGTACTCTGGGACTACTTATTAGAGCCAAAAGACAGGGTAAAATAAGAGAAATAAAGCCATTACTGGATAAGTTAATAGATGAGGATTTTAGAATCTCAAAAAAGCTGTACAATAAAGCACTTGACCTCGTTAACGAACATTAATACATTTTGAGGAATTTGTTCTCAACAATAACTAATTTGCCTAGTAGTAAACTTTTAATACTACCAATTTATACTATCAATTAGGTGAGAAAAATGTCCGACTACAAAACAGTATCCGCAAAAGTTGATCAGGAACTCAAAGAAAAAATTGCCAGATACAATATCAAGGTCAGTAAAGTAATTAAAAAAGCTCTGGAAGAAGAAGTAAAAAAAGAAGAGGAAAAAGAGCTGAAAGAAATGCTTAAACAATCCAAAAAACCTCTCTCCAAGATCGGAAAGGACAGAACAACTGAATTGATCAGAGAAGGTAGAGATGAGGGATGATGTTGTTCGATGCTAGCGCACTACTGAATATAATAGGTGAGAAGGGTGAAGAGAGCATCAGACTCCTGAAAGGCGGTTATATATCAGACCTTACTTTTTACGAAGTGGGGAACGCAATGTGGAAGTCAGTCTATAGAAAGCTGATTACAGCCGATGATGCTGAAGTAGTATTGAGAACTTTTGAACAACTCTCCACCACCATGAATGTGATTCCATACGACAGGAAAGAACTACTGGTTGTACTCAAGATCTCCTTGAAAGAATCTATTACCTTTTATGATGCCTCATATGTCCATAACGCTTTAAAAAACGATCTTATCCTTGTTACAGATGATAAAAAGCTTAGGAAGGCTGCCTCCAGTTATCTTGAGGTTTTGAGGAGTGAAGAAGTGAACTTTAACCATATCAACTAATAATATTTTTTGGTAACTGTAATTGGGTTAATATGGAAGAAATCTAGTCAATATGCCTTCTTCTATCATATACTTCATCCAATTCTGAATGCGAGTCTGCACTACCTTTGTATCTTCCTCTTAACGAATCCAGATCAACCTCTTCCTGTTTTATCTCCACCTTTAATTTCTCCCCTTCTTTCAGGTTGATCTTTTCGAGAGGTTTTAACAAACCCTTCTCAAATACAACTTCGATGATCTTAGACATATAGAGTATTTATCTCCAAAAAATAAATAGCTTTTTGTCTACCCGCCTCTCAAAAGGCTATAAAAAATAATAAGGGTTTCGAAGTTATTACACTTATTCGTAAGTAATCAGATTATCTCTCCAGCACTGCTCTTGTCCGTTCCCATAACTTCTCTGTTAAGAGCTTTCTCCGATGGAACCCTGTATATCACAATCATATCCTCATCCTTATTAATAATATCTTTTAAACCCATTTTCACTTCCTTGAGGTCAGCAGGAGTCAATTCACCCTCGAAAACCGAATTCTGGATCCATGTAAGATACCTTCGCAGAAATTTCTTTACTTCATTGACCCTCTCCACATTGATATCGTAGACCACAATAACGTACATTCTACCACCAGATAACAAAGGGCCGGTAGTTTTGAGTTCCCAAGAAGTGTTTGGCCAGCTTGTAGCACTCCAGTCGTATAAGTCGCTGATAAGAGACTTTCCTCTTCAGATCCCTGTGCTTGATAGTGGTGTTGAGCTTCTCGTTGTATGCCTGAACGAACTTCTTTCTCCCGCTGTCATTCAGTAAAACCCCTTCAAGTTCACTGTTAAAATCCCCTTCTTTTATTATTTCTTTGTTCACCAGTTTAAAGATGGTTCTATCCACCAAAAGGGGTTTGAATATTTCTGCAACATCTAACGCCAGGCTGAACCTTCTTTCAAAGGGTTCATGCAGAAAGGACACAGTTGGATTGAGTTGAGTATAGTAGAGCTCGGAAAGAACAGTGGAATAGAGAAGAGAGTTCCCAAAGCTTATCATGGAGTTCACCTCATTTTTTGGCGGTCTCTTACTCCTGTATTCAAACTCGAATTGCCTGAGAATAGAGTCAAAAGCAGAGTAGTAAGCATTTCGGGCATTGGCTTCAGCCCCCATCACTTCAGTGACCTCGTTAGTTGTAGAAAGCGTGTTCAAGATATGGCCTAACTTGGTTCTCACCTCCTCAAGCTTATAATAGCTCAGCACCTTTGTCATGTTCAGAATAGCGCCCTCTACAAATGCTTTTGCAACTTCCAGCCTCCTCTCTTTGTCTAGATGGCATTCTACCTGTTTTACGAGCATGTCACCGGATACAAGGGTTTCACGAGGATAAAAGCTGCCCAGATAATACCCGTAATAATTGAAGAAGTGGATGCAAACACCCTCTTTTGCAAGCAGTGATAAGGCTTTAGAAGTGATGCTCAAAGAGCTAAGGGCGTATACTGAATAGATGGAGTTTACGGGGATAGGTTTCTTCCCGTCTTCATTCTCAAAATATAAGGTGTTCTCATGCCTCCTCAACTTCCCGTCCGATACCAGATAGAAATTCTTCTGCTTCATTATATCACCTAAGAAAAACAAAACTCAAAGTAAGCGCACTTCCTGCACATTTTCTTGTATTGGGGCTTGGGAGGCTTTGGTAGTTGAGTGATCTTATCTATTTCATCGAGTACTTCTTCGAGCTCTTTTTTCCTGTGATCATCAAGCTCAAGCTCAATATTCTCTTTTATCTTTGGGAAGCTCAGAACAGCTCTGGCATCAATTCCGTAGTTGTTAAGTATGTAAAGATAGTATAGGGTCTGGTAAATGTGAGCATTCTCCATTTTCTTCGACTTCTTTACTTCCCTGATCTCCAGCTTATCGCTTTTCCGTACAATGTCGAGGGCTATAGGTCCAATTTTTATCTCTCGGTCGTCCCTCCTGAAGTGCTCTTTGTGAAGGAGCTTCCCGGCCTTAACATTATCGTGTTCCCTCTCCATTGTGATATTGTGGCTGAAAAGCCAGAGTTTGGTCTGACAAATGAAATAATAATTGACCTGAGTACCAGTAACATACATTTCACTGATCATTTTATAAGAGTAAGTTGGCATCCTCGATAAACTTTTCTTTTAAGTTTGAAAGACTTTTAAGACAACCCTATATCTCAAAATACCCCTCACCAACAGCTCGTCTATGTCTTTTATATAGCAAAATTATTTATTAATTTTTTAATTAAATTGGTATCGATCTATATTCAGGCTTTTGGAGGAGTTTCGATTCAACAGAACCCTGACCTAATTTTTTTGAACTAATCTTTATCAAGTATAGTAACTGAGCAGAAAATTCTGAACTATATGTTGGCTTGATGTACCTTTATATAACCCTTACAAAACCCAACATCGCAGATGAATGTGTCCTGTAGAAGCAATCAGAAAGCTTTAAATGATATATGAGCCAAAATTACCCACGGTTAAAATCAGACTATTGTAGGATTGAAAGGGATTATGGTATTCGGTTTCGGTGACGGAATCAATCAGTTAAAATCAGACTATTGTAGGATTGAAAGACCACCATCGTACTCCCATAAACGAAAGCCAAGGTCGTGTTAAAATCAGACTATTGTAGGATTGAAAGATCGAAGCCAGCATAATTGAGTCAATTAGAGAGACTGGTTAAAATCAGACTATTGTAGGATTGAAAGATTAAGTCGTCGCTCTGGTATTCCAGGCCTTCATCAGGTTAAAATCAGACTATTGTAGGATTGAAAGATGACTACCCAATAGATTCCGTCTGGGTCTTCGAGGACGTTAAAATCAGACTATTGTAGGATTGAAAGCATGGGCTTCACTTAAAACATGGTTCACACCGGTTAAAATCAGACTATTGTAGGATTGAAAGGTGCTACTCATCCTACATTGGTCTCCATGAACCATTAAAGTTAAAATCAGACTATTGTAGGATTGAAAGGATGATGTGAGTTTTGATTTTGGTGATGATGCTGATGTTGTTAAAATCAGACTATTGTAGGATTGAAAGAAAAAGTGTGGTAAAGGGTCGGATTGGAGTATGTGGGTTAAAATCAGACTATTGTAGGATTGAAAGACGGTAAACCATTCTCATCAGTAATTAAATCCCTATACTGTTAAAATCAGACTATTGTAGGATTGAAAGATGGTTCAATGCACTATTTGACCAGAGCTACTGCGATGCGTTAAAATCAGACTATTGTAGGATTGAAAGGGGTAGCATTGATGAGAACGTGGATGTCTCTGAAGAGTATGAGGAGTTAAAATCAGACTATTGTAGGATTGAAAGCTATTAGTTCCACCTGGCCCAGGTGTGGATTTGACTCGTTAAAATCAGACTATTGTAGGATTGAAAGGTTAATGATAATAAGTCCATTGACAACGATAACAGTAATTCAAGTTAAAATCAGACTATTGTAGGATTGAAAGAACCTCTCTACCATCAAACAACCTAACCTTCGCCTTCTGTTAAAATCAGACTATTGTAGGATTGAAAGATGTATTCGATGCACGGGTTATTCATGTGGTTTTTAAGTTAAAATCAGACTATTGTAGGATTGAAAGCTACACAACTCATGTCTCTCACCACTTGGTATATTAAGTTAAAATCAGACTATTGTAGGATTGAAAGTCAACAACATCAGTATCTCTTATACCAACAAAATCAAAGTTAAAATCAGACTATTGTAGGATTGAAAGGAGAACGATAATACTTCAGCCCTATTTGATTGGAACTCATGTTAAAATCAGACTATTGTAGGATTGAAAGGATATATCAGGTTGATGCTTTCACGTCCAGACCATACAAGTTAAAATCAGACTATTGTAGGATTGAAAGTTCATTAGAAGTTGAATTATATATTCTGACCTCTCCATGTTAAAATCAGACTATTGTAGGATTGAAAGATTACTATCACTACAAATACGGACAAGAAATAAAGTATGTTAAAATCAGACTATTGTAGGATTGAAAGAATACCAAGTCATTGCTGATTCCAGATTAAAGGTCTGGTTAAAATCAGACTATTGTAGGATTGAAAGTGTACCGCTGGTGAGGCTACCAAAGCTGTCTGTAGAGAGTTAAAATCAGACTATTGTAGGATTGAAAGGAGTTTAACCCTTATGAGTGTGATTGCGAATCCAATGAGTTAAAATCAGACTATTGTAGGATTGAAAGCACTATCTGCGATAACAGCACCACCAAAGGGATCCTCAGAGTGTTAAAATCAGACTATTGTAGGATTGAAAGATGAAATACATTAAGATGATGCAGGAGCTACAGGAGTGTTAAAATCAGACTATTGTAGGATTGAAAGGTGAGAGAGTAAGTCAGGAGTGCGACACCCAACACCAAGTTAAAATCAGACTATTGTAGGATTGAAAGGGATATGGCCTTTACCACAATTCCTGCACTTCATAATGTTAAAATCAGACTATTGTAGGATTGAAAGATGAATTCTAATCACCGTAGCCACAAGCATCGGAGTACGTTAAAATCAGACTATTGTAGGATTGAAAGGGGGTTGTATTGCAGTGCCCTTATCCTCACCATAAGTTGTTAAAATCAGACTATTGTAGGATTGAAAGTAACCTCAAACTTCAAGTTCATCACTACCCACCAGATGTTAAAATCAGACTATTGTAGGATTGAAAGGTAAACCCTACCCCTTATTTTTTATTGGGAGAGTGATGTTAAAATCAGACTATTGTAGGATTGAAAGAGAAATACATTAAGATGATGCAGGAGTTACAAGAGTTAGTTAAAATCAGACTATTGTAGGATTGAAAGAAAGAAAAATATCAACCAACTTGGAGTCCACAAGCAAAGTTAAAATCAGACTATTGTAGGATTGAAAGGTAAACCCTACCCCTTATTTTTTATTGGGAGAGTGATGTTAAAATCAGACTATTGTAGGATTGAAAGAGAAATACATTAAGATGATGCAGGAGTTACAAGAGTTAGTTAAAATCAGACTATTGTAGGATTGAAAGAAAGAAAAATATCAACCAACTTGGAGTCCACAAGCAAAGTTAAAATCAGACTATTGTAGGATTGAAAGAAGTGTTTGTCTGTCGGTGTGTCTATCTAATATAAATGTTAAAATCAGACTATTGTAGGATTGAAAGTATTATAGCCTCACTCCATGTTATAGCCTCAAACTATGTTAAAATCAGACTATTGTAGGATTGAAAGTATTATAGCCTCACTCCATGTTATAGCCTCAAACTATGTTAAAATCAGACTATTGTAGGATTGAAAGGCATAATCTCGAGAGCTTGTATGAGGGATAAGCGGTGGTTAAAATCAGACTATTGTAGGATTGAAAGCGGTAAGTTGCGGGAGAGGGATGATGATCTCGTCAGTTAAAATCAGACTATTGTAGGATTGAAAGTCCCAGTATGTCTTGTAGTTCTACTTCACCCTGAGTTTTAATTCTTTCGTCTCTTATTGTTAAAATCAGACTATTGTAGGATTGAAAGGAATGCGGTAGGGATAAGACGGCAGTAATAATACGTACGTTAAAATCAGACTATTGTAGGATTGAAAGTAGAGTCTGATGGCTTCACCAAACTTGCCGGAGGTGATGGTTAAAATCAGACTATTGTAGGATTGAAAGACAATTAAGGGTTACTCTGATAGAAACTTCATTAAAGAGTTAAAATCAGACTATTGTAGGATTGAAAGATGGATTGAGGGACGCTCCGAATCACCACGAGCGGTTGTTAAAATCAGACTATTGTAGGATTGAAAGGTTCTGTACCAAGTATCATTGTATTTCCATAGCTCAATGTTAAAATCAGACTATTGTAGGATTGAAAGGATTACCCGGATGTCGAGCACACCTCATTACGTAGGGGTAAGGTTAAAATCAGACTATTGTAGGATTGAAAGAAGCATCACTAATTCCAGAACCTTGGAAAGCTCTACTGTTAAAATCAGACTATTGTAGGATTGAAAGGAATGCAGACCGTAAGAAAATAGATAAGAAGTATAGGAGTTAGTTAATTCATTATTTTTGGGCCTTTGCGGTATTCTTCTTTCCATGTTTTTCACTTTTTTCATCTTTCAAAAAACTTTATGAATGTAGATGGGTTTGTAAAGTTAAATGAAAAATATGTGGATATTAGTGGGGGTCGTCATTATCTTTGTGGTCGGTGTTGCTGTGATCTTCACTACGGAGTCTTCTAACGGCCCGGTAGAATATGGGGAGGTCTATAGTGATAATTTCACCAATGGGGAAGTTGAACTCAGCTGGAGACCGTATCTCTACTTCAATCACGATAATTTGGTTGCTTCAACTGATACCTCCGCTCCTCAGGGAGTAGGGATAGGTGTTCTGGATAACTCCAATGCCGGCGGGTTTGCGAGCTTGAGCTATGCCGTAACTTCTCAGGTCAGCGATTTTCGTCTTCAGGCTTATGTTTATTGTGATGTCACAGAAGGGGATACGGGTCCACTGCAGGGCATAGCCTTTTTGATAGACCCCATAGACGGAAAATTTTACAGGATGGTATGCGATTTCAAGACCAATGACTCCAACCTCAATGTAGCTTATGTGGGTCAGGATACCAACAACTTCCCCGCATACATAGGTATCTGGGGCCCTGGCCCTGATCAGATACCTGGTGGAGTTAAGGAAGGCTGGCACTCTATGGCAGTAGAAGTTATAGACGGCGAGGCAAAGGTTTACTGGAATGGGGTAGAAATAGAGGATAGATTGACCGTGAACAAGGTCTCTAAAGGTTATGCGGGCGTTTACACCAACTATGTAGGCGGTTTTGGGGATGCCGTCACCAGAGTAGATACCTTTACCCTTAAAGAAATTAAGTACGTGCAGTAACCTTAACTTACCGTGAAAGCGTAACACACTAATTTTAGAGCATTATCAGGCTTATCGCCATGATGAACATGCCCAATATCAATCCGAAAGCTACTATGCGGGTGTTGCCGAAATCATGGGCAGCGGGAAGGAGTTTATCTATGGATACATAAACCATGATACCTGCTACGAATGCTAAAAGTGATGCCAGTACCGTTTTGGAGAGAAAGGGCATCAATATTAGAAAACCGATAATGGCTCCTATTGGTTCGGCAATGCCGGAGAAAAAAGAGTATTTAAAGGCCTTATTCTTGTTGTGGGTGGCATAAAAGATGGGTATGGAGACCGACATCCCTTCGGGGATATTGTGGATGGCTATGGCCAATGCTATGATCACTCCAAGCTGCAAATCGTTGAGAGCCGTTCCAAAAGTAGCCAGGCCCTCTGGAAAGTTGTGGATGGCTATGGCCAAAGCGGTGAGTGTGCCGGTCCTCATGAGGTTCTTATCCACGTTTTCTCCTTTACAGACCCCAATGCAGTGATGGGGGTTCTGCTCCTCAGGGACGATCAAGTCTATGATAAGTATCAAGAGTATTCCTCCGAAGAAGGCGGTAACACCCGGTATCTGGCCAACAGACTCTATCGCGCCAAAGAGAAGCTCCACAAAAGACACGTATATCATCACACCGGCCGAGAAACCCAGGAAGAAGGATAAGTAGATGGTTTTTGGCTTCCTTATGAAATAGGCTATGATACTTCCTATTCCTGTTGATAGCCCTGCTATGGTGGTGAGCAATAAAGCCAGCTCCACATCTCCTATAGTGACCATTTTACCCCATAAACCCCTTGCTTGCTATTTTCATTGCGTTAGTTTAAGAAATCAATGTCTTTAATTGAACAGCCAATACAGATATAAATTTCGAAAAATTGGTTGAAAATATGGTTGGAAATATTATACTGAAAATACTGTTATTGATATTGATTGCAGGATATATCGGTATCAACTTCTTTGCCGATCTCCCCCTATTCCTGGTGGGGGAAAATCTAATTTTCGCTGCTCTATATTCTTTAGGATTACTCAATTTGAATAAGAAGCCTGTTATTATTTCTCTGATAGTTCTCTCCGCCTTTAATGCAGGCAGGGTCTCCAGATCCGTGATAGAGCCTTCAGGAGAGCTGGCGCCTATAGCTATGGGTCATCTTCCCCTTCTGATTCTCATACTGGCGGTTATGCTGCTACTCGTAAGAGTGTTGGTGAAAAAACAGTATTAGCTTTCATCAGATCTCAGCAGTTCCATCATCTTTGCCGGGTCTGTTGTGGGTAAACTGCACCGGTAATCCCTGCACACGTAAGCCGTTGCCCGGCCTTCTATACTGCTCAAATTTGAGGTGAAACCCGAAACATCATCCAGTTCTTCACCGGACTTGAACAAAACTACTGTTCGGGGAATGAACTCCTGCCTCAAAACATCCAGCATGACTCCCGTATCCTCATTCTGGGGGCCACCTGATATAACCACTTCGTTAACCGGGCCCACAGCAAAATCCACAGCTGTCAAGAACTGAATGAACGCCTCAGGAGTAATCGATGCTTTTCCAGCAACGGACTCAATTGATTCGCTGGCAATACCTTCAAATTCAGTATTGGCGGTCATGTGAGTCAGTCTCAATAGATTCAAAATGGCTACAGAATTTCCACACGGATAAGCTCCGTCATATATCTCCTTCTTCCTTATGATCTGCTCGGAATCGGAATTGGAATCAGAAGGAGTCAAATAAAAACCTCCTCTCTGCTCATCATAGAACTTATTGACCATCTTCTCACTTAACTCCACAGCTTTTTTGAGGTACTCGGGTTTGAAGGTGGCCTCATATAATTCGATTAGACCCCAGATGAAGAATGAATAATCATCCAGAAAACCGTTGATGGCTGCCTCACCGTCTCGAAAGCGGTGGAGGAGCTCATCATCCCTGATCAAATTGTTCAATATGAATTCTGTACTTTTCTCTGCTGCTTGTCGATACTCGGGGTGTTCGTTATCAAAAACTGCGGAAGCTTTGGCGAGCGCGGCTATCATCAGCCCATTCCAGTCGGTGAGGATCTTGTCGTCCTTGAGAGGATGTACTCTCTTATCCCTAACCTCCCACAATCTCTGGCGGGCATCCTGGAGGCGGCTCTCCAGCTCGTCCTTCGAGACCTTGTGGTCAGAAGCAAGTTCGGAAACGGGTTTTTTAAGGTAGAGGATGTTCTTACCTGTTTTTGAGCCGCTGACCTCCTCTCTGAAGTTACCGTCCCCTTGCACGTTGAACACCTTCAAAACGAGGTCATCTTCAACATGCTCCCTCAACTCGTCCTCTGTCCACACGTAGAACTTTCCCTCTTCTCCCTCGCTATCTGCATCTTCAGCGGAGTAAAATCCCCCCTGTGGAGAGGTCATCTCCCGGAGCACGTAGTCCACCACCTCTTCAACTGTCTGGTGGAAAAGTTTGTCTTTGGTGACCTGATATGCCTCGGTGTATGCCATGCAGAGCATTGCCTGGTCGTAGAGCATCTTCTCGAAATGAGGTACTATCCACTTGGAGTCCGTAGAGTACCGGTGGAATCCGTAGCCCAACTGGTCGAATATTCCTCCCAGTCTCATCTGGGTGAGTGTTTTCTCCACCATCTTCAATACGTTCTTAACTCCGGTCCTATTCCAGTACCTGAGGAGAAACAATATTATGTGAGGAGAAGGGAACTTGGGAGCTCTTCTAAAACCACCATATTGTTCATCAAAGCTATCGGAGAGTTTTAGATAGGCGTAATCCAGCATATCCGGGTCTATACTTCCTTCATCGTGCTCCATCTCCTGAAGAGATGAAAGTATTTGTTCGGCTGCATTATATATGTCGTCTCTCTTTTTATCCCATATCTGCTTGATCTGGGGTATAAGCTCCTTCATCCCCGTCCGCCCGAACCTGGTTTCCCGGGGGATATAGGTGGCGGCAAAGAAAGGTTTCTTCTCCGGTGTCATGATTATAGTAAGAGGCCATCCACCGCTACCGGTCATCAATTGGCATACATACATGTAAATGCTGTCAATATCCGGTCTCTCCTCCCTGTCCACCTTGATGTTGACAAAAGCATCGTTCATCAATTCAGCTATTTCGGGGTCTTCGAAGGATTCCCTCTCCATAACGTGACACCAGTGACAGGTAGAATACCCTATGGACAGAAAAATGGGCTTATCATCGTTTTTTGCCTTCTCAAATGCTTCCTCACTCCACGGATACCAATCCACGGGATTACAAGAGTGTTGCAGAAGATAAGGACTCTTCTCGTGTACCAAATGGTTTGATCCTCTACTATGCTCACCCATTTACGGAGACCCTCACTAATTATTGTATTTGATGTTTATTTGTACTGGCTTTGTATTAGCATAAAAAGTATAGAAGTGACTACCGTTATAAAGTTAAGCGTATGGTGTACGGTATAAAGTATTGTAGGGCAATATATAGGAAGTGTTGAAAGCTTGGAACAACAGCCTTTTATCTCTTTCGTGGCGCTTTTTCCGTTAAAGCAATCTCATGACCTGTTCCATTCTCAGACCTTTGGAGAGGTCGTACCTTAGGACGGCTTTGGGTACCAACGCCTTCTTGAGCTTGATTATCCTCAGTCTTCTCTCTATTTCATCGTCGACTTCTCTCATGGAGAACTCAATGACCCCTTCAACAGTGTGTTTCATTGCCACTTCAGTCTGGTGGTCGAACATGCCTTTGGTCATCAACATGAAGAAGATGGACTCATTCTTTTTAGAGACCCCTGAGAACTCTTCTATCAATTTGAATACTTCATCCCTGTCGTATCGGGTAAAGAAATAGGTGATGTTGTTCAAAATAACTCTGTCGTAACTTTCGTTCTGGATGGACGATTTAAGGCTTCCAAGGGTGTCGTAACGGGCTCTTTTCAAGAAGCCTTTTGTAGCATCTTCTGTAGGCAATCCCATTCTGGTGGAGACCAGGTCCATGATATCCATTTCAAACAGGAGGTCACTTGACACATCGAAGTAGAGGTTTATACTCTCTTTTAACTCCCCAAATGTGTCATCAGTGGTAACGTAAAGAACTCTCTCATTGTTCTTCAACCCCTCAAGAGCAACCTGAAAAGAAAATATATCTGCTCCCGCTCCTGGCTCCTCCAGAAGCAGTACAACACTACCGCTTGATAATCCTTCTAATTGCGTATCCAGAGAGTTGATACCAGTAGTAAACTGTCTCATAGCTCCGACCCTTTACACTATTTTTGCCATGGAATTTATAAAAATTCTTGCTGGGGTCATGGTGATGGGGTTGGTGATCGAGCTGAAAATCATTTAAATAATTTATTTCAGTTCGTTATCATATCTGTTTCAGTGACATGGAAGAAATATTTAATAAGTCTCAGTACAAGTTGAACACATGGAGGAATCCAAGTTTGAATATGGGGGATTGGAAGTAGTTTTTCTAAAGCACGCCGGGTTTATGGTGAAAGGGAGTAAAACTCTATACATTGATCCCTACGACCTGCCCAAGGATGTTGAAATGGATACTGCCGATTACATATTCATTACGCACGACCATTTCGACCACATGGATTTTGATGCCATCAAAAAACTCTCCGGTACAAATACAACTGTGGTGATCCCACAAGGATGCTCAATAAAGGGAGAAACAACCTGTACTTTAGGGTTGAACGAGAAACAGGACCTTGATGACGTTTCTGTGGAAACCGTACCGGCCTACAACGTGGGAAAAGAGTTCCACCCTAAAGCCCACAATTATGTGGGTTACGTCATCACCATGGATGGAGTAACCATCTACCACGCTGGCGATACGGATCACACCTCAGAACTGGAGGGTGTTACCAGCGACATCGCGCTCATTCCTGTGGGCGGAAAATTCACCATGAATGTAGAGGATGCAAAAAGTGCTATTGAGAAGATAAATGCCAGACACGTTATTCCCATGCACTACGACACTTTTCCGGATATAGAAACAGACGTGAGCAAACTGAAATCAGAGAAGGTGACAGTGCTTAAGCCTATGTTCAGCTAAGCTTAATACTTTGTTCCAGTTCAAGTTCCAGTTAATACTGAGAGGGGCAAAGTTCGAGCAGAGCACAAACTTAAGCATGTCGATAGAAAAGGTGTTAGAATGGCCTTAGAACCGTTAGAGATTGCTGATAATATTTATTGGGTGGGTGCCCTTGATTGGGAAGAGAGAGATTTCCATAGCTTCGAGATCGTGAGAGGAGCAACTTATAATGCTTATCTCATTATAGACGACAAAATAACTCTGGTGGATACGGTTAAGAACGGTTTTCTCTCCGAAACGGTGGAGAGGATAAATGGACTTGTAGATTTGTCTCAACTGGATTACATTGTGGTGAACCACATAGAGCCCGACCACTCCGGTAGCCTTGCCCAGGTCAAGGATATGGCCCCGAATGCTGAGATAATATGCACTAAAAAGGCCAGAGAGGGTTTGTGCAGGTATTTTGACTGCAGCGACTGGAAATTCAACGAGGTCAGCACGGGGGATGAGGTAAGCACCGGCAAGAAGACCCTGACCTTTATGGAAATGACCATGCTCCACTGGCCGGATAGTATGGCCACCTATGTTAATGAGGATAATTTATTGTTATCAAATGACGCTTTTGGTCAGCACATAGCCAGTGTGGAGAGATATGATGAGGAGCTGGGAGTTGATGAGGCTCTCAAGTGGGCCAAAATCTATTACGCCAACATCTTGATGCCCTTCGGCAATCTGATCAAGAAGAAGCTCAAGGAGATCGAAGAGCTGGGAATACAGATAGACGTGATAGCTCCCAGTCACGGGGTCATATGGAAGAACCCTGGTAAGATAATTGAAGCTTACAGCAAATGGGCCAATTTTGAATCTGAGGATAAGCTGGTAATCGTTTATGACACCATTTACGAGAGCACTGCCAAGCTGGCAAGAGAAATTGCCGATGGTGCAAGGTCACAGGCAAATGTCAGATTGTTCCACATCAGGAACGACTTGAAGAGCGAAATCCTGGAGGAGATACTGGATGCGAAAGCCGTGGCCATCGGTTCACCTACCATGCACACTCGTGTCTATCCTTCTGTAGGTGAGTTCCTGACGTATCTCAGAGGACTAAAACCGCGAGATAAAATAGGGATAGCGTTCGGCTCCTATGGATGGGGCGGAGGAGCTGTTAGAGAGATAAACAAGTTCTTTGAAGAGCTCAAATGGGATACCTTGGACCCCTTCACCGTAAAGTACAGGCCGGACGAAGATGAATTGAAGAAGGCTTATGAACTGGGTGAAAAAATTGCCCACCAGATCAAATCCATTTGAACCAAATTTTAACCTGATAGAACTGAACCAGAATGAAAAGTTAGTGGAAGAGAGGTGTTATAATGAACAAATATGAGTGCACGGTCTGTGGATACGTTTACGACGAGGAAGAAGGGGACCCTGAGAGTGACGTTCCGCCGGGAACAAAATTTGAGGATCTGCCCGATGACTGGATATGTCCTGTCTGTGGCGCTCCCAAGGAAGACTTTGAGCTCTTGGAGTAATAGAGCTGATTCACCAGACAGGGTTCTGGAGTAGGATGTCGTATTGGATGGGAGTATAAACCAATGGTGGAAAATAAAGTTCTCACTTGTTGGTTGAGGAGTCGTTGAAATAGTTGGTTTCATAAATTAATAAAATATTGGGGGTTCGATTAATGGACGATATATCCGTATTAGTTGGTGGAAAAGCGGGGGATGGGATCAGGATTGCTGCCACAATGGTTGCTCGGTTATTCAGCAGGTATGGTTACAGGAGTTTTGTTTACGACGATTATCCCTCGTTGATAAGAGGAGGACACAATTTCTCTCTTGTTAGAGTCTCGAAAGAAAAGATCGAGGCCAACAACATTGGTATTGACTTGATCGTTGCTCTGGATAAACAAACTGTAGAGAAACACACTCCCAATTTGAATGAAGGTGGAGTAATCCTTTTTGACAGCAGTGAAAAAGGAATGGAAGCTGAAGGAATAGGTGTTCCCTTTAAAGAGATCGTGGAAGAAATGGAAGGTATTTCCATCATGCGCAACTCTGCTGCTCTGGGAGCTATCGCCAGAGTAGTAGGAATTGACTGGACGGTAGTGGAGGAAGTTTTCAGGAAATTCTTGCCCAAGAAAACCGAGCTCAACCTGAAGATAGCCAGAAAAGCTTTCGACACGGCAAGCTCTAGCAATATAAAGGCTGAAAAGCTTGAACAGGAGATGATGCCCATAATCTCGGGTAATGAAGCTATAGGAGTGGGGGCAGTTAAAGCGGGGATGGATGCCTATTATGCGTATCCCATGACGCCTTCTACCGGAATACTTCATTTTCTGGCTGCCAACAGGGACAGATTCAATATACTGGTTGTTCATCCCGAAAATGAGATAGCTGTCATGCTTATGGCCCTGGGTTCCGCATATACTGGAGCCAAAACGATGGTGGGAACGGCAGGAGGAGGTTTTGCCCTCATGGTAGAGGGGCTGAGCCTGTCTGCCCAGAGCGAGACACCTATCACTGCCGTAGTCTGTCAGAGAGCGGCTCCCAGCACTGGAGTTCCCACATA
This sequence comes from uncultured archaeon, assembly GCA_964534325.1. Taxonomy (GTDB): domain Archaea; phylum Halobacteriota; class Archaeoglobi; order Archaeoglobales; family Archaeoglobaceae; genus JdFR-22. The sequence continues at coordinate 60,019 of CAZHOR010000004.1, forward strand.
CACCATGCAATCAGACCTGCATTTCGTTTTGAATGCCGGGCATGGGGAGTTCCCCAGATTCGTTGTGGCTCCCGGTGACGCAGAAGAAGCGTATTACTATACGGGTGTGGCAATGAACGTTGCCTGGAAGTGTCAGGTGGCCTCCATTGTCCTGTCGGATAAGAACTTGAGTGAAGGTAATTATAGCTTTGACCCATCTTTGTACAGCGTGGAGGAAGAGGAACCGGTTTTGTGGGATGGTAAGGGCGACTACCTGAGATATAAAGACTCTGAAGATGGTGTCTCACCCCTGGCTTTTCCCGGGAATGATTCAGCTGTAATCAAGGTGACCAGTTACGAGCACGATCAGTATGGGATCACTACTGAGGAAAGCGATAAAGTAGCGTTCATGCAGCAGAAACGGTTGAAGAAGAAAGAAGCTATCAAGAAGGAGGTGGAGAATGTTGAGGCTATCAAGACCTATGGTGAAGACTCTGATTCCGATACTGTTCTACTCACCTGGGGCTCTACCAAAGGTGCGTGCTTAGAAGCGGCCAATACTTTGGGCCTGAAAGTGGTACAGCCCATTATTATGGAGCCTTTTCCGGACCTGAGCGATCATATAAAGGATGCAAGAAAGTTAGTTTGTGTAGAGGTAAATGCTACAGGCCAGCTTGCCAGACTTCTGGAGAATAACGGCATCAAGGTGGACCAAAAAGTGCTCAAGTACGATGCCAGGCCATTCTTCACGGACGAGCTTATCCAGAGACTAAGTAAGGAGGTGTTAAAATGAACAAGGGGTATAAGGAGCTGAAATCCTATGCCAAGAACACCTGGTGTCCAGGTTGCGGGAACTTCGCCATCCTCAATGCCTCAAAGAAGGTCTTCGCGGAAAAAGACCAGAAAAATCTGGTCATGGTCGCCGGGATAGGGTGCCATGCCAAGCTGGTGGATTATATCGACCTCAACCACTTCTACAGCATACACGGGAGAGTGCCAGCTACAGCAACAGGTATAAAGCTGGGGAATCCCGAACTGACGGTTATCGGTTTTGCTGGAGATGGTGATGCCTACGGTGAGGGGCTGGCCCACCTGATGTTCGGTGCCAAAAGGAATATCGACATAACTATCGTGGTCCACAACAACAGGGTTTACGGTTTGACCACCGGACAGTTCACCCCCACCAGTCCTGAGGGTTTCAAGGGGAAATCAACGCCATGGGGGAATGTGGAGAAGCCATTCAACCCGCTAACACTCATGTATGGGGCAGGAGCTTCCTTTATCGCAAGGTCCTATTCCAACAGTATGAAAAATCTCAGAATGGTTATAGATGAGGCCATGAAGCATAAAGGTTTCTCCTTTGTAGAGGTGTTACAGCCATGCTATACCTACTTCAACACCTATGGGATCTACAACGAAAGAGTATACGAGATGGAACAAATACCGCCGAAGGATGAGGTCATGGATAAGATGACAGAATGGAATTACGGCAGTGAAGGGAACATTCCCATCGGCATATTCTATACGGAGTCCAGAGCAACCTACGAGGACAGCATGTTAGAAGGAAAGGTTCCTGCTAAAAGAGGGAAGGAAGTAGATGTAGAATCCTTCCTTAAAGAGACTGTATAGTTCCATGATGTTGTAGAAAGGAACATTGAGTAAATATAGTGAAAAGATATGATAGAAAAGTAGTAGGAGGTTATACTGTGGACGAGAAAGAAATGGAAGAGAAAAAGAAAATGGTTTTGGATATGTGTATCTGCAATACCTGCCCCAGTTTCGTTGATTGTGGGGAGCCGGGTGGATTTTGTTTTCCTACCATAGGTAAGAGCAGTTGTATAAAGGAAGAAAAGGGGTGCATATGCGGAAAATGTCCTGTTTACTCCAAAATGGAGCTCAAGAACATGTACTACTGCACCAGAGGCTCTGAAAAAGAGCAGATGAGCTAAAAACAGAGTTTAAGAAGAATAGAGGGAAAATGGCAAGATACAGGTGTACCGTCTGCAACTACATCTACGATGAAGAGAAAGAGGGCACCAAATTCGATGAATTGCCGGATACGTGGACCTGTCCCGTTTGTGGAGCGCCCAAGTCTGCTTTTGTTCCCGTAGGCATCTCAACCGAAGATAGAGAAGTCGGAACGAATGTTGCGGACAAGATGGTAGAGCAGCTGGAAGCTTTTGGGGTAAGATACATTTACGGAATACCCGGGGACTCCAACCTGCCCCTAATAGAGGCAATCAGGAAGAGCAATATCGAGTTCATTTTGACCAGACATGAAGAGACCGCAGCCTTCATGGCAGATGCCCACGGGAAGATGACGGATGAAGTGGGAGTATGCATCTCCATTGCGGGTCCGGGGAGCACCAACCTGGTAACCGGGTTGATGGATGCCATGACAGATAGGAGTCCTGTTCTGGCTTTACTGGGTCAAATACCTGAAGTCTATCTGGGAAGTGAAGGATTACAGGAGATCGATCAGATTGAGCTGTTCAGCAGCTTTGCCGCCTATACCGAAACGGTAGCCAGACCTAATCAGGCCCTGAATGTAACCACGATGGCAGTAAAACATGCCTACCGAAATCCGGGTCCTTCCGTTCTCAGCTGTCCTACCGATGTGCTTTCAGAAGGTTTGAGCGATAAGATAAATGAGCCCGAAAGGCGGTTGTTCAGGAGGAGAACAGGCGGTGATGATCAGGACATAAAAAAGGCTGTCGAATTGATAAATGAGAGTGAGAGGCCAGCCATACTTGCTGGCTGGGGAGCGAGACACTCCGAAGAACTATTGACTCGTCTGGCATCAAAGCTTAAAGCACCTATTGCTACCACCTCCAGAGCAAAGGGAGTGGTCCACGAGACACACCAGTTCAGCGTGGGGGTTCTGGGAACAATCGGGACTCCGCATGCAGCAAGAGCCATCAAGAAATGTGACATGCTGATAATTGTGGGGTCCATATTCAGACAGGCCAACCTCGTTCCTCCCGGAATCAAGATAGTGCAGATAGATGTGGACCCTTCAAGGGTGGGGAAAACTTTCGACGTGGATGCGGGTGTGGTAGGGGACTCAAAATCGGTGCTGGAAAAAATGCTTCCCCAGTTGAACGAAAAGCAGGGAGAAGAGGGCTATTTATCCAACATCTTCACCATCAAGAAGGAGTATTTCTCAGAGATCGAGGAAGATTCCCAGAACCTCTCGAGTCCAATCTATCCCGGTTATGTCATACAGGCCATCAAAAGGCATGTGGACAGCGACGCCATTATCTGTGTCGATGTGGGAGATCACACCTACTGGTTCTACAAGAAGTTCATCTGTGAAGGCCAGAGAACTTTTCTTTCCGCCAACATAGCCAGTATGGGTTTCGGGTTTCCGGCTTCTCTCTCCGCCAAACTGGATTACCCTGAAAAGCAGGTAGTGTGTGTTACCGGAGACGGCGGATTCGGAATGCTGATGGCAGACTTCACCACTGCCGTTAGAGAGAATCTCCCCGTAAAAATCGTTCTGTTCAACGATGGCAAGCTAAAGAATATCAAAAAAGAGCAGTCGGCTGAAGGTTTCCTCGTTTTTGGAATAGACTTCCCCAACCCCGATTTTGCCCAATACGCTCAATCCTGCGGGGGAGAAGGTTATAGGGTCAGCGAGCCGCAGGAGCTGGATGAAGTTATGAAAAAAGCATTCAAATCGGATAAGCCTTCTCTAATAGAAGTTATAGTCGATCCTGAAGCCACCGCGCCCGGTGTGCGAAAAGTTGAGTAAAGCCCAAACCAAACGAATACTCAAGCTGCTAAATAAATAAAAAATAATTTACTTTTTTAGTAAATTGTTCAGTTTAACATGAGCTCTTGCATTTGCAAGTGCCTTTCATCACTTTTCTGACCTTCAGGATCTTCATATCTATCACCCCAACGAGCAAAAGTATTAATGGAATATATATAAGTTTTGTTAATAAAATACATGGTTTGTTTAACAACAGGTAATAATTACCTCCGGTTTTTTGTGAACAGGTATTCTTTATTGAAGTATAAGAAAAACCCTAACGACGTCCCCTCATTATAATAGTGTGAATAAAAGAAGCTATTTATACTTACGATTGTTAGGTCTTTACTGCATGACCTCAAAACTGAAGTACTATACGGCCTCGCTGGCATTTTTATCTGGAATGATACTGGCTTTGATTGGTGTGGCATTCGCGGTCTCAGTGAACCTCACCAGATCTTCAGATTCATCTCAGATAAGCTTTACATACGGTATAGTCGCCTTCGGTCTGGCCGTATCCATCACAGGTCTAAATTTGATGATCAAGCAGAGGAGCACTTACACCAACTACATTATTCCGCTGGGTTTCGCTCTATCTGCTGCTGGTGTGGCAAAATTCGCGATGGAGTATCCTCAGGGATGGATATACCCCAACATCACTTACACGATCATCCTATACGCGGGAGGCATCACTTTTCTGGTGGCAAACTCTTTCGCCAACGCCGTGCTCAATCTTATTGAAGGGAAGCCAGTAAGCATTAAAGAGGAGGTCCAGTACAGCGACGCAGACATCGAAAGAGAGGTTGATAGGGCGATTGAAGAATCATCCAGAAGACTGGTGGAGTTCTCGGACTCGGGATTAGGATTTAAGGATGTTGATATGCAGGGTTTCAAACCCGGTAAAGCATTCGGAGCCAGTAGGGAGACCACCCGTGTAAAGGATAGTGTAGAAGAAGCAAAGATATTACAAAACGTGGAATCTGGAAGAGTCACTTTTGAGGACTCTGAACTGGACGAGGTATCCAGTTTGTTGAAGGACGCCACATCAGATAGATCGAGGGAGGAAAACGAAGAAAAGAAATATAGAAGATTTCTCCAGAAATTTTCTCAGTAGAGAGGTAATCATAATTACCTGTAATACCTGCTTACCTCCCTCTGCTCCCTCCTGCAAGCGGATTTCAGGTTTAAACTTGTGGATGCTATAAAGCGGGTTAGTTAACTTCATTAACAAATATTTTAATAATGTTTTTAATATTTTAAGTATTTTGTTAATTTAGATTGCATGCTCCTTTCTCTTCATTATTATTACAATTACATCAATGTTAAATACTATTACACTGAGTCAAGTCTGCTAAGGAGTTGATATAATGGCAAAAGGACTTGATGTAGGCACAATGAATATTATTTGTGCGGAAAAAGATGGAGACTCTACCGCTTTCGCACAAGAAAGGAACGCTTTTCTGGAAATAGAGGCCAGTGATGTTACCAGAAGCATGCTGGATATGGCAAAGGTCTTGTATATAGAAAAGGACGACAAATTCCACATTTTGGGGGAGGATGCCTTCAAATTCGCCAACGTTTTCGGTCGAAATGTGAGGAGACCAATGAAACACGGTATAATCAGCCCGGACGAAAAAGAATCGATCCCCATGATCAAGCTGATCATTGAAAAGGTTCTGGCAAACCCAGAAAGCCATAACGAGCTTGTATGCCTCTCCACACCGGCAAATCCGGTCGACTCGAATATGAACGTTCTCTATCATAAGAGGACCGTGGAAGCATTATCTAGGAGATTGAATTACGAAATACAGGTAATAGACGAGGCACTGGCGGTAATATATTCCGAGCTGGGTAAACACAGCTTTACAGGTGTGGGTGTAAGCGTAGGAGCCGGCCTGACGAACGTCACCGTGGCATACATGGCCACTCCAATAGTCTCCTTCAGCATCTCCAGAGGAGGAGACTGGATCGACGAGCAGGTAGCCATAGCAACAGGATTGACCAAAGAGAGAGTGACCTCAATAAAGGAAAAGAATTTTGCTCTTACCACAGAATTCGAGGTAGGAAGTGTCGAGGGAGCTCTATCGGTATATTACGATGCATTGATCACGTATATCATCCAGAACCTCAAGAAGAAGCTATCTGAAGTAACCCCACCCGATACCGAATTCCCCATAGCGATCGCAGGAGGGAGCACCAGACCCCGCGGATTTAACGATGTGTTCGAGAACAGGATAAGAGAAGCAAACCTGCCTATTGACGTCTCCAAAATCAATAAAGCTAAAGACCCCATATACACCATAGCTCGAGGCTGTCTGATAGCAGCTCTAACCAAACAAGGAGAAGCTCAAGCAACCACCCAGGAAAAGGCCAAGGAGCAAAAAGAAGCAAAATCCTCTTCAAAGTAAGCAGTTATACTCGAAAATAACTGCAAAATTAATCTTTTTTCTTTAAAAGCTATTTTTCCCTCTTTTTACCATTGCTGCTCAATCTGTGTTAGATGGCCTATAAGATCCGTTTAAGGGCAATAGATAATAAAATAATGAGAATTGGAGTTTATCCTGTTTGTTCGCTGGCGAGGTCCCATTGCATGGTGTGGTCAACGGGTAACTGGTGAACGGAGATTATGGGGGCATTCTTTTCACTCAGGTATCGGATAAAGGTATCCAGCCCAAATTCTCCTCCCTTTTCCTTTAGGAAATTCTGGTATTCGGATTCGAGCTCTTCACGGGACATAAGGGTCTCCATTAGAGCCATTTCCCTACCGTTGTTGTCAACGAATTTGATGAGCGGCATTTTTTAACCCCTCTTAACCGGTTTACGGTTATATTCCAGTTTGAGTCCCTCAAACTGTTAACACAACATAGTAGAGCTATAATCACTAATAAACTATTTTGAATTCCCCCATGTAATTATAATCATGGCCTTAAGATCTTGAAGACATACCTGACATACTTCTTCTGACATACATCTCTCCCATGGAATCTACCACATCTTTATTTTTAAGCAACTTTATATAATATTAAAATTAATTCTGATAACGAACTTCCCAGCGCACCATTGGACGAATCAACAGTCCAGATTCCAGATACTACAATGCAAATTATATGCAGCTTTGAGGATGGTAAGAGGGTTTTAGAGTTTGGGAGATGTAGAGAGTGATAGTCAGCATTACATTGATATGGGTCACGGTAGTTCTGTTAGAAGAGTGCTCGCAGAGCGGCCTAAAATACACATGCCTTCTACCCCTCCTTCTATTGCTGGTATCCTGGATCCCCGACCTCTATTTGATCCGATTGGTCTTTAAACACCTGAGGCGAAGAAGGGAGAAATAAGAATGAACAAAAAGAAATCTTCTTCAAGATCTCGTTCCAAGACCTCTTATACTGGTAAAATATAGGAGCAGCCAGCAATTTATTTGAAGTTGAGGTATGGATGGTGGAGTAAGTTCACTGGCCACTCCATGTGGAGACATTTTGTGGAGAGCGATTTGCATTCCCTTGTTTATGGTGTGTTTTGTTGATATTTATAATTGTACTGAGTTTTATTCAGTGAACAAATTCAGGATTTTTAGTGCTCCTCAAGCTGTTGATTTCTGAAGCCTGGGAAGAAAATTTTTTGTCCAATAATACCTTACAACAATAAGGAGCAGGATTCTATGAAAAATCAGGAAGTAGCCAGAGTTCTGTATGAGATAGCTGATTATCTGGAAATGGAAAATGCTCAATTCAAGCCCAGAGCTTATAGGAGGGCAGCCCAGAATATCGAAAGTCTTGGTAGCGATATTGAGGAGGTGTACAGAAGGGGTGGACTGGAGAATATTGCAGGGGTGGGGAAGAGCATTGCCCAAAAGATCGAAGAGTATCTGGAGACAGGTAAGGTCAAGAAATTGCAGGAGCTGCAGGAGAAAGCGCCTGTCGATACGGAGAGCTTGATGTCAGTAGAGGGTCTGGGTCCCAAGACGGTTGAAGTGCTTTATAGCGAACTGGGGATAAAGGATCTGGATGATCTGGAGAAGGCAGCAAAAGAAGGTAGGATAAGAAGATTAAAAGGGTTCGGGCGGAAGACGGAAGAGAAAATCCTGGAGAACGTTTCTCTTGCCAGGAAGAGGTCACAGCGATACCTCCTGGGTTACGTGCTGCCTCAGGCAGAAAAAATAATCGAACAGCTTAAAGACCATGCAGTTAGGATCGATGTTGCAGGTTCCTTGAGGAGGAAGAAGGAGACCATAGGCGATATAGATATCCTGGTGGCATCCTCATCCCCAAAGGATGTCATGAATGCTTTTACACAGATGAATAACGTGGTGAAGGTCATCGAGGAAGGCGTGCAGAGCAGTTCTGTGCGACTGGATAGCGGCATACAGGTAGACCTCAGGATAATGGAGGAAAAGAGCTTTGGATCGGCTTTACAGTATTTTACCGGTAGCAAAGACCACAATATCGCTCTCAGAAAAGTTGCAATAAGAAAAGGCTACAAATTAAACGAATACGGGCTGTTCAAGAGCAATGACATGATAGCAGGTAAAACCGAAGAAGATGTCTATAAGGCTCTGGACATGCAGTGGACCCCTCCTGAATTGAGGGAGAACAGAGGAGAGATAGAGGCTGCACTGGAAGGCAAACTACCCAAGATTGTGGAATACGGTGATATAAAGGGAGACCTGCAGACCCACAGCAAGTGGAGTGACGGCGTCAACACCATCGAACAAATGGTGGAAGAGGCAAGAAGGTTGGGACACGATTATATAGCCATAACCGATCACGTGGGCAGCTTGAAGATCGCTGGCGGTATGGAGATAGAGGAGATCCTTCAGCAGAAAGAGGAGCTCGAACAAGTTAGAGAGAAATACGCTGATATTCACGTCCTTCATGGGGGCGAGGCGAACATAATGAAGGATGGACGCCTTGATGTGGGTAAAGAGATCCTTCAAGAGCTGGACCTGGTTCTGGCCAGTATACACTCTTCCTTCAGAATGAGCGAGAAGGACATGACCAACAGGGTTGTAATGGCTATGGAGAACGAGTACGTTAATATACTTGCCCACCCTACTTGCAGGAAGATTTACAGGAGAGAGCCGATCAGCGTAAACCTGGAGAAGATGCTGGAAGCAGCAAGGGAAAATAACGTTATCCTGGAGATCAATGCCGACCCGGAAAGACTGGACTTAAAGGATACTAACGTTAAACGGGCTGTCGATAGGGGAGTAAAGCTCTCCATAGGGACCGATGCTCATACCAGGAACAGCCTTCGATATTGGGAGCTGGGAGCTGCTGTAGCCAGAAGGGGCTGGGCAAAAAAAGAGGACGTTGTGAACACCTACAGCTTCAAAGAGCTGCTTCGCATATTTAAGAAATGATCTCAGTCAGATTCAGCGGTTTTTTATATCCTTTATCATAAAGCTTCCACCTAATTAAGGGTAAGATATCTTTTATTGGGGATCGGGTAGGGTTGATGGTTGTAGGGTTGGTAGGGAAGGTAATAGTTATTTTAAATGCCTATACAGGTTATCAAATCATTATTGCATTGTTTCGGGGCGAGTATATCTAATTTCGGTCAAAAACTATATATATCTTAAATAACTGAATTAGATATAAGAGGAGGTGATTGTAAATGGCCAACATACCTGTTTCGCCAATCGATAGGTTGATGAGAAAGGCCGGAGCAGATAGAGTTAGTGAAGATGCCAGCAAGAAGATGGTAGAAGTACTTGAGGAGTACGCTTCAGAAGTAGCCAGATCGGCTGCTGATGTAGCCAGGCACGCCGGAAGGAAAACGGTCAAGGCCGAGGACATCAAGCTGGCCCTCAAGAAATAATTCGCTGTAAAAGTATTATTCTTTTACCTTATTTTTTCTTTATTCCGGGTTTTTCCTCCAAGACAAATCCATAAGTTTATCGTAAGTTAAATTCATGAACTCCTCTGGACTAATTTTATGTGAATGAATTGTTGGTCTTTCAGGAGGTTGAGGTATGGAGAAGAAAGTTAGTTTCACTATTAGTGGTCTAAAGCTTAAAGGAAACCTGCACATTCCTGATACTGTTCCCCATGACGGTTCTCCTTGTGTGATCGCTCTCCACGGTCTTGAGGGAGATAAGGATAGGGGTAAATGGCCCACGGTAGCATCATATCTCTATGACTCCGGTTATGCGTGTCTCCGGTTCAATTTCAGGGGATGTGGGGAGATCGAGAAGAGTGGTGGCGCTTTCGAGGATTTGACGTTATCTGGAAGGATCGAGGATTATAAAGCAGCTCTGCAGTACGTCCGCAGTGAGCAATCCATTGACAGCAACAGAATAGGGGTTATCGGCTCCAGCTTGGGAGGAATGGTTGCCATAGGAGGTAAGCAGAAAGTGAATGCGGTGGTCACCATGGGGTCTCCGTATAAGGTTCCCCGCTACGGAAAACCACTAATCCCTCAGGAAGAAGGTGATCACTACGTCCTGCCCTCCGGCAGCAGGTTCAGGAAGGATTTCTATGAAGATATCCAGAAATACGATCTGACCAAAGACGTGAAACAAGCCCCACCCTTATTGATCATCCACGGGAGCAGCGACGAGGTCGTCCCTGTGGAGCACGCTCGAATCCTTTACGAAAGCGCAGAAGAGCCAAAGGAGCTCCAGATAATCGAGGGGGCTGACCATACTTTCTCCACCCCTTCACACCTTTTTGAAGCTCTATGGTTAGCTGTAAACTGGTTCAATAAATACGTTTGAAGATACTATTGACTCTATCTTAACCATGAAAATTTTTTTAAGTGTTGTAGTATAATTCTCATACATGGAAACTCTGGAAGAGCAGAAAGTCTACTTCAGGTGGTCCAGAGAAGATGAGGAGAATCTCAGAGGATTGAAGGACTTTGCAGAAAAGTATAAGGATGAGTTCACTCGGAGACTTTACTCTTATCTGGCTAATTTTCCTGATATCATAAAATATCTTCCTACAGAAAGTATAAAGGAGAGACATCAGGAGCAACTTAAGAACTGGTTCGTCTCCTTATTTGATGGCGATTATGGGGCTGGTTATTTGAGAGAGCTTTATAAGATAGGCGAAGCTCATGTCAAGGTAGGCCTACCCCCGCATTATGTCAACACGGCCATGAACTTTAAAAGAGAGTTCATCCGGGAGAAACTGATCAAGGAATTCGGATATACAGAAGAGCTGGAGAGGCTGATGAAGTCTGTGGATAAGATCATCGACCTGAATCTGGACATAATGACCGGTTCTTACAGGGAAGAAGAGCTCAAATACTATTTGGCACGAGGAAAGTTCCAGAGAAGCCTCATTGAGAATATCAGGAAAGTATCCCATGTTTTCGAGATATTTATCGTGGTCGCCCTCATAGCCGCTGGGCTCTTCCTCGTATTTACCATCCTTTACGAGGGTTTTGTACTGTTCACCGGACAAGTAAGGTTAGACCAGGGCGTATTGAGCATTCTGGGATTGATATTGATACTTTACGCTATATACGAGCTTCTCGGAGAGGAAATAAGGCATATCAGAGGAGCTGTTTTAAGCATAAAAGCTTTTATCGGTCTGGCCCTCGCTGCAGTGATCAGGAAAGTGCTGCTGGTGTCACTGACTCCGGAAAAAGTGAATGAGATCTTTGCTATAGGCTTTCTTCTTCTGGTGCTAGGAATAGTTTACTGGATAATCTACAAAGCAGAAAAAGAAGCCAAAACCAGATAAGTTTCAAGAATTCTTGATTTATGACGAAATATATATAATAAAATAAAAAAATTGAGACTTTTCTAATTTTTGGGCAGACATCCAAAATTTACCGAAAATTTGATTAATCTTTTAAAAAGCTTATATTAATGATTGATACCTCAAAAATAATATTCTTTTGGTTCTTTGGGATAATTCTAATCTCTACAGTAAACATATGGAAAAAGGACCTCCCATCTTACTCATATATTGTTTTTTTAATTATTTTGATAACATTTCTCGCTCTTATGCTTTTTAATTTCAAAAAACCTAAAAAGATAGAGAAATACCCTATTATTCTTATTGTAGGTTTATTTCTATCTTGTTTACTCTCATATATCTTTAAAGATTGGAGTGGTAGCTCTGGTAACGAAGTAACTTTCTTTCTTATGGGTTTCCTAATCTCGCTTACTTATCAAGTAATCTTGATGTTTAAAGATAATATATCTGTTATAACTGAAGATCCAAAGTATTGGATTCAACTAGTGACACAGGGTCTGTTTGTGTTTAGTTCAATTATTATTCTTGGAATTACGATAATATTCAGTTTTTCCAATACTTGGGGTAAAGAAAGTACGTACACCATCTTTTTCAATATAGTAGTGCTTGTTCTTACAGGTTATATCTACACTATCCTCTCAATCTTATACTTCTTATTTACAACTCTCTTACAAAGTTTACCACGAAGAGATTATGCAAGTTAATTTAAAAATTAATAAAAATAGTTTCGGTGACAACCGGGTTCCGTGATATTCTTCAGGCCCAGCTTCCCGTTTCCAGGTACTTATTGATGGAGTTAGCGGCGTTTCGTGCGCTTCTCATGGCAGGTATGAGGTATCTTGGGCCGTGTCTGGCGTTCCCTGCGGCAAATACTTTTTCTCTACCTGTCCTGTAGAATTTGTCTGTTTTGATGGTCCCATCGTCGTTCAATTCGATCCCTTTTACCCTTTCGAAGGGTGGAGTGGGTGACGGAGGTGTGGCTATGAGGATGTTGTCAACACTGATGCTGAACTCAGAACCTTCTACCTTGACGATCTCGTTCTCTTCCAGTCTGGTCTTGATGGCCTCGATGCTGGAGACCTGGTTGTTGTCACCGGTGAACTGGAAGGGTTGGGTGAACTCCATTATTTCCAGCTTTTCGGGACTGTATTGCAGGTAGTAATTCTCTATATAATTAAAGTTCTCTTCTGATGATTTTGAGTCCAGCCTGCTTCCCTTATAGACTACAATAACTTTACTCGCTCCCTGGATAAATGCCATGGGCAGGACATCGACAGTTACAAGGTCACCACCTACAGACAGATTTTCCCCAGATACCTGGGGTATAACTATGGCCACATCCCCCGTAAGCTGAGGGACTTCGGCATCATGACCCATTTCTCTCAGATTGTATTTCTTCATGAAATCTATGGCATAATAAACGCCATCCAGATCATCTCCCGAGATGTTCAGCTTATCACACTTCCAGGTGCCGGTAGTGACCAGAACAGCATCGTGGTTCGTTATCAGGTCCTCAAAATCAACATCCTTTCCTACCCTGGAGCTATTATGGAAGTTAACGCCCGCTTTTTTCAACTCATCGATACGCTCCCTAACCCCGTCCCTTGATATCTCGTGGCTGGAGATACCGAAGATCAAGAAGCCTCCGGGTTCGGGCATCTCATCATAGACTTCAACTTGGTGGCCTTCACAGACGAGTTCACCAGCAGCAGTTAAGCCTGCTACCCCACCACCGACGATAGCCACACTTTTACCACTATCACCTTTCTTTTCAGCACATTTCAGAAATTTCAATGCAATCCCCCCTGTTGATTTGATTTCTTTGGGCTGGAACGTATATTAACTTTTTCTACCCTGAAAGACTTAAGGGCAGCAAGGTACCTGCAATATCCCTGCCTCCAGCACAACGTATCTGAGGAAGGCTCCACCTATCAGTACGAATATCGCAGACAGCATGGTGATGTAATGGCTTCCCCTGCCTTCCCTTTGAACTTCATAGCCGAATACCAGCATTATGGGGATGGCCAAGCCCATCAGCAGAACTCCGCCTACGAAGTATGGTGCCAGATGCCCCATAAGCACTGTGTTTACGGATTCTATTGCGCCTGCAGGACCGTAACTCCTGATGAGCAGGAAGATACCGATAGCTATCAATTCGCCGATCATTACAAAGCCATCTGATTTTGCCAGTGAGTGGGTCACCCGCTCAAGTTCAATGTCTCCCATGGCCAACAGCATCAGGATCAGGACAGCCAGACCGGTAGAGAGTGCTGATATCATGAATATCAGTGGGAGAGCTGGCGCGTTCCAGAAGGGTATGTTGAAGACGACGCCAATCAATATGCCTGTATATGCTGCCACACCTATGCCCAGAACGAATGCCAGCCAGCCAAATGCTTTGTTCGCCGGAGAGTTCTGGGTCCAGGGAACCCACTTGAACCATTTAAGGAATGGTGCAGTAAAGAGAGCAGCGAACACCAGGAACAGCATCAGCAGTAGAGAGCCTATGACGATCCATGAAGCCGGGTTCAATTGAGGGCTGAAGAAGACCATGTAAAACCTTTCAGGATGCCCCAGATCGAATATCAAAGCTAAAGTCCCTATAAGGACAGCGATTATACCGATTAAAGATCCTCCAGCAACCATCTTGTCCTTTACGCCTCTCCTCCAGTAGAAGAAGGAAACGCAATAGGCCATGGCTCCCAGACCACCCAGAAAGAGGTAGAATGCGATTAGTATCTCCCACCAGGGCTGCTGGAGCAGAGCATAATGTTGGGGTTCAAGTATCAGAGACATATTATCGCCCCCTTATATAATGGACTCTGGGTCGAGTCCCATATTCAGCTCCGATAGGAAATGCTTCATTTGACCTTATTATCTGAGCAACCTCGCTCTCAAGATCATCCAGATCACCGAATATTCTGGCTTGAGTGGGACACGTCTCCACGCAGGCGGGAAGCTCACCTCTATCGATCCTGTGGTCGCACCAGGTGCATTTATCCGGTGTTCTTCGTTGAGGATGAATGTACCTTGCCAGGTAGGGGCAGGCGACCATGCAGTACTTGCAGCCGATGCAGATATCGTGGTCTATAAGCACAGTCCCATCTTCTCTCCTGAAGCTTGCTCCAGTGGGGCAGACGTGCACACAGGGTGGGTTTTCACAGTGCTGGCATATTCTATGCATGTAATGAACTGAAACGTCAGGGTAGTCTCCGGTAACGATCCTGTTCATGGAAGTCCTCTGACCGGCATTGTAGGGAACATCGTTCTCATAAATGCAGGCGAGTATGCAGGCCTCGCAACCAATGCACTTATCAAGGTCTATAACCATAGCATATCTGGTCATTTTGATCCCTCCTAAGCCCTCCTTATCTTGACGGTAGTTTCATGGCATAAGGTGCAACCGCTCAACGGGTCGTACTGAATGGGGAATAATCTGTTGAACTCCACCAGTCCCTTGGGATTGTAGGTCAGCCTCTCACTCTGTTGACCGAAACCGGAGATGGTGAAAACAGTATCCTTTCGGGTAAGGCCAGTAGTAAAGGCGATACCTTCAGTTCGGTCATTAGTGTAGGGTGATTCGATAATTATTCTGTCGCCATTCTTTATCCCCAGCTCACTCGCCTTAACTGAGTTGATCCACAGACCCTTATAGAACAATTCGGAGTCCTCAATGAGCTTGGCCAGCAATGGATTATCTTCTGATGAGCTGTGGGCTGTAGTAGGAGCTCTGCTGTAAACTATATAGAACTCATCATCATCCAGTTTCTCCTCAGAGATATTTGCGGGAACCCACTTTATGAGAGGATCCCAGTATGCTTTGGTGGTCTTTGTTGCTAGAGAGGCGAGCATAAAGCTGAAGAACTCTACCTTGCCCGTTGGTGTGGGCAGTGGGGTGTTGTAGGGCATAGTATTTACTATTTTATCTCTTCCAGCCGTAACTTTGCTTCCATTCATCTCAATTTCAGTGGGGTCCAATCCCTTTGCGTTGGCCTGAGCCTTTCTTATCCCTTTTATACCTTCCTGGTGATAGTTCGATTTGAGAATGGATGCATTAACACCAATTCCGTGTGAAAGAGCTTCAAAGTACTCATCTTCTCTTCCCAGTTTACTGGAGATCTCGATCATTTCTTCTATGAGGTGCCTGGTGTTGTGGATGGGTTCTAAAGCCTTGACCCGGGTATGAAAACCGAATGCAGGAGCATATTGTATAGGGAATAGGGGGTCATCCTTCTCCAGGAATGTTGATTCCGGCAGAATAACGTCTGCGTAGTAGAGGTGGTCTTGAGGAAGTATGTCCGAAACGGCAACGAACTCCAGTTTTTTCAGGGCTTCAATCCACTTCTGCCTGTCGGGAAGGTTGTTGAGGAAGTTGTTTCCGCAGATGTACATCATTTTGACCGGATAGGGGTCTTCATTGATGATGGCATCGTAATAGGCCTGGAAAGTGTGCCCGAATGATGCGGTGGCAATTCCTCTGTCCTCAGCCCACATCCTTAGAGCACTCTGAGCTGGAGCTTCTTCAGCGGGTGCATTAGCACTTACGAATTGGGCAAAGCCCGTAAAGAGTAGTCCTCCATCGGTGTTGACAGAGCCGACAAGTGAGTTTAGTAATCCAGCTGCTCTCCACGTTAGGGCGGTATTGAGGTATTTGGGGTCATGCCAGCCCGAGTCTATAACTCCTCTGTAGCGAGCGAAATCCCTGGCCACATTCTCGATTTGAGAAGCATTTATACCGGTAATACCTTCCGCCCATTGAGGAGTATGGTCTTCAAGCCTTCTCTTTATGACCTCAAAAACAGGGATTACTGTTCCGTCTTCCACCTCAAATTCTCCTTCAAGGGCAGGCATTTTGGCGGCATCATGTTCTACAGTATCTCCTGTAGCCTCATCATAGACCATGTATTTTTTCTTTCCATCATCGTCCCACACGTTGTAGGGTTTACCGTCCTTCAACAGCATGGGAGCGTTGCTGTACGTCATTAAGAACTCTCTGTCATAGAGTTTCTCTTTTATAATGACATTCATCATGGCTAACAGCATGGCCAGATCCGTTCCCGGCTCCACAGGAAGCCACAAATCTGCCTTAGCTGCCGTCTCACTGAATCGAGGGTCCATAACAACGGTCTGGAATTTATGTCTGTTCTGCCCGTATCTCCAGGCGTGTGTTATGCTGCAGCTCCCCGCCACATTCCTTCTCATGAAGATGACGTATCTGGCGTTCTCGTAGTCCGTTAATATCTCTGGATGCCCTCCGAAACCGAAAACGGATTTCCATCCCATGGCCTTGGCCAGGAAACAGGCAGCTTCAGGAATCCCTGTCCCGTTGGGAGTGCCGATAGCTGCCAGGAAAGATTTAAAGTAAGGTCTGTAGTAAGAGCAAGGGAACCACCCTCCTATCACTCCAATATACTCTGGGTGTCCCAGGTCATGATATTCTTTTATTTTATCCACAACCATTGAACTGGCTTCTTCCCAGGTAGCATCTCTAAAATTCCATGTCCCTCTCTCTCCACCAGTTCTTATCAACGGAGTCTTGATCCTGTTCGGGTTATACAGCCTGTCCACAGCAGCATTCCCCTTAGCACATATCTTCCCGTTATTGATAGGGTGGTTCTCAGTTCCGTGTATTCTGGCAACTTCCCCATTCCTCTTCTCAATCTGTATATTGCAGGCAGCGGGACACATAGCACAAATGCTGGGAGTAAAATCTCGAACTGTTGTTGCCTGATCGATCTTCTGGGCCAGATTACGCTGCAGCTTGAAGCCAATAGAAGCTGCGGCGCTAAAGGTCGCTAATTTAAATAGATCTCTTCTAGAAATCATCCCTCCAATCCCCCTTTTTTACTTTATGTGATTATAATCGTATATAAATCTAATCTAAAACCTAAAGCCTATCAATATAGTAATTACAAAATAGTCTTAATAGCTGAAGAACTATTGTTGTATCATCAAGAGTCACATATTGAAACGAGCTACATGGATCGATATAGATTTAGGGTTCAACTTATGCTGACCCGCTGACCATTTGTGAGGACAACGTAATCCACTCTACCGTTCAGGTTATACAATCCTCCCTGGATCAATACCTGTTCATTGTCAGTGTAAACTCCATAGTCAACGAATATTCCTTCCCGTTTCTCCAGTAGAACGAAGCCATCGTTTATTTTGGGTCTGATGGCAGTGAAGTTGCCGGTGTTGTCGAACATTATCACCCTACCCTCAGGGGTGCTGTATTTGGTGTAGTAATTACCTTCACCTTTGGCCAGGACGATGAGATTGTGAGTACTGTCTTCAATCCTTTTGGCTCCATCCTGGTGTAAATGAATGATATCTCCCTGAGATACGTTGTAGGTCTTGCCCTTATAGGCCAAATAGTCTTCTTCAGGCTCATCAGAGCAACCGGCGAATAGCAGAGCAACAATCACCAACAGAAGCAAAGCGATCTTTTTCATCTAAATCACCTCATATGGAATCAATTTTACCTGCACATATTAAAACTTGTTTTAGAGGTAAGAGCTTATGAACCTTTAAAAAATGAGCTGAAACCGAAAATAAAAAGTGAAATACGGGTAAAAATCAACATAGACACTTAATCCAGCCCGGAAAGATTTAGTCAATAGCTGCTTTCAACTTCTCGAAATCGTTTTCAGATATTTTACGGATCAAGTGGGCTAAAAACTCTTTTTCCCAGTTATCCTTACTGGTTACCAGCTCTAATTGACCGATAATATCCTGGAGGAATACCGGTTCTGAAGGCACTTTTTGTGGTTCCACCTTAAACCTTTCGGGAAAGATCTCTCCTTTTGTGGACTCGAAGATGATGTCCTCATCTCTGTATGGCTCGGAATCAATTTTAAAGACTCCATAGATCACCGGTTCGGGTTCCTCTTTTTCACCTTCCTCAACGCCACATACGGCTAATTCATCCCCCACATTGACCTCATCCACCTTGTGTCTAAAGACCTCGGGCAATCCAACCACGTTTTGTTCCACAATCCCCCTCCACACATCGGAATCGGTAATATACAACCAGTATGTCATATGTGGAATGTTAATTATAACTTATTTAAAGGTTGTTATAAACCATAGAAAACTCATAGAGAACTTTTATGTAAAAATAAGGCATTAAGAATAGCTTGAAAAAGATTGGAGGCCAGCTAGATCTTATTGAGCTATTGAGTTAATAGTAAAAATAATACGGAGAAATTAATCATTTACTCAGGGGATACTTGACAGGATTAACAAATGGTTACACCAAAGCCTTGTAACAATCTTTTTTACTCTATTCAATATATTGTTCAAAATATAGTTAGTACTTAAATTAAACATTTTAAACAATTTTCAAGCTATCCAAATGTTTAAGAATAGGTTGTATACTACAATACCTTGGTGGTATAATGGGGCTAAAGGAACAGGTTCTAGACTATTTGAAGATGAGATGTGAGGAAGAGGGGCTTGAAACAAAACCTAGGATAACAAAAATTGCCAGCGAATTGAAAGCAGATAAAGATGACGTAATTAAAGTTGTGGAAGAGCTGGAAGCTGAGGGTATTATCGAGTACCAGTCAGGTGCGGCTGGAGAATCTCATGTTTGTCCAGTTGTTGGTCCAGACGATATTATAAAGCTCAGGATCGTCAGGCTGGTCAAGGAAAAAGGAAGGACCGAGATCGGGGAGATCTCGAGGTTGTTGGGTGAAGAAAGCCGCAGGATAAATGATCTGGTTGAAAAGCTCAGTGAAGAAGGAAAGGTAAAATTCGCTGGTGAAGGCGGAAGCAGCTGGATAGAGCCAGCCTAACATCAATTCTTATTTTTTTGTTATAGGTATATCCGTTATGGCGGTCGGTGTTCGTACTTCTACTGCTGGCTTTAAGCCATATTTTGAAGGTAAAGAGCTGAACGGTTATTCCTACTTAGTCAAGACTTTCGAAGGTCGTTCCGGTAGTGAGATACGGTTTAATCTCTTTCTGGCAGACGGAGACGACGTTTCAAGGAAACCAGTAGTTTACGGGCGTTATTTCGCTGGCGAAGGTTATTATCGTCCCTGGCTGGAGATACACTACAACGAAACCGTCAATTTCGGTTCAAGGAAATTGAGCCTTATGGAGTCTGGACTGGATGAGGAGATGTTCAAACAGCTTTCTGATCTGCTTCCATCTGCTTCTCATATCATGGTGTTCTACTCCAACTATCCTGAGACAGAAAAAGCCCTCAACCTGGACGTACCTCCTCCTGCTACTTATATCGGTTATCTACTGTTTATAGCTGGTTGCGCGTGGTTCAAGGACTGGTATTTCCCCGAAGGGTTTATGGAGGGCGGTGTTAAGCTCCAGGGCAATAAATCCCTCGATCAGGAGCACAGGAAGAAGGCCCTGAACAAGTTAAAGTCTGAACTAACTGATTTCCTCAATAAAGATAAGGATGAAAGCGAATTATTTTTGAACGCTGAAAATAGGGCGAAAAAAGCTTTAGAACTCATAGAAAATGAGCTACAAACGATGGGGGATATATAGCTGATGGTTTAAGTTAATCAATTATCAAAAAAATCAACTATTTTAATCACATGTGTATTTTTCTTACCTGAGGAGCAGGGGATATTATGGTGGAGCTTAGACGGGAGCTGGGTTTATTCGAGGCAACAGTTTATGGTGTAGGACTAATATTGGGAGCAGGTATATATGCTGTTCTGGGCGAGGCCGCAGGTCTTGCAGGTGAATCCGTCTTTTTTGCTTTTGTTATAGCGTCTTTTGTGGGTATGCTTACTGGCTTATCTTATTCGGAGCTCTCCTCTATGTATCCTAAAGAGGAGGCAGACTATATTTATGTGAGAAGCGCCTTCGACCATAAGAAGCTATCGGAAGTCACTGCAATCTTCAGAATATTTGTGGGAATTGTTTCAGCTGCTGCTGTAGCTTTAGCTTTCGGAGGATATTTGTCATCCTTTATACCGGCTCACATGATTTTACTGGCTATAACCATTATTGTTATCTCCTCGGCCATCAACTTCTATGGAATAAGATTTTCCTCCAAAATAAATATCCTTTTTACGGCTATAGAGGTTTTGGGCCTCTTAATAGTGATATGGATGGGGGCAGGCTCCTGGGGACAGGTAGATGTTCTTCAGGCTCCCAGAGGATTGAAAGGCATATTTCAGTCCGCTTTCCTCATCTTCTTCGCCTACATTGGGTTTGAATCTCTGGTGAACATTACGGAGGAGACTAGAGAGGCCAGCAAGAAGATACCTCAGGCCATAATCATATCGATCGTAGTCACTACGGTCCTTTATATACTGGTGAGCATTTCTGCTGTGGCAATCGTTGATTGGCAGGCTTTAGGCCAGTCAAACTCTCCTCTGGCTCTGGTAGCCCTGGAGGGTTGGGGACCCGAGGCATTCACGGTGATAACAGTGATAGCACTCTTTGCCACCATGAACACAGTATTGATCACCTTGATCTCCACATCCAGGATCCTTTACGGAGTATCCAAGGACGAATACCATTTTTTGCCCGCAGTATTTTCCAAAGTGCACAGGAAGACCAGAACACCCCACGTTGCCGTTCTCTCCGTGTGTTTGTTATCAATCCTCTTTACCCTACTTGGGGACATCGGTGCAGTAGCAGGTCTGGCAAACCTGTTTCTCCTCATCGTATTCGTGCTGGTAAACACAGCTCTTCTGAAGTTGAGGTACAGATATCCTGGACTCAAGCGGGGTTTTAAAGCTCCGTTGAACTGGGGGAACCTCTCGTTCACCGCTTTGGCAGGATTTATTACCTGTTTGGCTTTGATAATATTCTACCTGATCCAAAATTTTATTTAAATTAGTTATTATATTAAAAGAGAGGAACCATAACACTGATATATTGTTGATGTGGAGATAATATGAAATGCTGGACATAATAAACACCATGATTCTTATACTGCTCATCCTGGTAATATTACTGTGGGTTACCTTCTTCATCGTAATGGGGCAAGCACCGCATATCTAACATCTATTGAACCCCTCAAGTCTTACAATAATCTGGTTATAGACCAAAATTGGACGAAATAGTCAGAAGAAGGTATATTGGTTGATACTCTTCTTGGGATTCCTCATGGAACGCCGAAATCGATTTAGCAAAGTTAAGAGGTTAAGGGGTCATAATCTTTTGCTTCAAACCATTTTATGGAGGAAGTTACTTAATTCCTCTTAAAAGGGGTTATTAAATGGGAGAGAGGGACCATATAAAAAGTAAACCAAAGGTTGGGGGGTCGGATTGGTTTGGGCCCCTCTCTCTAATATATAATATGTTTTACTCAAACAAAAAGATTGGTAAAAGAAAGTGTAAAAAAAGTTAAAGATTGAGGAATACTTGCCATCCCTTTTCTGTAAGCTCCACAACTTTAGTTCTCCCCTTTACCTCATTCATAATATAACCTCTTGAGTTTAGCGCCCTTATCCTCTTCTCTACAGTGGGTCTGCTCAACCCCAATCCTTTGCCGATATCCTTATAAATCGGTTTTATTCCTTTATTATTTTGAGTGTATATGTAGTTCAGAACCTCCAAAAGGTCTTCATTCAGTCTTGTTTTGTGTCGAGATTCTACATCCAGGCACTCCTTCTCCAGAAGTCTGGACTCCCTCTCATCCAGAGAAGCGGGGTCTATTGAAAGTATTACAATCAGTTTATTGAGATATGCCAGATCTTTGAGGTGCTGGACAAAAGAAAGGACATCCTCAAAAGAATTTTTGAAGACCAGGTATTCCAATCTATCGACTAAGATACCCGTTCTCTTTAACTCCCTGAATTTGGATTCCAGTTCGTCTAATTGAGGGGATATAACCTTCTGGCTGGTTTTTTCACCCATCCATAGAAAGTCAAAATCTCCACCAATTATCTTTCTCAAATCTCTTTCTGGTGTTCTGGAGATCACCATACCGGGATAACCAACTCTGCACAGGTCTTCAAGGACTTTATGAGACAAAGAAGGGTTTGATTCTTTTACCAGATATACATTCTCCTCTTTAAGGTTGAATTTCATCAGCCGCCTTCTCATCTCCTCTTCAGCCTTTTTACTTTCAGTGATATCCCTGATGGTCGCGATAAACGCTTTGGGGTTCCCATGAGCGTCTTTAACCAGAGCAGAGTTGATCTCTCCCAGATAGTATGACCCGTCCTTTTTCATGAGGCTGTATTCCGCATTCCTGGTAAAACCATATCGGTAGGTCTGTAGTAAATGCCTATACGCCTTTTCACGGTCCTCAGGCGCAATAATCTCCAAAGAATTTCTGCCAAGCAATTCTTCAGCGTCGTTATAACCGGATAATTTAATTGCTTCTTCAGAGATCTCTATAATATTCCCATTCAGGTCAGTAACAGTTACAGCGTTTGGAGAAGCCTTAACCAGTTTCTCATACATCTCCTTAGATTCCTTTAACTCTCTTTCTATTTTCTTGCGCTCGCTAATATCCCTTACCACAACAATAAAACCCTTTAAATTGCCCTGAGAGTCCCTTACGCCAGCGGCATTGAGCTCACCGTAGAAACGTGAACCATCCGTTCTCAGCATGGTGTATTCCATATCCCTGACGAAACCCCCTCCAATACCTTTATGCAGATAATTTATTGCCTTCTGACGATCTTCGGGGGCCAGAAGATCCAGTGCACTCATACCGATGAGCTCTTCAGAGCTTTCAAGACCATACATTCCAGCAGCTTTATCTGAGGCATGGACAATATTCCCATCGAGGTCAGTGATGCCCACAGAATCAAAGGATATCTTCACCAGAGCTTTATACATCTCTTCTGATTCCTTTAACGCTTCTTCTGCCTTTTTACGCTTGGTTATGTCTCTGGAAACTCCTAAAACCCCCAAAAACTTGCCTTTCTTGATAATGGGTCGGGTATTGATCTCCACATAAACTGATTCACCGTTCGAGGTGATGTACTCCACTTCGTAAGGGGACTTCGGCTCTCCTCTGATGGACTTCTCAAAATTCGATTTGGCTATCTCATGATATTTTGGGGGGATGACCTGGAGAAAATGCATCTTCTTTAATTCGTCTAAAGAATAACCCGATCGCTTCATCCCTACCTGGTTTAAATAAGTAAAATACCCTTTTTTATTGACGATGAAAATGGCGTCGGTAAAACCCTCAACTAAATCCTTGTACATACCGTCATCCAGAAAATCGAACTCATTTTCTTCTAAATCTTCCAAGTCTTCAGCCAACCCATTTACCTCCGTATCCTTTTTACCATGTACTGACCCCTAAGCACAAGTATTTACTGATTTTTTACAGATTTATTTCCCAATTAATCACCCATCTTATATAATTACCCTTAAGAGATTGAACTGATAGCTTGTTCGGCGTGAATTTTAATATAGTGATAATGTTTTTCACTGTCATTTATAAAAATATATCCAGAATAACGTAAATTTTATAAGTGTCTAAAACAATTTAGTTATAGATGAAAGGATCACATGAAGTTAATGAAACATTACCCCAAAATATGGATACTAAAGAATTGATCATGCACATCCTCCACCAGAGAGGAGCAGTACTTCAAAAAGACCTCAGAAAAGAGCTTGAAATAGGGAGCGGCAGCTGCTCAAGAGTACTGCGAAGACTGGAGAAAGATAACCTCATAAAGAGAATACAGGTCGTTGCAGACGGAAGCAGCACTTTTAAAATCGCTTTATCTGGATTTGAATTTGAAGAAGAAGACGAACCATCTCTGGAAACTATAATAGGTAGCATGCGCTACTCGGTCAACATATCCCCCTGTTTCGGCTGCCCCCAAGAAGAATGCAACCCCCCAAACTGCGTCAGATTAGAGCTATGGTTCTTAGAAGATAACCTGAAGAAAAAAGAAACCCAAGCAGAGCTTGTAACGGGTTAGGACATCGACATTACCTTTTTTTAAAATCTGAATGATGTGAATACGTATAACAGGCCATAAGACACCAGATTGACAATAAATGATATTTTGAGGAGGTCAACATCTTTAACGTATCTAGAGAAAAATGGGTGATATACTAGCCACTCAGCGGGCACCGAAAGGGCAAAACCAAGAACCATGTTGCTGAGAACCGGGATTAAAGTGCCAATTCCGGAAGAGATAATGTTAGCCATAACAACACCAGCCAACAACCTCTTCAAGCCTATCTGAAGTTCTTTATCCTCAAGAAACTGTACTAAGGCTCCAAAAACCAGAAACTCAATTAATATGATGAAATAAATGGGTAAGGGAAATAAGTAGGCTAAAGGAAACGATGCATTGGCCGATACTACCTCAGGAAGAGATAGAATCAAAATAGTAAGGAGGGAAAGCCTCTTCATTTTTGGACTCCTCTTCAATTACTGATCACAGGTAGAATGAGCATGGTATTCCGGGAAGAACCAGGCCCCGGTATACATATTAAGCGTTATCCACAAGATGATCAGCAAAACCGCCAGTTTCTTCAGGAGTTTCTTCGAACTACGATACTTATAAACAGCAAGCAAAATCATCAGGATGGCTAGTGGAGAAATAATCGCTATCAGCTCACCTACCAAACCTTCCGCTAAAGGACTAACCATAACACATGTACTTCTTGACTAAACCAACTAATGGATAAAGACTCCGTCATGGCCAGTTAGGAGGTCTGGTATACGTCTTTTTGGGGAATATGGCGCCACAATCCAAGCATTTCTGGTGTTTGGTTAAAAGATTATACTCTCCTTCTGTCCACGAAGTCAGATTCTCACTGCCGCAGTATATGCATCTTTTACCGTGTTTTATGCGCATCCAGAGCTTGAGAAATCTCCATACTCCTTTGAGCATCCGTTTAATCCTAACTCTTAGATCTACTGGCATGAAATCACATTTAACCAGGCTCTTTCCAGTTGCAATTCATTCTGTATATATCGCCGTAGTTCTCACAATAACCCACGTGCTTAACATCATCCGGTATTTGGAACTCGAACTCGCTATCATCTATAGTTGGGTTGAATTCGATGCTCTCGTACCAGATAGTACGGCTTGGTGAAACGTTATCTTTCTGTTCTCTTAAGTTAACCATTTGTACCTTCAGCGGGTAGTAGTACTCTTTATCAACCCAGTAACTGCTGTGAAGCTCTTCAGTCTGGTTTTGGCTTTTATATCCTTCTACAACATAACAGTCTCTCCCAGCAACTTTTTCCTCCCCGGAAAGACTTAAATTAAGGTCCTCAGGCATCAACTTTATCCATGTGTAAGTATCTTGTTGGGGAGCACGGCTCCGTACCCCTCTTTGGGATCTATTTAGCTCGCTGAAAGTCTCTTCTACCACTAAAGCCACACTTGGTGAGCTATTCCAGTTGAAGAACAGTTGACTCCCAGCGAAAGGAGTGTTGTATATTAAAGTTAAACTTCCGTTGGATACACGGGTTCCATAATCCTCAAAATCAACCTTATACTTATAAAAGCCATCCTTCTTCAACCAGAAATTATATCGATATTCCTGAGTTTCCCCCTCAGAAACAACAGTTCCTTTAATCCCTTTAATAAAATCATAGTCTTCACGAACATTCTGCATAACATCTTCCGCAGAATGGACTTCAACTGATTGAAAATCCTGCTCGGTTTGAGTCTGTGTGCAACCAGCAACAAGAAACGCAATTAGCAAGCAGGTCATTAAACAAATCTTTTCTTTCATATCCGACCCTCAAAACTGCTAAAACAGTTAATTATATGGAGCCACTATCGCTGGCCAAATACGTGTTCAAGTTGCTGCTGCCACAGTATATGCACTTTCTACCAGCACTCCACGTTCGCATCCACATACCAAAGGAATTCCATAACCACATCAAAATTTTGAGCAACCGGCTTTTCACATTTACCACTCTAATCACCTGCGGTTTCTATTTCTTTTGGGCCTCAAGAGCACATAAAGAACTAAACCAACGACATTCAGGAAAAGCACCACAAAACCCCACAAGATGGGTTCATAACTACCTTCAGGATACCTCTTTGCAGCGTCAAACCTCACCCAAAGGATCACAGCTATTACCACCGCATACATGAGGTAAGCCATAAAAGTTGAGAGGTAAGCTGCTGACATCAAGTAACTGCCGATCGCTGCTGCCACTGCAACCCCAAGTATTATCAGAGCAATGGTTACTATTAGATAGCGATTATCCATCTCATCTCCTCCTTTTTACATGCTATCATTATACACCTTTTTTATGGAATAGATATGCGATGAAATAAAATAAAATCAAGATAAACACACCTCCCCAGGTATTAACCTCAATATTGGAACCCAATTTATCGGCTTCTTTAGTTGTAAGCACATCATATCCTCGACCACGCAAGCCTTTTGCCACTGCCGGATGGATATGCTCGTCTAGATAAAAACGTATTCAATCACTAAGCTTTGATGGGTATTTTCCTTCGCTTCACGGATTATTTGTTCCTTTTCCGCCTGCTCTTTCTTCATTTCTTCAGGATGGGCATAATAGTAGGAAATAGCTGAATGAACTGCAGAGAGAGTTATGTCAAAAGCCTCAGATATTTCTTCAGGTGACTTTCCACCTTTATAGTAGGAGAACACATCGGACACGTGAATTCTTGTCCCCTCTATTCTTGCAGCTCCCCCCATCACCTCTTCATCCTTGATTATTCTCGGTTTGGACTCTACAACCTCAGTCATTAAGACACCCATTAATATTTTCTTTCCAGATTATTTAACTCCTTTGTTGAATCTTCTTTTTGGATTTTGAATGTACGTAGCCTCAAATACTTTTAGTTAACGTAACTATAACTTAGGAAACAATTATAGCAAAATAAAAACAAATATAGAAAAAGGAGGCTCTCACTGGCCTCTTCAGGTATCAGCTTTGGGTCAGTCTAGTTAGACGTACATTACGCCTTTTTCCTGGGTTTTCTCTGTTTCTTTCTTCATTACCTTGTTGACTGCGTTCACAAAGTCGTTCATGGTGACTTCAGTTCGTTCCTGTCTTATGGTGAGCATTCCTGCTTCGGTGACTATCGCCTTTATGTCTGCTCCGCTGCAGGTCTCTGTTATTTCGGAGAGTTTGTTGAAGTCAACGTCTTCTGCTAAGCTCATGGTTCTGGAGTGTATCTTGAATATCTTTATCCTTTCTTCGAAGGTGGGCATCTCGATCTCGATGATTCGGTCGAATCTCCCTGGTCTGAGTATTGCGGGGTCCAGAATGTCGATCCTGTTGGTGGCGCCTATGATCTTTATGTCTCCTCTGGGGTCGAATCCGTCCATTTCTGCCAGTAATTGCATAAGGGTTCTCTGGACTTCTCTGTCGCCGCTGGTGTCGCTTCCTGTTCTTCTGGCTGCAATAGCATCTAATTCGTCTATGAATATGATTGCGGGTGCTTTTTCTTTGGCGAACTCGAAGACTTCTCTGACCAGTCGTGCTCCTTCTCCGATGTATTTCTGAACGAATTCACTGCCCACTACTCGTATGAATGTGGCGTCGGTGTGATGTGCTACGGCTTTGGCAAGCAGTGTCTTACCTGTACCTGGTGGTCCATAGAGCAGTATTCCTTTGGGTGGTTCAATGCCCACCTTGTCGAACAGCTCCGGTTTGAGTATGGGGAGCTCGACTGTCTCTCTGAGCTCTTCTGTTTGTCTTTCCAGTCCACCTACGTCAGTATATTTTATTTCGGGCTTTTCTTCGACTTCAAACCCATAAACTGTGGGATCTTTTGGTGAGGGTAATACGCCGACTACGGCGAGGGTTTGCTGGTTCATAGCAACCCTTGTACCAGGCTTTATTTCTTCTTTATCCAGATATTGTGAGCTGTGCACCACGAATTTGGGCCCAGTACTGCTTTTAATTATAATACGGTTATCTTCAAGGATGTCTGAGACATGACCTATAAGTAAGGGTGGTGATCTTAATCTCTCAATCTCGCTTTTTAATCTTCTAACTTCTCTTTCGTAGCGAATTCTTTCGCTTTCGGCAAACCTTTTTTCGTCTTCAAGCCTTCGGTAAAGCTCTTTGAGCCTGACATATTCTTCTTCGATCTGCTTTAGTCTATCGACTAAATATTCAGACATATCTATATTTTCGTTGTTTTTAGTCTCTGTATCTTCACTCACTGTAGAGCCTCCAAATTTATATATGGAAAAACCACTATAAGAACTTATTGGATAATATTAGGTGAAATCTATGGAATGCGAGATTTGCGGAAAAGAAATAAGAGGTAAACCAATCAAAATCCTGGTAGAAGGTAGTGAAGTTAATGTGTGCTTCAATTGCAAACCTCTGGGAACTGAGAAGCAAATCACCAAGAGTTCCCAAAAGGGAGCTAAAAGGGTGTTGTTGAACAGGAAAGCTCCCAGAACAAGCAAATCAAGTACCGAATTTTCAGATGAACTTGTTGAAGGTTATAATCAGGTCATTAGGAGAGAAAGGGAGAACAGAGGCTGGAGCCAGGAAAAACTTGGTAAGAAGATCCAGGAAAAAGAATCACTCATCAGGAAGATAGA
This sequence comes from uncultured archaeon, assembly GCA_964534325.1. Classification (GTDB taxonomy): domain Archaea; phylum Halobacteriota; class Archaeoglobi; order Archaeoglobales; family Archaeoglobaceae; genus JdFR-22. The sequence goes on from CAZHOR010000004.1 coordinate 88,930, forward strand.
GAACAAGGAGATCAGTCCTGAACCAAATGTGGTGGAGAAACTGGAGAAGCTGTTCGACCTCAAGCTGAGGGAGAAGCCTACAGAAGTTAAGGTTGACCTCAAAAAGAGTGACATGACACCCACTTTAGGGGACGTAGTCACTATTAAAAAGAAAAAATCAGAGTAACCAGATGAAAAACAAAGACAGGGAGAGGGACACGAACAAGGATGAAGATGACCAGGCAGTCGATAAAGCCAAATCACTAATACAGAAGGGCCTGAAGAAGAACCAGATTGTTCATAAAGTCAAGGGTAAGTTCCTCCAACCTGATGACATATACGAAGTGGCCAAATACAGGATCAAGGCCAAAGAAAAGTTTGGAGAGCTTGCCAATAAACTCTATTTTGATGAGTGGGGCCTGAGATACTCCACTCCCAGGTTGATAGCCCGGTACAGGGCTGAGCGGCTTGAGTGCAACACCATTGCCGATATAAGCTGTGGAGTAGGAGCACAACTAATATTCTTCGCTGAAGTATGCCATAAGGTTTATGGAGTGGAAATAGATAAGAAAAGGGCCCTATACGCCAGATTGAACGCAAAGGCTCTGGGCCTGACCAACGTGGACGTAATCAAGGGGGATGCGTTTAACGATGACGTGATCAACAGGATAAGTGATGCTGAAGTCTTCTTTTCCGACCCCTCCAGACCACCCGAAGAAAAAGTGAGAGGTGTGGATAGTCTGGAGCCCAATCCCCTCAAAGTATTTGAAAAATATAGAGAGATAGGGGACGTAGCCTTCGAGCTTCCCCCGCAAATGCATCCTTCGAGAGTCCCTCTGGAGGGAGAGAAAGAGTACACTTCCTTGAACTTCAAGCTGAACAGGCTGGCACTCTACACAGGAGAGCTGGCGAGTAGCGAGGTGTCAGCGGTTTCCATACCCTCAAAAGAGAGGGTAAGTAATGAGGATGAAGAATACAGCGTTAAAGAGAGCGGGAAAGTCGATTCATTTCTTTACGAAGTGGATAACACTATCTTAAAGGCTGGATTGCTTCCCAACCTCCTGGGGAAACTCGGTTTTGATGCCGAAATGGCTCAAAGCACCAGCAGAAGAACCTTCTTGACAGCAGATGAGGAGAAGGATTCCGCTTTCTTGAGAAAATATGATGTCCTGAAAGTGACCGAATTCAATATAACCACCGTCAAAGAAGAATTAAAGGAGTTAGGAGCAGGTAAGGTCACTCTCCGCTTCTCTCTGGACCCATCGGAATACTGGAGCGTAAGGAACACTATTGAAGAAGACCTCAAGGGAGATAAGTGGGTCTACCTGTTCAACATTGGAGATAAAGCCGTTATAACCTCCGAGAAATAAAGAGGGAGATAGGAATTTATTACCGGAAAGGTTTACCACCGATTCCGGGCCAAATACTATCGAGTTCTTCTGAAATGGAACCCCGTTTCTCTATAAAAGAGGAGTGGTCTAATGCCGGTTGGAGAGGTCACCCCCCGGGATTCCCTTCAAACTATGCAGTTCGCCTGAAACAATAGAACTTTTTGACATTGTGATATATAACTTTTATGTTTATTGTCTCATTTTGTCATCAACATAGATCATCATAATTATCTAAAACGAACATGAAAAATATAGAGTAAATAAAAAATTAGAAAATATTATGAATTTCTAAATTGAAATTGCTTATATGCTGTAACTTTTAATGCTTATGGTTAATGTACAGATGATGACTTGATAAAATAGTCTTGATAAAAAAGTCTAAATCCCATTATTTTAGAGGGTTTACGAATCCGAATCCCATACTGTTCTTCTCTCCCAGCCCGCATTCCATAATAAAGTTGTAGAACGCCTTCTCACCCTTACTTATGCTTGATCTCTCTAAGAGGCTCCACACGTTCCCGATGACTATGAACTCTTTTCCTCCCTTGAAGTTTCTTACCGCCACTTCTTTCTTGAATTCCATGTTGTCGAAGAGGTCTCCTTCCAGCTGGAAGTCGGAGTTGTAGTATGCGTTATACTTTTTGACCGCATTATCCTTTAGGCGTTGGTGAAAGAAGTCGAGGTCTCCGTCCCGTTTGAATGAGTAATATATGTTCATCTTGTTATCCTTATACAGAACGATGGGGCTACCGGAGATGAAACTGTTCTTGAGGCTGACGTAGAACTTCTTGAGGTCTTCGATCTTCACTTTGTGGGTTTTGAGTCTGAACTCCTTCTTTTCGTTCAGGGATTTGTATAGCGTATTGATGAAATGTGGGTCTGGAGAAGAAATAATGAGGTTCTTGTCTTCATCCTCCCTGTAATCGCCGCTAGGGAATATGTCTGAGAAACAGAAGAATTTGAAACTGGATGTATCGTGAAGAGAGCTGTAACTGCTCTCTTTCAAAGCCGAGTAAATAAACCCCTGCAAAGTGTGCTTGCACACTTCGTCAAAAGAGAAACTCTCCAGAGGCCTAAATCTCAGCAAAATCCTCATATGTTTTGATCGGGGTTACTGTTTGAAAATATTTGTGTCGAAGTTGCATCTATTACCAGTATGCATTACCCTAATACTCTACTACCAACTGACCCAACTGACTATTCAACGTACCATCTGGTGCCGCGGGGGGTATCAATAAGTTTTATCCCCCTTCCTTTAAGCTCATCTCTTATGGAATCAGCTCTGGAGAAGTCCTTTTCGCTTCTTGCCGACTCCCTCTCCATTATCAGCTCCATGGTTTTGTCATCCAGTACCGGAACCCTTTGATGGTCCTCGAACAACCCCAATATGTGGCAGAGCTGCTGGAATTCTTTTAAGGCTTTATCAAGCTGCTCGGTGCTTCCTTCTCCCTGATTAACGGTCCTGTTGAGTATGCCGGATAATTCATGGAGCACGGATAATGCTTTTGGTACATTGAAGTCGTCATCCATTGCAGACTCGAACCTGCTAACGTATTCCTCCAGCTCAATATCTGTTTCCTCACCATCACTTCCAAAGGTCTTTCTGGCTGCCAACTCCATATCCACCAGCTCCAGGGTGTTTTTAAGCGATACATATGAGTTCTGGGCTGTCTCCAGTGCTTTTTCGCTGTAGTCCAGAGCGCTCCTGTAGTGGGATGAAAGCAGAAAGTACCTGATAACCTCCCCAGGATAGTTGTGGAGGAGGTCTCTGATCTTGATTATGTTCCCCAGGCTCTTGCTCATCTTCTCTCCCTTAACGGTTATGAAATCGTTGTGCATCCAGTACCTCACTGGCTCGGAATCAGTGAGGGAGTAGCTCTGGGTCCTCTCGTTCTCGTGATGGGGGAATATGAGGTCTTTACCCCCACCATGTATGTCGAAGGGGACACCCAGGTAGTTGTTGGCCAGCACGGAGCACTCAATGTGCCAGCCCGGTCTTCCTTTGCCCCAGGGAGAGTCAAAAGCGGCCTCAGCCTGATAATCCTCATCTTTTGCTGACTTCCATAAAGCAAAATCCTTAACATCCTTCTTTCTGGAGTCTGGCTCGATCCTGTGCTGGTTCAGCTCGTTCAAGCTCATACCGGAGAGCTCCCCGTACCTATCAAAGGACGGGACGTGAAAATAGATGTCTCCATCGACCTGATAGGCATACCCCTTCTCTATGAGCTTTTTTATGGCATCCACAATATCTGTAATGTGGACAGAAACTAAGGGCTGTACAGTTTCCCTGACGTTCAACTCGTCCATATCCTTAAGGTACTCGTCTATGAATTTGCGGGCTACCCCTTTCTGTGTGCTGGATTCCTGGACAGCTCTGTTGACTATCTTATCATCCACATCCGTAAAGTTCTGGACGTAAGTGACTTTATGGCCCTTGTACTCCAGATACCTCCTGACAGTATCAAAGAAAACAGAACTCCTTGCATGACCTATATGGGAGTAATCATAAGCTGTGATACCGCAAACATACATTTTCACCTTCTTATCCAGTTCCAACTCATCCAGATGTCTGGTAAAGGTGTTGTAAACCCTCATGGCCAGCCGTGTTCAACAGAATTAAAAAACATTTCTGGAATGAGGTATATCAACCTCTTCAAATATCTTCACTCAAATGTTCCTCATCAAATAACGTAGATCTGGTGGTCAGGATTTTAGGATTGTTTGTTTTTGGGTTTTGGGCTTGTAGAGTATTTGGATTTTTAATCTCTCATTTTTGTTAAGAGTAAATCTTTTATAATTTCATGATTACAATCATAATTTAAAGAGTTAATGGGTCCTCCACATGTCTGAGCTTTTGAGGTTGATAAATAGTCACGTAAGGCATGACGTTTTAAACGATTTAACCACCATCAGGTCTATTCTGGAGATCTACCAGGACACCAAAAATGATGAGCTATTAAAAGACATTCTTAAGAGGATTGATGGGAGCGCTGAATTCCTAAAGGAGATGAGAGAAGTAGAATCTATGGTCTCTGAAGGAACTCTAAAGCCTTTAAGCCTCAGTGACGCCCTTAGGCCCATTGAGGACAAATATGGAGGTTATGTCAACATCAACGTCAAAAGCGGTTGTACAGTTATGGCAGACGATTCTTTGACTTCCATCTTCGACAATCTGGTGAGGAACGCCATAACTCACGGGAATGCAGATAAAATAGATATCAGTATCATTAATAAAGATGAAATCTGCCAGGTGGAAGTTGCGGACAACGGCAAGGGCATTCCAAAAGACATAAGGGATCGTGTGTTTGAAGCAGGAGTGAGCACCAACGGAACAGGATTAGGGTTATACATAGTCAAGAAAACAGTTGAGAGGTATGGAGGAAGCATTCATTTAGAGGACAAGCAGCACGGAACTAACTTCGTCTTGCTGTTCAGCACCCCTGATGCACGAAGGCAGGAAAAAAGAGATTCTGGGCTCAGTGTTCTGGGTGAAGTGGGCTGGGGAACCCACATCTGCCACTTCTATCAAACTAAAAACGATTTACTGGAAGTATTAATACCCTACTTTAGGGCAGGTTTAGAGGGTAATGAGCATTGCGTTTGGGTCACTTCCGAGTTCTATCTAGAAGAGGCCCAAGAACTGATTAAAAAACGATTTTCTCATGGTGTGGAGGTTTTATCCTATGAGGACCTCTACACCACAGATGATAAACAGGAATTGGTGGATAACTGGGTTAGAAAGCTCAATCAGTCTTTAGCTGAAGGATACGATGGCATCAGGATCGCAGGAGATGCTGCATGGCTGGACAGCCTAAATAAGTTTATAGGTTATGAAGAAGAGATACATAAGACCATATAAGGGAAAATGATGATCGCTGTCTGCTCCTACCCCTTAAATAAGTTCAAGACCTCTGAGATAGCCGACCTCACCAGCAGACACCACTATACGATTCTGGTTCGAGATGGTCAGTGGGAGTTCATCGAGAATTTTGAGTATCGGAGATCCCAAAAAGTTCTGCAGAATGTGGAAGAAAAGTACAGGGCGCTGGTGGAGAACGCCAACGAAGGTATCGTCGTGGTGCAGGATGAAAAAATAGTCTACGTCAATTTTAGGGCTATGGAGGTATCAGGATACTCCCAGGAAGAGATGATGTTCACGCCGTTCTCCGAATTCATTCACCCCGAGGACAGAGAAATGGTTTTCAACCGCTACAAGGAAAGAGTTAGCGGTGTGGGAACCGACAACTATCAATTCAGGTTCATAGATAAGTGGGGAGAAATCAGGTGGGCTGAGGTCAAGGTCACTTCAATTGAGTGGGATGGCAAGCCAGCCACCCTAAATCTATTAACCGATATCACTGCTCAAAAGAAAGCTGAAGAAAAGCTGCAGGAGCTTAAAACGAGTTACCAGGAGCTATTCGACAAGTCAGGCGAGGCTGTATTCATCCACGACCCGGATACAGCCGAAATCCTTGACGTCAACCAGAGAATGTGCGAATTATACGGGTATTCTCGCGAAGAAGCTTTGAACCTCAAAGTAGGTGACTTGAGCGCAGGAGAACTTTACACTCACGAAAAGGCTAAAGAATGGGTTAATAAAGCGAGAACAGAGGGACCTCAGACCTTTGAATGGCAGGGGAAAAAGAATGATGGGACAGTATTCTGGGAAGAAGTCACTCTCAAAAAGGCGACAATAGGGGGTAAGGAGCGAATTCTTGCCAATGTACGTGACATCACAGAGCGCAAAAAAGCAGAGGAAGCCTTGAAAGGAGCATGGAAAAAAGCAAGAGAGGCGGAGAAGCTTTACTCTACCCTGGTTGAAAACGTTAATGATATGGTGTTCATGCTGGACTCCCAAGGCCAGGTAACTTTCTTTAATTCCTTTGTAAAGGAGCATTACTCTTTGAGTGATGAGGAAGCACAGAAATTGCTTGGAACGCATGTATCCTTTTTCTGGTGTGACGAATCCATAAATAAGGTCCAAAAAGCTTTGGATAAAGTAATAGAGGAAAGAAAAGAGTTCTCTATTGACTGTGTTTGCGAAGATAGAGATTATTTATTGAAAATAACCCCCCTGATCGACTCCGGCGAATTGACGAGCATGATCGCAGTAGCCAGGGACATAAGCGAGCACAAACAAGTGGAAGAGGTGCTAAGACAAAGAGAACAGGCTTTAGAAGATATTGTTGAAGGTAGTCCAGTTCCCAAATTCGTTCTTGATAAGCATCACCGGGTCACACACTGGAACAGGGCATGCGAGAAATTATCCGGGGTCAGTTCGGAGGAAGTTATTGGAACTAACAGGCAGTGGTACCCCTGGTACCATGAAGAACGACCCACAATGGCCGATTTGATTATAGATGGTAATGAAGATGAGCTCATCCGGTATTACGATGGAAAGCAATTGAGTCCTTCTATCAAGGAAGGAGCTTATGAAGCCGTTGATTACTTCCCTCATCTGGGTGAAGACGGGAGATGGTTATACTTCACCGCCTGTCCGCTCAAAGATGATGATGGAAGGGTTATCGGAGCTATTGAAACCATTCAAGATGTTACCGAGCGTAAAAAAGCAGAAGAGAACTTGAAAGAGAGCGAGAAGAAATACCGGACTTATGTGGATAATTCTCCAGTGGCCATATTCGTTGCCAACTCAGAAGGGGAGTACGTTGATGTCAACAATGCTGCATGTAAGATGCTGGGATACACCAGGGATGAACTACTCAACATGTCCGTCCCACAACTGGTTTCTGACGGAGACTACTTAAAAGGTTTTGAACATGTGAGGTCTCATGGCAGTTATCGGGGTGAGAGAAAGCTTAAGCGCAAAGATGGTTCATTGATCCATGTTGACCTCAACGCCGTAGTCATCGGTGATGGGAACTTCATGGCCTTCTGTTCGGATATCACTGAAAAGAAAGAAACGGCGTACGCATTAAAAGAGAGTGAAGCGAGATATCGCAACCTCTTCAATTACTCCAATTACGCTATACTCATACACGATCTGGAAGGTAGAATCATTGACGCTAACCAAAAGAGTTTGGAGCTTACGGGTTACTCGAAATCTGAGTTGCTTTCACTGAATATAATGGACCTATCTCCTCCTGAAGCCACTGAGACTGTTGGAGAGAAGTTCAGTGAAATTTCAAGGGATGGCTTCGTTAACTTTGAAATAAATTATTTGACCAAAGATAATGAGGTCCGCACTGCCGAAATCTCTGCCAGCATATTTGAATCCGGAGGAAAGACCCTGGTCCAATCAATTGTTAGAGATGTCACTGATAGAAAGGAGTATGAGAGGGCTTTAAAAGAGAGTGAGGCGAGGTATCGTCAGCTTGTCGATAATGTAACGGACATCCCCTACACCTTGTCTCCTGAAGGGGTGATAACTTACGTAGGCCCTCAAGTGGAGCAGTACGGGTATAGGGTTCAGGAGATCGTGGGCAGAGGCTTTACCGAGCTTCTGCACCCCGGGGATGTAGAACAGGTGATGTATAACCTGAAACGGTCGCTGGAGACTGGGGAAGAACTCCCCTCCGAATTTCGTGTATATTCTCCAGTTATGGGGGTCAGATGGTTCGAAGAAAGAGGGAGACTGGTTAAGAGTGGTGAAGGAGAGGTAAAGAAAGTTTCCGGGATATTAAGGGATATCACGAGAAGAAAGCAGGTAGAGATGCATGTTGAACACCTGAACTCTCTTCTCATGGCCGTTCGTAATATAAACCAGCTCGTAGTTCAGGAACAGGACCTGGATAAACTACTAAATGGTGCCTGTAAGCTATTACTGGAGAACAGAGGATACCTTGGATGTAGTATTGCATTGCTGAACGAGAATAATTCTATCGTTCCCGTTGCTGGAGCAAGAACTGGAGCAGAAGGGGCTGGAATACCTGACTTCTTTAATTATAACGGCTTATCATTTGGGGATGGTGAGAAGGTTCCTCAGTGTATTAAAGCAGTTATTGAGAGTGGAGAATTGTGTGTTGTCAATAAAAAAGTCTGTGAGAGCTGTGCATACAGAAAACATGGTCGTGGGAACTGTTTATCTTCCATTATCCCCATGAGAGGGAACAGGCAGATCATTGGTCTGTTATTGGTTACTCTTGACGAGGATGTTGAAATAAGTGAGGATGAAATCAGTTTGCTTCAGGAAGTGGCTGACGACCTGGCTTTCGCAAGGTCAAAGTTCATGGCAGAGGAAAGACTAAAAGAGAGTGAGGCGAGGTATAGGGCCACTTTTGAGCATACAGGAACAGCTATGATCGTAATTGATGAAGATACTACCATAAGTATGGCAAATAAGGAGTGCGAGAAGTTATCCGGGTACAGCAAAGAAGAGATCGAGGGAAAGGTGAAGTGGACCGGATTCGTTCACCCCGAAGACCTTGAAAGGATGATGGGTTATCACTCCAGAAGAAGAGAGGGAGAAGAGATGCCCAATAAATACGAATTCAGGTTGGTGGACCGGAAGGGGGAGGTCAGAGACATATTCATAACCATAGATTTGATACCGGGAACAACGAAATCTGTAGCTTCACTATTAGACGTGACTCATATAAGGAGACTGAATAGGTTGCTTAGAGTTATATCTGAGACCAATGAAGTAGTTGCCAGAATAAAGAAGCCTGAGATAGTGCTGGATACCGTTTGCCGGAATTTAAAGCTGTTATATGATGATATATTCGCCTGCACCATTAGGGATGGTGAGCTGGTACCTGTTAAGTCTGCAGGGGTCAGTGCTAAAGCAATAAGTAACGTAATCAGCAAGTGTCCTTCTGTTAATGGAGCACTAGAGGGACAGCCAATGAAGATGTCAACGGACAGTGAATTGTGTCAGAGATGCACTGAACAACCACATAAGTATGCTCTGTCTATACCCTTAATGCATGAAGGTCGTCAGGGGATCATCACCATCCACTCCAACTCAGACTTCAGTGATGAGGAGATCACGCTCCTGAAAAAGCTGGCGAATAATATATCCTTCGCCTTGAACGCTTATGAGGTGGAGCAGGATAAGGTGACTGCTATGGAGCAGCTTGCCAAGAACCTCAGCCAATTCGATCTAGCCGCAGACAGACTTCGGAACCCCTTAGCCATAATAATATCTGCTCTGGAGCTTAAAGATAGGTACGGGAAGGATGAGGTAATGAATATCGTTCAGGAGCAGACGGAGAGGATTAAAAAGGAATTAGACCAGTTGAGAAAAGAAGAATCGGCCACCCACGAATTACTGGAGCAGAGCAAACTGTAAAGTTCGATAAGTTGTTATTAGTATTTAAAAAAATGAGGATGTTTTGTGTGTGGTTTATTGTTTGAGGGCCAGTTTAATGTCCTCAACTTTGACGGTCTTTCTGCCAGAGTGCCTGGCGATATCTACGGCCTTTCTGGCCACTTCTTCGGTATATTCTTCGAGTGCGTCAACCATCTTTTTGCTGGCAGCTTCACTTACCCGTGGTGCTCCAGCGTTTCTCATCAACCTATCAATAGGTGCTGTTGGTATTCCAGCCATTTACAATCACCTCCTCTTATAGCACAGTCAGTAATTTAAAATATAAATAGCTTTTGGCAAAATAACGGTTTGAACTCTTTCTAATTGGTTTTAGGGTTTGATAATTTACTGGTTCTGGAAATCAATCTCTTTAAAGAGAAAATATTCACAATGTAAACACCACCCATCATGTTAGCCTCAATCCCATAAAAGAGGTAGATGTACGCCCGGATATAGTTGAATTCCCAGCTGAGGAAACCAATGAAAAAATCAAGAAATAAAAACAGAGTAGATCAAGGGTGAGGGTGGTTTATGGAGCTTCACATAACAGTTAGTCTTTTAAAGCTGTGAGCTCTGCCTTAAAACTATGGGAAGAGCATGGAAATTTGGTAGCAATATTGATACTGACGCTATAATAGGTGGCAAATACCTGGTCATCAATGAGCCTTCGGAGCTGGCTGAACACGTCTTCGAGAATGTGAGACCAGAGTTCGCAGAGAGTGTGGAGTCAGGGGATTTTGTGGTCGCTGATGAGAATTTCGGCTGCGGAAGCAGCAGAGAGCATGCCCCCATCGCCCTGAAAGCCAGCGGGATCGAGGCAGTGATAGCCAAATCTTATGCCCGGATATTCTTCAGGAACGCCATAAATATCGGCTTAAAGGTTGTGGAGTGCCAGGACGCCGACAAGATAGAGGATGGTGACGAGCTGGAGGTAGGCTACGATAAGGGTATCCTTACTGACAGGACTAAAAACGTGGACTATGAGATCAAGAGGTTTCCGGACTTCCTGCAGAGGATAATCGAGAAGGGCGGTCTCGTAGAATTCGGTAAAGAACTGTATAAAGCCTGAAAAGGGTTTTACCTTTTTCACATCGAATCTTTTTATTGTAATAATCAGTTTGCCGGAATTTCACCTTTCCGTGAGGAGAATTGAAGGATAACAGGTAATATACAATATGTTTAAGGATTAAAAGGAGTTGAAGGGGTAGAAGGGTTGTAGGATCACCCCATATTCCAAACTAATTATGTGTAAATTGATTATTTCTATGTATTCACTGGATTTATCGGCCTTTTTTGGGTGTCAGGTCATCTCTGTTAATTCCCAGATGAGTAAACCTCATTTGATTATATAATCTGCACAGCTTTACTTCTGAATTGTTTTCATATTCTCTCAAGTATTCATATGAAATATTTTTAGCTACTGGAGGTTTTTTATGGAGTTTCCTGAAGAACTTAAATTTTTCCGGATTATAATTTTTGTTCATATCGGCTTTACCTCTCTGTGCTCTGAGTATCCCTGTCATTCTCTCTAACCGGTGGATATCTGCTTTTATTTCGTTCCAGATTCGATTTTCCAGTCTTCCAAAAACCCTTACCATGAATAAAATTTGTTAAACAAAAATATAAAGATTTTGGTTGCTATATGATGAATTTAAACAGTTGATTTAAGCTTTTTATGGCTAAAATGGTCTTCTAATATTCGTTATAGGAGAAAACGCGCCGATGAGAAAGTATGAACTGTATAAATAATATGTGTCGTTAAATAGAAAAATTAAATCAATTTTTGAGGTTTTGTATAAACTAATATTCTACGTAATCAATTTTGGAGTAGATCCTTGGTGGCTCTCCTCACAGCACTCTCCGAATTGAACTGGGGAGACCATCCAAGCTTTTTAAGTTTTTCAATGGACAACAGCATTACAGGAACATCGCCCTTCCATCCTCTGTCCCCTCCAGTGAAACTGAAATCCGGTTCCAGCCCCATCTCTTCACCAACTATTTGAGCTATCTTTTTAACCTTAACCTGGTCTTCACTGCCTATGTTAAAGATGTTGACAGTCTCCTCAGCCTTCAGACCGGAGAACATGGCATCCACACAGTCTGATATGTATATATACGACTTGTTCTGCTCCCCATCACCCAGGATCTCCAGCTCCCCGGGATTGCTCCTCAACTTCTGGATAAAGTCGTAAATGACCCCATGATTGCTTCTTTTACCGATAACATTGGCGAACCTGTAGAGCCACCCCCTCATGTCAAAACTATAGCAGTAAGAAGATATGAGAGCCTCACAAGCAAGCTTTGATGCTCCATATAACGAGATGGGGATGGTAGGATACTCTTCGGGCGTGGGGATCTGTTTGGCCTCTCCATATACCGTGGACGTAGATGTAAATATTATTTCATTGATTTGGGCTTTTCTCATCTCTTCCAGGAGGTTGAATGTGGCCAGCACATTGTTCCTGTATATCACTTCAGGCTCCTTATTTTCGATCTTTACCTCCGGGTCAGCAGCGATATGCCACACCTGCTCTACACCTTCCATCAGCCTGCCAATCTTTTCGTTATCATAGGCCAGATCGACTTCATGGAACTCAGCGTCCTTATTGACAAATTCAGGGCTCCCTGAACTCAGATCATCCAAAACAGTTACCTTATGCCCTTTGGAAACGAGCCTGTCCACTATATAGCTTCCTATAAAACCAGCGCCACCGGTGACCAGAATATGCATATAAGATGGAAACAGAAGATATATATACGGTTTTTGATACTGTGTTTCTTCACGGCCAAAAAAATTGATTAATTTCGTTAGATAGTTGGCACAGTGAAGATGGTTAGCAAAGCTGACTGGCTGCTCATTTAAAAGTGAGTTAGCGATTTTCTCAGTTTTGCTCCATAAAGACCATAACTATAAAATATTTGGTTGCCATATTCAAACAGAGGTGATAGGATGCTACCAAACCAGATGGTAAAGTCGCTCATTGGAAAAGGAATTAGAGTGGAAATGAAGGGAGACGAGAGTAATTTGGTGGGCAAGCTGGAAAGCGTTGACGACTACATGAACATATTTCTCAGCAATGCTGTTGAGTACAGGAATGGAGAAAAAGTCAGGAGTCTCGGAAACCTGGTTCTAAGAGGAAATAATGTTATTATGATCCAACCTCATGAAGAATAAGTAACCAGGGGAAGCCATAAAATGGATACCAGAGAGGAAATACTTGACATTCTGGAGAAGAAAGGATCCATCCTTCAAAAAGATCTGTGGAAAGAGTTGAGTATTGACAGCAGTAAGTGTTCCCGTATTCTTCGAAAGCTGGAGAAGGAAGACCTTATCAGGAGAGTAGAAATAGTTGTTGATGGAGTTAAAACCTTCAAGATAGTCTCTGCCGATGCTGAAATTGAAGAAGAGCAAGAAGATGAGTTCAGCTTGCAGTACGTAATGGAAAAAATGGAAGACCTCACCGGTCTTCCCCCCTGCTTCGGCTGCACAGAATACGATTGCGAAGCTGTAAGCTGTATAAAACTTGAAGTGTGGTTTTTAAGGGTCAGTCAGATGCGTTAAAGCTGAAGGCTGAAAAGCTTAACCTGATTTAATTTGGGTTCAAGCCCAGATTCGTTTGCTGTTCTCCATTTGATCAGAGTATAAATAATTAGAAGTTAGAGTATAGTTAACACCACTTTCCTTTCTCTTCTGCCGGTATCGAAGTTCATCACCACTATCTGCTGCCACGTCCCCAGGACCAGTCTGTTATCCTGAAAGGGGATGGTCAAGCTGGGGCCTATAATGCTGGCTTTGACGTGGCTTGAGCCGTTATCATCATGCCAGGTCTTGTGGTGCTCGTAGTTCTCCCCATAAGGCGCCAGTTTGTCCAGTATCCGGGGAAAATCTTTCTTCAGACCTGGCTCGTACTCGATGGTGGTTATCGCTCCCGTAGAGCCTACATTGAACACCAGCACAGCCCCCTCGCCTTTATTGCTCTCCCTCACAAATTCTTCCACTTCAGAAGTGATATCTGCCATATCATTCATATCCAGTTTAACCGATACAGTCTTCATATCAAATCCTCCAAACAATTCTCCACCTGTTCTCCAACCATTACCCAACCACTACCCAACCACTCGTTATCCGATTTAAACTTATTTATTCCTCCAGCGCTTTCTCTACGGCTTCTGGGGCACTCTCACACACTACAAGGTCAGGGAAAGTTACTGGCGGGTCAATGGCGACCACCTTTTTCCCCTCTTTGAGGGCAATGGAGATCTCGCTAACGGTGCCGTATCCTCCACCGACAGCTATTATGGCATCGCTGGAATGCACTATTACCATATTTCTGGCGTGCCCCATATTCGTGGCGATCGAGACCCCAATAAAAGGGTTTGCCAAACGTTTCTCACCGGGAAGTATGCCTATAACAGTTCCTCCCTCACTACGAACTCCTTTGGCGCTGCCCTCCATAACTCCACCCAAACCGCCATTGATCACCGTACAATTCTTCTGGGCCAGCATTTTACCTATGTGGAACGCCATATCATAAGTTTTTTCATCACAGGAGGAAGCACCTACAATACCGATCTGTTTCATAATGAACAGGTTGAATGGTCAAATTTATATGTCTTCTTTTCAATGTCCTTGTTAAATTTTGAATGATTATTGAAGTGAAAGGGCAATTTGTAATTATTAATAAGTAAAATTGGAAAATCATGATTAATTTTAAACAAAAATGTTTATGTATTATAAGCCATAGATTAAGCCTATGGACCAGAGCTGTAAAGCTCAGTTAGCTGATGTGAGAGAAATGGAGGAATCCTTTTATTTTTGCTGCACTTCCTGTCAAAAACACTTGCCCCATCACGTTTGTATCATTACTCCTGATAGACCATCCCCCTGTGGTATATCCTGGGCCTCAGCAGAAAGACGGCCCAATTTCTATGTGAAGATAAATAAAGGTAAAAAGCTCGGTGATGGCGAATTTGAAGGAGTGAACCGGGCTATTGAAGAGCTCAGCGACAGAAATTTTGAAAGAGCAAAACTGCATGCTGTTCTGGACCATCCACTCCCCTCGGGGATGCTGCAGCAGGTCATTATCTTTTACATACCCGAAAAGGACGGCTTCGGTATAGTGGACAAAGAATACCCCGGTAAGACTCCCTTGGGCCTGACCTTTAAGGAGATGGAGAAGATGATGCTGGGAAAACAGGTAGATGGATTTCTGGGAGCCAGCTTTTCCTACCTCAAGAGCGATAACTTCCTCGCCAGCGAAGGAGGATGGGACAGGATCGTGTGGGTCAGCCCCAGAGTAGAGAAACTCCTCAGAATGAGCACCTTCGCCATCCGATAGCCGTAATCGCTTACTCCTGTTATTTTCTGAATCATTCCTGGATCCTAAAAAGTTTACTGGACTTTTTCCCATTTATACAGCTCTGATACTTCGGCGAGGGTCCTCTTCTTTTCCATTATCTCTGCTCTGACCCGTTCTTCATGTTTTTTAACCTCAAGAGCTCTTCTGGCAATCTCGTATGCCTGCTGTTTGGGGAGGACCATTACTCCATTGTCGTCACCGACGATCCAGTCACCGGGATTGACCTCCAGTCCTCCACAGATTATTCTGACGTTTATCTCACCGAACCCCTTTGATTCTCCAGCATTGGGAAGTTCTTTTCTGGCGAAAATGGGGTAGCCCAGCTCCCGGATATCATCGACGTCTCTTACTGCCCCATCCACCACAACGCCTTCAATGGCTTTATTTAGACAGCTGTGAGATGCCAGCTCCCCCCATACGGCCTCTCTATCTCCTGCGGTCTTTATGACTATTATATCTCCCTCTCCGGCTACGTCTATGGATTCAACCGGTTTGGCCCAGTCACCCTGCATGGTGTAAACGGTTACTGCCTTCCCTACTATCTTCTTCCCCTTAATGAGGGGGTAAACATCTTTCATGCCGTATGCACGATGCATGGCATCGCTTATGTTGGGAGTAGAGACCTTATTGAGCAGTTCTCTGATCTCTTCATCCTTGCTCTTTTTACCCAATTCCTGCTGTTTGGTTCCATCTAATGCTGTCCGGACATTTCTGGTCGATTGGGTGACATCGCCTGATTTTACGATGCTGCTGCCCACGATTATTATGCTCGCTCCCAATGATGCACAAAATGCTGCTCTTTCAGCATCCAATCCTCCCGCAACCGCAACAGGAATATTTACTTCCTGCAGAACGTTCTTGAGGACTTCAATGGGGTCTGTTCCGGTCATTTGCTGGTCGATACCTACGTGAACATTAAGGTAATCGATTCCCAGTTCTTCTAGCTCTTTTGCCCTCTTGACGGGTTCAGGAGAATTGATGAGGTCCGCCATAACTTTGCTGCCATACTTCCGGGCAGCCTTTAAAGCTTCCAGGAGGGTTGAGTCGGCACTCACCCCCAGGACAACAATAATGTCAGCTCCGCTTCGAGCAGCCATTTCAATTTCAGCTCTACCTGTATCTACGGTCTTCATGTCGGCTATAACGGGGTAACCAAGTTTTTTCAGTTCTCTGACGGCGTTCATTCCCTCACTCTTTATCAGGGGAGTGCCTGCTTCGATCCAATCAGCACCACCTTTTATGGACTCTTCTGCGATCTCTATGGCTCTCCTGAGCTCGAGAACATCGAGGGCAACTTGCAGTATAACTCCCATAGATTAGAATCTCCCCACCTTGATTTATCTTTTTTTATCGTGGTCTCACATTGTGATTTTTTATGAGTATATAAAAAATTGTTGAAAATCGCTCAGAAAACAAACGAGAATGAAAAAGATTATATATTCATATACTAAAGATTCGAAAAAATTCGAAGGTGATAATGTGGAAGAAGCTAAAAAATTACTGGAGGACAATAACGTAAAACAGATACTGTGCGCATTTACAGATGTTCGCGGCATTCTGCAGATGTTTTCCATACCTTCCAGGGAATTTACTCAGGGAGATGTATTTGAAGATGGTGTAGGATTTGACGGATCTTCTGTAAGAGGGTTCAAGAGCATCGAGATGAGCGACATGGTGTGGAAACCTGACCCCTCAACCCTCAAGATTGTCCCTTGGATAGATAATCCCATCCAAAAGACTGCAATCATGTTCGGGAATGTTTACGAGGCATGGGGTACAGATGTTGCCGATTGCGATCCACGAGGTTATGTGGCCAAAAAACTTCAGGATAAGCTGGCGAGTCAGGGAATGAGTGCAGTTTTCGGTCCTGAGATCGAGTTCTTCTTGTTGGAGGGTATGAACCCTCAAAACCTCAACTACGATTTATGGGTGTCTCCCAATGGAGGTGCTGGAGACTCATGGGGCCCTCCCAGAGTTGTGCCGGAGAGCTCGGAAATAGATCCCAACGGTTATGTTATAAGACCCAAAGAGGGTTATTTCAGGTCTCCTCCCGAAGATACTACTGTGGAATACAGGAATGAGCTGGTGCACCATCTGGAAAAGCTGGGTATTGATATCGAGTATCATCACCATGAGGTTGCCACTGCTGGTCAGGTGGAGCTCAACTTCAAGCCAAAACAACTTAAAGAGGTAGGAGATGCATTTTACCTCTATAAGTTCGCCGCAAAGAATATAGGCATGTTTCACGGTTTCCTCGCCACATTCATGCCCAAGCCAGTCTATCTGGATAACGCCAGCGGAATGCATGTTCATCAGAGCCTGTGGAATGGTGACCCCTTCGAAGGAGATCCTGCCTTTGCTGACCCGGATGACGAGAATATGCTGTCCCAAACTGCCAGATATTACGTTGGAGGGTTGCTGGAGCACGCCAAAGCGTTAACCGCGTTGTGTGCCCCTACCGTCAACTCCTACAAGAGACTTGTGCCCGGTTTTGAGGCACCCATCAATATCTGCTGGAGCCTGAGGAACAGGAGTTCACTGGTGAGAGTCCCCATGTATTTGAAGAAGCCCTCAGCGATAAGGGTGGAGTATAGAGGTGGTGACCCCAGCTGCAACTCGTATCTGGGTATTTCTGCACAACTGGCAGCAGGGCTGGATGGCATTAAGAAGAAAATAGATCCTGGAGATCCCTTGACTGTTGATGTTTACGAGCTAACCCCCAAAGAGAAGAGGGAATACGGAGTGGGCGAGTTGCCCACCAATCTGAGGGATGCAATAGACAATTTGGCCAGCGACGAGGTTATGCAAGACGTTTTGGGCAGTCACATATTTGATTCATTCGTCAGCCTGAAGTTCGACGAGTGGAACCAGTACTGCCTTTATATAACCCCGTGGGAAATAATGAAATATCTGGACATATAGGAGGTGTTGATATGGGTGTTCATCGTATAACCAGCGAATCTGCAAAATATTACGCTGCCAGGGAGAAATTAGTGGGATCAGGGATCACACTTCTCGGACTGGCGAGTGAGAAAGTTTCAGAGCTGAATAAGAAAGATTTAGAAGCTATCGGAGATATGGCCGCAGCTTTGCTGCCCTATGCTCCAGGCTACGCAGGTAAACTCTTACCGGTAGTAGCCAGAGTCTTCTGGAACCTTTCAGGCTCCGGAGAAAAAGAGTTCGAGTTCATAGAGATAGACAAGCTGGAGCAGATGGTCGAAGTCCTCAAAAAGAAGCTTGAAGAATAAATTTTTTATTATTTTTATTTATCGTGGGGAAAACCATTTCATGTTTAGGTAAACAGGTGAATGTATGATAAGAAATGTGGTTAATATGATCAACCCCTATGATGCAGGGATGTTTCCAGAAGATCTGGCCAGAAAATACGGTCTGGAAGAGTCACAGGTCATTCAAATCGCGTCCAATGAGAACCCCTTCCCGCCTTCAAAAAAAGTCGAAGAAGAGTTCAAGAGAAGCTTAGAAGGGATAAACAGGTATCCTCACCCCTACTATAATGGGCTGAAGAGTGCTCTCTCTTCTTATCTTCAGGTGGATAAATCCAATATCGCCGTAGGCAATGGGGCAGGAGACATACTGAGATATATGTGTGACGTGGTGGTGGACGCTCTGGACCAGGTAACAATCCCTTTACCCAGCTTCACTCTTTACGCCATTTTCGCCATGATGAGGGATGCCAGTATAAATTTCATAGAAGTTCCCCACTACAACATAAATGCAGATGAAATACCGGATTCCAAATTGACCTTTCTGTGCTCCCCCAACAACCCCACGGGAAACACTATCCCCCTCAGCGAGGTAGAAAAGATCCTCAAGAAGCAGTCTGGTTACGTTATACTTGATGAGGCTTACGCCGAGTTCGGTGGGGAGACTGGCCTTGATCTGGTGGATAAATATGATAACCTGCTCGTAATTCGCACATTCTCCAAGTTCTTTGCTCTCGCCGGACTGCGCATAGGTTACGCTGTGGGAAATGAAGAAATAATTGCCGCTCTGGAGAGGACCAGACCTCCATTCTGCATTTCCAGTGTCGCCAGTAAAGTGGGTATCGCTGCCCTCAATTCCCTTGACTATTATCAGGGGGTCAGGGATAAGATAATTGAAGAAAGAGAAAGACTGGCCAGGGAGCTGGAAGAATTCGATTTCCTCAAAGTCTATCCCTCCGAAGCGAACTTCCTTCTGGTGAAAGTGAATACAGGAGACGACGTTCCCTCAAAACTGGAAGAGAAAGGAATGATCGTCAGGGATCTTGCAGGTCTTATGGGCCTGGATGGAAGACATATAAGGATAACGGTAGGTAATGAAGAAGAAAATGACATGCTGATAAAACACCTTCAAGAGCTTAACATTTGACCGGGATTAGTTATGTCAATCTCTCCAGGTCACCAAACTCTTTTCTCTTTCGATCTTAAGGATAATGTCTACATAAGCTTTTGGCACTTTTTTTGAGGCGTAGGAGTTATCATACAATAAAATGAATTTACAATCAGAACTGTGGTCTCTTAAATAATTGAAAAAGCCGAGAAGAGCTTTTCCCTCTGAAGATGAAAACTCGATGAGATGACTCAGAGAATCAAATATGATATACTGAGGTTTTATCTTCTCCAGAGACTTGCCGATCAATCTTTGCACCTTTTCCATATTGGATGGAGGGTTGACAAAGATGCAGTCCTCTGATTTCTTCTGTTTTTTATCTCCGAATACTCCCCGTGAGACGCAATCAATAACAAAGACCCGGGAATCCTTATCGAAATACGGCTCTCTGAAATAGGGTTTTATGTGGCTACAGGTTCTGGTGAGGGATATATAGACTATCCTTTTGGCATTAGACAACTTTTTGAAGAACGGCATGAACTCCTCGATCTCCATGGAATCATGATTTAAGAGCATTATATTCCACTTATCAACTGATATGTCGTCTACTTCCTCCGTGACTTCTTTCCAGTATTTTATATCCACAAACTCACTGTCACTGGCCTTCATATCCAACTCCTGATAGAGCCTTTTCCACCCTCTTAGATACATCCATTACGTCAAAAGGCTTGGTAATATAGTCCACAATGTTTGAGTCTCTCATCAGCTGCTGGATCTCTTCTTCAGAGAACCTGACCACCGTGATCAATATGATCTTGAATGATTTCATCCCTCTTTCCTTCAGCCTGTCCAGTATTTCTCTGGTGCTCAATCCGGGCATCATCACATCCAGCAAGACCAGATCGGGCTGGAAATCTTCTACCTTATTCAGTAGCTCCTCCCCGTCAGAAGCTGTATCTGTTTCATACCCTTCTTTATCCATGAGAGCCTTTAAGCTCTCGGCTATATCTTGGCTGTCGTCAACCACCATCACTTTACTCATACTCATACACGAATACCTCCAATTCAAGTGAAACTGAGTGAACTTGCCTCAGCTTTAACCTCTCTAACCTCCTGTTCATATGGGATGGTGAAACTAAATGTGGAGCCCTCTCCCTGCTCACTCTCTACCCAGATCTTTCCCCCGTGGAACTCCACAATCCCTTTACATATTGCCAAACCCAGACCTGAGCCTTCTTCCCCTGCTTTATTTATCGCAGCCTGCTCAAAAGGCTTGAATATTCTTTCAATATCCTCATCTTTTATACCCGGACCCGTGTCCTTCACGTAAATCATTGCCCGCTCTTCATCATCTTTCATACCCACAAAGATGGTGCTCCCTTCTTCAGTGAACTTGATGGCGTTGTTTATAAGGTTGACAATAACCTGAGATATTCTGTCCTTATCCATTACTATCTGTGGAACCTTATCCAGCTTCATTTCAATGTCTATATTCCTTTCAAGCGCCTTGGGCTTCATCATCTCTACAGCCCAATTTATAACGTCATTAAGATCATTCCAATCCATAATGAACTTCATGGTCCCAGATTCCAGTCTGGATATATCCAGTATGTCCTCGATTAGGCGGTCCAGACTTTGGGTGTTCCTTAAAACAATTTCAAGACTCCTTTTTTGCTCTTCATTGAGTTCACCGAAGTATCCCTGGAGTGTCATCTGCAGTTGAGCGATTGTGGGTGTTAAGGGAGTCCTGAGCTCATGAGAGGCCACATTCAAGAACTGGGTTTTGAGCTCGTCTGTTTTCTTCAACTCCTTGTTCGCACTTTCCAGACGCTCTTCACTCTCTCTGAGCGCTCCCTCAACCCCCTTCCTGATGTTTATGGAGAACTGGGCTATCCCCCCGAACAATATTAGGGCTACAATGACCATGAACCGCATCCAGAACTCATGCCAGTATGGAGCTATTATCTGCTCCATGAGATCGCTTCTGTGAAGGATAAGAGGTTCTACGATCCAGTAAATAGCTCCTAAAATAATGCTGAATAATATCATTCTTCCAGTGACAAGATTGAGGAGATCATTTAACAACTTACTCATTATTATAATCGTATAATTACCGAACATAAATGTTGCTGTAAAAAAATGATGTCCGATAGAACCATAACTGGCTCAAAAATTAACTAATAGTTTACACCACCATAGATCAGATGAAGTACGATCAGCTGCACCAGGCCGAGCTATTCGACACGAAAAATGGTGCTGTATCATGTGATCTCTGTTGGAACCGCTGCAGGATACCAGAAGGCGAAATGGGTTTGTGCAACACCAGAGTTAACAGGAATGGAGACCTCTACACCTTCACCTACGGAAATCTCAGTGCTGTAGAGAGCAGGCCCATAGAGGTCAAACCGTTTTACCATTTCCTTCCATCGTCAACCAGCATGACATTCTCCTCATACTCCTGTAACCTTCAATGTCCCTGGTGCCAGAACTGGCACATCTCCCGAAAACCTCCTTTTCAAGACCATTATATAGTAGAGCCGAGAGAGTTAGTTGATGCAGCTCTGGATAACGGTGATTCCACCATTTGCGCCAGCTTGAATGAACCAACACTCCTGTTCGAATACCTGCTGGACCTCTTCCATGTGGCAAGAGAGAGTGGATTGGGGTGTACCATGGTCTCCAACGGTTACACTACCCCTAAAGCATTGAAAAAACTGATGGATGTGGGTCTGGATGCAGTGAATTTCGATGTAAAGAATGAGAGATCGTTCCACCACGGATGCTCAGGAGAGACCAAAAAGGTGTGGCGCAACATAAGGTATGCTACTAAAAAGGGAGTGCATGTGGAGGTGGTCAAGTTGCTGGTGACCGGGATAGATGACAATAAACAGACCATAGAAGAAGTAATGGAGGATCACCTCAATTACGCTGGCAGTCAAGTTCCCCTACACTTCACCCGATATTTCCCGGCCTTCAGGTATCGCGAAACTCCTACCAGGGTTGATGTTTTGGAGAATGCGGTGAAAGTTGCAAGGGATAAAGGAGTTGAGTTCGCATACGTGGGGAATGTTCCAGGACATGAATACGAGAGCACATATTGTCCCCGCTGCAACAAACTTCTAATTCACCGCTACAGCCACAAGGTACTCCATAACGAGATAGATGACGGCAAATGCCCTCAATGCAGGAAAGAAGTTTACGGCATATGGATGTGAAGTTGATATGAACTTGTTTTTAAATTATTTTAATTTATTATTAATCCTGTCGTAATTAGCAAAAGATATATTCATCTGGCTTATACGACCCACATGCTTCGCAACGTTATCGCTGCCGCCTTCAGGAGCAAGGGGAAAAAAGAAGTCACCCGGTCCGAGCTCAACTACGTACTTTCCTTTGATTTGAACTGGTTTACCCACGAAAAAAGCAAGCAGGTGGTGGATACGGCACTCAAAAAGGGTTTGCTGGTTGAGGAGAGGGACAATCTCAAACCCTCTTTTGATGTGGACAGTATAGAGATACCTCTGGGTTTCAAGCCAGAGCTAAAAAAGGTTCTTTCTTCTTCATCGCTTGACGAGATAATATGGGAGGTATCCCATACCACCGGAAAAGAGGTAAGTGAGGTTACTGCCATGGTCAACCAGAAACAGGATGAGCTGGGTAACGTGCTCAATATGGAAGTTGTTGCCCTCCTCATCGCCAAAAGCCACGGCGTAGACCCCACCAAGTACATTGACCGCGTGTGGGAAGAAACAGTGGAAAGTCAATAAGACATCCAGTAGAAAAGAGCTGAAAAGAATGAATTATAAACAACCCAACCGCAATTTGAGAGCGTATAGCTCCTCAAAGAACACCCTCTCCTTCAGCAGGGCTTCATACACAAATCCATATTCCTCTATCTCTTTCTCGATATAAGGGAAGTTGATAGAGGAGATAATCAGGATAATCCTTCCCTCAGGAGCCATAGCGTCTCCTATTTCGGACAGGAACATAGAAGTAATCTCTATGCCGTGCTCGCCACCATCTATAGCTTTTCTCATCCAGTCTCTGTTGTCCTTCCCCTGCTTCTCCCTTTCCTCTAGTTCCAGGTATGGAGGGTTGAACAGGATCAAACTGAATCTCTTCGTTATCCCCCGGGCGAATTGCGTTCTCAGGACCTCTACCCCCTTTTTCCTGGCCACATTTAAGGCAGGAGGGGAGATATCTGTTCCTACTAAAGACCTGCACTTTCCTAATAATTGAGATGAGACAAAGCCGCTGCCAACTCCTACTTCCAGCACATCATCTTCTGCCCGGACTTCCTGTAAAGCAGCTTCTAAGAGGAGTTCAGAATCTTCTGAAGGAGGATAAACCTGATCCATTATATCATCCATTGTATCATCTATCATATTGAATTCGCCAGTCGAGCGTAAAATTCTGGTTCGATTTCTTCTGGTCTTCTTTTTATCAGCTCATCCGGAATTTCTAGCTCTATTTTTCTCGATTTGCTCCACTGGGATAAGGTCTTTCCCACCATTTTTCTTCTCCGGCTGAAAACGAATTTCACCATATCCTCAAACAGTTCTCTGTTGTTCACCTCGAACTGGGGGTGGGGCACCAAACGGATTACGGCAGAAGCTACTTCCGGGTGGGGCTTAAAAGCGCCTTTTGGTACGGATTCCATGAGCTGTGGTTTGCAGTAAGACCTTAATACCACGCTCAACCTCCCATATTCTTTGGTCCCCGGTTCGGCCACCATCCTCTTTGCAAACTCTTTTTGATATATCACGACCGCTAAATCGAAATCGTGCTGGAGGAGTTTGAAGGTCATGGGAGAAGAGATATTGTAAGGTATATTGGATACGAACTTATTGAATGAGGGGAAATCGATTTTAAGTGCATCTCCCTGAACCAGTACCAGTCTCCTACTCCCTATCTCCTCGTGGAATCTCTCCTGGAGGATCTGGACGTATCTATTGTCGATTTCGATGCCAATGACCTTAGCCGCTCTGTCCAGCAGTAGTGCAGTTATGTTTCCAGAACCACAGCCTACCTCCAGAACAGTATCCTTGCGGTTTAGTTCAGCGTACTCACACAATCTGCGGATAACCCGTTCATCGGAGAGAACGTGCTGACCCAATTTGGGCATAAATCAAAAAAGATTAGGTGACGAAGATCTTGTACTTCGTGCGGGGATTCTGCATCTCGTAGAGTATTCTATTGGTGATGAGCTTTTCAGGGTGCTGCAGACCTTTAACCCTTCCGGAGATGTCTTTAAAGCTCTCAAAAGGCCTCTTCTTTCTTTCGTCTATTATGGCCCACATGGTCTTCTTCCCCACGCCAGGGAACAGTTCCAGAAGGTGCAGTCTGGTGGTTATGGGCTCCGCTTTATTGAATATATCAACAAATCTTGGCTCATCTGAACTGATTATGTGCTCTATAACGTAGGGCAGCTCTGATTTTGCGGCGGGAGTGATCTCTTCGTAGCTCAATCTCCTTTTGATCTTGTGGACTATGTCTCTTTCTCCCTTCCCAATGAAAGTCCTGTCCATTACCAGAGGGTTTGCCCCTTTCTTTACACTGACCTCAAGAAGTGTGAACTTTTTCTCTCCCACAACCTGTGCGAGAGCTTCTCTTTTATGGATGGGGCGCTTATCATCCGGATGGCCGTAGGGCATGAAGTCAAGTATGTAAGCGTAGTCTTCCATTTTCTCCTTGTTCTTGCTCTGTGGTTGTCGGGTAGTCTTGGTCTTATCCATACAAATACTCCTCTAATAATAAAATTCACCAAAAGCTATTTATTTTTTTTTAAAAATTACCTGTATTTGTCGATGACTTGGAGTATTTCCTGTATCTGCTCTGTACTCAGCGTAAACCTTTCTTTAGCGAAAATAGTCCTAACCTCATCGGGTACACGGGGCATTATGTCCACCAATTTTACCGCCAAATCCTTCTTACCCACCTGTGGGAGTTGTGCAAGCTCATCAACAAGTTGTGCAGCCTGCTCGGCAGGTATCTTGGAGAACGTCCTGAGATGGTTCATTGACCTTCTGGTCTCAAATAAGAGTTCGGATTCTTCCTTCCTCTCTTCGATTACCTTTTCCAGTACCTCTTTGGCCTCAGCCGTAGTTATATAATCAAATTCTCTAACTCTTTTAAAGGTCATTATTCACACCAAACCAATTTAATTTCTAACAAGACCAGAATTAAATAAATATTATTTTTGTGGTGTAAGATGCTCTGGCGCACTTATAATGGTCTTATCCTTCCCACCATCTTTTATCTTGACCAGGTATGCTCTACCTCTTTTTCCTATAACCTGACCGGTTTTTCCCTGATACGTAGGATGGGGCATACCTTTATGGGATGCAGATTCAATATTGATATGTACAGGTTGCCCTACTTCGAATTCCTGGAGTAATTTCCTTATCCTGATACCTTTGTCCCTTACATTTTTCTTCAGCTTTTTTCCAGATCTAAATCGAAAACCATGAGATTTCCATCCCATAATTTTACCTCCCAGTAAGTTTTTTGACTGTATTATTTTTATCCCAAATCTTAATGACGTCAAGTTTAGACACCCTTGCAGAGTTATTTAAAACTTCCGACAGATGGGGTTTTGTTCTCCCCTCATCCCCACTAATGAGTTCTTTAATATATAGGCCACTCTCAGCATCGATTTCAATAACAGAAATGTCCCCTCGGTGAAGGGAAAGCCTGATATCGTAAGTTCTCCTTTCCCTGACCACATCAGCTCTTCTGTGCTGGACCCGGGAAGGGGTTTTCTGGTAGATGATCCGGTTGCTAATGCTTTCCAGCGCTTTTTTTAGCTCTTCCTCACCGACCTCTTCTTTGAACTCTACCTTTGCCCTGTACGTCTTGTTGTAATTCCCCTCTTTGATCAACTTGACATCATCGGAGTCGGTGATCTCCAATTCCCTCACCGCTACCTTTCCCTCTGCTCTCTCCGCTACCACTTTTTCCAGCCTGCTCAGATCAATGTTCCGCTTCTGTGGTTCCTGTATCTCCAGAATAAACGGTCTTCCATTGCCCAGCATCCGAGCGTCCACATCTTCCCTTCCGGAGCCGTGCAGCACTCCTCTTTTACCCTGAGCTATCTCTAATGCAGGATTGACTATTAGCTCTTCCACCGATGTATAGTAGTTCTTGCCAGTGAAATCGCATTTCTCACAACCTTTACCCTGGCAGCTCCTGCACAGCCAGGCGGTTTGAGAGATGTCCCTCACTCTCTTCAAATACCTCCCATAGATGTAGAGGGACCTTACTTCAAATTCTATATCACCTGTTTCCAGATTATAAACGATGGTGACGTCCGGCTTCTGAGGTAAGTAGTTCTTTTGAACCAAAGTCCCGAGAGCCTTACCCACTTCTCGGTTGAACTCCAGCTTTATACTCTTATCTTCTTCAACACCATATTGTTCCATCAAGTAGGTTTCCAGAGCCCTTACACTACCCTCCAGCTTGCATCCAATGAGATACGTATTGAACTCGTAATCTCCTACCTCATCCAGCATTCTTGAAGCCACATCTTCGGGCTTCCACAGGATCCCACTGCACAGAAGGCACTCTTCAGGATCTGAGGTATTGAGGGGCAGTTCAAGCCTATCCCTGCATTTCTGACACAACTTAAGCATTCAAAAAACAGTTCCCATTTTCTGATATAAGTATTCTAACCTTAAACCTTAACTCTTAACTCTTAACCTAACATTAAACCCTCAAACCTTACTGGCCCTGACCAATCTCGCATCTGTCCAGCTCGTAGTGGGATATCAGGATGCACTGGTCTGCCTGTAAAGGTATTGGGGATAAAGAGACCACTTTGTCCGTATAAGCTGATAATTTTGTTTCCATCTCTCCACTTAATCCCAGGTGATCGCCCATGACGAATAAGGGGTTCTTGAGCTGGGAGGCAGTCTCTCTAATGTCCTGTCCGTCTTCTCTAAGATAAACTAAAGTATTTTGGTGGGATAGCTCATATAGTAGCTCGTCAAAGGTCTTTACAGCAGAATATATGCCGGGTGTGCTTCTCTTCCACTCTCCTTTTTCATTCTGGAGCGCCTTCCGCAATAATCCTGCAATATTGCGCTCATCAGGGGACATATATTTGACTTCACCCCCCCTAATCCTCACTGCCTTGGAGGGCTCACCCCCCAATAACAGCAAATAGACCTCGGTATCCTTCCGGACCCCGTGAGAGTAGAACAATGCCTGAGCAACACACCTGCATAAAATATCCATTCTGCCCGCAGCACCGGGAAGGTCGTTCAGATTGAATTTCTTGGTAACAGCCCTGTTCCCCACCACCAGAAATGCTCTCATCGACATCCGTGATGAGATATCTCTTTAAGTATTTACTTATTACTTTTCACAAATCGTTTAGCAATATGTTTTATTCAAGTTCAACTTAAGAAGGGTTTTGCTGCTCTGAACATCATGGTCACAACGTAGAGGGCTATGATGGCGGCCAAGAATTCGATTGGTGCCTGTGCACCCGGGCTCTGCCCCATGCTGATGACGGCAAGACCGGAGAGAAGTATCAAGAGGAATGAATTGGAGAATACACTGGAGTTCTCGTAGAAGAACTGGAGGTTCATTTCCTTCATCACCAGGAAGGCATAGAGGAGGACGAAGAATAAGGGGAAGAGTATCAGTCCTGGCAGGAACAGGGTAGAGGAGTCTATGAAGGCGAATTCCTTACCCATTAGCCATGCCAGAGAGGCGTATAAAACCCCGTTCTTCAGCCTGAAAAAGTCGAATTGTTTGTCTATTTCTTTGCTTACGCCAATCACATTCCATAAGAGGTAAATTGCAGCAACTGTGATGGAGAACCCGAAAAAGACTTCCAGGAACATGTAGTTTATTTTAAAGAATCGGGTATAGGTGTGCAGAAATAGAGTGAAGCACACTACCATATAGAAATTGACTATGGAGGATAGATATTTCTCATTTTCGAACCTCTTTTGTGGTATAAGTGAGTAACCCAGTAGTCCGATCAGGGTTGCGATCACACCCACAATCACTATCATTATAATGAATATAATCATAGGTGATTAAAAGTCTTTCTATTACAGTATTGAATATACTAATGTAGTCAACACATTTAAAAATAATCTTAATGTAAACTCAAGTATTCATTATAAACCTTCCATAAGCAGCACCTCCTTAATCGGTTTTTATTTAACGGTAAATCTCTGTTAACGAATCCAAAATAAGTGTTAGGTAATGATCTAAAGCAATCCATGGTGATTATGACCGAGATAAAATCGATAACATTATTAATTATAAAAAAACAAATACCTATTGCCGGTTGGAGAGGTGGCTAGATTTAGAAATGCCAACCTGTCTACAGGAGAGACTGGGGCTGTGTTAGAGAGGGCCTTAAAATTTTCAGGGAGACGGTCTCTCCAATCATTTTATTTTTTGGGCCATCAACCTTTTTGAACTCCTGAACCAACCTCTTTTAACCACTAATCCGGCAATCAAATACCTTAAATAAAACCAGTGCCCACACACTTATTATGCAAATAACCCCTCTGGCGTTCGACTCTTTTGGGGCCAGGAGCATGTGTACCTTTGTGGAGACTGAAGACGTTAAGATCATTATTGATCCCTCTGTGGCTCTGGGACCCAAGAGATACAAGCTACCACCCCACCCCATGGAGCAGCAGAAGGAGGGAGAGCTGTGGGAGAACATTAAGGAATACACAGCTAAATCGGAAGTTGCTGTGTTCACCCATTACCACTACGACCACCACAACCCCGATGAGTCCGCCTTATTTGACGGAAAGAAGGTGCTCGCCAAGCACACCACACAAAAGATAAACAAGAGCCAGATGAACCGGGGAAAACATTTCATGAAACAGCTTAAGAACGCTGGATCAGTTGAATTTGCCGACGGAAAAACTTACAATTTCGGTGACACCGATGACACCACAATGGCCGTCTCACCGCCAGTGTTCCACGGGACAAGTGAGAAACTGGGTTACGTCATAGAAGTGCTCATCGATGACGGCGACCACAGATTCCTTTACTCTTCAGATGTGGAGGGACCGTCTATTCCTGCCCAGATAGAGTTCATGATAGAATCCAACCCCCACGTAGTGTTCATCGATGGGCCCATGACTTACATGCTGGGATTCAGGTACTCCAGAAAATCTCTGCAGGAATCCGTGGAAAACCTCATAAAGTTAATAGACCAAACTGAGGTCAAGAACCTCATCGTTGACCACCACCTCACCAGAGACTTTAACTGGAGAGAGAAAATGGAAAAAGTTATCTCTAAAGGTGAAGATGCTGGGGTTAAAGTACAATCGGCAGCAGAGTTCGCCGGTATTGAAGAGAATCTGCTGGAAGCGAGAAGAAAGGAGCTCTACCAGAAATATCCGCCAGATCCGCCAGAAAAGAACTGAAAAACGGATTAGTGAAAGTGGTGGATAAATAATAGACGAAAACCCGTTTCAGGTTTTCAGCTTCCTTTTGGCCACGTACAACAGCTCGTCGTCAGGCTGCAATTTTTCTTCTTTGGAGGGGTTAAGTAAGACCTTACCGTTTCTGACTATACCTACAGCGATCGCCTCTTGCTCCTGTTTGAGGGAGTTAACGGCTTCCATGAATGTCTTATCCTGAAGCTCCCCTATTTTCTCCTGATATACATCCATACCCCTGGTGGACATCATCTCGTTGAGCAGAATGGATATTCGGGGAACGTGAACAGACCTGGATAGTACCAGCCCGAAAAACTCGTCCGTGGACAGGACCTGGTCCACTCCCACTTTCTCCAGGGCCTGGATCACTTTGGAATCGGAAACTATGCAGGTGGTCTTGACTTCTCTATTGAGGTTCTCTACAGCTATGGCTATCAAAAGGGTTTCTGTATCATTCCTTCCTGAGATCAGGGCAAACCTTGCTTTTTCCACGTTCGCCCTTTTCAGATTCTCATCATCTGCAGGGTCTCCCTTAATGAACACCAGGTTTTTATGCTCTAGAGGAATGTTCTCTACATCAGCAACCAGGACGACCTGCTTGTCTTCAGATAATAACTCCTTAGTTGCGGTCTCCAGTTTCTTGTCCCAGCCGAGTACGACTACGTGATTTTCCATATAGGATTTAACAAAACGCCTTCTTCTTAAACTTTCTTCTATCAAGATGTCGGCAGCAGAGGCCAGAAAAAGACCAAGAACTCCGATACCACTGAGCATCACCACTATGGAAACTATCTTGCCCTCCAAAGTAACAGGCGATATATCTCCATAGCCCACTGTAGTTGTAGTGGTGACCGCCCAGTAAAATGAGTCGAAAAAGGATATCTTCTCGAAGATGTAGAACAGGAATGTGGCAATTATCCACAGAACGATCATATATATTCCAGCGTATAATAAAATCTTCCTTTCTCTAAGAACTTCTCTAACCTTGTAGGTGACCCTGATGAGGATATGGATCATGGAGAAAACATAATTTTACTGTAATATTAAATTAACGTAAACCAAAAGCGAGCCAAACAGGTTTTTAATATAGTTCTTTCCAAATTCCAGCTGATACCATAAAGCACCATCATATAAGTGAACTACCAACCATACTATTCAGTTCGCTGAAATAAGAGCCCCGAAAAAGGTTCCCAATTTGCCGGTTGGAGAGGTGTACCCCCGGGACCCTAGACCAAATGGTTCATCTGTAATATCTCACATTCTTCTTTTTGTTTTTATTCAATATACTTGTAATTTTCCTTTTATACCCAATATACCTGTAATTTCTCTTTCGGCATGCTAAAAGCCAGTTAAGTTTATGAAAGTTACTTGATGCACAGGATATATTGGATACAGTAGAAATAATTGATCGGTAGTGAACAGCCAAAATTTCTCCTATAACTAGCTATAACTGGCTATAGCTTACCTCCTCAAGACGCTCCTTACGTGGGAAAGCATGGGTCTGAACCCGTCCCTATACATGAATGCAATTGGAACCAGTATTGCCAGATATATCAAAGAGACTGCCAATCTTACTTCATTTGTAGGTACAGCGAACTGTATGAGGAATAAAGCCAGCAGTAACAGGGCTTTGTTCACAGAGAACCTTCTGTTGAGGATGAGCACTGCGGCGAATATTGACTGTGAGGCTGTAAGCAAGACCTCTAAAACGTGTCTGTGATCAAAAGGCAGGTGGGTGATCTCCCCCACTGAAATGCTGAAGATCACGGGAATGCTGCCCAGCAATAACGTCCACTGATTCACCTTGGACGATATCAATACGTTGAGGCTGTGGTTGTGCCTCATCTTGGCCACGAAGATCAGCGCTACGGTGAATTCGGGGGCTTCAGAGGCGAGAGGAGCTACCCACTGGACCATAAGGAAAGGGTCCAGATCGAAGATCTTTCCAGTGTGTATAAGGCTGTCGGCAAAAGCCTCTACTGAGACCAGTATGGCGAAAGCCGAAAATACCATAATGCCCACCACTGACATCTTTCTGGTCCTTGCAGGGAGGGAGCACAGAAATTCTGTTACTCCTACCGCTTCAAAGGATTCCATAGGTGACTTAAAGCACAGGTAGGCGTAAATGATGTATAAAGATATCAGGACCACCGCATCCAGAACGCTGATATACGCTTTAAAAGGAAGAGTAAAAGCATAAACTGTGGCAACCATAAGGAAGAACAACTCAAGATTTAGTCCCTCCTTGAGTGGGACAAATCTTTCTTCTGAACCGGTCTTGAGCCCCTTCCATATGGCGAATAGGGCTACAGAGCTCCACCCAATACCTATTAACAGTCTATTGGCGCCTGTCATGTTGGCTATGGCGTAATGAATGTATTCGGGGTTCTTTCCCGCCATCCATGCAAGATATCCATCTACAGCATATTCTGGAAGCACTGCTATAAGTGCCACAACCGCAACAGCCAGACTTTTGGGAACATCCATCTCGGCAGTTTCGCACGCCCAGGCGAGAAGGAACCCTGCGGCGACAACACACATTCCAGAGAAAAACGCTATGAAGGGGGAATAAAGCTCAACGCCCATGAGTTTAATGAAGAACCAGGGGACAGTGAGGAAAAAGGTGAATCCCAGAACTATCTTGTTCTTTAGCTCCCCACGACTCATAAACCTCCCCATAATAAAAGAGTATAAAAAATGATTGAGTTCCTGCGGCTATCTATAACCACTATAACACTATCTATAACAACCTATTAACAGCGACCTCCAACAACTCTAACCAAAAACCAATAATTAAATATTTAAATCATTACAAATAGTGAGCTTGAAAGCTGATAGAGTGTTTAGCATTGCTAATGGGTTCAAATTCACTTATTGGTGAGAACATGCTGGAAGTTACGGTTAACACCGGGAGAACGACGGAGCAAGGTACTCTGGTGGAAGATAAGCTTACTCCAGAGTATTTTGAATCCGTTAGTTATGGAGAATTAAACCAGGAGGATTTCGATTCTTTGGGGCTGGTGGAAGGAGATAGGATAAGATTGAGAACCGATTTTGGCGAAGTGGTGCTGTTTGCCAGGAAGAACATAATCGATGAGACAGATATTCCCCGGGGAATGGTCTTCATCCCCATGGGTCCTTACGCTAATCAGGTGGTCAGTCCCAGGACGGATGGCACTGGAACACCGTTATTTAAAGGTATTAAAGGTACAGTAGAAAAAACTGAAGAGAAAGTGCTTAATCTTCAGGATATTCTGGGGTGATTGGGTGAAGAACGTTACCTGTACATTCTGCGGCAGTGTTTGTGATGACGTTTACTTCGATGGAGAAAATTTCAAGTGCAAGGATTTCTGTCCTCTGGGGGAGGCAAAGTTCTCCAAAAAGGAGAGGATCACAGCTCCCACCATAGAGGGGAAGAAGGCCAGTTATGAAGAAGCTATAGAGAGGTCGGCAGAGATTCTGGAGGATGCCAGAAGACCACTGCTCTTTGGATGGTCTTCCACAGTCAATGAGGCCATAAGACAGGGCATCATTCTGACCGAGAAAGTAGGGGGAATATATGATCAGTGCTCCAGCGTCTGTCACGCTCCCGGAACTTTGGCCATGATAGAGGAGGGGCTGCCCGGAGGGTCACTGGGTCAGATAAAGAACAGGACGGATCTGGCCATATTCTGGGGATGCAATCCCGTGGAAGCTCATCCCAGGCACCCCACCAGGTACTCCGTTATGGCCAGGGGGCTCCTGACTAAAGGTCGTGCTGATAGGAAAGTTGTTGTGGTGGATGTCAGAAAGACAGTTTCCGCTTTAATGGCTTCTGATTTCGTTCAGGTCGAGCCTGGAACCGATTACCTGGTAT
This sequence comes from uncultured archaeon, assembly GCA_964534325.1. GTDB lineage: Archaea > Halobacteriota > Archaeoglobi > Archaeoglobales > Archaeoglobaceae > JdFR-22. The sequence goes on from CAZHOR010000004.1 coordinate 122,535, forward strand.
TCTCTGCATTGCGGTCCATAGTCAGCGGTCAGGAGGATGCTGTCCCGGATGTGGTGGGTGGAGTGAGCAAAGAACAATTGAAAGAGCTGGCAGAAATGATGCTCTCCGCCAAATACATCACCATCCTGTTCGGTCTGGGCCTATCCCACACCAGAGGGCACGACAGGAATATTGAAAATATTATTAAGCTGGTCCAGCAGCTAAACAGGACTACCAGATGTATTCTTCAGCCCATGAGAGGGCATTACAATGTTGTAGGTGCCGGAGAAGTTCCTGCATGGGAGTGCGGTTACGAGTGGGCAGTGGATTTCAGCCGCGGTTATCCCCGATTCGCTCCCAGCGAGTTCACCGGCGTTGAAGCCCTAATGAGAAAGGATTGTGATGCTGCATTAATGGTCTCAACGGATCCTGCAGCCCACTTCCCCAAAGCTGCTGTGGACAGGCTCAAGGAGATCCCGGTCATTCAGATCGACCCCTTCCCTAACTTGACTACCTTACTATCAAATGTGGTCATTCCCTGCTCCATCACGGGTATTGAAGCAGAAGGAACGGCATATAGAATGGACGGTGTTCCCATCAGGGTCAAGAAAATAATGGACAGTGATTACTGGAGCGATGAGAAGATTCTGGAAGGAATGCTTCAAAAAGTGATGGAGTTGAAGGAGAAAAGAGAAGAGAAGGGTAACTTAAAGGTGGTTTGATGGCTCTGCAGATCAAGAACGGATTTGTTATCGACCCCAAGAACGGGATAAACGGTAAAATGGACCTGTTCGTTAAGGATGGGGTTATTGTTGACCAATCAGAAGTGAACGAAAATGAATGTGAAGTTATAGATGCCAGCAACAAGATGGTGGTAGCTGGCGGTATTGATATTCACGCTCATATAGGCGCCCGAAAGGTTAATGCTGGAAGGGCCATGAGGCCGGAAGAGTTCAGGACGGTCAGGCAGAAAAGCAATAAGTTCAGATCAACCGTGGGAAGAACCCTTCTAACTTCTCCCGGGATCGGTTACGAGTATGCAAAAATGGGGTATACTACGGCAGTCGAGCCCGCTACACCACCTTTATACGCTCTCCACACTCACGAAGAGCTGGATTCCATACCCATTATCGATAAAGTTAGCCTGCCCTTATTCGGTAACTGGCATCTGGTCTTCAAGTTCGCTGCGGAGAAGGACATTGAAAGGCTGTCCTCTTTCATCAGCTGGGCTATGGAGAGAATGAAGGGATATGGAGTAAAACTGGTCAACCCCGGCGGTGTAGAGGCGTGGATGTACGGCAGAAACGTTCACAATATAGATGATCAGGTTCCGGGATACGATGTGACCGTAAGAGAAGTGATAAGCTCTTTGATGAAGGCCAATGACGAGCTGAATCTCCCTCACTCCATCCACATCCACTGCAACAACCTGGGAAACCCGGGTAATTACGAGACCACCATGGACACCCTGAAACTTGCCAAAGGGATGAAGAACGATAAAAGACAGAACCTACATGCTACCCACGTCCAGTTCAACGCTTTCTCGGGCTCTGAATGGAAGGATTTCGGCAGTGGAGCTGAAGAAGTTGCCAAACAGGTCAACAAGTCCGATAACATCACCATGGATATGGGGCAGGTGATATTCGGGCATGCGACCACCATGACGGCCGACAGCCCCTTCCAGTTCGAGCTGCACAAACTGATGAGGAAGAAGTGGACTAACTCCGATGTGGAGCTGGAAACCGGAGGAGGGATAGTTCCGGTAGTCTACAAGCCGGGAAGCCCTGTTCACGCCGTGATGTGGACCATAGGTCTTGAGCTGGGCCTGCTGGTCGATCCGGACAAGAATGCCATCTCCACTGATTATCCCAACGGAGGTCCCTTCGAGAAGTATCCATATATAATGACCATGCTCCTCTCCAAAAAATACAGGGAAGAAGAAATGCAGAAAGCCCACAAATACATCCAGAAATCCACCAATCTGCCTGCTTTAGAGACGGAGAGGACTCTGGAAGATATTGTCAAGTTGACCCGCTCCACACCAGCCAGAATACTGGGACTGGAAGATAAGGGGCATCTGGGTGTGGGTGCCGATGCGGATATCGTGATCTATGATATCAATCCCGAAGAATTCAACCCCAACAACTACAAGGAGATTGAGAAAGCCCTAAGCTCTCCTGCATGCACCATAAAAGGAGGAGAAGTGGTGGTCAAGGAAGGTCAGCTGGCAAAAGAGATGTGGGGAAGGACTTTGTGGGTCGATGCTTCCCACAAAACAACCACGGAGATAATTGAAGCCGACCTTGACGAGTACTTCAACTATTATACCGTCATGAGAAGCAATTACGGTGTGGAAGAAGAGTGGATGAGAAATCCCACGCGCATAGAGGTGAAATAATGCTGACCCTCAAACCCAAGGTAGATTTCGAGGTCAATGTTGAGGCGGAGATAACACCTGATCTGGCCACACTTGATGTGGAAGATATTAAGAAGTTCGTGGTTTATTACGGGAAATACCAGACGCCTCTGGACGAGCTATTCGAGATAGAGAAAGAAGGAGAGGGCAGTGTTCTCGTTCTGGAAGGGGATTTCAGCAGGGTCAAATGGATAGGCATGGGAATGTTCGATGGAGAGATCACAGTCAAGGGAGATATCGGAGCCAACTGCGGTGCCTTCATGAAAGGCGGTAAAATAACCGTGGAAGGCAACGCCGATGACTGGCTGGGAGCCGAAATGGACGATGGAGAGATAACCGTCAAGGGTAACGTCCAGAACTGCCTGGCATGCCACTACTGGGGCAACCTGGAAGGAATGAAAGACGGCAAGATCACCGTGGAAGGCAACGCCGGAAGCTACATAGGAGAGAAGATGATGGGCGGAGAGATAGAGATAAAGGGTAACGCAGGAGACTTTATCGGCACGGAGATGAAGGACGGAACCATCACCATTCACGGGAACTGCGGTTTCACCGGCGGCGATATGGTGGGAGGAGAGATCAGGATCGGAGGAGACTTCGAAGTCGTTCCAGCCTTCCTTAAGACGGAGGAGGGGCTGGTGGGAGATGTCAACGTTAAAGGTAAGGGCAAAATAACCACACTGTAATTTATTTTCTCAGATATCTCATCACTTCTTTTCGATTAAGATTATTTAGTATTAAAAATATAATTAATGATATGCTCAATGAAGACAGGTACTTCGTCGTCAGCATGGGAGGTATCGAGGCAGTGGTAAAACTGAGAGCTAATAAGGTTTTCAAGATACTCAATTGCTCGAATTATGAATTCTGCTACCACTTTGACCATCTCATCTACGGTGCATGTCCCAGTTATTGTCCCGTGATCATTGAGTTCAAGAAACACCTGTTTAGAAAAAGAGAACCAAAAGCAGTCCTTTATGAAATAAAGGAAACCTCAGACCTCAAAGAACAAGTACCGCTCTGCGAATGCGAGCTCTAGTCAAACCTGCAGGCATGACAGATAGCATTCCGACTCAGAACTGAAACTGCAGAGTAAAAGTTAGGTCAGGTTATCTGCAACGGACATTGAAGGCAACATCAAAAGCTTTATCTCAAATAAAGCTTAAAGATCATTAAAGACCATAATGGCTTTTGATAGCGGTTGGGGGTTTGTCGAATGGTAACCGATCAAGAAGTTGTGGAGTTATTGGGACGGAAAAAGGAGAAGGAGAATCTGGAGTTCCAGCTCTTTCTAAAACAGGTAAAGCTTGACTTTGCTCCCGCCCTGTTGGAGCTATACCAGAAAGCCTGTGAGGAGATAAACTGCAAAGCATGTGCCAGGTGCTGTAAAGAGCTGAGGGTCACCTTATCAGTTGACGATATCCACAGATTATCCTCTGGTTTGGGTATCGGCGTGGAAGAATTCAAGGAGCTTTATCTTACCACAGACCTCAAAGGAAACTATACTTTCAAAGGTAACTCCTGCCCTTTTTTGAAGGACAACCAGTGCTCCTGCTACACCCATCGCCCTAAAGAGTGCGTATCCTACCCTCATCTGGGTAGCATAAACTATATCTACAAATTGAAGACCGTGCTGGTGGACTGCTCTCTGTGCCCCATCGTGTATAACGTTTTCGAGGAGCTGAAGGAGATTTTAGGCTTCAAACGCTCCCAGAAATCTCCTAAAGAATTAGATGACGATTTGGTTAGGAATAAGTGATCAAAAATCAAGAATCAAGCAGTATTCAGGTCTAAACTTCACTTAGGCTTTTCTGGCTTCCAAATTTTTCATCGATTATGTGTTCGATTCCCCACCTTTTTCTGATAGCTCATGGGCGATATATCTTCGATGGCATTTCCAGGGAAGTTTTTCCGCGCATACTATGGCAGCTGTCCTGTTTTCCGCCATTTCTTCCAGTTTCTTTAGGCCTCTTTGAATTCAGAGGTCTTGGTATGAGATTTATACCCTGTTTTTCTGTATCCTCCCAGCTCTTTTAAGTGGATATATTCAAAACCCTCTTTCTTAAGATACCTGCAAAGGTTCTCTTTCTTGAAGTGCTCGAACCGGCTGGTAGGAAAACTCCGTACATCAAGTACGATCTCGATATTATACCTTTTCAACAGATCTGTGAATTGCTCTATAGTCCTGTTGCTGGTGCCCACAGTATAAATGGTCCTATTCATGGAGGAACTCCTTAAACCTCAAAGCATCTTCGAACATGCTCATGTTGTTGAACAGGACATAGCAATCGTCTACGGCTATCCTGGATAACTCTTGAAACTCAGGGTCAGTATATTTGTGTCTATAGTCCTTTCCACCGTGCAGCCTGTAATACTTGGGTGTTCCATACAGGGAGTTGTTCACTAAGGGGTCCACGCAGTGGATCAGATGCAGCTCTTCGCACAGGCTCTTTATGGTCTCTTCGCTCCACCCTCCTCTCGGCTCCCAGGCAAAAAGGTACCTCTTCTTCATATTGTTTTTGTTTACCTCCTTGAAGAACTCCCGCATGTTGCCGATGTTATCCTCACTCTCTTTGAAGCTCCCCGGACACTGAAAGATTATGTTGCTGGCGTTCAGCACTTCGGCAATCTCGATCGTCTGATTCCATGCATCAAATACCTCTTCTGTTGGCCTGAAGAACCCGTAGGATTTTCTCCTTTCTTCAGGGACTTCTATTTTGGCCTTCCGGTAGGTAGGGCTGGAAGCTGGGTGGGTGATCAGCTGCCAGGCCTTTAAAGTGAATTCAAAGTCTTCAGGTGATTCCTCCCGCCACCTTTGAGCTTTGCTGGCCTTGGGAGGCTTATAAAAAGTCTTCTGGATTTCCACCAGATCAAAGTTTGCAAAATATGTTTTCCTGCCTTTGCTGAATCCGCAACATCCTATTTTCATCATACTGACCCCAACCTATCCCAGCTTATTTTCAGCTTATATCTCCACAGGAGCAAAACACCTCGTTAACGGCATAGAAGACATCTTCAAATCCCCGGAGCAGAGTAGATGAGACCTTTAAGGGGCGGTATGAGGCAGTGGTTTGCTCCACAAAGACCAGCAAACCCTCCAGGAGCTCTGCCAGCACACCTCCCCTGCTGGATATCCCCTGTTTCACCTGTTCAATATCCAGCTCCAGCTCGACATCCTGAAGGTCTATCTTGTTGAATATGGTGAGAGTGGGGAGAACGGTACGCAATGATACTACAGTGTTCTGGGCCAGAATAGAGATAAAGTTCTCCGGGTCTTCAGCAGATTTGCAATCAACTATAAACAAGCCCAGAGTGAATGGATTGGCCGCTATTTCCTTTATAAAACTGTTTCCAGCTTGAGAATACAGGAAAAGCTCCATTTGGCCTGGTGTGTCGTAAAGGACGAATTCCCCATCCACAATAAGCCTTTCAACGTATTCTACGGCAAGCTCCGCGGACTTGAGCAGGGCGCCGTTGATCCCCAAACCGTATGCCCTCATAACCTCTTCGGTCTTCACGAAGTCCCTGATATCTGCAGAAGCATGGTATATGGGTTCTGATGCGGGGTCAAGGTTGACAGCCCTGACCTGATAACCTTTTTGACCGAGGTAATGAGAATAGGTCTTTACGAAGGTGCTTTTACCTCCACCGGCAGGACCCATCACTATTAGATTCATAATTGAAAATGGTACCTTGACTTATATTTTGTTTATTTTCCTCATTGTACTTCGGGGAGGATGTTTTTGGATTATCATCCATACAAAATTTTGATAAAGTTTTTATGTAGCATTATAAATCATGTTAAAATAACCCGGATGATAAAGCCATAAAGAATTATATTGCGGGAGTTCAGCTCCACCACAGGTGGAGATAATAATAGCGGTAAAAATCTTCCTCATATACAGGTGAAAAAATGAGATTCGGCATAGAGATGGTTCCAGATATGAAGTATTTCGAGCTGGAGTACTATACAAAGCTCGCTGAAGAGGTCAACTTTGGGTATGAGTGGATAACGGATCACTATAACAACCGGAATGTATATACCATGCTTACCCTGCTGGCCCTCAAGACCAGCACGATGAGAGTGAGTGCGGGTGTAGCCAATCCCTACACATCACATCCCGCCGTGATAGCATCATCAATAGCAACGGTCAATGAGGTGGCTGATGGTAGAGCTATCCTGGGTATTGCTGCTGGAGATAAGATCACCCTTGATAGGATAGGAATTAGATGGCAAAAACCCCTCACAAGGTTAAGAGAAGCTGTGGAGATCATAAGAGGTTTGCTTTGCGGTGAAACAATAGACTATGATGGAGAGTTCTTTCAGTTGAACGGTGCTAAACTCAACTTTGATTGCGGAGATATACCCATATATATCGGTGCTCAGGGACCAAAAATGCTCAAGCTGGCAGCAGAAGTGGGGGATGGTGTCTTGATTAATGCTTCAAATCCCAGTGATTTTAAGGAGGCCCGAAAAAGTATAGATGAGGGGTTGGAAGGGAGTAAAAAGAAATTCGATATTGCCGCCTACACCTCCATGAGCGTGGATAAGGATAGAGAGAAAGCCAGAGAGGCTGCCAAGATAGTTGTAGCGTTCATTGCTGCTGGAAGCCCTCAAGTGATATTTGATAGGCACAATATAGATATCGAGAAGATCGAAAAAGTGAAAGAAGCTCTGGATAGAGCCTTTAAGAAGGGTGAATGGAAGCAGGTCAACAAAGCCGTGGACGAGCAGCTGGTAGATGTCTTCTCTATAAGTGGGACACCAGATGATGCCGCAGAAAATATTGAGAAACTTTCAAAGGAAGGTGTTACTCAAGTAGTTGCCGGTAGCCCTCTGGGCCCCAGCAAGAAAGACGCCATAAGTATAATGGGGAAAAAGGTCATTCCTCAATTCCTGAACGACGATGAGCCCGCAATTTAGCAGGCCATTATTTAAATTAACAAAAAATCGGTTCAACCGATTATGAGGTTTACGGCAATCCACCCGTCTCCATCCGTGTGTACCTGAACGTTTTCCAGGTCAATACCGTAATCTTCTACCGATCTAAGCAGATCAAAGAAATCTTTACCATCACAGTCTTCAAAGGTAATAGTCAGGTCTTCTCCAAAAGTGTAGCAATCCGCATTATCGGTTAAATTCTCTACACGTCTGCATAAATAATCCAGCAGGTCATTAGCACCTTTATCCTTATTTTCATCTTCTAAAACACTGCTTTCCGTTCTTATTTCCTTCATTTTCGATTTTACCATGCGTTTTCACCTCTAAGTAGGATCCGAATGGTCTTGTCCAGACTCCGGGGAGAAATTCGATTTTTGATGTCATAATGGTTGATTTTCCATGTTATAAAATATTCTATATTATAATGATGATGCAAGCCCTGTTTCGATCAATGATTGAATAATGTTTTTAAAAAATCGAATAGTTTTTATAACTTAAAAAATAATTCCAATAAAGGAGAGGTTGAAACCCTAATCTCCTAAAAGGATCAATAAACCCCCCAAACTCCTTTAATAGATTTTAATCGGCCTCTCCGTCATTATATGATCATAAGAAATCCACTAGGCTGTGTTCTAAATTACTCTAAAGTTCTCTGGTGACCGCTTCAATGCTGGCTTCAACTTCAACCGGCTGACCGCAGACCTTCATAACGATTTCAGGGTCCTTTAGTAGATGCCCTGTAGTCACACAAGCCACAATCTCATCTTGTCCAATATCTGGAGCCAGCTTCCTCAAACCCGCAATCGAAGCAGCAGAAGCAGGTTCAACTCCAATACCTTCTTTGGATGCAAGTGCTCTCTGGGCATCGAGTATCTCTTCATCCGGTACTTCGATAGAAGTTCCATTGGACTCATAAATCGCTCTCAGAGCCTTCCTGGCGTTTACGGGGTTTCCGATCCTGATGGCTGTGGCCACAGTTTCGGGGTCCATAACGGGTTCGATTCTGTCGCCGTGGGTCTTTACGGCGCTGAAAACGGGGTTCGCCCCACTGGACTGAATACCGGTCATTCTGGGTATCTTGTCGGTCAACCCCAGTTCCTTCAACTCCCGGAACCCCTTGTATATAGCCGATATATTTCCGGCGTTACCTACAGGCAGAATAAGCCTATCTGGGACACCTATCTTATCAACGATTTCATATGCGATGGTCTTCTGCCCCTCCAGCCTGAAGGGGTTCATAGAATTCAGAAGATAAAAGTTCTGGACCCTGCTTACTTCTCTTACGATGTTCAGGGCTTCATCAAAATTCCCTTTGATACCGATTATCTTTGCTCCATGCATCAGCGCCTGAGCGACCTTACCCAGAGCAACCTTACCGGCAGGGAGCAACACATAAACCCTTAAACCTGCTTTGGCACCATACATGGCCATTGAAGCAGACGTGTTTCCCGTGGACGCACATGAGACCGCATCCTTTCTCAGCTCAATAGCCTTTGTCACACCCACGGTCATTCCTCTATCCTTGAAGGAGCCGGAAGGATTCAGACCTTCATGCTTAACAAAGACCTTGCAACCGATTTCTTCTTCGATCTTGGTAGCGTGGTAGAGGGTCGTCCCTCCTTCTCCCAGAGAAACGGGGTCTATCTTGACCGGAAGGAGAGACCTGTATTTCCACACACCGAGATCTCTACCATCGAACTTGAAATCAACCTCAACAGAATTCAGATCAATCGCTGCTTCCAGAAGACCCCCACATTCACACGTGTAGAGGTCATCCGTATCATACTCTCTGCTGCACTCAATACATCGAAGGTTGTAATCCATACTACTGGCTTGAGAACAGGGATTTAATAATATTTCTCTGCACGAACTGCGGTTACCAGTTCTCCATCAACTTTCTCACTTCACTTTTGGAGAACTCCTTCTTGGGCCTATCCGCCTCATCTTCTTCATTATCTTCTTCAACAACATGGCGTGGCCTGTAACCCAATTCGTCACCATAGAGCTCAACCACAAATTTAGCCGCTACTTTCGCCAGCTCATACATCTTTGCCTCAGTGGGCTGCTTGAGTTCGGCCCTCCTCTCCTCCTTTCTTTTATCCACAAAATAAGGGCAGAAAAGGCACTTATACGGAGACACGACCTCAGGCTCCTGCTCAGCAAAAAGGTCATCAAACACTTCTATGGCGCAATGGTTCCTGTCACTATACTTGCAATTCTTGACCCTTTCCAGACCATAGCTCTTGGCAGTGGTCAAGAACTCCTTCATCTCCGACTTATCAACCTTATCCTTCTTCTTATAGAAATACCACTCCAACAAGGCATAAACAAACTCAGAAGGAGAAATATCAGCATCATCGCACTTGTTGACAATCTCCCGCTCCATATCAGAGGGAACATCAATGGTTATCCTCATATACAACCCTAACACATTTTTATTATTTACCCTTTTTCCCAGACGTAGAAAGCTGGACAACAAAATGGATTGAACGAAGCGAAATACCGCTTTAGAATAGCTACTAGCGTAAACTTGGGAATTTGGTAAAAGAATTACACTAGAAACTATAAAAGAAAGGTTGGAAGGGAGATCAGAAGATACACTAGATAATATGATCTCCTTCCAAAACTTATTAAATATTCTCTTGTTATGGGGTTTAAGAATGGGTGTTAAAATTAAAATTAAGATCAGGACTCCTTCCAGAATTCATTTTACTCTCATTGATCTTAACGGAGAGATGGGTAGAGCTGATGGCGGGGCAGGAATCTCCGTAGAAGAACCTCACATCGAAATATCGGGCTATATATCTGAAGAGAACTCTTTAAGTGGGAATATTGTTAATCTCTACAGGTTCGAATCCGTATCGCAAAGATTCAGCGAATTGACTGGCAATAATGCTTCAATAAACGTTTTGTCGGACTATAAGAGTCACGTGGGTATGGGTAGCGGCACCCAGATATCTCTCGCCATCGGAGAAGTCTATAACAGATTATTCGACCTCCATTTAAGCGTTAAAGAGATCGCGGAGATAACTGGTCGTGGTGGAACGTCAGGGATAGGGGTTGCTGCTTTCCAGTCAGGTGGGTTCATCGTTGACGGTGGGCACTCTACAAAAGAGAAAACAGGTTTCACGCCTTCCTCGGTTAGCAAAGCTTCACCACCCCCCGTGATCTCAAGACAGGAGTTCCCTCCGTGGAAGATAGTAGTGGTTACTCCTAACTTAACGGGGTTCTCTGGTGCAGATGAAGTGAGTCTTTTTGAGAAGCACTGCCCCGTACCAATTGAAGATGTGCGGAAGGTTTCCCACTTGATTTTGATGAAGATGATACCTGCAGTGATGGAGAGCGATCTTGAAGACTTCGGGGACTCGCTATGGGCTATTCAGGGTCTGGGATTCAAGAAGGCGGAAGTCGATCAGTATGGAAGTATGATGTGGGATGCTCTCAAGAACCTCAGGGAGCTGACGCCGGCAGTGGGGATGAGTTCCACCGGCCCAACCATATACGCCATCACGGATACTGATGCGAAGGCCAGAGAAATCCAGGGTTATGCAGCAAAATATTTTCAGGGTAAGGGGTTGGATTGTGAAAAAATTATTACTACCGCCAGAAATAAAGGTGCTGATATACAGGTAGAGGAGAGGTAGATGGAGGAGTAGTATAATGAGTCAGGAACAAGAACAAGAACAGAATTACAAGTGGAACCTATGGTTTGGGAGAGCAGGCCATGAAGAAGATATTGAGGTCAGCGACGACCTCTCCATATCATTTGTCAATGCCGGCAACTCTCAGAAACCTCCTTATTCACTCTTAGATCTGGGAAGCCAGGTCTTTGGCTCTGAGGAAGAGTACTATAAGTTGTTGAGGAAGACAGCCATCCAAGTGGGAGAGCAGAAGGCTGAAAAGCAGCTCAAAAGGGAGGACAGGTATATAATAATGTTGTTGAAGTCCCTTGACCAGCTTGATGAGAGCATCAATCTCCTGACAGAGAAGTGGAGGGATGTGGTAGAGATAAAGTCCAGTGAGGCTACAGATGAGCTGAAAGAGCGGGTAGAGGAGCTTTATAATTTGCGGAAGGATCTGGAGCAGGAGATCGAGCAGAACCTGGAGAAGATAGCTCCCAATCTCACCGAGCTTATTGGGCCATTAATAACTGCCAGACTGCTGGAGAAAGCAAGTAGTCTGGAAAGACTTGCTATGCTGCCTTCCAGCGTTATTCAGGTCCTGGGTGCAGAGAGGAGTTTATTTAGAGCTAAATCAAGAATGAAAAAGGGTAAACCTGCCAAAATGCCCAAACACGGAGTTATTTTCCAGCACAAGTTCATAAGAAATCTTCCTAAAGATAAGCGAGGGAAGATGTCCCGTTTTATGGCCGCCAAGATCGCTATAGCAGCCAAACTGGATTACTTCAAGGGAGAGTTCCACCCGGAGATCGTTGAGAGTGCCGAGAACAGGTTCAAGGAGCTGCAGTCATGAACGCCGAACAGATAGCACATAACATCTACCTTATCGAAAGAGATGGTCGCAAGTCCTTGGCCACCAGAAGCGGTTATCCCCCCTATTACGGTGAAAAGAAGCACGAGAACTTGAGGGAATGGATTGCGTGGAGAAGCAAATTCGCTGCCATGACTCTAAACGGTTACTTGCCCCAGTTAGGACCCCACTGGAAGGTGCTGTATCTGGGGGCAGCAAGCGGGACCACATTAAGCCACTTCTCAGATGTATTCGACAGTGGAATTATTTACGCTGTAGAATACTCTCCAAAACCGTTCTCCAAGCTTTTAGAGCTGGCTAAAGAGAGAAAGAACATAATTCCCCTCCTTGAAGATGCATCTAAACCGTGGAATTATAACGGAATAGTTGAAGAGGTAGATTTGGTCTATCAGGACATAGCCCACAAAGAACAGTTAAAAATATTTACCATGAACGCCAATATGTTTCTGAAGGCTAAGGGAAGTGGGCTGATAATGGTTAAAGCGAGAAGTATTGATTCTACTGCCGAGCCGGAAGAAGTGTTTGATGATGTAGTTGAAAAACTTTCATCTCAATTCAGTATAATCAAGCAAGGAAGGCTCGACCCCTATCATAAGGATCACACTTATATTCATCTGGTGAAAGAATGAGGCAGAGATTTATTCTGGACACCACCGCTATTACGGATACGGGATTAAGGGATAAGGAAGGTTATGAGTCGGTTTGCGAGTCTGCAATGGATATCATGGACCTCATTGCCAAGGCAAGGTTAAAGCTGGAGATAAGCTGTTATATACCCTTCCCCACTGTTTATGGAGAGCTCATCAGTTTTTTGCGTAAAAGCAATTGCGAGGACGACGTCTTTCTCAAGCTGGATACGTGGGTAGTGAAAAAGACCCCCAACAGATACGAGGTAAAGGTTCCGGCAGCTATCTTCCATGACTACGTTCTCACCGTTAGACAGAAGATCAACAGAGGTAGGAGGGTAGCAGAGGAGTTCATCTGGGAAAGCTCGGCCGTAACCTCCAAACTGGATGGAAAGGAAGAAGTTCAAAAGGAAGTGGGCGATCTGGTGGGCAAATTCAGGGATAAGTACAGGACGGCTCTAAGACAGGGTATTCTGGACAGTTCCCCCGACCTCGATGTCCTGCTCCTGGCAAAAGAGTTGGAGGCTGGTGTGGTGAGCAGTGATGCGGGAATAAGGAAATGGAGCGAGCGAATGGGTTTAAGGTTTGTTGATGCCTCTAAGTTCCCCCGAATGTTGAAGGAGTACCTCCTGCTCGTGGAGTCCAAAGGAGGAGCAGAATATAGGGAAATGGGAACAGAAGAAGCCGAATAATACGGCCACTGTATTCCATTCTTACAAAAATTGCATGCTTTACGGCATGCTAAAACAAAACTCATTTAAGGTTTGCAGGCGATTAATCATTAATTATTAACCAGCTGGTTGGGGGGTTACGTTATGGATTCAGGATATAAACACTCGTTTCAGTTAACGGACAATATGAATTTGACTTATCATCTGGTGGCAACCAGAAAATCTCACAGGCTCAAGAAGACGGTCTGGATTGAGAGCATTTATTACGATATCTTGAAAGAAAAGGATATGATCATCAGTGACCTCATAAACTACCTTCTTGAAAGTTATTTTAGAGAAATGAACTACTTGGACGTTAAAGATCATTTGTAATGGCCTGATCTGCCCGCAAGCATGCCTTTTAATAAAAGATATTTATTTGGATTTATATACACTTAAAGTGTTGTGAGAACAAGATTATCCATTGACCCCTTCAGCGCAGAGGTATTCAGTTGTTTTGGTTATCACTTGAGATTAAACGTAAAAAGCGACTACCCCATTGACGTGTGGGTGGTACCATCAAGAGGTGACGCCGACTTGATAATGGAAGGAGGTAACTTCAGGTACTATTCGAACATGTCCACACAGAGAACAACGAGCTTTTCAGCATCTGGAAGTGTTTCACCGGGCTCGATGGTCGTATTCGCCAACAGGAACAGCTTCCGGGTGAACTTGGAAGTGTGGTCGGATTAAACTGGAAACCAGTTGGATTTATTTTTTGTAGAGACTTCTTGATATCTTTTCTATGTCAAATAGTTCTTCTGCTTCTTCTTTAGTTATAACTCCTTTATCAATCGCCAGCTTCTTTACTGGAACTGAACTCTCCTGTGCCTCTTTGGCGATCTCTGCTGCCCTCATATACCCTATTTTAGGGGCAAGGAGTGTTGCAAATATGGGGTTCAGCTCAACATAAGATTTCAGTTTTTCTTCATTTGCTTCAATCCCTTCTAAACACTTATTCTGGAAGACGGGGAGGTAGTTTGAAAGCAGGGTTATCGATTGGAGTATATTATAGGTCATGACGGGGGTCATAACGTTGAGATCGAGCTGCCCTGCCTGTACCGCCATAGAAACTGTGGTGTCATTACCTACAACTTGAAAAGCTACCATGTTGAGGCACTCTGCCATCACCGGATTAACTTTACCTGCCATGATGGACGAGCCTGGTTGAACAGCAGGAAGTATTATCTCAGCAAGCCCAGTGGTGGGACCTGAGCCCAGCAAACGAAGGTCATTGGCTATTCGGATCAGCTCCAGTGCCAGTTCTCTTAGGGAGCCTGAGAAGCTACCCATCTGTGTACGGCTTTGCAGCCCCTCGAAACTATCCATTGGAGACTTTAGATCAAGGTAACTCAAACGGGATAAATGGTGGATGACTTTTTCCCGGAACTGGGGATGAGCGTTCGCTCCAGTACCAGTAGCCGTTCCCCCTATAGGGATTTCAAGAAGGTCATTTCGCCTCTGTTGAATGCGTTCTACAGCTCTTGAGATCGCAGAACCGTAAGCGGAAAACTCATCTCCCAAGGTAAGGGGTAGAGCATCCATCAAATGAGTTCTCCCTGATTTGGATAAACTGGAGAACCGATTTCCCTTTTGATTGAATGCGGATGCAAGATTCTGGAGGATTACTATCAAGTGGTCGGCATCATGGATGATGGCAAGATGAGAGGCGGTGGGAAAAGTGTCGTTGGTAGATTGTGCCATGTTCACGTGATTATTGGGGCTGAGGAAATTATATTCTCCTTTAGATCTTCCCAGTATCTCTAAAGCCCTGTTGGCCAGCACTTCGTTAACGTTCATGTTAAAAGATGTTCCTGCCCCCGCCTGAAAGACATCGACCCTGAATTGGTCCATGAAGTATCCTTCCAGAACTTCTTCGGCCGCTTCGATAATAGCATTTCCTCTCAACTTATCCAGCTGACCCAGTTCAATGTTAGATAGGGCAGCAGCTTTTTTCACCATAACATATGCTCTAATAAAGCTGGGCTTCTCCATTATACCGCTAACGGGAAAATTATTTACAGCACGGAGAGTTTGGATGCCATAATAGGCTTCTTCAGGCAACTCCATCTCACCCAGCGAGTCATGCTCTTTTCTGGTCATTGTTTCTATAACACCTCAGTTCAGCTAAAATCAATCCTTTAATTCCCTTCGAGCTTTACCGATGGCGATGTTGGGAGGAACTCCTTTGGGACACACTTTCTTGCAGTTGGTGTGGAATTCACATGCCCACCAGCCGTTCTCTTTGTCCGCCAGTTCGAGTCTGGAAGAAGAATCCCGGGGGTCGATATGGAATCGATAGAGCTTCGCCAGAGCCGCAGGTCCCATATACCGGGAATTCCTGGCGTCCACAGGGCAGCCCCCAAAGCATGCTCCACACAGAACACAGTTGGTATAAGCCTCCAGAGCGTGTACGGCTGATTTTTCCATTAAGTGCTCTCTCTCAGGATAACTGGAGGGTTTTAAGTAGGGTTCTACTTCTCTGTAGAAGTCGAAGAATGGCTCCATATCCACTACCAGATCCTTTATGAGGGAGAGATGAGGAAGAGGTTCGATAAGGATCTCTTTTTCGGGATTCCAGGACACTTTTGACTCGAGAGCTGGATACGGAGAGAGCTTGATATCTTCATCCTGAAGCCTGGACACTTGAGTTCTGCATGCCAACCTGGGCACCTTGTTGATAAGCATGGAGCAGGTGCCGCAGACCGCACCCCGGCAGGAGTATCTGAAAGCAAGAGAATCATCAAAATTCTTCTGGACCTCGAAGAGAGAGGCAAGCACAGTTTTTCCCTTCTCAGCTTTTATTTCAAAAGTATCATACCTCTGCTCCCTAGTCTGGGGATTATACCGGAAGACCTTCAACATCATGTTCATCAGTATGCACGCTCCTGGGGCTCGAACATGCCCAGCTTGACAGGTTTATAACCTATTTTTACCTCACCGTTCTTGAGGCTGGCGATGGTATGAGTTAAGAACTTATGGTCATCACGCTTGGAGTAGTCAGTGCGTGTATGAGAACCTCTGCTTTCTTTTCTTTCCAGCGCGCCTTTTCCTACAACCTCTGCCAGCATAAGCATCCCTTCTAACTCCAGAGAGCGAATAAGAGCCTGATTGAAAACTTTGTCCTTGTTGTTAATGTAAGCGCGGGAGTAACTATCTTTAAGAGAGCTGATTTGCTGTAAACCCTCTTTCATTTTGTTTTCTTCCCTGAATATCCCAAAATAATTGAACATGGTCTCCTTAAGGTCATCCAGAATGGCGAATATATTCTCCCCTTCCTCTCTTGCCAGCAAGGTCTTGATGCGTTTCTGCTCATCCTCAACTGCGTCTTCAGCCACTGAATTACTTGGAGAGGGAATATCGGGCAGATCCTCGATAATCGATTTAGAAACTATTTTACCGAAAACGATCGTCTCCAGCAAAGAGTTGCCTCCCAACCTGTTGGCTCCATGAACGCTTACACATGTACACTCACCAGCAGCATAAAGACCGGGGAGCTGGGTCTTACCCCTTAAGTCTACGTCAATTCCCCCCATTGAGTAGTGCTGTCCGGGTTGAACTGGTATGGGTTCTTCAATGGGGTCCACACCTGCAAAATCCATGGCGATCAATCTTATACCTGGCAATCTGTCATTTATCCTTTCTGCACCCAGGTGAGTGAGGTCCAGGTGAACATAACCTCCGGGAAATCCTCTTCCCTCGGCGATCTCGGTCTCTATAGACCTCGCTACCACATCTCTGGGGGCAAGATCAACTGATTGAGGGGCATAATGCTCCATAAAACGCTCGCCCTTATTATTCAGAAGACGCCCTCCTTCGCCCCGAGCTCCTTCAGTAATAAGGATATTAGTACCATACAGTGTAGTGGGATGGAACTGGATGAACTCCATATCCTTAAGAGGAGCACCAGCCCTTAAGGCCAAAGAGGCACCATCTCCCGTGTTTATGAGGGCGTTGGTGGACCGGGAAAATATCCGACCGAATCCTCCTGTGGCCAGCAGTACAGCCCTGGAAACAAATCCGTGTGTCTCCCCTGTCAACAGCTCGATGGAAGTGCATCCCATACATCGTTTCTCGTTTATTAGTGAGGTGACGTAATGCTCTTCATAAAATTTGATGGACCGCTTAACGGACTGCTCGTAGAGAGTGTGCAGTAAATTGTGTCCAGATCTATCAGCAGCGTAACAAGTTCGGGGAAACATCGCACCTCCAAATGGTCTTTGAGCGATTCTACCGTTCTCCAGTCTGGAGAAGACGGTGCCCATATGCTCCATTTCTATCACTGCACGGGGAGCTTCTTTACACAGAACCTCTACTGCATCCTGATCAGCCAAATAGTCGGATCCCTTCACTGTATCGTAAGCATGAGCTTCCCAGCTGTCTTCTCTATTATCATCGCCCACCACATTCCCCAATGATGCGTTAATTCCCCCCTGAGCCGCTACGGAATGAGACCTCAGAGGTGGGACCTTGGAGATAACTCCCACATCATAACCTGCGTCAAATACTTCTTGAGCCGCACGAAGGCCTGAGAGCCCTCCTCCGATTATAATAACGTCATGAGTATGTATTTTCGCCCCCACAATACACCCCCTATGGCATAAGGATTTGGATATCTTATGACGCAACCAATAATAAAGCTTTGCTTCCCTAATGGATTTTTCAGATGCAGGTTAACATCATTTTCTGGTTCGGGCACAACCGCATTCTAAAGCTGCCTGTTTTACAGCCTGAGCCACGGTCCATGCCACTTTTTTATCCAGAGCATTGGGAAGTATGTGGTCTTTTCTTGGCTTCTGAACATAATCTGCGAGTGCATGTGCTGCTGCCAGCTTCATCTCATCTGTTATGCGGGTTGCTGCCGCGTCAAGTGCTCCTCTAAATATACCCGGGAATGCCAGGACGTTATTGATCTGGTTGGGGTAGTCGCTTCTCCCCGTGCCCACCACCGCTGCACCAGCCGATCTGGCGTCTTCCGGCATTATCTCAGGGATAGGGTTGGCCAGAGCCAGCACAACGGGGTCCGGGTTCATCGACTGCACCATTTCTGTGGTCACGATATCGGGTGCCGAAACCCCTATGAGCACGTCCGACCCCTGAAGTGCATTCTCAATCGTGCCAGTGCGGCCGTCATTATTTGTTTCGTGAGCAATTATGTACTTGTATTTGTTCTTCAACAGGTTTTCCCTCTCCTTGTAGATAATACCCTTGCTATCGCAAACAAATATTTCCTTAACCGGGTCACAGAACTTTTCATGTGCCCCCAGACACTTCAACAGTAGTGTTATTCCATATCCGGCGGCACCCGCTCCGATTAGAGTGATGGTCAGGTCGGAGAAATTCTTTCCCGTCACTCTGCAGGCGTTGATGAGGGCAGCCAGAACAACTACCGCTGTACCGTGCTGGTCATCGTGCATCACGGGAATGCCTATGTCCTGGAGCTCCTCCTCAATCTCAAAACAGCGGGGAGCAGAAATGTCCTCCAGATTTATTCCTCCGAATACAGGCGATATATTCTTTATCTGGTCAGATAGGTCGTGCGACTTCTCCTTAAAACAGATGGGGATGGCATCAATATCTGCAAACTCTTTGAAGAGAATGCATTTACCCTCCATCACCGGTATTGCTCCATAGCCTCCGATATCGCCCAATCCCAGTACGGCTGAGCCATCACTTACCACAGCAACACTATTCGACTTCATGGTATAGTTATAGGCCTCTTCAGGATCGCGGGCGATCCGTTTGCACACTTCAGCCACACCCGGAGTATATACGACGGATAGATCGTGTCTGGTCTTGATCTTCGCTTTGGATTTCACGGAAATTTTTCCCTTGTGCTCCTTATGGAATTCAAGAGATTCCTCATAAATGTCCATAAGACGATAACATTTTGAAAATGGATATACCTTATGGTTATGTGCTCTTATCTAACTCCTCAAACCGAATTAATCGAATACGGAAAGAGAAAATGGCATCATTTTTATATCTAACTTGAATTACCGGCAGTCATGAAGACTATTGGCCTTCTGGGAGGCATGAGCTGGGAGTCAACCACTGAATATTATCGCATTACCAATGAATTGGTAGCGAAAAAGCTGGACAAACTACATTCAGCGAAATGCATTCTCTACAGCTTTGATTTTGAGGAGATCGTGGAGTTGCAGTCCAGAGAGGACTGGGAGCAGATGGGGGCACAATTGTCCCGTGCTGCACAAACGCTGGAGAAATCCGGTGCCGACATGGTCCTCATCTGCACCAACACCATGCACAAGGTGGCGGACGAAGTAGCCGGTTCCATTAACATACCTCTGGTCAATATCGTGGACGTAACGGCTGAAGAGATAAATTCTTGGGGAATAAGTGAAGTGGGCCTGCTGGGGACCAGATTCACCATGGAAGACGGATTCTACACCAAGAGACTGGAAGAGATGGGTATATCCACTCTTGTTCCGGATGATGGTGAGAGAGAAGTGGTCCACAACATAATATTCGACGAGCTATGCAAGGGGATAAGGACCGAAGAATCAAAACAGAGATTACTGGAAATCATTTCCGGTTTGGAGAGCAGGGGGGCTAAGGGAATAATTCTGGGCTGTACAGAGCTGCCTCTTTTGATAACATCTGATGAAATAAAGTCGGAGCTGTTCGATACCACTATCCTGCATGCCACAAGAGCTGTAGAGCTGGCGCTGAAGTGATTTTCGTAAAAATTTCTGGAAATCCGACAAGTTCAAAAATAATATAAATTGATGCTCGAAATGACACATATGAATGTTCTCGTGGTTGATGCAGGTGGCAGAGGAAATGCCATAGCTCACGTATTCTCCAGAAGTGATAAAGTAAAGAACGTATTTGTTGCCCCCGGAAACGCCGGAAGCAATTTCTTCCCCAAATGCCAGCAGGTTGACGTCTCATCCATCAGGGATCTGGACGAGATATTGAATTTCTCTAAAGAGAACGCCGACCTGGTTTTCGTGGGGCCAGAAGAGCCCTTGAGCCTGGGGCTGGTGGACATGCTCTATGAGGAGGGAATACCTGCCGTTGGTCCCAGTAAGGAGGCTACAATATTAGAATCCAGCAAGTGCTGGGCCAACGACTTCATGAAAAAGATCGGGGTGCCCATACCGGACTACAAGAACTTTGACGATGCTCAGGAAGCAAAGGAATATATCTCCCAGCACTACAGCTCCAAAGAGGGGAACCTGGTGGTAAAGGCTGACGGTCTGGCTGCCGGTAAGGGCGTCTTCGTCTGCGACTCCGAGGAGGAGGCTTTACTGGCAGTCGATAAGATAATGGTGGAAAAGAAGTTCGATGAAGCCGGGGACAAAGTGACCATCGAGGAAAGACTGTATGGTACTGAGGTGGCTTTCACCGCAGTTTGCGACGGCACTAATGTAAAGCCCTTTGGCCACGCCAAGGACTACAAGAGGGCATTCGACTCAGACGATATAGAGGGGATGAGGCATTTTAACATTGGACTCACGAAGAAGTTCATCACCAAAAAGGATGCGGAAAAGCTCTACCAGGAAGGAAAGCTGGTGAACCCCAACACCGGCGGTCTGGGTGCTATATCCCCCCACCCCAACATTGATGGAGAGCTGGAGAGCAAGATCATGGGAGAAGTTGTGGAGCCAATTATACAGAACTTCCGGAGAGAGGGAGGAGAGTTCAAGGGGATCATCTATCCGGTCATAATGCTGGTAGAAGAGCAAGGTGAGATCGTCCCCAAGGTGCTGGAGATAAACGTGAGGGAGTGCGACCCGGGAGCTCAGGTGAAATTGCCCAGACTGAAAACCGACATGGTGGACATCTCCACAGCAATTATTGAAGGGACACTCAGGGACATTGAGGTCGAAATAGCTGACGACTGGTGCGTGGGAGTATGCGCCATCAGCGGAGCTCTGAAGGGCAGGGACGGACTGAAACCCGGCTACCCCGGAGAGCATTACACCAGCCAGCCCATGGAAGGCGTGGAGGAAGCCATGAAAGAAAGCATCCTCTACGCCAACGGTATATCCAAAACAAATGGCTACCAGACCACTGGCGGGAGAGTAATGACAGTAGTAGGGTACGCACAGGATCGCGAGGAAGCAAGGAACAAAACATACTCTGCGATTAAGAAAATAGATTACCCTGGAATGAAATACAGGAAAACTATAGGGCTGGATGTCCCCGATTAGTTGAAATTAGAATAGAGAGTGAAATAAAAACTAAATCAAAATCAAATACTAATATTTACTTTTTGGCTCTCTTATACTCTTTCAGCTGAGCATCCTGAGCAAAATATGTACTGCTGACGTGGCTTAAAGCCTCTCCGGCATCAATGACTCCGTCGTAGTAGCCATCTCTTACTTCTGCTTCCACCACTTCGCCAGCGATCCACACGTGGTCTCCCAGCTCTTCGCTGGATACGGTCTTGCACTCCATCCAACCCAGCGCATCGTCGATCCTTGGCGGTCTCACTTCCTTTGATGGTGAGCTGCTCAATCCTGCTTCTTCCAGCTCGTTAACTCCATAAGGAAATTTCTGTTCCAGGATGTGCAGGTGTTCTCCCAGCTTCTTTCCGGTTACATTGACCACGAACTCCCCGTTCTTCTGGATGTTGGCCCACGTATCGTGCTGGGGATTGCATGAGAACCCCATGATCGGTGGGGAGAAGCTGATGGGCGAGTTGAAGCTGAAAGGAGCTGCATTAGCCTTCCCCTCGTCGGATACCGTAGTAACAATTATCACCGGCCTGACCAGCATGGTATGGAACTTGCTCTTATCCACATTCATGATATTACCTCCCGATTAAACCACATTATCGATTGTAATCTATCTCATAACCCGGAATCGCTATCACTATTTTACTTTTTCTTAGTTAATGGTTATTATACTTCAAATTCGGCTGCCACTACGGAGTGATCAGAAGGTTTTTCTTCCAATCTGGTCTGCAAATCGATGTAGCAGTCCTTCGACTTCTCTGCCAGAGAGGGAGTGGCCATAATGTGGTCCACTCTCCACCCCTTTCCTCTGTTAACTCCATCCTTAACCCTGTAATCAAAGAAGGAGTACTGGCCGGGTTCGGGATGGTGTTTGCGGAACACGTCCTCAAAACCCACGGATTTTACTTCTTTGAAGGAATTTCTGACGTCTTCATGGAAGCAGACGTGTCTTCTCTTATTCTGGGGATTGTCAACATCGATTTCTTCCGGAGCCACATTCAAGTCTCCTACCCACACCACATCCTGGTTTCCGGATACAGCCTTCTGCAAATATTCCTTGAGCCTGTCCAGCCACTCCAGCTTGTACTGGTATTTGGGACTATCTATCTTGTAGCCCTGGGGCACATAGGTGTTTATCACCGTGAAATAAGGGAACTCCGCCTTTATCACCCGGTCCTTATCCTGTGGCTCGGAATCGAGGCCGAACTCAACACTCTCCGGCTCCTCGAGAGACGCTATGGCCACACCATTCCTTCCCTTTATGCCGCTGAACGTGACTTTATACCCGATCCTGTGGAACTCCGATTCGGGGAACTTCTTATCCTCTACTTTAGTTTCCTGCATGCAGAGGATGTCCGGCCGGTTCGCCTTAAGCCAGGGGATTACGATATGGGTGCGTGATCTAATGGAATTCACATTATAAGTTGCTACCTTGACCACCATACATTCTTCTGACGGATTTAGGATGAAAAACTTTGTGTACTCTACGCGTACCACATTCTAACCAGACTCTGTAACTTATTGTGTATGGTGATAAAATCAGCATCTTAATATAATACCCTAAATTTTGAACTTTAAGGGGTTTAGGATGGTTGAGAGGTTGAGAGATTTAAGGGAAAGAGAATATAGTAAAACTGGAGTTAGAATAGTAATTGATGCATCATACAGTTTTTTAACAACTACTGACTTGGAAGCTCTTTTGAAACATACACGTGTTCCTATTATGAGAGAATTTCGTAGGCGTGGTTCAGTTGGTTATAGAGATAGGTTGAATATTGAGGAAATAAAAACTGGGAATAGTATTCACCTTGATTTAAGTATTCTAGTTGATGTTGCTAAAATAGTTGCTGCAATGACTATATATGAGACTTTGATCAAACCATACCTCTCAGAAAGTAATAGAGCATTAAAAGGATTGATAGGAAAAAGAAGGAACATTAAAAGGATTAAAAGAAAAATAATTGTTGAGGAAGAGATTGTAGAAGAAGAAACATTTGGAGAAGAGGAGTTGACCAATTGGGATTAACTAAAACTTATCGAGATATTCGAAAATACCTTTTTGAGTTGATCTGGGAACTACTTCGTCAAGAATGTTCTTGTTTTCTATAAAACCGTCTTTTTTGCTTACATATGGTTCTATACAACCATTTTCTAGCAAAAATTGTTTTGTATTGTCTACTTCTTTGTTCTGTACAGAACTGTTAAACAATTTGTTTATTTCACCATGTTTTATAAGTAATTCTGATTTTGGTGGTAGTGAATTTGGGTAACTACTCATTTTATAATAATAGTAGCTTGTAGGATCGAATAATCTGTTTCTATGGTAATTCAGGGCTTCTAAATATTCTTCTTTAGTATTGTAACCGTATTTAGCAACTAATTCATTTAATTTTTCTTCGGTTAGTTCACCTCCTCCTTGCCCTCCTCTATTAACTCCAATAAAATCAGCACCAAAGAATTGTGACAAGATATCTGAAGATATCGCTTTATCTAGTCTGGGGTCTGTATTGCTTTCTTTTTTGGTATGAGAGTAATAGAGAACTACGTTTGACAAACCAATAACATAATCTATATAACTTAGGAGAGTTCTCACTCTTCCAAAATAAGTTCCATGAATATGAGAACCGTTAAAATTAACCCAAATATTAGTATAACCTCTCTTTTTGTAATGTTCTAGAATTCTATTAATCTTCTTATAGGTTAATTGGATTTGTATAGGAACAAAAATAGGTTTGTTGTTAAATTGTTCAAGTATTTCTACACTTTCATCGATGTGTTTTAGGTACTCTTCTACTCCTATCGTTGCTTTTCCTTTCTCTTCTTTAATTCTTATATCAGGTACTAGGACGAAAGGCTTTGAACAAGCATGTATATGATCTAGTAAGGTACGGTAACTATCTCTCTCTAAAGGACGTATCTTTATAGGCTTGTCCGGATTCTTCTTGGAAGGTGGGAACACGTTTTCAACAAATGGGTTTCTAGGGAATACAAATGATATTTCGGTCAGAGAAGGTTCCCATAGTTTTCTCCTAATACCTAAAAAATCATTTAAACCACTAGTTTTATCCATTTCAGCCTCTTCGAGAAGATAGTGTAGCCTATTCCAACTATCAAACATCGTGACACATTTACCGACTTCAAGAATTGGTCTTTTTACGTCTGCAAAATCTTTTAGTGACTTCTCATTTATTTTTCTACCTTCGATTGTTTTGACGGGAGTAACAAATTTTCTCCCTTTGTGACTTATTTCAAGGCTTTTGCTTATGCAACAATCGTTATCATCTGCTTTGTTAAACTCCAAAACAGATATTTTAGGGTCAAAATCACTCACCATCACAACCCCTATCTATTTTACTAATTACTGGTATTAGTATACTCTTATAACTTTTTGTATCCATACCACACGGTCTTTCTTTGTAACCAAGTTCTAAAGACTTCTTAATTGAGTTTAATATCTCAATAGCTCTCTTTTGGCTTATTTTTTTATCAAGACAACAACAATCCCTAATAAAACCTATAGTTCCCACGAGATTATCTTGTAATTGTGGAAAATGCCTCAATACGAATTTTCTTGGTCTTAAATCATCTAGTATCAAATAACTTAATATTCCCCAATCTTTCAAGAAATGAGCAATACCTATAGCTTCATATTCGCCATCTTTCATTTTGTCTATACTTCTACCAAAATAGGGTCTAATCAACTCGTAATAATTAAATTCCCCTAAATCTTCAACCTTTACTTTAAGCATCTCGTTTTTAGGGTTTTTCTCGAATACTTCAGAATTAATTCTTTCTCCCATATAAAAAGAATATGAGTCAAGAAAGTCAAATAGCCAATCTTCTCTTTCTAATTCGTTAAGGAAACATATATAAAAACTTGAATCCGATGAAATACATTCTCTCATTGTATCATTTTGTTAAAAGGTTTTCGTACCTTTCTTCGTCGATTATCCCTCTTCTCCTTAGTTTATTCGCTAATTCTTTCTTTTTACTCTCTATGTCATTATATACAATAGATTTTTCAATATAATTTGGATAAGTATCGTATATCAACAAAAGTAATTCTTCTTTCGATAAGTTATCATATAACTTCCTAACCATCCTGATACCCGAAAGTAAGTGTTTAAGCCTATCGTCATCTTTTACTTTATCATACAATTCCTTATACTCTCTCCGACCTTTATCGGTTAACCTGATGTGACCACCACTTAGTTTATCACCACTTTTTGGTGGATAATATACCCAATGATTATCCAGATAACTCGGATTTTTGATGGTTTCTTCAACTTCTCTTGAAAACGGTCCTCTATAATACGCAAGGAAGTTCATGTAATCTTCTAAATCTGGGTAAAAGTTTCTTAAGAGAAAAGCCTCTTTTTCGAGGTGTAGTAATGATAAGGTAATGTCATGTTCTCCTAAAACTAGAAGTAGGAACTTCTCAAATCCTCTTTGTTTAGAGTTAATGGTTTTGTCTTGATTCATAATACTATCCTCAGCTTAAATTTTTTAATGCTTTAGAGTGTAATGAATGTTTTCTTATTTCTTCTCCTCATATACTCCTCCATATTTCACAATATTATCTCTGACAGCATCTTTGACGAATTCTTGAATTGATGCGAATCCTAATCTTTTATCCGATTCTATTATCCTAATTACTTCATTGACCATTTCTTCTGGTAAACTTACTTTCTTGTATTCGTCTTTAGTTTTTCCTTCATATGAAACCATATATGGTACATATATGGAGGTGAAAGTACAAAAATTTTTCGTATAAATTATGAAAATTGAGAAAAAATTAGCAAGTTGCTTCGGCTAAGTTATTGAAACTGGTTATCGTCTCTCCTGTTTGGTTCTTATATTTGGTTGCCATGTAGATTAGGCTCTCCCAACTGTTCTCTAAGTCTAATTCGATTCCTGATGCTTCAGCAGGAGTTTTACCGTTAAGAGCTGAATGAGGTCTTAAGAAGTTATAGTAAACGAACCATACCTTAAGCATTGATTCAGTCATTTCCTGATTATCCATACCCCTTCTACTTCTCAGCATATACTTAACCAAAAACTTTTTATAGTAATTCATATACACACAAAAGTGACAGATTTGAAACCTGACATCCTGAACCCATAAAAAACCATCTAAAAAGGGGGTGATACGGCATGGCTGAAGAGAAAAGGGATGATGATATAGTGGAAGTTCAACCAGAAGAAGGTAAGATTACCAGAAAAAGGCCGTATGATCTGTGGTCGGAGATGGACCGGATGTTTGAGGAGTTCAGATCAAGTTTTGATGACCTGTTCTGGCCATTCCGCGGGCGCAGAAGCAGATTATCTCCAATAGCTCCAACCACTAATAACAGACCAGCAACAGATATTGCCGACCTGGGAGATAAATATGAGATGCACATAGAGTTACCCGGGATCTCCAGGGATGAGATGGCTATTGAACATAAATGCTTGAACTTAACCGTAGGTTAGCTCATACAACATGGATAAGATGTTTGAATTAAGTGGAAGAAATCACTCAAAAATTTAATATGGTTATAGATTGAGAAAATAAATTATGCTTTCCTCACTCTCCAGAATACTGGCATTATTATTTCTTGTTATAATCTTTATTCCCTCTGTTCAGGGAGCTGATGTGGTGGAGGTAGAGATATCTGGAGAGATAAATGAGGGTACGGTTGCAACTCTGAAAAACGCTTTTGAAGTAGCGGAGAGAGAAGACGCCGATGCTGTTCTGGTGGTAATAGATACTCCGGGAGGTCTGGTCTCTTCCATGCAAAATATGGTCTCTCAGATCCTGAACAGCGACATACCCGTTATCACCTATGTTCATCCCAGAGGATCTTTTGCTGCTTCGGCAGGCTCATTCATCTTGATCTCCGGTGATATAGCTGCTATGTCCAACGGCACCTCAACAGGAGCCGCTACACCTATTGGTATGGTAGAACAAGCTGAGAACAAGACAGTCAATTACATTGCAAGCTATGCCAGAAGTATAGCTGAAAGAAGAGATAGACCAGCTGATGTGGTGGAGAAATTCGTGACTGAAGGTAAGAGCCTTTCTGCTGAAGAAGCTCTCCAGGAAGGAGTAGTAGATGTTGTCGCCGATTCAAAAGAAAGCCTGTTTAACAAGCTGGATGGCAGAACAATAGTCTTTGAGGGGGAAAACGTTACTCTTGATTTCGATGAAGTTAATGTGATCACCGCAGAGAAACCCTTGAGGGCAGAGATATTCGGGTTGCTGTCAAATCCTCAGGTAGCATCAATTCTCCTGTTGATAGGTATTTATGGTCTGATATTCGGTTTGACTTCCCCCGGCGTGCTTCCAGAAACAGTAGGGGCTATCTGTCTTGTCCTATCCCTAACTGGATTGCTTTCAGGCAGTATTGATATCAACTATATAGGCGTCCTGTTGCTCTTGCTGGCGGTAATTTTCCTTGTTGCAGAGCTGTTGACCCCCACATACGGTGTGCTGGGGGTAGCGTCTGTTATATGCGTTGCTTTGGGTTCTATTATGCTCTATCGAGAACCGCTTATGCCCCGCGAATTTTATTCCTCATTTCCTCAGTTGATGGCCGGGATCTCCATTGGTATAGCGGGAATAATGACCTTCTTGATCTTAAAGGTTGCTCAACTAAGAAAATCGTTGAAGAAGGTCGGCGGGGAAGCACTAATAGGGATGAGCGGGAAAGTAACATCCTTCGAGAATGGAGAGGGTTATGCTCGGGTCAGAGGTGAAGAGTGGAAGATAAAGAGCGAAGAAGACCTGAAGAAAGGTGATACAGTCATTGTTAATGATAGGAAAGGGTTAACGCTCTACGTATCCAGAGAAGAAAGCAGTCAAGAGAACAAGAAAAGTGAAGAAGACCTGAAGAAAGGTGATTAAAAGAGATGCTGGAAGAGGACCTCAAGCACGAGACCATAAAGTGGCTTGACAGGTTGCAGAGGGAGAAGGAGAGAGTTGAAGTATTGAACAGCAAGGGCCATGAGTTTATGGATAACATTGAAGCGTATATCTCTGATACGGGTTACTTTCTGGATAAGGGCGACCTCGTCAGGGCGTTTGAGTGTGTGGTGTGGGCCTGGGCGTGGCTGGAAATCGGTATGGAAATCGATTTGTTCCAGAAAATTTAATATATCAGTATACAATTTATGTATTCTTATATTATGATTGTGATGACTGAATCTTTATGTTATTATTCTTCTTATGAATAAATTTGGCGAAATGTTTAAATAGTATTGTGTCCGACAATAGGATACGGGTGTCGGACAAATGTCATCCCAACCGATGACATATGGCACCCATATGTGAGTCATATAGGTGACGGCGGGAGGACAACCTACATTAGTGTACTCCATAGCGCCTGGAGGCTAGTATGAGGAAGATCTCAATCAGGCTAACAGAGCAGCATTACGAAACCCTTGAGGCATTGGTGATGGCGGGAGAATATGCCTCTACTAGCGAGGCTATAAGGGATGCGATAAGGCGTTTGGTTTCCGAAAAAACGCAAATATTGGAAAAGGAGCAAGAAGTGCGGAACTCCTTTAGGTAGGTGTTAATATATGAGTATGAAATCTTTTGTGAGTAAGGCGCAGATGTTTTACGAAAGAGAGAGGGACGAAAGGAGCAAGAAGAGCAAGGATAATTTCGACGCCGAAGAATTCGGCACTCCGAACATTGTCGTTGTAGGTGTCGGAGGTTCAGGGAACAATACCGTGAACAGGCTAAAGAACATCAACGTGGATGGAGTCACTACCATAGCAGTAAATACGGATAAACAGCATCTCCAGATGATCAGTGCCGATAAAAAGGTCCTGATCGGCCGAAGCCTGACCAAGGGTCTGGGCGCCGGCGGTTATCCGGAGATGGGTAGAAAAGCTGCCGAATTGGCCAGAGGTACTCTCGAAGACCTTTTAAAGAGTGCAGATATGGTCTTCATTTGCGGCGGAATGGGAGGCGGTACCGGTACCGGTGCAGCTCCTGTTATAGCCGAGATAGCCAAAAAACAGGGTGCCATTGTCGTTGGAATGGTACAGACCCCATTTAGAGTGGAAAAAGCACGAACCTGGAAAGCCGAAGAAGGGCTTGAAGAGTTAAGAAAAAGAGCAGACACTGTTGTAGTGCTGGATAACAACAAACTGGTCGAATACGTGCCCAACTTACCCATAGAACAGGCATTCAGCGTAATGGACCAGCTGGTCTCTGAGACCATAAAAGGAGTGACCAACACCATAACCCAGCCTTCGCTGATGAACATAGACTTCGCCGACGTGAAAGCGGTTATGGGCGAAGGCGGTGTAGCAGTAATGCTGGTGGGCGAATCAAAGTCGCAGACCAAAGCAAATGATGTGGTAAAGGACTGCCTCAACCACCCACTGCTGGAAGTAGATTATAGAGGTGCTACCGGAGCACTGATCCACATATCCGGTGGAGCCGACCTGACCATCAAGGAAGCCGAAGAGATAGTGCAGAACCTCACCTTCGAGATCGACAACAGGGCCAACGTCATCTGGGGTGCACGGATCAATCAAGATCACGAAAATGAAGGCATAGTAAGAGTTATGGCCTTAATGACCGGAGTTTCATCTCCCAACATACTGTCAAGAGAAGAAGAATACGAGAAGGATGTAGTGCAGAAGCCCATAGAAGAGATAGGTCACGATTACCAGTCACACTCCCAACACCAACACCAGCATCAACACGCAAAGGTCTCCTACGGTGGAAATAAGAGCAAGATAGTATATGGAACCTCGGCCTCTTCTCAGAAGCCGGCAAAGATTAAGCCGCTCAAAAAGACCGTTCTCGGCCTGGGTATAATAGACAGCCTATAAACACCTCCTCTCTATTTTTTTAATGTACATGAAGTTATAAAGAATTAAGTTAAAAAATTCTTGAGGTAATTGAAAAGTGGACGGCTCAGAACTCAATACCCTCATCACCGCATCAGAGGGGTCCTTTCATCATCGCCAAATAAGCTTTGTTCTCCGAACTTAAAGCTATTTCGTTAAAATGGTGTTGCGAGAACGTTAAAAAGGACGTTAAATATATATTCCTGCAAAAAAAGTGATTTTATGAGAACCCGAGATATAATAATACTAGCCGCATCTCTCTTGCTTTTGGTGTTATTTGTCATGGAATTCATATCCTTTAAAAGTTACACTATAATCTTGATCGCAGTATTCGCGATTCTCTCCACCTTCCCTTATTTCATCAAGGATTACAGATTAAGATTCTTTGCTTACCTCTTCTTTGGGGCTCTAGTCTACTGGACAGTGGGGCGGATGCTCACCACACCAGAGGTCCTCACAGACTATTTCTTCATTCTGGGTCTGGGGATAGCCAATGCCGCGGGCGCCATCATAGCCACAGTGGAAAGAAAGGAGCACTCCTACATATACCCCATCTCAGCAACCGCAGCCTATTTCTCCAGTTTCTTGATCGATTACACCTACCAGTACCCCGATATATCCACACTCATCCTGGTCCTGCTGGTCCTGCTTTCTGCCATCTGGGTACACTTTTTCCTGGACCTCAAAGGAGCGCAGATGGGTTTGAAGGAGCACCTGATCAAATCACTGAAAACTGCCGTGTTAACATCACCAATTTACCTCTTGCTTCTGGTCATCCCCTCTTACGTATATGATATAATGGAAATTGAAGTTTCGGAGATTGGAGTGGTGCTCTTCAGATATATCCTGCTCTCATTCCTGGTGGTCTTCGCAGGCAGTATGGCAAGAGACTTTGTAGCATACCTCACCGGATACAAAAGAGAGTACACCGAAGGAAGAGCCGTATTCCGACAACAATAGGAACGCTGACCTAACTAAACGGTCAAATTCTTGGTGAACTCTCTGAGGAAAGAGGTGGCGTAGCACCCCTTGGGCAAGAAGAAAGAGAATTTTGCATTTGGACCATCCAGGGCGTATAAGAAGGAGCTGTAGGGCATATCTGCCACCCTGTAATCCCCTTTAGAGGAGAACTCCTTATACTTGCCCTTAAAATCAGATAGCTCGATCGAGTCCTCTTCCAGTATCTCCCTTATCTTGTTTGAGGCCCAGTCATCCGATAAACGGGTCTCATAACCGGGCAGGGGGAAGGCCAGGAACCCCCTGTAATTGTCGACCAGAAATCTGACCCTCTCTAGGTTATTATCTTTCACCCGAGAGTAGCTCTCCATAAGTGAAGGGAACTTCTGGGAGTTGTGAGAGTTGTGGGAGTTGGAGGCAGGATATTCAACTAATTCAGTTCTAACGAAGTCAGCGAAATCCCCTTCCTGCACCGTTTTCAATGAGCCGAACTCCCTAACCCTGTCGGATATCAGTCTGTTGAAAATGTATGATTGGTAGGCGTGAACGAACATCATCTTGAGGTATTTGGGCAGGGATAGCAGGGCTTTCTCCTCGCTCCCTGTCTCCTGGTATTTTTGCAGCAGATTTCTTTCGTAACCAAAGTGTTTGGGGAATTCCTTCAAACCGGTTTTGGGGTCTCCGGACTCCCATAACTCTTCTCTTATCTTTCTAATGTCTTCACTTTCTCCGGGGAAAGGCTGGGCAACGTAGATCCAGAAGGCTTTTTCAAAATCCCTTTTGAGTATTTGTTTACCTACTTCGTGGGTTATGAACCTGATGGAGCCGAAGCGCTGGAGACCAAAATAGTTG
Organism: uncultured archaeon; assembly: GCA_964534325.1. GTDB lineage: Archaea > Halobacteriota > Archaeoglobi > Archaeoglobales > Archaeoglobaceae > JdFR-22. The sequence goes on from CAZHOR010000004.1 coordinate 154,565, forward strand.
GGAACACCTTTATCCCTCATCTGGCTTGCTGTTCTCTCTATACTGTCCCTAACTCCATTCTCATCCTCATCCTTTTTTTCAATATCCTCTAAGATTATGTGGAAGAAGTTCCCCAGCAGATCTCCCAGCCTTACGGCTCTTCTGGCATTACCTACGTACTCCACTTCAGCATCCTTGATATCGACTTCCTTTAGTTTCTCTATTCTTTCCTGGTTGAGGTTGGATACGCTGAAGTACTGGACAGATACCGCCTTTTTATCCTTGGTCCCTGCAAAGTTCACTCTTTTTTGACTGATCTTCAGGATGTTGGAGAGAACTCTGGCAAAGTTCATGGTGGTCCAATCGCTCTTCTTGACCTTTATAATGGCGAATCTACCGTCATCATGAAATTCTGGTAGTTTAGAGACTTCCTCAACATAAAAATAGTCCGGCTGATTCTTTATTTCTCCACCTATGCCAGGAGAAGAGGTGATATAGCAGTCGATACCTACTTCCTTCTCCACGTCCGGATCAGGATTTCCTGCTCCGGGCTCAGGCTCAGGATTGGAATTAGGATAATTCATTCACTCAATAAGGGGAGGTTGCCGGTGATCCTGTCGATCTTTTTTACCTCATCCGGACCAAGAACAATTGAAGTGGTTGTCCCGGCAGGTAGCTCGGTCAAGCCTGCATCCACCACGGTGCCGGTAGGTATTCCTGCATGCTTTGCCTTCTCTCTGATCTCCATCATCTTCACCATACCGGCTTTCAGCACGATCTTCTTCTGCCCTTCCTGCTTCCACTTATCTATTTTTCTCTTATCGGCTCGCTCATAACCAATGATCGATGCGTGAGCCACCTGAACAGCCAGTTTACCTGGTGAGAGCCCCAAATCATTCCTTACAACGATTACCTGCTTGTATTCCATGATATTGGCTACTTCTTCTGCTCTTCCGACTCGTCAGCTTCCGGTTCTGAAGATTCTGAACCCACTTCCGAGTCCAACAGGTCCTTTTCTTTTTCAACTCCGGCTTCGGATCCTGATGTTTCTACTTCAAACGAGGCTTCTTTATTGTTCTGCCCTTCATCTTCCCCCTCACCGTCTTCTTTGTTTTTATCTTCGTCTGTGGGTTCTTCGAATCCGAATGCTTTGAGCTCCTCCAGTGAAACTGGTTTTGATTTCTCGTCTATCCATTTTTTACCTGCATCCTCTGCCTTTTTCTGGTCGAAGTCTGAGACGTATATCTTGTCCGATTCCACCTTCTGTATGTTGTTGACCGAGACAGCCAGAAAGTCTGAACCAACTTTTACGATCAACCGGTCGTTGTGAACGTCAATGCTCTCGCCAATGCTTTCTCCACCTTTCATTACATACTTACAGACCAACTCACCTTCCATTTTTACACCAGCCCATGTTAGAATACCTGTAATTTGTTAAATACATATTAACCCAGTCCTGTGTGAATTTGTTGATGTTTATAACGTTTTTCAAGAGGTCGGCCATGATCCGGTCACAAACTGAGTTCATTCTATTATCACTGCTCCCCTATCTCTTTAACCGATACCCCGCAACTCTTGAACTCTTTCCATAAATTAATTTTCCTGAAGTGGCTTTCATATATCTTCTTGATGTAACCTTCCCAGCTTCCCTCGTCCATAATCTTTCTCAATATGAAAGCACACTTTACTGCTTTCTCATAGGAGTAGTTGTTCTTCTGGTTTATGAGGGACTCTATAAATTCTTTTAACTCTTCCTTCACTTCCTCTGGATAATCTTCTTTCAGGTAGTCCATTAACCTTATCTTAGAGGTCACAGGGAACTGGAAGTGATCCGTATTCTTTTTCAACAGCTTTCGCATAATTTCTTTATCCTCCAGCTTCATTCCTGCATCCACACAAGTCCCATAATACCCCAGAGAGTAGCACTTATCAAACAATAAACGTAAAACCTTTTTGTCTGTTAGGGAGTTGAGGACCTCCTGGTAAATGAAAGGGTCATCATCCAATTTCCAATCCTCTCCGTTCTCCATCACTTTTGTGAACAATTCCTCTACCTTACTCTTTTCTCCTCTTTTAGAGTAGTAACTTATCAAGCTGGAATAGAATCCCCTTTTTCGGGCAAATTCCACTGCTTTCTCCTCATCAATTCGAAGATATAATTCAAACTTTGCCTTCTCGACCAGTTTGGCGTTCTCCACCAGATATGTTGCTTCTTCTGTATCTCCAATGTTTATCAAAAACTGTATGTAACCAATACTCCCGGTGAGCTCCCCCATCTTTTCCTTAGAGTCCTTCAGCTTGACAGCATTCTTTTCACTTATGATACTCCCGATAAAGGGGTCAAGCATCTCGTAATCATCTTTGGACATCAGGATGCTTATTCTGGTTAGATCGTCCTCTTCAATCTCTTTCTTTACAAAGATATCTCCCAGATTCTCAAAAATGGGGTCGCCGAAATAGCTGTCCGAGTAATGGTCATAGAAGAACTCGAACTCTTCACAGTTCATTACCAGAAACTCCAGGATGTGAAGAACTTGTTCTTTGGTCAAAGCATCTTCATTTAACTTTATGAACCTTACAAAATCTTCTACAAACCCTACATCGGCGTAGGCATGTTCAATACGCCTCAGTTTAGACCTTATCTGCCTATCCAGTTCTTTAGTCTCTATGTCACCACTTCGCTCATATTCATCCAGATATCCTAAATTTTTGGGATTCGCTTCGACCAGATAGCTGATAATATTTTTTAGCTCAACTCTGTCCCTGTCATTGAGCATATCCATTATTTTATCCCTATCCAGATAGTCTCCGCTGAAATACTGGAGCGCTGCTGCCACTCCATGCTTGCAATTAATACTGTAGGGGCAGGAACATCTGCACTCCAGGTTGTTTAGGTCTACTTCTGTTCTGTAAGTGTCAGTTCCAAGCACTTCCCCTACCAACTTGTCCTTGAACTTTACCACTTGAGTAACATTACCCTCCTCAAAATATTTGAGCCCCCTCTCAAAGATCACTCGGCCATAAGTTCGCTTCAGCAACTCCTCCCGTTCCATGTCCGTAGTCTCTTATACTCTCTATAATTTTTTCTGTTTTATCCTTAAATCAAAATCAAAACCGAACAGCTTTTTAATTCCATACAGAGTGGAGGGCATGGTCAACATAGTAATACCATTTAAACCCCAAAATCCCAAGTCAAGGCTCTCGGACATACTCTCCTCTCAGGAAAGGTCCCGACTGGTGGAGCTCATGCTTCAGGATGTGATTGAGACCTCAAAACTGTGTAGTGACGATGTATTGGTCCTTGCTACCGAATTGGGAGAGTTAAACTGCGATTGCAAGGTCAAAGAAGACAAAAGGGATTTGAATGAGGCCCTTAACTCTGTTATCGAAGAGCTTGTGGAGGGAAAAGAAGGATTAAGGGATGGTGTTGCTATAGTTATGTCCGACTTACCGCTTTTAACTCCCGGAACCCTAAAGGAGTTCCTCAACTGTGAAGGAGATGTTGTTATCGCTCCCGGAAGGAGGGGAGGGACTAACTTGCTTCTGATTAGGGATGGGAGGTTCAGGGTATCCTATCACTACGGCAGCTTCCACAGACATACTCAGACAGCGGAGGAACTGGGAATTGGCGTTAGGGTCTTTGACTCCTTCTACGCCAGCACGGATATAGATGATAAGGACGACCTGCTGGAGTTGATGTTGCACGGGAAGGGGAGGTCAAAGGATTTTCTCTTACGTATAGGTTTTAGTGTCGACTCATCTTCACCAGAACCTGTTCTCACAAGATAGTACCCTACATAATACCCGCTATTGGTTTGTATAATAGTATTCTATTTTTGTAAATCCAGTTATTCTGTTATCTCCTCCGGCTATCATCCTAATCTTTACCTAACCAGAACCCTTAAATACAACAAGGTAATTATTGTAATTACTATAATGAGGAGGTTAAGTAAAATATGAAGAGGAGGTGCAATATGTTTAGAAAAAGATTTGCAGACGAAAAAGCAGTATCGCCGGTGATCGGCGTTATTCTGATGGTAGCAATAACAGTAATCCTAGCAGCAGTGATAGCCAGCTTCGTGTTCGGACTTGGTTCGAATGCACCAAGGAGTGCTCCACAGGCTCAATTGTCGATGAGTGACGCTTCTGATACTGTAGATGCAAGCACATCGGGTGACAAATTGTTTACAATTTCACACCAAGGAGGAGACACGCTTAAGTGCAATAACACCAAGATAATTGTTTACGACGATAACTACGAGAGTATTGATACATTGACATATGATGGGAATTTCAATGGTACTAACAATCTAACTGCTTCTACGGACGATAATAAGTTCACGCCAGGAGAAGTCCTTGTAGTTGAGGAAGATGGTAGTACTTCAATAGAGTCAGGCGACATTATCAAAGTCAAAATACTGGATACAGTGAGCAACCAGCCTGTACTTGATGGCGAGATTCAGGTTTGGTAAACCTGAATAATTTTTTACTTTTTTCTTTTAGCTCTTTTTTGTTTTTAACCGCTTTAGATCAAGTGACTCCCATCACAACTTCCGGCATTAAACCCAAACCCTTCTCTACAGTAAGCACAACTAATCCCCAACTCCCCACACTTATCGGCAACTTTCTTTAGCATACCCTCCCTGATCCCGGCAGGCAGATACCACGAATTCTGCATCTTTTCCCCCTTTTTGAAGTACAGGTCCCTGTACCTGCCTTCAAGCTGGGGGTATGCACTAACCACCTTCTTGAACGAATCTCCTCTCAACTTCAGTGTGGATGTAACCACATGGTCCACGAAATCGCATTGCTCCAACACCTCAAGCGCCTCATTCTCTGTAATCAAAGGGAATATGGGGTCAAGACGCAGTATGGCCGGAATTCCCCTTTCATGCAGCTTCTTTAAAGCAGCCATCCTTTCCTCTGGTGGGGGAGCATTTGGCTCAAGCGGATTCTTACTCGTGGAGGTGACGGTTATGCTGACAGCACAATTCATGTCGGATAACAGGTCAATATCTCTGGCCACGATATCGCTCTTGGTGACCACCAGAAGTTTAACGTCGTATTCTCTCATCAGCTTCAGGCAACCTCTGGTAACCTTGTGCTCCTTCTCTGCTGGTGGATAAGGATCGGAGCTGTTGGACATGGAGATGAGGGGTTTTTCCATCCTCAATTTTTGCAAGTCCCGGTCCAGACGCTTTAGCAGGTCCTTCTTCAGTCTGAGCTGATGGAAGTTAGGTATGTAGGTTGCGTAACAGTATAGACAGCCGTGGGCGCATCCAGTATAGGGGTTGAAGGAGTATTTGGGCGGGCAGGTGCACAGCTCTGATTTCCAGGGGTCGAACAGCCTGACAACATCAAAGCTCATAGTGTTCGGGGTTGAGTCGGGGGATCAATGCCATGGTGACCGCCAACCTCGTTAGCTCGCCTCTGGATACCTTACCCCTTGTCAGGTAGTGTATCGCCCCGTATTTCTCTCCGATATCCTCAATTCCGGTCAGCTTTTCCATGGAGTCTCCCACTTCAGTACCTTTAATTGCGTTCTCTATCACTTCAGGAGGGAAGGAGAAACCGGGTCCAAAACCATAAGTGGCGCTATGCCCGTCATACACTACCGCAACCTGAAAGTCTATATGGCCGACCCCTTCAAACCGGAACAATCCTGCTTCGACCCCCACACTAAAATCGCAGCCATCATGTGCATTGACCGCTCGATTGAGTGCTCCATTTATGGTTTCTTCATCAAAAGGCTGGTCCGGAGAGCCTGAATCTACATCCCTTCCCTCCACCTCTAAATCCTCAAAGTATTGAGAGAAAGCCTGCCTTGTCCCCTCGATCTTGGTGGGGTTAAGAGAGCCCACAATAACCTTCATTTACATCAAACCTGTCTAATCGACCAAAATCTACATTAAGCCGCCGTAGCGGTCTATTTCACCGTTCTTTATCCTTGTGGATGAGATGGGTTTACCGTCCTGTGCCATAACGAAATCCACTTTGACTACTTCTATCTCTTCTTTCCCCATCTCTCTCCGCTTCCTGTTTATGGCAATGGCAACATCATAAGTCTCAGGTGACACTACAATGTAATCGAAATCCACATCCAGTGTCACCCCATATGGGTCATCTATTCTCACTATGTGGGGCTCTAAACCGTAAGTTCTGGTTGAATATCTCCTCAGATTTTCTGCTCTCACTTCAAATGGGAGCACGGACCTCAATCTGACCCTGGCCAGCCGGTCATTGGTTATACCAATGGTGAGCTCCCCCAGACTAAAGGCTACCTCTATCAACTTTTTATGTCCCTCATGCAACGGCTCGAATGTGCCTCCCAGAGCAACTTTCTTATCCTTCATGACTCTCCTACCTGCATTGGCCCTTCTCTTCCTGCTAACCCATTGACGGATTATTGATCGCTATGTTTTAGTTCATTTTAGCATTTGGAGGAGTGTTGAGCTAACCTCACTCACCAGGTCTATATTGTTTACCCTAAGTATTATGTTGAATACTACTCCCACGATGGCTCCCACCACCAGAGAGGATATTATCTTTATTTTCACGATCAAAATGATGGCTATAACCAGAAGGACCACGGTGGATAGGGTGCTGAGTTGAGTGAGCTGGTCCGCTGTTTGAGTTATCGCCCCGGACATAAGGTCGAAAAGAGTGGCGATACCGCTCATACCGAACAGAAAACCGATTAAAACTCCGATAATGACTATCGACCAGTCCTTCATAAATAGCAAATTAATGGCTGCAAAATAAATTTTTTGTCCTCAATGACTGTGCGTGGAGTTGCTTGCAATCATTCCTCAAGTGATTTGAATCATTTCACTGGAGGCAATACAAAAGTTTTTTATAGCTTCTTACAAATTAAATACAATGGCGCTGGGATTTGTTCTTATAAAAGTCTCTCCCAAGAGAGAGAAGGAAGTTTATGAGACTTTGTCCTCCATTGATGAGGTTGAAGAGCTTTATCCTTTGTTCGGCGAATACGACCTTATAACCAAGCTGGTGGTAACCGACTTTGAGCAGTTGAGTGACGTCATTGTGAACAAGATCCGCTCGATCCAAGGAGTGATAGAGACCAAAACCCTGACCGGAGCCAAATTCTGAAGTGATTTTGCTATGGCTAATCTTAAAGGAATCCAAGTTCTTGCCAGAAATGAAGTGGGAGTTCTTCGGGATATCACCGGTATTGTGGCGGAAAAAGGAGGGAACATCACTTTTTCCCAGAGCTTTATAATTGAAAGCGGTGAGCACGCCGGAAACGCCCTGATATATCTGGAAGTCGATGGTGGAGAGCTTGACCTGATCCTTGAAAGTTTATCCCGGCTTCCAACGGTCATTGAGGCTCTTGAAGAGAGGATCTTTAAGAAGGTGTTCGGAAAAAGGATACTCATATTCGGTGGAGGAGCTCTGGTATCTCAAGTAGCTTTTGGAGCGATAAGCGAAGCCGACAGACATAATTTGAGGGGTGAGCACATCAGTATCGACACCATGCCGGTCATCGGGGAAGACGAGCTGGCTGAAGCCGTCAGAGCGGTGGCAAGACTGCACAGGGCAGAAGTGCTGATACTCGCTGGCGGTCTCATGGGTGGAAAGATCAGCGACGAGATAAAGAGGCTGAGAAAATTCGGGATCCCCGTGATCTCTCTGAACATGTTCGGAAGCGCCCCCAAATACTCCGATCTGGTTGTCAACGATCCCGTAATGGCAGGAACATTAGCCGTCATGCACATCTCCGAAAAAGGGAGATTCGACATAAGCAGAGTAAAAGGAAAAAGAGTTTGAATTGAGTCCGACTTTATCTCTCCTCTTATCTGTTTTTCACAGGCTATCTTTTCCTCAATAAATAGGCAGCAGCTATCACACCCATCAAAGCGGCCATGAACTCAAACCCAGGAGTATCCACCTGCTCTGTCCCTGTTTCAGTTGACTGCACCGTAGCCGTCGGAGCTATTGTAGGCGTCTCGGTGGGCTCAGTGGGCTGAGGTAAAGCGGTCGCTGTTGGAGTGGGTGATGGCGTAGTTGTGGGCGTTGTGGTAGGAGCAGGTGATGCCGTGGTCGTTGCTGTTGGTGTGGGCGTGACTTGGGGTGTTTCCTTCAGGGTTATGGACCCTTCCTGGTAGTAATTCGCTCCAGTGCTGACATTTGCTTTTATCTCATAGGTTCCGGTTTTCCAGTCCAGAGGGAATTCTATGTCCTTCTCAAAGATACCGTCTTCTTTTACATTGACAGCAAAAGAGGTTACAGGGGTATCGCTTCCCGGGTCATCGTAAACGTTTATTATCACCATATTCTTCCCTATGGACGTGTCATCGTATTCGCTGCTGGTGACTGCGGCATTTGTCTTGCCGCTGACCTTGAGGGTCTCCCCCAATCTCACTTTATCCTTATCAGTCGATAATTTGACATCGATTTCAGTTAACTGGAACTCCAGTTCTTCCTGAGTATTCGGGTAGGCTGCGTTCCACACTTTAAGGGAATAAGTACCAGTAGAGCCTTCGCAGGACGTGAGTAAGGTGTGTGTGGGGAAAGTGATCTCAATATCCTTATCTTCATTGAATATGACGGTAGCATCTTCATCCCAGGAGTTGACCGGCTGCTGGTCTCCGGCTACGCTGGCGTTTTGAGCCAGTTTATAGAATTTGTTCTCGTTATATGGTCCTTTAACGGTCCACTTGTATTCTGTGGTGGTGATGGATCCCTGCATCACTACATTATCTCCTTTGGCTACTTTTTCGCCAGGATTCTCGAGTGAGAGCGTTATCACCGGCCTGGAAGGTTTGGCGAGGATGGTTATTCCCAGGTTGTCGGTCCTCAACTCTTCGGAGGTGTGGCCGGCATAGACTCTCAGGGTGAAGTTGGTGGCAGGAACGTATGTGGATGCGGGGATACGCACTATATGTTCACCTGTAGAGTTCAGGGAGTACCTTTCTATGAGGTTATTATCGTAGTCCCTGTCAAGTATATCCAGGTACTGGACCGATCTTGACGTGGCGGGGTAAACCACTCTCATTTTAATTGTATCGCCGTATCGTATGTCTATCCGGTCATCTGACTCGTCCTTGATATCCAGCAACCTCAGGGTGATATTGCCGGAGGTGAAAAGATCCGAGTCCGTGGCTGCAGCTCCTTGTATAGCTAACAGCAGTATGATACAGGCAAGTAAAATAATCCTTAAATTTACTCTCATAGTCCTTTCAATAATTTTGTGTTCAAATAATTATATCTACTTTTCCTCTTTATATACCCCACATCTAATCGGTGGCGATCAAATTTCTGCTGGAAGATCCTTCACGTCTTTTTGGTGTTTTACAGCCTATAGAATGATGTTCTGCTCGTACCTGCAATTGGGGCATTTTTTGCCGTCTAGATCTACTTTGGTAACAGAGAATCCGCCTCTGTTGATCACGGTATATCCGCAATTGGGGCAGAAGGTGTTCTCCAGCTCATGCCTCACGTTGCCCAGATAAACGTATTCTACACCAACGTCTTTGGTTATTCTGGCTGCCTTTTCCAGTGTCTCGATGGGGGTGGGTGGGGTATCTCCCATCTTGTACATGGGGTGGAATCTGGAGAAATGCACCGGTATCCGCTTATCCATCCCGTAAACCCATTCTGCAAAGTCCTTTATCTCCTCTGAGGAGTCATTCTCCCCGGGGATGATGAGGTAGGTTGTCTCCAGAAATATCCCTTTTTTGTGCATGTATTCTGCGGATTCCAGAACCCTGTCCAGTCTGGCATGGCATAATTTATTGTAGAACCTCTCGGTGAAGGCCTTGATATCGATATTGGCAGCGTCCAGGACGTGCTGGTCCACAGCTTCTTTTGAAGGATAGCCGTTGGTCACATAGACCACATAATAATCTTTGTTCTTTTCTTTTACCAGCTTGCTGGAATCAAGAGCGAACTCATGCCATATGGCGGGCTCATTGTATGTCCAGGCAATTCCATCAGCTCTCGACTCTACCAGGTCGGCAACTTCTTGAGGAGTGATCTCACGGAGAAAAGGGAATGACAGGTCGGCATTAACGATTTCATAATTCTGGCAAAAAGGGCACTGGAAACTGCAGCTTATGGTACCAAAAGATAGAACGTTGGTGCCTGGTCTGAAATTGTAAAGTGGTTTTTTCTCTATAGGGTCAATAGCAAGAGACGAGGCCATACCATAATTATAGACGTTCAATACGCCCCCCTCATTTTTTCGAACGTTGCACCTGCCCCACTCGTCAGGCTTAATTCTGCATCTGTGGTTGCAGGTTTTACACCTCACTTCTCCGTTGAGTTTTTCGTAAAGATATGATTCTACCATCATAGCCAGCACCCTCAAGCAAGAAACCCATAGGTCTAACAGGAGTCATATTTTGTTGTATATATGTTGACTTAAATTTTTGCTCTCTTTTATATCCAACCCATATTTCCCAGTCAATTGACGTCCACGTATCCAGAAATAGCTTTTTATCCCCAACTGATAAAGGATTGGTGGGATGATCCGACCTGTTAAATCCTTTGAATTCGATGAAGTGCTAAGAGTCATAAACGAGGCGGCAAAAGCTTATAAAGGTGTGATCCCTCAGGACAGGTGGAAAGAGCCCTATATGCCACCAGATGAGCTGGAAGAGGAGATAAGGTCGGGTGTGGGTTTTTTCGGTTATGAAGGGGAAACTGGTCTGGTGGGTGTGGCTGGCATTCAGCCCTTTGAGGACACTACATTGGTAAGGCACACGTATATCCTTCCAGAATACCAGAGGATGGGGATCGGTGGGAGACTGCTTAAATACCTCATAAATTCGGCTCAAACTTCAGAGGTCCTGGTGGGTACGTGGGAGAATGCTTGGTGGGCCATAAGTTTTTACCAAAAACACGGGTTCCATTTGGTTCCTGAGAATGAAAAGGACAGGCTTTTAAAGAAATACTGGAACATACCTCCAAGGCAGGTGGAGACATCCGTAGTGCTGAAATTCATTAAAAGCTATTGATTTGCGTTGAGCAGTTGAGCATGGCTGGTAGTTAGCCCACAACTGGAACAATGGAATTTTATATTATTGGTACCAACTTTTTTGATATGATACCCAAAACCAATCTCAGAGATAAGATGGAAGAGATTACTGAGCCGTTTAAACAGGTTGAACTGGCGACAGCTAATGATCAGGTGGTTAGAATGGCTTTGATAAAGGGGGAGTATCACTGGCACAAACATTCCCAGGAAGATGAGCTTTTCTACGTTCTAAGTGGAGAGCTCAACGTCCAGACAAATGATGGAGACATAATCCTCCACGAAGGTGAGATGGCCGTCATTCCACGAGGAGTAGAGCACTGCCCTAAAAGCGATAATGGGAGCCATATTTTGATGATAGAGCCTGAGGAACTAAAAAGTGAAGGGGATTGATTAGAATAATGTGCTATTACTTTCTTATTCACAGTTGATTCTAATTTAACATCATTTTTAGGGTTAGCTTTGCTTAGAGTCTTCTGGCGTCAAAGCTGGGTAAAGTGATGTTGTTTTTGGTCCACCTGACCGCATAGAGGAATGGGGTGTCTATGCCGGCTATTATGAGCTTCACTGCATACTGGCCCACTATCAGGGGGATGACGGGCATTGCTCCATAGAATGCGATGGTGATGAAGATCACAGTATCCAGTAACTGGCTGGAGGAGGTAGAAGCAATATTCCTGATCCACAGGTGTTTACCCTCCGTTCTCTCTTTTATGCGGTGAAAGACGTGCACATCCCAGTTCTGTGATACGATATAGGCTATCAGGCTTGCCAGCACGATCCTCCAAGTGAGACCAAGTGTGGATGCAAAAGCTTCCTGCCCCTCCCAGAACTCTGCGGAGGGCCATGCTATAGCGATCTCGATCGCCAGGACGAGGATAACTGACGCCAGAAACCCTGCCCATATGGCTTCTTTGGCCTTCTTCTTTCCGTGAAATTCACACAGTACATCTGTAAGGAAAAATGATGTAGCGTAAACGATGACGGCAGCCGGAACGGCGAACTGCCAGAAGACCACCACCTTGTTGGCAAGTATCTGGGCCATAACGATAAGCCCGGCAAATGTCCCTACGATTATACCTGGGCCCCACCTCTCTCCAATGAATGCTACAGCGCTGCAGGCTGTCAAGGTAATTATAATCCATAAAACGATCAATTCCAGCATGGTTATCTCTCCATTATTTCGCTTCGTTCTCGTCTCTTATGATCACTCTTCCGTGTTTCTCATCAATTCTATCCATCAGGTCCAGCATCTTTCTAATCGCGGTCCTAACGGCATCTGACCTGTTAACGAACTTCTTTCCTGCTCCTACATGGTAATCCATATCGTCGAGCAAATGTTGGGGGATTTCCACCGTTATTTTGGGCATATAAGAACCTCCAGTTTTCGGATTCTCGTGGTATTCTTCCAGTATTACCCCAGGAATATAATTTTTACTGCCATCTTTTATCAGTTCTTTTTGTTACCATGATAATCCACCAGCTCTTGAGAGCAAGCAACTCAAGAACTGTCAATTCGGTATAGACGCTGGTCTGATCGACTCAGAGGGATCTCCCAGCTTTTTGATGGAAAAAGGAGAACTTCTTATGCCTTTACTGGAGAACCCATATGAAGAACGAGACCCTTATCAGTCTCCTCAGAGATGTGTTTTGACTGAAAGAAGAACCGAATCAGTTAATACGGACCTGCTGGGATTGGTTATGAAAATCTTGCGGGATAAGAGAGCAAGTTGGTTTACAGGTTATTGTCCTTTCCCTGCTCCAGCACGTATCTAACTTCATTGGGGTCTACAAGGGTGTTGACGCAACCGGATTTCAGCAGGGGAACACACTGGTGAGGTAGTTTCCACATGGACAATTTTTCGCTGGCTTCAGCAAGCTCGGTATGGCATGCTACTCCCACTGCTCCATCGACCTTCTCTTTTCTCACCCTATCCTTCAGTATTTTGGCAACCAGACTGCCACCGGGAACGATGTATATCTCTCTGTATCCCAGGTCTTCGGCAGTCTCGATTATCTCTGCAATCACGCACCTCCCGCATTTCTGGCAAACGTAGCCTTCCTCAGTGAGTTCTGCTTCACAATTTTTGTCCCTGAGACATGCCGGAAGAAAAATAGCTCGCTTATGGAAAGGTATTTTAGAAAAACTATCATAGTAAGCTCTATTCTTCACAGCAATATAAATATGATCAACGAGGTCTCCATCCTCGGAGATAAGCGACAAGGCTCTCTGTACCGCGTTCCTTGTGCTCAAATCTGCTCCCATCGCAAATAGTTTTGAGATTATGGCGTCCACTTTCATTTGCTGGAAGTTATTTATCCCTATACTAATATATTTTTGCCTCGCAGGTGTCATGATGGTTAACCAAAGTGATCATCCCCACAAAATCCAAAAGGCAAAAGGTTAATAAAAAAACCACATATCCCACCCCATGAACATTATCGGATTGGACATTGGAACCAATTACACTAAAGCGACCAAGGACGGAAAAGAAGTGATCACGTTTCCCAGTATTGTTGTTTATGGTGAGGAAAAGGATTGGAATTTGAAGGGAGAAACGCGGGACGTCTATATAGGAGAAGATGCACTGGCCACGGTCCAGAATATGGAGAATGTTGAAGTTCTGCGGCCTTTACATGAAGGTAGATTGATGCACGATTCTTATCTCGAGCTGGCCAGATATGCCTTACAAAAGTTAAACCATAACGCATCAGATCTGGTCGTCTCCACAGGTTTACCGGTTAAATCATCCAAAAGAGAAAGAGAAGAGCTCACCAGGACCCTGGAGGATGAGTTGAATGCTCAGGCATTCCTCTTCCCCGAGCCCGTGGGCACTATGGCCAATATGGGTATCGATACCGGCGTTTGCATCGATATCGGGTTCGGGACAACTGATATCGTTGCCTTGAGTCACATGGAATACCTTAAAGGCGACACCATGCTGATAGGCGTGGACAGGCTCTACGAGAACCTGGAGTTGACCATCAGGAACAAATTTGGGGTCAGCTTAACCCCCGAGGAACTGACAAAGCTTTTGACCACTGAAGACTATGAAATAGGAAGAATAAGGAGCGGTAAAAGGATCTCCGTGTCCCACAACGAGATAATCGACGACTATCAGGAACTGATGCGGTCTTGGGTGGAGAAGATCTCCAACAGGACCAAAATGCTGCTGGAAGGAGTTTCTACATCCATAGTGGAGAACCTGGTGATAACCGGCGGTGGTTCAACCCTCCCCGGAGTCTTTGACGAATTCAATAAGAACTTCAAAGAGATAATAGACCTCAAAAAGCCCGAAGAACCACTCACCAGCAACTCCAGAGGTTACTACGAATTGGCCAGAACACTCGCAGGTGAAGGGGAGGGAGAACAGAAAACAAAGGAAGTTAAAGAAACAGGTTCTGCTGCCTCAGCCTCAGGAAGCTCTTCATCTGGGAAGGGTAAGAAGGAGACCAAAAGCAAAAAAAGTAAATGATTATGTTCTAAGATTGAGGGCAGTAGAAACGCTCTAACATGTATTCTCTTATTTTTCACTATCTTTCCAGTGGCCCTTGCCTTGACTGTGAAGGTGCAGCGCCATTGTGAATCTATTATCACTGTCATGTGGAATAGCACTATACGGCTATTATTTTCATCATTATGATAAACCATAATAATGAAATAAAATGGATTACCAATAATAGCATGAGTGTTACTCTTGGTGCAAACAGCCTTGAGATAGCTCTGGACGGTAAAAATCTCATCGAACAATCCCCTTTACCTACTTTTGTAATCGATTCGCAGGGTATTACTTTAATGGTAAATGAAGCGTTCCTCAAAGCCTATAATGTTCCCCAAAGCGAGCTCATACTGGGAACGAACGCCTTAACCGAACCCTCCAACGTTGAGCACGGTGTGGTTGATTACATGCGGGAGGCTTTGAAGGGGAAAGTAGTGGAGACACCGGAAGTGGATTTCACCACACCTTATGGAGAAAGAAGAGTGACCAAGAGCAGGTTATTCCCCGTTTTTGATTCAGGTGGGGTCAAATACGTGATTGTAATGCATGAGGATATCACCGACCGTATAATAGCCGAAGAGAAGCGTATCGAAGTGGAGCGAGAGTCGGCAGCCGCAAGAGAACGGGTTAGCATTATGGATGGAGTCCCTGACGTCATTTTCGTCCTCGACGATGATCTGAATTTGATTGATTTGAATCGCACTGCATTACATAGAACCGGTTATTCTTCTCCAGAAGTGATAGGAAGGTCTGTCCTGGAGTTAATCCTGAGAGAAGACGGGCAGGACATGAGCGATCTCAAGGATTTGGTTGAGAAGGATGGTTCCATAAAAGCTTCAATGGAGGGAAATCTGGTTATCAAAGATGGAAAAGAGATCCCTCATTTATGGTCAGCTTCTCTCTTCAACAAGAATGAGAATAAGGGAAATGGAAACACTTCTAGGAGAATAATTTGTGTGGGGCGGGATATCACGGACCTCAAAAAATCCCGGCAGAGAGAGGAGTTCCTCAATTCCTTGCTTCGCCACGACGTCAGCAATAAATCCCAGGTCACTCAAAGCTGTCTTGAACTACTAAAGGATACTGACCTCGCTGAAGAGCAGAAAGAGTTGGTTAAAGGTGCCTTGAATTGTTCAAGAGAGCAAATAGAGATCATAAAAAAGATACGGACCTTAAGAGAGGTCAAAGAGGAAGAAGCAGGAGAAGTATGCATAGACCCCATCATAAGAGACGTTATAGACGAGAACAGGTATGACGCCTCCGGAAAAGGCATTAAACTGGATTTCCGGTCGGAGAGCGACACAAAATCGAAGGTAATGGGAGGTCAGCTCCTCAAAGAATTGTTCACCAACCTCATAGGTAACTCCATCAAGCACTCTGGAGGCAGTAAGATCAGGATTACCACAAGAGAGCCTGATGGAGACGATAGAGTAGTATGCACAGTAGAGGATAACGGTAGAGGTATCCCCCAGGAGGATAGAGAAAAGATATTTCAGCGAGGCTATAAGAGAGGAGAGAAAGCGGGCTCCGGATTGGGGATGTACATAGTCCACGAAATCGCTGAAAGCTACAACGGAGAAGTAAAAGTCGATGAATCAGAAATGGGAGGCTTAAAGTTCGAAGTCAATCTTCAGAAAGCAGTTTAATACAGTTTAATAGTCTTTATTAGAAGGTTAAAAGGTATTGCTTTAATTAGCTCCAACTTAACCCTTGCTCCGCCACTTTTGATTAGAAAAAATAGATTAATTGCCTTGAAGTCTTCAAGTTATGAAGATTCTGGACAGGAATGAGATTGAGGCTTTTATCACCAAGGATGGTTCCGAGATAAGGGAATACTACCACTCCGAGAATATCAGTCTGGCCGAAGCGAGCTTTAACCCCGGCCAATCGGCTGAATACCATTTACACCAAACTGCTCTGGAGATCTACTACATTCTGGAAGGTGAAGGCCTGATGGAGATCGAAGAAGAAAAGCAGAAGGTTTACAGGGACCAGGCCATTTTGATCCCTCCGGGGAATAAGCACAGGATAAGCAATATCGGTGATGGTCAGCTCAGGTTGTTGTGCTTTTGCTATCCACCATATTCTGATGAAGATACAACCCTGGTGGAGGAATAAGCAAATAATTGGTAATGTCCCAATTTACGATAGTTTATTATAGTGTGGGATATATTCTGTTTTATGTCCCGTCCGAGAGGAGAGATTGATGTGGTTTGTCAGAACCCAAGGTGT
>CAZHOR010000005.1:0-150177 GCA_964534325.1 uncultured archaeon
ATTTGTTTTTAAGTGACTGGACTTGGTCCTCCAGACGATTTATTTTCTGGTGAAGCTCATGTTTATCGGTCTCAGCTTTCTTGGCCCTCTTATTCTGTTTCTCCAACTTTTTATCCAGCTTTTTCTTCTCTTCTCTCAACCTCTCCAGCTCTTCCTGTAACTCCACAATCTTTTCTTTTAGCTGTACATTCTCTTCTTGGTAGCTTTTTCCAAAAAGCCTGTCAAAACCCATTAGAACACCTTAAAAGTTTGAAGCCCACTATACTACCTTCTTAATAGGTGTAAATATAATAATGTAATGCTTTGAAATTTTATGTTGCCATTCTACTACTAATAACCTACCTCAAGTTATCTCACTAGCAGCTGTTTTAGGCGGTCATCAGGAGTCTCAACCCGATGAGAGATATGATCGCCACCATAGAACCCAACACCAGCTAAAAAAGATAGTTTATTTTCTGACAAGCGCTTAGGAAACTTGTTAACCATTTTTCAAAAAAACCCAAACTCTTCCCATCCCGTTATATTAGAGATTTCTATCATCAAAATAGTCTTTAAGTTTCTCATGGAGAGTCAACATAAGTTATTTCTTTGTAAGTTTGCTGTGTTCAGGTTATTTTGGGTTTGTTGATCTGTTGCCCACGATTCTGTCTACTTCTTTGATGTCTAGGTTGAGTTGTTTGGCTATGGTTTCATTGGATACACCCGGATTCTTCTCCACCATTTTGGAGATAAAGTTGGTTGCATATGTCTCGTATGTATCTGCTTTGTTCCAGAAATCGTCAAAGTAATCCATAAGTATTTTGGTTAGGTTCTCTGAGCTTATGGTTAATCCTCTTCTTGTTGGCTGGTTCTCTCCCACTACCTCAGGTAGGCCTAGCAGGGCATACTTTTTGTCTATCAGCATGAACCGGAGATCGTATATTACTAGTCCTCCGTGAAGCCTTACCTCAGCTCCGCATTTAGTGTACTGGTAACCCATCTCCAGTTTTTCCGGAGATTCTGGAAGCAAGAATTTGTATTCAGTGTCCTTATTCTTGCACATGATTTCCAGAATGCTGTTCACATATCTCTGACTGTTTTGGGTGGGTCTGGTTCCCGTGACCACAGCGTGTATGCTCTTTGCTTTCTTCATGCCTTCAGTTACCTGATTAAAATATTCCTCCCTTGAAAGGGTTCTCATTGCCGTTGTCAGCAACTTCAGCAGTTGCTCTCTCCCCTTCCACTCCTTCCTGCTCATCAACAACAATGCAACCGTCACCGTAAGCAATACCAGCTCCAGAAGGAATAGGTAAGGTTCTATTTCTTTAAAATCAAAAAACGGTTCCGTCATTAATTATCATACTCTTCAATTTATCATTTCGTTTGAACAAAATTATCCAAGTTCGTACCTAATCTATGTCCCTGATTTATTCATAATTTAACAAAAAAATTAGTAGATATGGTGAAACCATTAAATGGTTTCTTTTGTTAAATTCTTGAGTTTTTTAATGGCTTGAATCTACGTGATTAGAAGCGTCTGCCCTGAGGCTTGGGTCGAGCTTTATTCACTTTAATTTCTCGACCGTTCATCGTTGTTCCATTCAAGCCGTCAATGGCAGCTTTAGCTTCATCTTCGTCAGACATTTCTATAAATGCGAAGCCCTTGGATCTTCCAGAGAACCTATCCTTAACCACGTTTACTGAGAACACCTGACCATAGCTCTCAAACCCCTGCCTCAGTTCATCGTCTTTGACGTCGTACGGCAGGTTTCCTATATATATGTTCATTTTTTACATCTCCTCTTTAGTTGAAAAAACACATAAACAAAAGTCCGTTAAAACAAAGTCTACATATCCTTCAATAAAAAAACTTTGTCGCAGCATATAAATTTTGGCATATTTTATTCTATTCCGTTATATACTTGATTGAAAACTAGTTGTCCCTTAGAATTAATTATAGAGTCTAGTTATCTCCTCTTTATAGTATCGGTTGAGCAAGAGGCATAGCTTTAAAAGAAGAAACACATAATATAGATTATGGTAGAAAACGTTACTCTAAGTGAAACTCGTGTTGCGGGATTAAATTTCAGCGATAAAAAGCCGGTTAAGGGTGAGGAGGTATTAATAGCAGGTTACCTGCAATCATACAACAAGAAAGAGAGAAAGTGGGAGCCAGTAGAGAATAAGAATGTAGAGGTCCGAGTTGATGGGGAGAGAGCTGGTGACAGTAGAACTGATCACAATGGTTACTTCTCTTTTGAGCATAACTTCAACGTCCTTGGAGATCACACTGTAGAGGTGAGATTCGAGGGGTCCCAAAATCTTGCGAAAACAGGCGCCTCAAACTCTTTGAGCGTTATTACCCAAAAACAGAGAAGAAATGTAGAGAGAATGGTGAAAATCGTGCTCGCAGCCATAGGATTGATCATTGTAATCGCCATATTAGCCCTATACATGGCTAAAGGCTAACAAAATTATCAGTAATCACTTCATTTAACTGACTGTTATGATTAAAGAATGGAAACTGTAACAGGCGCCTGAAACAGCGACATTTGAATAGTGATCATGTCCAGCATGATTGAAGAGACACCCTTCCTACAGCGAGCTGGAAAAAATGGATTAAAGAGCTAATAATCGAATTTAGATTACATGGTTTACAAAACACGATTATATATCATATTCATCTTTTATCTCTCCAAATATTTCTTCTATCAAATCTTCCATGGTGACCAGCCCTATTGTTCTTCCTTCTGCTGATTGGATTATCGCTATGTGGTTTCTTTTTCTCTGCATTTCTCTTAAGACGTTATCAATCTTCATCCCTGAGGGGATTTTTAATGCTTCTCTCATTATTTCCTTAACAGGTGTTTTCTCCTTTTTGAGTAGGGCATCTTTCACGTGAACTATCCCCCGTATATCGTCCTTATTTTTTCCGAATACAGGGAATCGCGAATATCCTGTTTCCATTGACTTCTTCATGAGGTTTCCCACGTTGCTATTCCCCTGAAGTCCTACTATCTGTTGCCTGGGGACGAAAACTTCCCTTACCCTGGTCTCATCGAAATCAAAAACCTCTCTCACCAGCGTTCTCTCATCACTTTTAATGGTTCCAACCTCCACTCCCAAGTCAAGCATGGTCTTGATCTCTTCTTCAGTGATTATCAGCTGTCCCCTTTCTTCTTTCCCCATTACCTTCAAAAAAGCGTCAGAAACGAAGGTGAAGGTTTTTACCACAGGGTGAAACGCCTTTCGGATGATGTAGAGGGGTCTGGACACCTGTAGGGCGAATTTCTGGTTGTTTATGCCAAATGCTTTGGGCATAGCCTCCCCAAAAACAACAATAAGCAAGGTCATCACTGCTGCCGCTATCCCAGCTCCCAGATTTCCCAGAAGGTAAACGGCTATCGTCCCAGCGATTATAGAGGCAGTGATGTTCACCAGGTTGTTGCAGATTACTACTGCACTAACCACCTCATCCGACTCGTCCAGAAGCTTTTCCAGTAGAACAGCATTCTTATCGCCTTTAGCTGTTCTGTCTCTTAATTTAATTCTGTCTGTGGACACGAAAGCCATTTCAGCGGCAGCAAAAAATGCTGATAAAAAAATTAAAATTCCTATTACTGGAACTGCCACAAGAAAGGTCATAAACATACTTGAAGATACATGTATTTTAATCTCCTTTTAGTGAAGAAAAAATCTTTCTGTGAAGGAAGAGTGAAGGACTGAAGCAATTGTAGCATAACCACCACAGAAAAACAGGCTGGCAGCAGATACCAATACATCCCAACCTGAGCAGTCGGTTCTCTATCCATTACTAATCCCGAGCTTTATGATAAAGAAATAATTTTTTAGAGTATTATCTCTATCCCCAGCTTTTCAGCCAGCTCTTTGTATCTATTTCTGATGGTAACTTCTGTAACGCCCGCTACTTCTGCAACTTCTCTCTGGGTCCTTCTTTCTCCACCCAGAATCGAGGCTATGTATATTGCGGCAGCTGCAACACCTGTTGGACCTCTTCCGCTGGTGAGCTCCATTTCTTCTGCCTTCTTTATGATCTCCACGGCCTTCTTCTGGACCTCACCACTTAGGCCGAGGGCGGCGCAGAATCGGGGCACGTAGTCTGCTGGGCTGGTAGGCATCAATTTGAGGCTCAGCTCTCTGGCAATGAATCTGTAAGTTCTACCGACCTCCTTTCTGTCAACCCTGGAGTAAATTGCTATCTCAGCCAGTGTTCTGGGAACTCCTGCCTGTCTACAAGCGGCGTAGAGGGCGGCTGCGACCACACCCTCGATACTCCTACCTCTTATGAGGTTCTTGTCCACAGCTTTTCTGTATACCACGGCGGCAGTCTCTCTAACACTCTTGGGCAAACCAAAAGCTGAGGACATTCTGTCCAGTTCGCTTAAAGCAAAAGCCAGGTTCCTTTCCGTAGCGTTACTGATCCTTATTCTTCTCTGCCACTTTCTCAGCCTGAACAACTGGGCTTTATTTCTCACCGAAATAGCTTTACCGTAAAAGTCCTTGTTTCCCCAACCGATTGTGGTTGAAAGCCCTTTATCGTGAATGGTGTTGGTTACTGGAGCACCAACTCTACTTCTCTTATCTCTCTGCTCACTATCGAAAGCTCTCCACTCAGGTCCTTCATCAATATAAGTGTCTTCCAGAACGAGACCACAATCCTGGCAGATGAACTCACCACGCCTATAATCCCTGATGAGTCTAGGACTACCACACTCAGGGCAAGCCTCCAGTGTCTCCTCCTTCTCTACTTCCTTCTCAGTTTCTTTTCTCTCTACTTCCTTTTCCTTTTCCCTTACTTTTTCTATCTCCAGCATGAAGAATCACCACAAATAAATCTTTTCAGCAGGACTAAAAGCTCCAAACTTCTTTCCTGAAGTTTTCAACGCCTCTTTTTCAGGTCTTATGAGCGCAAAAGGAGACCTCGTTGGCCCAATTATATCTTGAATAGTTCCGACTTTCTCGGCTTATTGTTGGCTATCTTGGAGCCAATTTGGATAGATTATTCGGTTCTAGAGGTGACCAAACTACAATCTCTCATAGGTCTTCATAATAATCTCCAAACAGTTAAATAGTTCTAGTCAGCTCAACATACGGACATCATAATCTTATTAAGAGAGCTGTTGCCTTACTACTCAGAATATTAACTATATCGAAACTTTAAAATATATTAGTTTACCTTTTTATATAAACCTTTCTATGGGCTGACCTTACTTTTTCACTATAAATGTTGGATTCTGTTACTTCCTTATAGCTGGTTATAATATCAAAGTTTATTTTTTATATAGTGGATGTGGACATCGGCTTATTTCTTTGTAAGCTTAATTGATTCTCTTCACATGGCGTAGAGGGTTCAATAATAAGGTACGTAATAAAGCGGACCCGGCGGGATTTGAACCCGCGATCCCTGGCTTAGAAGGCCAGTGCTTTATCCATGCTAAGCCACGGGCCCTTGTCAATAAATTGTATTTGGGCTATTTGAATTATTCCCTGCAACTGTTTTTTAATATTTTCGCAGGTAAAGATTTCGCTCTCATCCACTCTCTGAAATAAATCGGATAAACGGGGCATGAAAGATATGACCATTTGACCAAAATCTAATATATAGAGTGGATGTCGTCGTTTTGTGCTGGAAGGTATTTTATATAATTCCTTTGGTGACTGTTGGTCTGGCGGAATTCGGAGATAAAACCCAGTTATCTATCCTGCTCTTGTCCTCTAAAGTCAAGAGAATGTTCAACCTGTTGATTGGCGTGCTGGCAGCCTTTTTGATAGTGGATGGTACCGCCATCTTGATGGGGCAATAAATCACCAACATAGTGCCAAATAACTGAGTTAACATAGCAGCCAGCAGATCTTCATAATATCTGGTGTCCTGGTCCTGTTCGCCAGCAAAAGCAGCTCTGCTGACGAATATTTCGAGAATTGTTTTAGAAGCCCGTTCTACGTGGGATTCACCCTAATCATCCTATCGGAGTGGGGAGATAAATCCCAGATCGTCTCTGGATTATTCTCTACCCAATATAATTACATAATGGTGCTGGCAGGAGTAATGATAGCCCTCGCCCTCCTGTCCTCCATAGCCATCTACTTCGGCGGACTAATCCAGCAGAATGGAAAGAGAAACCCTCGAAAAAATTGGGAGCACTGTTCATACTGATAGGCGTGTCATTCCTGATATACTGACACTAAATACGAGCGCATAATTTTTCAAGTCTTATTCTTATCCACATATTTATTCAAGAACACTTCTGCTTCTTTGAGGTCTTCCTCGTCTTCGAAGTAGAGTGTTTTTACGGAAAACGGAGAGCTTTTCTGTAGTTCCAGGTCTATTTTGAGGGAGTCTGCATCCTTTTTGTATCCTTTTAGTTGTTTGAGGTCGGTTTTGAATGGTTTGTAGTGTATTCTGTCTTCATCGTCGATGTGGTATTGTCGGGGCTTACCTAATACTATCTGGATATAGAGGAAGATGAACAGCAACAGGATGCCGGTTATTATCAGGGACCTCCCAAGTTCGCCTGTGGTCATATATCTTCCGGCTCCTGCGGCACCGGCGAATACCAGCAGTATAATTCCGAATAGCAGCCATTTTTTGCGTGCTATGGGGTTGTTTATAGCTCTATAGTTCCATATCATATCTTTACACCTCAACGGGGTTCAGTTTACTATTTGAGTTCTGTAATGGGAGCAAGCATCAATTTTTTATCCAAGTTTATGATATGATTTATAAACTTTCTTTTCTTTGTTTCTTTGTTTAAGTTGTATCCTCTCTCTATCATCCCCCATTTTTCATCACAGTCTCACCAGAAGGTTTAAATAACTGTACATTCAAGTTAGGTCTTGCACCCGAAAGATTTATAATGATTAAAAATTATCATAACAAAAAAGGTGGTGAAACAACTATGGAACTATGGAAAAGGCTTGCAGAGATATATATATCGGAAAACGATAAGGAAGATATAATCGCTGAGCTCAACTCACTATATAACGAGGTTTCTCAATCAGAATTTGATAAAGATGAGAAGAAGAGGCTGGAAAACACTATCAAAAATATCAAGAAAAGCGATAACGTAAGCAGAAGTTTGGAGCACTATTTCTCCAAAGAGCATGCTCAATTCCTTCTCAACAGAGAGGAGCAATAAAACTCCCTCATTTTCCCTCTTTTCTACCCTTTTGTATCAGTGTCAGCAGAAAAGCTAAAGAAGTCCTTATTCCGACAGGTTCTAATGAGCGAGGAATTTGATTTCGCCGTTATTGGAGCAGGAATCGGTGGCTTGGCGGCAGCCAATGAGCTGAAGGGTTCAGGGAAACTTATCTTGGTGGATAAACTTTTCAGGCCCGGTGGGACCTCTTATTCCTTCAAAAGAGATGGCTACGAATTCTTGACAGGTCCCCTGGGATTTAGCCACCCCGATTTCGTCAACTCGTGGTTAAGACATAAAGGATTCGGGGAATTAAAGTTCATCCGAAAGGATTACCATATTCTGGCAGGAGATATTGACATAAAGATCTCTGGCCCTCTTGAGCAGGTGGAAAAAGAATTGAATAGATTATTTCCCCATGAAAACGTTCATCAAGCTATTGCAGAACTAAAGAACGTCATCGGAAAAGTCAGGGGGGCATTTGCTCACGAAGGAGGTATTTTTAATGCCATCAAGAATGAGCCGGTCAAAGAAGACCTATCGCCCTACCTCTACCCCGCTAGAGAGTATTTCTCCGATTTTGTGGAAAATGAAGAGCTCCTCAACATCCTTTCTGGAATGGGATTGAAGAAATCCGATGATTCCGCTCTGGCTTCAGCCTACATGTGGGACGTGCTCACCGAAACCGGCATCTGGTACCCTGAAGGCGGATTCAAGTCCCTTATCAGAAGTCTTTACGAGCCAGTAAAACATGATTCAAGCCTCCGTACAGGTGTAGAAGAAATATCATCAGACGGAGAGTTTTACCGGCTGACCACCACCAAGGACACCTACCTAACAAGGAACGTTATCTCCAACGCGGATGCCAACATTACCGCCCAATTACTATCCAATGACCTCCACAAAGACTTTAAACAGTTCTTAGAAGGTAGGGAGGAAGGTGGATCAGTATTCACAGTTTATCTGGGCGTGGAGAGGTCCAGGATACACACCACCAGGATAAAAGCTTCTCACACCCTTTACTACCCCTATTTGGACCGCGAAAATACCATGAACGATAACAGGTTCTATGGAACTGAAGTGGAAGTATCATTTATATCAGATCACGATGAGCTTGCGCCTCAGGGCAGTGCAGCGATCATGTTGAGAGCCCCATCCAGATACGATGACTGCAAATTCGACACCAAAGAGAAATACTATGGGTTCAAGGAAAAAGTCTCGCAGGAATTAAGAGAGGTCGTGGAGCCCTTAATACCTCACATATCAAATGCGAACATAATGGATGCCTCTACTCCTCTGACCTATGAGACGTGGGGTGGGAGATACAGGGGCTCGGTTCCCGGCTGGGACTGGACCGATGAGATCTCCAGGTGTATGGTCAAAACACCCCTGAAAAACTTCTATCTCTGCGGGATCTACTCTTTCTCCATCCCATTTCTGGGGGCATTCCCTACTTCATTGTACAGCGGGAGTCTGGCAGCCCGATCTATAAAAGAGGGGGACCATCTGCTCTAACGAGATGTTAATGGAAGTTATTCAGTTAAAACAATACTTTCAGTCTCTACCTCCACCTT
The DNA here is from genome assembly GCA_964534325.1 of uncultured archaeon. GTDB lineage: Archaea > Halobacteriota > Archaeoglobi > Archaeoglobales > Archaeoglobaceae > JdFR-22. The sequence goes on from CAZHOR010000005.1 coordinate 8,714, forward strand.
CTATCCTCTACCATAATTCTTATATATCGGACACGGTTAGTTAGGAGTGCCGACGGCCACAGAGGCAGGGGGTACACCCGGACTCTTTCCGAACCCGGAAGTTAAGCCCTGCTTCGTCCCGTGTTGTACTGTGTTCCGAGAGGGCACGGGAACCACGGGAGCTGTCGGCATCCTCTTCCCGTTTTTTGGATACAATATTGATCTACTTTGTTCCTCTCATATGCGGCTCTTTTCATCATATCATCTACATGTTCTTCAAGTTGAATTATTCTTTAGTTATTGAATTATTTTCAAAATAAAAAGAGACAGCTCGAATTTTGTACTCGATTTTTGATAATTTTTGAAATAGATTACGGGTTGATGTGGTAAACTCGTTATTAATAGGAACTACACGCCTATAGAGAGTATTGTGTCCTTTAATAGCATAATCCTACCATAATACCTAAATAAAATAGATTTACGAGGAGGAATTATGGTTTTCGATATTCTAGGGACAATAGCAATATCCAACTCGGAATACCCAGTGATAGAGCTGCTCATTGAGTTTTTAGTCGGTAATGCAGGCTTGTTTGCAATCTCATTGACTTCGCCAATAGCTCCCATTGGAGGGTTTCAATTGAGCAGTATCGTGATCGGAGAGTTGATGGCAGCGATATGCACTATTTGCATGGCATTGGAGGGCGTTATAAACCGTAAAGGCGTATGGAGTACCAACGTATGGACAGGCAATCTCATTCGGATGACTGTAGCCACTATGGGACTTCTTTTCGTCATGGGATACAAAGGAATCCTGGATGACATACCCTCATTATTGAACACCCACCTGTTCATCTGGTTGTTCTTGTCCACCATCATCTCCCTTTTTGTGGGAGAAGTCTCTTATCTGGAATCCATAAAAAGGTGTGAAGTCTCCAAATCACTTCCAGTTTCCTCAACCTATCCTCTGTTCGTAGCACTGTTTGCCATAGTATTTAGGGGAGAAGTATTCAATGTTAATATCCTCATAGGAAGCGTTCTTATCGTCATTGCTATCTATTTGATAACCGAGAGAAGAGGTTTGCAGGATTTCAGTATGGATGACATATCAGAAGTGTCAAAAGCGGGCATTCTTCTGGCTCTGGTGGCAGCCATGTGCTGGGCTACGAGTGTAACCATCATGGACCACCTGGTGGCCTACTTACCTGTAGAAGCTGTTGCCGGTATCAGATACCTCATAGCTGCTCTCATAACCTCAGCCATCATACCTGCTAAGGGCTTGAACCTCAATCACTATGCCCTGAAGATGCTGGGGATCGGAGGACTTCTAGCACTGGCTATAGGCAACTACGCTCTCATAGAAGCCATCGATCTGGCGGGACCGGTTAGAGCCACACCCATTGCTGCCACATACCCCATAATTGCCGCCGTTCTGGCCAGACTTGCTTTAAAAGAGATCATAACACCCAAAAATCTGGCAGGAATTGGCTTATCGTTCGGAGGAGTTCTGCTGGTCATACTATCATGAACTGAGAGAGCATATAGAAGCGATAAGAGATATTTGTTGCTAAAATCCACAAAGAAGTAACCAATTCAACAATAGCATTGAAAGGATGTATCGAGAACAATCCATAGAAAACAAAGCGATTAGGACGCAATATAAAGTAAAAAATAGAAGATAATATCAATAAAAATTGAAAATTGTTATATTCAGGTTATCTATACAATATTTATGAATGGCAACGATGGAAATGAAATTATAGCGTTTATTACCCTTATCAGCATTATATTCTTTTCATTCGTTATTTTCTTTCCTCTTCTTCAACAGCGAATAAAGGAAATGGGATACCCAACTTCAGAAGTAAACTATCCGATTTTAGGAGTTCTTCTAATTGTCTTAGCTTTTGCTGTAATTATTATTTCCTTTCTTGGAAGAAGATGATTTTGATGTTAGATTAATTTTTATTTTTATTTGCATATTTAGAAAAGTCTATAACCCTATTTTTTAAGTAAATTGATGATGGAAATGAAATTCTGGGTAGTAAAACATATATCAGAATTCTTAATGTCGATTTTCTTTACTTTTCTTACTGCGATGTTACTCTTAATTTTTGGAGTCAATTTAGCTATGATTGCGGAAACATCGGCACTAAGAGGACCTTTGTTAGCCGTCATACTCATCACTATCTGGAGAGTTGGTTTATATTGCTCCCTCAGTGAGTTTATATCCTCATCTTCCTCGAGATAACTGTAAAAGTAAACCCAAACTGTGGAGGCAGTTTAATGAGTTTTGCTAAAATACTCATGGGTGATAAAAACCATAATCCTTTACTAATAATCCAATACTCGCCCATAAACCAAAAGAATGGTATAAGCAACCCTAATGAGGTAATAGAATAAATTAAGTTTCCGATAACCGAAAGCAGAATAAAACTAAAGTTAAAAATAACAATACCCAACATTAAATCCAATTTTTTATTTTCAAAGTTTGAAATTATTTCTTTTTTGTCTTCCATTTTTGTTCTTGTAAGTGTCCTGAGGTTTATTACTGAATAGCCAAGTATACCGAAAAGCATGACTTCTAAAGGAATACTAAAAATTACATTCAAAACTATTGTTAACAGACCGAGACTAATTAATGAGAAAAGTATTGATGAGATGAAAAATGTAGTAACTAGAACAGCCCAAGAGAATAATGCAATTTTTAGACTTTTTTGATTATATTTCTGCGAAATTTCCATTCTTATCTACCTTAGCTTTTAACTCTTCTACTGCATGTACTTATCATTAGTATCGAGATTTAAGCATTTTGTTATCTTTATCATTTTATATCTCTTTTTGTCTAAATAAATTATATAAAAACTCTCCCTTAATAGTAGACAAGTAGTTAATCTATCCTTCCAACCGACTTACTAAATGATTTTACCGATTGTCATTATTGTTATCTTTGTTTTTTCCGAAATTTGTATTTAAACAATTGATTTTTAGGCTAATATAATGGGTTACAAAACTGCTTCAACCACCTTACCTGAAGAAAAACTCGCTGAATTGAAGAAAAAGACCGGAGAAGACACCAATAAAGAATCTCTGGCTAAAGCAGTTTATCATTATCTCGCATGCCCTTATGTCGAGGAAGCCCAATGGAAGGGGTGGAGTGAAGACTCTGGCGAAAAGTCCAGAAGAGGGAGGAGGCCGTTCTATATAGAGAAATACTTCAAAGACGATCGCAAGAAATAGAAGTATGGTTATGATGACCAGAATAAAATAAGCTACTCTTTTCAAATATGTGAACCATTATTATGGCATCTGGAGAGTTAATGATGAGTGAGCCGCAACAGGTTACATTGAAGAACATGTTAAGACTCGTGAGATGGAGTCGAGTAACGGTTTTCACTGGCCTATACCTCATATTCGCCGGTGTTTTCACCGCTATGGCAGGTAACGCTATGGGAATAGACTCTATCGACTATGCTACTGCAGTAATCTTCACCGGATTTGGACTGTGCTTTATCGGGCTTTTATGGATAAGCTTCAAAGGATAAAAATACTCACACTCAGATTTCAGGTCTCAGATTTCCGTATTCCCGTTTTTCATGTTCATGTTTCAAACCTCAAGTCAGGCCTCATATCTTTCCAGGATCTCTTTAAAGGTATCCAGAACGACCTTTAAGTCCTCCTGTTCCACCATATAGGTGGATAACTTGAATTGTTTGGTCAGTCCAGGTTTGATTCCGTGGACCCTTTTCTTTTTCATTTCCTTGTAGAGAAAGTATCTGCCCTTTTTAGCTTTCTGGGATATGTTGTAGAGGTCTTCGGACTCGAAGAACATCAGATCATGGTTGTGGGGTTTATCACCCACCTGAACTATGCCCAGCTTATCCAATTCGGCAGAGAACCATCTTGCCTTTTCCACTTCCCTATCCCACTGTCTTATCCTATCCTCCACGTGAGGGAAAGAGGCTATTAAGGTCATTACGGGGACTCCTCTTGCTGTGCAACCCAGGAACTCTACTTCCTTAACCTTGTGTCTGGCGGATTTCCTCAAAAGCTGTGGTGAGTGATCTTCGCTGAGCCCCAAAACTCCAATAGGTCCTGCAGAAGCCATTGATTTGTGACCGCTACCCACAATGAAGTCTGCACCCAGCTCCTTCATGCTGACCGGCATCCTTCCCACCGCATAAGCACAGTTGAGGAGGAGAGGGACTTCATACTCCTCACAGATCTGAGCTACCCTTTTAGCGTCAGGCAGGTTGCCGTAATTTCCGTCTGGATACGTCAGGATAGCCAGAACAACCCCTCCCTCTTTTTGGGCTTTCTCGATCGTCTGAGCATAATCCTCAGCATCTATCTTGAATTCGGGGTGTCCAGAATCGGGCACCTGAGCCACATTAAGTCCAGCTCTCTCTGCTGCTACGTGGGTAGAATAATGGGCGTTGGCGTCGGCAACGATCCAGCCGTCTCTCTGAGCTAAAGCATGCATGACCGCAAATTTCGCCTCTCTAGCCCCATTGGTCAATCTGGCGTGATCGCACCCCAGGAACTGAGGCAGCGTCTCGTGGACCAGGTCATAAATGGGGGGATTCTTGATCTCCTCCAGTCTGCCAGCGCAGAAATCGCATACGCTGTACCCATCTCCCCACTCTATCAGGGCTTTTCTGGCATCTTCAGTTAACTTCCCGCCCGTTTGCAGGGGGTCTATATTAATGAAATCCTTTGTCTTTCTGCTAATGAACCCCAAATTGGACATTAATGGCCATCACCAGAAATGGTTAATATGGTTTTCTGAGTTCAGTCCAATTTCCTTCAATCAATCCACATCTTAACTGCTGAACTAAATTACATCCATTATTCGAAAAGTTTATTAACCATGTGTAACAATTTTATTACATATGAAAAGAGGTGTATAAAAGATGAAAATGTGGAAAATACTGGGCATAGGATTAGTGTTACTGGCAATCATTGGTGCAGCATCAGCTCACTGGCAGCAAAACGAAACCAGCCAGATAGGTACAGAAGAGACAGCCCAACAGGCAGAGGAACTGCTGGCGAATGCTGAGTTAGAAGAATTTCAGGGATATAGAACCGATACAGTCCATTACAGGATAGTCAGCGATGAAGAATACGTTGGTGTGTTATGGGAAAACGTCAGCCTTGATGAATTGAGTATTGGAGAGCCATACAGTGCAAGATGGGGAGTGAAAGTCCCACTCCTCTACAACGGTGAAACCGTGGGCCAACTGTTCGTTGACGGAACACCCGGAGGACAGGGCTGGCAAGATGGTAACGGATACTGCTGCGGAGCAGGAAATGCTGATGGGCAGACTCAAGGTCAAACTCACGGCCAAGGACCATATGGTCCTCACGGACAGTGCGATGGAACCGGTCAAAACACGGGTAACGCATACAGGCACGGCGCACACGGTGCATACGGACACGGCGGCTTTAGAGCTAGCTGACTTAAATTTCCCATATTTTTTTAGATGGGATTCCCATTAATCGAAAGAGATATGAAATCTAAAGCCAATCCAGAAGAGGTGAGTCTTCAAAAATTGGTGGATTTAGGGGATGCTGTATCCAATCCCTTGCGAATAAAGATCCTTAAGACCCTTCTGGAAAAGGAGTGGTATGTTTACGAGCTGGCCCAGGAATTGGGTATCTCGCGACAATTACTCTACCTGCACCTCAAGAAGCTGGAGAAAGCGGGTCTGGTGGAAAGTGATTTACGGCTGGAAGATAACAGGGCCAAAAAGTATTACTGGGCAACTGAGTTCAGTTATAAGATAGATAATGAGCGAATAAAGGAACTGGAGGTGTGAATATGCCGTGGGGCAGTATGATGTACGATCAAACAGAATTCTGGACCGGATTGATACTGGGATTCGGGATACTGGCAGTTATAATGCTTGTAGGATTCTATTTTCTGCTGCAGAGCATTCAGAGTTTGAAAGATTCCTTGAGCAGAATGGAAAACAAAGTGGAGAATACGGAGAAAAGAGTAGAGGATATGGCCAAACAACTCGAAGAGATCTGAAGTAAGATTGAGGACCTCATTGACATGCTCAAATTTTTATTTTAATTAATTATATAGTAGTTATACTTATATACATCAAAATCGGAGTTGTGGAGATGCGATGCGCTCTATGCGGTAGGGAAAGTGAGGACACACTTTGCCCTGAGTGTTATGTAGAAAGGAGTGAATTGATCCATATTGATAAGGTATCCCTATTACAGTGTCCTAAATGCGGTTATTTTAAGATATCAGGTAAATGGAGGAAAATGGATTTCATGGATGCCCTGGAGGAGGCGCTGAAGAGCCAGACCTCCTCACATCCCGAGCTTAAGGTGGATGAGGTTGCAGTGATAAATAAGGGTCATATGCTCCACGTCAAAGGCCATTTCAGGGGTCTACCCGTGGAGAGACAAAAAGAGATAAACCTCGATTATAGTAAGGAGCTGTGTCAGAGGTGCAGCCGGAAATCGGGAGGCTATTTCGAGTCCGTAATCCAGGTGAGAACTGAAGGAAGAAAACTGCTCCCGGAAGAAACGCAAGAAGTCTTCAAAATAGTGGAAAAAGAGATAGAGGCCGATGAGGAGAACCCCAAGTCCTTCGTATCCAAAGTGGTGGAGAGGAAAGAAGGCATTGACTACTTCCTGGGCAGCAGAGAGATCGGCAGAAAGATATCCAAAGAGATCGCCCACGAGCTGGGAGGTAGAATAAAGGAGAGCAAGAAGACCTCAGGAAGGTCTGACGGCAAAGAGCTCTACAGATTCACTTTTCTGGTGAGGCTGCCCTCATTCAGAGAAGGTGACGTGGTAGTGGAAGTAGAAGATGATGATACCGAAACCCTTGCTATGGTCACCAACAAGCGATTGTGGAAGGCAATAACCGTTGATGGTGACTCCATCAATTTGAGAAATCCTAAAGTAGTGTTCAGCCCTGAAGAGCTGTATAAAGCTATTGTACTGAATGTCGATGAATCGGTGGCGGAAATACTCCATCCTGTGACCAAGGAGATGGTGATGGTGGAGAACCGCTGGGGGTTCAATACCGGTGATTCTGTCCTCCTTCTTGAGTACAGAGAATCATATTACGCCTTCCCTCAGGAGCTGTCAAGTTGAAAGCGATCAAAGCCCCTAAAGAGAACGCTGAAGAAATAAGGAGATACGCCGAGAAGATCAAGGCCAAGGATAAGAAGAGGCTTATTGTCCAGAAAGACGATTTTGTGGAGATCCCCATTTACGACGAATATGAGAGCTATTTTGACCATGAAATAGTGGAGCAGGAGAGCCCCCTGTTCGCCAAAGAATATGACATGGCCAAAATACTAAGAAGGGAGATCCCCTCTGACCTGCATCCCTTCATACCCCGCAAATACAAGATAATAGGGGATATTATAATGATAAAAATGCCTCCCGAGCTGAGAGGATATAAAAACAGGATCGGGGAGATCCTTCTCAGCATCCATCCCCGGTGCAAGTCGGTTTGGGAGGATAAGGGGAAAAAAGGTATGTTGAGAAAGCCCGACGTAGAGCTCATCACTGGCGAAGGAAGTGAGACCATTCATCGTGAAGGTGGGTGTTACTTCAAGCTGGACGTCACTCAGGTGATGTTCAGTCCAGGGAATCTTGCTGAGAGGATGAGGGCAGGTCGAATGGTAAAAGAGGGAGAGGTAGTGGTGGACATGTTCGCCGGTATCGGCTACTTCTCCATTCCCGCAGCGGTTCACAGCCACCCCATGAGGATCTACTCCATAGAGACGAACCCTCAATCCTACGCATACCTGCTGGAGAACATCCAGCTGAACAAAGCCGACAAGATAGTCCCTGTTCTGGGGGACTCCATGTTCATCACTCCCCAGGGAATAGCTGACAGGGTTTTCATGGGCCACATCAACAGCCATGAATTTTTGCCCGTGGCAGTGAGGGCCTTAAAGGAGAAAGGGTTCATCCATTACCACGAATCCACACCAGAAGCGGTGCTGGAGAGGCCCGTTGACAGGATCAAACAAGCTGCGGAGAATGAGGGTAAAAAGGCAAAAATAGAGAGATTCAGGAAGGTGAAGCATTACTCTCCCGGAGTTCTACACGTGGTAGTGGACGCATACATCTCCTGAAACAACCTGCAACTATTATCTGGTCGATAAATCAACAACAAAAAGTGAACGAATAGGAATGAAGATTTTAATTTCGAGACCGAAATTTATTCATATTTTTAGAAATATAATATGTTAAGGGATTATAATGGAGTCGGAAGAGGATAAGGGTTCACCTAACCTGTCTAGACTGGAGATCTCTATTTTGAGGAATCTTTACAGGAACAGGAGCACCAAGAAGATCGCCAGAACTCTGAATGTAGACCATGAAACCGTAAAAGAAGCCCTTATGAACCTCTCCAGCAAGGGTTACGTCAAATATCAGGTAGGAATCCTAAGGGACAGATATAAGCTAACCGAAGATGGTTTCAATACTCTCACGGAGAGAGACGCTTCTGTGAGGAGATCTGTAAATTCAAACACTCCTTTAAAAGAAGATGAACCCGTATTCAAAGAATATCGTCCCAAATTCCGGAAAGGAGAGAAAAAGGATGGGGAGAAAAAGAAAAGAAAACTCATTAGAAAGCTCAAAAGAGAAGGATGAGACTTTTCCGTTAAACAATTTTCTGCTAATTACGATTACCCGCTTCTTGCTGTGTTGCGGCTCCACTCCGAGATGGGCATATTTCCATTGCTGAGGGATAAGAATTCGTTCCACAGCAGGCTGGTCTCGTAATTGTACTGTTTTTGAGGAATGGCTTTGATGGTGACCCTTCCGGGCTTTTCGTATCCTGTAAATGCTTCCTCTATCAGATTAGCAATTCCTATAATCTCGTTGTACATCTCTTCTTCTGTGGGTCTAACCGTGGTGTACTCCACGTACAGCTCACCCCCTTTGAGCTTAACAGAGTTCAACTGCGGTCGGGAGGGTTCAAATACATCATCGTTATTGATGCCTGATTCGATGTGGTCTCTTATTTCGTCGATTTCTGGTTCTTGGGGAGAGGATTGGGGCGTGCTCTCAATCCAATCAGATGGAGTGGTCACCTTCTTAGTTGGCATTGGTGTGGGAGTTGGTGTCTGAGAGGTTGAGTTCTCGATGAGCGGTTCATCTGGGGAAAACCCTTCTTCACAACCACACAGCAAGAGGGCAACGATAATTATGGCGAGAGGCAGTTTTTTCATATATATTCCCATCTATAAAATAATCATTGAAGTATAAAAAGTTTCTCAGTAATTATCTAATCATGAGATTACAGATGGATGGTTAATTAGGGTTAAGGGGAGCAATTCAGCGTCAGACTGATAATTGTGCCAGAAGGAGAGTTATCCTCAACCTGAACGCAACCCCCATATCTTTCTACGGTTTTTCTAACAATATATAATCCCAGACCGTTGCTCTTGCAGCTGCTGAAACCCTCGTCAAAGATCCTTTCCTTGATCTCTTGGGGGATGCCGACACCATTATCCCCTATTTTAATCCTGCAGTGGCCCCCTACTTCCTCAATTCTCACATCAACCTTGTCTGCCTGCCCGTGTTTGACAGCATTTCCCACAATATTATCTATCACGGAGCTGAATGCTCTGTCGGCCATCACACTGCAGTCGCCCTCGATATTGACCCCAACTCTGTACCTTTTAGTGACGTTCTCCACAATCTCTCTGACATCTAAAGCCTTCAAGGAGTTTCCGGAAGAAGCAAGTTCTTCCAGCTCCTTCATATCCTCCACAAGCTCGAAACTTCTTTTGATGGTATTGATAGCGTTGTCCAAAAGCCTTTCATCCTTGCTATCCTTATATGCCTCCAAGGAGTTATTGATTATGGTCAAATCGTTGAGAATGTCGTGTCTCATGGTCTTGTTGATGATGCTCAAGAGCTGGTTCTGGGTAAAATCTGTATCCCTCACTTCCATCTTGCTTTCCATATACGTTAACACCCCTTCCTCATCATAGACTGATAATCTTAATAATAATAATGAATATGTGATTAATAAATGCTTCGATTGAGCCTTCAGGGAGCTCTCATAGAGTATTGTAAGATATATAAAATTACATTTTTCTTTTCATAATCCCTTAAAAGAATAGAGATCTAACCGAAAAATATTCAACACATATTCAAACTTCCCGTATAGATTTAAATTCCTTCGCCAGAGCGGTTTTTCTGTAGCCATGGTCAATAAAATCCCATGGCAGATGTTCATCCACATCAATACTACCCAGGTACTCCGGAAAATCGTTAACTCTTACTCTGGGGAGAGAATTTCCAACCCTTTCATCTCCTCTGGATGTTATGGTCTGTATGGCAAATTTTTTAACATTTCCAGTCTCCACTTCAACCTTCTTCCTTTTCAACCCTTTTTTAAGGAGCCTGAGCTTGTCATTCAGCTCTTTGATGTTCTCTTGAGGAGATAACGATGGATTCCCTCCAAATGGCATCCACTGGAATGGGGTGTGGGGTTTGGGGACCATAGGGTTGATGGATACCGAAACCTTGGGAACTGTTCCCTTCACCTTACCCACCAGGTCTATTATGGCCTGAATATCCTCTTCGCCCTCATCAGGGAGACCCACCATGAAATAGAGCTTGGCCTTGGTGATTCCAGCAGAAGATGCCAGCTCCGCTGTACGCAGAATATCATCTTCACTTATCTCCTTCTTGATGACCTCCCTCATCATCTCGCTCCCGGCCTCAGGAGCAACGGTTATGCTCCTCAACCCTCCAGCTGAAAGCAAATCGATAAGCTCTTCGTCAACCGTATCCGCCCTAAGAGATGAGGGAGATACCATAAAACCCATTTCCACCAGTTGAGAGATCAGCTCCTTTATCCGGGGATGATCTCCTACTGAGGGAGCTATGAGAGCTACCTTGTCCGCGAGCTTCCTTCCTTCTTCAGCCAACTCAAGCAAGGAATCGATATCCCTCCACCTGCAAGGCCTGTAGAGCTGCCTCACCAGACAGAACCTGCACTTCCTCTTACACCCTCTCCCGATCTCCAGCAAGAGAGATTTGCCGTAAGCCCCCTCACCTATTATCTGGTGGTGAAGATGGTCTTCCAGCTTGACCCACCTCCTCTTGACCGCTTCATCATTCCAAAGCTCACCATTTGCATCCTTTTTCATCAAGCCCTCAACTTCCTGCCCGTTCAATATCTCGGGGACCTTGCCATCTACCTCTCCTATAAAGAAGGAGTCAAAATAATTCTTCAGGGGTAAGGGATTCTCCATCACACATGGACCGCCAGCGATACGGTTCCTGGCGGGCTGGACCATTTTTATGGCCTGAGGGTAATCTTCTTCATACTGGAGGGACATGAATGCCCAGTCAAAATCCGAGATGCTGTCGCCGCTCTCCACACTCTTATCTCCCCCAAATACGTCAGAGTAAAATCTCTCGCAGATGTGAGTGTCCATCCTATTTACCTCCGAATAAATCTGCTGAAGGCCGAGGTTGGCAATACCTGCCTTATAGAAATTGGGATAAGCTAAAGCAACTTTCTTCTGGTCCTTCCTCCATTTCTTGGCAAGGGGATTATGCTCTTCCATTCGTATCTTCCATCAGTATCAACGACAGTTATTTCCAGATTTGTTTATTTACCGGCCCATTTATTTTGAGATTGAACTATAAATCGTTTTTCAGTCCAGTAACCCAGTAGTCCAGCAGCGGTAAGGCCGAAATAGTTATTTCCAATTGAGAAACAAATAAAATGAATAGAATAATGAATAATTAAAAGAGTTAGAACTGTATTATCCTTCCTCCTCTGGTTATAGAGATCTTTCCGGTCTTCACCATCTCTTTGACCCCGAACTGTCTCATGAGGTCGATGAACGCTTTCAGCTTTTCCTCATCCCCGGTGATCTCTATGACCATGCTGTCCCTGGCTACGTCAACGATCCTTCCTCTGAAGATGTTGGCTATCTCCACTATTTCTCCTCTGTTTTCGGATGTGGCGGCGACCTTTATCATGGTGAGCTCTCTTTCCACGCTGTTCTTGGTGACGTCGCTTATCTTTATGACCTCGATGAGCTTGTTCAACTGCTTGATAACCTGCTCCATTACTTCATCGTTACCGCTGACCACGATGGTCATTCGGGAGATGTCTTCTCTTTCCGTAGTCCCCACTGCCAGACTGTGTATGTTGAATCCCCTCCTCCTGAAAAGGGATGAGACTCTGGCAAGGACTCCGGGCTTATTTTCTACCAGAACCGCGATCGTGTGCCTCATTGCTCACACCTCTTCGTCCAGTATCTCATTTATGGCAGCTCCTGCCGGCACCATAGGATAGACGTTCTCCAGTCTCTCCACCCTGAAGTCGATGACCACTGGCAGATCATTTATCTCAAAGGCTTCCTTGAGGGCGTCTTCGACCTCTGAGACCTTTTCTATGGTCATTCCTACGCCACCGAAGCCTTCTGTTATCTTTTCAAAGCTCATTTCCTTGTATCTCAGGCATGTCTGGGAGTATCTCTCATCGTAGAACAGCTCCTGCCATTGTCTGACCATTCCCAGGAACATGTTGTTGAGCACACACACTTTCACCGGTATGTGGAAATCCACACAGGTAGCCAGCTCCTGAATGTTCATCAAAAAGCTGCCGTCACCGGCTATATCCACCACCTGCCTATCCGGAAAGGCGGTCTGAGCTCCAATGGCTGCAGGGAAACCAAAGCCCATGGTCCCCAATCCACCGCTGGAGATGAATTGCCGGGGATACTTTACCTTGAAATACTGGGCAGCCCACATCTGATTCTGACCCACTTCCGTAGTGACTATGGCGTCGGGAGCCAGCTCATAAACCTTCTCGATAACGTATTGGGGTCTCAGCTTACCGTCATCCTTGATGTACTTGAGGGGAAATGCTTTCTTCCAGTTATCTACCTTATCCGACCATTCCTTTCTCTGCCTGTACTGGATGTTGTTTAAAAGGCTGGAGATTATCTGCTTTGCATCTCCCACAATGGGAACATCTACCTTGACGTTCTTTCCGATCTCTGCAGCGTCCATGTCTATGTGAATGACTTTAGCGTGAGGAGCGAATCCGGACACTTTTCCGGTGGTCCTGTCACTGAACCTGCATCCGATAGCGATCAACAGGTCCGCATCGCTGACAGCGTAGTTGGCGTATTTTGTCCCATGCATGCCCACAAAACCCAGTGAAAGGGGATGAGTTTCCGGTATAGCTCCTTTACCCATTAAAGTGGTCGCAACTGGGGCAGGGATCTGCTCCGCCAGTTTTCGGACCTCTTCACTGGCACCGGAGAGCATTACACCTCCACCGGCCATGATCACAGGCCTCTCTGCTTTGGATACGAGGTCAGCAGCCTTCTTTATCTGCTTGGGATGTCCTTTGGTCTTGGGATTGTATCCCATCAGCTCTACTTTCCTGGGATATTCAAAATCAATGTCCGCCATGGTGATGTCTTTAGGAAGATCGATCAATACGGGGCCAGGTCTACCCGTAGAGGCGATGTAAAAAGCCTCTTTGACGGTCTCAAGCAGTGAATCTGACTCGGTTACCAGATAATTGTGTTTGGTTCCCGGCATGGATATGCCCGTGATATCGGCTTCCTGAAAAGCATCATACCCGATAAGAGCGCTGGGTACCTGACCGGTGAAAACTATTACTGGTGAAGAGTCCATGTGAGCGTTCACAATTCCGGTGACAGTATTGGTTGCCCCCGGACCCGAAGTTGCAAATGCAACACCTGTCTTACCGCTGGCTCTGGCATACCCGTCTGCTGCATGGACAGCAGCCTGTTCGTGCCTGGTCAATATGTGAGATATCTCTGAATCCCACAGAGCATCGTAAGCTTCAATTATGGCACCTCCAGGTATCCCGAAAATATGTTCCACACCTTCATTCTCAAGAGCTTTGATAAAAGCGTCCGCAGCACGCATAAAAAACCACCTCTAAACAATATAGATTACTCTACTACTACAGGGAGGACCAAAATAATATCCAGTGAAACAGCAGCGTAGAGAGTCTTCAACATTCCTCATCCACTCTCATTAAGTTTTAAATAATTTTTGGTGAGGGAATCCACTAAAGAATATTTTGACGAATCAATCAATGGTCTCATAGAAGCATGTTGAGCCCCTCGAGGACAGCTTCAACCGAAGCCATTATAATATCAGTTCTGGCTCCTCTGGCAGTCACTATTTTCTCCCCGCTCTTCAACTGTACAACAACATCCACCAGTGCATCAGTACCTCCGGTTATGGCGTCTACGTGATAGCTCACCAGCTCATAATCTCCAAAACTGGTAAAAGCCTTCTTGATAGCGTTTGTGGCCGCATCAACCGGACCAAGACCAACAGCCGCTTCGACCTTTTCAGATCCGTTGACTCTCAGCTTTACGCTGGCAGTTGGAGTCATTTTAATTCCACTTACGATGGATAGGTCTTCCAGTTTAACCTTCCTTTCTCTCCTCACCTGAAGCACGGTCTCTATTATGGTCTTTACATCCGCATCAGTTACTCTCTTTCCTTTATCTCCTACATCTTTAATTCTGGAGAGAATTTCGTTCATCTGGTCCTTGGTGGCACTATAGCCAAGATCTCTCATTATGGCTTCCACACTTGCTCTACCAGCGTGCTTGCCCAAGACCAGCTGCCTCTTTCTTCCCACCATCTCCGGAGTTATGGGCTCATATGAAGAAGTATCTCTCATTATGGCTGATGTGTGAATCCCGCTTTCGTGTGTGAAAGCATTCTCCCCTATGATGGGCTTATTGGTGGGGATAACAACTCTTGTTAGCTTTTCTATGAGTTTGGAAGCGTGGTATATGTTCTCCATGTTGATGCTTGTCTTGATATCGTAGAGGACTTCCAGAGAAACTACGACTTCCTCAATGGCAGCATTTCCAGCTCTCTCTCCAATTCCGTTGATCGTTCCGTGAAAACCTGCTGCACCTCCTCTGATTCCGTATACTGTGTTTACAGTGGCAAGACCGAAGTCATCATGACAGTGGAATAGGACAGGGGCCTTGAATTCCCCGGTTAATTCTTTAAGTATCCTCTCAGTTTTTTCGGGAGTGAGAACACCTACAGTATCAGTGTAGGTCAATCTGTCAGCACCAGCATCAATTGCAGCATGATAGAGCTTTTTGATGAATTCCAGGTCGGCTCTTGAGGCATCTTCCCCACCAAATTCTACCAGCAATCCTCTCTCTTTCGCATATTGGATGAATTCAACGGACATGTCGATTATGTCCTGCTCTTTCTTCTCACCTCTGAACTTGCTCTCTATATGGATCTTAGAAGACGGGGCAACCATAAAGAGAGAATCTGCCCCAGCATCGGCTGCAGCATCGATATCGTCCTTTTTTATTCTGGCGAAACTACATATCTCTGCATTAAGGTCTCTTTCGGAGATCGCCTTAATGGATTTGAAATCCCCTTCAGAAGATATAGCAGTTCCAGCCTCAATAACATTTACGCCAAGATTATCCAGGGCCTCCGCTATCATGAGCTTCTGCTCTACACTGAGCGATACCCCCGGAGTCTGCTCACCATCCCTTAAGGTTGTATCCAGAATTATCGGTTCTTTCATGTTGACCATGCTCTCTTTTTTATGCAATTTTATCTTCTATTCTTGACTCCAAGTCTTTTTATATCTTTTTTGGTGTTCCTGGAATTAAAAGACGATAGGTTGTGGTTGATTATTCCCTTCTTTTTCTACAGGACAAAATATAATATCGCCATATTTGTTAACACAGAACGAGAAAACCCTCAAACGTTATTTAGAGACTCTTAATATTATAAATATTAAAGTAATTTTATTATATAATTGGGCTTATTAAAAAGAAAGTCTTTTATACTATACTATTGTAATTACCATACTTATAGCACATATATTAATTTGGTAAAAAGTAATTACACACGAGGAGAAAGAGAAATGACTTGGGGAAAAGCTAAAGCCACGCTGGATAGATTAAAGATAATATGGTTAGGTATTGGGTTTGTAATACTATTCTGGTTACTTGAATCATCAATCCACGTTTTGGTATTCAACCAAGGCACCATTCAGACCCAGCTTTTTTATCCTGAATCCCATGAAGTGTGGATGCGGTCTCTCCTCATCAGCATGATATTCGTTTTCAGCTTATTCGCTCAGTATATGGTAAATATCCACCGAAAAGCAGAAGAAGAAATCAGAGAGTCTCATGCAGAGCTGGACCAGATATTCAATACTTCCGCAGACGGAATGCGGGTTATTGATAAGAATTACAATATCCTTCGGATCAACGGAACATTTACCAGAATAGCCAATGTGACAATGGAAGAAGCCACAGGGAGAAAATGCTACGAGATTTTCAGCGGTAATTTCTGTCATACTCCTTACTGCCCTTTGAACCGTATCACAAAAGGGGAAGAAAGTGTTGAGTACGAAACGGAGAAAAAGAGGAGAGATGGTGAGAAGATACCCTGTATTGTTTACGCTACCCCATTTAAAGACCCGGAAGGGCAATTAATTGGTATTGTAGAGGATTTTAGGGATATCACTGAACGCAAAGTTGCCGAGAAGAAGAAAGAGCACCAGAAGAACCTCTTACAAACGATTATCGATTCCACACCTGATTTTGTGGTCTTCAAGGATAAAGAACTGGTATACAGGATGGTGAATAGTTCCTTCTGCCAGTTCGTTGGCAAGAACAGGGAAGAGATAGTGGGAAAAACGGATTACAATATCTTCCCTCCTGAGGAAGCCAAAATGTTCTGCAAAGATGATCTCCATCTTATGGAAACGGGGCGGTCACAGGTTCAGGATGAAGAAGTTACAGGAGCTGAAGGAAAACTATGGCTTCAGGTAGCCAAGACACCTGTTTACGAATCCGGTGAAATAATGGGTTTGCTTTGCTCGGTTAGGGATATTACTGAGCGCAAAAATGCTGAAGATGCTTTGAGGGAGAGTGAGGGGAAGCTCAATGCCATGCTGCAGTCCATCGGGGACCACATGAGCATGATGGACAAGGATCTCAATATAATCTGGGCGAATGACGTGGCCAAAAAGAATTTTGGGGATGACATTATAGGTAAGAAGTGCTACGAAGTCTATCACAGGATAGATAAACCCTGTGAGCCTTTTCCTTGCCTGACCTTGAGAGCATTCCAAGATGACGGAATCCATGAGCATGAAACAAGTGTGATAGACAAGGACGGAGAGAAAAGGTACTTCCACTGCACTGCCAACGTTGCTCTGAGAGACGAGGAAGGGAAGCCGGTGGGAGTTATAGAGATATCAAGAGACGTCACCGACCAAAAGCTAACGGAGATTTCTTTAGAGAGGGAGATGAGAATAAATGCGGCTGTAGCCAACCTCTCCAGCGCTCTTTTATCTCCTGCCCCGGTTGAAGAGATGTCAGGCCTTGTACTGGAGCATGCCAAACGCCTCACTCGGAGTAAAGTGGGTTATGTGGGGTATATAGACCCCCAGACCGGTTATATGGTCTCCCCCACCATGAAAGAGGTTTGGGATAAATGTCAGGTAGAGAATAAAAATACCGTATTCAAGAAATTCGGTGGTCTTTGGGGATGGGTGTTGAACAACAAAGAACCTGTATTCACCAACACTCCAGGAAACGACCCGCGTTCAGGAGGTTTACCATCAGGCCACATACCCGTTAAAAGATTCTTATCTGTTCCGGCTACGGTGAACGGAGAGCTTGTAGGTCTGATCTCTGTGGCAAATTCCGAACGTGATTACACTGAAAGAGATGTAGCTCTTGTGGAGAGACTGGCAGACCTTTTTGCTATAGCCATCAAACGTAAACAGACAGAAGATGAACTACAGGAGGAGAGAAATAAACTGGAAACCATAGTCAACACCATAGAATACGGTCTGCTGATCGTGGACAGGGATAAGAACATCATGTACCAGAACGATGTACTGAAAGACATTTTTGGCGATGCACTGAATAATAAGTGTTACGAGCTTTACGAGTGCTGCGATGTCGGTGGCGAGTGTTTTCCCGGCAGTTGTCTGGTTGACGTAGCGTTCCAGAAGGGTACCTCACACACTGTCGATAAAAAGACTGTCAACAAGTCCGGAACCTTGAGGTTCTGGGAAAACACGGCAAGCCCCATCAGGGATGCCAATGGAGAGATAGTGTCCTCCCTTATTGTGGTGAGAGATATCACTGAGCGCAAGAAAACGGAAGAGGCTTTGCAGGAAGAGAAAAATAAATTAGAAGCCATAATAGGGGCCATGAATACAGGGTTATCCATTCAAGATAGAGAGTTCAACATATTGTATCAAAATGATGAACACCGAGAACTGGTCGGGGATTGTGTGGGCCAGAAATGCTATAAGGCTATACATGGCAGGGATGATCCCTGCGATAAATGCCAGGTAAAAATGGCATACAAGGATGGGCAGTCCCATACAGTTGAATTCGAATATACACTTCCCACTGGAGAAACTGTTTATCTGGAGAACACCGCAAACCCCATTAGAGATGCTAAAGGAGAAATCAATTCATGTCTAGAAGTTATTAGAGATATCACGGACCGGAAGGCAGCAGAAAAGCAGATACGTCAGTCTCTTGAAGAGAAGGACGCTCTTTTAAAAGAGATACATCACAGGGTGAAAAACAATCTCCAAGTAATATCAAGCCTCATCAACCTTCAGACCAGATATATTAAGGACGATAAGATTCAGGAAGTGCTGCGAGAGAGTCAGAATCGCATAAAGTCCATGGCCCTCGTTCACGAGAAAATATATCGGTCAGAGAACCTCAACGAATTCAATTTCACTGAATACCTCAAGAACCTTGTATCCAACCTGTTCCGCTCCTATACGTCAGGAAGCAAAGTCGAGCTGAACATGGATATAGATGATATCTACCTAAACCTTGACACTGCAATTCCCTGCAGTCTCATCATCAATGAGCTGGTCTCCAATTCTTTAAAGCACGCTTTTCCTGATGGGTTGAAAGGAGAGATCAGTATCAGGTTCCATCAAAAGGAGGATAGTGAGTTCAGGCTGACGGTCAGTGACAATGGTAAGGGATTTCCCTCAGATATTGATTATCAGAACACCGACAGCCTGGGTTTGCAGCTGGTGAACAGTTTGACCAGGCAATTGAATGGCAATATATCCCTCTATAATGATGGAGGCACAACCTTCGAGGTTGTTTTTCCTGCAAGTTGCAAACAAACGGTTAGTAAAGGAGCGATAACATGACTGGAGCTGAAGCTGGAGCTAAAATATTGGTAGTGGAAGATGAGAGTATTGTGGCTATGGACATATCCAACATGCTGGAGAACCTGGGTTACACTGTGGTCGGGACCGCGGGCTCGGGTGAAGAAGCCATTCAGAGTGTAAAAGACCGGTCGCCGGATTTGGTGCTGATGGATATCATGTTGAGAGGAGATGTTGATGGTATTGAAGCTGCTGAATACATTCGCCACAACTTCCAAATCCCGGTAGTTTATCTTACAGCATACTCGGATAACAAGACCCTGGAGAGAGCGAAGATTACCGAGCCCTACGGCTATATTCTTAAACCATTTGAAGAGCGAGAGCTCCACACCTGTATAGAGATCTCTCTGTATAAACATGAAATGGAGGAAAAGCTCAGGAAGAGTGAAAAATGGTTCTCCACCACCCTCAAGAGCATAGGTGAAGCGGTAATCGCCACAGACACTGACGGACGCATCAATTACATGAACCCTGTAGCTGAAGACTTGACGGGGTGGACGAGTGGGGAAGCCCTGAACAAGAGCATCGAAGAATTGTTTACAGTTATAGATGAAGATAGCCGAGAGTTGGATGGTAATCCCTTAAATAATATATTGGAGAGTAGAAAAGTGGTCAATCACAGCCAGACAGACAACCGCTTGCTCATTACTGCTGGTGGTAGAGAGATTCCAGTAGACTACAACGCCGCTCCCATAATAGATGATAAAGGTGATCTTGCAGGAGGAGTGCTGATATTCAAGGACATCACCAGGCGTAAACATGCTGAGAAAACCATAAAAAGGCGGCTGGAGTTTGAAAAGACCATAGCGGACGTATCCTCCCAATTCGTTGGCATCTTCGATATGGATAATACCATCCCATATGCTCTGAAGAAGATTGGTGGGCTAAGCGGCGCCAGTGGAGCCTGCCTGTTCCTCTACAATGAAGGAATCGTAGAGAAAACCCACGAATGGCGTTCAACTAAGATCAAAACTGAAGTCGAAAAGGAAAAACCCGGAAGTTTCAGTCCTCAGCAGTTCCCGTGGCTGATGAAGAAGGTCAACAATGGAGAATTAATCCATGTGGAGGGTGTGGAGGAATTACCTCATGAAGCGGAAGCGGAAAAAGAGATATTCAAACAGCTGGATATAAAATCGGTGATGGGCTTGCCCGTTTATGTGGAAGGAAAACCTGAAGGATTCATCTGCTTTGATAATGTAGGGGGGATAGCTTCAGGTGCCGGATGGAGTGAAGAGGATCTGGCTCTATTGAGGGTTTTCTCCGAAATCCTGGGTAACGCACTGGAAAGAAAGAGAGCTGAAGATCAGCTAAAAGAGCGTGTGGAGAGACTGCAGAAGAGCATGAAGGACACCATCTACGCCACCTCAAGAATATACGAGAACATCACATCAAAACCATCCCGACACGGAAAAAACCCCGGGCTGTGAGCAGATCTATCCTTCAAAGGATCTTCATTCCCAGGATAATGGTAAGGAATAACTGGACCAGCACCACTACCATTAACAGGTAGAGAGCTTTTCCTCCCAGCTCTTTGAAGGCTATTTCAGCGTCCTCGAAGAATTGTCTGCCCATGACCCTTGCTGTTACTTTATTTCTAGAATAATATATTTCACCGTCATAGAACTCCAATTTTTGGAGGGCTTCATTAAGGAATGAGCGGACCTTTTGTCTGTCCTGCTTGTCTCCTACCGCCCTATATCCTACTTTGGGGGATACGCCGGTACTGGAGTGGTTATCAGTAGTAGTAACAGTTAAACTGATCCCTCTATCTCTTCCGTAGTCCTCCAGCTCTTCCTTGAAATCCTTATCGATGTTGTTGCCGTCCAGAGAGAGGATGGCGTGAATATCTTCTCCATTGGTATGGCCGTATCTCAAGAAGAGTATAGCAGCGTGTTTCAGGTTCTTATTATCTATATCCTTATTGTAGAAGAAGTACTGGATGGGTGATCCCTCTGTCTGGATGGTTGCAGCTTTCTTGATGAGGTGCTCGATCTCTACGGCATCTTCATCCGTAATATCGTAGTTCTCCCTGTGGGCGTTATGTCCGTCCACAAGCATGACCTCTCCCAAGTAATGCTCTGCCGTATGGTTCATTTGAGAATGGAGGTCGTCAATAGCTTCTTTTCCGCTGAATATCAGCAATTTAACCTCGTCAAAGGGAAATACCTTCAAGTAGAATCTTTCACCAGCGACCTCATAGGGGTAGTGGGCGGTGAGCTGTTTTCCGGAGCATTTCACCGAATCCAGAATGTTCCTGACGTCTTCACCGCTAACCGGATTGTCCTCATGCTTGGATGCACTGTGAAGATACATGGAGCCTGGAAATCTCTCCAGTACCTCTTC
The DNA here is from genome assembly GCA_964534325.1 of uncultured archaeon. Taxonomy (GTDB): domain Archaea; phylum Halobacteriota; class Archaeoglobi; order Archaeoglobales; family Archaeoglobaceae; genus JdFR-22. The sequence goes on from CAZHOR010000005.1 coordinate 30,267, forward strand.
GACCAGGGATGCTCCCCCAATGTTCCTCATGGGGCCGGGGTGGAATGAAGTGGATATCAACTTGGAATCACCTATAGACAAACATTTGGTCCACCCTGCCTGCTCAAAACCGGATTTAGAGATCTCTTTCTCAAAATATTGTGGATCGGATGTCAACCAGAACAGGATAAATGATCTGAGAAGGTCTTTAATGTTGAAGGGCCGGAAATCTCTATCCATAAAGCGAATGAACAGGAATGAGAGAACTATTCCTGCTGCCACGATAAGAATGTACGCCAGAAACCGGTGAGGGACTTGAAAAGAGTAGAGATGGCTTACGGGATAAATAAGCACGAATATGAGAGCTGAAGTGAACAGCACCCTCCGCTCAGAGGCTTTAGAAGTGAAGTAGAGAGTTATGGTGATAAGGGCAGTAGCCGCGGAAGGAGCAACTACAATAAGGTAAAACGCCTGGAGCACATGAATGGCTATGAAATCAAAAACTTCTATGGAGATGAGGACGATCAAAGAAAGGAAAAAAACCCTCCTCGTGTTGAATGCCAGACCAATATAGCTCCTGGAAACCAGAAAATAGATGATAACGAACAATCCAATGAAAAAGTATCTCTGAGCGAAGAAGACTTCACTGGTGATACCATTTATTATGGATGCCAGAGTAATGGTCACCAGCCCGATTACAACAGAAATCCTTTTTTCCGGTGTGGTGAACATCTTGGAGTAGAATCTCTCGATGGAGTGACTATCTATCATCTTTAAACCCCTCATCAGTATTGAGGTTATAAACTTGACTGTTCTTTTTTTAACCCATCAAAAGGAGAACCGGATTGGGGGAAGGGTATAAGCGGTAACTTCGAACATATAGTTTACGGTTTTTATACACATTAGATATTATTCATTATGGCTAAATATATTCCACAGCCTAATGATTAATATGGCAACTTGCAAAGAATGTAGAAATTGTAAGGTCCAGCCCGGTTACTGGATCTGCAAGGCCGTGGGAAGAAGCAATCCCATGATAGCATTGAAAATGGAAGGGGTTGAAACATGCGAATACTTCGAGCCAAGCAATAGACCTTTTTACCTCCAATCAACACTCTCTCGCTACATGGAGAAAGCATTGAGAGCATAAGAACTATTGATAGCGCTACTATTATCAATCATCACTACTGACGGTCCTTGATGATCGACCGTTTTAAGGGCCGTTAATTCCCAATTCCACAGCTTATGGACGTTCAATTTCCTGTGAAAGCTGTATCCAGTGCAGGAACCCCAACTTTTTTATTGTGCTCTGGTATTTAAAACTCCTTACCGTGATTTTAACTATAAAATTATTTATGCGGATAATAAATTAAAAGTTAAATAGTCATTATTAATCGTATCTCCATGAACTCGTCTTACGATGGTGGCAAATCCACAACTGGTACCATTACCAGAGTTGAAGATAGAAGTTGTACAAGTGGAATGTGTCCTCTATGTATCAGAGAATGCCCGTTCCTCTGTGAAATCGGTCTCTCAACTTTTAGAGGGAGGGAAGCACTTTATCCGGACCCCGAATTTTTTGGCGACAGCACTGCTTCGGCCTTAAAGGACTTTGCGTTGACCTGGTCCCATTTCAACATACAGTCAGAACTTATTGGGGCTAAGGGCATTGAAGAAGATTCTGATGCCGCTATTTTCCCCAACGCAGATGTGAGCACAAATATTGGTGGTATTCCCTTAAAAGCACCTCTGATAATTGGGGCTTACGGCTCTACCGAGGTCGCAAGAAGATACTGGGCAGGAATTGGAGCCGGTTCTGCAATATCTGGTCTTATTCTGACCATTGGAGAGAACGTTTGCGGGATGGATGAAGAGTCCAAGATAGAGAACGGAAAAGTGGTGTATTCCAAAGAGCTGAAAAGAAGAGTAGATGCTTTTAGGGATTTCTGGGATGGCAAATATGGTGAGATAGCTGTCCAGACAAATGTTGAGGACTCCAGGCTCGCTGTTGACGAATACGCCATAAATGACCTTGAGCTCAATGTTATTGAGAGAAAGTGGGGTCAGGGAGCAAAGGCCATCGGCGGAGAAGTCAGGATACCCAATCTGGATAAGGCCATAATGCTGAAACAGAGGGGTTATGTTGTCTGCCCCGATCCAGAAGACCCCACGGTTCAAGAATCCTTCAGGAACGGAGTTTTCCGGACATTTGAGAGGCACTCCAGAGTGGGTATGCCCAAAGAAAAGGATTTCGTGGAAGATATCGAGCAGTTGAGGGATAAGGGAGCGAAATACGTCTCACTCAAGACCGGGGCGTACAGGCCCGCTGCAGTGGCTTTCACCATGAAGCTGGCTTCAGAAGCAAATATTGACTACATCACCTTCGATGGAGCAGGTGGAGGCACGGGGATGAGTCCCGTTCCCATGATGGAAGAAATGGGTGTACCCACCGTGTACCTCCAGGCAACAGTGCAGAAGTGTGCAGAGATACTCAAGAACAAAGGAAAGCACGTCCCGGATGTTGTAATGGCTGGCGGATTCACCAACGAGACCCAGATATACAAATCAATTGCCATGAGCAATTATGGGGACGGTCCTCACGTCAAGGGAATACTGCTGGGCAGATCACCTTTAACGGCAGTAATGAAGTCTTCCTACTTCATTGAGCTGGCAGAGAAGGGACAATTGCCCCAGAATTTCGCAGAACGCTATGGACACGACCCCCAGAAATTCTTCATAACCGCACCCGACCTCCAGGCAGAATACGGCAGCAAATATAATGACATTCCTCTGGAAGCCGTAGGTTTCCATTGTTACGTTGACAGGATAAAGGTCGGACTGCAGCAGCTTATGGCGGGCTCAAGAAAATGGAAGCTCGACCTGCTGGACAGGAACAGTCTTATAGCTCTATCAGAGAGGGCATCAAAGGTTACTGGAATTCCGCTCCCCGAAGAAGCAGATAGCGACCAGCTGGAGAGAATCCTTATCGATTGATATGTTCAGACCAGAATACAAGAAGATAAAGACCCCTGAGGAGAGGGTCGAAGACAGAATAGAGCATTTTGATGAGGTCGCCGTAGGCTATTCGGAGGAGCAAGCCCTGGCAGAAGCTTCCAGATGCCTGCAGTGCTACCTGCCGAGGTGTATAGAGGGTTGTCCTGTTGGGGTGGATATTCCCGGGTTTATTGAGCTGATAAAAAAGAAGGACTACCAAAAAGCAGCAGATAAGATCAGAGAGAAGAATACCCTGCCCGCCATGTGCGGTAGAGTGTGCCCCCAGGAAACGCAGTGTGCGGAAAAGTGCCGGAACGTGCTGGAAGCTCCAGTGAATATTGGTGCTCTGGAGAGGTTCATTGCAGACTGGGAGCTGGAGAAGGGATTGAAAGTACCTCCCAGGGAATCGCTTACAGGTAAAAAGATAGGCGTGGTGGGCTCCGGTCCTGCAGGATTGACATGTGCAGCCGATCTGGCCAAGAAGGGGCACGAGGTCACCATCTTCGAGACATTCCACAAGCCGGGAGGAGTTCTGGTTTACGGAATACCCCAGTTCCGCCTCCCCAAAGAGATAGTCCAACAGGAAGTGGACTACGTAAAGAGCCTGGGAGTAGAAATAAAGACCAACACCATCATCGGACAGACTTTATCCGTCGACGAGCTCCTGGACGAATACGATGCCGTTTTCCTGGGAACAGGTGCCGGACTTCCCACCTTTCTGGGATTGGAAGGAGAGAATCTGGCTGGCATATACTCCGCAAACGAATACCTCATAAGGGTCAACCTCATGGGAGCATACAAGTTCCCCGAATACGACACTCCCATCAAAGTCGGTAAGAAAGTGGCAGTAATCGGAGGGGGGAATGTTGCCATGGATGCGGCCCGAAGCGCCCTTCGCCTTGGCGCTGAAGACGTTTACATCATTTACAGAAGAAGCGAGAACGAGATGCCCGCCAGAGAAGAAGAGATAGAAAGAGCTCAGGAAGAAGGTATCAACTTCATGATACTGACCAATCCGGTGAGGTTCACGGGAGAAGACAGCGTAGAGAAGATCGAGCTGGTGAAGATGGAGCTGGGGAAGCCCGACGCCAGCGGAAGAAGGAAGCCCCACCCCATTGAGGGAAGCAACTTCACACTCGATGTGGACCAAGTTGTCATAGCCATCGGCCAGAGACCGCATCCCAAGGCCATGAAGACCACTCCAGACCTGGAGATCGACGAAAGGAAAGGGACAATCATCGTGAACAATGTGGGTAAAACCTCCAGAGAAAAAGTCTATGCAGGTGGAGACGTGACCACCGGAGCAGCCACAGTGATCTCCGCCATGGGCGCAGGACAAAGAGCCGCAAAAGCCATAGACGACATGCTAAAATAAGTAATTAAGTCCAATTCAATTACTATTCTTTTATTTTATTTTAGGTCATTTTAGATTCAAGAGGTTCTTGAAAACAGCGACCATATCTTTCTTCTCGCCACTGCTCTTGTAGTTGTCGTAGGCTTCCTGAAGGACCTTGAACTGGGGGGTGTTGCCGTAGTTATCACCAACTACTTCCCAGCAGTTTATGAAATCCCTGAAGCTCCACCGCTCAAAGAACTCTAACAGACATGCGTAGGCCAGCTCTTCGCTGGAAAGTCTTCTGACCATATTTCTCTCCAGGTGATCCGAACCGGAGTCCCTTTCTCCCTGGAGATATCTGGAAGCATGGTATATGTAGTTGTAAAAAGCATCCTTCAGGCTCTCACTGTAGTCCTGGCAGGATACCTGGGGCCTGTGGTTCTTGGCGCAAACCGGACCATCACTCCTGTCCTCAAAGTTCTCACACTCGATGCAGAACCTTGCACGGTGTTCGGTGGTGGTGTACTTGCTCTTGAAATCCAGGCAGGCGATTCTGGGGTAGTGGCCTTTAGCGCAGACCACGTTTCCGTCCAGATCTTTTCTGTCCTCAAAGTTCTTGCACTCCAGGCAGAAGCTGAATCCCATAGAACAACTCAAAACTAAAACGTTAAAAATATTGCTATTTTAAGACAGCGAATTTGCGGACCTTGATTGTCGGTTTCACTTTATGCTTATCCGGTAAGCACGTACGCATAGACCAGATCAAGTTATGCGGGAGCTATAGGTTCATTCCCACCAGAGCCGTCCCAGACACCACCAGAATCGAGCCCATGACGAGGAGTCTGGTAACCTTCTCTAATCTCTGCAGGAAGACGTAGGATAAGACCACTACGAAGAGCGGACTGAGACTGCGGAAGGGCATCATTACCACCACTCTGGAGATATCAAGAGACAGGTAGAACAGGCCCATAGTGATGGAGCTGAAAATACCTGCCCCCATATACAATTTCCTCTCATCCGCCCTGAATGGCTCAATAGGTGACATTCCCTTCCACAGGAAGTAGATATTTAAGGCTATCAAGGCCACCGCAAACTTTACGGCCAATCCCACTACTACAGGAGTACCTTCCAGGAGACCGGCCTTGGCTACGGGTCTTGCCAGTCCAGAGAAGAACATGGCTCCCAGAGGTATCAACAGATCAAAGGATGGTTTAAGCCTGAATTCTGTGTTGTTATGGGACTCGATCTCCCTGCTAACCATAACCACCCCTATGGATAGGAGAACTATCCCGGTGAGATGTCCCGCTGATGCCGGCTCGGCAAGCACGACCAATGCTACCACAGAAGCAATGAGCAGGTCCGCCCTAAGAACAGGATTTACTCGGGAAATTCCTATCCGTTTTGTTCCGGCATAAACCAGTATGCGGACCAGAAAAGAGGCCAGTAAACCCGCAGCACCAAAAGCCAGGAAGGACCTCAAGGTCAGGCCAAAGTGAGGTGAGTAGAGCAGGATAGAGAGAGGAACGTATATCAGCACGTTGACCAGTAAAGTGACCATCGCAGCATCCAGAGGGTTCCCTTTGACCATTGACCTCCTCACAAAGAACGTCAGGCCAATGGCTGAGGTCAAAGCTCCCACAGTTGCCAGCAACGCTCCAAGCACATCTGTTGAAATAATGAGAACCACCTCATGTAGACCAGCAAAACTTCTCTACGACCTATTACGGCATTTGAACCGGAATAAAAAAGTTTGCGAGAGCCTCAACCGAAAGAAACTCTCACTAATGCCACTTCTATACTATATAGTTATCCTGAAAAAGCCCCGGCGAAAAAGGGTTAAACCATTGTGCCGGTTGGAGAGGTGTCACCCCCCGGGACTCCAGACCATTCGGTTCGCCTGAAACATTCCTCAGAGGTAGCCGATCTACTTTCTCTTTTCTTTCTATTTTTAAAGTTAAATTCTGATTTTCTCTTTACTTTTTCTATTTCTTAAAGAAGGATTTAGAGGTTCTCTACTAAAACCATTATGGACCAGCATGCTTATAGCATGCGAACTGGACCGGAGTTAAAATGTAAAAAAGTTAAAAAGTTTGAGGAACAGTTGAAAGAGTTAAAGGCTATCTTATTCTTCTTTCCCGGGTTTTGACCTTCCTCTACCTTTTTCTTTTCCCCATCTCTTACCTTTTTCCTTTTTCATTTCTTAACCCCCTCAGTTTATTCTTTCCACTTCTAATTAATCCACTTGCTCTCGAGTTCCAATTATTTGTTGGTGGTTTTGAGAACGATATACTGGATCTTCTTATCTACTCTGTTCATTATGGTTTAATGATACAAAGATGCTTCTTCCTTCTCTTCGATACTCTATTTTGTCTTCTCTGGCCAGCCAGCCCAGTGACTGATGAACTATGGTACTATTTTCTTCCAGTAGTTTGGGTAGCTGTGAGATGGTGACCTCTCTACCATCTTTAAGAACTTCCCAGATCCTCCCCGCAGTTTCTCCAACTTTTTGTTTCATTTCCCCACCATCTGGTCAATTGAACCAATCAATTAATAGTTCTCATTTTGTTATTAAAATTTTCGGTGATGTAAAACAGCTCATGGTTGATATGCTCTACTTATATGGGTTTATATTCGCAGGGAAGCGAGCTTCTAAAAATGATTAAAATGGATAAAGACTTATTACCATGACTGCAACGCTGACGACAAGTCTTTTCCTTTAATCCTGAACTCATTATATTTTCAAGCCAACTGTGATCGCCAGTGGAGGGTCAATTGCGTCCAGCTTTTTCAAAACCTCTTGAGGGAGATGTCTCACTTCTTTGGAGTGGGATAGAATTAATTTGCCCTCCAGCACGAATTTGAGCCAATCAGGAGGATTGATCTTGTGATTGCAGAAGACTTCTCCGCTATAAGTTATAAGATAGTAGTATTTAGCCAGAGTGTATTTAGGGAACCCCCACAAGAATATGTAGCCCAGCGGTGACTCTGCATAGCCTTTATTCCTTATCTCTTGAGTGATCCTGTACTGGATTTCCCACCCCCAATTCTTCCTCTTCTCTCCTTCAACGCTCTCCACTATTTCTGAAGCAAATTCTTTAGCTCTAGTAAACTCTCTGGTAGCTATGGACGCCCATATCTTGCTCATTAATAGATCAAGGGTAGCCTTATCAACGTGAGACCTCGCAGTTTCACTGGCCTTGAAAAGGTTGTAGGCTGTCTCCAGTTCTGCGGTTGAAAGATTTACCAGCGCTCTGGTCTTCCTGTCAAGACCTTCAGAGAAATGAAGATAATGTAAAGGTGTTAGATCACAGTTGAACTCCTCAAAGCTGTATTGAGGTAATTGCTTCAACTCTTTGAGGCTCTTTACGTCAGATGAGCCGAGATCTATCCATACCACCTGAAAAAATCTTCTACCCCTGCCCAACAATATCAGGCTGTAAGAACTATTCAGCAGAACAACTAAGTGAGGTTTCCTTATTCCTCTCCTCAACCTTCCCACTTGTTTCGACCCCAACATCTTGGTAAGCGCCATGGCAGACCAACCAACTACTTTTTGGGAGTAAAACGAGAACACAGAAATCAAGGTTAGTATCCTGTACACGCTGGTTTGAGAGGCGGAACCCCTCGGAAACCTGGTACTCTTTTGGCCTGTGAGGAGAACGAGAACGACCCTGTAAACCGATATATTATTTATTAGTTGTTGGAAAGAGTTTGTCTCCTTCCAACGTAGCCCCGGCAGTAGGACACAGGTGGTATGTCCCAACTCCCATAAACAATTATGTTTTAACCAACTTAAACTTTTCGGTTAGCCTAAAATTATCCTTCTTTATTAAAAACCTTCTTGAAGACTGAACTCCATTCTAACAAACCCCAAAATAATTTAAGGAAATGCGGGGGGAGGGATTTGAACCCTCGGACCCCTTCGGGAATGGATATCCCATTCAGACCGCAGATCTCAAATCTTGAGTCCATCGCCTTTGGCCTGTCTCGGCAACCCCCGCATTAGATGGAATGATCCTTCACCTAGCAATAAGGCGTATCGAGGCTGAGCTTACATAGGTTGCCTCTATAATGTTTTTTGAAATCGGTATTTAGAATTTATCATGCCTGTTCATTATTTGGTTCCACTTCGACTTTCAACTTTCGACTTTCGGTTCACATGAAAAGTATTTTTTACATTCGAATTTAGGCAGGCGTATATGATCGAATTTGAGGGGCGCCTGATGGGAGGGGTTAGGAAGTTCCAGCAGGCGCTGGATGATCATTATGCCAGAATGAAGGAAGAAAGGGATTCGCTTTCAGATAAACTCTCCAAGATCCCCACCTTCACCATAAATGAGGATGGTAAATGGTTCCTTCGGGAGTTGGATGGTAAGAGGGTGGTTGGTGTGGATGGCAGCCAAGTAAAACCTCTAAAGGATATTGGAGTTCCCTTAGGTGGTATCCAGATAGCCAAGCTCTCCATAGAGCACGGCAATGGCCACCACGACCTGATTCATCGCTCTGCATTTATTGATATGGATGAGGACGTCAGCTTGGCAAGATTCAAGATGGAAATTAAAGCCTTAATGGAAGAAATGGATGGGAAAAGCCTGCTCTTCTTTGATGGCAGCCTTTCGACCTCATTCACTGCTGACTATAACCAGAAATTGAGGCAAGAGTATTCCGGCTTGATCAGCACTCTCATCCAAAAGAGTGAGGAGACTCGAAGTCCTCTTGTGGGTTATGTGGACAGAAGTTATGCCAGGGACCTGGCAAAGAGTTTGGGGGTCAACGCATACGATCCCTATCTTCTCTCATCAACCCTTAACTTGATGGAATACACTCAGGTATTCAGATCTGAAAAAGATGGACTCTGCTACTCCTATTTGAGGGCAAACCCCAATCAGCCCGTAAGGCTGGAGTATCCTCTATGGATGGAAGATATCCACCACGATATCGTTAAATCGGTGATGGCGGAGTGCATGCTGGGGAGCACCAGAGGGTATCCCTACGTGTTGGAAAGAGCCCACACTTGCTGTCAGATCGAAAGGAAGGAGAGAACAGATTTTATGAGAGCGTTCTCTAAGGATACGTCCTTTAAGTGGATGAGCAAGCAGATAGGAGCAGGAACAGGAGCAGGGGTGAGATATTGAGCGAGATGAAGGTGTTGAGGGTTTTGAATCACTTGGAGTTCGAAGCTGAGATAGACGCTGATGTAGGGGACATTCTGAGAACAGGGGATATCGTCGCCATGGTCACTTCCGTTCATCAGGAGGAGCCTGAGTATATCAGGTATATGGGTGACATGGAGAAGGATGAGGTCAAAAAATTCATGCCGGATATCTTCCAGTCCCAGAGAGTTGCCAGATGCCTATCCTTATGCACCGTGGATCTGGGAGATATTAAAAGCACCCCCAGAGTAGGTGACAGGGTTGAGCCGGTAGCCGATGAAGAGATCAGAGATATTCATTATCAAGATGAGCTTCGGATACCATATCTTATCCCCTTGCTCCAGAAGACGGATATTTCAACGGTTAGAGCCCTCGTACTCAAATTGATGGACCTCATACCGGAGGAAAAAGACCTCCTGGAGATCCTGCTATCTGAGATCGAGTACAGCAGAATGAGAGGTGCAGAACTATGACCACGAGACCGATCGGACTGGTAAAGGGACCTTCAGAGTCGCATCACGAGTTCAGGTTCATTACTCCCGACAAGACCGCCCTGAAAACGGGTGAATACATCTACTACCTCCATAACGATAAAAAGGTCATATGCAGGGTCACCAAGCGTTCACCCTTACGACTCTATCCCGACATCTACTTATCCAAGCCGGAGATAAATCCTCAAAAGATAATCCGGGCTCTGGGTATCAATGCCAAAGAATTTGAGCTCTTCGATATCAGGGCAAGCATCATGGGGTATTTCGACTCCAGGATCGGTTTCATCAACCCCCGCATCCCTCCCAAACCAGGAGAATCCATCTATCTGGCTGAAAGCGATACCATCCAGGAAGTCCTGATGAAGAAAAAAGTGGAAGACATCGGCTCAGTAAACGCAGGTAACCTCCTCAACAGAGAAGAGGATGTTCCCGTAGTCCTGGATACTTCATTGGTCACCAGTGAACACATGTGCATTCTGGCGTCCACGGGCAGCGGTAAAAGCTATCTGTCAGGCGTGCTGGTGGAAGAGCTTCTCAAACCCAATAATTCTGCCGCCGTTCTCATACTGGACCCCCACGGGGAATACCATACATTGAACGAGATTGAAGGTATTCAGGAGTTCAGAAGCGATGGATACATGCCCAACGTTAAAATCCTGGGCAAGGACGAGATAAAGATAAGGATTAGCGAGCTGGAATACGATGAGCTAACGGGTATGCTTCCCGATCTCACGGACAGGATGGAAGCCCTTTTCAACAGGGCATTCAGGGAGATGAAGGGCTCCAAATTCACTGCGAAGAACTTGATCGACAAAATACTGGAGATAGCGGGTGACGACGACGTCTCGGCTAAGGGACTCATATGGAGAATAAATCGTTACATCAGCAACGTGGAAATAGTGGATGATTACGTTCATCTGGAGTTGAAAGACCTCCTTTTGCCGGGTCAGGCCAGCGTTTTGCAGTTAAATGAATTGAGTGATCTTGAACAACAGGTACTCACTTCTGTCCTGATGAAGAGGATCCTTAACGCCAGGATAAACGCCGAAAAGGGCTTCAACGGAGAGCAGCTGGATTATCCGGCTTTTCTGCTGATTGAAGAGGGGCACAGATTCGCTTCCAGAGAAGCCAGGAGCTATAAGGTATTGCGCAACATACTGGCAGAGGGAAGGAAATTCGGGATAGGTATCTGCCTCATCAGTCAGCGGCCATCAAAGATAGACCCCGACATACTCAGCCAGTGCATGACCCAGATAATCATGCGAATAGTCAATCCCGCCGACCAGGAGAATATCAAGGCGAGTGTGGAGAGCATCGGCAGGGACATGATAGAAGAGCTCCCCGGGCTGACAAAGGGGCAGGCCCTCGTTGCAGGAGTAGCCATAAACTCTCCAGTCCTGATGAGGGTCAGGGAGAGGCTCACCAGCCACGGAGGAATAAGCAAGAACGCTCCTGAAGAATGGATAAAATGGACCAATACCTCCGGACAGGAAGAAGTAGAACAGCTTCCCCAACAGAAAAAGCAGAACAAACTATTCTGGGACTGATGTTATAGCGAAAATGAGGCTCGATCATCTGCTGGTCACCAGGAAGCTGTTCACCACCAGGCAGAAAGCAAAAGAGGCGATAAAACGGGGATATGTTCTTGTTGACGGTGAGGTGGTTACCAGGCCAGCAACAGAAGTTGAACCCTCATCTAAAGTAGAGCTTGTAGAGGATGAGAAGCCTAAGGGTTACTGGAAGCTCCAGGTGATAGATTCTCAGTGGGACTTGATAAATGAGGGTGATGTGGTGCTGGACCTGGGCAGCAGCTCCGGTGGGTTCCTCTGCTATGCTTCTCAAAAGGCAGTTAGAGTTTACGGGATCGAGTTCAGCAAGGACTTCGAGAGTGAATTGAGGGAGTTAGAGGAGCAGATAGATAATATTCGAATCTTCATAGGGGATGCTTTCACCTTTGACATATCCACACTTGAGCCAGTGGACCTCATCCTCAGCGATTTGACTCTGGAGGGGAGTTCAGCCCTTAAAGCGCTCCAGCAATTCATCCCCCTACTCAAACCCGGGGGCAAGATACTCTTCGTCCACAAAACAGGAATAGAAAAAGACAGTATACCCTTTGAGAGCGCTGACCTAAAGATAATGGACAAAATAGAGTCACAGGAGAAAAAAGAGACCTATTATCTCCTGATTAAAGAATAATTAAAGTTAGTCCGTTACAGTCTATCTCAGCCCGACCAGTTCTTCTAAGGCTGCTTTGGGATCTTTGGCTTTTACCACGCCGCTGGCCAGCAGCACTCCTTCAGCGCCGAGGTCCATGGCGGTGACGTAATCTTCGTGCTTGCCTATGCCTGCTCCGCACAACACCTTGACGTCGGGGTTCACGCTCTTGGCTGCTTTGACGGAGTTCTCTACGATCTCCGGCTCGGATTTTGATACTGGAATCCCGCTGCCTATGAGCTCGGGAGGCTCCACTGCCACGTAGTTGGGCCCCATGGCCGCACCAGCCGCTGTAGTAGGTATGTTATTAGTACACAAAACTGACGTCAAATCGAGGTCCTTGAATTTGGTTATGAGGTACTCGATATCCGCCAGCCTTAATCTCCTCTCGGAGTGGTTTATCAGGCTGCCTTTTGACCCTATCTCTTTAAGCATTTCCGGGACCAGTCTTCCGGTATTGCTGCCGAAATCCACTGCATCCACATGCTGAGAATAAACATCAATATTCAAAGAGTTAGTGAACTCCGTTAAGTCCAGCATTGGTGGCGCAATGGCAATATAGTCATCTATCTTGTCAGAAGCTTTTTCCACTGCTTTAGCTATTTCATAACCTTTCTTACCGAATCCGGTTTCATATGCCTTGAAATTTATTATAATAACTCCCATCCCATTCAACCCCCACAATTAATAAATTAATAAATTTAGAAGTCGGTCATCACCCGGAACTGGTCCACTTCAGACACTCCCATTTTCTGCAGGAATGCTCTTGCAGACCCTGTGACGTCCTTGGCTCCGGTTATTGCTCTGCCTACCACAAGTATATCAGCACCGGCATTTAGAGCGGTCTCTACCTTGTCCACCCTGATACCGCCAGCAACGGCAATGAGGGTATTCTCTCCGCAGGCTTTTCTGACCTCGTCTATGTTGCCCCATGCGCTCTCCTGTGCTTCCTCTACATCTATGGCTCTGTGCATCTCCACAATGTCCGGCTTTACTTCCAGGCTCTTTATGACCTCCACTGCATCCGGAACGTTGATGGTGTCCATCAAAGAGTAGATGCCTATCTTCTCGCACTCCTTGATGAAGTTCTCCATGGTCTTCTTGGGTGCAAGTCCGGAAAAAGCAGCGACGTCTGCGGTAGCATCTCCTGCCATTCTGGCCTCCACCGTTCCGGTGTCGAGGGTCTTCAAGTCGGCCAGAACTACTGACTCAGGCCTTATCTGATGGATCTTCTGCACCACTTCCACACCATATCTCTTGATGAGTGGTGTTCCCGCTTCTATGATCACTGAATCGCTTCTGGGCAAAGATTGGATGATCCCTTCTACTCTTCTCCAGTCTGGAATGTCGAGAGCGACTTCCAGATAAGGAGGATTCTTTAAGTTGTTCATTCTAAATCCTATCATAGCATGCATGGCTTTATCCTTCTCCTCTAAAACTTTATCTATACTGGGAAAACTATCCAGCGCTCTTCTGAGAGCGAGTTTAGCTGCGGCATAATTATACCTGTAGATCCTCTGATAATCCCTACCACGGGGATGGATAAAAACAGAAACTATGACTACCAGATCTTCAGCTTCATCCTTAGGAATTATGCCTTCCTCCACTGCATCGGCAATGGCCTTGGCAACAGCACTCTGTGCAGGACCGTAGATCTTTTCCGCATCCTCCAGATTTCTGATGGTTACCTTGGGCACGATGAGGGTCAACGGTTTGGTGGGGAGATTCGGTCGGATAACTCCCAGAATAGGTGTATGCCCCATCTGGGGTTGCGCCATGGAGTTGACAAAAGCATTTCCTGCAGGGCCGTACTTGCTGCCGATGGTCAAATCAATGTGAGCCAGTTCCGGCTCCTCTCCAATAAGGGCTTCTCCCACTGAATAACTGTGGTCAATCATAGTGATCTATCTTATACTCGTAACCCATCGTCTGTGCAAACTCCACCAGCTCGCTGTGCTCATGCCATATCCTGATGTGAATGAATCCTTTCCTGTCATCCAATCCCATTATCTCCCTCACAAAAGTGGGGAAATCGGGAGTCATTGTTTTATCGTTTCTCAGAATATAATCGAGGTAATCCTTAAGAAAAATTATCCTGCCCTCTTTACCTTTATCCTTAAGCTTCAATTTTAATTTTTTATGGAACACACTTTCTTCCTGATCTGCCTCCGGTCCGCTCAAAATGATCACCGATGATTCACAAACCGGTTCACTATTAAAATTTTTTTACTTGAGGACAGGGGATGACATTAGTTCCCAGAAAACAATTGTTGCATATACAGTCAAGGAGTGATACTCAATCCCATACAAGTGCCCTGACCACGCTTATTGAATGTGTAAAAGTACGAAGAAAAGCCAGGAGATAGACTCAATAGACGGTTTATTCCTGTTGATTTCCCGTGATCATGGAGTTGGATCCTTGTCGCTGGTTATTAAAGTAGCTCAGCCTTCAACCGGTTATCAGATTACATAAAAGATTTTTTAAAAACAATATTTGTTTATATCATTAATTTATTTATTATTTTTACAACAAGAAATAAATACTGGTAATACCAAATAGTAATTATGGAAAAAGAAATTAAATTTGATAAGGACAAACACAACTACTACAAAGGGAATGAAGTGACGCAGGAGACTGACAAAGAAGGCCTGGACACCATTGTAGAGACCCCCCGCATGAATTTCAAGGAAAGACACGAGAAAGTCCTCAAGATCATATCACGTAACGGCATTTGTCCTATCCTTTTCACTCTTGACTCAAAACCGATGAAGTTCTCGGAATTGATGTTCGAGACCAGACTCAACCCCGGAGTGGTGGACAGACACCTCAAAGTACTCTCAGATATGGGTATAGTGGAGAGAGAAGATAACTATTATCAATTAACTGAAAACGGAAAGAAGGTCATTCCCGTAATCGAGGAATTCCTGACCATCATGGAAAAACTGTAAACATAAAAATAACCAGTCCTTAAAACTTTTTTACTCTGTGTTCTTTCACAGCATCCGCTCTATTCTTCCAGTTCGATGCCTACAGCGGAGAGAAATCGCTTCTTTATTGCTTCGGTTATGAGCTTGTTGACCGCTTCCTTATCTGAAGCACCTCCAAAGATACCCAGTGGTATCTGACCTCCGGCTGAGTGTGCATGCCCGCCAGCACTACCTACTTCACCGAATATCTTGTTGAGGATGTCACCAATGTTTATTCTTACGTCCTTATTCCTGGCAGAGATATATACTCTCTCTTTTACTATACCGAAGACCAGGACTGTGGAGATACCCTCTAACCTCATCAGAAAGTCGGCAGCCTGAGGAAGAGCGTCCCTGTCGTTAATGAACCCTGCAGACGATATGAGAAAACTGGAATATACTTGCCTGTTCTTTATTGCCGTGCCCAAAATGTCCAGGGTCTCTGTGGATATAGCCGGACCTTCCATCTTCTCTATCAGCTCATTATCCACAAACGGGTAGAGGAAGGCAGCTGCAGAGAAGTCAGCAGTCTTGGTATTCTTCTTGAAGTTATCGGTCTCGGACTTCAGCCCGAAGAACAGAACTGTGGCGAGAGTTCTGCTGGGACTTATTTTCAGCTCTTTAAGGTATTCGGTCACAATAGTTGCCGTTGCCCCCACTTCCTCTCTGATATCCCGGTATTCTGTCTCCACTCCCGAAGCGGGGTGATGGTCTATAACGATGTTCATTTTGGTGTCCACAGGTATGGAGTTGTTCGTTCCAGGAGCCGAAGCATCTACCAGAGCAAATTTAGAGTAATCGGAAAGACTGACATCGTTCCCTCTCTTCAACGGTATCTCCAGAATGTTCACCATTGCCCTGTTCTCCTGGTGGAATATCTCTCCAAAATAGATTATATCCGCCTCTACTCCGTAGTGTTTGGCTATCTCTTTCAAAGCGAGAGCAGATGATATGGCATCGGGGTCGGGGTTATCGTGAGTGAAAATGGCCAGACTCTTACCTTTAGCACCTTCAAGGACCTCCTTGAACTTCTTGATCTTTCTTGAGGTCTCGATCCTGCCCACTGCATTGATGACCGTATATCTCATTGCTTCGGCCTTGATGACCACGTAATCTGCTCCCGCCTGCTCCAATTCCTTCCTGGATTTGGGGTCCTCACCCCTTGTGACGAGGAACACATCTTTGTTGATCTTTCTAACTGATTCTACAGCCTTTTTATTAATCTCAATATTTGAGGTGAGAACCAAAATTGATGAAACATTTGATAGATCAAGTTCAGAATAGAGGTCTTTATCGGCAGCATCACCCTGGATAGCGTCATACTGCTCATCCCGGAGCATTTCAACCCTTTCCTTGGAGGGGTCGATGGCAAGAACTTTCTTGTTCCTCTTGTACAGCTCTTTTATCACACCGTATCCCAGGCTTCCGCAACCGATAACTATGTAATCGTAGTTTTTATCTTCAGTTTCTTCCTCCGCAACCTCATTTTCTACCATCTTTCTTACTCTGGATAGATGTTATTTAAAAATTTAGCTTCTAACTCCATATCACAAAACTGTTTTATCATTTTATTTTAGTGTAAAACATATGAGTTTAAACCACATCCAGACGCAAATAAAAGAAAAATACCATGAAACCGATGCGAACTCCGGACACCTCTTTTTACTGGCAGTATTTTTTGAAGAAGTCGGTGAACTCGCAGAAGCCGTCAGAAAAGAAAATAAAAACGAAATCCAGCAGGAACTCACTGACGTCCTCTTCATGACCCTGAGCTTAGCGAACCTCTACGGGATCGAGCTGGAAGAACCTCTCAAAAAGAAGTACATTGAGGGAGACCCCAGCGACAGGTGGGACCTGCCCCGCTGAAAATAGGGCTAAGAACCTAAAAAACCTAAGTTGGAAACAGGTTAAGAGAAGAAGTCCAGAGTGGCGTTCGCATCCTTACTCTTTTTCTCATCCTTATACTCCTCGCCCTTTGACTGTTCAGCCTCTTCCTTTGGCTTCTCCTCCCTATCTTCCGATCCTTTTTTCTCTTCTTCTTTTTCTTTTCCTTTCTTTCTTTGTTTTGGCTTTGAAGTTGATTTAGACTTTACCTGTGATCCCGATTTGAATGGCTGAAATGGAGCTTCTTCCTCTCCTTTTCCTTCTTGCTCTTTGACCTCTCTCATGGTCTCCATCATTTCTTCAGCCCTTTTTTCATCTCCCATGATGAATACCAAATCCTCTTCATCGAATTCATAGAAGGCAGCTATCCCGGCAGCCCTCTCGTTATCCAGTGTGGAGAGGAGCATGGACACCGCATAATACATTTCGGAGTAAGCTGATTTTTTGGACAGGTGGGATTTTCTTCCTATCTTGGCCAGGATCTTATCCAGCTTGGTCCTGCGGGATTTGGTCTGGAACAGCTTTTTCCATACTTCCGGGCGTCTGTATTTAGTGAATCCCCCTCTCTCTTCGTCCTTGACCTGCTGCACGCCTGCCGTGATGAGGTAACCCGCATACTTCCACAGTCTGTAGTATTGCCTCCTCCTGACTCTGCTCAGAAAGATGTCCGCGTTGGACAGGACCATGTATCCTCTAAAGAGGTCTTCGCCGGAGTAGTCCAGGGGCAGATTTTCTTCCATCCACGCTATAAGGTCTTCAGGGGTCTCATCCAGCTGCATGGAATCGTAATACACTTCAGGGTCCAACTTCTTGAACACTTTGACCAGCACCTTGAATATGTCCCCTTCTTGAGTCCGTTTTGCCAGCTTAACGTCTTCAGCCTTAACCCTGGTCTTTCTGCGGGCGATAGCCTGGAGGTCGTTGATGGCGGCCCTCAAATCCCCTCCAGAGTTATCGGCTATGGCCTTAAGAGCATCCTTATTGGCTTCTAGCCCTTCCTGTTTAACGATCCTGGATAGGACTGAGGCTATCTGATTGGGAGTTAATCTCCTGAAGGTGACCACCTTGCACAGATTCCTCAAGCTGGGTGATAGCTTGTAGGGCTCGTTGGCGATGAGGATGAATGGCTGAGGGGGGTTTCTCTTCAGGATCTTCCTTAGAGCGCTTTCCCCACCATAATCTTCTCTTCCGTGGATGTTATCCACTTCATCCAGTATAAGCAATCGGTGATTGGTTGTTCCACCCTCGAATACCGAGCTGAATGCGCCTTCTCCCACGATGCGGTTGATGATCTTCAGGTTCCTCTGGTCACTGGCATTCAATTCGGTAGGTTCCCATCCGTAGGTGTTCGCTACAGCCAGGGCAATGGATGTCTTTCCCAATCCCGGTGGACCGGCTAAAAGAAGGGGTTTTTGCTTGTTGCCTTTTTTCCACTCTTCAGCCCAGCTGACGATGGGTTCAACAACTTTTTTCCCCGCAACAACATCATCAATCGTTTTGGGCCGGTATTTCTCCACCCAGAGAAGCCCCTGATTTCCTTCCTCTGAACTCATGACTAACTTTCCTCTGTTTTACTGGATATAAGTATTTGGCCAAAATTTTTAATGCTATTCTACGAATTTACAGGGATGGTGAAAGTTCACATCGAGACCTATGGATGCACCATGAACCAGGCAGATTCCGACATAATGAGGGGTATCATCTCCCAAAAACATCAGCTTGCAGAAGAAGGAGTAAAAGATGCTGACATAGTAGTTCTGAACACCTGCGGTGTCATCGATTTCACGGAAAGGAAGATCCTGAGAAGGATCGACGAACTAAAAGCCGGAAAAAAGGTCGTGGTTGCTGGATGCCTTCCCAAGATATCCCATGAGAGGATCAAAGAGGTCTCGGATGTTGTAGTAGGGACCAACGTCTATGATATAGATAAGGCGATCGATTGTGCAGTAAAAGGAGAGAACAAATCTTTCATAAATAAAGCAGATGCTGACAAAGCAGGGCTGTGCGGCCTGAAGCATAGATTGGCCAACAATGCTATAGCTATAGTATCTATCTCTGAGGGGTGTCTGGGTCACTGCACTTTCTGTGCCACCAGGAGGGCGAGGGGAAGGCTCAAGAGCTTCAGCATAGAGAACATTGTAAGAGAAATAGAAGGGGCTGTTGAGCAGGGTTTTAAGGAGATACAGTTGACCTCTCAGGATACGGGAGCCTACGGGCTGGATAAGAACAAATACGAGCTCCCGGATTTGTTATCGGCAATCACGGAGATAAACGGGGAGTTCAGGGTTAGAGTGGGGATGATGAATCCTGAGCACGCTCTCAACAATGTTGAAGAGCTCGTAAGTGCTTTTAAGAGTGAAAAGATATATAAGTTCTTGCACGTTCCCGTGCAGAGCGGAGATAACCGGCTACTGGATGATATGGGTAGAGACCACTCCGCCGAAGACTTTAAACAGTTCGTCTCCCACTTCAGGAAGAGCTTCAAGGACGTTATGGTATCTACTGATATAATTGTGGGGTTCCCCACCGAAGACGAAGGCTCCTTCCAAAAGAGCTACGAGCTCATAAAAGAAGTTGAGCCCCAGATAGTCAACATAACCCGTTACTCACCCCGACATGGGACCTCAGCATACAGGTTAAAGGATATTCCCGACTGGATCAAGAAAGAGAGGTCCAGAAAGCTAACCCGATTGTGTAAACAGATCAGCCATTCAACCAATAGAAGATTTGTGGGCAGTAAGCAACAGGTACTGGCCACCAGAAACGGTAAAAACGGGACCATCCTGTCCAGGACCGGTTCTTATCGCCCCGTAATACTCCAAAAAGCAGAGATCGGAGAGTTCTACGATGTAAAGATAGCCGATTTCGCGGAAAACTACCTGGTAGGAGAGATAGTTTAATCTTACTGCAGTTTACTCCTAATGCTAATCCATTTTCTTTAAGATTATATATCACGTAATCCTTTTCTTGGCATGAACCACAAGCTGCTCCAATTCCTGGAGGGAGATAATTTTAGAAAGCATTTGGGTGTGGATATAGTTGAGATACGGGAGGGTTATGCATCGGTGGCGGGAACAGTGAGAGAAGAATATACCAATTTCCACAATACTGTTCACGGCTCCTTCTTGATAGCTATGGGGGATTTTGCCCTCGGAATGGCCGCAAATTCGGACAACGTTAAAAGGTTCGCTGTCACCATCAAAATGGATTTCTACAAACCTGCTTACGCAGGGGACAAACTTATGGCCGAATCTGAAAAAGTGCATGGTGGCTGGAGGGTTGGATTCTACAAGACCAGGGTCTTCAAGGACGGAGAGGTCATTGCAGAAGGAGATGCAATCTCTTACGGTAAAGGTGAAATAATAAAATAAAGTAGAGGCTGAGGACCAGTTAATGCTGCCTGAAATAGAGGAAATGGTTGCTGAATGGAAAAACTACCTCAAGAAGCAAAAGGGTTACTTGGAGGGGGATTTCGTGCACAAACTCTCCAGGACAGTTACAGTTAACGGTGAAGAGCACGAGATGACTGCAGAGCTGGCTCTAAAGCTTGATGGAGCAAATCTCATGCTCCTCAAATTCGAGCGCTCTAACCGGCCTCTGGTACCTCTGGAAAGAAGAACAGCGTCTATCGCCAGAGTGATAGACTCCCGCCCATTTCCCTTCGCCTTCCTGACCAACGGAAATGATTCCGTTTTTATAGATGTTGTAAAAGGGAAAACCAGCTATGAGTTCAAAATACCATCGAGAACTGAATCATCCGGGATATTGAAGGAATTAAGCATCCCAGAACTTTCGGAAGAAGAAAAACAAAGAGAAGAAAGGATCTTCGCCACTTTTGACTCCCTCAAATGCGAAACCTGCGAAGAGTGACCATATTCTTCGAACACTCTTACTCTTGATCAAGTTACGCTAACCAAATTTTAGTCTGTCCTCTCTTAGCCCTCTTTTGATCAAGTAGGCCACAATGTAGATATTTAACAGGATGAGCAATACCTGGATGGAGATGAATGCTTGGTTTTGTTGTGCTATTGAAGCTGTGTAATTCCACAAAAAGTGGAGAGACATAGCCACCAGCAATAGAACGGGAAGAGCTTTGTATGACTTTTTTTCGGATCTTAGACCGTATCCTACTCCTACGGTTGCGGTCCACACTGCGTGGGCGATTGGAGTTAAAAATGCTCTAACTAAAGTTATGCCTGCCCCAAATCCCAGCCCGTAGAAGAGGTTTTCTGTAGCGGCAAAACCCAGACCAGCGGCCGTTCCATAGACCACACCATCCATGATTCCATCCATCTCTCCTGCCTTGTAGGGGACTCTCACCACGAAAGCCTTGGCAGGTTCTTCCACCAAAGCCGCGACCAGGGCTACGGTAAGTGCGGTGCTGGGGATGGACTGGAAGATCAAATTCTCCAGAAAAATGGCAATAACTACAGAATTTATTGCTCCGTAGATAAAGGTTAATATTACGTATCTCCTGGGCTCGGGCTCGTATTTATCTTTGTGATAAAAATACCACAGCAAAGCAATGCTGGGAGCGTATGCCAGAACTGCAATAACCGCAAGAGTATGCATTGAGTTTGGACTATCTTTTTCTTATTAATATTTTAGGTTTAGGTTTAGGTTTAGGTTGAGGTTAGGATAAATCTTCACTTGTTCTTGTTTGTTTGTGGAGCTTTAGTGCAAAATTTGGAGTAGAATGATAAGCGTAACCTTTAAGAGTGCAAACCGCATCAACCCCGTGCAGGTGTTATTATGGGAGAAAATATGGAAAATGTTGAAGAAGAATCAGCCCTTAAATCGTTTGTTAATGAATTAATTGATAGAAATAAGGATAAGTTGAGCCCTGAAGATTATAACTCACTCCAGGAAATCACTGAGGATGAAAAATTGCTGAAAGAAGTTGTTGAGCTTTTATTAAGTGATGAAGCTTTATCACTTCTGAAGTATTTATCGGTTATCGATGAGGACATCGACTATGAGAGTCTTAAGGACGTTTATAACAATTTCGACAACCTGGAAGAGCTTATTGACGAGCTGGCTCAAATAGGACTGCTTAAGACAGAGAACAATGTAATAGCTTTCGCCTCTCCTGAAGCGAAAGAGGTGTTCAAAGAAGGCAGAAAAGAACATCACTCCCTCGCATATCACTACTACTCCAAAAAAGCTGAAGAAAGCGAGAAACCTGAGTTCAGTGTCAGGTCTCTGCAGCACAGTGCAGCTGCCGGGCATGTAGATGATGCTCTCAAACTATTCTTCGAATTGAGCAAGAACCCCGGAAAGAATGCTGAAGATATCACAGAAGCTGGAGAGAAGCTTACAGAGTATGTAGAAGGTACTAATGAGGGTGAAATCCTGAAGAGGCTGAGTAGCATCTATTTCGATATCGGGAAGTTAACTAAGGCTAAAGAACATTACACTCGCGCCATGGAACTCTATATGGAGTTTTCGCACCAGGATGCGGAGAAATACATGCCCGAGCTGGCCAAGATCATAAACAATCTGGGGAACGTTTGCAGGTATAAGGGAGACGATGAAGAAGCCGAAAAGCATTTCAAGTGGGCTGCAAGGGTTTTTACGGAGCTGAGTATGCCCGAGAGCCTTGCTGTCACTTTAGAGAACATGGGAACGTTTTACATGGATCTGAAAAGATACGATGAGGCAGAGGACCTGTTCAAGCAGGTCCTTGAGCTGAGAAAAGATGTGCTCCAGGGAGAGAATATTCCCGGAATAGCTACAGGTTATCACAATCTTGCTGCCGTATATAAGATGCAGGAAAGAGTGGAAGATGCGGAGAACACCTATAAAGAATTGATCGATTTTCTGGACAAGAACGCCTCAGAAAACGAAAGAGCATTTATTGCGGAAGCCAAGAACGGTCTGGCAGCATATTATGCCAAACTGGGGAGACCTGATGATGCACTGGAGGTCGTTCATGATATACTGAAAGACCTGGAGCTCCTTCCAGAGATACGTACGGGTGTTTATCTGACAGCTGCGAAGGCTCAGGAGCAAAAAGGGGAGAATGAGCTCGCGGCCGACCTATACATGAAGGCTGCTTCACTCTCATTCATACTCTTCAGGACCTACGGAATATACATCTCCAACTTCCTGTACTACCTGGAAAAAGTAGAAGAGCTGGCCACCGGTAAGCTGAGGGGAGATGCGTCTCTCATGAGACTTGGGATCCTCAAGAACTACTATGGAGAGAAGAAAATGGAGATCCACGAAATAGAGTGCGGAGAAAGGGGTCAGATGATTCTTCAAGCAGTCAAGGGAAAAAGTATCAGCAACTTTAAAGTTGAATCTCAGGAAGACAAGGCGGCATATATTATAGCGAATGATATTCGCTAAAATTTTTAAGATACAGAGGTTGTAAAACTTTATCCACAGAAAGATATATAAAGGTCTTTTAAACAAACTATTATAAAATGCCAGAACGAGACATTCTTCTGGAAAGGCTAAGGAAAAAGCTAAGTCAAAAGGAGAAGGAAGTTGAGGAGCTGAAAAGAATGACAACTTTTAATGATAGTAAAGTTGAGGAAATCAAGAGTGAATTACTAAAAGAACTTCAAAATGAGCAGGGGAACAAAAAGATAAGGGAGCTTGAAGCCAAGATCGTTGAGCTCAACAAGACCGTATCGAGCCTCACTTCTGATGTCCTATACCTTAAAGAGGAGCTGGCGAAAGCTAAGCCCGATGAAAAACCTAATATCGAGAGACGCCAGATAAACCTTGGTGGGAGACAATCAGAAGGTAATGAAGATACCGAAAGTAAAGAAAAAGGTTCTGACGGGATCATTAGGGCTGATCCCGAGGTTGACACACCTGACTCCAAAGAAGAAAAAGACTTAGAGAAACAGAAAGAAGAACAAAAAGTGGATATTATAGTGTGCGACTAACTCGATCAACCCAACCAGACCAACCGGGCAAATGCATATTAAAAAGATATCCGTCAGAAATTTCAAGTCATTCAGTAGAAGAATCGATATTCCTTTTTATGAGGGATTTACGGTTATCAGCGGGCCCAACGGTAGCGGCAAGTCAAATATAATCGATTCCATTCTTTTTTGCCTTGGGCTCTCTCACTCCACCAAATTGAGGGCTGATAGGCTTACCGACCTCGTCTTCTCGGGGAACGGTAATGTAGATGAAGCAGAAGTGTCCATCATTTTCGATAATCAGGACGGGACCGTCACCTCGGAGCCCGAAGTCTCTATAACCCGGAAGATCAGGCTGACAGAGAAGGGCTACTACAGCTATTACTACATCAACGGTAAAAGCTCCAACCTCTCCGATATCCGCAGACTGCTTTCTCAGGCAGGGGTTTACAGCGATTCTTATAATGTTATAATGCAGGGGGATATCACCCGCATTACGGAGACAACACCTTTTCAGAGAAGAAAGATCATCGATGACATAGCAGGTATCTCTGAATTCGAGGAGAAGAAGGAGAAAGCACTTGAAGAGCTGGAGAAGGTTAAAGAGAACATGGACCGGATAGAGACCATACTTCACGAAGTTTCTGTCCGCCTGGAGCAGCTGGAGAAGGATAAGGATGAGGCGCTCCGGTACAGGTCCCTTGTTGACCAGAAGGACCAGAACAAGAAATACCTTCTTGCCCACCGCTACAAGAACCTTTTAACCAAAAAAGAGAAGCTGAAGACAGAGATAGATAACCTGGAGAAGAAGAAGGACTCCGATTCCTCAAGGATCGTTGAGTTGGGCAACAAAATCCAGGAGCTTAACTCTCAGGCAGAGGAGCTCTCCACCAGGATCTCCGAAAGAGCTGATGAGAACCTTCAGAAGATCCAGAACAAGATAGTGGAAGGAAACTCGGAGATCGAAAGCATCAAGAGGTCTGAAGATTTCTACCAGAACGAGCTATCCAAGCATAAAGATGAGAGAAATAATATTCTGCTCTCCATATCCAAACTCAAGGAAGAGCTGGAGACCATAGACGAAGAGCTGGACCAGCTGCTGTCCCAAAAGATAAGTGTCCAGGAAGTGGTCAACGAGACAGAACAGAAAGTTGAGTCCACCAAGGCAAAGCTACAGGAAGTTGACGAGAAATACAAGCAGATGAGGGACGACCTCCTCTCCCTGAAAGAAGAGATGGAGCAGTTGAAGGAGAATAAATCAGGGCTGGTCAGGGAGCAGGATACCAAGCTGGAGACCATAAGAAGAATAGACATGGAGACAGAAGAGCTGGAAAAAGAGAAACAGAAACTAGAGAAAGCGGTCTCCGACATGCAGAAGGAGAAAGAGGGTAAAGAGAAGGAATTCGAGAAAGCTGAAAAGCAGCTGGAGAAAAAGATAAAGGAAAGAAATGATATTGATTCAGAATTATTCAGTCAAAGAAACCAGCTCTCCGAAATAGAAGAAGAGCTGAAATCCAAAGAAGTGGAGCTGGAGAAAGTCAAGGCCAAGATCGCAGCTCTAAAACCGTTTTCCAAGCCGGTAGAAATGATACTGGAAGCCAAGAAGAAGAAAGCGCTTCCAGGAGTCTATGGAACCGTTTCCCAGCTGGGCGAGGTGAACGAAAAATACGTTCAGGCACTGGAGACGGCAGCGGGAAATGCCCTCCAGTTCGTGGTAGTAGAGAATGAAGATGATGCCATCAGGGCCATCAACTACCTCAAACAGATAAAAGGTGGGAGAGCTACTTTTCTCCCCTTGAACAAGATAAAGAGGAATAATAAGTTACAGCCGCTCCCCAAGAAAGAGGGGGTGGTAGATTATGCTATTAATCTGGTCAATTTTGAGAAGAAGTTCAAGCCCGTTTTCGATTTCGTCTTCCGGGATACGCTCGTGGTGGATAACATCCAGACAGCCAAAAAGCTGATGGAAGGGAGAAGAATAGTTACCCTCGAAGGGGATATCGTTGAGAAGAGCGGCTCCATGAGCGGCGGCTATACGGAAAAGAAAAAGGGTATGCTCTTATCCAGTGAGCTGGTGGAGAAGGAGAAGAGCATCAACGAAGAGATATCCATCCTCAAGAGCAAGAAGGCAGGTATTCTGGGCAACATCCGGTCGAATGAGCAGACAAGAAAGAGCGTCCAAGAAGAAGTGGATAGTCAGGATCAGGTGGTCAACAACATCAAGAACGAGCTCTCCCTCCTCAACTCCAGAATAGAGGATTCTTCCAACAGGGTCAATGAAATCGAGGAGAAAGCGAAGCAGAAGACCGAAGAGAGGGACAGCAAGTACTCTGAAATCTCCGAGATCGAGAGCAAGGTCAAAGAGCTGGATTCCGAGATAAAAGAGAAGAACCACAAGATATCCAAACTGGAGAAGACCCTTAAGGGAAGCGAAGTCCCTCAGCTATCATCCCAGCTGGAGAAGTTGAAGGACGAGCTCTCCAGAAATAAGGAGTCTTTAATGTCGATAGAGAAGAAGATAGAGAACATGGAGTTCAGGAAAGAGCAGCTGGAGAAATCCAAAGAGGAGAAAGAGTCAGAAGTCGCCAGGATCGATCAGGAGATGGAAGACCTTAACTCCAAGATCGAATGGGGCAGGAATAGGGTTAAAGAGCTGAACGAAGAGATCAAGGAACTCAGAGCAGAAGAAGAGGAGTTGGGGAAGGAGGTCAAGGACCTCAGGGAAGAAAGAGATAAGATACTGGAGCAGATAAACAAGAAAGAACAGGAGAAGCAAAATTCCAACTTCAATATAGTGACCATCGACGAAAAGATATCGGCAAGAAAAGATAGTCTGGCCGAAGTGGAGAAGGACATGCAGGACGTGGGAGAGATCGATATAGATCTGGAGAATATGCCTTCTTACGAGCAGGTCACTTCCGATTTAGAGCAAATAGAGAATGAATTAGCTCAGTTTGGAGAGGTTAACCTCAAAGCCATCCAGGAATACGAAGAAGTGACCAGGAGAAAGAACGAGCTGGTAGAGAGGAACCAGACGCTTGAAAAGGAGAGGAACGAGATCCTGGAGAGGATCGATAAATATGAGAGGATGAAAAAGGAGTCATTCTTCAACGCTTTCAACGCAGTAAATAAGAACTTTTCAGAAATAATCAACACCCTCACAGGCGGTGAGGGAGAGCTGTTCCTCGATGGGGAAGACCCCTTCGAGAGCGGAATGTACATTAAAGTTAAATTCTCCAATAAGACTTATCAAAGACTCGACTCCATGAGCGGGGGAGAGAAGAGCCTGGTGGCGCTGGCGCTGATTTTCGCCATCCAGGAATACAAGCCGGTACCCTTCTACGCTCTGGACGAGGTCGATATGTTCCTTGACGGTATTAACGTTAATCGAGTGGCCAAAATGCTTAAAGAGCGCTCAAAGAACGCTCAATTCGTGGTAGTTTCTTTGAGGAAGCCCATGCTGGAACAGGCAGACTCCATTATAGGAGTAACTTTAGGGAGGGATAACACATCACAGGTGACGGGTATCAAAGTGAAGGCATAGGCACAGGTGCAGGCCCAGACGGTGATCTAGAGGATCCGGTTGAAGTGCTGGTGGAGCTGGCGCGCAGGGGTGATGTTGACCCCTGGAATGTTGACGTTATCGACGTAACCGACAAGTTCCTCAATGAGCTGGAGAGAGCCAAGAAACTCGACCTGCGTATATCGGGTAGAGTCCTCCTTTTTGCCGCTGTCCTGATAAGGATGAAAGCGGATATCCTCACCAACGAAGCAGCAGCCCAAGAAGAGTCAAAGGAAGAAATAGAGCCGGAAATGGACATGGGTCCTGAACCTGAGCCGGAAGGAGAGATCGTTCCCGATGAAATAGACTTCGATGCTTTACAGGAGCCGGAGCCCGATGAATTCGATGAAGAGCTGGCAAGCTTAGAGCAGGAAGTGCAGAAGGACGAAGTCCTGGATACTCTGCTGAAGCCGCGCAAGAAGGCCAAGAGGTTCACCACCCTAAAGGACCTCGTACACGAGCTACAGATGGCTGAAGACGTGGAGAAGAAGAGGAAGAAGCGTAAAAGGAAGAAGAAGGACGAAGAGCCCGATGCCGCCAGACAGACCCTGGGTACGCCTCACGAAGAGAATATTGAAGAGACCATAGCCAAAGTAGAAGAGGAGCTCAAATACCTGTTCAACAGGAAGACCCTGCTCTACTTCTCAGAGGTGGTCCGGGGGCTGAGTACGGAAGATACAATTAGTTATTATCTCTCCATCCTTCACCTCGCCTACAGAAAGAAGGTGGAGGTATATCAAGAAAAGCTCTATGAAAAGGATATAGAGCTAAAACACTATAGCTGATGAATATGAACAATCACAAGCAGATCGTGGAGGCCATACTCTTCTCCGCGACCAAACCATTCTCCATCAAAAAGATATCCAAGATGTCTGGTTTGAGCGACGAAGAAGTTCAGGAAGCAGTGCAGCAGCTGATAGAGGACTTCAAATCCGACGAAACATCAATAGAGATAATCGAACTGAAAGAGAAGTACCTCATGCGAATAAAGCCCCAGTACCACCAATACGTGGAGAAATTCGTGGAGAAGGATATCGACAGAGGATCTCTGAGGACTCTGGCAGTCATAGCCCTGAAACAGCCCTTGCCCCTTTCCAAGCTATCCAAGATAAGGGGGAACAAGTGCTACGACCACGTCAAAAAACTGGAAGAACTGGGATTCGTGAAATCCAAGAGGAGCGGGAAAACGAGGATACTTTCCACTACCAAGGAGTTCGCCCTCTACTTTGGCCTGAGCTCCAACAATCCTGAAGATATACGGGACTTTTTGAAGAAAGCGGCGAAGAGCGATTCGGAGTTAGAGAAGTACGTGGAGCTATAATTATATTATTATATTTTTCACTATTAGATACGATCGAAGGGATGAACAGCCTTAAAAAAGAGGGTTATCCAGCCGATCACTCTCACCAAGAGGATTTCTGAGGCTTAGGTCGGGCTTTATTCACTTTGATCTCTCGACCGCTCATTATCGTCCCATTCAACCCCTCAATAGCAGAACTTGCCTCGTCATCGTCAAACATCTCAACAAACGCGAATCCCTTGGATCTGCCGGAGAACCTGTCTTTTATAACCTTTACAGAGTAAACTTGACCATATTTTTCAAAACCCTGTCTCAGCTCATCTTCTTTAACTTCAAATGGTAGATTTCCCACATATATATTCATTTCACATCCTCCACATTAAGCTATAGAAAAATATACAAACGAAAATAAGTCCGTATACCTCTCACTTGCTGAGAGTGCTACCCAGATATATATAGTTTGAGGGCTAACCAAAAAAGAGTTGAGCTAAGATATTACACATTAAAGCCCATAGCCCTGAGCTTCCTTACAGCTTTATTAAAATCCTTGTGGCTATAACTCTCATTCCTCATTTTTGATAGAAGGGCATCATACTCCGATGTGCTGAGGATATCCTTCAAAAGGTGATTTAGATACTTATCCATATCAATCACACCCTAAGCGTTTGAAGTACCAGGCTTTGAAAAATAAATCAAAGTCCGCACACACTCCTCACCAGCTCTAACCTGTCTCGGTATATAACACTTGGCTATTCAGTCAGCACAATAAAACACAGTAAAATACAATAATTCAGGAATCTGATGCACATCCTATCAAAACCAGGAACTATCCCGCTCTCCTGGCCACAATAACTAATGCTGCTCCCACAGCAACCAGCAATACAGCTGCTCCAGTGTTCATTTCACCCAAAAATTTGCCCTCTAACATCAAAATAAGGCCTGCAGCTGCCATTATTAGACCTATAACCACTAAGGATGTTTGTTTATTCGCTAAATTACCAGCAACCCTATTCAGCTTCAAATTAATTGAGTCTATTATGTCTGGGGGACCCTCTCTGGCATTCTTTTTGTCTATTTCCTTTATTTTGTTTTCTATTTGTTTCAATCCCTCTTCTCCTTCTTTCTGACCTTTCTTGTACTCATAAAAGGTTTTACCAGTGTATTTAACTACCCTAGGAACTCTGGTAGCTCCAAACAAGAGGGCAATAACCACAACAGTCAATACCAACTCATTTACTCCCGGCAGCATCTTGTTTACCTCTTAATCTCCACTATCTAATTCAATTGAAATAAATCTTACTGCCATTCACCCAAGTTCAAAGCCTTAATCCCCGAAAGGCAAAAAGCTGTCAAGATACCTGATAACATCTGTAAGTCATTAATATGTGTCTCAATAATCGTGTAAAAAACGTAACAAATAAGGATGTCAAAGACAATACTAAAAGTATAACGGAAAGTTTAACTAATTTCAAGGCATAGAAGTAATTTAGGAGAGGGGTGTGTCAATGGAAAAGAGACTACATTTAGAAATGGATGGGAAGATACAGGAAATAGACTTTAAAAGCCTCACCCAATCAACATCAACCCACGAGCTCAATAACCTCCCTCCATGTTTTAGCTGTTCTACAGTCGATTGTGAAGCTGTTGATTGCATCAAGCTGGAGATATGGTTCAACAGAAAGAGAATGAATCAGATCTATTAATCAGTATTTGAATCCGAATCCGAATTAAGGGAAGGTTTATGGTAGTGGTGATGGGGGGTTAAGAAGGATTTACTGACCTATACTATAGAAAGCCCACTTTCGGGAGGTTAAGGATCATGGGTATAGTTGACGTGAACATGGATAATGGAGAGCTTGTTGATGGAGTTAAGAAAGTGGAAGGTGCCGTAATCGATGTTCGCCCTATAGACGCGTTCAATGGCTGGAGAATTAGGGGGGAACCCAGGGGAGGGCACATACCGGGGGCGATTTCTTTTCCCTTTGAATGGACAAAATATGAGGAGTGGCTGAAGGTTTTTGAAGGAAAGCAGATCTCTAAAGAATCCCCTATCGTCATTTATGGGTATGATGAAGATGAATCAGACGATTTCAGGGAGAAGCTGGTCAAGGCAGGTTACAATGATGTGATCGTCTATAACAATTTCTTTGAGTGGTCCGAAGACAATGAACTCCCCCTGGAAAAACTCCCCAGACACGAGAAGCTGGTATATCCAGAATGGGTAAACACCTTAGTGGAGGATGGCACTCCACCATCATTTGAAAACAGTGAATTCGTAATAGGTCATGCGAGCTATGGTTTCAGAGAAGATTACGAGAAGGGACACATACCCGGAGCCATCCACATCGACACCATGGATCTTGAGGATCCTAAAACATGGAATCGGCGCTCCCCCGAAGAACTGGAAAAAGCTCTTCTGGATTACGGCATAACTTCGGATACTACGGTAATACTCTATGGGAGATACTCTCACCCGGACAACAGAGACCCTTACCCAGGCATAAACGCAGGCCATTTAGCAGCCATGCGCTGCGCCGTTATCATGTTGTATGCCGGTGTCAATGATGTTCGCATCTTAAACGGAGGGCTGAACAAATGGTTATCTGATGGATACAGTCTTTCAACCAACGAAGTCGAAATAAGAGAGGCTGAAGACTTTGGAGTAGATATCCCAGCTCATCCGGAATACATCATCGACACCCCACAGGCGAAGCAACTACTGGACTCTCAAGATGGTGAACTGGTCAGTGTTAGAAGCTGGGAAGAATACATAGGGAACGTAAGCGGTTACAATTACATCAACAAGAAGGGGCGCATACCCGGATCAATCTTCGGGAACGGTGGAACCGACGCCTACCATATGGATAATTACCGCAACATAGACAACACAATGAGGGCCTACAACGAGGTAGCAGAGAACTGGGCTGAAAACCATATAACTCCTGAAAAACACGTGGCATTCTATTGCGGAACCGGGTGGCGGGCCAGCGAGGCTTTCCTTAACGCCTATCTGATGGCGTGGCCCCATGTCTCCACCTACGACGGAGGCTGGTTCGAATGGAGCAGCGACGAAAACAATCCCGTCGAAACAGGAATACCCCAAAACACTGTTTTCGAGCCTGAGTCCTAACTGGTTTATGGTTGGACGTATTCCTCATGCCTCATTTTAAAATGGAGCAGAATCCACAGGATACCGGGGATCATGACGCCTATAGTTAGCGGTAAGGACCACTCGGAGACGCTTTGTGCCCTGCTACCAAAATATGAGTAGAATATAGTGATAGGGATGGTCCCAATCAGGATAAGTAAGAGGAAACGTCTAACAGGGATTCTGGTCAGTCCGGCGAAACAGGACATGGTTTCGGTTAGCATGGGAACCATTCTTGACAGTATAAGTATCCCTTCTCCCCACCGAAGAAACCACCTGTCCATGGAATCTACTTCTGCAGAGTCTATTAATCGTAGTCTATGCTTTCCCAGCTTTCTGGTTATAAAGAAGCCTATAACAGATGAAAGCAATGAGCCACTACTACCGATTATGGTACCCCATAAGATACCGTATATCGAACCCGCCAGGGTCATTAGAACCGAAGAAGGGACAGGAGTGATCAAATCGCTTACAAGCAATAGTGCTATTATCACTCCTGCGAGTGGTCCCGAGGATTGTATATAGTCTTTAGTATTTTGAAGAGTAAGAACTCCAGACCACTCGAAGACCATATACAGTAAGAGGAAGAACACGAACAGGGACATCGGAATCCATTTCCAGCTGACCCTATCCAACCTGGTTCTCACTTATAGAATTGAAGGGATTGGTGGTTAAAAAGCTACTCCCGTAATCACGATTTAGGAAACTCTCCTTTAAAACAAAGTATCAAGACCGAGATTTACTACAATACCTCAAAGAGACGTCATCCCTTTTTTATCGAATATTCTAATACTAAATACTGAAGTAAAATTTAAAAAGCATCTCAATAACTGTGACCTAAGGTGTAAGATATGGGGGGAAATCTTGTAGAAAGCTGGTGGGTATATCCCGGTTTTAAAATGGAACACGTTGCAACTGGTCTTAATCTTCCGGTGAACATCGCTTTTGTGCCCAACCCGGGTAAAGACCCTAAAGACCCATTATTTTATCTGACCGAGCTGTATGGACAGGTGAGGGCCGTAACCAATGATCACACTGTTTATACCTATGCTGAAGGCCTGTTGAATTACGAGCCCAGTCACGAGTTCCCTGGCAGCGGCGAATCCGGCCTAACCGGTATTTGTGTAGAACCTGAATCAGGAGACCTATACTTGAGCATGATATACGAAGAAGATGGTGAGATAAAGTCAAGGCTGGTCAGGACCAGAAGTAAGGATGGCCTTCACATGGACGGCCTAACAGATATAATGAAGGATATTCCTTCTACCCGGAGAGCCCATCAAATCCAGTCTGTATCCATCGGATTTGACAGGAAATTGTACGTGACGTTGGGTGATGGTGGCGCATGGTATAAGTCACAGGATTGGAATGATCTCAGGGGTAAAGTGCTCAGATTAAACCACGATGGAAGAATACCCTGGGATAATCCCATCTCGGAAAGTCCAGTTTATGCCAAAGGTTTCAGAAACCCATTCGGTGCTGCATGGAGGAAGAGCGACCAGAGCATGTATATCGCAGGGAACGGACCGGATAAAGATGACCGTATTGCCAGAGTAGAGCCATATGAGAACTATGGGTGGCCCAACACCATGAGGAAGAAGTCCATATTCTGGTGGCATTACACTCAAGCGCCAACGGCACTGGATTTCATGCAGGATGGTCAATTCCCACCACAGTACAACGATAATCTTTTTGTAGCACTCTTCGGAGCATCCTACCAAAAAGGTACTTCTGAGAAAGGTAAAAAGATAGTGAAGCTCCAGTTGAGCCAGGACGCTACCGCAGTAAAGTCATGCGACAATTTTGTGGTCTATAAAGGAGAAGGAGCTGCAAGTCCATGTGGCCTGGCATTCGGTCCGGACGGCATGTACTTCACGGACCTCCATGGCGAGGACGGAGGAGGCAATGTATACAAATTAGTCCCTGACCCTGAAATTATGGAGGAGTTCAAAAAGAAAGAGGACAGGTACGACGATATCTGGGGTGGTTTCGTGGGCGATTAGCCGTTGAGGTGTTCGCATGGAATATACCAATATAGCTGGAACAGACGTCATAGTATCCCGCATAGGTCTGGGCAGCCAGCCGATCGGATACCACGAAAAAAGGAGTGGGATAGAGACTGTTCATAAGGCTCTGGAGGAGGGGATCACTTTAATTGATGTCGCTCCGGTTTACGGGAAAGGACGTTCGGAAGAGATAGTAGGGGATGCTTTAAAAGAATACGATCGTGAGGAGTTCGTTGTAGCCACCAAAACCGGACTGGATTATGAAAATAATACAGTTAGAAATGGTACTCCGAAAAGAATATTGAAGGACATTGAAACTTCTCTAAAGAGACTGAATACGGATTACGTTGACATACTTCACGTGCACTGGCCCGACCCCCTTCACCCCTTAAGGGACACAGCCAGAACAATAAAAAATCTGCAGAGGGAGGGTAAGGTAAGGGCCATAGGTGTGAGCAATTTTAATGTGGAGCAGATAGAAGAGTTCTCCAGAGAAACTGAAGTTAATACCTGCCAGATGCCCTACAATATTTTCGAGAGAAAGTATGAAAATGACGTCCTTCCCTTCTGTAAAAAGAACAACATAACTTTCCTCGCTTACAGGTCACTGTGCCAGGGTCTGCTGACAGGCAAGTTATTGCCGGATGCAGAATACAGCGAGCACTCCGTTAAGAAGGACGATCCCAAGTTCAGACCATCCAGGTACCAGCAGTATCTGGAGGCGGTGGAAAAGCTTTCCAGGATGGCAGAAGAGCGCAAAAGAAAGTTAATAGATGTGGCTATCCAGTGGATACTGGACAATGAGAATTCTGTAGCTCTGTGGGGTGCCTGGAAACCTGAATACCTGGATGAAGTCAATGATGTGTTGGGCCAGAAACTGGATCCCAGTATAAGGGAAGATGTAGATCGGATCCTGCAAGAGACCATTAAAGATCCTGTCGGCCCCGAATTTCTGGCACCTCCCACAAGAGATTCCGCACAAACAGGTAAAGATAGAGAAAACGTAAGATAGAGTTCGATTAGGTAATAAAGTGAGTAAAAGTGAGTAACATAGAAGATATTAGAAGCAATGAAGTTTAGTATATGGCACAGTGCGGCCAGTTAAGGGGTCTGGACCCTATCAGGAGGTGATTCTGGCATGATAATCTCACCAGAGGACATCAAAAATACTGATGAATCTGATCAAATATTTGACGAATTCCGAAAGGATGTGGAAACTGGGCTTATGGCCGAACAGAAATTCATTCCCTCCAAACATCTCTACGATGACAGGGGGTCGAGTCTTTTCCAGAGAATCATGGATTTACCTGAATACTATCTCTTTAATGCGGAGAAAGAGATACTGGAGACCCATTCAAAGAATATAGCCTCATTGCTTGGCTCTGAACCGGTCAATATTGTGGAATTGGGGGTAGGAGATGGGAAAAAAACTTCAATACTTTTAGAGTCGCTGACCCAAAAAAAGTTGGATTTTGAATTGATGATCATTGACATATCGCGGAAAGCACTTCAAGAATTCGTGGAGAGGTCAGGAAAAGAGAATCTCGATTACCATATAAGGTGCGTTAATGCGGATTATGTTGACGGACTTAAATGGCTACAGAAAGAGGACAATCGCAGGATGTTGGTGCTTTTTCTGGGCTCCAGCATTGGCAACTTCACTCCTGATGAAGAAGAAGATTTCTTGAAACGGATACGTTCCAACCTGGATAAAAAAGACCGCATTTTACTGGGTTTTGACATAACAAGCGATACAGAAAAGCTTTTACGCGCCTACAACGACTCGATAGGTGTTACCCGAGAATTCAACTTAAACCTATTAAGGAGAATGAACAGGGAGCTGGATGCAGATTTCGATTTGAACAAATTCGAACATGTTCCCCTGTACAATCCCCTGCAACATCAGATGGAGAGCTACATAGAAAGCAAAAAGGATCAAACGGTCAAGATTAGAACCCTGGATATGGAAATACAATTTTTTGAGGGAGAAAAAATCCACACAGAGATATCAAGAAAATACACCAAAGAAAAAATAGAAAAATTGGCCAGAAAAACAGGATTCAAAAAGGAATCCAATTATTTCAACAGCAAAAAGAACTTTGTATTAAGCTTGTGGGCACCCAAATAAAACGATAGTATGTGTTTAGAGGTTTAGATGAATTAAAAAATACATACCTTTTTCAATAAGGACTTTATTAGAAAGTGAATACTTTTCATATATCCCTAATGATAAGGGAATTTGAAAAACCATTGATCTTTTAAGGTTCACTCCCTCTCAAACTTACTTTGAGTTCCGCTCAAGACTGCTTTAAAGTATTCTCAAGTGTAACCAAAGACAAAGGATTGATCAGGAATTTTTAGGTTAATATTAGTGCTCCGGCCGGGATTTGAACCCGGGTCATCGGCTGTCTTCGACACGTTGCGTTTTGTCGAATCGTGCGAACCGTGCCTCGAAAGGCCGGTATGATTGGCCGGACTACACTACCGGAGCTTGTTAATGATTGATTGGTTTTGGGGGGGTTCTGACTTATAAATTTACTTATAAATTCTCCCTCTTGGTAACCGGTTTGAGTTGTTAATAATTCTTTCCCTCTACCTCTGACTCATGACTTATTTTGTTTGACCGTCAGCTTTGCTGATGACCACTGGACTGCTTCGTTTGTTCCAGTGGTCTGCTATAGTTGAACTTATTTCAGTGTTTGAGTTATTGGTGTTGAGGTTATTCCAGGTTTTCGATCATGTTCTTCCACATATAACTGAAGGGGGGTCCAAGAGCGTAATACATGGATGTGCGGGAGTCCAGTATTTGTCTTAATTCCTCTTTGAGGGGTTCAGCGTCTCCTCCCCTTGATTCTGCTTCTTCTATGTTTTCTTTCAGTTTCTGGAGGTAGGAAGAGTCGAAGGATATCCTGGAGACGATATCGTCAAAGAGCTCTTTTCCTTTTCTCTCATCGGCATACTCTACTGGAGAGTAACGGGCGAGAGTGTTCATGAATGATCTTAGAGCCTCGTCACCTGCAGAAACCATCTTGAGAGCTTCCACGCCTGCGGTCTCCCAGAAGTTCTCGCTTTTCAGGGTTAGATATGCGGAATACACTCCCGCAAGGTACATTCTGAGTTCGGAGTTGAGTGCACTATCCGTGAGGCTGTAGATCTTTCTTCTTCCTTCGTTTTTCACTTCCACGAATTTGGAGTTCAACAGGTCTTTCAGGTGGCTGGAGAGGGTTGGTTCCGATAGTTTGGTCTCATCTTTTAACCCCGTGAAGTCCATGGGCTGCTTTAGCAGGGCTACAAGAATCTTCCTCCTGTTGCTGGCATACTCGTTCTTTTGATACACTTAAATGAAGTCACCTAAGTTTATATTTAAAACTTTCCCCTTGACTACTTCAATGAATTAAGTCATTAATATTTAGTTTATTTTTTATTCGGCTTATTTATTCAGCCTCCTATGCCCGAAGTGAAGGGAGGACTACCATAGGGGTAGAACTTCGTCCAACCTTTTCTGCCTCTTGATCTTCTCTATCTCAAAATAGTCGGCTGCGGCGATGGCAACTTTATCCCTGTGCTCTTTAAGGGTGTAAACTCCCATCTTCCATCCTTCACCGTGACCGTTCTTGAGAGCGTTCACAAGTGGGGATATCTCTTCCAGCTCCATAAGCTCTCCATCAATGTTCACCCGAGCATTAAGCTCTCTGGTCTCACCCAGCGGTGGGATGTCCACTATGACATAATCCGGGTCAATATGTGATATTTCGGCTATTTCTTCCTCTGCATGTCGGGGATCGACTTTAGTGACATCTACCCCTATGCGGGGTAAGTTGACGTAAATAGCTCGCTTCATCAACTTCCGAGAATCTATACGGGACATCATTTCTCCGGCATACCCTTCTCTGTCCCTCAAAAAGGATATGACATCGTAATCATCCATCCTGAAGAGTTTTTCCGGGTCTATCAGCTCATCGGCGAGACATTTCTCCAGTGCTTTCTCGTACATCTTTTCGGCTATCCTGCACACGTGATGAAAGTAAACCGTGGGATACATCATGAACCTGGATATCAACAGGGACTCTGCAGCCCTCAAGCCTCCGGAATCGATTATCAGTCTTCGGTCCTCAAAATAGATCTTGTTGATCAACCTCATCAGATCGAAAACACCGTATGCCACACCAGTATAGTAAGAGTCCCTCACCAGGTAATCCATCCTGTCTGCATCAATATCTCCACTCACTATATCAATAGATGATTTTCCCTTGACATGGTGAAATACCTCTCCCGTTCTCAGCCCTTTCTCCGCCAGAATGTCCTTTATCTCAGTTTCCTTGACCATATCTTCGTGTTCTAAGCCGAGGTACTTGCTGACAAGTCTTTCGCTGGAGTGGGAAAAAGGAGGGTGCCCCATATCGTGTATAAGAGCAGCAGCAATGATCTCATCCTTGACTTTCTCACTAATGTCCATTTTCTGAGCCAGAAGTTTGGCGATATGCATGGTGCCGATGCTGTGCTCGAATCTTGTGTGATTAGCTCCGGGATACACCAGATTCCCGAACCCTATTTGTTTTATTCTTCGCAAACGCTGAAAAGAAGGAGTATCTATAATATCGATGATCCAGTCTTCAGTAGTTATGTTGCCATGAATGGGGTCCTGGATGATTTTTTGTTCCATGAATGGGGGATTCAATCAAGTGAAATATCTTTTTTCCGATTCATAATAGCTATGATGATATGGGCGAAAGCTTTATATAACATGAACTAAAGATATTTTAAAGTTTCGATATAGTTAATGAGCGAAAGTGGTAAGGCTACAGCCCTTTGAAATGATTAAGGCATATAGTATAATTAAGCTGACCGGAACTAAAATTTAACTGTTTGGAGACTATCATGAAGGACCTGCGTAAGATTGGTAGTGTGGCCCATGTTTCACGTACCGGTTTCATTGTCACTCCCCTAAAACCGAATAATTTGCCCCAGATCGGCTCTAAAGTAGTTAATAATAGGGCTAAAAAGATAGGGAAGGTTCAGGACATAATCGGGCCAACAAGGTCTCCTTTTGCGCTCATTAAGCCCGAAAAAGAAGCGTTAAAAGCTTCAGGAAAGAATTCTGGAGCTTTTAGTCTTACTGAAGAAGAATTATTTGTGGTGATTCCTCATGCCGGAGATAGAAAAAATAAGGGAAAAAGAAAAAGAAGTAGAGAGAAAAGAAGTTGAGAAGGAAGTAGAGAAAGAGGAGACACTG
The DNA here is from genome assembly GCA_964534325.1 of uncultured archaeon. Lineage (GTDB taxonomy): Archaea > Halobacteriota > Archaeoglobi > Archaeoglobales > Archaeoglobaceae > JdFR-22. The sequence goes on from CAZHOR010000005.1 coordinate 69,415, forward strand.
GAGGCTTGCCCTGAGTGTGGCAGCCCCAGGCTCATCAGGGACTACCGAAGAGGTGAGTTCATCTGCCAGGATTGTGGTCTCGTTCTGGAAGACACCTATATTGACGAAGGACCCGAGTGGAGAGCTTTCGATAGCGAGCAGAAAGATAAGAGGAGTAGAGTTGGTGCTCCCGTAACCTATACCATTCACGATAAAGGCCTTTCAACCATAATCGATTGGGGCAACAAAGACTTTTACGGTAAAGCCATCTCTGTCAGGAACAAAGCCCAGTTGTTCAGGCTGAGAAAGTGGCAGAGAAGAATAAGGATCAGTAACGCTACGGAAAGGAACCTGGCATTCGCTTTAAGCGAACTGGACAGAATGTCCTCAGCTCTTGGACTGCCCAAGAGCGTTAGAGAAACCGCCGCAGTGGTATACAGGAAAGCCGTGGACAAGAACCTCATAAGAGGCAGAAGTATTGAAGGTGTAGTCGCTGCCGCCCTCTACGCCGCCTGCAGACAGGCAGGAGTTCCCAGAACACTGGACGAGATAGCCATCTACTCCAGAGTTGACAGAAAAGAGATAGGCAGGACATACAGGTTCATAGCCAGAGAGCTCAGCCTCAAGTTAATGCCCACCAGCCCAGCAGACTACGTACCCAGATTCTGCGCCGCCCTCGGCCTCAGCGGTGAGGTCCAGAAGAAGGCCGTAGAGATCATAAAGAAGGCAGAAGAAAGAGAGCTCACCAGCGGAAGAGGTCCCACCGGTGTTGCAGCAGCCGCAATCTACATAGCCTCGATCCTGGGTGGAGAAAGAAGGACCCAGAGAGAAGTAGCAGAAGTAGCAGGCGTTACAGAAGTGACCATCAGGAACAGATACAAAGAGCTTGCCGAAAAACTGGGAATAGAGATAATACTCTAATCAATTTTTTATTTTTGTTTTGTTTTTATTGTCTTATTTGTTTTTGAATTAGTCAAGTCAAGCTAACAGACGATCTCTTTTAGGGCTTGCCTGATATCGGGATACTGGAACTCAAAGCCGTTATCCATGAGCTTTTTGGGTATCACCCTCTGTCCCTTGACCACAGTATCGGCGAACTCCCCCAAAACTATCTTCAAAACGAATTTGGGAACTGATGGCAGTACCACACGTTTTCCCATCAATTCTGCCAGTGCATGCGTTAATTCCTCGTTTCTCACCGGATTAGGAGAAGTGCAGTTGGCCGGGCCCTCAATGTCCTTATTGTTCAGGAGGAACTCCAGCGTATTCACCAGATCATCTATGTGTATCCAGGAGAACCACTGCTTACCACTGCCCAGAGGGCTCCCCAGATAGTATCTGAACAAGGGTATCAATTTATCCATCGCTCCACCCTCCTCCCCCAGAACTATCCCAAAACGGCACAGTACAACCCTGGTATCGTACTGCCGGGCCTGGAGAGCAGTCTCTTCCCATTCCTTGGTGACTTCAGCAAGAAAACCGTTGCCCACAGAGTTGGACTCATCCAGGATTTCATCACCGTGAAAGCCATAATAGCCCACGGCAGAAGCATTCAATAAATGAGGTTCATCTTTACCTTCTTTTGACCTCAAGGCGCTGACAATGTTTTTAGTGGTCAGGATCCTGCTGTCCCGTATGACCTTTTTGTATCCCTTGCTCCACCTGCTGAAGATGGATGCTCCGGCCAAATTGACCACAGCATCATTTTGGGCAACCGCTTCCTGCCAGTCCCCCTCTTTTGTGGGATTGCCCTCCACAATACTTACGCTGTGAGGTAATACTCCTTTGGCCTTGCGGCTGTCCCGGGTCAAGACAGTGACCTCATGACCGCTTTCGACCAGTTTCCGGGAGAGCTTACTCCCTATAAAACCGGTTCCCCCAGTAATAAATACTCTCATATGTCCCCCAATCTACAATATCCACAATCACTCAAAAAGTGGGGATTTGTGATAATAAATTTTAGTATTCTTCGCACTTCACCATGAAGTAGTTGTATTCGTGGTCGCAGGATGGGCACTTCTCGGGCGGTTCTGTTCCGTAGTGAACGTAGCCGCATTTCCTGCACATCCACTCTACCGGCTCTTCTTTTTTGAAGACTGTTCCAGACTTGACAGCTTCAAGCAATTTTTTGTATCTTTCCTCATGGTGCTTTTCGGCTTCCCCAATGGACTTCAATCTCTCCGCAATCTCCGGATAACCTTCCTGCTCCGCAGTTCTGGCGAAACTGGGATACATGTCGCTGTTCTCGTAGTGCTCACCATCAATAGCTGCCTGAAGATTGTCTATGGTGTTGCCATATGTGAGGGGTGCCAGACCATCAACGGTCAATTTCCCTGCATCACCTTTGAGCTTCTGTATCTCCTGGAACAATTTCTTGGCGTGTTCCCTTTCATTTTCAGCAGTTATCTCAAAGATCTCGGCTATCTGCTCATAGCCTTCCTTCTTAGCAACTTTAGAATAGAAGCTGTACCTGTTCCGGGCTTGACTTTCCCCTATAAACGCTTTGATCAAATTCTGTAAAGTTTCCACACTACCACCTCCATAGAGTTAATTCCCTACCAGAAGGATTGCCCATATATATTTTCCTGACCGCCTGACCACTAACACTAATACTTTTCAAGCTAAAGCCAAAATCGGTTTACATCAGGCTAAATCCCAGCCACCACACTTTAAGTAATACAGTCTGAGTTCATTATAAACTAAAAAAGCTATGCTTTCCGGATGACTATTTCTTCTCCTTTTTCGTAGTAAACGATGAGGTCGCCTTCCTTTAAGTTCAGCTTTTCCAGAACAGATTTTATTATTGTGGTTTTAGCTCCTTTACTAAGTTTACTTGTACCCAGTAACTTCATGTTCTAAATGTTCTAAACAATACTTTCAAGCTTTATGATTTTCAAATTGGTTATTACAATCACTACCTTATACCATCCAGGTCCGGAAGTAAAGTTGGGACAGAAAAATGGAACAGAAAGTTTAATATGTTCTAAATGTACTAAAAGTATCGGAGGTCGGGTAACTGGTTAGCTGGAAACCCTCATTCCCTTCCCATAAAACCCGACCTCTCCTTTCTAATTTCAGATATTTCATTGTCCGGATTTTGTATAAATCTCCACCTTCGGTTAGGGATTCCTTTAAATCACTTTAATCACATGTGGCAACTCAATGGGTCGGTAACCAATCCTGACGTAGAGGTAAATTATAATAACCTGCTGTCTCTGAGTGGTATTAATGGCATTAGAAGCGCTTAAGGATATTGCCAAAAAGATAACCCATTCAACTACCCTGGATAGGGCTCTTGTGGAGGAAGTAACTAAAGATATTCAGAGGGCTCTGCTCAGGGCAGACGTTAATGTCAAAATGGTCAAAGAGATCAGTGACTCCATCAAAAAGAGGGCTCTTAGCGAAGATGTCCTCCCCACCTTCAACGCCAGAGAACACGTTGTGAAGATAGTTTACGAAGAGCTGATGCGGGGGATAGGCGAGGGACTGGATATCCCTCTCAAGAAAAGCAACATAATGCTGGTGGGTTTGCAGGGGAGCGGTAAGACGACCACGACGGCCAAGATGGCCAAATACTTTAAAGATAAGGGCATGAAGACGGGAGCTATCACCGCAGATACCTGGAGGCCCGCAGCTTACGACCAGTTGAAGCAGATGGCAGATAATCACACCATTCCATTTTACGGGGAGAAAGGGAATGAAAATGCGGTGGAAATAGTAAAGAATGGCCTAAAGGACCTTAAAGATTGTGAGATGGCCATTGTGGATACCGCTGGCCGTCACGCCCTGGAAGAAGACCTCATAGAGGAAATGGTGGAGATCTCCAGGATAATGAACCCCGATTACAAGTTGCTTGTAGTGGATGCCGCCATGGGCCAGCTGGCCAGCAAGCAGGCCAGAACATTCCACGATGCCATAGGTATTGATGGAATAGTTATCACCAAATTCGATGGGACTGCTAAGGGTGGTGGAGCACTATCCGCAGCCAAAGAGATAGGGATACCCATAGCCTTTATAGGGACTGGAGAGAGAGTAGAAGAATTTGAAAAATTCGATCCTGAAGGTTTTGTTTCCAGACTGCTGGGAATGGGTGACGTTAAAGCCCTGATGGAGAAGGCCCAAATGGTCGCCACCGAGGAGGATCTGGACCCTGAGGCTTTTATGAAGGGGAAATTCACCCTGAAAGATGTCTACAAGCAGATGGAAGCCATGAAGAAGATGGGGCCTCTGAGCAAGGTCATGGACATGCTACCCTTTGGTATGGGGATGCAGATGGATGAGAGCACCATGGAGATGACCCAGGACAAGATGAAGAGATTCCGGGTGATAATGGACTCCATGACGGATGAAGAGATGACCAACCCCAAACTTGTGGACTCCTCCAGAGTTAAAAGAATAGCCATAGGGTCCGGCACCAGCCAGCAGGAAGTCAGAGAGCTTCTCAAATACTACAAGACCATGAAGAACATGATGAAGAAGATGAAGAAAGGTAAGTTCGGTAAAATGCCCTTCAAAGGTATGGACAAACTCGGTTTTTAATCAACACATGAGGGTAGCTGGTGTGGACGAAGCCGGTAAGGGCCCGGTTATCGGCCCCATGATCGTTTGCGGGGTCTCCATGGAGGAGGGGGACAGGCTCAATGGAATGGGTTTAAAGGACTCCAAGAAGATCAACCCTAAAAAGAGGGAAGAGCTGGCAAAAGAGATAGAAAAAGATTCTCATGTCCACATAATAAAGATCACTCCTCAACAGCTGGATGAGCTGATGGAGGAGAAGACCATCAACCAGATACTATACGATTGTTGTGTAGAGATCATATGCAAATTAGATGCCGAGGTATCCTACGTTGACAGCTCAGACGTAAATGCTGGCAGACTTCAAGACCTCCTGGAGAGCAGGACGGGTAAAAAGGTGAGAGCAGCCCATAAAGCCGACAATCTCTACCCCATCGTTTCTGCAGCCTCCATAATCGCCAAAGTGGAGAGAGAAAAAGAGATAGAGAAACTTAAACTGAATGCAGGGAACTTCGGAAGCGGTTATGCCAGCGATGAGAAGACCATTAGATACCTCAGAGACTACTTCAACACCCACCGCAAGTACCCTCCTTTCGTGAGAAAGAAGTGGAAGACCCTCAACAGGATCCAGCAGCAATTCCTCGAAGATTTTATATGAGTGTTTTTATGTAAGTATTGGTAGGTATTACCATGAACATAATCATTTGCGGTTGGGAGAGCACAGAAAGCGGCACAGAAAGCGGCACAGAGAGAAGGTCGGAAAAGGTAAAAGAGCTCCAGCAATTTTTACAGGATAAGGGATACGAAGCTCGTTGCTTAAATCGAGACCTCAACAGCCGTAATTTAGACCAAATACCTGGAGAAGAGCTTGAAAATCTCAAGAAAGCCGACATTATGATCCTGATTCCACCCATCTCGACTTCTGATGCTGATTCCGCATTAAAGACCTATTACAAGTTCGCCCTCGAATCCAAACCGGTATTGATCTATGTTCACAATGCACATTCTGAGTTAGATTCCATGTTCTCTTTAACCGGAAAGGTTTGTAGAGACAAGCAGGAGCTGTTGAGAAGTTTAGAGGAGTTAGAGGAGCCGGAAGAGGTCGAAATCACCCCCAAAGTATTAGGAGTTATCTCCAACGCCTATGGTGACCATGAAGCTGAGTTCGAGTATAATAACTTTAAATGCATATGCCCGGTGACCGGAGAAAGGGATATGGCCACCCTGAGGATCACATATGCTCCCCACGAGTGGCTGCTGGAGTACGAGTCCCTTGACAGATACTTTAACCAGTTTATAGATAAGAAGATCCACCACGAAGGAGTGGTGAACGAGGTCTTCCATCACCTCCAAAACACTCTACATCCCAAGTGGATCAAGGTCGTAGCGGAATTCGAGCCTCGAAGCGGAGTGAAGGCCACCATAAAAAAGAGATCAGAATAAAGGGATATACCTTAAAGGAGTTACCTAACCCGATTTATTCTCACTACTAACCTAACTTCACTTGCCTTATTGCTCTAGGAGTCCTTCTATTTCCTTGTATATCTGTGAGTCCTTGAACAGGAATTGTTTTGCTGCTCCTGAGGGACAGGTGGCCACACATGTCCCGCACCCTCTGCACAGAGCTTCGTTAACTACTGAGACACCTTTTTCTTCATCGTAGTAGATGGCGGTGAAGGGGCACACTGCTATGCACTGCTGACAGCCTGCACACTTCTCTTCGGAGATGGTGGCCACGTTGGGCTCCAGCTCAATGAATCCTTTGCTTATGAGGGATAGGACTTCTCCAGCCGCTGCTTCCGCTTGGGCCACTGTATCCGGTATGTCCTTTGGTCCGTGACATGCTCCTGCAATGAATACGCCCTCAGTCGATGTGGAGATGGGGTCCAGCTTTATGTGCCTCTCCATGAACCACCCACCTTCCGTAGTAGATAATTTTAGCATGTTGCTCAGCTTTCCAGTACCTCTGGCAGGTTCAAGTCCCACAGACAGAACCACCATGTCCACAGGTATCCTCCGCACTTTTCCCATTAAAGTGTCTTCGGCAACAACTACGAGCTTCCCTTCTTCTTCCTCTCCTCTGGTTATGTCCGTCACTTCAGCGACCTTACCCCTGATGAAATAGACGTCATCGTCCATAACCCTTCTGTAGAACTCTTCGTAGCCCTTTCCGGCTGCCCTGATATCGATGTAGAAATTGTATATCTCAGCATCTGTTCTCTCCTTCATCAGATGGGCCATCTTGATGGAGTACATGCAGCACACTTTGGAGCAGTATTCATTGTGGTTCTTGTCCCTGCTCCCCACGCAGTGGATTATGGCCACGCTCTCCGGTTTCTCCCCGTTAGAAAGCACAACCTCCCCATCCGTGGGTCCAGTGGTGTTGAGCATTCTCTCTATCTGTAGTGAAGTATAGACGTTATCATAAATCCCGTACCCGTATCGGGGCATTCTTGAAGGGTCGAAGGTGTTGTAGCCTGTGGCGGTCAAAATGCTGCCCACCTCGACCTCCACAACTTCTTCTTCCATGTCGAAGTCTATGGCATCCCACTCACACACGTCCTTGCAGAAGCCGGGGCACTTACCCTTGAAGTACATGCAGCTATCTGGATCTATTACCGGTATGGAGGGGACAGCTTGAGGGAACGGTATGTAGATGGGTTTCCGGTTGCTTATGCCCTCATCGAACTCCGAGGAATACATTTCGTTGAGGAACAGACAATCCTCAATACATACAGGGCACCCTATGCACAGATCCTCTCGAATGTATCGGGGCTTTTTGAGGATCTTTGCCTTGTAATTCCCCACATAACCTTCTACATCAATTACTTCCGAGTATGTGAGAAGATTTATATTGGGGTGAGCGCCTACAGCACTCATTTTGGGAGTAAGGATGCAGGCAGCGCAATCGAGAGTGGGGAATGTCTTATCGAACTTGGCCATATGACCTCCAATGGTGGGGTCTTTCTCCACCAGATGCACCTTCTTACCTGCATCAGCCAGGACCAGCGCTGCAGAGATACCTGCAATACCTCCTCCGATTATGAGGACTTCCGGGTTTATGTCCGCGGTCTGGATCTCCAGCTCATCGTTCAAGGCCACTCTCTCGATCGCAGACCTCACAATTGCTTTGGCCTTCTCTGTCGCCTGATTGACATCCTTGGTGACCCAGGAGTCGAATTCCCTGATGCTGACCATGTTGAGCATGAAGGGGTTGAGACCAGCTTCCCGGCAGGCCCTCCTGAACGTGGCTTCGTGGAGAGTGGGTGAGCATGCAGCCACAACTACCCGGTTGATGCCGTTCTCCTCAATATCCTTTTTGATGAGGTCCTGACCGGGGTCGGAGCAGAGGTAGCGATAATCTCTGGCTATCTCTACATAGGGCAGATCCTTAACGTGATCCAGCACCTTCTGTATCTTAACGGTTTCAGCGATATTCCTTCCGCAGTGGCAAACGTAAACCCCTATCTTCACTTCATCCTGCATTACATCACCAATTATCTATTATTCACCATTATGACTTATATTATATGGATATGAATTATATTATTACATCCCGTCATGTAAGGGCAATTAACCTTTGATTGTCTCTATCTTATCCTTCAGTACTGGCAGCAACTCGAACAGGTCCATGACCACTCCAACCCTGGATACTCTGAATATAGGTGCGTCAGGGTCTGTATTGATGGCTACCACGTTCTGAGCCTTAACACCCTCCAGGTGCTCTGATGCTCCGCTTATACCCAGTGCGAGGTACAGCTTGGGGGTTACCGTCTTACCCGATCTCCCCACCTGTCTGGATTTGGGGAGCCATTCCTGATCTACCACTGGCCTGGAGGCGCTTACTTCTCCACTCAGCATTTTAGCCAGCTCCTGCGCCTCTTCAATGTTCTCTTCGCCATCGATGCCTCTTCCCACACTCACCAGCACATCGAACTTGGAGATATCCACATCTTCTTCCGGTTTGACGTACTCCACGAACTGGATACTGTCGTCCAGCTCTACACCCAGGTCATCCAGAGTGGTTGTGATCACTTCCGGACTGCCTGAGGAAGCAGCGGCAGAGAAACTTCCCCTGTTCACCAGTATAACTGCTCTATCCTCTAATTTGAGGTCCACCAGCAGTTTACCCCCGTAGGCCAGTGAAGTGGCCTTGATATCGTCACCATCGATGGAAACGTCATTACATAATGAAGCTAAGGGTATGTTATGTTCGGCAGACACGTGAACTCCCAGATCTGTCCCTACGGAGCTGTTACCCGCCAGAATGACCTTGGGATCAAGCTCCTCCACGACTTTGGAGACTGCTCTCTTGTGATTGGACGAAAAAGCTTCCAGCCTATCATCTTCCACGTAATAGACCTTATCGCAGGGAAGAGAGTCAACTTCCACATTATTACCCATAACTATGGCAACAGACTTCCCTCCGGTGGCTTGAGCCAGCTCCTGCGCTTTTCCGAACAGCTCATAGGCATTATCCTGAACCTTATTCTCCATTACTTCCACAATTACCGCTATGTCGCTCATGGACTACACCTCATAACCCAGCTCATATCTCGACTTCATGCTCACACTACCTCTATTTCTTTGAACAGCTCCACGAGCTTATCCGCAACCTCTTCCGGCTCTCCTTCCAGCAGTTCGATCTCCGGCTTCTCTGGCTCATAGAACTTGACCACTTCTATTCCTTCGACTTCCGGGATCTCCAGTTCGGCTTCTTCAACCTCTGTCTTCTTCATTACCTTTCTCAATTTGGTGAGCGGTACAAATGTGAGCGGTCTTTCGGCGGAGACTATTCCCAGAATCGCGGGGAGTTTGACCGTAAAGTCTCCCAGCAGACCCCCACCCAACTCCTTTTGTATCTTCAAACCTGAATCTTCCACTTCAACTTTAGTAACATAACCCGTAAAGGGCCTATCCATATAAACGGAAAGTAATGGGCCCAGCATTCCGGTGAACGCGTCAACTGACTGAATACCAGTCAAAAGCAAATCGTATTCTCTCTCCTGGAGGAAATCTACCAGTGCTTTAGCGTACTCAACTTTAAGGAAAGTCTTATCCGACATCATGATCTTTACTGCGCTGTCGGCACCTTTAGCGACAGCACTGGCGAGAGGCTCATCAATCTCTTCATCCGAATCCTCATCCGCAATACCGACTACCTCTACAGTGCCGCCATACCTTTCTTTGAGGATGACCGCCTCTTCTACAGCGTGCTCATCTCTTTCATTCCCGATATAAGCAAAGGGCTCAATTTCGTCATCGTCAACGATCTCGATTTCTTCCACCAGATCCGGAACCGTTCTCATCAGGACACCTATCTTCATAAAACCACCTTACTTTAAATCACCTTATTCTATTGCCTCAAAAACCAGCTCTGAAATGTCCTTGACCACGATCTCGCCTTCAAGTCCGGTCATTTTTAAAGCATCTTCGAACATGGGAATATCCAGGATACAGGCGGTGACCAGAACATCTGCACCTGTTTTGGCGGCTTCTCTGACCCTGTCCTCTGCCGGACGTTCTTTCATGAATTCCTTGATGAAGCTGTCCAGCCAGACACCTCCACCGCCTCCACCGCAGCAGAGAGCGTTTTCTTTGGTCCTCTTCATCTCCACCATTTTGACTCCCGGAATGGACTGTATGACTTCTCGGGGCTGGTCGTAGATACCATTCCTTCTTCCCACATAACATGAATCGTGATAGGTAACCGTATAGTCAAGCTCGTTGAACATATCCTTTAAAGCATCCAGATTTTCTGCCAGGAACTCCGTATGATGCATTACGGGTTTGGTAAAACCGAATCGGGGATACTCATTCTTGATGGAGTGAAATGCGTGAGCGTCAATGGTCACGATCTTGTTGAACTCTCCTTTCTCCATAGCCTTGACGTTCTTCTCCACCAGCTCTTCAAATAGTCCAAACTCGCCTGAAAGCCTGTCCGAATCTCCAGTGCATTTCTCGTCCTTGCCCATTATGGCAAAATCGGTTCCCAGCTTGTTAAAGATACCTGCCATGGCTTTGGAGACTTCCTGGCACCTGCGGTGATACGAGCCGAAGCACTCCGGTATGAACAACACATCAGCAGGACCATCCTTGAGCAGCTTTACATCGAAGTCCAGGTCCCTGGTCCACCTATCCCTCTTCTTGGGCGACTCCTTGAAGGGGTTTCCATACCTGGCAGTATGCTGTAATGCTGTGGCCAGCTCCTCTGGCGGATTTCCCTCCAGGAGGGAGAGTTCCCTTGCCGCCGGGATTATGGCATCGGTTAAGGGGATCTGACTGGGGCATCTGGATGAGCAAGCATAACACGATGTGCATAACCACTGAGCTCCGCTCTCCAGCAGTTCGCTCAGCATACCCGCCCTTACGGCCAGTATCATTTTCCGGGGAGTGAACTTGGTGGCAATCCCATACGGGCATGAACCACCGCACGTCCCGCACTGAAGACACTGCTTATATTTATCACCATCTTCGATCTTTGAGAGCCTTTCCATATACGTTTCCAACATTTCTGAATTCGATTCCATTTCACCACCACTTATGGCATATTTGAGTGATTCGCTTATCTTATAATCTGATTACCATATTGTGAGTTGTTAAACATTAATCATGAGGTATTTTAAGGTTTTGATTTTAAATGATTAATCATAGGGAATTCGTTTTGAAGCATTAGTTGAGACATTGGGTCACCACCCCTTGTATGGATTAGGGCCTACTTCCTTTATTTCTTCCACGAACTCGTTGACCATCTGGGGAATGTTGTGGTAATCCGTTATGGCCATCTCAACGAGTTTGACCCTTTCCTGCTCCAGCATCAACCTCTCCAGGGTCTCCTTGACATTCTCCATTCTGCGGTTCGCCAGCTCGCTGCCCCTGATGAAGTGGCACTGGTATTCTTCACCCGATTTACATCCCACCATAAGTATGCCGTCAATACCTTTAGAGAGAGCGTCGGCAACCCAAACAGTGTTTATCGAGCCCAGACACCTTACGGGAATGACTCTCAAGCTGGCACCGTAGCTCAAGTGGTTAATGGCAGCCATATCCAGGGCAGGGTATGCATCGTTCTCGCAGAAGAAGGCGAGTATCCTCAATTTCTCTTCGTCTTCTGGAACGTCGATTTGCTTGATCATGGATGATATCATGTCGATGGTATAGTTCTTGAAGCCCACGATCCTCTCCGGACAGGCACCCATGCACGTTCCGCACCTTCTGCATCTGGTGGGGTTGAGTATGGGGGTGCCGTCCTCCGTCTCCTCCAAAGCACTGAAGGGACACTCCTCTGTACATCGCTTACATTGAGTGCAGCGCTGGAGGAAGAAATCCGGGTATGATAGGTCTCCTGCTCTGGGGTGGGGTGAAGCTCCCTGTTCGGTAAGGGTCATGCTCTGAATGGATTTCAATACAGCCCCACTCGCATCTTCCACGCTGGATGCTACATCCATGGGCTGTCTTATACAACCCGCAGAATAGATTCCTGTCCTTTGAGTCTCGTAGGGAAAGCACACGAAATTGGAGGAGAAGAAGCCGAACTTGTCCTGCGGAATCCCTCCCTGCCGGTACTCGAAGTTGAGCTCGTTGTTGGGCACCATACCCACTGCCAGGACCGCCATATCCACCGGGATCCTTCTAACAGTCCCAAGTAGGGTGTCCTCTGCCCTTACTATGAGCTGGCCTTCCTCCTCTTCACTTTTGGCGATATCCGTTATCTCTGCAACTTTACCCCTAATGAGGTTGAATCCCTGACTGAGTCCCTGCCGGTAGAACTCCTCATACTTGGCAGGGGTCCTCACGTCGATATAGAACATGTAGATCTCGGCATCCGGATACTGCTCTCTGACATACGTGGCCTGCTTCAGAGAGGCGAGACAGCAAACTGCGGAGCAGTAGGGGAGATGGTTCTCATCCCTGCTTCCAGCACACTGGACGAAAGCGATCCTCTTGACCTCCTTACCATCTGACGGCCTCAGAATCTTCCCTTCTGTGGGTCCGTTGGGAGAGGCAAGGCGCTCCATCATCACATTGGTTATAACGTCCTCATAACTGTCAAAGCCCAGATTGGTTATCTTGGAGGCGTCGTAAGGCTTCCAGCCAGTAGCAGTGACTACCGACCCAGCCTTGATGTTTATGGTCTCCGGCTCCATGGAAAGGTCGATTGCTTCATACGGGCAGGCGTCCACACAGGCCTTGCAACCCTCCTCTTTTTGACAGTATTCTTCGTCGATGACGTATCTGTAGGGGTATGCGATCTCGTTGGGGAGGTATATCGCCTTAGTATGGTTCATACCATAGTTGAACTCGTTGGGCCTTTCTTGTGGACAGGCATTCACGCACTCTCCGCAGGCAGTGCACTTATCCAGGACGTAGCGGGGGTTGAGCTTGACAGTAGCTTCAAAATTACCGGGGGCTCCCGAGATCTTATCTACTTCGGCCATAGTGTAAACTTTGATCCTGTCATTATTCCTCATTCTCCTGAAATTGATTTCCAGACCACAAGTGGGAGGGCACAGCTTGGGGAAGTACTTGTTCATCCCCGCAACCCTACCACCTAAATAGGGTTTCTTCTCTATTAGAGTGACATCGTAACCCGCTTCGGCAGCCTCAACTGCAGAGGTTATCCCCGTGATACCACCGCCAACCACCAGGATGCTCCTGTCGATCTCGTTGGGGTCACCTTCTTCTTTCTGCATTCTCAATGCTCTGGCTATTCCCATTCTCACATAATCTTCGCCAAGAGCCTGCGTCTCTTCATCCCGGGAGTGGGTCCATACCACCTGCTCTCTGAGGTTGGCTCTTTCCATGGGAACTTCAAAGGAGAATTTATCGCTCTTGACACGGGGTGAACATGCGGCTATAAGAACGGCTTCCAGCCCATTCTCTTCAATATCTGAGGCGATAATTTCATTGTTTTCGCACAGGAATGGGTCGGTCTTGCATACTTTGACTTCCTCCCTGTCAGCGATATCGCACAATTTTTCAGTATCTAAAGAATCTATGCCGCAGCCGGTGCAGATGTAAACTCCAATAGCTTTATTCACCTTATCACCTGTAAATTATCATATTTAAACCTTGAAATTTAAAAGCCGAATCTCTAATTGCCTATTTAAGTTTTGCTTATTTGAGTTTGTGGAGGGAGTGACCCCCTTTAAGAAAAGGAGAAATTATTCAGCCCGCATGAGAAAAATTTTTACCTCATTGCTTTCCAATTTATTAATGGTCTTTGATAGATTCAAAAACAAATTGGCCATAATCCCGCTGGAAGGCCCCATCGCCGAGGGCGGGGGTATGGGTATCTTTCCCATGGGAGGTAAATCACCCATCTCCCGAGCTGAAGATTATATTGATGAGGTAAGGGAAGGAAAGAAGTATAAAGCGCTCATTCTGGAAATCAACTCCCCTGGCGGGTCACCTTATAAGAGTAAAGACATTGCGGAAAAGATAGAGGGCCTAGACATATACACTGTTGCCAGGATACAGGAGCAGGGAGCGTCCGGCGCATACTGGATAGCCTGTAGCTGCGACGCCATTATCGCCGACAAGCTGTCTTCAGTAGGTGGAGTGGGTGTGCTGTCCATCAGACCCGATATCTCAGACTTCCTAAAAGAAATGGGAATAGACATGGACGTCAAAGGAAAAGGAAAGTTCAAGCAGGCAGGATTCCCCTTCTTTAAGCCCTCTGAAGAGGAAGAAGAGCAGAGAGAGCAGGTTCTGGAGAAAATAAACCAGATGTTCAGAGAGCACGTCAGCAAGAACCGGGAAATACGAGACGATGAAGTTTTCGAGGGGAAAGTCTATCTGGGCGATGAAGCGAAGGAGAAGGGTCTTATCGACTACATAGGAGGGAGAAAAGAAGCTATTGAGCTGTGCAAAAAGGCTACCGGCTACGATGACCTCACCATAAAGGATTTCGGCAAGGAGATAAGAAAAGGGCCTTCGTTTAAAGACCTGTTCAAATAGCCGTAGATAATCCATTGAGGTCTTGATCTGTAGCCCATCTTCAAGACATAATATTATAAATGAAGTGAATAATTTAAAGAAAAATCTAAAATATTCGTCCGTTGGTGAGAAACGCATGATCTACGACATAAAACCGGCGCTTGTGATGATCGACTTCCAGAACTGCTTCATGTCGCCGGGTGGCTCTTTTGATAAGCTGGGTTACGACATAAGCAAGTACCAGGAGATAGTGCCCACCGTAAAGTACGCCATGGAGAGAGCAAGGTCTCTAGGGATCCAGTTGTTCTACTCCCGGGCCATCAGAGAGAAATCTGGGGTTGATATGCTAGAGAGGGTCCATAAGATCATCCCTTACAAGAGAAGAGAGAGGATAGAGAAAGTACCCCTATGCATTTCAGGTACAAGGGATGCCCAGATCATAGACGAGCTAAAGCCGGAAGAAGATGACCTCTTAGTGGACAAAAGAAGGGACTCCATTTTCCAGGATACTGAGTTCGAGATGTGGCTGGACTCACTCAGGGTGGACACGCTGGTCTTTACGGGGATCGATACTTCCATCTGCGTAGAATCATCTCTCCGCGACGGGTTTAATAAGGGATGGGATGTAATACTTCTAAAGGATGCTACAGCCTCCCTAAAGGACAAGTTCTACAACACCACCATTGAAGAGGTGGAAGAGAACTTTGGACTGGTATTCACTACAGAAGAGTTCTTTAACAGGTTGAAGCCAGTATCAGACGGTCGATTCGAGCTGGAAGTCCACTACGATTGACATTAGATGACATCAGTATAATCTGAGCATCCCTAAAGATCAATCCACTCTGGCAAATGCTCTTACAGGGAATGCCGCTGCCCCCTTTACTTTTAGAGGGCATGCGAAGAAAGTGAAATTTTTACCAGCTATTTTGTCCAGGTTGCACAGGTTCTCCACTATCAATATATCATTTTTTAGCAGGAGGGTGTGCACCGGACGGTGATCATCCTGAGGGTCATCAATATTTATGGTATCTATGCCCACCAGCTTTACCCCGCTTTCCAGCAGGAATTTCGCAGCCTCTCTGGAGAGGTAAGGATGCTGATGGTATTCTTCTTTTTTCCACCAGCGGTCCCAGCCTGTGTAGAATAAAACGGCCATGTCCTCCAGCCTTTTGTGCGGAATATCCTCTACCATGACAGGCTCATTTTTCCCTTTTTTGGAGGCGTCCACCACAACCCCCTCCAAAATCGTCTGCTGTAGAGTTATCTGGCTAATGTCTTTTCCGTCAGGGTATCTGTGATAGGGGGAGTCCATGTAGGTCCCGCAGCTGGTCTGGAACTCCATCGTGGTTATCTCGAACATGCTCTTATCATTATACGATGCCCTGGACTCCTCGTGGGTGAAATAAGGATAGATACGAGGAGCCGGCAGAGCTTTGAATACGGAGATGTCTTCTTCTATGGTGTGGGACAAATCCACATAGTTGCTCATGCTTTAGGGATTAAAAATCGGTTAATAAGTGTAACCTATCAACAAAGCTGGTTGTGTTTGAAGGAGTGGGGAATTGGGGGGACAAAACTTTAAACGCAAGGGATCAAATAAGCCAAACCAGTTTAACCCGAGGGTAAATATGAGTGACAGGAAAACAAGTGAGAGCAACCGTACAAAGTTCGAAGATAGATTCCATATTAAAGACGATACCACAACGGATGAGCGTTATGGAGTTTACCCCAATAATAGAGAGATCACAGAATACATCAAGAACGGTATTTTCTGCGTGGATAAGCCCTTCGGCCCCACCAGCCACGAAGTTACCGTGTGGGTAAGAAAGATACTGGAGCTGGAGAAGACAGGTCACGCCGGAACCCTCGACCCTCAAGTGACAGGTGCCCTTCCCATTTTAATAGAGAATTCAGTTAAATTGCTTAAAACCCTGCAATCGTCTCAAAAAGAGTATATATCCCTCATGCGGCTGCACGAGGACGTTAGTGAGCAGGATATACTCCGGGTAATCAACATGTTCGTGGGCAAGATATACCAGAAGCCCCCCCTCAAATCGGCGGTGAAAAAAACCTTGAGGACCAGAGAGATCTATGATATGGACGTGATGGAGGTCGACGGTAGAGATGTCCTCTTCAAGGTCCGATGCGAAGCCGGGACCTACATCAGGAACCTGTGCAACGATATAGGGGAGATAATTGGCAGCGGTGCCCACATGCAGGAGTTGAGGAGGACAAGGACAGGAGTATTCACCGAAGAGCACTGCTATACTCTGCAGGAGCTGCAAGACGCTTACGTATTCTGGAAAGAAGAGGGAGACGAGAAATACCTACGCAAGATCATACAGCCAATGGAGAAAGCAGTAAGCAACATGCCCAAGTTACTGGTGAAGGACTCGGCTGTCGACGCCCTATGCCACGGAGCAAACCTCAACGCCCCCGGAATCAACTACATAGAGAAGGGAATAAAAGCAGGAGACACAGTAGCCATGTTCACCCTGAAGAACGAGTTGGTAGCCTTGGGGGAGAGCATGGTGAACGATACAGAGATGTTGAGCATGAAGAACGGCCTAGCCGTGGACGTATCCAGGGTAGTGATGGAGAGAGGGATTTATCCACCCATGTGGAAACACTCCTCAAACCCATAGGTAAACCATAAACACTTGTTAGCACTTGATTGGTGTTAGGCCTATATCTTGTAAAAGTAAAAAAATAAAAGAGGTAAATCTACGTCAGTTAGTTCAAGCCGCCTCGATCCAGCTGCTTCCTCCTTCGCCTGCGAATCTTATCTTGCCTTCCTGCACTAAAGCCGTAGCGATCTGTCCTACCTCGTCTCTGTTCTCGGCAAGTAATCTTGATATCTGGGTGATCTCGGTTCTTCCGCTCTCTCTGACAAAGTTTTCTACTTTTCTCTTGAATAGCTCGTCTCTGCTGAATACGGGGCATATATAGGAGGATTCACAGGGAGAAGTTATGTATTGGAGAGTTCCTTCTTCCACAAGCTGGTCTACTGCTTTAGCAACATCTTTTTTGCCTGCATCTAGGAGTCTGGCAATCTCGTAAACCCTTAATTTCGCATCTTCCTGCTCGCATCTTTTCTTTACCAATTCGAGGACCCTATCTATTAGTTGCATTATCCCACCATTACTGAATATGTATTCAATTTTATTTTAACTTTTCGGTTAGCCTAAAAATTTTGGTTTGATAACTCAAAGGATCTTGAGTTTGTGCCAAGTAAGGGAATCGACCTGTTAATGCCCGAAGACTATTTTCACCGCCAGCAATAACAATATACCCAAAATAAACGCTATAAAATGCATTATATTCCTAATAAGGTTTTCTCCATGCTTTATCTCCGGTATAAGGTCAGATGAGGAGATGTAAATGAAATTACCTGCGGCGAAGGGCAGGAGAAATGTGGTGTCAATGGTGGTGGAGAGAAAATACGCCAGAATTCCTCCCGGGATTATAGTTAGAGCGGAGAAAAAGTTGAACCACAATGCCCGCAGTTTATCCCACCCCCCATAAAGCAGAATACCGAAATCTCCAAATTCCTGAGGGATTTCGTGGGCTGCACAGGCTATCCAGGTGATCATTCCGGTGGGAACAGAGACCAAAAAGCTTCCCCCAATGGCCAGACCCCCAATAAAATTATGGA
Organism: uncultured archaeon; assembly: GCA_964534325.1. GTDB lineage: Archaea > Halobacteriota > Archaeoglobi > Archaeoglobales > Archaeoglobaceae > JdFR-22. Next base: position 87,503 of record CAZHOR010000005.1, read on the forward strand.
TGCCGTCCGCCAGTAGTATCAGGTAAGTTACCGGCTTTTTATGCTCAGAGGGGACCCTATGGCAGTGGTGCCAGTTTAGGAACTGCTCCATGAGGAAGAAGAGGCAAAAACCGATCAGAACCCACAGAAAGATACCAATCCCGCCTCCGCTCTCCTCAATGGTTTTGGGGATCAAATGCAGGAAAGCTCCTCCCAGCAGAGACCCTGCAGAGAAGGCCACCAGCAATAGCAAAATCTTTCTAAGCAATTCTTCCCTCATAAATAAGGTCAAAATCCCTACCCAGGCAATTAAAGCCATTAGAAAAGTGGACAGTACTATCCACAGGAAAGTAGACGAGAAGACCATAACTATCCTGACACCCTTTCAATTATTAGAAGGCCCTTCATTCTATCATCTCAACAATATCAGACGCATCAGAGTTCCCACTATCAACACTGTGACCAGCATAACTCCCACTGACTTCAAAAGGTCTTTGATCCCCAGTTCTTTGAATATGGTGGCAAAGGTGGCAGCGCACGGAAAGTAGATGGTCAGGATGGTGGCCGCGATCACCAGTTGGAGGGGACCCATTCCCAGACCGAGGAGCATACCTATGGCCAGGTCCTTTCTTAAGAAGCCTACAACAAGTGCTGCTACTGCCCCTTGGGGAAGGCCAAAGAGACCGACGATCACAGGAGCAGATAGCTCCCCTATATACTGGAGAATCCCTATAGCATAAAGAAGATTGATTATTACGATACCCACAAAAAGCCAGGGTATTGCTTCCTTCACAAATCCTCTTACTCTCATGAACGTTTTCTTCAGTATGGTCTCAAAACTTGGCCTTCTATAAGGCGGTATTTCCAGAAATATCTCCGGGCTCTCTCCTCCTGTCACCCTGTTGAGGATTAGACCTGCTGCTACATATACTACGGCAAGGGTGCCAAAGACCATGTAAATGTATTCCATTCCGTATATGCCCAGTATCCCGAATATCATTGCTATCTGAGCCATACAGGGAACAGATATTGCCAGTAATGTGGTGGAAATGAATCGCTGTTTTCTGGTCTCTAATGCTCTGGTGGAGAGGGCGCCGGGGACATTGCACCCCATTCCCAGAAATACTGAGACTATTCCATAACCGTGCATCCCCAATCGGTGAAAGACGTTGTCCGCCAGTGTTGCCAGACGGGGGAGGTAGCCAGAATCCTCCAGCAGGGACAAAACAAAATAAAATGAGACTATATACGGTAGGACAGCTGCAAAAGGGACGAATATCCCGGTGGTGAGAAGACCCATGGATTCCATATAACTTATCTGCCCTTCTATCAGCCTTCCTATCAAAATGTCATGCAGCACTCCTCCCGGGCCGAGAGTACTGCTCATGTACATCGCTATGGGAGTGTAAAACACTTCAAAAAAGGGTTCAGTGATATTACCTATTAACCATTCTCCAATGAACCTTATCAGCCAGAAAGTAAGGAATATGACCACCAGAGCTATGGGTACACCTGAGAAGGGTTTGACCGTAGCTTCCGATAGAGCATCACTCAGTGTGTGGTGTTTATGCTCTATTCTCTGCACATCCATTACCACTTTACCGATCTCAGACCATCTGTCTTCTCTGCTCTTTGAAGCCTTATCACCAGGTCTGGCATATTCTATACTGGACACCAGCTCTCTAATGCCTTCCCCCGTTATGGCCACCACAGGAACAACCGGAACCCCTAAATGGTGCTCAAGCTTCTCCACATCGATCTCTATCCCTTTGTGATGAGCCTCATCCCACAGGTTAAGAGCAACGATAACAGGGACATCCCTCTCCAGGAGCTCGTAAGTCAGGTAGAGGTTTCTCTCCAGATTGGTGGAGTCCACCACATTTATTACCACATCCGCACCCTCTTCCAGTATCCTGGTGGCAACCTCTTCAGCCCGACTGATAGGCTCCAGAGAATAGGTGCCGGGAACGTCTATAAGCTGATACTTCTCTCCCCCTATCCGCATTAATCCTTCAGTAAAATCAATAGTGGTCCCAGGATAATTCGAGGCAACCACGTTAGCGCCGGTGAGGCGGGAAAAAACTACACTCTTACCCACATTGGGGTTGCCCATGAGGAGGATTCTTCTCATTATTTCACTCTAATGCTATAACCTTCTTTTCCTTCTTTTTCACGCTGTCACTGTAAGCTATGCTAATCTACTCGCGTAGGATCTACTTCTCTGTCCTCCCCTACTCTTCTACCATTATCTTGCTGGCCATGCCTCTCCCTATGGTTATCTGACAACCTCCGATGTCCACTACTATTGGTCCTCGAGGCTGTCTGGCCACTACTCTAATCTTTTTCCCTATTCGTATCCCCATGGTCTCTACTTTTTGTCTAAATCCGTGACCTTCATCCAATCGGGTAACCACTCCGCTTTTTCCTGAACCAAGTTCGCTCAAGGGCTTCATTTTACCGTCACCTGCACTACCGGTTAGTTTTTCTTCTTTACCTGGAGATAGTAGTGTCTTCAATTTCTTATTCCGGTTTTCTGTTGACATGGATATGTCCCCTGTTTACAATATTCTCTAAAATGCCTCAACCACTTTGGATTCAGCTCCGGAGAATTTTCGACGAATTTTACAAAATTTTTGAGCTGTTCTATGGTCTCCGGGTTCAGGACGTGCTCTATAAGACAAGCATCCTGCTCAGCGATCTCGGGGGAGATGTTCAGGGTGGTCAAAAATTTTACAAGGACTGATCTGCGCTCCCTGACTATCTCCGCCATTTCCTTACCGCTATCCGTGAGGGAGACGAACAGTCGTTTTTTGTAGACAATATAGCCCATATCAGAGAGCTTTCTCATCATCTCCGAAGCGCTGGCGGGCTTTACACATAGCTCATCAGATATATCCTTTATTCTGGTGTAACCATTTTCTTTGCTCAATTCGTATATGATTTCCAGGTAATCCTCACATCTTCTTCCTAACACCTACATCACCTTCTTTTGTTTTACGTTGTCTTTCAACATTTCGAAAGGCATTTTTAGAGATTTAGCTCTCACCTTTCATTTGGCCTGTACCGTCTATGTTTTAGGTTACCCTAAATTATATAATTTTTTTGGTGAACCTAAAATTTGCTCATTATTATTTATGTTATTATTTGTGTAATTGAACTGAACCTGACCGCAAATCCAGAGGTCAGCCAGAACCTAATATGGAACAAAAGAGCTGTCCTTTAGCCCCGCTTTCTGCATGATCTCCCGAATAGACTGAATAATCTTCTTTTAACATATCGTCATTGATATCGGGTTTCATATTCCCTTCATAATAGAATCCAGGCAGCAGCTCTGGAGTTTGGTTTACGATTATGTTCCCCGACTTCATTCCAGCTCCAGCTCTGATACCGGCTTTATTGGAGAAGATTATACCGCCTGACATCTTTGTGCCACAGAAAGAGTCCACAAAACCTCTTATTATGATTATTCCATCTCTTATGTGGCTGCCCACTTCCATTCCGGCGTTCCCTTCCACCAGTATTTTGCCCGAACTCATGCCCCTCCATTCTCCTCTATAGGATGCGCCGAGGTAATCTCCTGCGTTTCCTTTTACGATCAGCTCTCCACCACCCATATTCAGAGCAGAAAAAGGTCCCACATCTCCTTCCACCATTATCTTGCCGCCCTGCATAAAAGCGCCAACGTACATACCTGCATTCCCTCTTATAAGTATTTGGCCATCTTCCATGGACCACCCGATCCTCTTAACCTTTCTCAGATCCCCTTCGAAGATGAGTCCATCTTCATCAGGATGAACTTCAAAAAAGTCACCCAGATCGATGGTCCTATTCCCGTGAAGTATTTTCATCTTCTCCACGTCTTCTCTGTTCTTCTGCTGGATAGTCTGGGGCAATATGCCTTCCATGTCCAGCACGGTTTCAGGAGTTTCTTTAAGCTTCAAAAGCATTCTATCACCTAATACCTAACCTACAGAAATTGCTTTACCTTTAGCCAGCTCTTCTTCCTTGACGCTGTAATTTGACAGTCTTACGGTATAATACTTCTTGAAGTATTCATTTAGCTCAGGAAGAATATCCCTGTCAGTTTGAGAGTTGACCCAGTAGGTGTCTCCCGTGAACTGGTCCACTATCTCACTCTCTCTGCAGACTATCCTACCACCTTTTATGGTAAGATATGCGTCGGAAAGCGCTTTTAGTATCTGCCTGTAATCCGATGAGTCCACTTCAAGGGGATTGATATCGTAAACCGACACGTCCGCATCCGCTCCCTTGCCCAGATGCCCTTTATTATTCAACCCAATAATTCTGGCAGGGTTGCTCCTGGTCAATTGAGCTATCTCGTAGAACCCCAGCTCCCGGTCGATTGCTGGTAGAGATGAACGTTTGTCGATGACCTGATGCACATCTATACCGTCCCTGAATTTCTTGCTCATCAGCATGGTCATTAGCTCCGGATAGCAGGTGAAGGGAGCACCGTTGGGGTGATCAGTGGTCAGAACCACCTTGTTACTGTCCACCAGCAGGGCAAGCTCCAGTCCCACCGCCCACTGTATGGCGTTAACAGGTGACTTGGGAGAATAAACTACGGGAGTCAATCCCGGAGCGGTCTCCAGCTCAACATTCCTGTTCACCCACTTCAGCTTGGATAGGGTGTGAAGGGAGTATTCCAGGGGACCGTCGGCGGTCATGGTGGTGGTGTCACCGAACATCACGTTACCGGTGTCTATGCTGATGTCCCTTTTGTTCACGCTCTTGGCCACTTCATCAGCCCCGGATCCAAAGGTCTTCCAGGAGTCCCCACCATAAGAGAAGAACTGCAGGTGGGTCATGTGAAGAACGGGTCTGCCGTTTTTGGCACTGATGTTTTTGATGGAGTCTATGGTCTGGAGAGCTGTTTCGAAGTTTCCGGGGTTCCCCAGATTGTTGCCGTGGAGATGTACGGAGTGAGGTAAGCCCAATTGCTCGCAAACCTTGACCAGATTGTTTATCATTTCTCTGGATGTGACGTTGAAGAAGGGGACCTGCTGGTCCAGCTCTTTGATGTTCCTTCCCCACCCCCATGCTTCGGTCCCACCGGGGTTGACTATCTTGATAGCATAACCTTTGGTGGCCTGGAGAAGCCAGGAAACATAGCTCTGCAAGGCTTCTTCATCACCATCTGCAATAGAGTTCATCACGAACCAGTTCCCGTCGTAGAGAGGGAACGCCATCTTGTCGATGATGGGAATGTCGTTGAGCTCGTGGTGGGTGTGTCGGGCGTATAAGGGGGGCATGGCAGGCGTTATGGCAGTGGTGTACCCCATCCTCGCATATTCATATCCCGTGGAGAACACAGAAGGTACAGAATTTCCACTGCCGCCTCTAAAGCCGTTCTTCTTTTTGTAATGCTTTTTGAGACCATCCTCCGGCCTGAACATCCTTCCGATGTTCTCTTTGCCTCCTGCAATATGAGCGTGAATATCAAAACCGCCGGGCATGACCAATTTATTATTAACATCTATTGTCTTGGCTCCGAACCAGATATTGTCCACTATCCTGCCGTCTTTTATGCAGATGTCCATCTTTTCGCCGTTGATCCCGTTGGCAGGATCATAGACTATTCCATTTTTAAGGATGAGCTTCATCGATTACACCTATATCTTCATCTTCAAGCTTTTCTCCCAGCTCTGAAATGTCTTCTTTCTCCTTTAGAGGGCCCAAATCTTCCAGTTTCCGGGTGAATTCTCTTATGGTGGTGGCGAACTTATCCCCTTCTGAAGCGGAGATCCATTCTACCTTCAACCTGTCTTTCTCTATCCCGAACTCTTCCAGCAGATACTGGAGCTTCTCCATCCTTCCTTTGGCCTTGTAGTTCCCGTTTATGTAGTGGCAATCCCCCAGATGACAGCCGGCCACCAGCACTCCATCCGCTCCATGAGCGAATCCCTTGATAACGAACAGGGGGTCGACTCTGGCGCTGCACATGACCCTGATAACCTTCACATTCGATGGGTACTGTATCCTCCCCAGACCGGCAGTATCTGCTCCTGCATAAGAGCACCAGTTGCACAGAAAAGCCAGGAGCCGAGGATGTCTTTCTTCTTCTTCGAAGGCCTCTTCTATCTGGGCCGATACCTGGGCATCGGTGAAGTTCCGCACCTGAATGGCTTTGGACGGGCAGGCAGCGGCACATGCTCCACAACCCGTACATACGGGTTCCTTGACATTAACGTCCTTCCAGGTCAATTCTATGGCGTTGAAATCGCAAATTTCCTTGCAGATATCGCATTTTATGCACTTCTCGGGGTCGATATAAGCAGTTAGAGGATCTATTTCCACTTCTTTACCCAGCAAGGTCATTGCTCTGCTGGCAGCAGCGCTTCCCTGGGCAACGCTGGCAGGAATATCCTTTGGCCCTTGAGAGCATCCGGCCAGGAATACTCCTGAAGTGATAGCATCTACGGGCTTGAGCTTGGGGTGAGCCTCCATAAAGAAGTTATCCGCAGAAGTGGACACGTTGAGCATCCTCTTGATCTTCTCCACGTTGGAGGGAACTATTGCGGGGGCCAGCACCACCATCTCGAACTCCATTTCCTTGCTCTTACCTTCTAAGGTGTCTTCAACGAAGATGCGGAGATTTCCTGTATTCTTATCTTCCACTATCCTGCTGGGCCTTCCTCTCACGAAATTGACTCCATTATCCTTAGCAGCCCAGTAGAACTCTTCATAACCTTTCCCCACTGCTCTTAGATCCATGTAGAACACATGGACATCGGCATCGGGATTCTTTTCCTTGATCTGATGAGTGTGCTTTAAGGAGTACATGCAGCATATACCGGAGCAGTACTTGTTGTGCTTCTCACTTCTGCTCCCCACACACTGAATAAACGCAACTTTCTGGGGCTCTTTCTTATCCGATTTCCTCACCACCTTGCCTTCGGTGGGTCCCGAGGCGTTCACCATCCTCTCGAATTCCATGGAGTTGATGACGTTCTGATATCTTCCGTAGCCGTATTCAGGTATCCTGCTTATATCGTAGATATCATAGCCAGTAGCCAGTATTATGGCTCCCGCTTCAATATCCAGTATCTCGTCCTTCTGGGTAAAATCTATGGCCTCAGGGTCGCACACGCTTTCACATAAGCCGCAACCGATACAGTGGTCGGAATCTATAGTATATATCAGGGGAACTGCTTGAGGAAAAGGAACGTATATGGCCTTTCTATTGGATATTCCCAGATCGAACTCACTGGGCACTTCGATGGGACAGAAGTTGCTGCACACACCACATCCGGTGCAGTTGTCCTTGACGTAGCGGGCCTTCTTCCTCACCTTGACCTGAAAGTTGCCCACGTAGCCCCGGATATCCTCTATTTCCGAGTAGGAGAGAACGTGAATGTTCTCGTGCTTGGAGACATCGACCATCTTTGGTCCCAGGATACAGATGGAGCAGTCCATAGTGGGGAAGGTTTTGTCCAGCTGGGCCATATGACCTCCCAGTGAGGCCGATTTTTCTACCAGATAGACCTCCACACCCTGCTCGGCGAGGTCGAGGGCTGCCTGAATACCTGTAACTCCACCACCGATGATGAGTGCCGTGGAGTTAACGGTCAACCTCCTCCTCTCCACCGGAGTAAGGAATCTGGATTTTGCTACAGCCATCCTTATAAGCGCTTTGGCTTTCTCTGTGGCGTTGGGGTCTCTCATGTGGACCCAGGAGCACTGCTCCCTAATGTTGGCGAACTCCAGAAGGAATGGGTTCAATCCGGCTTCTTCGATGGTCTTCCTGAAGGTGGATTCGTGCATGCGAGGAGAGCAGGCTGCAACTACAACCCGGTTTAGGTCATGCTCCTTAATAGCTTCCTTGATCTCATCCTGACCGGTTTTAGAGCAGGTATATGAGCTATCCTGAGCGAAAACTACATTATTCAGAGTTTTGGCGTATTCTGCCACGCTCTTTACGTCCACGGACTCCCCGATGTTCTTACCGCAATGGCAAACGAAGACACCGACCCGTGGAGAGCCATCTCCATTCCCACTTGCAATTTCAATTCCATTTCCGTTCTCGCTTGCATTAGAACTCATATCAACCACTTTCCACCGCCGGCTTTTGGGAAGCTTCCCTCTTCTCTTCTCCTTTGACCTTCTTTTTCTGTGACATCTTCTCTATCTTATCCATCCCTTCTGCTGTGACTTCTGTGGTCTGTATATATCCTTCCCTGATGGCTTCCTGTAACAGCTCGTCTCCGATCTCAGTTCTGACTATAACAGTTCTCCATCCCTTTGAGGACCCTATACCTCCTATGGAGATGTCGCTTAGTTCTGCGGTCAGATCAGTACAGAATTGACATGCTAGAGGGGTTCCCATTTCGGGGTGAGTCCCTCTGGGGCAGAAAACACCAACTATCAGTTTCAGCTCTTCCAGCCCGATAGACTGGATCGTTCTGGCAGCAGTGACGTTACAGGGCACTCCCACCAGTGCGATCTTCTTATAGCCCATGTCTATAGCTTCATGGAGCTTGGAGACATTGGGAGATATACCGAACTTTATTCCTGCAGCCCCTATTATGTCTTCGGGTTTCGTAGCCAGAGTGGGTGTGTTGTCCTCCATCACAATGGCGCAGTCAATAATCCCCTTTTCTAGAGCGTAAACAAGTAAAGTTGTTGTACCTCCACCGTGGGTGGTCGCCGCTAAAATGTTCTTCTTGAGGCTTCTGATGGAGAGTATCTTTTCTTCCTCTATGGGTTTCATGGATTTATATTCTTTGAATATCCTGGTCTTGGGGCAGATAAAGTAGCATGAAGCACAGTTCACACACTCACCCACCAGCTTGGGGGCATAGTCAACGATATCTAGGGCATTCTCATCGCAAACGGCGACACAAGCACCGCAAAGCGAACAGAGGTCCTTCTGGATGATGAGGTCATTAAGTATTTCGAATACGTTACCCTTCTCGTCGTAATCCAGGATGAAGTTCCTTATGAGACCGATGTCCACATCTTCACCCTCAAAAATCCATCTCAACAGGCCAGTGGAGAAGGGCCTGCTGGCATTACCGTATATCTCATTCAATCTGGGATTGAGGTCGAGCTTGGTCTCTTTGGCAACAGTTTCAACGCTTTCTACCGACTCGAAAATGCTTTGAGACCATTCACGGTCTTCTGACGCCAGAACATTCAATGAGAGGGCTTTGAAGGGACATGATTCCACACATAATCCGCAGCCATTACACATTTCCCCGATTACCCTGATCTTACCTCCTTCTATCCTTATCTCCTTTTTTCCATTATGATGCATGGGGAAATTGACCGGGCACACGATCGCGCAGTTACCGCAACCGGTGCACAGGTTCTCATCAACTATTAGCTCCATATGTCACCTCGTGATAAGCTTCTTAAAAGCTTCTTCATGAGTTCTGGTCCAGGGATTCTTTCCTCTGACGGAGTAACTGGCATTCTTCCGTAACACGGTTATGACGTCAACTGGACATGCCTGCTCACAGGCACCACAATATATACATTTTTTCTCATCGACCTTGATCCTCTCTACATCCTGCCCCACTTCCAGTTTGGGGAAATAGATCGCGTTTGTAGGACATATATCCACACAAACACCACAGGCTTGACATTCATCTGAATTAACATCTATCTCTCCGGAGAACACCTTCTCCACGATTATGGCGTCTTCAGGACAGGCGTTAGCACAGCTGGTACAATAAATGCACCTTCTGCTGTCTCTTTTAAAGCCGTCCTGGCAATCTATGGCCTCTCTGGGGCAAGCCTGCTCACATTCATTGCAGTCTGGGGGGCACTTGTTGACATCAACTTCGTAGATTAAGGAGTAATGGGGGGTGCCTTCAAAGTGTTTTAACGATCTATCGTTTTCCAGCACCTCTATGGCGTTGAACAGGCATACCTCACTGCATATTCCGCACAGGAGGCATTCATCCAGATCTATAACTATGAGAGGGACTTTACCCTTTGAAGATGGTGGATTGAGCTTGATGCAATCTTGAGGGCACACATCCCTGCACAACCCGCATCCAGTACAAAGTTCTTTCCAATACTTTAAAGTCCTTGTGGTGAGATGCGACTTTCGTTCAAAGTGTATGTTGCCCTCTTCAACTTTAGATTTAAATATTAGTTTATCCATCACCATAAATCATGAAGGTTTAATATGACTTTAAAAAGTTTTGGTAAGAGGAGCGAGAGTGTTTAATAAGTGTTTGCAAAACGCCCATAGTATTTAAAAGTGTTTGGAATTTATGTTCAAGACAGAAAGGTTATAATCTCAGCCCGTTTACCGAACAGGAGGAATATGAATGGAAAGTCTATCAGAGCAACTTAAAAAATTTGGACTGGAATCGGACAAATGCTACCAGTGCGGAACATGTACTGGTGATTGTCCGGTGGCCCAGATTGATTCCAGCTTCAATCCCAGAAAAATAGTCCTCGCAACAACTCAAAACGGTGGATCAGTTGATTCACTTCCTATATGGTTATGCGCTACCTGTTATAAATGCTACAGGTGCCCTCGGGACGTTAATCCCGCTGAAATTCTTGATGTAGCCCGAAAGATCTCCGTGAAGAATAAAGGCGCACCCAAAGCCGTTAAGTCCTTTGCCAAGCTGGTAAAGAAATACGGAGAGCTACCGGAGATAATGCTGGTTCTGGAGGTAAAGGGTATAAAAGCCGTAAACACCACGCCATTGCCGGTAGTGGTGAAGATGCTCAAGAAGGGTAAATTAAAGTTCATCCCCCAAAAAGCTCCCGGAGCAGACGAAGTGAAGAAGATATTTGAGCTCGCGGGTGATACCGATGAGTGAGACGAGTGAATCCAACAAGCTCAGATACGCTTATTTCCCCGGCTGCTCTTCCAAATCAACATCCATCGAGTATAACATCTCCACCCTGAAAGTGGCCGAGAAATTGGGGATAGAGCTGGTCGATATGGAACAGGAGAGTTGCTGTGGGACCCACAACATAGAAGATTATAATGAAGATGCGTGGCTGGCGCTCAATGCCAGGAACCTTTCTCTTGCAGAGGAACTGGATGCTGATCTTGTCACCATATGCTCCGGCTGCTTCCTCACCACCAAGAAGGCTCAGAAGGCCCTGCAGAACGGCCATGAAAAAAAAGAGAAGACCAACAAAATACTTCAGGAGATCAACAGGGAGTATTCAGGGAAGTCAGGGGTAAAACATATTCTGGGAGTTATCGTGGAGGACTTCGGTCTGGACAAGCTCAGCAAATCCGTGGAGAAAGAGCTGGGTATCAGGGTGGCACCATACTACGGCTGCCAGCTTTTAAGACCGCCCGAAATAACCGGATTCGATAATCCGGAGAACCCTCAATCATTTGAAAGGCTGCTGGAGACCATCGGCTGTGAAGTAGCCGATTACCCCCGCAAAATAGATTGCTGTGGCGCCCCTCTCACCCTGACCGAGGGTGGGATGGTGAAGTCCATGGTGGAGAAGATACTTAAAGAAGTAAGAGAGAGTGGAGCAGATTGTATATCCACCATCTGCCCCCTGTGCCATTATGCTCTGGAGACCACTCAATTCTCCTTAAAACAGGAAAAGATACCCGTAGTCCATGTGACCCAGCTCGTGGGTCTGGCCATCGGTTTGAGCCCTGACGATGTGGCGCTGGACAAGAACCTCATAAACACCAGAGATCTGGTGGACAAGGTCTATGGCCGACATTAAGGACCTGCTCAAACAGAACCCTCATCTTTTAAGCATTGAGAGCGAGCAGGGGAAGAAAAAGGAAAGAAGACGGCAATACGAGGAGAAGATTGGCTCCAATTTTGAAGAACTCCACGAGATATCCAAACAGTATGTGAAGAAGGTCACAGACCTCCCTCAATGGAGGTTCGAATACCTGGCCACCATGTTCGATTACGGAGTCAGAATGGGAAAAGAATACGAAATCTCCCTAAAAGAAGTGGAGAGACTATTCAATCAGGTCTTGTTCAATTACGTCAAAGGAGGGCTCCTCGGTGCGTTCATATCCGGATTGTACTCCAGAACGATCAGCAAAGATGACGTGCTCAGTCTAGACCTCACCCACTATTATGGAGTGTCGGGATTGGGATTCAGACACTCCACAGGCACTCTGATAGTGAAGGGCAACGGAGCACTCTATCTTGGTACCGAAGCCTCCGGCGGAGAGATCCTGGCCAGAGGGAATATGAGCAACTGCGTGGGGAAGAGGAACAACGGATGCAAGATAACAGTTGAAGGGAACGTAAGGAACTGGGCAGGAATGGAGATGAGAGACGGTATGATAAAGGTGTCAAGGAATGCTGGGGATATACTGGGAGAGAAGATGAGCGGGGGAGAAATAGTGGTTGAAGGAAATGCCGGTCACTGGGTGGGAGACGACATGAGCGGTGGGACCATCAAGATCAAAGGTGATTTCACGCCCAGCGGAGAAAGAAGCAGAGGCGAAATATACTGCTGGAGAAACGGCTGGGTTAAGTGGAGGGACTAAAATATAATCCTTAACCTCCTCCGCTTCCAATGTTTACTTATATGAAGGAACCTTGTTACTGAAACAAATTACTTAGGTAAATTACTGAATTGAGTTACTAACCAAAATTTCATCATGGTATAAATATATTCAAACTAATCAGTTTTAGGGGAGAAGTTTTCGATCGATTATCTTCCTTTGCTGCCAACTTCAGGTCAGTTCTCTTCTCCCCCACCCAATTCTCTATTAGTGTTCATTTCGAAAAGAGCTTTGAACTTTTCTAAGGTCTCCATTCCCTTATCAGTAGTCTTAAATACCGTTCTATTGTTATCAAGATGTGTTGAGAGCAGTTCTGCTTCGATCAAAAAGTTCAGGTATTCTCCCGCCATCCTGAAATTTATCATTGCACCATAAACGATCCGCGTTTTGTTGGTACCTTCTTTAGCACATGAAAGTATATCCACCATGATCTCAAATCTTGACCTTTTCATCAACCCCTCACCATCCATGGGTATAGTTCCCACACCCCAGTCACATACCTTATGAGTTAGAAGTTAAAAGACCAAATGACGTATTAGTAATCGGTTAAAAATACATTACGATTTATCAAACCTATACTATTATAACACAATAATGATTATCTTAAAAATTGCTTAACAATAATTTGGGATTAAAAGATCCATAAAACCCAATAAGGGGATAAATTCGAAGAATAAGCTCTAATGGAGCCAAGACGGAATTAATTCCTTCTCAACAAATAGGCTACCGCCATCAAGCCCATAACAGGCATTATAACTTCAAAACCGGGGATCGAAGGCTGGGCTTCAGTTCCTGTAGGCTCTGGTGTTGGTGTCTTTGTTTTATCCAGAACTGAGGGGGTCTTTACGTGTTTAATAGGCATGGTGGTAGTAGGTATGCGGGTGCGGGTCACTTCAGGCTTATCGGTCCCTGTTTCAGCCTTCTCAGGTTCTGATGTCCTTGTCTCCGTTTCTGAAGGTTTAGTGGTTTCGGATTCCGCTGTTCTTTCAGGAGTAGCAGTTGGCTGTGGTGTGGGAGTCTCAGTTACCTCAGAAAAGGGTGCTGTGGCGTATTTCAAGGCCTCTTTGGTGGTGTCGTGATAGCTTATGTGAACGTGTTCAGAGCTCAATGCGAGGGACGGGAATTGACCCACGGACTCTCCTGAGTCTATGGTGTCCGTCATCCATTGAGAGTCGGACTGAACCGCATATTTCAAGTTCTTGTTGGTAGCATCAAAGTAACCGATGTGCGCATTCCCCGAAGGGTCTATACCAAGTGAGGTGCCCACTCCTACATTGCCCCGGGACTCGATGGTCTGGACATCCCATCCGCTGCCCGAATACGAGGCATACTTGAGATTCTCGTTGGTAACATCATAATAGCTTATGTGGGGGTTGTCTTCAGAATCGATGGCCAGGGAGTTACCCACACCCACACTCCCCCGGGAATCAACAGTCTGAGTATTCCATTCGCCGTCCGAAAGTGCGGCATACTTGAGATTCTCGTTGGTAACATCATAATAGCTTATGTGGATGTTATCCCCGGAATCAATGGCCATGGACGTGATGTATTTCCCTACATCTCCCTGGGAGTCTATGGTGTCCGTAACCCACTCAGAGCCGGACCACATAGCATATTTGAGGTCCTTATTCCCTGAATCCCTATAGCAGATATGGGGCGTGTCTGAAGAGTCCAAAGCTATTGAACTGGAGCTGCCCACCTGCTCCCCAGAATCGACCGTCTGAACAATCCACTCAGAGCCCGTCCACTTAGCGTACTTCAAGTTCTGGGCGGATACATTGAAGTAACTGATGTGAGGGTGGCCCTCGGAATCAACGGCAATAGATGTGTCAATACCTACATTGGCCTGAGAATCTACCACCTGGACCTCCCACTGGGAGCCGGACCACTTAGCGTACTTGAGGTCCTCATTGTAGACATCATAGTAGCTTATATGGGGGTTACCTTCAGAGTCGGTGGCAATAGAAGTTGACCAGCCGACCCACTCCCCCTCATCTACGATCTCGATTGACCACTCCGCTGCCGAGACCTGACCCAAAAAGACAGTTATTGCCAGCAAGGCTATAAGGCTCTTGGATACGGTCTTCATAAACCTCTAACTCCGTATAAGTTAAAGGGCGGCGAATACTTAATAATTTTGGGTTGATTTACCTTGTTCACTCAAAGCTGAATTAGCCTGAACCAGCTTTTTACTTGATGTCATGAACCGCAAACAGTTGAAAAGCCTTTCTGGGGTAAAAATATGCCACAAGTTGGGTTAGGTCAGCCATTCCTCTCCATAACAAACTGTCCTCATTGTTTATTAGCCTATTACCAACCCTTTTCCACCCATATAAGCCTCTCACTTTAAACCCCATTTTTTCAAGCTCTTCTACAGTCCAACCACACCTGTGCTCCATAAACGGGTTGTTGTCCATGGCTTCCTGCCTGATGTAACCATTAGGAGTAGCCAGAATGACCTTCTTTGTAGCCCACCTCTTCATTTTCATCACTAACTCCCTACCAGACTCTTTCTCCATGTGCTCTAAAGCAAATAGAAGGATAACTGCGTCAAAGGAGTTGGGTTTGAAATCCACCTGATCCAAGAGAGCCCGGATATGATCGTTATGGATGGGGCTCTCTTTGCTTTCTCTTAGATAGGGCTCGAAAGCATCCACACCCAACGAATAATCAGTGTCAAAATGCTGGATTGGCGAATCATTCCCACAGCCCAGGTCCAGAACAGTGCTACAGTCCTCAAGCTCCTTCCTCAAAATTCTCTCGATAGAGAAAATAATACTATGCTTCACCTCTACTTATTTTGTTCAATGATTCCTGAGCTAAATCCTTTACAGCCATATCCTTGAATTCGCCCTGATGATAGATCTGGACCATGATTCCATCCTCCAATAACTCATTCAATCCTTCTACGGCTTTCTCGGCACCGAGCTCACCCAGTGCCCATGCCGCATAACCCCTTATCTCCGGCTCCTGGTGATCGAGCAAGGGCAGAAGTTTTTCGACCGGGTCGGGGTAGGCATCTACAATGTTCTTAGCTGCTCTTCCCAGGGCGTAGATAACGAATTTGAGCTCAACCTCTTCATTATCCAGTAGGGACGCTGTCATGTTCTTGAAATCCTCAAACTCCTGGGAGTTTCTTCCTATCTCCCCTATGGCCACGGGAGCTCCCCTGCAGTAAGCTCCGCTCTCATCATTCAGATGCCAGAAAAGCCTCCTCAAGATGTTCTTCACATGCTCCCCACCTTCCCGTCCCTGCTCCTGTTCCTGTCCTAGTTCCTGTCCTTGTTCTTGCTTTTTACATACCAGACCCAGGGCTTCACTCGCCCTGTAGATGTACAGGTCTTCGCCGTAGAGGAAGGTGATAAGCTCTTTACACACCTTTTTGAGGTCCTGTGAGTAAAGTGGTTCGTAGTCCCTATTCATCAGCAGATCCTTTAGCTCTCCCTTCATGATCTCTCCACTCCAACCTCTATAATTAAAATTACTTCAGTATTTTTCCTGTTTTCTGGTACCACAGCTGGAGGTCCAGCTCTGCAACACAAACCTCTTTTTCTCCAGCCATGGACTTAAGGGCTTCCTCACATTCAATATATTTTCGAGAATTCATGTTAGAGTTTTCTAAATGGTTCTCCTCTACAAGACACTTGATTATATGGCGGTCAACTATGGCCACATCCCTTCTTCCTATATTCCTCAGGAAGTGGCTTGCCTCTTTAAGCCCCAGCCCCTTGACGTTCTTCACCAAAAAATTCCGGGGAGCTCCACCGTCGAGGCCTTCCTGGATGGAGGAGAAATTATCCAGTGCTTCTCTGATGTAGCCTGCTTTTCTGTTGTGAAATCTTACTCCCGCATTCTTTAAGAGGTTTTGAAGCTTTTCTGTGATTATATCATCGAGTTGCTCGTCCTCTAATGATTTCTGGAATTTTAATCCGGCAGTTGCCGAAGAGTTGGCGGTGGATATGCAAAAGGCCAGCTCCGACTGGATCGTGGCCTCGACTTCAAGCTCCACAAAAGGTGAAAAATCGAAAGTGGTCTTTCCTTTGCTACCCAGGGTCTCAAACTCCTTGATCCTCTTACCGATTATGCTCTGGCAATCGATCACCATTGATCCAGACATTGTAAGGGAAGTATGTTGTTGCTTTTTTAACTTTTTCAGTAATCCAAAAGTGTATCTTAAAAATTTTCAAATCATAAACTATGAGGCTGTATTAGGGGATAAATGAATTAAAGCTCTCGAAAAGAATATATTAAATATAAATATATTATAGTAAAAAAGTTAAAAATAACAAAGTTTTTAAGATAGAAAACAATAAATTCTTGACCGCGGGAGGTTACTCAAGGGGAAGTGTTGAGCTTACAATTTTTTATTTTTACCCACAAAGCCTCTTTTGGGCTTGGAACAGCTGGAGTAACTTTTCATATGGTCTAAGAATGTGTTTAAAAGAGTATTGAAGCAATAATGTTTTATAGGGGGTAAAAAATGAATAAAAAGGTTTTAATGGCTGGAATGGCAGTTGTGCTGCTATTGGCTCTTTTGACCTCCGGAAGCGCCGAAGAAGTAGAAGCTGATCCCTCCAATTTAAGGATAATGGAGGCGGCAGATGATCTGGTCTTCATTCGGAGCCCACTGGCACCGGGCTACTGTCCGTCCAGTGGAGGGAGCACTACCTACGAATACATATCTGGTATAAACTACACTCGAAATCCGTCAGGTACCATGATAATCACGGTAGAGGTATTCATTACCAATCCCACAGGCTGTACATACGGAAATCCCTGTCCGGAATACGATAACAGCCCGGAATATGTAAATGCGTGGGTTGACTGGGATGGAGACGGCGTATTCGAGAGCCATGAAAAAGTGATAGACGAGGCATTGACCAGCTACCTCGGCCTGAACTACTACGGCACCATGACCACCTCAGAGATCGTGACCATTCCCAACGGTTCAGCTAACACTACGTGGTTGAGAGTGAATCTGGGGTGGGATTATGACCCCAACGACCCCTGTGAGTCCTCCTGGACCTGGGGAGACGTATTCGATGAGCAAATATCTACGGAAACCGAATTACCACAAATAGAAGATATAGTTGTGACTGGTCCACCCGGCGATGAAGACAATCCCATGACCACATATCCCGTCACACTGGAAGCAATCACTTCAACTGTTCCCGGATTCGTTATAGACAGCATAAGCTGGTCAGGAGACGATATTCCTTCAGGAGCGACCGGCAGCCCATACACTTACACTCCAGCAGCTGGGACCCACGGCAACAAGAACGTACAGTGCACCATAACATATGAGAAAACCGCAACAGCCGAAACAGGCGAGGATACCATGGCCAAAGGCTACAAGCTGTTCTTTGAGAAAAGTGGAGATGAGGACAGTGATGGTGAGCCCAACTGGTTCGAGCACTGGGCTACCGATGGAGCTGTTCCCAGGCTGGGTGAAGCTTATTACGATCCTGCTATGGTCTATTATGGCTGTTTTGGTTGTACAGGCACCAGAGTTGAGCTGGGACCGAGTGCGGCCGGACAGCATTATGGCAGTGCCATTGTCCTCAACACTTACTTCGGGACAGAGAGCTTTGGAGGGCCTTCAATTACCGGTATTGACTGTGCATCGGAGGTTGTTGCCCACGAATTCTATCACAAGTGGGTGTGGCAGAACTGGCAATCAGGTGGGATGTGGGTAGGTAAAACGGATTCCGACCAGAGCGGAAGTTACGATGACGACCTTCCTGACGATTACGAGAACACCGTATCCCATACGTGGAATAATGATACCGACACCTATGACCTGGAGCACAAAAAATCCTCCATATACAAGTACTACGGTGACCAGGAATATATGGCCATGAGAACAGGTAATCTAACTAAAGGAAATCCTGCAAAGGACTGGGCCAATCCCGGAAAGCAGACCAATTCTCTCTACGACACCGTGGATGTAGCGGTCAAGAGCTTGTTCTCCATGGATAACGGACCTCTAAAAGCCAATTTTACCGGTCTGAACACTGAAGAGGGCGAAGATACTGATGCCGACGGCCTCTACGAGTATCTGACGGTCACTTCAGAATTGAACGTCACCACCGGCGGAATGGGGAACATGGTAGCTATACTGAAGGACCTTTCAGGGAATCAAATATCTGTGGTGAACCGGCCTTTGGACTTATCAATGGGAATCCAGAACATTACTGTGCGTTTCGACGGAGTTGACGTGTGGAACCACGGAGTGAACGGCTCTTATAACGTCAGCATGGTCATGAGCAACGAATTCGATCATCCCAGTGATGTGGATAACCAGTATTTCGCTACCTCTGCCTACCGCTACACCGACTTCCAGTTCCGGGCCGCTGAGTTCACCCGGAATTATTCCGAGTTAACAGTAGATACAGACAGTGATAAACTGTATAATTACCTGATAATAAACGTTGGAACTTACGTCAGGGAATCGGGAGAATACACTGTCGTGGGATGGCTTTATGATGGCAACGAGACCAAAATAACCACCACACATAATACTACCCATCTAAACACAGGTAAAAATATGGTGATGCTCCTTTTCAGCGGTGAAGACATCAGGTACAGCAGATTGAGTGGACCATATTATTTGAGGTACCTCACGTTGATGGAGGATGGAGAACAAATCGATTTCATTTTGGATGCCTACTCCACAGATGACTATAGATTCGACCGATTCCAGACAAGAGAAGCAGAATTGAGGGACTCTTATGAATCATGGGGTAAAGACCCCAACAAGAACAAATTCTACGATTATCTGACGGTAGCTGTAGGCATAAGAACCTATGAACCGGGCAAATATACGGTACTCGGGGACCTTTATGACGAGAAAGGGAATATGGTAGGGCAGGTGTCCGGTGAAAAAGAATTCGAAGGTACCGGGACCGAGTACATACAGCTGAACTTCCTGGGGAAGGACATATTCCTCAACGGGATGGACGGACCCTATTTCTTGAAGCACGTGTCCCTCATCGGTGAAAACGGTATTGTGGACTATCAGGAGGATGCTCATGCAACCTCAGCTTACAAAGTGGGGATGTTCAGACCACTGGTGATGCTGGCTGGCGCCTATAAAGACGAGGGTGAAGACGCTGACGGTAACGGCTTATACGATAATCTTACGGTATGTGCTGCAGTTTTAACTACGGACAGCGGTAGGTGTGTGCTCCACGCAAGACTGGTCGACCAGAACGGGAAAGAGATACTGTGGGCCAAAAATGCTGCCGATGTAACCGGCTGCCTGTATAATTTCGGAGTTGATGACCTGAAATCTGATGAGATGAAGGCCTGCATACCCAATACCATATGCATCAATTTCTCAGGCGAATACATTAACGCAAACCAGGAGGACGGCCCATATGAGGTAAGCGATGTATTTGTCTATCACACTGGAGACGTCTTTGTCCCTGACTACGCAAGAAAACCCGCCAAGACCGCTGAATATGGATTCACTCAGTTCGAAAAAGCCGGCATACTGACAGGAGTAGTAGTTGACAGCAACGGAAATCCTGTTCCCAACTCTGTGGTGATCATCGAGGGAGTGGATTACGATTACGCTGACTCCCATGGCAAATACCTGCTCACCATACTGAAGAGCGGGACCTATGAAGTGAGAGCCGACCCACCTACAGGTTCAGAGCTTATAGGGGACTCTGCCACGATCACTGCCACAGTTGGAGAGAAAGTGGTCTATAATTTCACTTTGGTGACAGGTGAAGAGCTGAAGAACAAGGTCTATCTGAATCCCGATGTTAGCAGAGCCAGGTTCTGCTCCACCACCACGGTAGAGATCTGGGTCGATGCTGCAGACCTCAAATCAGGGCAGATCGAGCTGCTGTACGATCCAAACTGTGCTGAAGTGGTTAACTTCATAAGGAACAAGGAAGTATTTGCCCTGGGTGGATGGAACCATCAGGCAGGGAGAGAATGGATAACCTTTGCCACAGAAAAAGAAGGCATCACTGGAAAATATTTGGTGGGGAAACTGGAGATACACTGCATCGACGATAGCTGTAAGTGCTCAACTCCCTTCAAATTCGGAGATAAGAGCGCATTATTCGATCCTATGGGAGACAGAATAAAGACCAACTGGATGAACGGAGAATTCGAGTGCTGGTGCGCACTATGCGGTGATGTCAACTGCGATGGCAAGGTGAACATGGGTGACGTTATCCTCCTGTTGAACCATGTGACCTACGGATACTCCATCTGCGATAGGTGGGCAGCAGACGTCAACTGTGATGGAGAAATCGATATGGGTGATGTGGGACTTCTCCACAATTACGTGACCTACAAAGAGTACCCGCTTCGCTGCTGTGAGCTGAAGGTGGAGAAATAGAATAAAAATAAAACGAGGGAATGCTATGGACCAGAATTTAATCAAATTTTTTCTTTTTTTTCTTTTGACCTTAATTCTATTAACTGTAGCTGCAACACCCCATGCACTATCTCAGGATGCGCTGCTGAACCCCCAAAAAGTTGAAGCCGCCGATGGAGCTGAAAAAGTTAGCATATGGGTCAACGCCTCGGATTTCCAGGGAGGACAAATAAACCTGACTTATGATCCTTCCTGCGTTAACATCACCGATTTTGAGGTAGCTGAAGAATTCGTCATTTCGGGTAGGAACTCTAAACAACCGGGTAGGGAATTCATTACTTTTGCAGCCATGTACTCCATCACGGGTCAAGAGCTCATCGGGACGCTCGACATCCAGTGCAACTCTGAATGCGATACTGCACTAACCTTCGATAAGGATAGCGCCATATTCGACCCATATGGCAAAGAAATCCCTGTAGACTGGCAAGATGGAGTATGCGAGTGCTTGAGCTCATTCAAACCCCAGCCCAAACCCACACAAACCCCCCAACCAGGTGAAAGCAGTGGAAGCAGAGGCGGAGGTGGAGGGAGGATAGTAGTAGCTACTTCGCCTCCTGTCCAGCCCACAACCACCTCGATCACCACTCAAATACCTGCTGAGACCACTACTCCCGAGTCAACACCCAAAACCACTTCAATTCCATCCACAACACCCACACCCTCTGCCACTGCGACTGCTCAAGAGACCTCTAAAGCCACAGCCACAGCCATATCTACACCGATCACAGAGTACTTTGGCTCTACTCTCAGCATTGCAGCACTGGCACTGGTGGTAACCTCAATTGCAGTTATATTATACCTCATCGTTCGACGTTAGCCTTATTTTTACCTATTTTCTTTGAGACCAGTCTTTACTAAGCGGTCTTTACTAAGGAATTAGTGCCAATAAAGAAGAATTGAGAATCGCTAATTTTATAATCCACACGGATAAGGAGAACTGTGTACTTTGAGGTGTGGGTGGACAGAATGAGAAAAGACGATGTAGAGAACTCCTTGCAGGAAGTGTGCGAGGAAGTCCACGAGGTCAGCTATGATTACCACTACATCGTAAAGGTCTCAGATGAAGCGTTGCTGAACCTCAATGGTATCAAAAAATATAGAGAGCACTACAAGTGCTAATTCTTTACCGCTGAATATTGCTGGTACTCAAATCGCCAGACCTGCACTGATTTAATGTTGATTTAATGTCGATCTAATGTCTGATTCATTCCAGTTCGGAGCCGTTACCTCTTTTGAGGATGCTTTCTCCGGCTATAAGCCCGGTTACGGCTGCTCCTACTATTCCTCTGCTAATGCCTGCTCCATCACCGACAGCGTAGATGTTATGGAGGTTGGTGCGCATCTCGGAGTCCACTTTCAATTTTAAGGAGTAGAACTTTATCTCCGGGGCGTAGAGCAATGTGGAGTCATCTGCGACGCCGGGCATGACCTTATCCAGCTGCTCCAGAGCATCCACGATGTCGTCTATCACTCTTCCCGGGTAGGCCAGACTTATGTCCCCCGGTATGGCCGATTTTAGTGTGGGGTGGACCAGTCGGTTGAGCTGAACTCTGCTGTCGGTACTCCTCCTGCCCAACCTCAGATCCTTCAGTCTCTGGACCAATGGGTTACCCCCACCCAGTTTGGTGGTTATCCTGGCGAGGTCTCGGCCCCACTCGTTGGGATACTCGAAGGGCTCGGTAAAGTTGTAATGCGCCAGAAGAGCGAAATTGGAGTTGTTGGTCTTCACTTTGGCCTTGCTGTGTCCGTTCACCAGACAGAATTCCCCGTAATCTTCTCGAAGGACCCAGCCCTGAGGGCATGTGCAGAAGGTCCTCACGTAATCGTCGTGTTTCTTGGTGGTGACCCTCAACTTGGGGTCATAGACCTTGGTGGTTATCTCCTCCATGATGGACGCAGGAACTTCCACTCTCACGCCCACATCGATTGCCTTGGAGTCAAAGACGTTGTTCACTTCAATACCGTATTCCAGAGCCCATTGTTCCAGCCAGGCAGCTCCCCCTCTTCCTACTCCTATGACAAGGTAATCGTAAGCAAATTGCCTGCCGTCCTCTGTCATCAGGGTCTTTTCAACCGGATCAATATCAGTCACAGTGGTCTTAGTAAAGATACTGACGCCGTGGCTCTTCAGCTCGTCTTCCATACTCTTGATCACCTTGGGAAGCTCGTCACTACCTACATGCCTCTGTATAAGGGGCACAAATTCTATACCGGCTGAGTTGGACTTCCTTACCAGCTCACTTATTTTACCGTCTTCAAGGCCATAGGTTTCGTCCGGAGCGCCATGACGCTGGAAGCCATCGTCAACTTCTTTCATCTTCTCCAAGAGGTATTTCTTATTCACCAGACCCAGAAAGTTTCCTCCTACCGTATAGCTGGAGGGGTAATCAGGGTTAACGAAATTCAATTTCCCGTCTGACAACCCACCTGCTCCCCCTATACCAGAGGTTATATTGCAGGGCTCACATTTCTTACAATAGCTCTCTATCAGGTCGCTGGGACAGCTACGCTTGTTGATGTCTCTCCCCATCTCGAAGATAGCAACATTAAAATGGTTAGCAAGCTTAAATGCGGAAAATAGACCACCGGGTCCCGCACCAATTATAATAACATCGTATTTTTCACATTCATTTGATGCGTTATTCGTCATACATTTCCCCAAGCTCAAAGAATGTCTATTTAATACTTTCTCTTTATTGAACTAAACCTGTTATCTCAATCCGGAAACAAAAAAAGGAGTTCAAAGGTTAAAGATAGGTTATTGACCGGAGCCGGTTTGTTCGGAGCCGGAAGAAAACATGGACTGGAGCTTGTTTTGCAATTCTTCCAGTTTTTCCCGCAGTTTATTTTCCTGTCTCTCCAGTGTCTTAACCCTTAAACCATAGGTCTCTTTCTTCTCTTCCAGTTCACTGACCAGTTTCTCCTTGTCGGCCTTGACCAGCACATTGCCAGCCGCTTTATACATGGGTACTTCCTCTCCGGCATTCTGGACTTCTTCCAGGGCTTCTTCAGCTTCCTGCTGGTAGGCTTCTGCCTGCCTCTTCTGGCTCATAACCGACTGTAACTGCTGCTGCAATTGCTGAAGTTGAGATAACATATTTTGCGCATCAGGTGGTAAATCCTTCATTCTAACACCTCTAACATTTTTTCACACATTTTTATTAGCCTGAGCCAGCCGTTTATAGCTGCTCTTAGCTCAGTAACATCATCTGCTCTAAGGTTTATTATAAGCCCATCCTCCCTTAAATAAATGTTTGCCTTCCTGCTCTCAATCTTAAGGGATTCATAGAGCAGATGGGGCTCTTTCCCTTTCAGGGTGAATTCAGCTCTCATTTCGCTCTTCATCTACTCTGAATAACTTGAGCTTAAAAACACTTTTCTTATTGTATCTAAAATCCAGAGTCCATCCGTCAGATGAAGTTACCAGCACTTTCTTGGGGGAGTCAAAATTTATTCTGGTCTCAGAAGATATGGCGTCCATAATGGTGGGATTAAAGGGGGGTTTTCCACTAAAGATGACCGGACTGTGGTCCATATCCAATTTCTTTATTTCTCCCACGTTAAAGCTCAACAGGTACTGCTTTCCTTCTGCATATATCCTTAGTGAGCTGGGGTTTCCTCCTTTCTCTCCAACCAGTGCCAGCTTTCCTTCGAAATCCTTGACATTGGCTTTTCCTCTGGAGACATATTCCCAGTTCATAAAATTCCCCAGGACTTTGGCAAAGGTCCTGGTCTTTTGACCGGGTTTTCTGGAAGTAGTTATGAGCATTTCAGCTATTATCAATACTTGAAGACGAATACAGGGATCTCAGATTGCCTCACAACTGAATCGGTTGTGCTGCCCAGGAAAGCTCCTCCCAGGAAACCCAGTCCTCTGGAGCCCATCATGACCATGCTGGCATTCTCTTCTTTAGAGGACTTTAAGATCTCCTTGTAGGGGCTCCCTTCTTTTATAACTACTTTGACATTTATTCCCTGCTCTTTGAGCTCGTTCTCCGCAGACTCCAGAAGGGATTCCTTCTCTTTATCCATCTTGTTCTCCACCACATTCAGGAGTACCACTTCCTTTCCACCTGATACTGCTGCATCTTTAACATATTTTATTAAGCCCTGAGAGTATTCAGAGAAGTCGTAGGCGAAGAGAATCCTATCCAGAGGGTCTCGCTGCATTTCACACTCGAAAGAGCCGTTTTCTGTTTTGAAGCACTTGGGCTTGACCACCATTACGGGTATCTTGGACTTTCTGACCACTCCCTCGGAGACGCTGCCCATAAGTATCTCCTTGAGGAATCCTTTACCTTTGGAGCCCATCACGATAAAGTCTGCATTCACTTCTTCCGCACTCTTTACCACTTCGGCCACCGGGTCCCCTCTGGGTACAGGAGTCACATAACGGGCTCCAATCCCGTTCTCCTTAAGCCTGTCCACCATTTTGGATAGCTCTTTCTCACTCTCTTCTTCCTCGTGTTTTATCCAGGAGTCCACATTGAAACCGGATGTTACCCCCACAACTTTTGTGAGGTTGATGACCCTTACCAGTACGACTTCCTCCACACCCATCTTCTTCAGGCTGGGGAGCCATCTTATAATCCCTTCAGCCACCTGTGAAAAATCAGTCGGAAACAGTGCTCTTTTCAACATAAAACTCACCTGTATTTTAGGCATAATAATCAACTTATTTATATTATTTTTTGCTTCCCGGGAGATACCATCTGGCAAAAACAAGGACAATATAAGTGGGAGAGCAAGAGATCAAAGATATGTGCCTTACCGCATAAGACCGGGCTCTATTCAGATAAGGATTAGCAGGAGGCATATCAACCCTAAGTATTTTGATATAAGTTATTTAATACCTCTCTCCAATTTTAATGTATATTGTTTAGAATTGTGAATTACTTCGTTAAGTGTTAATGTATCCCTTTATGGTTAATGCAAATTTTTATTTTGAACACGCAAAATTTAAAATATTTACCAATACATTATATACTAATGTTAAACCTGCTTCTCAAGGAAGGCATTGAACTGGCAAAAAAGGTAAACTCCAAGGCAGTGGTAGTCGTATCCAGCGAAGAGGTTGAGGAGAGAAAAGAAGACGGCATTATGATCTTCATGGCTCCCAAGAGCTATCCCATGGCTCTGGATGCTTTCAGTCACATGGAAGGAGATGAATACGAGGGCAGGAAAAAACTGGTGGATAAGTTCATCAAATTCTCCCACGCTGGGGAGTATATCTCCACCATGCTCTATTTTAGAGGGATCGAAGAAGAAGAACCGGTAGTTGGGGTTATCAGCACCGAATCGATCAATGGAGTTATAATAGTGGATCCCGAGAGGAGCGAAATCCAGAAAACAGTTGATGAATGTAGTGAGAGGATAGATCCCAAGGTCTTTCGCTCTATCTTAAATATATCGCTCAATATAGCCCATAAAGGTAGAGAAGGAAGGCGTTTGGGTACCGGTTTCGTTATAGGAGATGTAGATGAAGTCCTCAAAAGATCCACTCAAATGGTTCTCAATCCTTATGAAGGGCACCCTGAAAAAGTCCGCAACATCACCGAACCATCTACGTGGGAGAGCGTGATGGAATTCGCCCAGCTGGATGGGATATTCGTAGTCAACAAGCACGGGACCATCATGGCTGCTGGCCGGTATATAGAGGTGCATACAAAGGATTTAAAACTACGTCAGGGTTTAGGAGGAAGACATCTCTCCTGCTCGGCAATAACTCGGGAAACAGAAGCGATCTCAGTTGTTGTTTCCGAAAGCGGAGATATATCCGTCTACAAGGACGGAGAAGAGCTTATTGTGATTAACACTCACGTTTTTTAGATGACTGTTCTCTGTGATTAACTCCACCACTTTATGCCGGTCTATGATCGGTCTTTCTATTATATACCGAAAGTTTAAAATGTGATGTAGTCAAGTTAAATATAGAAAATGAGTCCGGAAGTATGCAACATTTGTGGATTACCGAGAGATTTGTGCGTTTGCGAGGAAGTAGCCAAAGAGCAGCAACAGATCGTTATAAAGACCAACAAGAGAAGATACGGCAAAGAGGTTACTATTGTTCAGGGTATTAATAGTGGTGAGATCAACATTGATGATCTGGCAAAATACTTGAAGTCCAACCTTGCCTGCGGCGGTACAGTGAAAAAAGGCACCATTGAGTTACAGGGGAACCATATCAACAAGGTGAAGGATTTGCTGGTCAAAAAAGGTTTCACGCCCGAGAGAATCAAAAGATAATTTTTTTGCTTATATTTATAAATTCATTTTATTTATGAGCTGCTTTCCTCCAGTATCGAAAAGTAGAGATCTTCAAGCCGAGCCACCTGAGAATCTATCTTGACTATCTTCCCTCCGGAAGCGGTGAGGGATTTCATAAAGGAGTTGAGCTCGCTGACGTCTGAGGTTTCAAAGGACTCTACTTTCGAATTTTCCTGGTAGTGCAGGATATATTTTTTGGTCTGCCTCAATGCGTCCACCGTCCCATAATATAGTATTCTACCGCCTTTGAGGACAATGATCTCATCACATACTGCCTCAACATAATACATATTGTGGGCAGAGAAAAGAATCCCTTTTCCCTCCTCTTTGAGGCTCTTCATGAACTCCGAGATGAACAGCGAGGTTGAGGGGTCCAGCCCGCCGGTAGGCTCGTCGTAGATGAGTATCTCAGGCTCATGGATCAGGGTCCTGGCTATAGAGACTTTTCTCTTCATCCCTTTGGAGAACTCTCCTATGGACTTATTTTCAGGCAAATTCAGCATGTTGATAAGCTCACTCGCCTTTGATTCGGCTTTATCCGATGGTATGCCATAGAGGGATGCAAAGAACCCCAGATACTCCAGCGGGCTCATGTTCTCGTACAGGGAGTCCGTCTCCGGAAGGTAGCCGATATGCTGTTTTATCTCTCCTCTGTGGGAGAAGAAGTCTTTACCGAAGTATTCCACCTCCCCCGAGCTGGGTTCTATTAGACCCGAAAGTATCTTGATGATAGTGGACTTTCCTGCGCCGTTCTCTCCCACAAGACCGAGGATCTGTCCTTTTTCCAGCTTGAAACTCACGTCCTGTAGGGCTTTAAAGTCCCCATAATCTTTATTTAATTGGCTGACATTGAGCATAATAATGATAGTAATTAGGATTATATTAGGTTTTTTCAGTCGGGTGGTGAGGCAAAAAGTTTATTAGTGGCAAGATGATTATTATGATTGTGGTGAGCTGGATGTCAGTTTTGATAATGGGTAAGCCCTGTAGAGATGAATACAAGAGCAGATACTGTTTTCCCTGTATCTATGGACTCTGCCCCTACGGAATGGATTTTGAGAACGACTGCTACCCTGAATTGGAGCCTGAGCAGCAAGAATTATTTGAAGAGTTATATCTGCTGAGAAGCCAGTTAGTACGGTCGGAAAGAAAAGAATCGTACCCCCCAATGGTTTCCGTCAGGTAAGCGGAGAGACCAAATAATGCTAAAAGTGGCTCGGGTGGAGCTCAAGAAGTCGGCAAAAAAATACTCCAAAAAATTTCTTTTTATTATCGTTCTAATCTCAATTTTTGCAGGTTTTCTCACCCACTACTCCATCGATTCGGGATTGAAATCCGACCAGCGATTCTATACGGTAGCAAGCCAGTTCAACATACCGGAGAACGAGTTTGTCAATTACCACACCGACAGTGTGGATAGTGTTCACAGCGATAAAGTTGACGTCTATCTGGGACAGAGTTCTGGCCTCTATGTGGTGCTGACCGAGGCAGACAGGTCCAGGTCTGCAGCCGACGAGCTGAGGAGCTATCTAAAGAACGAGTTCGAAGAAGAGCTGTACAACAGATACGGGGAAGACGCTTTTCCAGTATATGTCGATTCCACATATCTAAAGAGAGATCTGGTCTATCAACCCCAAATGGACGGAAGCAAGGAAGAAACATCTCGGGAAGATGATCAGGACCAAGAAGGATCAGCGCAGGAAAAAGCTGAAGAGATAAAGCAAGAAGATGATCAGGATAAAGACCTTGACCCTAACACTGATAAAAGCCTCATCGGCAGTAGGAGTTCCGGGACTCAGTCAGAGTCAGGATACACTACTCCGGATAATTTCTCTCCTCCCAGCCTCATGGGAAAGATGATATATGCCTTCTTCTTTATAATACCTTCTTATTTCGTCATTCAGGTCTTTTCGTCTTCTTTGATCGAGGATAGAGTTACCAGAAAAATAGACGTGCTCCTGTCCACACCCATATCCGGGTTAAAGCTCTTGATGGGGAAACTAACTCCTTATCTGGCGATTTCGGTATTTGCTGTGTTGATGGTGGCTTTCCTGTTTGACAGGAGCTGGCTGACCCTCATATACATATTTCCCATAATATTCTTCTTCGCCACGCTCCAGATGTTCCTGGCCCTTATCTCCAGGAGCTACAGAGAAATGACCTTTCTGGTTGTGGCTTCATCGCTGGTGGTCACCGCCTACATATTCATTCCGGCTATCTTTGGAGGGAGTATCCCCGTAAGCAAGGTCTCCCCCATCACCCTGATGCTGGCCACCTTTGAAGGGGAGGGCGTAGGTATCAGCGAGTATTTGTTCGCTACTTTCCAGTTCTACGCCATGGGAGCGGTGCTCCTCTACCTCTCATCCAAAGCCCTTACACCAGAAGTGATCTCCAGCCACAGCCTGTCCCAGAGGTTCTTTGTTATACTCAGCGGGGCGATAAAAGGAGAGTATTACACTATACTTGCCGCAATGGCCTCCCTTCCCTTCATTTTCATGGCGGAATTCCTTCTGCTTTCAGTATTATTCGTCATGCCCCTGGAAAAGTCCATACCAATATTTTTGCTAATAATCGCTACTTTAGAAGAGGTTTTCAAGGGCAGTGCAGTCTATGTAGCCCATAAAAACGGGTTTAACGCGTACAAAGCAGCTCTTTTCTGCGGTGTAGGATTTTTTGCGGGAGAAAAGTTGTTAACCTTCCTCAACGTGGTGACCCAGTTCAATAATTTGTTCTTCGCTCAATACCTGGTCATTCCCCTAATCATCCATGTGACTTCTATACTGGTCTTTGCGATAATCATGAAGAGATGGTCTTTCAAGTACGCTCTTGTCTGTTCCAGCCTGTTGCACTTCGCATATAACTATGGGGTGTTGATGCTGCTATGATACTTCAGATAGCGTGGAAGGACCTCAAATCGGCCTTCAAAGAGAGGACCCTAATCAGCATTGTGGCACTACAGCTATTCGTAGCCTTATTCGCTTCGGTCATCACGTTCGGTCTTCTGGTGCTGTATAGTCCGGGAGCCACAGGCTACGCCATAGAAAAGGACGTTAGGGTGGGTCTTGTAGGTGATGCACCCGTTTTGAGAGACACCATCGACCCCTACAGCACCTACGATTCACTTGACGCGGCGCTGGATGACTTTTACGATGGTAGAATCGATTCGGTAGTGCTTTTGACCGAAGAAAAATACTCTGACACCAATTACGTGCGGGTCATATTGCCCAAAGAGGAAATAAAAGCGATCCAATCCTCCCTCCTACTCAAAGAGAGGCTGAGAGAATATGAAGAGAAAATGAGGTCCATGCGAGATATACCTCCATCACTGGAGCTAAAGACCTATAATACTCAGTTC
Organism: uncultured archaeon; assembly: GCA_964534325.1. Classification (GTDB taxonomy): domain Archaea; phylum Halobacteriota; class Archaeoglobi; order Archaeoglobales; family Archaeoglobaceae; genus JdFR-22. The sequence goes on from CAZHOR010000005.1 coordinate 117,995, forward strand.
AAGGAGATCGAGGTTCCGGAAAGCGTTTCCATAACCTATGAGTTCATCTACATACTACTCATTCCTCTGCTGGTGATAACCACGGCAGCAACTTCTGCAGGAATGTTCATCGACCTCATCTCGGAAGAGAAAGAGACCAAAACCGCCCACGTACTGCTTTCCACTCCCGTGGGAGAGCAGCAGATAGTTCAAGGGAAAATGCTCAGCTCGGTCCTCCTCACCGCCCTACTGACCCCCACATGGATAATCCTGTTAATACTGAACGGGATAGAGATAGCCAACATTCCCCTCGTAATACTGCTATCCATATCCATCTCCCTCATCTTTCTGGCCATATCAGCCCTATCCGTCACCATCTCCAGAGACAGGGAAAGAGCACAGCTGGTGTTCTCCCTGTTGATCGTGGGAATAATTCCGTTGATGTTCTCTTCACCAGAGCTGCCCGCCATCCTCACGTCCCGAATAGCCGCCGGATCACCCTTTTCTATGGGATACGTGGGTCTCTACCTGTTGATGGGTGTCGGACTGGTGTTGGCGGTTTCCAGATCCCTACAGAATATATTTACGGATGTTTAGATTAAAAAAGATTATATTAACTAAAAGCTAAAATCCTGGAAGTAGTCTGTCTTGAAGTCCTCGATTCTGCCCCTTTCCGCGAATTTGGATAGTTTGAGGTCTATGGGTATCTTGAAGACGTTTTTAATATCGTATTTGGCAGCCAGCTTGTCCACTTCCTCACCATAGAAGATCTTGGTCTCATCGCCGCAGGTGGGGCATTTAAAGTAGCTCATATTCTCTACAAGGCCGACTATCTCGGTATCAACCTTCTGCGACATCTTAATGGCTTTTTCCACCACCATCTCCGAGAGGTCGTGGGGTATGGTGACCATCAGGGAGCCGTCGAGCTCCACGAAGTCAAGCACTGTGAGCAGGGCTTCTCCGGTTCCGGGTGGGAAGTCGAATACCAGGTAGTCCAGATCGCCGAATGCGGTTCCCCCCAGAAAAGACCTTATGGCCTGGTTTATGGCAACCCCTCTCCACGAAACAGGTGATTCACTTCTGGGGAGGAGGAACTGGATGGATAGCACTCTGATACCCAATTTATCCGTATAAACGGGCTCCAGCCCTTCTTCGCTCATTATCATCTCCTGTTTCTTGCTCTCAATACCGAAGAGCCGGGGGATGCTGGGGCCCAGAAAATCGACATCGTAGACGCCCACATTATATCCTTCTCTGGCCAGATGGACAGCCAGTAATGCGGTTACTGTGGATTTACCTACTCCACCTTTACCGCTCATAACACCTATCTTGTTCTTGACCTTCTTCATTCGATCAGCAATATCCTTACCGGTTATTGTTTTACCATCCACATGCTGCATAGTTACACACCACTTAATTCAACACTATCAATACTAAACACTTAGATATGGACATAAATTTACTCAATATGATCTAGTATGGGGTTGCCCAGCTCTCGTCATCTCGATACACTTCGTCATCCAGTATCATTTCGCCTTCTACCATTGGCTGCGGTTCTTTAACCGCTTCAACTCTGCAGAAAGTGGATTTATACCAGTCGTAATCCACTTCGCTCCCGATCTTTTCTATTATGGGGAGCTTCTGCTGATACCTGAAGAAGTTGTTATCCGTCTGAGGATAAACGCTGAATTTCCTTCTCAGATCGGTTATGACGAAACCCATATCATGAAGCCTCTTCTCCATTTCGAACCATTTCTTGCGGGACGCTTCCAGAGTAGTGAGCCCGAAATAACCGCTGCAACCCTCTCCCCTAAGGGCCGAGACTGCGCGGGAAAGGAAAAGGGTTAGTCCCGGGACTGTCTCCACGGGATCGGTAACAAAGATATCGAAACTGCCCCTGACATCAGAGGGGAGAGGCTGCTGGATATCGAACAAGTTCGCTTCCACAGGCAGATCATAACTGGCGGCAGCCTCATTTATGAATGATACCAGCCTCTCATCGATTTCTCCTACCCACACCTTCTGAGGTAGGCCGGTTAGGGCTACGGCAATGCTGAAGAGGTCATCATCTCCCACAACAAATATATGAGCGTTTAGCAGATCCCCTCTCTCGTACATGAATGCTATTCTCTTCATGATATCCACGGGAGATATAAAGCCCTGATCGTATTCCTCTATAGCTTTAGGCCGGTCTTCGGCGATCTCTTCGAACTTCTCCTGCACGCTCTGGAGAAAACCACCTATCCTGTAACCTGTAGAAAAACAGCAGCTGCACCCCTGCTCTTCAATGGCCTTTAATCTTTCATTCTCATTGGCGAGTTCCTGTGAAACGGCTATTTTGCCATCCTCCATTGATAGTGAGCCTTCGTCCTGCATTTCCTGCATAATGCTAAAGAATTCCGGTAAGCTGGCGTCCTGCTTGTCCACCAGCTCATACACCGACTTCTCTCCGTTTGCGAGGAGCTGGATTATCTGGTTCTTTATTCTGGATTCCATGGCTAACCCCTATCCAGTACGTAGTGTCTATAGGACTCAGGCTTGAATTTTTGCAGGAAAAGTTCAAAGGCTTTTTCCACCTTTGAGGTGTCGCCACAGGTAAAAACGTCGAGATTTACAAGCCCGTATTCGGGCCACGTATGAATGGAAATGTGAGATTCGGCAATAAGAATAACGCCCGTAACACCATAAGGGCTAAACTGTTTGTAAACAGAACCTACTCTGTCCAGCTCAGCCTTATCCGCCACCTCCTCTAAAACCTTCCTCACTGTATCCTCGTAAGCTATCAGCTCCTCTGAGACACCATAAAGTTCCGCGATTATGTGTCTCCCTACTATCATCGTTATCACCCATATTTTCACTCATTTTGTTCACCACCTCTAAGCTTTTATTTTGGCCGAATTCTCAATCAAGCCGGTTTTAACGGGAAATTGATTATTTTTCGACCTGTAATTTTAATTTTAGCTTTGACGAGTGAGTTACTCCTAATGTAATTTTGTTTTTAAAGTTTTCGCATGAGTATGAGTTACGACTGAGAAAAATTGTCACTGCTGATAAATCATGATGTAAAGTACCCAACTCAATTGTTGAGAACCCGTATTGTGACGAGGTGAATAACCTGAGATGAGACCCACCGGACATGGGTCGAACTCCACCAGAATGACCGCTTTTGTTTTCCAGTTTCACACCAATCAGTAGATTAAAAAATCAAATACCAAAATTAGATTCTAATGTCCCAGCAGAGCATTTATCTCGACTCAAGCATTATTATCGGGTATTTTGATGAAAAAGATCGTGATATAATGAACCTATCAAGAAATGTAATCCATAAAGCAATCAAGATGAGTGAACAAAACCCAGAGATCGACATTAAAATACCTTCAGTTGTTCTGGGAGAGTTCTTATTGTGGTGTATAAGAAATGAGTGCCTGGATAATGTATCCTCAAAATTTCTAGAGATTCTGAAGAATCTTGAGGCAGATTTCCCCAGCCCAAAAAAAGATAATTACACAAAAGCAAAATCTATTATGGATGTTGACGAACGGTATGAATCTCATGATACTCTGATAATAACTCACGCTCTTTTAGATTTTGATACAAAGTGGTTCTTAACTACTGAAGAACAATTTTTCTATGATGATTATATTGAGAAAGAAAAAGAAAGATTGGGAAACAATTTCAAGATTTCAGATAGGTTTTAGTTGATTAACTTATACTTTTTTAATTCGTTTAACACTGATTCCAATTCTTCTCTATTCGCCCAGGGTTTGTTTCTTAGAACTAACTTTATTTTATCCTCATCAGAAACCCCCGAGTTCTTTTTGGTGATCATTACAAAAGTAGCAGCAAATTCTAGCCATCTTTCAGTTTTGTTCTCAACAAGGTCAAAAAATTCACTCGCTAAATCTATTTCTTCTCCACTTAGGTCTTCCCCAAGTTGATAGTAGTCATCTGCTAGCTCAGGTGAATAAGGGCCATGAATGTACAAATTATATGAATAACCAGGATCAAAACCAAATCCTTTAGCTAAATAAACAAATTTTTGTAGCCTGAGCCTATCATCAAACTTATTAAAGTTGAAATTAAAGCCTATATTCTCAAGCGATCTAACGAAAGCCGCAAGTTTGGGCAATTTTTCTGACATGTTATTTGATATATAAGCAAGACTTTTTTAAAACTTTTTGGGCAAGTCGAAAATAAGTATTGCAAATTTAAGGAACACTTAACAATTTACTATAGAACGAAATGTTTATAACAATCCAGATCATATTTCATTATGATGATAATTGTGGTCATAGGTATAGTAGCAACTATTGTGGGGTTGGTCGGATACTCATTCAATCTGGAAAACGGGCTTGATGAAGAGAAAAGCCTTTCATCCGTGGTCAATTTCTACATGCTGGTATGCTTTACTCTGTTCGTCCACATGTACAGCCATTTCTACCACTTGAATCACATGTTCATTGAACTCTTCTTCGGGTTCTCGGTCACAGTTGCAGCGTTTTATCTCCTGTGGAGCGTGATAATGGATGGAAAATTCAGCATAAAAGTCAATGGTCACATAGACCTCATGAGGCTCAAGAATGGCATACTATACGCGTCCATCACATGGTTAATGGGTAAAGAGCTCGCTTTTTTGAAGCTACAGCCCTTCATGATACCAGGGCTCATCTTGCTGCCCATCTTTTTCGTTCTCCTCTACCCCATGCTGGTAATAAGAGAGCTGAAATTGACCTTTTTCTACGAGAACTTCTCAGCCATATTCTCCAACTCATTCCTACTGGTGCTGTTCTCAGGAGTAGCTATAATCAGCATGGCCTTCATTCCCAACGCATACCTGCCCATGGAGTCCCTGGCAGCCATAATCGCCCTCTACGTCATCTTGAAGATGAGCAAAGCAACCGAGCCATTCCTGGCCAGCTAAAATTGACTGGAAAGCCGAATAAATCCATTCCTTAAAAATAAAAATAAATGTTAAGGATTAGGTTTCCATTTAAGGCTTAAAACTTAATTATTCCTCTTTCAGGACCTCTTTAGCAACCTCCTTAAGGTTCCTTTTATCTTTATTCAACGCCTCGTCCTTAAGGTCTTCAAGGTTTTCTTGCAGGAGTTTTTCGTCCTTACCGGCTTCTTTGCTTTGACCCTTTCTTTCGAATAGTTTCCACTTAAACGTTCGCATAAAACTAACCCCGGCATAATATAGTTGTCCTGAACTATCATAAATCTTTTGCTTTAAGGACTTGATGATAAGGAAATCAACCAAAAATGAGTGGTCGAAATTGAAAAATCAGTATTTTTTAGACTCTATTATTTTATTCTCCTGCCGGTTCCTGAACAGCTCCAGAACGATTCCGAAGAACGCCAACACAATCCCCATAGCGTAGAGGACCAGCTTATCCATAGCACCGGGATCTGAAGGCATAAATAAACCTATGACAATAAAGAGAGCCCCAAAGACAGCAAGAGCATAATTTCTTCTTCTGTAACCCAGCAAATTCGCTCCACAGGCACCACAGTATCTCCATGTAGAAGAAACGCTTTCACCGCATTTCGGACACTTAGGCATTGTTTCAAAAAGAAAATTTGAAGTTATTACTTAAGTTTTGCTGAAGAGCGAAGAGCCTATAATAGTAGAAAAGAGTCAGTATATCAACAGATTAGATTTTGTGGTAGCTGTATTGGTAGCTGTGTTAATCTCATCCACTATTACAAGAGGTACATTTCCTCTAATGCGGTGTTCTTCCATATGGTTTCTCATTTCCTCTAATAAAGCGTAAATATTATCTCCAGCAAACCTCTTTCCACATGCCCTACATGCTATGAACATTCTTAACCCCCCGCACCTTCAATATCGACTTTCAGTATCGACTGTCTGTTCTGAAAGTACTTATAACTGTACGTAAGTAAAATCAGAAATTAGGTTACTACTATAACTAAATTATTTATTCTAAGATGTAAAAGAAATGAGGTAAGTTTTCTTTCAATTCAGGTAGAACATGAACTCATAATCCTTGTTTACGGTTATCCTCAGGTTGCTTCCCCTTTTATTGGCGTATATTTCCCAGCTCTTATCTCCGCAGCATTCTGCAACGGGATACCAGTCACCCTTCTCGTGATCACACCAGGAGAGCATCATAGCGTCTCCGAAATTGGATGCAAGATATTTTGCCAGCTCTCTTGCCCTACCAAAACCAAATTCTGAGTCGTTATCTTTAATATTCACTTCGATCTCCATACAATAAATTGGTTTTCGCCACTTATTAAACTTGCCTCAATACTTATAGTTTAAAACCGCATAATCAAATGTTACTTTCGCATTACACGACAGGTATTTGTCCCTTAAAGAACACCATTGCTCAGACAGTAAAGAGCGAAACCTCCCGCCACCTGTCTAAAGTGGTGGTACAACCACCACTACTATTATTCTTTCAATATACGGCTTTCGAGAGAAAACTTCGAACAATGGGGTCAAAAGTCGGTCTGCTAAGGGAAATCAAGGTATCTCTTTACTTCAGGGGCCATGTAATCCAGAACAGTGCCTCCCGCTCTTTTGATCTCCAGGTGCTCCACCAGATCTTCGAACCGCCCTCCAGAAAGCCCATCTGCAATAATCGCCGCCCCCATTGCAGATTGCTTACCTCCCTTGAGGTCCAAAATCTCATAGCGGTAGTCATCTCCTGCTTCCTGGAACACTTTCCTGAAACGGGGGATGGAAAAGAATCTTCCGGAGGTCATTATCCTCACGGGCCTATCTTTCATTGCTGTCTCTACCGACCTTATTCCTTTGAACATCAGCTCCGCCAGCCACTCCATAATCTCCTGGGGTAAGTCCTCCGGAGCTGCAGTCAGGCCAAAATAATTTTTGATGCCTCCATTGAATATCATGGACTTGGGGAAAGGAGAAAGCAGGTAAGCCAATTCACCGTCTATGGAGCCGGTGGACCTGTAGGCGAGAGAGCCGGAGGTGCCCCCTATCCCATCCACAATTTTTCCTCCCTCCACCGCAATAAATGCATTGAATCCGGAACCGGCTTCCACCAGAACGAAGTTCTGTTCACCGTATTCGACTTCTTCGCTTAGCTGGTCAAGCGCCAGTGCAACGGAGCAGACCTTATCAGGAGTCCCCATATCTATTTTGTTGATCTTCCTGTATTCCGGGACTGTGGGGAGGTGGATCACCCCCGGAATGGTCTTGATGTTGATCTTACTCGACCTTGCCATCTCTATCAGGGCTCGCAGACCCACTGAAGGTTTTTTATCTTTGCTCAAGGTCATCAACGATATATCTTCATCGGTCAGGTCGGTGAAACTCTTTACGGGTGAGCCGTAACCCGATAGACCGGCAACAGCTTCCGCCCCACTCTCTTCAAGGGCATCAAAAATAAGTTCAGGGTTCTTCTTCACTGTGGAAGTTTCCAGTATACGGCTGAAGAGTTCTTGCCCGTTTTCCATGGCATAGACCTGATAGGTCTCCGTGCCAGCATCAACTCCGGCTGCGATCACCATACATTACCTTTGAGGAGGTTGGCTATTTTATCTGTTGTGCTTTTCATCTGTCTCTCCAGATGAAGGATGTAGTGCTCGTTCTGAGGAATGACGTCCTCGAACCTGGCTTCCACACCCATTCGCTGTAAGTGCTCTTTGAACAGCTCCAGGACCTCAGGATCTCTAAATGTGGGATAATTGTCCTCTGCTACTCTCCTGCCATCGTTAACTTCTCTTATGCTCTCTATAATGGGCTTCAGAATAGCCTCCCCGAGTCTCAGACACCTTTCTTCCAGCTCCTCCTCACTTTCCTCGAATTCGAAGCTCTGAAACGCCTCCCTAATAATCCTGGAGAACATATAATCTTTCCCGTATTCGTTGAAGTATTTGAAAGCGTACCTCAAATCCGAAGCGGTGGATTGGCTGGAAGTGTATTTGAGCGGTGCCCTCCTCATCTCCGGGTCTTTTATGACCACTCCTTCTCTTCCCTCCTTACCGAGATCGACCACTATATCCCTCACTACCTGGTGAGCTTTAGTGCTCTCCGTGCGGCCCAAAAGGGGGGCAAGCTGCAGATCATATTCTTCAGCCATCTCTTCTTTTCTGCTTATGGGAAGTGCCGTATTCGTTCTTCTGTTCCTGATGTCGAACACGTAGAACTCCAGCTCCTTGTTACCGTATATCTTCTTGGGGACAAAGGGGGACTCCTCCCCTACACCTTCACTGCACAGCATCAGTTGCGGGTTGTCAGTGAAGAACTCCGGGTTGATCTTTTCTCTCGCCTTCTCGGTAGTGTAGGGGCAAACTAGACCTCTTCGGGTGACCGCATAAAGATTGTCCCCGAATTTGACGATCCTCACATTATAACCGTTCATTTTCTCTTCCACCACTACCTCTCCCCTGAACCGCTTTTTAATGGTGGGATACAGGGTCAGCGCCCTCCTGATCTTGGGGAATCCTCTGACGATAACGGGCTCGTTATTTATCTGTGCTGCCAGAGTACCCTCCTCGTATTTACCGAATTTTTTGCTCAGGCAGTACGCCTGCTCAATATCAGGGAAAAAAGGGTGGTCCAGCCAGGCTTTTCTGAGGACCTTTCTTTCTTTTAGTCTTCTGGCGGAAGATGGGGTTAAATCGAGAGCTTCGGCAATGAAACTCATCTTCATTTTCTCAATGCTTTAAACAGGAAGTAGACCAGGTCTCGCTCCGTTATCAAACCCTCAAGTTCTCCTCCCATTATCAAAGCCGCTCCGTGGTTCTTTTTTATCATTTCCGTGGCAACTTGAGAGATTCTATCCTCAGGGGAGAACGTCAACAGGTCCTTGTACTCCAGAAGAGATTCGTCTGAAAGTATCAGCTTGATGGGTTTCTGGTGGACGTCTGTAACATCACCTGTAACCAGCATTCTGAACGCTTCACCACTACCAAAATAACGCAATAACGCTGAAGAAGTTATCAATCCCAGCAGAACGCCGTCCTGGATCACTGGAAGTCTCCTGATCTTTTTGGAGCTGATAGTTTTCATTGCTTCCTCAATGGTGGTGTGCGGGCCAATAGTCACCACCCCGGTGGTCATGAAATCCCCCACTACACCATCGAACTCGGTCTGGCGGGATAAGAACTCCAGAATATCTCTTTCGGTGATTATACCCATAATCCTGCCCTCTTTGTCAAGAATGGGGCAACCGCCTACCTTCCTTCCGAACATTACCTCCAGTGCGTCTTCCCAGTCATACGTGAAGTTAACAGCAGTGGGTTTCTCCATTATCTCTCTTACACTTTCGTTCACTGCGGCCAGCAGGTTATTACCGTATCTCTCTTCCACTATCTTGTGCTTGCTGCCTCCACCAAAAAAGTTGATGATGTCCGTTCCAGTGGTTATTCCTTCCAGCCTCTTCGTTCCGGAGTCCACAATGGGAACTCTTCTAAAACTGTAGCCCACCATGGTCTTGAGAATGCTCATGATGGTCGAGGTCGGCGGAGCAGTCACCACTTCCGTGGTAGCGATATCCATAACACTTCCGGGCTTTAACTTCTTCTTTTCATTGTTCCTTAACCTGCCAGGATACTCTCCTCTCTTTACACTCATCAAAAACCCCGATTTTTAATAAACGAATGCACGGTCATGCAATCCTGATCTACCCACTTTATGGTCACCAATATACTCTATCTACTCTATCATCTCTGCACAATCTTCGCAAACTCTCAAACCGTTGACCTCTACCAGATCACTTGAGACCCTGCCGCAATGCTCACATTTACCCGGCATTTCTTCCATGTACAGCGGCTCTTCTCTCGAGAGCAATCCGGATAGTTCATTGAGGTCAAAAGAGACGCTCAATATGTCGTTATCGGTAATAATACCCACCAGCTCACCGTTTTCCACTACGGGTAATCTTCGGATGCCTTTCTTCTGCATGATCTCAGAGGCTTCTCGAATACTCGTATTGGGGCCTAAGGTGATCGTAGGAGAACTCATGATCTCCTCAAGTTTGACCTTATTTGGTACCTTATTTCTGGCCACAACTTTGGTAAGAATATCTCTTTCCGTAACCACACCCAGAGTAGAGTGATTCTCCACAACTATAATACTTCCGACACCATACTTAATCATCTTGCGAGAAGCATTAAGTAAGGATACCTCCTTGGTTGAAGTACAAACCTCTCTTGTCATTACTTCTTTTACTGGTATGTCTGATTGCATAGGCCCTCACCTACTTAACCTTGATAATTCAGCAATAAGTTCATGAGGTTTTTAAACTTTTTTGGAGAAAAATGGAATACAAATAATACTTCTAATTTCAAGTTATACGAAAATAAACTCTTTTCACCTTATGCTGAGAGATTTTTATCAATCAAATTATCGAAACAAAGCACAAGAGAAGGTATCCCTCACCACTCTCGGGGGAAGAACTTAGGGATAAGAACAATTATTTTCCTGCTTTAATTCAACGGGTGGACACCGTCTCCTCGTACTCATCAAGTTTTTCCAGAGTATCTATGCTATCTGGCGATATGTACACTCTGTCCAGAAACTTATCTACGGAAGTATAATGTTCACCCACCTGACCCCACAACTTGTTCAACATTTCAGGGACCTGACTGACTTCTACTTGCTGAACATAGATCTCAGGTATAGCTTCGACCGCTTCGAACCATATATTTACTTTCATACTCTCCATGCTATCACCTCTATTCAATGAGGCATTATCCTATATGCGCTCTCATCTAATTTAATCCTATCCCAACTGACTTTATATTTGATCTAATGCCATTGATCCCCATCTATTCCAGCACTTAGCTTATACTGCATACCGGGTTTCCCCGATAGGACTTTCACCTCATAAGTTATAATTTTTTGTGTAGTGCAGTTAGGACAGCTAAAGATTATCGTTCCTTTTCTGTCCTTGTGTTTTACTTGGGGTGCAGCGTACAGGAAATCTGCTTCGCCCTGTGAGTCCGTAGGTTTACTCCGGGGAACGACATCGCCCAGTGTAGCATTACATTCTATTTTTAAGCCCTCAACCGGATTACCGTATCCATCCACCGTCAGCAAGACGTCCAAGAACTCGGTTTCATTACTGCTGAAGACCAGGGGATGATCGATTTTGGGGACTATCTTGGTTTGAGTTGACGTATCCCAGTTTTTAGAAGAGTATCTGCTGTAATCGATTTCGCTACCAGTAGAACTACCGTATATCAGTGCATAAGCATATTTCAAGGACGTTATACCTCCTTTTTTAACGGAGACCGTGTCACCGTCAACTTCTACCTCGTAATCGGGGACATCCTCCCAGTAACCGGGATTCACGCTCTTGAAGGTGATGCGGAGGTCTTCCACCAGCATGCTGCCTTCTCTGGAGATGGGCTCTACCGTAAGGTAAAAGTTTTCACTCCCCGTAAAAGACTTCGATTGGGAGTTCTGCGGGCCTTGAGGGAGAAAGGGATACTCCATTAGCTCCAGATCAACCTCATTCCTGAATATTGTCTGGTCCGAGAGATTTATGTAATCATTTCCGGCAGTTTTCTTGAATAAAGCAGTATTTTCGAGAACAAGTGATTCCTGAGGGTAATAGAAGTATTTGGGAGATAATTTGACCCTGGTTGAAGTGATATTCATTTCTCGCTCTACTCTGGAGCCGTTGGCCAGTATCTGATCATACTCGAGGCTCAAATTGATTTTCTCAATGGTTAGAGAGGTGGACATTGTATTGGGGGTCATGAGAAAGAGGTATTGAGGATACTCTGCTCCCATGCAGATCTTATGGGTATGGATAGTTGAGGGAACATCTTTCAGGCCTGATATCTGGCTCTCCAGATGGCTAATGTGTTCAGCCTCCACTTGCTCACATCTTTGAGGGACTGTGGACTGGACAGCGCCCAGGAACATTACTACCATAAAAGTGATCAATATGAAGCCGATGAGGGGCGATACGCCTTGGTCATCCATGGTTAAATGATTGGAACTGCATTATTAATACTTTCTTATTAACAATTTCATTACTGAAAGTTAGTCCATATGCCATTACTGAAGGTATGGTAGAAGTTATGGTTTTTCGCATGATGATGAGTACCTTTGTACTCCAGATATCTCTTTGAACTCGTTCTATTGTAATTAGAGCGTTAAAGATTGCTTCATAGCGCCAGCAGTAAAATTATTATCGTCTTTTAAGAATATAGACCGACCACAAGGGTTAAATAGTATCAAAAACATAGTATATATGCAGGCTGGAGGGGTGCTATAGAGACAGAGGTAAAATGGCGCCCAGGAAAGCTACTGGAAGGATAAGACCGACTGGAGTTCCGGGTGCTCTAGCTGAAGTCTCTACACTCCCGGTCTGCACCAATTAACTTTTCTCACAGATCAATTCAGTAACCAGCATCTGCCAGCTTCTGTTTGATGATCTTCGCAGAATTCCTTAATGCATCCAGCTCTTTGTCTGTCAGATCGTATTCTACTACCTTTTCTACTCCATTCTTACCCAGAACGGCCGGAACGCCCACGGCCACATCACTTATGCCGTATTCGCCCTGAAGGATGACTGAAGTCGGTATCTCTTCTTTTGTGTCCTCTGCCACGGCCTTGACCATCCTGTATATGCAGACAGCGGGACCATAAAATGTAGCCCCTTTTCTCTTGATCACTTCAGCAGCCACCGCCCTGGTATTCTCCAGCAGGTAGTCAAAGTTGGTACTGGCGCTTGCTAGAGACTCTGCAGAGAACATGCTGTCTCCATGCTCTCCTATTATGTATGTCTCACTCTCACTGCTCACGGAGCTGGCGTTCAGCTGGTCCTTCAGCCTGGAGGTGTCCAGCAGGTTGCCCATCCCGAAAACGTTTTTCCTGGGCTTTCCGCTTTCCTTCCACATTATATAGGTCATGAGGTCCATGGGATTGGTGACCACCAGTATGTTGGTATCCAGATCCTTTAGTTTTCCTGCAATATCCTTTATTATACCTGCATTCTTTACTGCAAGGTCCAGTCTGGTCATACCCGGCTTCCTGGCCATGCCTGCAGAGACGACCACTACATCACTACCCTCCAGAAGTGAGTAGTCCGTGCCCCCCACTATCCGGGGGTAGATATCCATTGCAGCTGCAGCATGCCTTAAGTCCATTGCTTCGCCTACGGCAACATCTTCGAATACGTCCACTAGGGCTATTTCATCCACATTCATTCTGAGAAGGCAGGCGAAAGCAGATGTCGAGCCGATCCTGCCTGCTCCCACAAACCCAATCTTCATGTCCATCACCCAATCTTGTTGTCACCCAAAGGTCCACAGTGCCATACATCCGTCGGCAATCCTGGCATTATAACCATTAGCCAGCAGGATCCTTGCCGCTTCGTAGGCTCTGGAGCCGATCTGGCACACCACTATTATTTCTTTCTCTTTCTGTTTATGTTCATCCAGAGAGTGCAGTGATTCCCTCAACTTATCGAGGGGGATATGAACTACTCTCTCATCCTGAATGTGCCCTTTTTGGTGCTCTTCCTCCGTCCTGACGTCCAGTAAAATGAAGTCCTGGCCACTATCGAACTTTTCCTTCAGCTCGATAATGGAGATGCTGTCTATGAGCCCTTCCAGCTTGTTCTTTATCATGTTGGCTGCATGGATTACGGGGTCTATCCCGGTAGAGAATGGCGGGGAGTAAGCGTGGTCTAAATTGGTCATGTCATCCACGGTGGCTTTGAGCTGTATGGCAGTAGAGATCACATCGATGCGCTTGTCCACCACACCATCCCCCACTGCTTGAGCTCCCAGTAGAGAGCCACCCTTATCGGCTATCAATTTGAGCCTCAAGTTCTTTCTGTCCGGGTAGTGGTGATACCTGTCGGGACCTGGAACAAGAGAAGTTACCACGTTATAGCCCATCTCTCGGGCTTCTTTCTCGCTCAATCCGGTTGCCGCCACATTCAATCCCATGGTCCTGAATATCATGGTTCCCATTACTCCCTTGAACTCGCTATTACCGCCTGTTATGTTGTCCCCGATAACCCTGCCGTGTTTGTTGGCTACGGAGCCCAGAGGAGTATATACGGACTCCCCAGTGGGAACGTTCACGTTCTCCACACAATCCCCTCCAGCATAAATTGAGGGGTCGCTGGTCTGCAGGTAGCTATTGACCTTGATCCCAACTCCCACTTCAAGTCCAGCATCTCTGGCCAGCCTGATATTGGGTCTTATGCCCGCAGCAACCAGCATCATCTGGGAATCGACCGTCTCGTCCCCGATCTTAACTCCGGCAACCTTCCCATCCTGGGTAAGTATTTCCTTTACCTGGCTGGCGGTCCTGACCCTCACTCCATTGTCTTCCAGGTGCTTGCGGACCACCAGGGACATCTCGGGGTCCAGCATCTGGGGGATGAGGGTGTCCATCATCTCCACTACGGTCACTTCCATGCCCAGCCTGGATAGAGCTTCAGCGCACTCCAGACCCACAGGCCCGCTCCCTATAATAACCACCTCTTCTGGGTCCTCCTCTTCCCAGTAATCCGTGATGGCCAGAGCATCGTTGGGGTTGGTGAGCTTGAACACTCCCCGAGCATCAATGCCGGAGATGTTCAATCTGGTGGGTTCGGTACCGGTAGCCAGAACCAGATAATCGTATGGTATCTCCTCGAAACTGCCGTCCTGCTCCACTTCCACCGTTTTCCCGGAGCGGTCGATACTTTTAACCTCTCCCCTTATGACATCGATATTCTTCACCTTCTTGAAGAAATCAGCGTCCCTCACCATGCCGTAGGGTGTTGACTGTAAGTCCGTAACGTTGTGGATCAATCCCTCTATGAAGTAGGGCATCCCGCACCTGCAAACCGACAGGTATTTGCTCTTTTCGATAACAGTTATTTCAGCACTTTCGTCCCTTCTCCTTGCTCTCGATGCTGCCTTGAATCCGGCAGCACCACCGCCAATAACCACTATTTTGGTCAAAATATCACCTCAAACCTATCAATAAAATTCCTTAACCACGAACTTGCTTTTTTATCTATTTCAAGCCTTTGGCATGGCTTACTACATGCTGCAGGACATCACTAACCATTTCTGCCCCCAGCTCCACCGCTTTAGGTGATCCGGGAAGACAGAATATGGCTTTATCACCCAGAAGGCCGGCAAGTGCTCTGGAGAGGATTGCAGAGCTGCCCACCTGGTCATAACTTTTCGATCTGAAGATCTCTCCGAAACCGTCAAGCTTTTTGGTCAGGATGGGCTCAATGGCCTCAATGGTCAGATCCGAGGGAGTTATCCCCGTCCCGCCGGTGGTTACCACTGCATCCACATGCTGGAGCGAGCCAGTGACCTCCCGGTATATCCTTACCGTATCGTCCGGGATAAGCCTGTAATCCATCACATTATACTTGGGGGAAAGCTTATCCATGATCATTTTGCCCGAATTGTCATTCACGCTCTCAAGTGCTTCTATACCCCTGATATTGCCATAACTCTTCCACTTGGAGGTAGAGATAGTTACTATCCCAACCTTGATCTCTATATCCACTTCATGATGCTTCAAAACCAGTCCTCCAGAGACATCTGACTGACTTCCAGCTCTTTAAGCTTTTCAGATGCTTTCTTAACCCTCTCTTTGCTGAAGTCGTGCTCTTCACACAGAAATTCTATTATCTTGTCCTCATCAGGCTTATTGAACCTTATGGAATACTCATCCTCTACCGGTGGGTTCAAGAAGAAATTCCTTATCTCCTGAAGATCGTTCCAGGGTAATTCCATGGCGGAGAGAGCTTTGAATACGTCTCCATGCTCCGTGATGTGCTTCAGGGCTTTTTTGGCTCCCACACCCTTCACACCCTCATTGAAATCAGTTCCCATGAGCAAATTGATGTCCACCAGCTGCTCCCTGCTGATATCCAGATTGTTCAAGTTGGATTGCAGGTCGATGGTCTCCGGCTTCACTTCCACATAAACATTTTTGCCCGGCAACTTTCTTTTCCCCGTTATGGCCAGGTTTCTGGCCAGCTTGGGGCTGCCGAATAGCAGGGAATCGTAGTCCTGACTGCCGGTATAGTTCACGTCACCCTTGATACACATGTAGGCCGCTTGAGCTTCTCCTTCAGAGGGAGCCTGCACGTGCGGTATGCCCATATACTCCAGCAATTCCTTGGAGGTCTCCACAATATAATCGTTAACTGATTCGGCAGCCTGAGCGTATTTCTTGACATCCTTTTCGCCTCGCTCAAGTGACTCTTTCCACTTCTTTTTCATTTCATCCCTTCTTTCCTTCCTCTCTTCCAGCTCCCTTCTCTTGAAGACCGGTGGCTCACCATCGAACACGAAAATGGGTTTTATTCCGGCGTCCACCATGTTGGATATCCTGTAAAATATTCCCGAGAGGTGAGAGGTTACCCTGCCCTCCGTATCCTTGAGAGGGGTTCCATCAGGCTGCCTGATTATGGAAATGAACTGATAAATGGCATTGTAGGCATCAACAGCTATTTTTCTACCGGTGAAATAGTCTATATCCACCTTCTCTTTTTCCAGGATTTCTCCAATATCGCTCATGACCCCACCCTGAACTTTGATAAGATATTATAACTTTTAAAGGTTATTACAGTTCTGAGTCAATACCACTAATCTTTCCGGTTTTCAAGCGCTTTCTTCAATTTCTCCGCAATTTCCTTGCCATCGACCTTGCCCCTGAACTCCTTCATTACAATGCCCATCAAGGGCTTGAACGCGTGCTCCCCCTTCTCCTGAATGAAATCCTTCTTCTGTTCCACCAGATCCTCGATGAAAGAATCAAGGTCCTCTGTTTGTCCCACGGATTCCATGATATCTTCTTTGCTGGCTGAGGGATTCTGGCACAAGGTCCTGAGGGTTTCTTCTACCCCCTCTTTAGCTATCTTTCCTTCCTCAATTAGCTCGAAGACCATCTGGTAGTGGCTGGTAGTCAGTGGGGAGATATCCACTCCATCTTTCCTCAATTCTGCCGGTGCCAGGTAGAGAACCCGGGCAGCGATGGTGGGAGATAACCTTTCCGCATACTCCTCGAAGAGCTCAAAATTATCGGATGATGCCATCCCGTGGGCCAAATCTTTAGATAGCGAGTATTTGTCCATATACCTCTTAGCCCTATCCTCAATGAGCTCAGGTATTTCCACTCCCAGCATGTCGTCGGTTATGGTGACGGGAGTGACATCCGTCTCGGGATACATCCTCGCTGCTCCAGGAAGGGGGCGGAGATAAGATGTGGTCCCATCTTCATTGGACTTCCTGGTCTCTTCAGGCACGCCGATCAGACAGTATTCGGCTCTCTGGACCATCCTCTCCAGAGCACTTTTAACTCTTAAGGCTTCACCAGCAGCGATTATAACTGCATCCTCATTATCTGCATCTACGGCCCGCTTTATACCTTCCACTTCTTCTTCAGTTATCCCGTAGGCTGGTAGCTCGTCGGTGTGGAATATGCCTCCCAGCCCATACATTCGAGCAATGTCAGCGAACTCCGTCCCCAGCCTCCTGCCCGGCTGGATCTCCCTGCCGATCAGGCCACCGAATTTTTGGAGCTTGATACCCTTAATCGATTTGGCCTTCTTCATTATCTTGGATCCGGTGTTCTCGAAGACATCGCCGAGGTAAAATACCTCCTGTTCCACTGACGCATCTCTGTTCTTCAGCTCTTCTCTTATTTCCAGGAGTTTTTGCTGTCTCTCTACCTCGTATTCTACACTGGTGTCCAGGATATCCAGGGTTTGAACTCCTTTTATCTCCACTCTTGCCCCGTCCCTGATGGAAATGTTCACGTCCTGTCTGATGGTCCCCAGACCTCTCTTGACCTTCCCCGTCGATCTCAACATCATTCCCAGTCTGGAAGCCACTTTCTTGGCCTGCTCCGGGGTCTTAATGTCCGCCGCAGTCCCGATCTCCACTAAGGGTATTCCCAGTCTATCCAGAGAGTAGGTGGCCTCCCCTATCTTCTCTTCAATCTTTCTGCACGCTTCTTCTTCCAGGCAGAGGCTGTCCACACCTATCCTGTCTCCATCTACCTCCATATAACCATTAAAGGCAAGAAGAGCGGTTCTCTGGAATCCTGTGGTGTTGCTTCCGTCGATGACTATCTTCCGCATGACATAGACTTCGTCAGCTGGCGCCATGTTCAGCATTTTGGCCACCAGCACAGCCACCTGAATGGCTTCCCTGTTGAGCTCCCTCGGCGGCTCTTCATCCGCCTCGACAAGACAGGTAGTATCGTAAGACTTGTAAATGAATTTCTTGCTGCGGGCAACTTCTTCCTGAGCAGCCTTATCCACTTCCCCTATCTCACTCCGCTTTGACCTCAGATAGCGGAAGAACTCAAAATCTGATTCTTCAACATCTCTGTGAGTTGTAGGACAGCAGCAAAATAATTTATGTTCTGTGTCGAGCTGCTGATGGATTTCGATTCCCACTTTCAACCCCAAGGACTGGTAATCACTCATTGAAGGGCTTATGACTTTACGCTTTTAACTGTTTTGGCTTCTGGCGTTAATCACTACTCTTTTAAAGAATATTGATGATTAACCCATATGGACCCTCAGAAGTATTTCGACGCTCACATCCACTCAGAAGGAAGAAGTGTAGAGGACCTGATCACCATGTCCAAACACCATATCAAGGCTGCCGTCACCTGCGCATTCTATCCCATCGAACCCCGTTACCAGGAAACTCTAATAGACCTTTTCCGCAAATTGAGCGAATTCGAACCCTATAGAGGGGTCAAAGCAGCAATGAACATCTACCCTGCCATCGGCATCCACCCTCGGTGCATCCCACCTTCCGTGGATAAGGTGCTTGATTACATGGAGAGCGATGGCCGATCCGTTGCTTTTGGGGAGATTGGGTTAGAGACGGCCGATGATAAGGAGGTCGAGGTGTTTGTCCAGCAGCTCAAGCTGGCCAAGAAGTTGGACAAGCCCTGCATAATCCACACCCCCAAGAACAACAAACAGCAGGTCACTGAAAAGATAATGAGCATACTGGAGGAACTCGAGTTCCCGCCAGAGAGAGCTGTAATTGACCACGCCAGCACGAGCACAGTAGAGATGATACTCAAGAAAGGATACACAGCTGGCTTGACTGTTGATGAGGGAAAGTTGAGCGAGCAGGACGTGGCATGGATAGTGGAAGTATTTGGATGTGATAATTTGCTTCTGAATAGCGATACGGGATTTGGTTCCTCCATAATGGTCTCAGTAGCCAACACTGCTCGTCTTCTGGAAGACAAATTCTGGAATGAAGTAACCGAGAAGGTCGCCTGGAGCAACGCATTAAGGTTTTTCGGTCTATAGTTTTAATTGATTACGCTAGGAGCTTTTCTTTGACCTTTTCGCAGTAGCTCTGTGCCTCTTCGTTGAGGGGGATTAGCTCAATATCTTGTGGTGACCTCACACCCAGTCCCAGCTCCACTGCCCGGGCTATCTGTTCCTGCTGGAACACTGAATCCTGAGACACTTGACTGGTGGTCCCATACATCCTGAGCGTGGCTACGCCTACGGCGTCAAGAGCGACTCTGTCACTGCTGGCCAGCATGACTCCCGGCTCTATCAGGGTACCGCTTGCAGGACCTCCTTTAGAGAATCCCTTGATCCCGTCCATGACAATGAAGTCCGGTTCGTAGGCAGTGTTTATCTCTGATATCATCTTTCGCTGGTGAGGAGAGCGGTGGAGCTCGGACATGTAGTCGTGGCCATTGCTTTCGGCGACCATGCCCACGCTGTTCTTGAGGGACATGGTGAAGTGACCGCCGAACTGATGGGTCTTAAGGCAGCAGGTCTGAACTATGGAGTCCGCTTCCAGAAAGACGTTGGGGAACAGGAAACCGTTCTCCCAGTGACTTTCCTGTGCATCCTTCTGGACCCAGTCATCAGGGCCAAGTGCATCAAGGACGACTACTTCAAACCCCTTTTCCTCAGATAACTGCATGACCCCCATTTCCCGTAGCACACTGGAAGTATTCCCCATACCGCTTCTCTCCGCCAGCACAATATCCTTAGTGCTTTCCTTTATGTTATCCACTATGGCCGAGAGAGTTGATATGTGAGTGGCTGCAGGGAACGGGTCGGCGCTGTTGTAGTTGGCTTTGACGGCAACCCTGCCCGAAGGCCGATCAAAACGGCTCAAAAGCTCTTTTACTCCTTCCTCCCTGTCCTGGGTTTTAATGGCATATACTTTGGCTCTTTTATTCGATGAAGAGTCTGGCATTGGTGTCTCCTCCTCTGACTGATTTGTCAATCCTTCTTCCACCTTCTCCCTTCCTATACAGCCGGAGAAGGCGAATGAAGATAATATGCCCATCCATTTGAGGAATTCCCTTCTATCTACCGGTTTCATGATCGCTTACCTTTCTAATCGAGTGAATAGTAATATGACTGGTAATATGACTGAACCTTAATGATATTTTGGGTTGCGAAATTCGACACACCAAATTCTACATCACCTATGTGGAGAGCTTTGAATAGCATTTAAATCAATTAAATCAGGTGAATAGGGTAAAAATATCTTAAATGGTCTTATATCCCGAGATCTGTCGCAAATGTATAAATATGTTCAGCGGCATAGGAGAAGAAGTTATGGTCAATTACAAATTAGTTGGTGTGATCGCTGCTGCCGCGTTATTCATTTTCAGTGCATTATTTGTGGGTAATTGGTACGATAGGCTTTCTGATGGGGTGCAAGACCTCGCGCCTTCAGAGGTAAGAGAGTATCAGGGAGAGAACCTTTCCTCTATAAACGATTTTAGAGAGAACTCCATTAAAGGCCCTCAATACATCAACCGCACAGAATACAGGCTGTCAGTTACCGGACTGGTAGAAAATCCCGCCGAATACACCTACGAACAGGTCATAACAGACTATCAGAGCTATCAGAAACTTATTACTCTCCACTGTGTGGAAGGGTGGAGTGTCAAGATACTATGGGAGGGCGTTCTGGTAAGCGATATAATTGATGATTCTCAACCCGCTGGAGATGCTACAACAGTTATATTCCACGCCCACGAGGGCTACACCACTTCACTTCCCCTGGATTATCTGAAGGAGAATGATATTTTACTGGCTTACAAAATGAACAATGTCACCATACCACCTGAAAGGGGTTTTCCCTTTGAACTCGCTGCGGAGTCAAAGTGGGGTTATAAATGGATCAAATGGGTTACTGAGATCGAGTTATCCAACGACACCGACTACCGCGGGTTCTGGGAGAGCAGAGGTTTCTCCAACGAAGCAAACGTCTCATCCAGCTTTTACTGATCGCGGTTTAGAGTTGAATGAGCGGTATATTCACAGCCTTTGATCATTTGGTTCTTTCAGCTTCCGGAGTAGAAGTTGAGTCTTACCGGGTCCCCGCCTGGTCTGTAAACTGTTGCATTACCCGGGATGGGGTTGAGGTTCATCTTCTTCTGGAATTCGGTTTGTGCCTGCCAGCAGGAGGAGTTCACCAGGAAAGTGCCCTTATAGAAAATTGTTCCGTAGGTGTGCACGTGTCCGCAGTGAAGGATGTCCGGGACTTCATCGATGACCAGATGATCTTCTTTCTCGGGAGCTATGAGGGCTCGATCGCCGTATATGGGTGCCAGATGCCTTCTTTTCAGCATCTCCGTCATACACTGGTGGGGTGTGGAGTAACTTATTTTGTGTAGCTTGGGCACCATATCATCTATGCTTCTGCCGTGATACATCATCAGCTTTACTCCTTCCACGTTTAGCAGACAGGGGTTCCCTACGTGCATGACATTCTTGGGGAATAGGTCAGCAAATTCTGAGGGGAGGGCGGGTTGAGGTTCTGCCTGCCTCACTGCATCGTGGTTACCCGGAGCTAATATGATCTTGACGTCGGAAGGCATTTTACCTATTTGTGCTGCGGCTTCCTCGTACTGTTCGTATATGTCAACAATATCCAGCTCTTTATCCTGTTCAGGGTAAATCCCCACTCCATCCACAATGTCCCCAGCTATAACGATGTATTTTATGTTCTCAGCAAGCTTGACACTCTTGTCTTTGCCTATTTCACAGTTGAGCCACTTTACAAAGGTGTTCCACTCATCATGAATGAAGGTGTTGCTCCCGAAATGGGTATCGGACATGAACAGCATGTTAAAGTCCTTGTTGGTCTTTTTGTTGCCGTTCATGGGGACTTCCGGATGCAGAAGCCTCTCAGCGATAATGTTCTGCCCCCTGAGGAATCCCTCCACTCCGATGACCTCATCACCCAGTATCTCCTGGGCCTCTTCTTTGAGGTTTCCTGAGGCTACAACGCTTATCCTGCCCGTCTTATCCTCCAGCTCGATTATGATATTGCCGTTCATGCTCTCTCTAAGCCCTGTGATAAGCCCGATCACTTTGACCCTCTCCGACTTCAGTCTTTTGACACTGGCAATATCCACAGGAGGCAATCTCTGGCGGAGGATCTTGGAAAGCTTGTCGTACCTGGAATTGAAGTACATGACGAAATCATCGATCTTCCCCACACACGAGCTTCGACCCGTGATATCCCTCAGGACACTAATATCCTTCTTTTGCACTTGCTGGGGTTGCTGGGGTTGCTGGGGTTGCTGGGGTTGAACATGCTGAGATTGGGCTTTAACTCCATTGGGTTCGAGGGTCTTACTGGCCTTATTCTTCGCTTCCTCTTCTTTATCCCTGGATTTAATGGACTGCAAAATAGGGGAAACGTCTTCTGGGGTTATGATGAAGCTGTTACCAGCTGATCTACAGGCCTTATCCACAACAATGTCCAGATGCTTCTCCGGCTCCTCCTTCAGTATCTCTATGACCGTGGGATGGACATTGTACCCGTGCATGGCGAACTTGGTGACAATTAATCTGGAGCTTGCTTCAACCATCTATCATATTTCCCTGGCGATGTATTTATTTACCTTTTCGTTTGGGGTGAATGTATGAGTAAAGATAGGGTAATAGGGATAGTCAAAGATGTTGCCTCCACCCTGGCTATAGTAGCCATTATACTGGGAATAGGTTTTGCAGTAACAGGTACTTACCCCTTCATGGTCGCAGTGGAATCAGGGAGCATGGTTCCCCATATGCATCGGGGAGATGTGGTATTCCTTGTCAGCTCCGATAGGACCGATATAGTGACATGGAACGAAGGAGTAAAGAGCGGTTACACCAGCTTCGGCGATTACGGAGACGTGATCGTATTCAAACCCAACGGGGATGAAGATATGACGCCAGTAATCCACAGAGCCATGGCATGGGTAGAGAAGGGCACCAAGCTACCCAACGACCAGATAGCCAGTCACTCCGGCTACTTGACAAAAGGAGACCACAATCCAGTCGTAGACCAGCCCTCCCTCACCAGCCCGGTAAAAGAGGACTGGGTGGTCGGTGTTGCAAAGCTAAAGGTTCCTGCAGTGGGTTACTTCAGCCTGATGTTCAGATAGAATGGATGGTTGTCAGTAAACTTGTTCTGTTCTTTATTTACCTTTTATATTCGGGTTAAATTTTAAATAAAAAATAAAAGGAATTGAAAGAATTAACCGTTAAGAGTGAAAATCAGGAGTTGAGATTTTTGTCTATCCAGTTCTCCATTTCGCTTTTGGGAAATGCTCCCACTATCTGGTCCATGGGCTTTCCGTTCTTGAAGAATATGACGGTGGGTATTGCCGATATGCCGTAGCTGGCGGCCAGCTCCTGGTTCTCATCGGTGTTGAGCTTGGCGAACGTCACTTTATCCGAATATTCTTTTGCCAGCTCGTCTATGACCGGACCGACCAGCTTGCATGGTCCACACCATTCAGCCCAAAAATCTACTACTACGTTCTCATTCTCCTGTAAAATCTTCTGAAAGTTGTTTCCGTTAACCTTAATGGGCTCAGACACTTTATTACCTCCTTCACTCATTTTTTGCAGCTTGTCTTTTAATTTTTTCTCCCTTATCTTTTCCAGCTCATCCATTTTTGAAACACCTTACATTTAGTTTTTGGTCATACCAATTTCTTATCAATTTCTTACAATTTTATCTATTTTCCCTGACTTCAAATTTCTGGGTAGCCAGTTCTGGGCAGGCAGATAGATGGGGGGAATTATGACATACCATTTCAAGTGTATGTGGTGGACGGGTTTATCTCTCCTACGAGGTTTGTGGCCATCAATTGTTTCGCCTGTTCCACATCGTAGTTGCCCAGCAACCACATCAGCTTTATGAGGGCCACCTTGGGCAACATGTCCTCTCCTTCGATGACCCCGGCTCTCAGGAGGTCTCTTCCCGTATCATAGACCCTGTCGCAGACCCTCCCGTGAATGCACTGGGAGGTCATCACCACCACCGAGTCCTCGCATATGCGGGTCAGGGTATCCACCCAATCGGTTGAAGTGTGGCCCAATCCCGTTCCTTCAATAACAAAGCCCCTATAACCTTTGTGGTGGTAGTGGTCCAGTATGTCGGGCTTTAGACCGGGATAGAACTTTATAAGAGCAACCTTCTCTTCCATCTCGTTAGCCAGGGACAGTTCCCTCTCATTCCTCTTGATCCTGTTAGAGAGCCAGGTTATCTCTTTAGAGTGGGGGTCAACCTTACCCAGCGGCGGCTTGTTTATGGACTGGAATGCATATCTGGCAGAGGTGTGGCATTTCTTTACCTTCACTCCTCGGTGGATGTAGCAGAAGTCGTCGCTGGTGGTGCCGTGCATCACCACCGATACCTCACCCAGATCTGATGTAGCTGTCTTTGCCGCACAGATGAGGTTGACCGCAGCATCGCTGGATGGCCTGTCGCTGCTCCTCTGAGAGCCCACAAAGACCACCGGGACAGGAGTTGAGAGCATGAATGCCAGGGCAGAAGCGGAGAAGCCCATGGTGTCCGTGCCGTGAGTCACTATGATCCCTTCATAGCCTTCTTTGATGGCGTTGTAAACCTCTCCTGCCAGCTCCATCCACCTCTGGGGGTTCATGTTCTCCGAGAGAATGTTGTAGAGGAGTTTGGCGTCAACATTGCAGATGTCCAGTATCTCGGGGACGTCGCCGGCTATCTCCTCTGCAGAGAACTGGCTGGTCACCGCACCCGTCCTGTAGTCCACCTTGCTGGCGATGGTCCCACCAGTAGAGATGATCTTTACCGTAGGTAGCTCATCCTTCTTTTCCGGCTCGGGAGGGGAGAACGCCTTTCTCTCCACATCGGCTACTTCCAGAACCTCGTAATCAGTAAGACCAATATTATAACCGTTATCCAGTTTCAGGACCAGAGAATCGGTGGAGGATGGCATCACAATACCCTCGAACTCTGCTCCTCTGGACTTTATCCTCACCCACTTACCTTCGTTCAACCTACCACTCTCCTCACTTCATCATGCAATCTCTCCAGTCTGGATGAGACTTTGTCGATCAGTTCATTCATTTTGCTCTCGTCATGGGAGTACTGTTCATCTCTGTCCTTGATCATCCTCTCCACCTCACTTCTGGATGGCCCCCCACTTCCAGTATTATCAACAGCATGTTGAGGGTCGAGCGACCGATCAAATCCTTCTCTGGAGATGCTGTCACTAATCCTTTTACCAACGATTTCAAGTGATACGTTATCCACATCCTCAATTGAGGGGCGGTAGTTCCCCTCTAAAGCCAATCTACCCACTATCTCGTGGGCGCTTCTGAAGGGGATCCCTGCCTTCTTGACCATGAGGTTCGCCAGCTCTGTGGCGGAGATGAACTTTTCTCCCGCTCTCTGAGCCATGACCTCTCTTTTGAACTGGATGCCTTTAAGCATCTTGGCCATCAGGTTGGCACTGGTTATGGCTGTCTCCATCGACTGATAGAGCAGAGGATTCATCTCCTGGAAGTCTCTATTGTAGTTGAAGGGCATGGCCCTGTACATGGTGATCAATGAAGTGAGGTTACCATTCATTCTTCCCGCTTTGGCCCTCAACAACTCCGCTATATCGGGGTTCTTTTTCTGGGGCATAATGGAGGAAGAGGAGGCGAACTCGTCGGGAAGCTCGATATAATCGAATTCCGAGCTCCACAGTATGATCTCTTCCGCTATCCTGCTCATGGAGAGCATGGAAGAAGTGGCAGTGAAAACGGATTCTACGAGGAAGTCTCTGGAGGAGACCGCATCAGCACTGTTGTCTACCACCCCATCAAACCCCAAAAGGCGGGCCACATTGCTCCTGTCTGTTTCAAATGAGGTGGAAGCGAAAGCTGCTGAGCCCAGAGGGCACAGGTTCACTCTGTCCATTGCGTCTACCGCCCTTTCAAACTCTCTGGCCAGCATGTCGTGATAGGCTATCAAGTGATGGGACAGTCTGGTGGGTTGTGCAGGCTGCAGGTGGGTATAGCCGGGCATCACCACATCCACATACTCTTTTGCCAGCTCCAGCACAGAAATTCTGGCCGCCAAAAGTGAATCCATCAGCATGAGGAGTCTGTCTCTGGCGAACAATCTCAGGCAGGTGGCGATCTCGTCGTTCCTTGATTTGGCGGTCTGGATCTTCCTTCCCTCGTCCGTTTTGCCGATCAATTTGGCTTCAAAAGCCTCGTAAACGTCCTCGTAGCCTCCCAGTGAACTGTAATCCTCTTCCTTGGCCTCCTGTACCGCCTTAAGGATGCTCTGGGCTTCCGAATGGTTTAAGTGGCCGGCTGACAGCAGGTTGAGGGTGTGAGCCATGTCCACCATCACTACGTAAAAAAAGATGTTGCTGTCGTGCTCCAGGGACGAGGAATAGAGCAACGCGAGTTCGTCCATGCCTTTATCCAGCCTACTCCTCACTACTCCCTTCTTCTCTTCCTCTTTCTTCATGTTCTTCCCCTGCGCTATCTTCTTGTCCTCTTCCTTCTCCTCGCTCATCTCCTCTCCTCCAGAAGGATTGGTTATCGTATTTTATTTCCATAATACGATGAATTGGTATGGCTACATCATCTTTAAGATAAATAAATTTGTGCCCGATATCTACTATATCTGAGGCATGGAAAACTGATAGCCCTTTGGGCCTGTCAATATAGGCTACAGAGACTTTGTGGAAGTCATACTGGGGGTGCCATTTTAACATGTTGAGGATCTCTCGGATCTCCTGTTTCATTTAGATTTCTTCGTCGTTGTCAGTGACTTCAATGTGCTGGCCTTTCAACACCAGATCCAGAGATTTTTTGGCTACAGACCGGATGTAGAGGGAATCGATGCCCAGGCTTTTGCTGATATAGGGAACGGATTTTTTCCCTGTTTTGATCTCACCTACGATTTTCTCCACAACTTCCTCGAACTCGTCATCCGGCATGGAAATTATTTCCAGAATGGTGTTTATGTCCTTCAACGGAGTGTAGAGGCTGGCGCTCAAGTGAGTGTAGCTGACGTGGTACTCTTTCTGAGGTTTTTCTCCCGGCTCAGAAGGCATTCTCCACTTGGCTTCCAGTATTCCAGCATGCTTCAGAACTTTTAAAGCTTCCCTGCATTCACCATATTTGCTTTCCAGCTCCTCATATGTCATCCGATCCAGAAGTAAAGCTTCATACACATTCCTATACGTTTTGGTGGAGAACAACTGCAGAATAGGTATCAGATCTACAATGTCGTTAACCAGTTTCGCTCTTTTTGCCACGATATCACCTTGAGAATAATTTCAGTGTAGGCTTGGGGAGGTATGACGACTGGATATTTTATACTTTCTATTTATTGCTTAAAAAAGGGGAAAAATTATTAAATTTCTATGGGCTTCAGTTTTTAATGCCCGAGACGTACATTGACTCCAAAGAAAGACTTTCCGTTGACGAATATTTTATGGAGATCACTTCAGTTGTTGCCAAGCGCTCCACCTGCCTAAGACAAAAAGTGGGGGCTCTTCTGGTGAAAGATAAGAGGATACTCGCTACAGGATACAACGGAGCACCCGCCAACCTCCCCCACTGTCTGGATATCGGGTGTCTGAGAAAACAGCTCAACATCCCCTCCGGAGAGAGGCACGAGCTTTGCAGGGCTGTTCACGCAGAGCAAAATGCTCTTATTCAGGCTGCACTTCACGGGGTCAGCATTTCCGGAGCCACTCTATACACTACCCACCAGCCGTGCATAATGTGCGCCAAGATGCTCATAAACTCTCAAATCAAGAGAGTGATTTACGGCAAAAAGTATAACGACGAGAGAGGACTCGATTTCTTGAGAGAGGCAGGAGTCGAGGTCAAATACTGGCCAGTTGAAGAACAAACAGAATCCCAAGAGGACTAAAATAGTTTTAAAGCATATAAACGATTTTGAGTCGTTCTTGAACCGAACTAATGTTCTTTGTTGGTTGATAGAGTTAACCAAAGTTGTGTGCCTGATTTCACCATAGATTTTATATACTCATTTGGAGGGTTTATGATATGGAATGGAAAACAGATAGGGGTTTAAAATATAGGATGTTCCTCACCTGGTTCTTACTGGCCGTGATATACCTGGCCTTTTTAACCATCCTGGCTGCTCTCGGTTTTGGTTACAGCGTGCTCATCCCCATAGTAGCAGTATTCATATTCGCTCAATATTATTTCTCCGACAAGATAGTTCTCATGGCCAGCAGGGCTAAAGTGGTCAGTGAGAGTGAGGCTCCCGAGCTTCACGCGATGATAAGGAGGCTGACCACTCGAGCCGACCTCCCCATGCCCCGGATAGCCGTGATGGAGACCTCCGTCCCCAATGCATTCGCTACGGGCAGGAACCCTGAGAATGCTGTGGTGGCAGTGACTAACGGCTTGATGAACACCCTCAACAGAGACGAAGTGGAGGCAGTACTGGCCCACGAGCTGAGCCACGTCAAGAACAGGGACGTAAGAACGCTTACTATTGCCAGCTTTTTATCGACTGTGGCTTTCTTCGTGATGAGGTGGGCCATGTTCGCCGGAATGTTCGGGAGAAGAAGCAACGGCAGCTTCATCCTCATACTGGTAGTATCCGTTATAGTGTGGTTCGTCAGCTTTTTGTTGATAAGAGCTCTCAGCAGATATAGAGAGTATTCTGCAGATGCTGGAAGCGCCATGATCACCGGTAAGCCGGACGCTCTCATTTCCGCCCTCAACAAGATCTCTGGAAGGATGGAGAGAATAGGGAATGACGACAAGAAGAGTGTAGAAGGAATGAACGCCTTCTTCATCATACCCGCAATATCCAAGGGCTCCATACTCTCCCTATTCTCCACTCATCCCCCCATTCAAAAAAGGATAGAGAGACTGCAGGGGATGGCCTACTAAACCTGAATACTGGTTAGATGAGTCGATAGTGATCAGTTTCAGCTGGATAATAGCATAAATCGGTATCGAATACCGGATCGGGACCCATTTCTCCTGAAGTGGTTACTCTGGCCCTCTCCAGGGTCATTTTTTCTTTTACAAAATATTTCAAGAAGTGGATGGCTGTGGCATCGTTGTGTGACGCGGTAACCGGACCATTCCAGCTTATGAGCGTTCTGGCACCCTTCTCTATGAATGCTTCTCCCATCTCCTGGTTTGTTAGCCCATCACACCCCATAAATAATATGGTTGTGTTATGGAAGTTCCCGTTCATGTTGGACACGAAATCAGTGGTCACAGAGAAATAAGTTTCCTCTCCAGTGGTGTCGTTGTAGGTCACCTTCCCCACCAGTCCCGTGAGCTGTTCAAAATAGTGCTTGCTCTTCTCATAGCGTTCAGAGGTGAACAGGTCGACAGGTCCTTTCTGGCTGGCATATAGGGCTCCATGAACCCTCAACACAATTATATCGTAACCGTGGTTGGGGAGGTCGTCATAAAATCCTACGGTCACATTCTGGGAAGGGATGTAGTCCACCTGGTAGCCAGCATCATGTAGGATGTTACTCGCTTTTTCTATGAAAGTGTTGTTGGGTTTGGTTAGCCCCAGTTGATCCACTATAACCGCCTTCTTCCCTTCCTCTGTGCTTATGCTTGCACTTGCCTGACCGGAGCCGGTCTCGGTGGCTAAAAAGAAGAGGGTTCCTGTAAAGAGTAAAATTAGGGATAATACTACGGCTTTGTTGAGAGACATTCTATCTATTACCTTCTTCTCATGCAGGCTATCGCTACCGCAACCAGCAGGGATACAACGATGGGGGGCGTCAGCAGATCCAGCTTATCTATGTGCAGTGAAGTGCCTCCCACTCTTCCGGGTGATAAGGGAGTAGCCGTCTGGTCTGGAGTTGATGTGGGTGTAGGGGTTGGCGACCCTGAACTTGATTGATTCAGTACGCATGTTACTCTTACATCATCCAAGAACATTCCAAACGAGTTGGCTGTTCCCACTTCTTCAAAAGCTATTTCAGCGTCATCATTGACGTTAAAGCCGATTTCAGCTTCAGTCCAGTTAGTATCACTTTCCCCACTACCGTCGGCAGTATAATAGCCTTTTTGAACTCCGTTAATGAAAACCTTGAGCTGGTTATCCTGGTGGCCGGGACGCGGGGAGTAGTAGAACTTCAGACTGCAGTCATAATCTTCGTCAAGAGGAATCGTTTGATTGATCTTAACATTACATTTTTCTGTCCCGCTGAACCCACCACTATTTTCCGGGCCACCACAATCAGTATCCATTTCTACATATTGAGCACCACTAATATCGGTCCAGCTGTTGACATCCCTATGAATCTCAAGATGTGGTTCTATTTCTGCATCACAGCTCGTGTCAGACCACTGGACAGTCCAACCCGGTATTTCAGATGAATTGAATATATCCCAACCAGCACTTTTAGTAACGACCGGCTGTTCAAAATCTCCGTTGGACATAAGGTCACTGCCAAGAGCAGTATTCATCAGCAACAGGGTTATGCTTAATACCAAGATAACCCTTGACAGTCGTTTTACCTCCAAAAAACCTTCAAAACTTCTTGAACCATTGATTCTCTTCACTTTCCCCACTCCCGTACCTAATTCTTGCATGCACATAGCACGTTATGTGCACGTTATACCACGTGCAGGCCAAATTTAACCACAGTCTTTCAGCATGTGGATGGTCACGCTCAATGCATGCTGAATAGCATGCTAAGATATGGAAGTTGAGGAAAATTATTGATCTGGTATGTATAATCCGGGGGTTCATTTTTTAAACTGTAATTTCACAAATTATTCAATATTCAGTTTAGTTTATAAATCATCGTTTCACGAGGGATTCTGTATGGTGAAGGTGAAGAGGGAGTATTTGATAAGAGCCGAGCTACCCCTCATGGTGGAGATAGGGGAGGGGCCCCGTAAGGGGGTAAGGAATCTTATTAATGATCTTGGTGTCTCTAATGTGGTAATGCTCACCGGTCAGAAGTCTTATGAGCTAGCCGGCAGCAAAATAGAGGAAAGGATTTCAGATGTTCTGGTCAACAAGTTCTTTGTCCGGGAATCAGGAACTCACGAGGTCAGAAGGATAGAAATAGAAGTCGGTTACTCTGATGTGGATTGCGTGGTCGGAGTAGGCGGGGGGAAGGTCCTGGACATCGCCAAGGTGCTGGCTTCAGAGATAAACGTTCCCTTCATCTCCATACCCACAGTGGCTTCTCACGACGGTATTGCTTCACCTCTGGCCACCTTCAAGGAGAATGGCCACCCCATATCCATTTCCACCAAACCACCCGCCGCCGTAATTGCTGATCTGGTGGTATTGAAGCACAGCCCCATCAGGCTGTTGAGGTCAGGCTTTGGGGACCTGTTGTCCAACATAACTGCGGTGATGGACTGGAAGCTGGCCAAAGAGAAGTTGGGGGAAGAATATAATGAAGTGGCTGCGAGTATGGCATTGATGCCCGCCAACCTCATGCTCAGCCCGAGGAAACTGGACTTTAAGGAGGTCCACGACCTGGAGATGCTGGTGAGAGGGCTGGTGTTGAGTGGTGTGGCCATATCACTGGTGGGAAGCAGCAGGCCTGCAAGCGGAGCGGAGCACAAGTTCAGCCACGCCCTGAACTACTTGGGTTACGGGAAGGGTACTCATGGAGAGACGGTCGGATTGGGAGCAATAATGATGAGCTATCTACACGAGAAATACTACGGTAATGGGGACTGGTACTCCATACGGAGTGCTCTGGAGAACAGTCAGGCTCCCACCACACTGAAGGAGGTAGGACTTACGAAGGAGGAGTGCATTGAAGCGCTGGAGTATACTAAGGAGATACGAAAGAAGAGGTATACTATCCTGGAGGACGTGAAACCCACGAGGGATGAGCTGGAGCTGATGCTGAAGAAGACAGAGCTTATATGAACTTCTTGAAAAAGTTGAGTCCAATCTAGTGCTTTGACATTTTAGTTTTGTTGTGTTGAGAGGTTGAATTTCTCTTTTGC
>CAZHOR010000006.1:0-119344 GCA_964534325.1 uncultured archaeon
GTGAATGTGTTTTGTCGAGTGCGGCACAATCTAATTTTCTAGTGATAGGCTAATTAATAGAGCAACTAGCTCTATGGAAAGCTTTTTATTTCATCAGAACTTACAAATACTTGTGATATGTTATGGTTGCAATTAACACGACTTTAAGCAACTATCAATTGCAGGACAACCTTTTTTCGGTATTTGAGGGTTATACAAATGATTTTGAGTATACTTCAGAGGGAGTTTTTCGGAGGGTGATGCCACCTTTATGTCATTGCGGGGTTCAAATGAACCACAACGGCTACAACACCTACACCAAGAAGGGGTTGGGCAGAATCAAGATAGGCAAATATCTCTGTCCTTCCTGTGAGAATACATATGAAGAGGACAGGAGTTTCTGGGAGGATCTCAAGAATGAACTCTTCAGTATTTTGGGCGAGTTCTTCCAGCGTTTGAGAGCACTCCATAACTCCTACCAAGGGATTTCCTGGGTATCGGAACTCATATTCCCTAGAGGCAAGGATACAGTGTACAGGGAGTTCAATCAGGCAGTTGAGGAGGCTGAAGTTCCTCCAGCAGAGGGTACTCAGATTGTGCACTATGATGAGCAGTTCCCTAAGAAGGGTAGGAGCCAGAAGTACAGGCTGACCCTGCTGGACGGTAAAGGAATGGTCGTTGGTGAGAAACTCCATAGCAGGAAGGACCCGGAGACAATCAAGGAGTTCCTGAGGAGATATTTAGACCCTCATAAGTTCACCTTTGTGGTGACAGACCTTTACTCCAGCTACCCGGAGGTGTTTGAGGAGTTCTTTGGAGAGAACATGATACACCAGCTCTGCCTTCTGCACCTGAACAAGCGAATAGTAAAGGATTTTCCATCGAAGCCGAGCATAGAACAGCTCCTGGTTAAGTACCGCTTATTCAACATCTTCTACAACAGGGAGCAGGAGATAGAGTTCCTTAAGGCTATGGTGGAGAAGGAGAGGGAAGTAAAGGCCAATGGAAATGAATACAAAGACTGGCTGAAGAAGGCCAGATCGGCTTTCAACTCCTTTATCCACGAGCTGGAACTCAAGCGGAGGAGGGCGAAAAGGAACCTGGAGCAGAGGTCGTATAAGAGCTCGTTGGAAGTGTTCAAGGGATTGATGAATGAATTACACTCCTTTGACAGGAAGGTGCGGAAGAGGCTCAGGAAGATAGAGAAGAACTGGGATCGCTTCACAGCCTTCCACTTTGTGAAAGGGGCTCCTGCCACCAACAACCTTATGGAGAACTACTACTCCACCTCCCTCAAAACGCACCGAAAGAAGCAGTTCAGGACAGAGAAAGGTATAGAGAACCAGATGAAACTCTCACAGTTAAAGAGAGCAGGAGCACTCAACGGTAAGAAAACCCTGCTGGAAATGTTCTTCAAATTCAAACTCATCGATACAAGCTGAAGCACTCGTTTTAATAACCTAATACTGAAGAGAAGTGTCCAGCTAAGGCTATCCCCTTTTCTGGCCTTTTTCAGGATGAGAACAGGGTTTTTAGAAGGATTAGATGGTAATTCGAATCTTTAATGTTCAAATATTTGGGCTAAAACAGACATTCGGGGTCTTATGATACCAAACCAGAGCTAGCTCGGAACAAAATAACCTCCAAAAATTAAAAAATCACTTGATTTTGAGACAGTGCCGTCGAGTGCAAAAAATTTATAATGATTAAAAATTTTACTAATAATGTCAAATTATTGAGGGATTGTATCCGGTATGAAGAAACTGAGTTTGAAGGACAGGCTGAATTTGCCAGAAGGCAAGCTAAATCGGTGTGGAAAGGCAGAAGATGTTATGAACAGGAAGGTCGAATCCATCGGCCCCAATGCCAGCGTTCTGGATGCCATAGAAGCGCTTGTGGACAATAGGATCAGGTCTCTGGTGGTCGAACCCGATCCCGAAGACGACAACGAATACGGTGTAGTTACCTTTAGAGACGTCATCTTGAGATGCTTGTCGGAGGGACTGGACCCCAAGGAGCTGGACGTCAAAGAAATAGCTACCAAACCACTTATTTGTGTAACCAGGGACATGCAGGTAGGAGAAATAGTAAAGGTAATGAAAGAGAACAACCTATCAAGAGTATTTGTTAAGGAAAAAGACAAGATCGTAGGAGTCATCGCTCCCCTCGACATAGTGGCGACCTGTCTCTCGGGCGAATTTTAACCCTAACTCAATTTATCTTTTCTACGTATGTATCTTTAACCTTTTATTCTTTCACCCTCTTATTCGCTCTCAACCATTCATTGTGTTTGATCTGAAAATTGGGATTATGTCATTATGTCATTTGGTCTCCAATTAACTTTTTTAATCTCTTGTGGTAACCGTTAGAGGTTATGTTCTCCTCTTACAAGGACTACCTGAAGAAATATTCCCGTTTAGTGGAGCTGGAACGGAAAGAGGAAATGGAGAGGCATGAAAAAGAAATAAAGAAATTGAGTCCCGGACAGAGAGAGGGTAGAGGAAGAGCCATCCTCAAGATGAGAGGTAGAGATGAGGGGGTGGGTCTGGGCAGTTATCATATAGTAAGATTTGTTCGGGGAGGAGAGCTCCCGGACTCCGAGATCTCGGTAGGGGATCTGGTTTTGGTCTCCAGGGGCGACCCCCTCAATAAGAATAATCCCACGGGAACGGTAATAGAAAAGACCAGGTATTCCGTGTCTGCTGCCTTTCCGAACAAACCTCCTTCATGGGTTTATGGTAAAGGCCTGAGAATTGACCTCTACGTTAACGATATTACATTTCAAAGGATGCTGGAAGCCATAAAAACCTTTGAAAAGGTGGAAGGCAAAAAGAAGCATTTAAGAGACATAGTTTTGGGAAATGGTGAGCCGGGATTTGGAGGAACTCCCCGGCTCGACCTCCACAACGAAGACCTCAATTCTTCTCAAAGAAAGGCGGTAGAAGATTCTATCGCTGCTCAAAATCTTTTCCTCATCCACGGGCCTCCCGGAACAGGTAAGACTACTGCATTGATAGAAGTGATCGAACAGCATCTGAAACAGGGGAATAAGGTGCTGGCCACTGCAGACTCCAATATAGCCGTGGACAATATGGTGGATTTCCTCACCCGGATAGGTAGAAAAGTGGTGAGAGTGGGTCACCCCGCGCGGATAACAGAGTCTTTGAGACAGCACTCTCTGGAGTATCTGGCTGGAAAGAAAGAGAAGTACCAGAAAGCTCAGGAGCTGAGAAATAAAGCCAGCAAGCTCAATCAGGAGCAAGAGAACTATCCTCTACCCTCGAAAGGCCTGAGAAGAGGGCTCAGCAATGAGGCCATAAAGAATCTGGCAAGAAAAGGACAGGGGTCCAGAGGGATTCCTCCGGGCAAGGTAAAGCAGGTAGCCAAATGGATCGAACTTCAGGAGCAGATAAGCGATTTGATGGGGAGGGCAGAGAAACTGGAAGATGAAGTAGTGAACGAGATCATCTCCGAGTCCGACGTGGTCTGCGCTACCAACTCTATGGCCGGGAGCGAGCTTCTGGGGGATAAAGAATTCGACGTTGCTGTAGTTGATGAGGCCACACAGGCCACAGAACCCTCCTGCCGGATACCCCTCGTTCACGCCAACAAGTTGATCATGGCGGGAGACCACAAACAACTGCCTCCCACCATACTGAACCAGGAGGCCAAAGAGAAGGGTCTGGAGAAGACCCTATTCGAGAGAATACTGGAGATCTACGGCCACGGAATAAAGAAGATGCTTCGCATCCAGTATAGGATGAACTCCACTATAATGGATTTCCCCTGCCAGAAATTCTATGGTTGCCAGCTGGAAGCTGCAGAAGGAGTGGCCGACCACAAACTCTCGCTTCATGTAGACGGTTTGGAGCCGCAATGGAGGGAGATATGCGAACCCGATAATCCCATCGTTTTGGTGGATACCGAAGGAATGCATAAAGAAAAGACTGCCAGAGGCTCCACATCCAAGCACAATCCAGGGGAGGCCAGTATTGTACAGAGTGTGATGGGAAAACTGGTTGAGCTGAATATAGATCCTCAGACTATTGGCGTTATTTCACCTTATGATGACCAGATAGACCTCCTGCTCAAGAACCTCAAGCACGAAGGACTGGAAATAAAGACCGTGGACGGATTCCAGGGCAGAGAAAAGGATGTTATCCTCCTTTCTCTGGTGAGGTCAAATCATCGAGGAGATATTGGGTTCCTGGAAGATTTAAGGAGGTTGAACGTCTCTATAACCAGACCCAGAAAGAAGCTGGTGATAGTCGGTGATAGTAAAACCCTCTCCACAAACAGGACATACAAGGAAATGATAGACTATATATGTGCAAAAGGTAAGTACTTGAAGATCTCCAGAATCGGTCCTTTTCCTGATTCGGAGTAGTTTAAAGGGTTTTGGTGGGATTTAGGATTGTTGAACAGGCGCAACCCTTATTGGAGTCTTCTTTGGTTAAAAAGTTATGTCATAATCATGGGTGAATAGAACACTTTATTAAATGTTTTACATAATTATAATAATTAGTTCACAGGAGGCCAGCTGAGTATCTGGTTTGTTCGCCCTTGTAAACCGTGAATTGATTTAATTCAAAATAAAAGAGGGGAGCCCATGAAAAGTCTAATGAGCTTAAGTGAAAAAGAAGTCAAACTTAATGAACGAAGAATAATATTCCTTTTAGCTATAGCAATCTTCTCAGCAGAATTTCTAATAGTTTCGGTTATGAGGGTGAGCGCTTTGAACATTTTCTCTACTCTACCCCTATACGTATTGCATAATTTCGGTATACTGGTCCTCGTTGTTTCTCCCTTGCTGTTGATCCTCCCCGGTTTTATTGAATCAAATGTCAGGTTAGAAAAGATGAACAGCGTTCTGGGTGCTGTTAGAAGAATAAATGAGAACATAAACAGAGAAACTGACGTGGAAAAAATGCTCTCTGACGCATGCAAAGTGTTATGGAAGGCAGACGGATATTTCAATGTTACACTCTACGATGGTAAATTACAGAACCTGGCTGAAAGCGGTATAGGACTCGGTGGGGAACCACCTGGGTGTGTTGAAAAAGCATATAATTCCCAGGAAGCCGTGATGGGAAGAGCAAATATAAACTGCAAGGAATGCTCAGCGTATGGTAAGTTCAAATACTGTATGGTGGTGCCTTACCCCGCTAAAAGCGAAACCATCATACTTGCGGTATTCAAGGAAGATAATTTTGAAGACGAGGAATTGAAGCTGCTGGAAGAGGTAGCTGTGGATATAGGGGTTGCAATCGACAAATACAAGGCAAACAGGGTCATACGAGAGAACGAAGAGAAATACCGGACCACCTTTGAGCATACGGGGACGGCAATGATGATAATAGAAGAAGACACTACCTTATCGCTGGTCAATGAAGAGTTCGTCATCCTCACAGGTTACAGCAAGGAACAAATCGAGGGCAAGATGAGCTGGACCCAAGTAATACATCCAGAAGATGTTGAATGGATGAAAGAGTACCACTACCAGAGAAGAAGGGGCGAAAAACCTCCAAAGCGTTACGAATGCAGGGTAATCGATAAAAAGGGTGATGTTTTAAACGCATTCCTCACGGTGGACATCATTCCAGGAACGAATAAAACTGTGGCATCTTTAATCGATATAACTCACTTCAAGAAGCTGAACTCCCTGCTCAGGACCTCTTCTGACATAAATGGTCTGGTGGCCAGAGAAAAGAACCCTGACGTTGTGTTGAGGTCAGTGTGTAAGAAATTGACTGAAGTATATGATGCAGTGTTCATCTTCAAGAACGAAAATGCATTCGAGCCTGTGGAATGGGAAGGAATTGACTTTAATAACGCTATAGAAATAAGTAAATGTTGTCCATCTGTTTCTGATGCAGTAGAAGGTCATACGTCGACGAGAAGAAGGGACGGGAAAGTGTGCAATGAATGCGTCAATTCATATAACTATATTCTTGCTCTCCCCCTCTTGAACAATGTCCAGCGAGGAGTTATAGTTGTATTGTCAAACTCCAAATTCAATGAGGACGAAATTTCCCTGCTCCGAAATCTATCGGAGAACATAGCCTTCGCTTTAAGCGCCTATAACATGGAAAGCGACAGAAAAGAAGCTATCGAGCAGCTGGCACAGAATTTGAGCAAGTTCGACAAATCGGCGGACAGGCTGAGAAACCCGCTGGCGGTTATAGTGAGCTCAATGGAAATGAAAGAAGAGCTGGGCAAAGATGAAGTGATGGGCATTATAGATGAACAGGTAAAAAGGATCGAGCGAGAATTAGACGAGCTCAGAAGAGAAGAAACCAAAACTTACGAGCTCAGCAAAAAACTAAAATTCGAGAATTAAATATTTCTGTCCGAATACGTCAGTCTTTTAAACACAAAAATAAGCTTGAATATATTTTATTATAAGAGAAGATTTTATTACTTCGAGTTATTAAATAAATTTAAATAGTTAGTGGGAGGCTTAAAGTTTGGGAAGGTCAGGCCCCTCGTTTCCGACCCCCCAACTCTTTCGGTTTTTCGGGCATGACCTCCCCTATTAATACTAATCCACAAGCCTTTGAGAGCAGGATTGAGTTTGAGTTTGAGCCTTACCCTAAAGTGAAAACCATCTACTGCCTATTAAAAAACATTTGTACCTTTAACCTATCGTATCTTCTTTAACCACGAATTATAGAGCTTTTTTGTAGCCTCTACGGCGGTCTTGAAGGCTGTAGAAAGGTCCTTGAAATCGGCAGGAGATCTTATACCTGAAGCAAAGTTCGCAACATATTTTTCATAGCTGGAGCCCTCACTGTCTATGGGTTTTGAGGCTAAACGCCAGTACCCACCCAGATCGGTCAGAATAAGTTTATCAGCTACCCCCTCTATACAGGTGACATACCTCATGCAACCCTCATATTCCTTCCCATTGACGTGTATTCCTTTACCGGTAACATATTTCTCTACCAGCACGTCCAGATAAGGAGTGGCCTGAAAGGAAGCCCTTAATTTATCCGTATCCCCTAATTCTCCCGCCTTAAGGATTTTTATTCCCACACCACTTTCACCATAACCCGGTTTCACCACAACCATATCGTCAGTATCAAGTTCGCCCCCTACCAGTTGAGGCATCAGCTCTCCGATCACCTGGTGGGTCAAGAGCTTGTTATTGGCGTGCACGATCAAGAATTTGCAGAAATCCCCTCTACTCCCTTCACAGCTCCTTATCTCCTGCTCAATCGAGCCATACTGAAAAGCGGTCTCAAACCCCTCCACCCCAAAACCGAACTCATGAAACTCCAGTATCTTGGGTTCGTCAGCAGGAGTAATCTTGATATCCCACGCAATAACTGTTCGCTCCTCTTCCCCACATTCCCAGCCACCTACTTCTTCCTGCTTTTGCCACCTGTAACCATCCACTTCTTCATCTCTTACCTGCTTTCTCGCCCGAAGAATGGACGGAACCAGCTCATCCCTTATCTCACCCCTAACGGCATCATCCCAGAACGGATCAGATAGGTGGACGTTATCCTCGTTTAACTGTAGCTCTAAACTGTTATCAACACTTAGAACTTTCCTGTAGGACTCCAGGAACTCTTCGGGAGTTAGACTGGGTTTGGGCACTAATATACCCTTATCCAACCCTCCTTCTTCGAATTCATTCTTGAACACGGTTTTCAAAGCTTCCCGACCCATCTTTCACTTCCTGAGGGATGCAATATGAAGTAATGGATGAAGCGTATGTATGAAGGCCCCATAGAAGTTATATAACCAATCAATATAAAACTTGCGTTGGAGCTTTCAGCAAACCGACGGAACAAGAAAAAAGAGCAGGGAACCACCGAAAATACTTCAAAAAATTAGCGCCGCCGACAGGATTCGAACCTGTGGCCGTCCGGTTAACAGCCGGACGCTCTACCAGCTAAGCTACGGCGGCAGCTTGGTACGGCCTTCAGCTTTTGTAACAGCTTCTTGAACCGAAACCTGTGATAAGGGTAGCAATACCATATTTCAAAGGGACTGAAATTTAAATGTTACCCCTGACTTCCTTATTGTTGGAGGCTGGTAGGGATTTAACACGTCAGTATGCTCTTCCTATGACGGACAGGTAACCTTTCTTCCCGCAGTGGATGCATTCTCCTTCGGGTTCCTGCTCTACCCAGGGAGGTATTTCTTCCAGGTTGCCTAAGACGTCGGCTCTGGTTTTCTCTTCTATAAATCCGCCGCATTCGTCTGTCAGGCATAAGTGGGTCAAAGCTACGCCGTTACCGTTCTTCATCCATTCTGCCATGCTGTCGGCATCCTGGAAGTATTTTACGAAGTTCTTCATATTCTCTAAGGCACTGTTGTACATCTGGTGTTTCATTTCTTCTGCAAATTCCTCTATCTTCTCTTTCACCTGGTCTGAGGGGAGTTCGAACTTCTTTTTCTCGTTCCGGAAGGAGAAAATGACCTTGTTTTCATCCACTTCTCTGGGACCTATTTCGATTCGGAAGGGCACCCCCTTGAGCTCCCACTTATAATATTTGGCTCCCGGCCTCTCCTCTGAATCATCCACCACCACACGATAGCCTCTCAACTCGTGTTTGAGCTTCTCCACCATTTCCATGATCTCCTGCTCTTTACCTTTGTAGAAGACCGGGATTAAGACTATCTGGATGGGGGCGACCTCAAAGGGTAGAACGAGCCCCAGGTCATCTCCGTGGGTGCTTATCAGGGAAGACAAGCATCTGTCGGATATGCCATAGCAGGTCTGGTGAGCGTATTCGTGCTCTCCATCCGGCTTCTCGTACATGATGTCAAAGGTTTTGGCGAAATTGTTCCCCAGATGGTGAACGGTTCCCACCTGAAGAGTCCTTCCATCGGGCAGTATGGTGTCGAATGCGATGGAGTAAACGGAACCGGGGAATTTATCCCACTCGGGCCTTCTGATTACCAGGTATGGGATGGACTGGAAGTCGTAAAATTCTTTGTATAATTTGATAGCTGTTTTAACTTGCTCTTCAGCATCCTCAAAAGTGGTGTGGGCTGTATGTGCTTCTTTAAAGGATGTGATCTCTCTCATTCTTATAAGCGGTCTTGTATGCTTGGTCTCGTATCTGAAGGTGTTCACTATCTGATATACCTTGATGGGGAGGCTGGCATGACTCCTTATCCATAACTTGAATATGGGGTACATTGCGGTTTCGCTGGTGGGCCTCAGTGCCAGCTTCACATCCAGAGGATCGGTCCCGCCATGTGTAATCCAGTAGACCTCCTCTTCGAACCCCTTGATATGCTGCCCTTCTTTCATCAGCTCTTTTTCGGGAACCAGTGCGGGGAAATAGACTTCATCGTGCTCCACATCGAGGAGGTCCCTCAACCTCTGGTAAACGAACTTCCTCAGTTTAAAGCCAAATGGAAAATAGACGTACAACCCCTTGACCGGGTATCGCACATCAACTATTTCTGCTTTCTCCAGCACTTCGTGGTACCATTCTGAGAAACTCTCTTTTGGCGGTAGTTTTCCTGACTTTTCTTTGCCCATGTCGGTCACCATTTAGCCGATTTATCAGCACATCAAACTCCGATTATTAATTTTTTTGCTTTCCAGTGGTCTTTGAAATTGTTATTTATTTTTTCTTTGATGTCCTCTTTGATGTCCTTAATGCCAAAATTATATACCCCTGACCTCCCTGACCTCGTCTTAAGTAACTTGATAGGAGGATAATATGGCCGTTTGTCCTTTTTGCAAGAAAGACGTGAAACATCTGGACCTGGAAGTCTTCATTGAAGAGGAGGGTCAGCCGGTTAAAACCTTTGAGATAACCCTTTTCATTGGAAGTGAGGACTACGAGATCCCTGAAGAGATAGATGAAGATTATGTCAAGAGCTTCTATAAGTGCTCTTCATGCAAGTCCACACTTTTCGACAACAAAGAAGATACGGAGGAATTTATAAGACACGGAGAAGTTACAGAGCATCTTTATCCTAAATTGATTTCCAGAGCCTTCAAGGAATAGCATCGATCCTCTCTCACTGCCACTAACCCAAAATCTCCATATCCTGTGGGTATCGTTGATTATTTAAATCAGGAGCGAATGGGTGCTATGATGTTTCGTGAATTCAGAAAAGACGTGATCAACTCCCTTAAAGAACTTGATATTGATGAAAGATTCGTTAAAGAGAGTGAGCATGCCGAAATGGCCTGCACGGTATCTTTTAAGCTGGCAAAAGAGCAGAAAAAAAGTCCTGCAGAGGTAGCGGAAGACTTGCTCTCCCGACTCGAGCCGGGCGGTTATATCGGGAATGTGGAGGCAGTGAACGGTTACATCAACTTTTATGCTGATTACGAGTTCCTGGAGGACACCATCAGCCTTATTCTGGATATGGATGAAGATTACGGTTCTCTTGAGCTGGGAGGTAGTGTCCTCATCGAGCATACCTCATCCAATCCCGATGGCCCTCTTCACATAGGTCATCTCAGGAACTCCATTATAGGCGACACCATGGCCAGGATCTTTCAAAAGGCGGGTATTGAGGTTGCCACCCACTTCTACGTCAACGACATGGGGAGACAGATCGCTCTGGCAGTCCTGGGGGCCCAGAAGTTCGGGGTAGACGGCAGCAAAAAGCCGGATCATGCGGTCTCCAAAGCGTATATTGACATCAACAGGTACATGGAAGAGCATCCAGAAGAAAAAGAGGAGCTGGATAAGAAGGTTGACCAGTTGATGGTGGATTACGAGGCCGGAAATAAAGATATAATACCTCTTTTCGAGAAAACCGTCAACACAGCCCTCGGAGGAGTAGAAGAGACCCTGAAAAAGCTCAATGTTACTCATGACCAGTACGTGAAAGAGTCAGAGTTCGTGAGGAACAGCTACGTAGAAAAAGTTCTGAAGATACTGGATGACAGAGGTGTTCTGCAGAAAGATGGTGCCTGGTACATCGATCTGAGCGATTACGGTCATGAAAAGGAGTTGTATGTAAAGAGAAGAAGCGGCACCACCCTTTACGTAACCAGAGATCTCGCATACCACTTGTGGAAGAACGAGAACTTTGAGAGGTCTATCAACATACTGGGCTCGGACCACAAGCTGGTGGGACAACAGCTCTCCGACGTCCTCCGCATCATGGGCTTAAAACCTCCAGAGATCGTGTTCTTCGAGTTCGTTTCATTACCCGAGGGTTCTATGAGCACTCGAAAGGGTAAATTCGTTTCCGCGGACGAGCTGGTGGACAAGGTCCTGGATGAGTCCTACAAAATTATTGAGGATAGAGAGTTCACCAAAGAGGAGAAGAAGAGGATATCCAGAGGAGTAGCGGCAGGAGCGATCCGGTACGACTTTATCCGGATAGCTCCCGAGAAGTCCATGACCTTTGATTGGAGAAAAGCTCTGGATTTTGAGAGGCAGACGGCAAGCTACATCCAGTACTCCCACACAAGAGCTTGCAGCATATTGAGAAAGGCCGTTGATAGTGGAATGCCTGACCTGGAATTCAAGGGTGAGCTAAACACTCCACTGGAAAGAAGACTGGTCATCTTGCTCTCCAAGTTCTCTACTGTGGTGGAGAAAGTGGTCAACGATCTGAGGCCCAGCGCCTTCGCGGACTACATAATGGAAGTGGCGAACACCTTTACCGAATACTACAACAAGCACCCCGTCCTCAAGGAAGATGAGAGCACCAGAATGCACCGGTTGGCCGTAGTGGATGCCACCAGAATAGTATTGAGGAACGGGCTGGAATTGCTGG
Source organism: uncultured archaeon (assembly GCA_964534325.1). Lineage (GTDB taxonomy): Archaea > Halobacteriota > Archaeoglobi > Archaeoglobales > Archaeoglobaceae > JdFR-22. The sequence goes on from CAZHOR010000006.1 coordinate 11,695, forward strand.
GAATCGAGCCACTGGAGAAGATGTAAGACGTAACATCTATTATTAGCTATTATTTCCTCAACTTTACTACTTCTGACTGCTCCGCAACCTTTGAAGTGGAGATGTGTATGAGGTGTTTGTCATCTCCGCCTCCTCCATAAACCTTATCCTTTTGTAAGACTCTATCGTCCAGAAAGACCTTGCATTTATGTCCTACTGGAGGTACGCCACCCGGAGGAAACCCTATATGTTTCTCAACTTCGTATCCGCTGGCGATCCTTAAGTCTTTGCCGATCAATTTCCTGACCTTCTTCTTATCTACAGAGGCAGCGCCATCCACAATAGCGATCAAAACCTGTCCGTCGTCTGTCATGAGCGCTATAGATTTTATGATATCTCTCTTGCTGCACCCCAGCTCATCCACAGCTTCATTTACGGTGGTAGCCTTTTCGACGTCCACCATACGAGCATCGATCCCGTTCTTCTCCAAATAATTCTGGAGCCTGGTAGAGTAATCGGCCATGCTAATCTCCGGCTATTCATTTTATTTTTATTTAACCCTGATGGGTAGGCGGTGTGGGTGTGGGGAATAAAATAAATAAATACTCTCTAACTTGCCAAAATGCTCCCAACTGCTGAAGACCTCCAATCACAAAAAATTGAATAAGGTACTATGTTCAAATCCATACGGAGTGTTGAGATCCACAGGAGGGCTGAACTAATTGCTTTACTGGCAGTAGTCCTCATGTCCTTTGCTATACCCTTTAATACTTCATCGGTTAATATAGCCTTGCCTTCCATTGGGGATCAGTTCAACACGGATGCAGTTCTATTGGGGTGGATAGCCACGTCTTTTTTGCTTGCTGCGGCAATGTTCCTGGTCCCCATGGGTAGGCTGGGCGATATCAGGGGTCGCAGGCTGATCTTCATTCTGGGAGCATCCATTTTCACTGCAAGCTCTCTGCTGGCAGCATTATCTATCTCCACTTTGATGTTGATCTTCTTTAGAATTCTTCAGGGGGTAGGGGGAGCCATGGTATTTGCTACGGGTATAGCCATCATTACTTCTGTATTCCCTCCCGAGGAAAGAGGAAAGGTGCTGGGGATCAATTTGACATCGGTTTACCTGGGATTATCTCTGGGACCTCTTCTGGGAGGCATATTGACCCACAATCTGGGTTGGAGGAGTATATTCCTCTTAATTGTACCTATTGGTCTTCTGGCTATCCTTTTCATGAGCAGGCTGGAAAGTGAGTGGGCAGGAGCAAAAGGAGAGAAATTCGATCTCACGGGGACCATGATCTATTCCGCAATGATCCTGTTCATCATGTATGGCCTTTCCGACTTCCAGCCCCAGACATCAATTCCTCTAATACTCTTTGGACTCATTTTGCTGGCAGCATTCCTTTCCTACGAAAGCAGGGTTGAGCATCCAGTTTTAGAGGTCAGATTGTTCAAGAATATCACCTTTGCCTTCTCCAATCTCACTGCCATATTGACCTATTCTTCCACATTCGCCATCCCCTTCCTGTTGAGCCTCTTTCTCCAGTACATAAAGGGTTATACCGCTCAGGAAGCGGGCATATTCCTGGTAGCGAGACCGGTGGTGATGGCGTTGTGCTCTCCTTTCGCCGGATGGCTTTCCGACAGAATAGAGCCCCGGATTGTCGTATCAGTGGGACTGGCCATAATCGCATCAGGCCTTTTCATGTTCTCCATGATCGGAGTAGAAACCCCTATACTGCTAATAATTGCTAATCTCATGGTCATAGGGTTTGCATTTGCCCTCTTCAGCTCTCCCAACACCAACGCCATAATGGGATCAATAGAAAAGAAATTTCTGGGGATCGGCTCGGCGATGGTGGGCACTACACGCATAACCGGTCAGATGACCAGCATGGCACTGGTAATGTTCGTCTTATCCACTTCGATCGGGAGAGCCACGATCACACCGGAAGTTTATCCAATGCTTGTAGAAAGCACTCAAACAGCCTTTTTGGTATTCTCCATCCTGAGCTTTACAGGGATATTTATATCCGCTGCCAGAGGCAGGCTCCGATAAGATTCTCAAGTTTCATTATAACAGTATTCTTATGGGGGAAATCTGTGATCTGTGGGAAAAACGGATATAAACACCTGTCCGAAATCTCCGCTATGGAGCATGATGCTGATACCAATCCCATTGAGGTAGAAAACCTCACCAAGAAATTTGATGGATTCACTGCTGTGGACTCCATAAGTTTTGAAGTTAATAAAGGAGAGATCTTCGGTTTACTTGGTCCAAATGGGGCAGGAAAGACCACTGTTATCAAGGTACTGGTCACCTTAATGAAACCCACGAGTGGTGAGGCACGGGTTGCGGGTTATGACGTGGTCAAGGACTCACACCTGGTCAGAAAAAGTATCGGCATCGTCTTTCAGGAACCCACACTCGACGTGGAGCTCACCGCCAGAGAGAACCTCGATTTCCATGCTAGACTTTATAGCATTGGTAGGGTCAAGAGAGAAGAGAGAATAGAAGAGGTTCTAGAGCTGGTTGAGCTATCGGATAGAGCTAATGAGGTTGTGAAGAACTTCAGTGGAGGTATGCAGAGAAGACTGGAGATAGCCAGAGGATTGATCCATTTTCCCACAGTCCTGTTCCTTGACGAGCCGACCCTGGGGCTTGATGTGCAGACCAGAAGAAGAATATGGGATTATATGGCTGAGATGAGCAAGCGAGAGGGTATAACCACTATCCTGACCACCCACTATATTGAAGAGGCTGAAAAGCTGTGTGATAGGGTTGCCGTGGTGGATGTGGGAAAGATAATTGCCATCGACACCCCAGAAAACCTGAAGAAGAGAATAGGTGGAGATATTGTCTCTCTTAGAGTAGAGGAAGGAGCAGATAAATTAAAAGAAAGGTTGAGTGAGATGGAAGGCCTAAAAAATATTGAGAGCTTTAACGACGGAATCGAGCTCAATATGGAGAGAGGTGATGAAAGAATCCCTGAGATAATATCCATTTCACAGTCCACTGGAGTGAAGATAGGTTCTGTATCCATGAGAAAACCGACGCTGGAAGATGTGTTCATAAAGCTGACTGGAAGAAAGATAAGAGAGGGCGGTGAGCCTGCAAAGCCCTGGCTGAGGAGGAGAGCACGATGATAGAGCCTCAGGGAATCTACATACTGTGGTTGCGAGACCTCAAGAGGTATTTCAGGGCGAGAAGCAGGGTTATCGGTTCTCTAGGTATGCCATTCTTCTTTCTGGCGTTTTTGGGTATAGGATTTAGGAGAGTGGAGTTTCCCGGGCTCTCAGGTGTGCCCTACGTTGATTTCCTCACCCCAGGAATAGTTTCCATGGTGATACTGTTCTCCAGCGTGTTCTCCGGCATTTCTGTCGTGTGGGATAGGCAATTCGGGTTTTTGAGAGAAATAATGGTCTCGCCGGTCAGCAGGGTGACCATAGCTCTGGGAAGAATATTTGGAGGAGCCACTACAGCCCTCATTCAGGGGGCACTCTTGATGGCAGTTGCCACTCTAATAGGGTTTTTACCGCCCCTGGGAGGAATACCATTCGCTTTAATCTTCATGCTCCTCACATCTATAGGCTTCACAGGAGTCGGAGTAATTTTCGCTACCTTCATGAGAGACGTCCACGGTTTCCCTCTGATCATTAACTTCTTCATATTCCCTCTGTTCTTCTTATCCGGAGCAATATTCCCCATTACAGAGTTCCCTACCTGGGTGAAATGGATAGCCTACGTCAACCCCCTCACCTACTGTGTTGACGGCATGAGATGGAGTCTGGTTAACTACTCGGACATTAATCCTCTGATAGATTTCTCCGTCCCCTTCCTGTTCAGTCTGGCTATGATTATACTTGCATCCTACTTCTTCTCCAAAATGGACCTATCAGTTTGATCTCCCTATTGATGAGGAAGGCTTTAAATTTAAATACACATTCCTGAAGGGTGGCACTCATGGAGACCATGGACATGGACATCTACTCAGGCATCTACCAGTTCATTGAAAAATACTTTATTGACTCCATAGTGCATAAAACCGGCTATAACCCCGTGAACACCATTACCTGGGCCATCATACTGGTCATAGCTGTGGTGCTGGTGTACAGGGCCTTGAGAAGATATGATGTGAGGTTTGACTGGAAATTCGCTGCCGGCAACATTCCATTCATTCTTTTAGGTGCTTCGGTGAGGGTTGTGGAGGATGCTGGTTTCTTGCAGCCTCCAGTCTCTTACTTCTTCATGACCCCCCTGATCTACGTCATCATATTTCTCATAGCGTTCCCCACCCTCTTGGTGTCACTTAAAGTTAGAAGAGAGGACTACTGGAAACACTACGGTTCTGTAGGTCTTCTTCTATCTTTAGCTACCCTGATACTGCTTTTCTGGAAGCTCCAGCCGGTCAACTGGTGGGTAATACCCGTAACACTGTTGCTTGCAGCAGGATTCACCATTGCGTACAGTCAGATAACGTCAAGGGTTTACAGCCCCATGAATAACACATTGAGCAACACCATATTCTACTCCCACATGGTAGATGGGTTCGCCACCTTTTTAGGCATACAATTTCTGGGCTACTGGGAGCTGCACGTTCTCCCCAGATTCCTCATAGACGTTTTTGGTCCCTGGATCATGATACCTACAAAGGTGATAGTCTTCGTAGCCATACTGTACGTGCTGGACTCCATGGAGGAAGACCACATGAAGGGCTTCATCAAGTTCGTGTTAATAGTGCTGGGACTGGCTCCAGGTTTGAGAGATGCCATAAGGATGACCTTCCAAGTGTAGGGGTTAAAGTTAAAGAGAGCTTATAATGATTATAAAAAAAGCTTATATGCATTTCAAGTAAAAGACCATCATGTCCGAAAAGACCGCCATCCCCCATGAGCTCAGCTTCAAAAAAATCTATCCGTATTTTATACTGTTTGCCATACTATTCTTCTCTTCAGGTGCTTCCGGTTATTTTTATGCCCAATCCAATCCCGAAATGGCAAGTGAAAGCTTTAACATGCTCTCCCAGCAGTTCGAAATCATCAAAGACCTCAACCCTGCATTGATCTTGCTCTTTATATTCTTCAATAACTTCATAAAAGCGTTAATAGCCACCGCAACCGGTTTCTTCTTCGGATTGATCCCCATATTCTTTATAACCTTCAACGGATACATAATCGGGCTGGTGGTCTATGTGGGCGGAACCAATATCGGGACATACCAGATCATGATGCGGCTCATCCCCCACGGCATCTTCGAAGTTCCGGCCATTCTCTTGGCGTGCAGTTACGGCCTATGGGCAGGCAAACAATTTTACAGAAGAACATTCAGAAAAGAAAACATCTCCATAAAATCAACCATCCTGCAGGCGAGCTACAAATGCGTAAGGATTGTTTTTCCTCTGTTGCTTGTGGCCGCGGTGGTGGAGACCTTTATAACTCCAGTGGTCGCTGGATTGATCTAATTAATGATAGGTGTTATGTTTTTTAATGTAATTGCTCTTTTGTGTTTTTCTCTTTATTATTTACATGATTGTGTTAAAATCCGTTAATTTGAATATTCATTTGTTTATTAAATTATTGTGCATGAGAGTTGTTACCAAGGGTGATGGGTCGGAGTGTGAGGAGAGCATCAAGGATTTTCTTGAGAGAGATAATTTGTATCAGTTAATTCTGGAGAAGAGTACTGATGTTCTTTTTGTTCAGGATTTAAATCAGGATATTGTTTATGTGAGCCCGTCCATCGAGTCTTTAACGGGTTATAGTGTTGAGGAAGCGTTAAATATGAACGCTAAAGATTTTATGACTCCCGAATCCTATGAGAGGGGGATGGAATCCCTCCAAAAGTATTTGATTCTGGCGATGAAAGGTGAAGATATTGATGTTCCTCCCATGGAGTATGAGTACGTTTGTAAGGATGGCTCCACCAAGTGGGGTGAGTTGAAAGCCAGTTTCCTGAAAGATTCAGGGGGTAATGTTATTGGGGTTCAGGGGGTTATTAGGGATATTGATGAGCGTAAGAGGGCTGAAGAGAGGTTGAGGGAGTCGGAGAATGAGATGTCTATGGTTTTGGGCAGTACTTCAGAGCTAATTGTTCATCAGGACATGGAGCATAGGGTGGTGTGGGCGAATAATGTTGCCGCACATTCCGTAGGTGAAGACCCAGAAAACCTTAAGGGACGTTACTGTTATGAGGTCTGGCACAATCGCAGCGAGCCCTGCGAACACTGTCCAGTTGAAAAAGCATTAAGAACAGGTGAATCCCAGGAAGGAGAGATAAAGTCTCCTGACAGGAGAGCTTGGCTAATCCAGGGCAACCCGGTCAAAAACAATGCTGGAGAAGTGACGGGTGCAGTTGAGGTCACGCTCAACATCACTGAGCGAAGGGAGATGGAGGATAGAGTTAACCAGCTAAACGAGGTCTTAAAGTTGTTGAATAAGACATTGAGACATGATATACTCAATGATTTGACGGTTGTAAGGAACTCCATGGAGATGTATGAGGAATTAGGGGACAAAAGACTGTTGGAGAACGCTTATAATTCCATAGATGATAGTGTGAACTTGATAAAGAAGATGAAGAGACTGGAATCCCTCATCCCTTCCGAAAAGAATCTTGAACCATATGATGCCAGAGAATTGATAGAAGAGGTAGTCAAAAACTATCAAATCGAAACAGAGATTAATGGTGATTGCACAGTGATTGCTGACGAGGCATTTACCTCAGTAATAGACAACATCCTGAGCAACGCCACAACCCACGGAAAAGCAAGTCACATCAACATACAAATAAATAGAGAAGGTGAGTACTGCTGGATAAGAATAGCGGATAACGGGTCAGGCATATCGGAAGAGAAGAGAGAAGAAGTATTCAACGAGGGGTTCAGCGGTAACGGCGGCTCAGGATTAGGACTCTACATCGTCAAGAAAACCATAGAAAGGTATGGTGGGGACATACAGATAGAGGAAAATAACCCTACCGGCACAATCATTTCTCTTAAACTAAAATGCCAAAATTGAGCTGGGCTGGAATAATTAATCTAAATATCGCCAAGTTTCCCGTAAAGCAAGTAAAAAGTAGGCTAATCGGGTTTGAATCTTAAGATGGCGGCGAGACCACCAAAAGCGTTGAAGAGCATTGCTCCCTCTTCTGACTCAGTGGAGAGGAGCTCGACGTTTGCGCCTGTATTCTCAGCTAATTCCGAGAACTCCATTACCATGTCGCTTCTCTTCTCTTCTTCCATTTCTACTTTGTCTTTATCGCATTTGGGGATTTTCTCTGTGCCCTCTCTTACTGTCACGGTTTTTTGTTTTCCGCATACAGGGCATTTATATACTATTCGCTCGCACCTCAGGTCCTCGCTCAAGAGCAGGGTGTCCACTGCTCCCATCTGAAGGTGGCTTCTTATCTCTTCTTCACCGTAGGCAGCAAGCCCGTCTCTGGATACTTCGTAGAGGAACTTGTCCATGAATTTCTTCTCCCTCATCAGGTCAAGTTCTTGTAGTGAGTCCTTGGCTTTGTCCACCAGCTCGTAGAGCCCGCTTTCGTCGGTGTAGCTCACATCGAACATATCCACCACACTTTTTTGCAGCTCGTGGTGAAGGTAGTTCCCTTCGGTGAACTCTTCTTTAGTGGGACTGGGCCCTCCAATGAGCACACCCAGTAGGTTCTCCTGATAGGGGAGGAGGGCTTCGCTGGTCTTATCTCCTACCTTCTTGTAGAACTCGTGAATGGCAATGTTCCTCAACCTCTCGAACCTGGCACTGCTCTGACCTCCAGCCCTGTGTTTTCCGGGGACCAGAGAAGTGAGGTAGTTCATGACATCTACTCTCTTGCCTCTTAGCAGACCTATAGTGGCTTCTCTCCTGTCTATCACGATCATTCCATAGACCTTTTTCTCCTGGAGCATCTCCTGAAGGGGCTCTAAATAAAAGGTAGAATCGCAATGATATTTATACAGGGGCACGGGTTCGGGTGGCTCTATTATCTCCGTAATGCGTTTCTCGCTTCCATTTATTTCTACCGTGCCGCTTATCAGCACCATTCCGTATTCGGGTGGCTTCTTGTAATACTTGAGGCGCTGAAGAATAGCTTCCAGACCTTCCATAACATTCTTCCTTGTCTGCTTTGATTTGATATTCTCTGCTTCACTCAGCTCAGTGCGAAGCTGGTTGGAAATATCTGCTATATTCTTATCGGGAGGAATATAAAGAGTGATGAGTTCAGTACCTCTTCCTTTCATTTTCTCCAGCTGTTCCAGCTTTTTCTTGAACTCGTATTTGGTTAAATTCCCTTTTTCTGCCATAAGACATCCTCGTAGATCAATTATGCCTTAAATATGTTTTGAACATTTAGATGCATCAAGCAGTACAATGGTTTTACTGACTGGCTTAAAAATGTAATGATGCCCAGAAAAACAAACCAGGTCTATTGGTTGAACAGTGATGCAGATAAAGGATGCGCTCTTTTTTGCTTTCTCAATTCCAGCATGTTCTGCCAGGTCCTTATAGCCCGAAGCAGATCTATTTTCCTGAACTGAGGCCAGAATATATCGCAAAAATAGGCCACACTGCTGGCTGTCTGCCATGTGAGAAAGTTTGATAACCTCAACTCGCCCCCGGTCCGTATTATGAGGTCCACTTCTGAATAATCGCCATTGCTGTAGAGATGCTCCTGGATCAGCTTATCATCTATATCTGAGCTGCTTATGTCTCCTCTTTTTACCAGAGAAACGACCTTCCTTATGGAGTCTATGAGCTCCTGCCTCCCTCCATAGGCCAGAGCGATGTTCAGATTAAATCCTTCAAAATCTTGAGTGACCTCTTCAACCCTTTTTATAGCATCCACCACTCTTTGTGGCAGCAGTTCGGTTTTACCCACTACATTGACCTTTATCTTGTTCTTGTGGATCTTATCGTCTCTAGACAATCTGTAGAGCTCTTTCTCCACCAGATCGAAGATACTGTCCTGCTCTTCCATTTTTCTTCTAAAATTCTCTGTCGAAAAAGCGTATATGGTGACATTCTTCACTCCCAGCTCCCAGCACCAGTTAAGAACCTCTTCTGCTTTCCGGGAGCCGAACATATGGCCCATTCGGGTAGGCAGACCTCTTCTTCTGGCGTACCTTCTGTTCCCATCCATTATGATGGCTATATGGTTCGGTATCTTCAAATCCTTTACCTCTTTCATCAGCTTTTTCTCGTAGACCTTGTGGATGAACATGATCAACCTTCCGAAATCTTTAATCTCCTTCAAACTCTCTCAAAACCGATTTGACCAGGTCTTCATAGTCCTGTTTGAGGAAATACTTGTTCTTATTTCCCAGTTCGGTCTTCAAGATCCCCAATCTGGAGCTCATAAGCCCCACCATAGCCGAAATACCTCGAATATTTAGTTTGGAGCTGGATAGCATGTTGAATATCTCGTCAGTGGTGTATTTGCCTCCCCTAAGGAATATATGGAGCAGACTCTTTCTTACTCCTTCTCTGTCTCTTTCAAGGTATTGTCTTAACCTCTGCTCGATTTTTTGCTGGCTCATTTCACCCATCATAATGGTTGTTTTTCCACCACTATTCTTTTCCATGTAGGGTACCTTTCAATTACACTGACGTTGAACCCCATCCCTTTTAAACTTTCACCCCTCTCCTCAACGAACTCTACAGAAACCTCAAGCTGGTTCTCTACTTGCCTGTAGTCTTCACCTACCTGCCTTAAAATCTCTTTTGCTTCACGCAGGTTACCCTCGATTAGCCCACAGATAAGCGTACCCTCTTCAGTAGCCTGATAAAACTGAGGGGAATTCCGAGCCATTCTGAGCAATCTGCGTCTGAACTGCACACTATCCTTGAAAAGTGAAGTACAGTAATGGAACTTGTTCACGTTCTCCGAGTACAAGCAGGCTGTCTCCCCACTTTTTGTATCTCCATAAGATTCTCCCACCAAGAAACCCTTGTCAACCAGCTTATCGTAATTGGTGGAGGAGAACTCCACTTCATTCACGTTGAGGAATATCTCCTGCCGGTTGACCATGTCAACAATATCCTGACTGTATTTGAGGGCAGGGATCTCAATCCCCACCTCCATTCCCAAGTCTTTGGCTAAAGAGATTGATCCCTCAAATCTCTGGGGGTTATGAAGGGATATGGGATGGAATCTAATCTCATCCAGATAGTCGCTGAGCTCCCTCAGAAATTTCTGTTCAGGTTTGATGGTGGTGTAAAGATGAATATGTAGATCCCGCATCTTGAAGAGTTTGAGGTAGTCAAGCAATCTTTCTGGCTTGAGCAGGGGTTCACCACCTGTCACTGCAACACCTTCAGCGTCCATCAGCTCTAATTCTTGCTCAACATCTTCAAAACCGGTAACCTCTCTCTCGTTGGCGAAAACCACATCATTACCCCTCTTCTCTTCGGAGATGGGACAGTAGTAGCAGGAGTGGATACATTCTCCGGTCAAAAAGAATACCAGCTTTGAGCCCCTGGTGCACAGCCTGCAGCCATCTGAAAGGTAATTATAGTAACTTCCACCTTCAATTTCAATTTTGTTCATAGGCTTTCTGAAATCTTGATTTAACCCAGTCGGTCCCCAAAGACTTCAGGAAGTAGCCCGCTCTGGGACCGAAACTCTTGTTGAGGATGGTTCTGTAGATGGCTTTGAATGCCTTTTTGGGCTTAATGTCATTCTCTTTTGCCGTCTCATATACCAGAGTGTGTATCTCATCGGCCGTCATTCCTTCCTGGAGAGAGTCGGTGAATCTCTTCAGGAACTCTTTCTCCTCCTCATTTAGTTCAGGTATCTCTTCTGTTATCTCGAACTTGAGCTTATCCGGAGCATACTTCTCGATCCACTTGGAGGCGAACTCGATCTTTCTCTCCACGTCTTTCCTCACTGTATCGTTGACCTCATAACCCGTCCTTTCCAGCATTTTCAGGACACTATCCAGATCCCATTTGGCGATCTGCCCTACCACCAGAATGTGTTTAAAGGGTACATCCGAATATTCGGCCTCTGACACCATGGAAAGCTGGATGGAGCGCTCATCCTTCTTATAAGCGTCTTCAAACTCCTCTATCACATCCAGGAGGTTGGTGGGGTCGAACTCAATATGTTTCTCCGGTTTTGACCTGATTATGATGTAGCGGACCAGTTCCGGGGGCAAAGTATCTACCAGGTCCTTAATAGGGATAACTATCCCCTTGGAGCTCTTCATGGCTCCCACTCCCTTGAGATGTATCCACTCGTATATGATGGGATGCGGAGGCTCTATGTCAAAGATCTCTCTGGCCAGTCTTTCTCCAGTATCGTAGCTTCCTCCTGCTGCTGCATGGTCCTTTCCGAACGGCTCGCAGGTGATCCCCAGTATCTTCCATCTTGCAGCCCAATCCACTCGCCATGAAAGCTTGCCACCACCGTAATAGGAGGCTTTTGCCTCGTGACCGCACTCGCACTTATAATAGACCCACTCATCATCGTATCCGGTCACTTTAGAAGCGTTGATCCTCTTACAGCTCTCACAGAAGGGCATGAACGGGTACCAGTCCTCTCCGATCTCTCTTCCGGTGACCTCATGTATTATCCGACCGATCTCTTTCCTCTTATCAAGTGCCGTCTTGATCTCATCCACGTATCTCCCATCCCTGTACATCTCATCTGCTCTTTCCACCGTAACGTCAATGCCCAATTCCTTTATGGATTCCAGAAAAGGAGCTAAAAAGTGCTCTGCGTAGTTATCGTGGCACCCCTCAGGGTCGGGAATTATGTTGAGGGGCATTCCTATATACTCCTCATATTTTTCAGGGAGAAAAGGATACCTTCTTCTCAAGGGGTCAAAAGTGTCTGCAATATACACCACTTCTGATTCGTATCCGGCATCGTCGATGGCTCTCTTTACTGCATCAGCGGTCATCATCTCCCTCAAATTTCCCAGATGAATGTGGCCCGAGGGAGTGATACCTGTAGCTATCTTTTGCCTGCTATCTTTTTCCAGCAGTTTCTGCGCGATCACATCTGCCCAATGAACTATCATGTTCTCACTCCGCTATCATACACCGTTCCTCACTGCAAAGACGGTGGAGGTATTTATAATAACCGGTAAACCTCATTCTGTTGAAGTAGCATTGGTCAGTACTATTCAGAGTATACAGGGTATAGAGTTCGGTCATTATGACTCTATCTTATTCTCTAAGTTTTCTCTTTACGTAGGGGTTTCTGGAGGCGATCCCGTTAAGGGCGGACTCGAAACTTTCCAGAGGCGGTAAACTCTCACTCAGGAATACACCTGTCCTACCCACTTCTCTTCTCCTCTCCAGAACTCTCATCCTCTCTTTAACCACTTCTACATGAATATTTAGGGTTTTGGCGGTCTCATCAGGATTCATGTCCGTTAAAGGGACTTCTTCATGACCGTTATCTCTGGGAAGTATCAGGACCAGCCTTTTATCCACACCCGGAACTCTCTTATCTTTTAACAGATCCTTGTAGTTGAGTGCCCCCCCAAACCTGTAGAAGTCGAGTTCCCTGCCTTTGATATTCACCAGAGGAAAACTGACGGTGGTGTTGTCGGTAAGCAAGAACTCTCCTTTAATAGCATAGTTGGGTGTGGCCTGAACAACCCGTCTCTCCAGCACTTCAAACCTGTCGAGAATAATCTCCAGCTTGTAAGACGGAACGGGGTGAGGCACGAAAATATCTATGTCGCTTGAATCGCTCACATCTCCTCTGGCCACGCTCCCATAGACCATGGGCGACATATTGGCCATATCTTCCATTACCTCTTTGGCTCTCTCTCGTTTGGAAGCTAAAATATCCCACTGATGTGAGCTGTATTCTAAAGGCCTTCTATCCCCAAAAATGGCTGTTTTTCCCGTCATCTCTCCTGTGTGGACTCATCGATCCATTCTAGAAAATCTCTCAAACCATCCTCAATAGCGAATGCAACTATACAGGGGGTCTCGTAACTATGTACCTTTAATACTTCTTCTTTTAATTCCTTAAATCTCTCGGATTTGGTCTTAACAATTAATACACTCTCTGGTGACTCATCTATTTTATCCTTCCACCAGAACATGGATGTGATGGGTAAGATATTGGCACAAGCGACCAGTTTCTTCTCCAATAATGCCTTCCCTACCCTTTTTGCTTCCTCTTCATCAGAGGCAGTAATATAAACAAACAAATACATAAATTATCTTCCTTAGCCTGTTTTAAAAATTTAATCCACTAAATCAATTCTCTCATGTTGACATTAGATATTTAAACTATCACCTAAAGTGAGGGAGTAATGGTATCAACCTGGCTTATCGTAATAGCAATATTCATCATATATTATGCTGCAATAGAAAGGCTAAAGTCAAAGGGTACGCTGGAGAAGTACGGGATATCGGCTTTCGGTCCTATCTTGATGATAAGGACATCCCGGGGTCTTAATTTTCTGGAAAAATTAGCTCAGGCGAAGACCTTCTGGAGATGGCTGGCCAACCTGGGAACGCCCGCGGTGTTCATCGGGATGGTCTTCATGTTCGCCTTGATCATTTTGATGGATATCATGCTGATGGCAGCGCCCCCACCTCAATCCGAGCTGACCGAACCCCGGAACGTGCTGCTCTTACCCGGCGTGAACCAGTTCATACCTCTTATTTGGGGTTTGATCGGTCTCATCGTAACTTTGATCGTTCACGAGTTCAGCCACGCTATCTTGAGTCGGGTTGAAGGTGTTAAGGTCAAGTCTCTGGGTGTTTTGGTGGCCCTCATCCCTATTGGAGGCTTTGCTGAGCCTGATGAAGAGGAGATGATGGATAAGACCAAGACAAATAGGGCTCAGAGGATACGTATTTTCTCTGCAGGAGTTATAAGCAATTTCATTGTGGCCGCTATCGTATTTGGGCTTTTTGTGGTCTTGCTTGGTGGGCTTACATCCAGTGGAGTGTATGTCAGCAGCACATTCAATGATTATCCCGCTCAGGACGCAGGCATCAAGCCGGGAACGGTGATTTTCAAGGTGAACGAGACCCACACTCACGACCTTACCTCTTTCCAGGATAGATTGGGTGAAACCGACCCTGGTGATACTTTAAGGGTCTATACCTACAACGAGACGGGAGCAGTAAATGAGTACACCATAAACCTCACCAAGAACCCTCATGGGGGCGACCACGGGTTTATGGGAGTAACTGTTCTCGACGTCCTGCAGACCTTGAAGACCATGCCTTCACAGCTTACAACTGTAAGAGGATGGCTGATGGCCATATCCATGCCTTTTACCATCTTTGGGGGCTTTAGTGGGGTTTACATGCACGCTTTTGAGCCCTTGGGCATGTGGGAGAACACGGGCAACCTGCTGTTCTACATATTGAACATATTATACTGGACCGGGTGGATAAACTTCTACGTCGGACTGTTCAACTGCCTTCCCGCAGTCCCGCTTGACGGAGGAAGAGTGTTCCACGAGAGCTTCGCAGGAATTCTGAGCAGAAGGTATGGTGAAAGAGGAGAAGAAATGTCCATGAAGCTGGTAAGATTCCTGGCACTCCTCATATTCGCCTCAATCCTTCTCTCGGTGTTAATACCCAACCTGGCGTTCCTGAGGTAACTGACCAACCAACTAATGATCTATCCTGTTCTTTTTTCTTTTTGTTGATCAGAGTAAATGAAAAACAGAAGATGAAGAACAGAGGAAGTTATTCAAAGATCTGGTTCAGGTTATTCAAGACGTAATCTGCCTCAAAACCGCTTCTATCTATCATGTGGGGGAGGTTCTCTCCGGTGGTCACTCCCGTCAGCACCAGCACAGTGTCGGAGCCGATATTTTTCCCTGCCAGGACATCCACTTCTATTTGGTCGCCCACCACGGCAACTTCATCTGCTTTTAATCCAAGGATGTCCAGTGCTTCTTCCATTATCACTTTGGAGGGTTTACCCACTGTAACATCCGGCATTCTGTCTGTCATCCAGTAGAGAGAGCCGATAAGCATCCCCGTTCCGGGAGTTGGCCCGGTCTCAGAAGGAAATATTTTGTCCGGATTGGTGGAGACGTATGTAATCTCGGGGTTCAAGCACAACCTCAGTGCCCTGGTGAGTATCTCGTAGCTTATGCTCCTGTTGGTCCCTACCACAAGATATTCTGCATCCTCGTAATCAACTATGTGGTGGCCTGCTGATTCCAGCTCTTCAATGAGCCCTCCCTCACCAGTAGTATAGATCTTTGCTCCCTGTTTTTCTCTAGAAATATATCTTGCCGTGGCGAAAGTGCACAAAAGCATCTCATCTTCTGTGACATCAAGCCCAAACCTCCTGAAGCGGTCCAACATAATGCTCCTGCTTCTGGTGGAGTTGTTGGAGACAAAAACCAGCTTTTTACCCTCCTCTCTTAACTTCTTGACCGCATTAACCCCCTGGGGTAGAGGGGTCTCACCTTTTCCAATTACGCCATCGATGTCCAGAATGAAACCCTTCTTCTCCCGTAGTGGGTGCATACTGAATTGATAACGGTAAAAATATTTAAGTTTTTTAAGTTTTTAAAAACCCTTGAAAATAGCCCTCTCTAACTGTGGAAAAGTTTAAAGTAGTGGAATGAACTCTCTATGGTATGCCCAAGCAACTTGTTCTAAAAGATATTGAAAAATGTGTCGGCTGCTCACTTTGCATGTATGCGTGCTCCAGAAGAAGAAAAGCCAGGCCCTACATTGGAATGGATGCTTCAGGAATACTTGCTGTTAGTTTGAGTGGTTTTGAAAGAGGTTCAACACTGATCTTCTGCAGAGCATGTACCGATCCTCCTTGTGCTCAAGTTTGTCCTACTGATGCTCTGGTTCCCAAGAAGGGTGGTGGAGTGGCCTTAAAAGAAAACTCTTGTATTGCTTGTGGAAATTGTATGGAAGCGTGTACCATCGGTGCCATATTTGAGAGGAACGATGGAAAACCAGCAGTGTGTATCCATTGCGGATATTGTGTGGATTACTGTCCACATGGAGTCCTGGGATATGAGGAGGTGGAAGAAGCATGAACACTCATGTTTTAACCATTGATCTATCAAAATATACTTACCAGATCAAGGATAGGAAGGACCTATTTGACCAGTGGGTCGGTGGAGTGGGCGTAGGTGTGCAGTTAATGAAGGAAGAGCTTGACCCTCAAGCCGACCCCCTGGGTCCGGATAATGTCATCGTTCTCGCTGTGGGGCCATTCACTCCGGCCTATCCTCTGGCATCCAAAACTGTGGCCCTGTTCAAGAGTCCCTTGACCGGCAATTTTGGGGAATCCCACGCCGGCGGGAGGACCGCTACAGCAATAGCGAACGCTGGATACGGTGCAGTAGTGATAAAGGGTGCCAGCGAAAAGCCGGTCTATATTGTGGTGGAGAATGATGAAGTCCACTTCAGGGATGCCCGGGTCATATGGGGCATTGAAGATTCGATAATCACTGGAAGGATCATCGCGGAAAATGAGAAGGGAAGAGGCAACAGAACGGTAATGCGTATCGGTGGAGCCGGTGAAGAGATGGTGAGGTATGCCGGGGTCACCACAGAAACCTACCGTCATTTCGGCAGACTGGGATTAGGAGCTGTTTTCGGCAGCAAGATGTTAAAGGCACTGGTAGTTAGTGGGAAAGAAAGAAAGCTACCTGAGGATGCGGAAGGCTTTAGAGAGGTTTATGACAAGATATTCGATAAGGCCGTGCATCCGGATACCATGAAGAAGTATCATCTTATAGGCACTTCAGTAAATGTCAACCCCCTTAACGAGATGGGGGCTTTACCCACTAGGAACCTTAAATCCACCAGATTTGAGAGGGCTGATGATATAAGTGGTGAGGAATTCGCTGAAGAGGACCTTGGGAGGAGAATTGCCTGCAACCACTGTCCTATCGCGTGTATCCACATTGCGGTATTGAGGATACCGTATGAAAATGAACCCCTGTTCTACAAGACCCTCATGATATCCTACGATTACGAGCTCATATACGCTCTCGGCTCCATGCTGGGGATTGGGGATAAAGTAGGTATGCTGAAACTGATACAGAGAGTAGAGCAATTGGGATTGGATGCCATGAGCACTGGCGTTTGTCTTGCATGGGCGACGGAAGCCCTGGAACAGGGACTGGTCTCCAATAAAGAAACAATTGTCGATCTGGAGTGGGGCAACAGCGACAGGTACATCGAAGCAGTAACCCACATTGTGAGGCAACCCAACGACTTCTACAAAGCTCTTGCAAAGGGCGTTGACGAAGCTGCCGAAGTTTACGGAGGGAAGGAGTTCGCTCTGGCGTTCGGTAAGAACGAGATGGCCGGCTACCACACAGGTTATGGGGCTCATGTGAACAACCTCATCGGTATAAGGCACAGCCACCTTGACTCCGGTGGATATGCTCTGGACCAGAAAAAGGAATTACCTCCTAAAGAGCTGGTGGACGAGCTATTGAAGGAGGAGAAATGGAGACAGATCCTATCATCTCTGGTGGTCTGCTTCTTCGCCCGAAAAGTGTACACTCCTGACCTTATTTTAGAGGCATTCAAACCCCTGGGCGTGAATATTACGGAAGATGACCTGGACAAGCTCTCCGACAGAATATACGCTGAAAAGGTCAAATTAAAGACCCAGATGGGCTTCAAGCTGGAAGACCTTAAGATTCCCCAAAGGATTCTGGAGACAGAGACCCCACAGGGCAAGCTGGAAAAAGCGAAGATCGATGAAGCGCTCAACTACTACAAACAAATAATAGAAAAGATGGCCTGATTGGTCTGTATTCTCCTATTTTTATATCCTTTTCTTCCATTTTTCTTCTTACATTCTTACAGCATATAGGTCAGCATAATGGGAATCATCAGACATCCCATGCAGTTTATTCTTCTCACTCCCAAAAAGAGGTTGGATAACCCCACAGGTGTGGCGATGGCGAATATGAGGAGCCCGAACCAGCCAGTAAGCACGATCACGAACAGAGTCAAAAAGATGAGGACAAAAATAGAGAATATGGTGAAATTGATTTTGGGTAACAATCTGGTTATGCCCAGTGCAAACAAGATGGTCAACTGTGTTGCCGTCAGGGCTACGAGGACCCCCGAAGCCAATAGTATGTGGCTGTCGGGAGTCTGAAACCTGGAAACAGCGTCCACGGCACCACTCCGTATATTGCCTACAGCCAGGAACACCGCAAAACATAAAAAGGCGTTGGAGGTGTTCGCCGCGCTTAAAGATGACAGGTAATCCTCTGCGCTCCTCATACCTGCTGCCGCCATTGCAGTTGCAATTCCTGAGGTGACACCGGGGAACAGGGATACCAGGGAGCCGGAAAGGCAGCCTGCAACAAGGCTGGGAAGGGAAGGTCTTTTTGAGCCCGGTTGCTGGTGGGGCATCTCTGTTTTGTGGGCAATACTGATGATCAGTGCTGGAGAGGCGAACAGTCCGGTTAACAAAGGTAGAAAGACGGAGGAAGCTGCGTTCAATTGGGCAAGGTGGGCGTGGTTGAGAGCCACAACACCCACAAATCCCGAAGTAAGAAATACGCTTAGAGCATAGCATTTCTTCTTGAACGTGATCACCATCTCGAAGGTGTCTCCCTCACTCAATATGATGAATGCCGAGGCCATGAGCAGAAAATAGGGGACAGCAGCACCAATATACTGCTCTACACACTCTAAGACGCTTAAAAAGATGAAGAAGATGGGGATGGATATCAGAAATGAACCCAAACTGGCGAGAGCAGAAATTGAGACCGCTTCCACGCCTCTGCCGTCCAGCACCATATCGTGAGCTGGTAGAACAGCTATGGCGGTATCTTCATCAGGTATACCTGTAAACACGCTGGGTAGGATATCCACAAATGTGTGGGTGATGGCTGCGATGAAGATCACCAGAGGAAGCTGTGAAGGGCTGAAAAAGCTTGATAATACGGTTGAGTAGGCTATGATGAGGGCGGCGAGGGTGTTGGTGTGTATTCCGGGAATTAGACCTGTGGTAACCCCAATAAGAACTCCCAGAATTAACTCTATCATCCGATGGGGTTGATGTGTAAAGGATAAAAATTTTTACAAAAACTCAATCTAAAAACTTAGAAACTCTTTCCGTACTTTCACCTGTCTCCTCCGCGATCTTCTCCGGCTCGTAAATACCGGTATAAGAAGAATAGGATTGTATAAACTCTCTGGCAACATCATCATCGTTCTCTATATCCCAGGTACCCGTGTATAGGGGGTGGAAATCGTAGAGAAAGTCGATAAGCCCCTGCGAGTTCTTCCCCTTTAAGAGATCCTCTACGTAGTTCTTATCGCCGAAGAGGAGGCAGTCGTCCAAGATCTCGGTCACGGCCCTCCTCAATTTCTCCACATGATATTTGGTACGCGCGGGAGAATGTTTGTTGACGATATCGTCCAGCTCTTCTTCACTGAAAGAGAAAACCTTCTCTTTTTTGGACATTTCCCTGGTAACATAATCCAGCACACTATAAGTGTTCTCATCGATGGGGGAAATCCGGCTCTTTCCCCGTGAAGACAGACTAATTGTAGGGTCATCCGGTTTGGTACCAATATTCTCTTTTTTCAAACTCTGGATCTCTTCTGGAGTGGCAAGGGACGATATTATGAGCCTGATGGCAGCATGCTCTTTAATATTCTTTCTGGAGAGTACATTTATGTGTTGAATGTCGAATTCGAGCTGCAAAAGCCGTTTGGTCTCTTCAAAACCCTCCATACCTAAAAATATGTTCACTGGATATTTAACCTTTGACCCAAACCTTCTTTAGACCAATGATGACGGCTAACTGTGGTAAAACCTATCATTTTGAGCGTCTTGAGCATCTTGGGTATGTCTTAGGTATGGTAACACTAATATTGTGCATTACCTCAAGTACCTCAAGTAAAAAATATCTTTAAATTGGTCCGTATAAGAGGGTATAGATATATATGCATCTCCAAAGTTGGAATAAAGGCAAAGAAAAAAGAAGAACTTGATGAATATGAAGACGATAACAGAAGTAGATAAAGTAGAGAAAGAAGCAAAAATTCCGTTTATATTAAATTGGACATTGCTGGTTTAAGTGGGTGAAATTTTGTTTATTGATTATGGAGATTTTCAGAAAATCAGAAAAGAACTGAAATCCCTTAACGATCTCAACAGATTTCCTTATAATCGGGGGGCTTTGTTCACCATTTTGTCCCAGAAAAGAGTGGATATGGTGAAAAAGAGGCACCCGGTGGCTATTAAAAATCTGGATGAAATAGCTTCTTATTGGAAAAAGAAGAAAAAGGTTCCATACTGGCTCAATCTGACCCCTATGATGAGTATCAGGATCCTACTAAAGGCTCTGGACTTCTCCAAAGCCGAAATAAGAAATGCTCTAAACAATCCGCAAAAAGTTCAGGATGAGAAACTGGAGCACGTTATATGGAACGCTCTGTTCACAGATTACGTCTATTCTCCTCTGGCAGTAACCCATCAATTCGCTCGCGGCAGGCTGGGTGAAGATATAATAAAGCACTGGCTGGAGAGAGAAGATATTGAATTCAAGGATGAGCATGAGTTGAGAAAAGAGAGCAGCAAAACCCCTGATTTTTATTTCCCTGAGCCCATCAGATTGGGTGATAGAGAAATAGTGTGGATAGAGAGCAAAGCCCTGTTCGGCGACCCCAGAACCCATAAAGTGTACTCCAAAAAGCAATACCACCGCTACCAGGAGCTCTTCGGCGAAGGATATGTGGTCTACTGGTTCGGACAGGTAAAGGGCCTGGATAACAACGTTAAATTCCTGACCTACGATTTCTTTTCTTCCAGTCTAAAAGATGCCCTAATGGACATGAGGGTTTACGATGCGGCTGCCAGCTCCTTTAAGGACGAGAGCTTCAACAGGATGGTAGAGAAATTCCCTATAAGCTGTTGTGTCAACTTGGGAGCTGAAGTAGATGACGTCCCCTTCGATTGTGTAGAGATACCTGAGTTGATGGGGAGGGAGAACTTCACAGAGTATATGAGAACAAAGGATTTCTTGGAAGGAATGTGTAAGCTAATAGACCTCTACTACTCCAATGGAGAAGTCCTGCTGGTATGCGAAGAGAAGGACTGGCGAAAGTGCCATAGAAGGCATATCTCATGGGTCTTGAAGAACATGGGATTCGATGCTGTGCATCTAAGGCATTTCTGATTGGATATTGGAGTTGGAAATTGGATCGAACTTCTTCTCAATCGAATATTTTTTGTCTGTCTTCTCTTCTTCTCTGGGGTGATGGAACGAATTCCACCTGCCTCTGGAACATTGGCTGGGGATAGTACTCCATTAGTGAATATACCTCTCCTGGAACCCGGTTATTCACATTCAATCCCAGCTCTTTGGCCATGGTAGAGGTAATGGGATAATCATGGGTCCACTTTCCTTCGGTAAGGATGGTGGACAATTCCTTGGCCTTTTCGTCACCTAATCTCTCCTTTAAGAGATTGTATACGAAGTCTCTTACCTGATTGATGGCCTTCTCAGCAACATCGGCCATTATAAGGGTCTGGTCGTCAATGTCTTTAGCTCTTTTCCTGTCCACCGCTCTCAATAATGAGGGAGCAGGGTACTGCATTAGTTGAGGGTCAACGGGACCCAGAACAGCATGTTGATCCATAATGACCTCGTCGGCAGCAAGAGCGATGAGGGTACCTCCGCTCATGGCGTAATGGGGAATGATGACAGTGGTTTTGGCTGGGTGGTCTTTCATGGCTTGTGCTATCTGGCTTGCCGCCAGAACGAGACCACCGGGCGTATGCATTATAAGGTCAATAGATTTCTCGTCGGGGGTCATCCTGATCGCTCTGAGGACCTGCTCCGAATCCTCCATATTAATGAACCTGTAAAAAGGTATCCCGAAAAGCCCTATGCTTTCCTGCCTATGGATCATGGAGATAACATTGGAGCTTCTTTCGGTCCCCATCTTCATCATCTGGTTCTTTCTGGCGGAGGTCAACCAGCGGTACCTTATCTGAGGTATTATGATCAACCCCACTATCAGTAGGAAGAAAAATATGTTGAAGATTGAGCCAAAATCTTCTAAACCATTAGCCATGCTATCCCCTTTGCTCCATATACTATTTCTTTTTTGTTCTGTGAAAAGTAATGCAATCTACACGCTTTAATTTTAAAAGTTTTTTGTTTGAAATTAAATAAAAGCCTGGAGAAATCCTCACAAAAGCTTATACTTGTAAAACAAATTATTTTTATGGTTAATCATTCAAAAAAATTAATTTCGAAATGCTTTTATAGAGGTGACCTAAGCATTCCCATACCTATTTGGGAGGAGTAACCGAATTAGCGATTGGTAGTTTATAGGAGGCCAAAAAATGAGTTTGAAAATTAGGATGCCTGAACCCAATGGGGGAAGGCTGGTTGATAGAGTAGTGAAGAAGCGAGAGGTTGGCGAAAAGTGGGCCGATGGCTGTCCGTCTTTTGATATTAAACCGACAACACGCAATGGAGCGCCCATTAGAAACGTATATCGAGAGATTGTTTCTACGTGCTATGGATTCTTCAGTCCTGTTGATGGCTCCATGACCCAGAATGATGTTGAGAGAATCTTGAAAGAGAGGAGACTGGAGAACGACTGCATATTCCCGTATCCGTTGGTCTTTGACATTAGTGATGAGGATCTTAACTCCCTTGATGTTGGTGAGGGTGACAGGCTTCTTCTGAAGCTCAAGGGTCAGCCGTTTGCTATCCTCGACATTGAGGAGAAGTGGAAGATGGATAATGATGATGTTGCCACCAGGACTTTCGGGACTCCCAAGGACAACCCCGAGATTGTTCAGGAGGAGTTCAATGAGAAGCATCCTGGTTACATGATCTACAAAAACATGGAACCAAATGTCCTGGCAGGAAAATATACTATTGTGAATCCACCTAAATTCAGAGATCCCTTCAACAAGTTCTGGTACCCACCTGCTGAGTGCAGGAAAGAGTTCCAGAAAAAGGGCTGGAGGACTGCGATTGCTCACCAGACGAGGAATGTTCCTCACGTAGGCCACGAGTTCTTGATGAAGAACGCTGCCTATATGGGTGATACTGAGCCCTGTAACGGTATACTGGTTAACGCTATCATGGGGGCCAAGAGACTTGGTGACTACCCCGATGAAGCTATTATTGAGGCTCACTCGGCTACAAACGAGGGTAACTACATTAAGCCGGATAGACACATGGTGTCCTTCACTCTGTGGGACATGAGGTATGGAAACCCCATCGAATCCCTTCTGCACGGAATTATCAGGCAGAACATGGGCTGCAGCTGGCACATGTGGGGTAGAGATCATGCGGCTGTTGGTGACTTCTACGATGAGTATGCCACCCAGAAGCTGTGGGATGAGGGAGTTCCCAGCTTCGGCTTTGAGGCTCCGCCTTACGAGGTCTATGCTGGCTTGAAGATGAGACCTCAGAACATGCAGGAGTTCTGGTATTGCCCTGTCTGTGGTGAGATCGCTTACAAGCAGAATTGTGGTCATACAGAGGAGAAGCAGAAGTTCAGTGGCAGTTTCATTAGAGGCATGGTCTCAGAGGGTGTGTTCCCGCCCAAGGTTATCATGAGGCCAGAGGTCTATAAGGCTGTCGTTAAGTGGTGGAAAGTGTTCAATTATCCATTCGTCAACAACAAGTACCTGGAGTACAAGAACACTGAAGGCGAATTCGATTTAGAGCCGATGGACGTTTCGGAGAAGAGGTGATCTAAATGGCATACTATATGGCTCTGTTACTTGATGAAGATAGGATGAGTAAGGTTAAAGGAACTGAAGTTGAAAAAGAAGTGACTTCAATGTTCGGCGGAGAGATCAACGCCATCATCCTGGAATTCCCTGACGACAAGGCTAAACAAATACTCAACGAATTCCCTACAGCAAGAATAGACTCCAGAGGATTCTTGGAAGATATTCCCGTAGCCCTAAAAAGGACTATCTTTGAGGAAGTATCAAACAAGGCAAGCACAGGACCAGAGGTCCTCGACTCAGTAATAGGCAGGCTCGACGAGATCAAAGACCTAGCTGAAAAGGAAAGCGAATACATACCGCCACCTGAAATCTGACATTGACTGAAAGTTTCCAATCTGAAAAAATAGAAATTTTTTTAAATTTATTTGTACGGTTGGGTAATGCTTAGTTAAGTTGGAAGAGAAGTGGAAAGGGAGGAGACCTTTGTAAAATTTAGAGTTTGAAATTGGTTTGGAGGTGAAAAAATGCCAAGTTATGTGAATGTGGAGAAGTGTGATGGTTGTAAGGCTCTGGACAGGACCGCGTGCCAGTATATCTGCCCCAATGACTTGATGGTTTTGGACAAGGATGGGTCGGTCACTGGTACTCCGGAGAAGGCGTACAACCAGGAACCAGACATGTGCTGGGAGTGTTACAATTGTGTGAAGACGTGTCCTCAGGATGCTATTGAGGTGAGTGGTTATAAGGATTTCACTCCACTCGGTGCTAACGTTATCCCCATGAGGGGTACTGATGCTATTATGTGGACGGTAAAGTTCAGGAATGGAAATGTTAAGAGGTTTAAGTTCCCTATAAGGACTACACCTGAGGGCTCGATAAACGTGTTTGAAGGTTATCCTGAAGCTAAGGCTGACGATATCACCAGCGAGCTTTTGTTTGCGGAGCCGGATAAGTTGGAAGTTGATAAGCTTCCAACGCTGTAATGGAGGTGTGAAATATGGCATCATACGAGCCTGAAATTAAAGAGATTGATACCGACGTTTTGATACTTGGCGGTGGTATGTCCGGTTGTGGTTGTGCAGTTGAAGCTGCCTACTGGGCTAAACCGTTGGGACTTAAAGTGACTATGGTCGATAAAGCAGCTGTTGAGAGGTCTGGAGCTATTGCTATGGGTCTTTCCGCTATTAATACCTACTTGGGTATGAGCGGTAGAGGCTCCTATCATCAGGCTACTCCTGAAGAGTTCGTTAATTACGCCAGAACTGATTTGATGGGTATCTTGAGAGATGATCTGATATTTGATGTGGCCAGACATGTTGATGGTGCAGTGCACTTGTTTGAGGAGTGGGGACTCCCTATTTGGAAGAATGATGAAGGAAAGTATGTGAGGGAAGGTCCCTGGCAGATAATGATAAATGGTGAGAGCTACAAGGTTATTGTGGCTGAGGCTGCTAAGAATGCTTTGGGTATGGATAATATATATGAGAGGATTTGCGTAACCCACTTGATCCCTGACCCCAACGACGCCAGCAGGGTCGCTGGAGCATTAGGATTCAGCGTGAGAGAAGATAAGTTTTACGTGTTCAGAGCTAAGTCAGTTATCTGTGCTATGGGTGGTGCTGTCCACGTGTTCAGGCCCAGGTCACAGGGTGAAGGACTGGGTAGAAGCTGGTATGCTCCCTGGAACGCAGGAAGCACTTATGCTCTCCCGATGCAGTTGGGTGCTGAGTTAACTCAGATGGATGTTAGGTTCATTCCGGCCAGGTATAAGGATGGTTATGGGCCGGTTGGTGCATGGTTCCTGCTGTTCAAGTCTAAGGCCACCAACGCCTTTGGTGAAGAGTACATGGTGACCAGAAAGCCTGACATGGAGAAGTACGAGCCATATGGTTCAGCAAAGCCACTGCCAACCTGTCTGAGAAACCATGCCATGATGCTGGACATCTATGAGGGTAAGGGCCCCATATACATGAGGACCCCAGAGGCTATCGCTGCCCTGGCTGAAGAAGTTCCTGATGAGAAGGAGAGGAAAAAGAAGCTCAAGGAGCTTGAGGCAGAGGCCTGGGAAGACTTCCTGGACATGACAATCTCGCAGGCAGTACTTTGGGCTGCTGAGAACGTTGAGCCCGAGAAGGTGCCTTCAGAGATCATGCCTTCTGAACCAGTGTTCATTGGCTCGCACTCCGGCTCAGCCGGATTGTGGGTCTGCGGTCCATCAGATACGATGCCTGACGACTATAAGGACAACTTCCCTGCTCAGTATAACAGGATGACAACCTTGATGGGTTGCTTCAGCTGTGGTGATGGGCCTGGTGCGAGCAGCCATAAGTTCTCCAGTGGTTCGTTCACTGAGGGTAGGATCGCTGCTAAGGCAGCATGCAGGTTCGTGGTCGAGCAGTGCAAGGACTACAAGCCAGAGATAAGCGAGGACATGATGTTGAAGTATAGGGATGAGGTCTTCAAGCCTATGAAGGTGTTTGAGGAGTATAAGGGCCAGACAACCGACCCACACATAAATCCCAATTACATCAGACCGCACATGTTCATGTTCAGACTGCAGAAGATCATGGACGAGTATGCTGGTGGCTGGGCAGCCTCTTACACCACAAACAACCCCATGCTGGAGACCGGCTTGAACAAACTCTTGATGCTCAAAGAGGATGCAGAGAAACTCGCTGCTGAAGACTTGCACGAGCTGCAGAGAGCCTGGGAGAACGTCCACAGATTGTGGTTCGCTGAAGCCCACACAAGAGCCCTTCTAGCCAAGAAGGAGACCAGGTATCCAGGTTACTACTACAAGTCCGACTTCCCCGACCTCGAGGACAGGAAGTTCACCAACCTGAAGTATGACCCCAAGTCCGGAGAATGGGAAGTCGTCGAAAGACCATTCGTACAGCTGGTTGAGTAGGCAATAGGCCGATCGAATGATTAAAACCAAATTTTTTTATTTAATTTTTATTTTCCCCTGTAGGTATTTGAATTATCTTGGTTTTAACTCTGACAACTTTGAAGGAGGAGTTATATGAGTGAAGAGAAACATAGTAGTGTCCTTGTTATAGGGGGCGGTATTTCTGGTATTACCGCCGCTATTGAGACCGCTGAAGCAGGGTACGACGTTTATCTTGTGGAGAAGAACCCCTATCTGGGTGGGAGAGTCGCTCAGTTGTACAAGTATTTCCCCAAACTGTGCCCTCCCTACTGCGGTCTTGAAATATTCTTTAAGCGGATTAAATCCAACCCCAGATTCAGGTATTTTACAAACGCTGAAATAGAGAATGTATCTGGGAGCCCGGGGAATTTTGATGTGAACGTCAAGATCAGTCCTCGGTATGTTAATAGTAATTGTACAGGGTGCAACAAGTGTGTAGAAGCTTGTCCTGTAGAGAGAGCAAATGATTTCAATTATGGAATGGATAATAATAAAGCGATATACCTTCCGCATCCCATGGCATTCCCCATGAGGTACGTTATAGATCCCTATGTGTGCAAGAAGAGTGATGGGTGCAGAGAGTGCGCAGATGTGTGCCCCTACGATGCCATAGAGCTTGATATGGAGCCTCAGAACATCAACCTCAAGGTTGGCTCTATTATAGTGGCCACCGGATGGAAGCCCTACGATGCCAGTAAAATAGATAACCTGGGCTACGGGCAGTACGAGAATGTTATAACCAACGTCATGTTCGAAAGGCTTGCTGCACCGAGCGGGCCTACACAAGGCAAGATCTTGAGACCCGATGGAAAGCCGGTGAAAAATGTGGCTTTCGTCCAGTGTGCCGGAAGTAGGGATGAGAACCATCTACCTTATTGTTCTGCAGTTTGCTGTCTGGCTTCAATGAAGCAGGCAATGGTTCTTAGAGAACAGAATCCTGAAGCCAACGTGTATATATTCTACATAGACATCAGAGCACCTGGAAGGTATGAGGACGTTTACCGCAATGCAGATCAGGATGAGAACATTCACTTCATCAAAGGAAAAGTGGCCAAAGTTGAAGAAGACGCTACCGGTAATCTGGAAGTGACGGCAGAAAATGCGGTCACAAGCGAGAAGATAACTCAAAAAGTGGATATGGTCGTTCTTGCTACTGGAATGCAGCCGAACACGTCCGAACTGAAGATACCCGGTCTTGACATAGATTACGATGAATACGGCTTCTTAGTAGATAAAGAGGGCGTATACGGTGTCGGTGTGGCAACCAATCCCGCTGACGTCTCTACATGCAACGAGGATGCCACAGGATCTGCACTTAAAGCCATTCAGGTGTTGAGGAGGTGAAGTGTATGGCAGAAGAGGCACAACAAGAAGCACAACAAGAAGAAAAGAAAGAAGAAAAGAAGAAAGAAACCGTGGTCGGTCTGTATATTTGTACCGGTTGCGATGTTGATACTATTGATATCGAGAAGCTAAAGGAAGTTGCTGAAGAAGAAAAAGTACCGGTAGTAAAAACCCATCCTAACCTCTGCGGTAAGGAAGGCGTTGACCTCATCAATAACGATATCCAGCAGGAAGGAGTTAACTCAGTAGCCATAGCTGCATGCTCCTCCAGAGTAAAATGGGATGTTTTTGACTTTGGTGGAATAGCTGTTGATAGAATAAGTCTCAGAGAAGGAGTGGCATGGAGTCACGAGATGGATGAGCACGCTCAGGAGCTGGCAGAAGACTATGTTAGAATGGGGATCGCCAGAGCCAAGAGAATGAAGCTCCCACAACCCTGGATTGAAGAAGAGATCGATAGAAGTGTTTTAGTAGTTGGGGGAGGTATCTCCGGACTTACTGCAGCACTGGAAGCAGCAAATGCAGGTAGTAAGGTCCATCTTCTTGAAAAAGCTGATTCTCTTGGTGGCTGGGCAGCCAAATACTCCAAGGTGACCCCTCAAAAAGCTCCATTTCAACAGATCGAGGATTTCAATATAGGAGAAATGATCAACGAGGTCAACGAGAATCCCAATATTGACGTTTACACATCAACAGAAATAGAGAGCATTACTGGCCAACCCGGCCAGTTCGATGTGAAGATCAATCATGGTGGAAGTGAAGTAGAGTTCAGGGCTGGAGCTATCGTGCTGGCTACAGGATGGCATCGTTATGATGCTACCAAATTAGAGCATCTGGGTTACGGAAAAGACCCCAACGTTATAACCAATGTGGAGATGGAAGAGCAGATGTCCAACGGTGGAGTTAGTGCGGATAGCATAGTGTTCATACAGTGTGCAGGACAGAGAGATGAAGACCATCTGCCTTACTGCTCATCTGTGTGCTGTGCCGTATCCCTCAAACAGGCGAAGTATATCAGAGAAAATAATCCTGACGCTAAAGTCTACATCATCTATAAGGATATGAGGACTCCAGGATTATACGAGGATTTCTATAAAGCCGCTCAGGACGACGAAGGGATCTTCCTCACCAAAGGAAACGTCACAGGAGTAAGTACAGGGAATGGCGGATTGACGGTTGAAGCCGAAGATACTCTACTAGGTGAGAACATCAAATTGAAAGCCGATAAGGTCGTTCTTGCCACCGGTATGGTATCTTCCATGGCAGAAGTGCCTGAGACAAGAGAAGAAAGAGAAAAACTCAAGCAGGAAGGAGTAGAGTTTGAGAACATCCTTCATCTGGGCTACAGACAGGGACCCGACCTCCCAACGTTGAAATACGGTTTCCCCGACTCCAACTTTATATGCTTCCCCTACGAAACCAGAAGGACAGGGATCTACACTGCAGGATGCGTTAGACAGCCCATGAACTTAAAGGAAAGTATGGATGACGCAGCCGGAGCAGCACTGAAAGCGGTTCAGAGCATTGAGCTGGTCTCACAGGGAGCAACCACATTCCCCAGATCAGGGGATATGGATTATCCTCAGGTATTCCTTCAGAGATGTACCCAGTGTAAGAGGTGTACCGAAGAATGTCCCTTCGGTGCCATCAACGAGGATGAAGAAGGAACTCCCATCTTCAACTACAACAGATGCAGAAGGTGTGGAACCTGCTTTGGAGCCTGTCCGGAGAGGATCATCTCTTTCAATTCATATTCAGTAGATATGGTCTCAGGACAGCTCAAGGCAGTTAGCGTCCCTGATGAAACAGAAGAAAAGCCCAGAATGATCGCATTCGTCTGCGAAAACGATAGCCTCCCTGCACTCGATATGGCGGCAATGAATAGGCTCAAGTACAATTCCTACATTAGAGTGATACCTGTAAGATGTCTGGGAGCAGTTAACACCGTATTCATAGCCGATACGCTTTCCAAGGGAATAGACGGGATCCTGATGCTGGGATGTAAGTATGGAGAGAACTATCAGTGCCACTTCGTGAGAGGTAGTGAGCTGGCCAACGAGAGGATGGAGAAGGTTCAGGAAACCCTTGACAGACTTATGCTCGAATCAGAGAGAGTTCAGGTGAAACAGGTTGAGATAACTGACTATAATCAGATCCCCCAGATCATGGACCAGTTCTACGAGGATATATCGGAACTTGAACCCAATCCTTATAAAGGATTTTAAGGAGGGAGGATTATGGCTGAAACTGAAACTGAAACCCAATACATCGAGGGTGACCCAAAGTTTGTAAGGCAGATAATGAGAGCTGGTGGAGGCACTCTGAAGAAGTGTTTCCAGTGTGCAACGTGCTCTGTTATCTGTCCACTCTCGCCTGAAGAGAATCCATTTCCCAGAAAGGAAATGTTGTGGTCTCAATGGGGCCTCAAGGACAAGCTATTGAACGATAGGGATGCGTGGCTTTGCTACCAATGCAATGATTGCTCAACCTACTGCCCAAGAGGTGCAAGGCCTGGGGAGATAATGGGAGCATTGAGAAATCTACAGATATCCAAATACTCTTTCCCCAGTTTTTTGGCCCAGGCTTTTAGCTCGCCAAGGTATATCTGGGCAGTATTTGCGGTACCCATACTGTTGATCGCATTGTACTTCTCGATTTTTGGTTTTAATATACCTGAGGGAGAAGTACACTTTTCAGGGTTTATCCACCACACGCATGTGGAGTATGCTGGTTTCGCTGTGGGAGCTTTCGTAGCGATCACCATTCTCATAGGTTTGTACCGGTTCTGGATGGCGTTAGAATCTCAAGAGTCGAAGATCGAAGGCTCTGAAGACAGCGAGCTTGTTGATCTGGGTACACAGACAAGAGGCTCATTCATACCCGCCCTGGTCTCTTCTGTTATAGAAATTTTGATGCACAATCGTTTCGGGGATTGTGAAGAGAACAAGAACAGGTTCTACGCGCATCTGGGAATTTTCTACGGTTTTATCATCGTAGGCATCTCTACTGGAATCGCATTCGTCTACCTGCTTATGGGTAGAGAACTGGGATTGCCTCTAACGGATCCGGTGAAGATCATCGGTAACTTTGGCTTCATTCTGCTGTTCGTAGGAGCAACTTGGGCCATTGTGGAGAGAGTATCTAAAAAGGACAATGTCGGGATAGGAGGATATTTCGACTGGTTCTTCCTGGGTACTCTGTGGATAGTGACGTTCACTGGAATTCTTTTGGAAGGCATGAGATTTGCCAATATGGTCTCTGCCTACTGGATGTATTTGGTGCACCTGGTGTTCGTGTTCGCACTGTTGACCTATGCACCCTATTCCAAGTTCGCTCACTTGGCATACAGGACCATTGCTCTGACCCACGCAAAGTACAGCGGCAAAGAAGAGATAGAATATACCTTTAGATAATTTATTTATTTTATTTATTTTTTGTTACTGATAAGACTGGATAAACAGTTCTATCTGAAAACACATCCCTGTGAACCTTTGAGGTACAGTCTCAGTTCTTAAATACTGGTTTTAGTTAAAGTGGTAGGTTCAGAACCTTTTCTGGATTTCTATTTATACCGAACTTTTCTTGATAGGTTTGGTAGTTTATGCTTTTTTATTGGTCCATGTACTATTGTCTGCGGCACCCAGGATCTTATTGTTTTAATGGTTCAAATTATATCAAATCTCTAATGATTTTTTATCAAGGTTGAGATAATATTTCATAAAATTTCATAAAACTTATATACGTTTTGTCTGGCATTGTTTTAAATAATTGGGAGGGAGAACTGTGGTTTACTTAAAACCTAATTTAAGAAATATTGGAAAGTATCTAGTTATACCTACGCTGCTGCTATTGATGCTCAGTGGTACAGCCTCAGCCCAGAATATTTTGGCAGAGTCTCCAGAGATCTTCTTCGGTGCCATCCTGGCCATATGTATCGTTATAGGCATTATTGCTGTGCTCGGCGGTGTTGGTGGAGGTGTCGTATTCACTCCGCTGTTTATGGGTTTCACCACTATCGACCCCTATATAGTGAGGGCAACAGGACTTTTTGTGGCTATGGCCGGAGCACTGGTAGCTGCACGCCCGTTCCTGCGTAGAGGATTGGCCAACGTAAGGATACTGTTCTTTGCAGCAGTTCCATATGCAGTATTTGCTATTGTCGGTGCCCTGTTGGCATCCTACGTGGAAGCGACCATGGGCGACTTTGGAGACTACTTGGTAAAGTTCCTGTTAGGTATACTGGTCATCATAATAGGTTTGATCATACTGCTGGCTGGCTCGCGAGTTGAGTACCCAGAACCAAAAGAGGTGGACAGCCTTTCTGAAAAAATGGCACTTGGAATGGGATACTGGGAAGAATCTCTAGGTAAGGTAGTCAAGTACGATGTTACCAGAGCCCCTGTAGGACTTCTATTGTTCTGTGGTGTAGGATTGATTTCAGGTATGTTCGGTTTAGGTGCTGGCTGGGCCATGGTTCCAGTGTTCAACTTGGTCATGATGGCTCCACTCAAGGTAGCTGCTGCCTGTAGTAAGGTGCTGATAGGTATTGGTGATACAGCTGCTGTATGGCCATATATCATGGGAGGAGGTATCTTTCCTCTGTTCGCAGTACCATCCATGATCGGACTTATTGTGGGAACACTGATAGGAGCTAAGATAATGGTCAGAGTGAAAGCAGGATTCGTCAGGTATATTATTATCGCAGTGATGTTCCTTGCAGGAATAAAGTTGTTGCAGACCGGAATTAGTGGTTTCCTGGCGATGGGAGTTATATAAGGTGATATTATGAAGGAAGAAGAAAGACCCAAGCCCCCGCTTTCAGGAGTCATTTACGGTGAGGCTGCTTACTGGATCATTCTTGCTGGAACAGTAATTGCTATAATCGGGTTAGCGCTCTACCTGGTTGCGCCCTCAGAAGACGTGGCAGTTGAAAAGGGATGCTTCCTGGAGAACCTGTGGGCTGGCTGCACTAGTGAAACTGGCGGTGCTGTAGGATGTGATGCCGACACCATATGGGAAAAATGTTCAGATATGCACAGACCTCACGGACACTGGTATGTGAATTATCTTGGTTTTGGTGATGCCATTGCCATGTCAGGAATAGCTGTTGGCTGTATGGCAGCGGTAGTCGGTATGTGGGGAGCATTTGTTGGAATGTTGCGCAGCAAGGAAAAGGTCTACATTATACTGTCTTTAGTGGTGGCCATAATCCTCTCTGCGAGCGCTGCAGGACTGCTATCCATACACTAAATCATTTATTTTTTATTTTTATTTGAATTTAATTTTCCGATCAGTGCCATTATATGGTCATGTAAAGTTGTAAAGAAAGATTTAAATATGGATGATAGCAATTTTCTACTGAATGTGCCAGGAAATATCCGGTAAACAAAACCTCGGATTTAGTTATCGATTCTGGTTTTTTAGCTTTAGCTGGCACTATTTCTGTTAAATAGGCCGTTTGAAGTTTTTGAGAGTGTTTGTGTGGTTGCTATCTCTCTGTTATATCTTCACGGCCTGTTTATATTTAATAAAAAAATAAAAAAGGTGTATGTACATGGTCGGAAAAAAAAGGAGGATGAATAGGATACTGAAAAACGGTCGGACCCTAATAGCCCCTATGGACCACGGAATAACCAAACCGGCCAAGGGGTTAGAAGATATGGACCGCATAATGCGGATGGTCGATTGCGGGGCAGATGCAGTGGTGGTTCACAAAGGGATAGCCAAAAACTCTGAATACCTTAAGGAGACCAGTATGGGACTTATCATCCACTTGAGTGCCTCCACATCTCTGGTAGATACTAACGACAAACGGGTGATAACCAGCGTAGAGAAAGCGGTCCAACTGGGTGCTGATGCAGTAAGTGTCCACTTGAATATTGGAAGTGAAACCGAACGCCTTCAGCTCGCTGAAGCAGGTGAAGTGGTAGAGGAATGTGACTCCTACGGGATTCCATTGCTGGCTATGGTGTATCCCCGGGGGAAGAATATTGAGGTGAACACTGAGTCGGTAAAACATGCTGTGAGAGTGGGTTATGAATTGGGTGCGGACGTAATAAAGACCAGCTTCACTCAAAATTTCATGGAGATAGTGGAACAATCTCCAGTCCCAGTAGTGATAGCTGGTGGGTCAAAGGTCAGTGATCTTAAATTGCTGGAGCAGGTGCGTGAGGCTCTTGATTGTGGAGCCTCAGGTGTAGCCGTAGGGAGAAATATTTTCCAGAACAGTAACCCGGAAGCAATGGTAAAGGCTTTAAGTCGTGTGATACACAATGACAATGTCAAAGTTGCGAGGGAGGCACTTTATGAAAGAGATATGGCTGCTTTGCACGGGAGATAAATGGGAGGAAGAGAAGACCAAACTCACTGACTCCATAGAGCTGGGATTTACGGGAGCAATTGTAAATAGCCGGTTCGCCGAAAAGGCAAGAAAACTGGGTAGAATAGAAGTAGTAGCTAAATCGAACTCTGAGGGGGAGTTTAAAGACGGTAAAAAGGCTTTTTTTATTGATGTATCTTCCTCGGAGGATCAGGAGAGAGTGATAAACCTCTCTAAGGAAGCAGATTATATTTTCCTCACTTTCTCGGACTGGAAGATAATCCCTCTGGAGAACCTCATAGCCATGAAGGAGAGGGCCAAACTTATTGCGGAGGTGGGGAGTGAAGAAGAAGCAAAAGTCGCTCTCACCACCCTGGAAAAAGGAGCTGATGGTATTGCAGTCAACACCTCATCCAGAGAACAATTAAAGAAATTATCAGAGCTGGTGCTGGAGAGTGGAGAGCAAATAGAACTGAAGCGAGGGAAGGTGAAGGAAATAAAGCCATTAGGTATGGGTGAGAGAGTGTGTATCGATACAGTGTCCATCATGAGTCCCGGTCAGGGGATGCTGATAGGCAATAAAGCCAGTTTCATGCTGCTGGTGGCCAGCGAAAGTGAGGAGAGCGAATATGTATCGTCCAGACCATTTAGAGTTAATGCCGGCAGTGTCAATGCTTATTTGAAGGCCGGTGAGAAGACCAAATATCTTTCCGAGCTGGAAGCCGGAAACGAAGTGGAGATCGTGGGATACGATGGACTGGTGAAGAAGTCGCATGTGGGGAGAGTAAAGATAGAGAAGCGACCGCTAATACTTGTTAAGGCGGCAGCTGACGGCGAAGAAGGGACAGCCATTCTACAGAACGCAGAGACCATAAAACTGGTGGACTCACAGGGAAAGCACGTGTCCGTATCCTCTCTGAATCCCGGTGACGAGATAATGGTATGGGTAGGAGAGAAGGCACGGCACTTCGGAACTGAAGTTGATGAGTTTATAATTGAAAAATAGCATGAAGATCGTTGTTTCCGCAACAAGTCCCGGTGATATTGAAGCCACCAGGGATGTTGCCGATATCGTGGAATTGAGACTGGATCTATTTGAAGCACTGCCATCTATGGCAGAAATTAAAGATATTGAAAAGCCCTTGATCATAACCATCCGCAAAAAAGAAGATGGCGGGGCTTTTGATGGCGACAAAGAACAGCGTTTGGAGATTTTTAGCAGGTTTTGCAGCTCTGACGCTGATGCTGAGGAGCATTATGTTGATGTGGAATACAACTCTGATGACCGGTTCTTCGATTTACCCTGTAAGATAATAGAATCATACCACAATTTTGTGGAAACCCCCAGTTACGGGTTCTTGAAGGATCTGGTGGAGAATAAGAGGGGAGATTTATTTAAAATAGCCTGTTTGGGCAGGAGCAAGCAGGATGTATTGACCATGATTAAAATCCTTTCCGATCACGATAATGTGGTGGCCTTTTTGATGGGCGAAGACTTTGCATTCACCCGGATCATGGCCGCATTTATGGGTTCACCATTCATTTACTGCCACTCAGGTGATGCGGTGGCTAAAGGGCAGATCGAAGCCCACCAAGCATATGAAGCTATGAAGATTCTTAGAGGTGAAAAATGAGGATACTGATCTACGGAATGGGCAATATGGGGTCCTTTTTCTACAATTTTTTCCTCAACAGAGGGTATAACACTGACGGGTATGATGTTGTTCAGGACAGAAGTGGAGTAAATAGAGACGATATTGGCGAATACGACGTCATTTTCCTGTGCGTTCCCATGGACAGGGTGGAGGAAGCCGTGGACACCATCAAACAAAAAAATGTTGAGGCTCTGGTGGTGGATATAGCATCAATCAAGCAGCAGGTAATATCCGCTCTGGATGACAGCGGTCTGGACTACCTCAGCATTCATCCCATGTTCGGTCCGGGAAGCGAGATAGGCCTGTCCAATATAATAGTGGTTAGAGAATCAGGTAAAGAAGAAGAAAAGACCATCTTGGAAGAGTTCAAGAGAGCAGGAGCAGTCTTGAGCCGTCTTCCCAAGAATGAGCATGATAGGAAGATGGCGGAGATCCAGGGTATTGCCCACTTCGTTCTACTGGGAATGGCCAATTTCCTCAACGAAAGGTTCACCAGAGATGAGCTGGTCTATGCCTCCCCCATATTTTCCGTGCTGTATAAGCTGACCTCCCGAATACTGAATCAGGACTGGAAGATGTACTATCTGATACAGCAGAACGCTCAGGAAGTAAGAAAAGAATTTCTGGAGAAAACAAATGAGCTTGAAAAGAAGTTTTACAGCGAAGAACAGTTCAAGGAGATCTTTGACAGGTTGAAGCCCAATTTTGAAGATTTCAAGGACAGCACTTTGATCCTGGATACCTACAAGGCCACAGAAGATGTGGAGGATATGGATCTCCTCAGAGGGTATATAATGGCCATCGACTCCCTGATATTGAGGTTGATCGAGAAGAGGACGGATGCGGGGAAGAAGATCGCCTTGCACAAGAAGGATAGGAACGAGCCCATAGAGGTTCTGGATGTGGAAGGAGTGAAGATAAAGGATATACTCAATAGAACTGATCTGAACTCCATTTATGTTCAGAACATATTTGAAGACGTAATGAGGTTGACCAAAGAAGAAGAGTACAAGATTCTGGGAATATGCAAAACAGTGTCCGTTCTGGGTCCGGCGGGAAGCTTTAGTGAAGAAGCTGCTCTCAAATTGATCGGCTCTCGATTACCTTTGAGATACTCTTCCACCAGTGATGAGATAATAAGAAGTGTGGAAGGAGGAAGCGTTGACTACGGGCTTGTGCCCATCGAGAACTCGGTCAACGGTACCGTGTTGCCGGTCTTGGACGCTCTTCTCAATAGTGACGTGGAGGTCTTTGGTGAGACTTCACTGGAGATAAACCATTGCCTGGTGGCGAACAGGAACATTTCTCTGAAGGAGGTTAAGGCAGTGTACTCTCATCCTCAGGCTATAGCCCAGTCCATGGGATTCATCAACAATTACATGCCTCAAGCGGACATAAGGTATACCAGCAGCACTTCAGATGCCATATCCTTGCTGGATAACGATTCTACAGCCATAGTGTCGGAGAATGCAGCGAAGCTCCACCGCCTGTATATTCTCAAGAAAAGGATTCAGGACATGGGCGGTCAGAACGTAACCAGATTCTATGTTATCCGAAAGAGGGGAGCAGAAAAGCAGTCGGGCCAGATAACTTCTCTATTCTTCGGAGCTGAAGACAAACCCGGTTCTCTAAAAAGCATTCTCGAAGTCTTTGACAAAAGAGGTATAAACATGAGGAAACTGGAATCCAGGCCCGCAAAAACCGGTCTGGGGGATTACATCTTCTTTGTGGAAGCAGAGAAGGACCTTAATGAGGACGAGCTAAAGGAATTGAGAGGCGTTACGACATTCTGTTACGTGGTTGGTACCTTCGACCCTGTGGAGAGAGTGGATGTGTGGTGTTAGCTCTATTCCGTCTATTCGGTCCATTGGTATTTTTCCCGATCGAAAGGTTAACTGGAGCACAAATTTTATGTTCAGTACTGCGTTTATGGCCTTATGAGCGATGAAGATGACTACGTTACAGTCAGATTACCAAAGAAAACCGTGGACCAGATCAAGGAGATTATAGAGAAGCACCCGGAGTTAGGTTATAACACTGTTGATGAATTTGTGAACGGCTCCATCAGAAATACAATTCATGAGATCCACAGGTTCGAGAAAAGGACTAGAATGAAAAAAGGAGATGTTTGAACCCCGTTTGAACCCCGTTTGATTGAACTCCCACTCTAACCTGAGTTATGTGTATTCTATCCGGCTTAACTGGCTATTTCTCGTGGGTGAATATATCTTCTATCTTACAGTCGAAGAAATCAGCCAGTTTGAAAGCTAGTTCCAGACTGGGGTCGTATTTACCTTTCTCTATGGAGTTTATAGTCTGCCTGGTCACACCAACCTTCTTTGCCAGCTCTTCCTGAGTGATATCTTTTGTGGCTCTCCAGACCTTCAAGTTGTTCTTCATGCTCTCACATTTCTTTTCTGTAGTGATAAGTGTAAACCAGGTATGTTAAACCGGTTACGGCGAAAAGAGGCCCTACTACTAACTCAACTGGTGCGGAAATCCCAGTGATGCCAAAAGTCGCCATTAAAAGGCCCTGGAGAATGAAGGACACCTGATGCTCTATAACCGGCCTATAACCCAATGCTTACATCCCGTTCATCCTCGATTATCTCTCCTTTACGCTTTCTCCTGACCCGTACAGTTGTTATCAATAACAATGTGACTCCTGCATGAGTGCAGAGCCAGCTCCTGTTGCGCTCTCGATTCTTATTGGTTCGTAGGTAAGGACTAAAAGCCCTGTTATGGCCAGGAAGAGTCCCAGTATTGTCATACCATATTCACTTTTTTCTATATCGATCACTTAAAGTAAAGTTTACTTTACATTAAGTACAAAACAACTTTCCATAATGACGTATATGTTTACTCTGTCAAGGGTTTCAGAAGG
This sequence comes from uncultured archaeon, assembly GCA_964534325.1. Taxonomy (GTDB): domain Archaea; phylum Halobacteriota; class Archaeoglobi; order Archaeoglobales; family Archaeoglobaceae; genus JdFR-22. Next base: position 50,464 of record CAZHOR010000006.1, read on the forward strand.
AGTTTAGCATCATCATCATAACTAACACGAAATCAAAGCCATTTATTAATAATGAAGTACCCTATTAATGTAAAGCCGGTCCAGAGAGGTTTTGGATGCCCCAAACAACTTCAAAAAAATCAATAATAAAAATTGGCACAAGAGTTTCTGGTGTTGAGAACAACACAGAAAGTGAAAAAGTAATTTATTGCCCGTATTGTGGGGATGCCAACCATTTTGCCAGGAACCCCAGCGGTGCTAACGCAGTCAAGAAATGCGAGCACTTCAGCTCTTTGCTTATGGAAGCATCCAACCATGGAGAGCTCAAATATAAATACTACGCCAGATTCAAGAAATGAACAACGTAGGATAAAAAAGGATAAGATAAGATCAGTTGCGCTTTCTCAGAACCTAATCGGTGAAGATCGATTGGATTAAAACCTTACTGGATGGTTGAATGGGGGAAGAAAGATGAGAAATACTGTTCAGATTCATTTAAAACCTTGTGATAGGGACTACTCCGGGAGCTACTGTTTTCCATGTGTTTCAGGCTTGTGCCCTTATAATGCAGACTTTAGGAGGGATTGCTATCCCAGCCTCGATTACGAGATGCAGGAATGGTTTGACGAGCTCTTTTCACTGAGAGCGACCTCCAAAAGAAAACAACAACTTTTGGTACCAGCCTTAATAAAATAAACCAGTAAGCGGTCCCATAAGCTTAAATTTTTAATTTTTTATTGGGCTTACTTATAGTATAACGGATTTGATCTATTGTCTATTGTGAAAAACCTTTTAACTGCTGGACAGTTACTTTATTCCTTCAAGGAAAAATTTTTTAATCAATTCTTGAGGAAAGTCAGTAATCCCCAGGGTCAATCCATTTTTCTTGGTTCCGACCCCCCAACCTTTCAAGAAAAAACCCTGGGGAGTTTTCATTTAATTAAGTGGTGCTGCTGTTCACCACGATCACTCATCATATTTTTCGCTACAATGAGTGGAGGTTCTATCTGAGATATGATTATGTTAAAATCCGCAAATAATAACCCATGCAAGTATAGAATTGGGGGTAATGGATGATAAATTCGCTATTATGATATTGGTTCTGATGGTCATAATGGTCGCAATTCCCAGTGGCCTGCTCGTAGTGCAGGAGGAGCAACAGGAGAAGTTCTGTTGCTGCAATCAATCCCAGGACAACCCCCCACTAATTAATGAAGTGGGTCCGGGTTGCAGCAAAGTGAACTGCAGCGACGTTGTCTGCCAGAACGACCAGGAACCTTCGATGTCACAGTCGCCGGATTACGACCTCGGCATCTGAGATCAGATCCATTTATCTCAATTTCATGACCATCTCGATTTTCAGCTATTGATCCAATTCACGGTACTTTGGTTGTTAATTGCTAACGGAGTTGGCATTAAAGACGCTCAACCAGCCACTTTCAGCAAATGACCTTTCTATTCTTTAACTATATAATTCACTACGGGACAGTCAAGCAAACCAATTTCCTAATAGAATGTGTGTTAATAACCAAAAGATCCCGATCTCAGTATCTCAAAAACACTTAAATCGATTAGATTAGAACACTCAGCGGGTGTAAAAATGGGAGATTGGGAAGAAGTATTCAACAAATACGATGAGGACACAATTAACGAGATAGTTGAAGCTTACCGCGATTACTTAAAAGAAAAGGGATATCGGATCACAACGAAGCACGGGGTTTGCTCCCAATGCATGGACACCTGCAACACATTCTTCGTATTATGCAAGAAATGCTACGACAAATACCAGAAACAAATGGCAGGTGGACCAGAAAAATAATGGAGGAGGAGCACAAACTGTCATGGTGAAAACAATAGTGGGAAGCGTGTACACGTTGTCAAAGATATATAATATAATAATCATAGACTTAAAATCAAACAATATTATCAATATTGAAGTTCTAATCAATATTGGAGACCGGTTGGAGAGGTACCAATTTAAAAAGAAGACACCGGTTTTCAGATAGTGCAAAGATAAAGGAGAAAGGAGAGATGAAAACCCCTCAAAAATATGGAAGTGGTTGAATTGGTTAGATATATATTATTGGACAAAATAGTTAAGTGTCCTAAAGACAGCACTACACAGGACATTGAAGACTGTAGAGGGTGTAAAATGCTCAAAAAGGAGCATATGAACCATATTGAGTGTTACTACGAGGACACTTGAGGCAGCTTGAACTGATTATACCTAAAATTGTTATCAAGAATTCTAAGAGTACCGCGTTATTACAGATGACGAATGATCTGTATGTCACAACTATTCTTCCTTTTGGACAAAACAAGTGGGCCCGGAGGGGTTTGAACCCTCGACTTCTCGCTTATCAGGCGAGCGCTCTAACCAGGCTGAGCCACGGGCCCAATTAATTAATGGGGCACTTTAATTGGTTATCACTTGTTCTACATCTCTACATTTAAAAGTTTTCTCGGTTAGTGGTTGGTTCGTGGTGGATTTGCCTGTTTCCTTGTTATCTCAGTATTGCTCCTTCGTCTGCTGAGCTTACCAGCTTTGCGTACTTCTCTAGATACCCCTTAAAAGTTTCTCTCCTTATTTGCATACTTTTTCTTCTGTTGTCGATTTCTTCCTGGCTTATGTCCAGCTCTATCTTCCTCTGGGGTATATCTACTTTTATGGTGTCTCCGTACTTCACTATGGCTATGTTCCCTCCTTCAGCAGCCTCTGGGGATATGTGTCCTACGCATGGTCCTCTGGTAGCACCACTGAATCTTCCGTCGGTGATGAGGGCGACCTTTTTCAGCCCCATTCCTGATATGGTGGCTGTGGGGAGGAGCATTTCGGGCATTCCGGGCCCTCCTTTGGGTCCCATGTATCTGATCACTACCACATTACCTTCTTCGATCTCATTGTTGAGGATGGCGTCTATAGCTTCCTGTTCGGAATCGAATACTCTTGCAGTGCCTTCAAATTTTTGCATGTCCTGGCTTACCGCCGCTGACTTGATCACGCTTCCTTTTTGTGCTATATTACCGTAGAGGATGGCTATACCGCCTTGACTGTTTATGGGGTGTTTTACGTCCCGTATTATTTCTTTTCCTCTGGCAAAGGCTTTTTCTGCGATCTCGTGGATCCTGTAGCCACTGACCGTAGCCTCATTGTGAATGTACTCTCTGGCTTTCTTTGCGATCATGGGGATCCCTCCGCTCTCATCCAGGTCTGCTATGGTGTAATTGCTGGCGGGGTCGATAGCCACTAGATGGGGTGTTTTCTTGCTTATGTGGTCGAATAGGTCAAGGTCCAGCTTTATTCCTGCTTCTCTGCCTATGGCTGTGAGGTGCAGCACGGTGTTGGTCGAACCCCCGACGAGCATGTCCGTGGTTATGGCGTTGTGGAAGGAGTTCTCCGTAACGATGTCGCTGGGTTTGATATCGTATTTTACCAGTTCCATTACTCTTTCACCGCTTTTTTTGGCTATTCTCAATTTTCTTGAGGAACCACAAGGAGAAGTGGAACAGTAGGGAAGGCTTAATCCCATTATCTCTGTAAGGACTTGCATGGTGTTGGCGGTGAATAAGCCCTGACAGCTTCCGCAGTAAGCAGCGCAGTAGTCTTCGTAGAGCTTGAGCTTCTCTTTATCCAGTTTTCCTGCCTTGTAGCTACCTGCAGCTTCAAATGCGGTCTTTATGGTGACGTTCTCCCCACCGATCTTTTCGGCAAGCATGGGGCCGCCGGTGACAGCCAAACCTGGAACATCCAACCGGATTAAGGCCATCAGCATTCCGGGGACGATCTTATCACAGGAGCCGACCACCACCAGCCCGTCAAGGCGGTGGGCTTCGATCATGCTCTCAATCGAGTCTGCGATAAGCTCTCTGGAGGGAAGGGAGTATTTCATGCCTTTATGTCCCATGGCTATACCATCGCATATGCCTATAACACCAAATTCAAACGGAACGCCGCCAGCAGAGCAAATTCCCTCTCTTACAGCCCGGGTTATCCTGTCCAGTGATATGTGTCCGGGAACAATGTTGTTATATGCGTTGGCTATACCGATAAATGGCTTTCCGAGGTCCTCATCCGTCAAGCCGGTCGCTTTCAGGAGACCTCTGTGGGCGATCTTATCTACACCAACTTTGGCTTCATCACTACGCATGCAGAAGAGAAGGTTGAAGCGTATATAAAAGTATTTAAATCCAATTTATAAATAATATAAAAAATAAAAATTATGTTTTAAGGGCCAATTTGATATCCTCGGCCTTAATGGTCTTCCTTCCGGCGTGCTTGGCTACTTGCATAGCCTTTCTGGCAACTCCCTGGGCCCAATCTTCAAGTTCTTCGGCCATCGCTTCTCTTGCATCTTCACTAACCCTATCAGCGCCAGCACTTCTAATCAGTCTATCGATTGGAGCAATAGGCAACTTAGCCATTTGCAATCACCTCCTTAACTTATGAGATTAGATATTGAAAATATATATAGTTTTCGACTAAAAATAGATTATTTAGGCTAAAATACCTGGTAAGAAGAAATAATAAACCTGATCAACAGTATACTGAAATGTAGCTAAATCTCAAGGGAATAAGGTCATAAGGTAGATTTTTGGGGTTACCGACCGGATACCATAAAATATGAAGATAAACCGAACCCCTTATTTACAATAGAACTTAAGGAAATAAAATTGAGTTGGATTGGATTCGGCTACGACCAATTCAGACGAGTTCAGGTTTTGAAGGTCAGCAAAATCTGATCCCCAGATCCTTCATTTTGTTTCTGACCATAATATTGACTATCAAGGGTGTGAGCCCCTCAACCATTCTGGATACGATTAGTGGACCTGCATCCAGGGGCCTCAACCCATTTATCTGGTCGACCAAATCCATTACTTCCAGTTTAGCCCCTTCATCGTCACTGCACACCGGGACATCCCAATCGAAATCCGCGTTTAAGTCAAAGAACCTGTCCGCAGGAATCGTATGGAATGCAGACACCACTCTGCTGTGTTTTAGTATGGAAGCCAGTTTCTCGGCCGCCGAACCCGATTCAGGTGGGCAGAACTGAAAACAACCGCTCTCCTTTCTCATGGGAACGATAGGGGAGACCACTATTTTATCCCTCAGGTCGTCCCTAAGCTCCTCAGCGGTAGAAAAAACGTATTTCCACGGTATAGTAATTATAGAGATTTCTCCTTCTTTAGCAACATCCTCATTGCACATTCCGATGAACTCGCAGTCACTTTTTACATCCAATACGCATTCCCTGTACTCTTCACACTTTTCCAAAGCTTTTTCTTCTTTTCTAGAGCCAATTAAGACTTCGTGACCCAGTAATGCAAGTCTCAAAGCCAGACCGGCTCCAATATCACCAGTTCCCCCTATCAGAGCGACTCTCATACCATCACCTTTTTGACTTTGCTGGGAAGCAGGTTTTTTAAATTTTTTTTAATGACATTTTTGGTGGTGCCATAAGTAACATGTCCCATAATCTTTTGACAGCAAACTTTTATACTCCAAAAGGTTAACACTAAAATATCAGCTGCACAAGGGGCGGTAGGGTAGCCTGGTCATCCTCCTGGCTTTGGGTGCCAGAGACTGGAGTTCAAATCTCCGCCGCCCCACTTAAAGAATTGTTGCAGCTCTTTTTAAGAAAGGTTTTTTCTCCTTCTCTACTGACTTGATCAACTTACAGGTCAAATCCCGTCTAAAAATAGTGTTCTAATGTCTTGGATGTAATCCTGATCCATTCCAAGTTCTGGAAGATAAAATATGGTTCAATAATCTGATGAGTTATTAGCTTTCAACCAATGTCTTCGTACTCTATCCTCACTCTCTTTTTTAGTTTGACCCTTATCTCCCCTTTGTCTGATTCCATGGTCTGCACCACTCTATCTCTCTCCATGGCCCTCACGTGATCGGATACAGTCTGTCCCGAAGAAAAATCGAAGTTCTCGCTCAGTCTATAGTAGATCTCGCCCATATCCAGTTCTCCTCGTTTCTCCAGCATGTTATATATTTTAACTCTCACCGGATGCGAAAGTGCATGAGCGATCTTGCTTATCTCGTAAACGTATTCCATAAAAACAGGTTTACTAATTACTATAAAAATCGTGTTCTGCTAAAAATATTTCCTCATTTTCGGTTATCAAAATGGTAATCATTTCTATTTCCAAATATTTTATAGGGAGACGCTCTAAATACATCAATAGTGGTGGCTGGGAAGTAAAGATTGTAGAAATTGTAATAACCCTCACCAATGTTTTACTTCCGCCCCCCTCCATAACACCCCCTACCAGCCACCACTTTAAAACCTCTTCTTCACCATCAAAACAGGATCGACATATTACTTGAAAGTTTGAGGGCTCAGCTCTTAGCAGAATTGTTAAGCGGTGGTTCCCGCTCCCTTTGTTATCCTGTTATAGTTTAATAGATTATATGCCTATCAGGGTTAGGGTTGATTTTATCTTATCTGTTTTTCTTATCTTGTCTATTATCTCTTTGAGCTGGTCGTCACCGCTTGTTTCTGTTTTCAGCACTATATCATAAACCCCATAGACGATAGTTGTCTCCACAACCCCCTTGATATCCTTTAGGACCTCGTAAACAGAGTACTCGTATCCTGCTTCGGTGTTAATTAGAATGTACGCTGATGTCATAATTGTACATTCTTATAAAATTAAAAAAGTTTTCTGTAGGGTCGTCATTATCTTTGTTTGCTATATATTTTACTTTTTCTTCGCTGATTTTCCTTATAATTGCTTTTGGTTTTTTCTTTCCCGTGATGTAGTTTTTGACTTCAGCAGTGATCTGGCAATAGGCGGGGCATTCTTTAGTGACAAAATCGTAACCCCTACAAAAACTTAGATTGGAACAGTACAAGGTCCTGAGCTTCTCGCTTCTCAAATTAACCTTGATAACTGCCAAGATTCTGGCCATTTCGACTTGGAAGCAAGAATGATTTGAGGACACTTTAATGGGTAAACTATACTACTTTAATAACTTTTAGGAAATGCTGTGATGATGCATATAATAATAACGAAGTGAAAGTAATTTAAGAAAAAATAAATTGGTGGGAGGATTAGTACATCCCGCCCATTCCTCCCATGCCGCCCATTTCATCCATGTCTGGCATTCCGCCTCCTCCACCTCCTCCGGTGGATTTGGAGGCGATAACGTCATCTATACGCAATAGCATAACCGCTACTTCTGTTGCAGAGCTAATGGCATGGGTCTTGATGCGGAGGGGCTCAACTACTCCCTTCTCGTACATGTCGATTATCTTTCCAGTAGCTACGTCGATTCCGAAGCTGGTATCTCCTCTCTCGTGCGCTGCCTTCAACTCCACCAGAGAAGTGATGGGATCAATTCCTGCGTTCTCTGCTAATGTTTTGGGCACGATTTCCAGGGATTTGGCAAAAGACTCAACGGCGAGCTGCTCTCTACCGCCGAGTGATGGCGCGTAATCCCACAGCTTTAGTGACGCACCGATCTCAGGAGCACCTGCACCGGAAACTACTTTACCATCTTCCAGAGCAACAGACACGACTCTAATAGCGTCTTCGAGACCTCTGGCTACCTCATCGACCACGTGCTCGGTCCCGCCTCTTACCAGGACGGTAACTGCTTTAGGATTTTCGCAGCCGGTAATGAATATCATCTTCTCGTCGCCAATTCTCTTCTCTGCCACTGATCTAGCACTACCGAGGTCTTCTTCGCTTATGCCCCTGATATCTGATAGTACTTTGGCTCCTGTTGCCTTGGATATCTTCTCCAGATCGCTTTTCTTGACCCTTCTTATGGCCATTACACCCTTTTTGGCCAGATAATACTGTGCGAGGTCATCAATTCCTTTCTGGCACAGGACGACATTGGCTCCGGATTTGACTATGTTGTCCACCATATCCTTGAGCATCTTTTCTTCCTGGTCAACGAACTTCTGAAGCATGTCCGGGTCAGTGATCCTGATCTTGGCGTCTGTCTCAGTCTCTTTGACTTCCAGTGCCGAGTCCACCAGTAGTATCCTGGCATCTTCAATTTTCTTGGGCATGGCAGGATTAACTATCTCTTTATCCATTACAATGCCATCGATGAGCTCTGTATTCTCCACACTGGCTCCACTTCTCTTTTCAACCTTTATGAAATCTGTATCAGTAGTAATATCTCCTTCAGACTCTTCTGCAATCACTTTTACGGCATCTACCGTTATCTGTGACAGCTTATCAATTGCTACTTCTGCACCCTTGCCTGTCATAGCGGTTGCAGCGATCTTCTTCAGAATCTCTTCATCACCGGTACCAACTGGAATAGCGGTCTCAGTTATTACTTCTTTAGCCTTCTCGGCGGCAAGCCTGTATCCTCTGGCTATAAGAGTGGGATGAATGCCCTGATCAAGAAGTTCTTCCGCTCTTTTAAGCAGTTCACCGGCAAGAACTACCGCCGTGGTAGTCCCATCTCCTACTTCATCCTCCTGCGTTTTGGCAACCTCTATCACCATTTTGGCAGCCGGATGCTCTACATCTATTTCCTTCAGAATGGTCACACCATCATTGGTAATGACCACATCCCCCAGACTGTCAACCAGCATTTTATCCATTCCTCTGGGCCCCAATGTAGACCTCACAGATTCGGCAATGGTTCTGGCGGCCATTATGTTGACCCTCTGGGCATCTTTTCCTGTTGTTCTTTGGGTACCTTCCCTCAATATGAGTATAGGTGTACCTTGCGAGCTTTGCATGCTTTAAAACACCTCCATAAATTTCGTGTAATTATCACCATCGCTGTATCAGAAGTTCTATATATACTTTACTGTGAATAATCCGTGGCTCAACTTTGACGGTCTCATGGTCTGCAAAAGCTTCTTGTGACATCTTCTGGGGTTTGCAAGCACTTATCGATTTCTATTCCAACACCTGATAAAATTTCGCTTGATTATCGCAAATGTTTTCAACTCAATATATGAGGTAGTTATAATGGAAGAGATAAGGATGTGCCCTGACCACGGCTTTTATCGGGGCGAGCTTTGCAGTTGTGGATATACAGGCGAAACTGTCCTGGGCGCGGAGAGAGTTGAGAAGCTGGGAAGGTTCATATCCGGAGCCCTCAGACACTTTCCCCAGAAATTAAAGCTGGAAATGGATGAGAACGGATGGGTGGACTTCAATTCTCTTGCCAGAGTCGCTTCCAAGAAGTATAGGTGGGCAAATCAGTGGCTTATCAAGGCCATTGTGGGTTCAGATGAAAAGAAAAGATATGAGATACAGGGAGAAAAGATAAGAGCGAGATACGGGCATAGTGTAGATGTTAAGCTCAATGATTATCCTGAATCAGAAGAGAGCACCCTATACTATGGAACGGGAGAAGAAGAGGCACACAGGATGCTGGAGATCGGGATAAAGCCGGTTTATCAGACCTTCGTCCATCTATCCACCACCATAGAGAAAAGCGAGAGAGTAGCAAAATTCCGGACAGATAATCCCATGATACTGGAAGTGGATGTAGAGAACGCCAGAAAAAATGGAGTGAAGTTCCTTAAGGCCAACGATTATATTGTTCTCACCAAAGAAGTCCCACCAGAATACGTGAAGAAATATAACTATAACTGACCGACTTTCTGTATATTCTGTTTCTGATTTATTTGGTGGTGACCATTACCATTAAAAACATTGGTTTGTCGCTATACTCTTTAGTTCAGTGAATAAAATGCCTGAGGGATTCGCAAGGTCTTGTTCAACTTTACTGTGGAGTTACCGGGGAAGTATAAGGTGACATTCTCCACCGGTTCGTTGAGTGTCACGCCAGGAAAGCAGATCGTGTCATTAAGATTTATTGTATCCAGTTTTATCTCTGCATTGTTAAAACCTACTTTATCTACCTTGAGATTACTGGTATCGTTAAACAGGGATAGTAAATCCTCCTCTATGTATTTGGCGCCGAAAAGGAAGCCTTTTATCTGCTGTAGAGCATCTAATCGGTAATAAAACTCAACACTAACGTTTGAGTTCTCGTACCTAACGTTGACCTTTTCGATGGTTACATTGGTGGCTAATGCAGTATTGGTGAAAATGACCAATAACGCAATTATCGCTGTAATTCTTACCAGCAGTCTCAAGTTCATTTTCCTCACCTTCACCTCTCTAAATATAAAATTTTCTTCATTCCAAATTAAATATACTGTGATAATATTTATCATGTGAATGACACCGCAATGCTTATTTACTAAGAAAAATTAATAGTAAAGGCTGGGGTGCCATTTCACTGGTTGACAACCTTCCCGCCGTCACCACTGTAACATTTTTGGCACCCCTATTAATTATTGATATATTCTACAGATTAAGGACCGGGTCAGTTGGTTTTTAAGAAACTGGAAAAAGTTTGATGGCCTAAGCAATGTGAATGTAGATAAATGATCGTATCTGATTCTTATCCCTCACGGAACAGGATCAGCTGGAGGTTATTAAATTAAAAGTGGCGATTGAGTCTGCCGTATCTGAAGAAATGTTATTTATAGAAAAAATATTCTGAAAAAATTGAATAATATTTCTATTCGGACCGCTTTCTGCTTACAAGCCCTTTATAGATTATTTTTTACCTTTTCCTTCTCTTCTCCCCTTTTTCCCTTTTTTTCCTCTGTTCCCTTTTCCCTTGTCTCTTCCTGAACTTTTGTTTTTCCTTTCTTCTTTCTTCAGTGCATCACTTTTTAAAGACCCATTTTGATTCCTTTTTGACCCAATTCTACCCCGTATATCATTTATTTGGCCTTTTACTCTATTTAACAAACCCATTGCTTCATTCACCTTTTTTACGCTTATTATTTTAAGTCACAAAGGAATTTAAATTTTTGCCAGATCAACACAAAAATTAGATGGACTTACAATTAAGCAAAAAAAAGAGGTCTGGAGAGGTAGATTAAGGACCAAAGTACCTCTCCAGTTGATAATTTGTCCCAATTCGAACACTAACACCTCTCCAACCGGCATAGGAAGTATGACTTGTTAATAATAAAGCTTTCGATTTTGACTCAACACATCAAAAAAATGTCCCGGGGGTCGGGCTGGGCACCTCTCCACTCAATATAATTCAATGACACCTAATATTAGATAAGCATCCTGAAATTGTCATGGTGATGACGCACGGTTAAGGTAGCAAGCGAGAGGTAAAGCTGTTCTTGGCTCTCACATGCATGTTATTCTGAAAATTTTAAATAATTAAAGAATGAAGTACTAATCATTACAGAAGTACCGTATTGGTCTAAGGTCCCGGGGGGTGACACCTCTCCAACCGGCATTGGAACCTTTTTACCGGGACTTTTCAGATATACTCTATAGTATAGGTTGCCATTGGATAATTCAGCCAGCTTATCAGTTATGCACATTTCTTTTATCTGTTCCATGTCCTTTTACGCAACTCGTACTGTATGTAGTATCGATCAATAACTTCTCTCACCTGGCAGATTGTAGCGAGTTCATGGAGTAACCTTCGTATCCGGGTATGAATCGAACGAAAGGCATTGTCTCGTAGGCAGTAACCATGCCATCCAGCTCAAAAGAGGCTTTTACCATCCCATCCACTAGAATTTCCACACCTTGGGGCTTCATAGCTGACTTTGATCTCCATAAGCAGCGCCAGTTTCTGCTCGATTAACAGTAATTCAGCACCACACTGCCGGCAAGCTTTTGACTGGAAATTATTTGATTTATTTATATAAATTAATCCAAATGTTATGCCCGTGTAACACACCGGGTGTAACTTGTGGGATACGACCAACTCTTTTATTAATTCTGTAAATGTAGGCTATTGCGTGTATATCATAATAGGTGGAGGCAAGGTTGGCCGAAGGATAGCAAAGAAACTCCCTCAATCGGTGATAATAGAAAAAGATCCTGAAATAGTTGATGAGTTGAGGGAAGAAGGAGTTGAGGTAATAGAGGGTGATGCCACGGATGAGGATGTCCTCTCCAGAGTAAACATTAGTGATGCCAGGGTTATAGTCGTTACCAATGACGATTTCACCAACATCACTTTAGCAGAAATCGCTGCCAGTATGGGAGCAAAAGAAGTGGTATCCAGAGTGGAGGACCCGGACCACGTTAGCACTTTTGAGAAGCTGGGTATAAGGTGCGTTCCATACGGGGGAAGGATTGTGGAGAACGTTCTTTCCATACTCGGCGAAGAAGAAAGAAGGTATTTTGAGATAAAAATCGATAGCGGATCCGAATTCAAAGATAGGCGTCTTAGGGATGTTTATGTAGGAGAAGATTGTGTTACCATATCCATTTTCAGGAGAGGTAAATTGTTCCGCCCGCACCCGGATTTCCTCATAAGAGAAGGAGATAATTTGGGAGTGCTGTGCAGTAGGGAGGTGGAAGAAACAAGGAGGCCCTTTAAAGAGATACTGGTTATTCCTTACCGGCCCAGCAGTAAAGCAATTCTGGAGGAAGCCAGGATGTTGGCATCCATGTTCAATGGGGAGCTCTTTTTGGGGGTAAAAAGAGAAGATGTTCTGGTCTATAAGTTGAGAAAGCATATCTCCGAATTCGATGAAATGAGCGAAGAAGACGTTATTGAACTGTTAAGACAATTCGGCAAAGAGTTCGACCTCATTATAGCCAGTGTCCACCACATCGAAACTTATAGAGATAAAAAACTGATTGAGGAGCTGGACTTCGATTTTGACACTCCTGTTCTCATCACCAAAGGTAAAAAGGAATACAATAACGTTCTTGCCGTGATCAACACTTCTGACCCCCTAAATATGCTCAATTATGTTCGCGGTTTTTCTCAAAGATGTTATGTTAAGATGATGGCCATTGATGAAGAGAGTCTGGTGTATAAAGGGCACCTGGTGGAGAGCCACTCCACGATAGAGACAGAGTTGATCAGAGGCAACCCCATCATAGATGTGGTGAAGGAGGCCAAAAAGGGCTACGACCTCATCATATTCTCTATAGAGAACGATATAGGCAATATCGATGAGGATATTCTGTGGAGAATCGTTCTAAAAACTTCATCTTCAGTAATGGTGGTAAGATAGATGATAGACGCCACGATGCTGGTAGTAATAACCCTGCTCGCCTTTTTAACTCCTCTGCTGGCAGAACGGATCAGGATACCTGCGGTGGTGCTGGAAGTCTTTGCAGGGATGATCTTCGGTTATTACTGGGGCATCATCTACCAGACAGAGTGGCTGGAGTTCCTGTCAAGACTGGGCCTCATTTTCCTGATGTTCCTTTCCGGGCTGGAGCTTAACTTTAACCTCCTGAAGAGGAATTTCAGGTCCACTATCAATGGTCTGGTCTATTTTATAGTGGCTTTTGCTGTGGTCATCGGGATCACTACCCTTCTAACCCTACCATTCCTCTACCCCATTATCTTGATGACCACTTCTGTAGGGATTGTTTTGCCCATACTGCGTGAAATGGGAATCATTAAGAGCCCTATGGGACAGCAGTTGCTGGTCACAGCCATAATAGCGGATATAGCGACCATGATAATCCTGGCATCTTATGCTATATGGGTCAAGACGGGTGTGTTGAATTACGAAATATTGCTTGTGTTGGGCATTTTTCTGGCGTTCGTTGCAGCCTACTTCATTGGCAGGTATATGATATGGTATTTCCCCCATTTTCTCTCCAGATGGTTCACTGACGACCCCATGGAGATCGGGGTTAGAGGCTCACTTGCTATAATGATATCATTTGTAGGATTGGCTTATCTCGTTCAGGTTGAAGCCATTCTGGGAGCCTTTCTTGCTGGAGCCTTGCTCTCGGTACTTTTTAGAGGTGGCTGGAGGCTTAACGAGAAGCTCAGCGGAATAGGTTATGGTTTCTTGATCCCCTTCTTCTTCATCTCTGTGGGAGCCAGAATAAATCTGGGAAGTGTGTTATCCTCAAACCTGGGATTGCTTCTCACTCTGCTGGCAATAGCCTTCACAGTGAAGATCCTGGTTTCCATGGTCAACACCCCCCATTTCGGCTTCAAGAACTCCTTGAGCATGGGCTTCCTGCTCACTTCTCAGCTCAGTCTGGTCATAGCTGGGGCAAGAATTGGATATGAGCTGGAAGTCATCAGTGTTGACGAGGAAGCGACCATAGTGTTCTTCGCCATAATAACCTGCATGCTCTCCCCCACCCTATTCAGGCTCATTTACGGAAGAATAAGGGATAATGGATGAAACATGAAACATAATTCTAACTCAAAGAGTACAGTTGATTAGAGGGGGATGACGTTCTCAATTGCATCGTTGAGTTTTCTCAAAATACAGTCAACTTCCTCGCAGTCGTTAAGAGGATTTACAATCTTTTGCTGGGAAAATACTTCATTTAACACATCTACATACTCCTTTCCCGCCAGCACTATGATCATCTCGTATTCATCCAGCTCCTTCTCCTCTATCTGCTCCCACAACTCCTTTTTACTTATTGCGGCAGAATCGTCGCCAAAGGAAGCGTGATAAGGTCCGGGAACTGTATCATCGGGAAGCAAGAACCCGTAGTTAGCCGAAAGAATACACCAGGAGTAGGGATGGAAGATCTCGGCATACTCTATACATTTCTTGGTCAATGGTCCAACATAGGCGTCTCTAGAGTTCGTAGGGCCAGCTTTGGGGTCTATATCCCAGATCTTTTTACTCCCTTCGGATACCACACAAAGTGTTTTCATGTTGCCATTACGATGTCGGTTGACCTCTCTATTATTCTTTCGGGCTGAAACATATAATCACCACGGTCAACAAGACAGCACTTAAAATTCCCATGTCGCAACCTACCCAGCTCTCTAAGGCTCAAGACTGAACCCAAAATTTGATACACACCAGATCAACCCTTCATCATACAACTTGTAATACAATTAAATAATGGGGTGTACGAGGAAATAAGATGGGAATTGTGGACGAGCTCAAAAAGAAGTTGCAGGGCGACCCTCAGGAAATGGTAGAGGTTTTGGTGGACGAAATAGATAGACTGGTGGCATCCTCGTGGAAGAAGGTCGATGATAACAGGGTCAGTGGAAATGGGGAAACGGAAGCGGATTACGAATTTCTTTATCAGGCTGAATGGGACAGGGTTGAAGTGGAAATGAATTATAAGCCTCCTCATATCGAGGTGGTGGTCAAGTCACCCAAGAAGATGATGGAGCACAAAATAACTGTTTCTGAATTCGTGGAAAAGAAAGCCATGAAGCTCAAACTCAAGAACCAGGAAGAGCTGGGGAGGGTGGTAAATTGGCTGGTGAATAAAATAGAGGAAAGATAGACAAGTATAATGGCTATTTTTCCCTTAGACAACATTATTTATAATATATCAACTGTTCTAAATATGGGGCAATATGATAATAGAATCTCCAACCACTTCGGATATATTGGGTTCAGTAAAGATTTATGGTCTACAAAGGGTTTTGGTACTCGAGTCGAGAGAATGCGAGTCTCCAATGCTTCAGTGCGTTTTAGGGGATGAGATCGAGGATATACTGGAGAGAATGGCCGTGATCCTGCCGGTTAAAGATGAGAAGCTGAATTTACTGGATGGGGTGTTGAGGGCTATTCCTTATAACTGCACCATTATAGTGGTGTCCAACAGCAATAGGGAAAAAAGAGACGTTTTTAGAATGGAAGAGGACATTGTAAAAAATTTTTACAAGCTTACCAGACGCTCGGTAACCCTCGTCCATCAGAAAGACCCTGGTCTGGCTTTAGCTTTGAAGGAAGCAGGATATGATGACATCTTGGACGAAGGTGAGGTGGTCAGAGACGGGAAGGCTGAGGGGATGATCATAGGGTTGCTCATCGCCAAATATTTGGGTAAGGACTATGTAGGCTTCATCGATGCAGATAACTACTTTCCCTGTGCGGTTAATGAGTATGTGAGGGATTATGCAGCAGGATTCAGGATGTCAAACTCTCCGTATGCTATGGTAAGACTGCACTGGAAGCATAAACCCAAGATAGTTAAGCGCAAGCTCTACTTCAAGAAATGGGGGAGAGTTTCCCAGATAACCAACAAATACATTAACCAGCTCTTATCAAGCAAGAGCGGCTTCGAAACAGAGATAGTTAGTACAGGAAATGCGGGAGAGCATGCTATGACCATGGAGCTCGCCACTATAATGGATTACTCCACTGGATACTCCATTGAACCTTACCAGCTCATATACCTACTCGAAGAGTTCGGAAGAGATGAAACAAAGTATAAAGACGCTGCTAGCGCTGGAATCGAGATCTATCAGATCGAAACTCTAAACCCCCACCTCCATGAAGAAAAAGGTGAAGTCCACGTCAAGGGGATGATAATGGGCTCTCTTTCTGCCATCTATCACAGCAAAATGATGACCAGGGAATTGAGGACAAAGATCCTGCAGGAATTAAAGGCACTTGAAGTAATAGAATCAGAAGAGGACATCAAAAAGAACTTATTTCTCCCCTCCATAGAAAAAGTCGACGTATCAAAATTCTTCAAGATATTGAGCGAGAACTCACAGTCAATGGTCAGCTACCTGAATTGACTTGTTGTTTTCATTGATTACCTGTTAACCAATCTTTATTTTGCCTTGTTTTGAACGAACAAGTGGAGTATAGGATTAATATATCTTGATTTAGAATATGAAAAAGATGGTCAAGATAGGTATTTGTGGTAAAGGAGGTGTGGGTAAAACCACTCTTGCTGCGGTGCTGGCCCACTTGTTCGCTGAAGAGGGTTATTCGGTAACTGCCATAGACTGTGATTCTTCATTTAACTTACCCTACGTTCTGGGGGTTGGGGAGAAGATAAAACCGCTCTCAGAGCTGAAGGAGGTAATTCAAGAGCGGGTGGTGATGGAAGGAGGGATGTTCAGATACAATCCCAAGGTGGATGACGTGCTCAGGGATTATTCCGCATTGAATGAGGATGGTGTGAGGGTAGCTGTTCTGGGCACAATTGAGAAGGGGGGTGAAGGCTGTTTTTGCCCTGAAAATGCCTTTCTCAAAGCCATATTGAGGCATGCAATCTTCAAGAGCGATGAAGTGCTGATACTGGATATGGAAGCGGGGATAGAGCATCTGGGCAGGGGGACTGCTAAGGGTGTAGACCTCCTTATAGCTGTGGTGGAGCCGGGGATGAGGAGCTTTGAAACCCTCAACAGGATAAGAAAACTTGCCGAAGATATTGGCATTGGTAAGCTGGCAGTGGTAGTGAACAAGTTCGTGGAGACTGAAGAAAGCAAGGGTATGATAGAAAAGCTGGACGCTCCCGTTTTGGGTATTATACCGTTTGACCAGTGTTTCGTAGAGGCTGACCTAAAGAATGCCCCTCCTTATAAGATATGTGGTCTGGAAAAGTTCATGGAGATAAAGAATAACCTGGCGGCTCTTGTGGGGGATGACAGTTGAAAGTGGCCATAATACGGAGAGGCTACCACGGAAAACAGTCGGCCCAGGAAATATCCAAAAAGTACCGGGTCATCACTCATTATCTCCCCGAAGAGCTGCCCCCGATAATGGAAGAAGTGGAGATTCCTCAAGAGATTCTCGATTCTGATCTGGTCATCAGTTACGCCAATCATCCCGACATCAATCTCGAGCTGGTCAAGAAAGCTATGGGAGCTGTTTTCATTACGGGGAAAGGCGGTTCAAAATCCCAGTTACTGAAAGAGGCTGAGAAGAATGGTACCAAAGTGTTTATAGAGCAGATCTGCTGTTCTGTTAACCCGGACAAGGGGAATATGGAGTTCTTCCGTTATTTTGGGAGACCGGAGTTTGAGGTCCAGCTGGATCCGTATGAGAAGAAGATCGAGGATGTGAAGGTGGTCAGGACCGCTTTTTGCGGGGCAACCCATTTTGTGGCCCAGAAGCTCCAGGGTGTAGATGTTGAGAGGGCTCCTTCTCTGGCGGGTTATTATACTCAGGTTTACCCCTGCCTGGCGTCCAGAGGGATAGAGGGAAAGATCCACCTCGCTGCAAAGATCCATCTCAAAGCCATGGAGAGAGCCATCAGCAGGGCATCATCAGAAGGTGGCCAGCGTGTTGGCGATGATGCTCAACAGTAAAATGGCGCTGGTAACCGCGTTGGCATTGAAGAATGCTATCTGGATCTTCTTTTCATCATAATTCTCCCCCACGATAGCGTGCTGGTAGATGAGGAGTAGTGCCATTATGGCAATCCCCATAACGGCAATGGCGTTCAATCCGTAGAGGTAGAGGGAGTAAACGATGAGGAAGAAAAAGATGGTGTGATTTAAAGCGGAAACTATCAGGGCGTTCTTGATCCCGAAATGAGCGCCAAAGGAATGAAGACCGTACTTCCTATCGAATTCAACGTCCTGCAGCCCGTAAATAATGTCAAAACCTGCCACCCAGAAGACCACTCCTGCACCCAATAAGGTTATCATCAACTCATTACCGAGTGGGTTGAAGGAGTTGCTAACCGCAATCCACCCTCCCAGTGGTGCGTAGGCCAAATTCAATCCCAGCACGTAGTGGCTGAGGCAGGTGAACCGCTTCAAATAAGGATAGATTAAGGCTGTGATAGCCGGGATGGGGGAAAGCATGAATGCCGTCTCATTTATGAGGAAAGCTGAAGAAAAGAACACTACACCGGAGATGATGGCTATAGCGTAACTCTCCCGTAGAGAGACCTCACCGGCAGGTAGATGGCGGTCGGCTGTCCGGGGATTCAAAGCGTCAATATCCCTGTCAATTATCCTGTTCAGGGTCATAGCCAGGGTCCGCATTCCAGTGAAAGCAATGAGAATAAGTATAAAGACCCTCAAAGAAAATAACCCGGAAGCGGAGAGAAAGGCCCCGGCATAAGCGAATGGCAGTGCGAACAGAGTATGCTCGATCTTTATGAAATCAGTGTAAGTTTTCAACCTGCCCATCATCAGTAGCAGAATTGATAATGGTAAAATTAAGGTTTTGGTTTACTACTATTAGTCCCGTAAAATACAAGGATAAAACCAAAAATAAAAAATGGTTGCGGTCCATGAAATGCGTATGTTCAAAGATGCCTGTGAAGCTGCTGAATCGGCAGTGTTTTCCATGCTCCTCGAAGTCTCAGCGAATCCCAAGTCAGGTAATGTGGATAGAGAACATGATTATCCTGACATGAGATACGAGCACTTCATTTTTTCTGCCCTCAAATCTTATCCCGTCTTCTTGAAATCCGCAAAAAGAGAGCAAAATATTGGAGAGCTGATACTTGATGCGGTTAAAAGGTCTTCAGCTCAAACAGGCAAAAATCTTCACTTCGGATCATTCCTGCTTATGGTGCCGCTGGTATACAGCTGGGAGGGAAACCCACAGGAAATAACTTCTAAAGCAGTATCATCCATAAAGAACACTGACTTTAAGGAATCTCTGGCTGTAATGGAGGCTTTCAATCTTTTGGGTGCTAGAGTGATGGACGCTCACCAGTTGAGCATGAGAGATAAGGATACTGAAAAGGCTCTTAGAGAAGAAAAGCTGAACCTTTATCAGTGGATGAACAGGGCCCCACCCGGAAACATCATAGCTCAGGAGCTGACCAACGGTTATAAGCACAGTCTGAGGGGGTCCCGATTAGTGAGGGGTTTCATGGAAGAGGAAAACGATATTAACTCTGCTGTAGTCCTCACCTATCACACCCTGCTCTCAGAATTGCCCGATCCCCTGATCATTTCCAAACACGGGGAAGAAGTTGCGGAAGAAGTGATGGAAAAGGCGGAAAAAGCGTTAGAGAAAAGGGATTTTGAGGCTCTGGATGAAGAGTTTATATCAAGGGAAATAAATCCAGGAACCATTGCTGATCTGATATCTTCTTCGATCTTTCTGGCTCTTGCGGAGGGATTAACATTTTAACTCTTGCTGATTTGGGTTTATTGAATGGAATAAATGAGGTCATAGGGATCACTCAGGGAGAGTGGCTGAACACAGCTCCACTGGGAATAATTATTGAAGACCAGAACTCCACTTTAGCCAGGATTAAGTTATACAGGTCACACACCAGAGATAATATAGAGAGAGGCACTCCTTTATGGGTCAACGTGACCTATGACCCGTTCGTGTTCGTCATATCATCCTTCGAGGACCTTGAAAAGGATCACTTCGAATCTATTGACCCCCCGATCATCAAAAACTCGCTGGCATGGGCGAAAATGGAGACCACAGTAAAAGAAAGTTTTGTTCAGCTCCACCTGGTGGATGGTGAAGCAATGGACCGTCATTTCAGGATTAGAGCAGTTAATAGGGGTTTTAATGCTCTTATAGAGGCTCTGGTCCATGCCACCAGATACGTGAGATCAGGGGATGAGGAATTGAAAAATAGGATTTATTACTACGGCAACATCGTGGAGAAATGCGGGAGGAAAGAAGAGAAACAAGCATTTGAGCTGCTCATGGACTATACCGGTTTGTCATCAAGTTTATAAAACATTTAAATCATTGTCACACATGGAGTGGTTTGAGGAAACTATAGATAACACCCTGGGATTGAAGGTAGGGGTCAAGAAGAAGCTATTTGAGCACTCAGGAATCCAGCACATCGAAATTTTTGATACTGTTCTGGGAAAGATGCTGGTCATCGACCATAAGATCCAGTTGATAGAGGGATACGAGCCTTCTTACCATGAGATGCTGGTCCATGTCCCCATGATGTTGCATGAAAACCCTCAAAAAGTCCTTATAATCGGTGGGGGAGACGGAGGAACTGCCAGAGAAGTTCTGAAGCATGACCCTCGAGAAGTGGTCATGGTGGAAGTTGATGAGCAAGTGGTTCAGGCCAGCAAAGAGCACATGGGAATAGATGCTGGGGCTCTGGAAGATCCCAGATTGAATCTGTTGTTCGAGAACGGGATCGAATACGTCAAGAATACTAAAGAAAGATTTGACGTGTTGGTCGTTGATGGAACCGACCCCACTCCTGTCAGCGAAGCACTTTTCACCGAAGAATTCTATAATCGGTGCTCCCGGGTAGCGGACTACTTCTCCATCCAGAGTCAGAGTCCACTGCTCCAGAAAGCAGATTTCATAGAGGTTTACCGTAAAACCGCTGTATTTGGGGACAGGCAGGTTTACCTGGCCAACATCCCCATGTATCCCGGAGGGTTGTGGAGCTTTATCCTTGGTTCTCCCCAGGTGATCAAGAACGAGTTGAAAGAATTAGAAGAAAGATTTCAGGATAGAAATATTAGCACCGAATACTATAACCCGGCTGTCCACTGCGCAGCATTCTCACTTCCCGTGTGGGTGCAGAAGTTGCTTTAGAGTAATATGAGAGATGCTGAAAGACTTGATCAGTAATTGTGAACGATCAGACGTTTCTGCCGATGAGTATGAAGCCTGTGTGCCATACTCTGGTTACGGGTCGGGTTCCCACTCTCTTGAACTCCAGATCGTTTCTGAGGAGTTCAAAACACTCGATCTCGCTGAAATCTGCTTTATCCATCTGATTATACACCCTCTTGGTGGCCTCGAAGTAGGGGTTGTAAACCGCTACATATCCGCTGACTTTGAGTATCTCTTTTGCCTTGGGAATGAACTCTGAGTCATCCTTCATGTCAAGGACTATGAGATCGAACTCCTTTTTGAAACCGTCTGCAACTGATACAGCGTCACCAACAAGCTGGTGGATGTTCTTCAATTTGGCCAGCTTGAAATTCCCTCTGGCAACCTTGGCGAAATCCTTTCTCTTCTCTATGGTCACCACTTCTCCATACTTGTTGAAGTAGGCCATGTAAGCGGCGATCATCCCGCTTCCAGTGCCGGCGTCTAGAATGAGAGAATCGGGAGACAGACCGGTGTTGGCGATAATCGCTCCAATATCTTTGGGCATTATGGGAGTGGAGCCTCTCTTGAAGTGCTTGAAAAAATCGGGTGGTTTAAAGGGAAGAATCTTGAATTTGGTCCCCAGATGAGAGTCAATATCGTCTCCAGGCTGTTTTTCCTTTAGCTCTTCCAGATCAATTATCCCGCTGTGGGTATGAAATTCTCCCTGGAACTCCTCAATAAGAAAACTGTGCTTTCCTCTGACGAGGACAACTGGTGGCTCCATTAGATATCCGTTAAATATTAGCCCTGTAACTTCATTGTGGCTTCGGCTATATCTCCTTTAGCCTCTTGAAGCGCTTTTCTGGCGTCATCTTCGCTGGCGCCTGTCTGCTCAACTACCAGTTGAACATCGTCATCACTAACTTCCACTTCTCTCTGAACGGTCTCATAATCACCTGTTATCTGAAATGTCTCCTGGCCCTTGGCAACTATCTTGGATATCTGAGGGTTCTTGAATATCAATTCTTCATCGTGCTTTCTGATGATCACTTCCTCGGCATCAATTTCTTCCATGTTGATGCCCATCTGTTTCATCATCTTCTTCATTTGTTTGGGGTTTGTCGGCATCATGTGAATTGGTTATGCGATAAAATATTAATAATTTTGCTGGTTTGGTAGCATAACCTGTTATTGAGATGTTCACTCCATACTATACCATGCTAAAAATTGGAAACAGAAGATATTATTAAGTTCCTTGACCTCCGCTTCGCTGTTCGTACATCTCGTGTTGTTTCTTTAATTCCAGCTCATCTGCAAACCATACGGTGCGCTGAGGGAAAGGTACCTGTATTCCGTTATCTTCGAGTGTCCGCTTTATGGTCCACAGCATCTCCATTCTCAAGCTGTACCAGATGAAGTTGTAATTGGGCGCCCATATCCTCACCGTTAAGTTGACCGAATTATCGCCCAATTCATCTACGAAAACCTGGGGGGCAGGGTGCTTCAATGTGAGAGGGTGGTCTTCAATTAGCTGGTTTATGATGTGGATGGCTTTAGGAGCATCATCACTGTATCTGATCCTTACCGTGTACTCAAACCTTCTGGCGACATTGCTTGACAAGTTCATTATCTGGGAAGTGAATACGGTTTCATTGGGCATTCTGACATACACGCCATCGAAGGTCCGCAAAATAGTGGACATCACATGAATATCAACTACCATAGCGTAAGTGTTGGCGATGTTGACCGCATCTCCAATCTTTACTGGCCTCTCAGACATGAGGAATAAGCCTGAAATGAGGTTGGCTACCACACTTTGGGCAGCAAAACCCAAGACAATGCCTGCAACCCCTCCGGCCACCAGAAGCCCTGAGAGATTAAGCCCCAGAATGGGAAGAATAGCCACGAAGGCGACCAGGATTATAACTATATTTATAACCTTAACAAACACTTCTAACTCGTCTTTTTTGAGTTTATCGCTGAGAGCTTTCCTGAGGTTCATGGAGATGATCTTGGCTATAAAGACAGCTAATGCCATTGTTACGATAACTACCAGCAGGTCTGCGAGGGTGATGTCGCCGTAGACCGTTATATCGGGTATGAAACTCATAATCCCCACCCCATAACCATCTTTTTACCCACAATAGGCACTTTACGGGCAGTGTAGAGCTCTATGGATTTTTTCATACCCGAAACAAGTGGAGAGTCCATGAAATCTGTCTCAGCCACCGTTTTGCTTCCCAGCTCCATGGATGCTCTCATAGAGACTATGTCATTGTAGTAGATCTTCATTCCCACTGCATTAAAGACCGCTTTATTTATCTCCACCCATTCTCCCACTTCATTGGTTATGGTTAGCTCTATGACCCCTTCTCTGAGCCTGTCTGTTTCAGGCATTTTAGAATAGATATCGCTCTTCCACAGGCGGCAAATAACTCCGTTTGAAGGCTCTCCGTACAGGGTGTACTTCTGTCTAACCATCGTCAGGATATCCAGCACTTCTACGTCTCTTTTGGATGATGCAAAAACACCTATCTCAATGGGGAATTTCAAATAGATCTTTTTTGAGGACTTGGGCTCCACAACAAGAGTCTTAGCTAACTCTATTTGCATGAAAGAAGTTACTTCCACTGGCTTGTTCAACGGTTCCACCGGATTAATGATGAGCTGGCCGCTGTTAGCAGCAAGAATCTTTTCCACTGTTTCTCCTTGAAATTCCCTTCTATACAAGAATTTGTTCTCTTCCTTTTCTACTGAGATGGAGATGTTCTCAGTTTCTATGCTTGTCGGGAAGCTATAAGCTCCGTACACGATTTGTAGTGTGAAGCTTAAAATATAAAAAACTTATTAAAGAACGGAATTAAAAAACTTCAGCCTCTATCTTCTCTCCTCTGGGTAAATTTCAACATCTCAGCTCTCACCTGTTCAGGGACACACAGTTGATGCATATTGATCATCGAAACAGGTATCATCCCAAGGAAATATTTTAATAAATACATAATTATTCTGGAAACACATCTAAATTTAGCTGATTATGATAATGTAAAACAGCCATGATTACAAGCATTATACTGTGTATGAAAATCAACACGGTTTTTTTTAAGCTATTACTACTATACACCAAATGAAGCTGGATAAAAAGAACTCCCTGCTAATCCCCGCAACACTCTTTTTGGGTTTGGTGGTAGCCGATGGCATCATCTCATACACCGCCATCGAATTCAAACTCGCTTATGAGCTAAATCCCTTATACCACCATCTGGGGAACTCATTCTGGCTGCTCAAAGGCATGGCTTCACTATTCGTGGTATACCTCGCAGTGAGAATGAACAAGCAGAACCCCTTCCTTACCCTCAAAGCAATGTACGCCTGCTCCGCCATAATGGTTCTGGTTGTAGTTTGGAACGTGTTCAACATAGTCATCCTCTAAGAAGCAGGATCACTATACGAAGTTGAAGTAGAAAACCATACCAGAGAATTAAATCTTAACCCTTAACCCTAAATCTTAAACCCTAAACGCCACTTTTATATATGCAAAGAGAATCACTTGGGTGAGATGCCACAAGAAATTTTGCAGCAAGTAGGTGGGACCCCTCCCAAACTGGTGATCCCCTTTCCTCCGAACGCGTATAGCGAATACAAGAGATCAAAGGAAGACGAGGTACTCATACACATTCACAGGGTAATGAATACCAGAGGAGAAGAGAGATTAAAGATAGATAGAAAGGTAAGAGCACCCCTCACAATGGGGATAAGCGTGTTCATTCCCCCCGATCTGATACAGGAATACGGGATAAAGAGCGGAGATTTCATAGAAGTCACCCTCCTGAAATGGTACCAAAAAGAGATAGTGGAAGACGAGGGCATTGAAGAAGAAAAAGAAATAGAGCAAGAAGTATTTCCCGGCGAAACCACCCGCTATATAGACCCCAGAATGTCCCGAGGTTAACAATAGCAAACACTTTAGACTGCGACCGCAGTGAGGTTGAACCCCATACGCAGTAGGCAGTAGCGAATCCTTTTTAATGTGCTTGATAGATCCAACACTGAGTTGGTTTCCTTGAGAGGTATTGCTATATAAGGAGGTAGCATATATAGATATGGGAGGCCCCGGTGGGGCAACTATGCCTTACGACAAAATATACTTTTTTGGGTAGTAAATATTAAATAACATGGAAACAGTAGGTACTCCATGGCAGTTAGGTTAGAAAGATATAAACAAGAATTAGGGTCAATCACAAAAAGACTTGAGAACGAAATAGAAGATGAGAAAAGCCTTAAACTCTTTCAAACTTTCGCACAAACACTTTTAGCAAAAGACATAACTCCTGGCAGAGTTACCCGATACTTATACTGCTTAAGAGACATTTATGAGATAATAGGGCAACCAGTGGACACCTGGGAGACTGAAGAACTAACCAGCGCCCTGGCAGATATAAGGATGCGGGACCTAAGCCCGCACACCAAATATGAATACCAAAAAACCCTTAGAAAGTTCTTTAAGTGGTATAGAGGAGAGAAATGGGAGCATTTTGACGTATTAAAGGGTAAAAAGAAGATTCAGAAAAACCCCGACATACTACAAGAAAATGAGGTTTTAGAACTTATTGGAGCAGCAGAAAGAGATAGAGATAAGGCCTTAATCGCTGTAACTTATGAAGGCGGTTTAAGAGCTGGCGAAGCCCTGGGCCTAAAAGTTGGTGATGTGGAATTTAACAATAAAGGCGCAAAACTAAAAGTATCCGGGAAGACTGGGGAGAGAAAACCATTAATCGTGTTCTCAGTTCCTTACTTAACTCAGTGGCTTGAAGAACACCCCCACAAAGATGATTATAACGCTCCTTTATTTACTTCGCTGGCCCACTACAATTATGGGGGGAGACTAAGCTCTTACGGATTAGCTAAGGTATTAAATGATGCAGCCAAAAAAACCAGCATAAAGAAAAGGGTTTACCCCCACATACTAAGACATTCACGCTGCACAGTCATGGCCAACGTAATGACTGAAGCCCAGATGTGCCAGTACTTTGGTTGGGTTCAGGGATCAGATATGCCCTCAATCTATGTTCACTTATCGGGTAGAGATGTGGACAGATCAGTTTTGAAGTATTACGGTTTGCTTGAAGAAGAGGAAGAAGAGGAAACCAAGCAAACAAGACCAAAGAAATGCCCCAGGTGTAATGAAACCAACGGACCAACCGCCCAATTCTGCCAAAGATGTGGATTTGTCTTAGATGAGAAAGAAAGAGCAAAAGCACAAATAGAAGAAACCAAATCAATGGACCAAGTAATGAATGAAATACTATCAGATTCAGATTTGAGGGAAGACTTCAAGAAAAAGATTAAGTGGGCCGAAATAATAGAGAACGATCCAGAGAAAGCAAGGGCAATTTATGAGGCAATTGAAAATAAGAAAAGGAAAGAATAGATTTACGGGTTTATTATCAATTTCATTGTTATAACAATAAATTAAAGGATTATTATTATGAAGGATAACCTTTTATGAAATATGGTAAATATTTAGAATATGTTCAAAAAACCTGATTTCATTATATTAGGAATTATAAAAAATATGATTATTAGTGGTTTTTGGAAAAATATTTATTAGTGTAAAATGAACTTTCAGATAGGAGCTAACCTCATAATAATAATGGCTAACTCATTAAAACGGCATCATAATGGAGGGATAGATATAAAATGCCTGCGGATGTAAGGAAGTATCCGATATTTAATTTTCCGTTTGGTATTCCTGTACTGGACGAGGAAAAGAACAGTTATTTTGACGAAATTGTAAAGGATGTATTTAGCGATGAAGAGATTCAGTTCATCAAAGATACTTTTAGGAAAATAAAAGAAAAATCAATTTTTCCTTTGCTCGCTACTTCCCCAGAAGAAGCCGAAGACAATTTTATAACGTATTTTGAGACGGCTCTACCTTATTTTCTCCAATTGGGAGCTATATATTCAAGTCCAGACAAAATAACCAAGTTTTCTGAAAAATCCATTAAAGTAGAGCAACAATTTTATGAGAACTTAAAAACGCAAATTCCAGAGTCCCTCTTTGAAATTTTTGAAGCTTTAAATAATACAAGTCTCTTAATGTATTCTAACATAGTAGAAAAAGGAGTAAAGGATTTTATTGAAATTGTTATAGATAGAGCTCAAGATGAGTTTATGGAATTAGGTTACTATTATATGATAACGAATTTCGGTTTTATTACATGCCTTATAGCCTTAAAAGAGAACAGAGGTAGCGCAGAAACTGTAGATAGATTAAAGGGAATAGTATCTACTTGTGCTGATGAGTTAGATTCATACCTAAGTACTGTAGACTTACTTCTCTCTGATGAGGACTATGAGGTGTTAAAGAA
Source organism: uncultured archaeon (assembly GCA_964534325.1). Lineage (GTDB taxonomy): Archaea > Halobacteriota > Archaeoglobi > Archaeoglobales > Archaeoglobaceae > JdFR-22. Next base: position 78,011 of record CAZHOR010000006.1, read on the forward strand.
TTACATGTGAGATTTCCAGAGATCCTCATTTTCAAAGAAATTTCGATGATCTCCCAGAAGATATTCAAAAAAGAGTTGAGGATTTATTGAGAGAGATTGCAGAAGAACCCAAGAAAACTGGAAAAAAACTAAAAGGAAAACTTGGTAATTTAAGAGAATGCAGATTTAAGGGTAATAACATAAATTGGAGATTGGTTTACCAAGCTGAACAATGTAATGTAAATGCTGTTATAGTTGGGCCAAAACCAAGCGTTTATAAAAAATTAAAAAGAGTTAGTTAAGTTCTTGCTAATTATAGCAAAAAATTATGAAGCTATTGAAAGTAGAGAAATAAAGGGTAATGTTGAAGATCATATCAAGGACCTCTATTGAAATGTGCCAGAGCCCCCAACTTTACCGCCATAACCCCTATTAATATATAAAGAAGTCGAACTCAATAGGGGTTAGTAGTAGGGTAATATGCTTAAGTGGGTTGAAGTCCTCACAACCTCATTTATGGCTTTCTGTGGGATAGCTTATATACCTCTTATGTCGGTGGTCACTGGAGCCCATGGATCCAAATTGTCTCAATTATTATCAACTACATTATGAGAGTGATAATAACGCCTACCTTGCTCAGGGCATGACCAGCTGTGAACCCCTTTAAATAGTGCTCATCGGATGACCGGGATTCACGGTTGAGACCACCGAAAACCATTGTAGATTCTAGATTATATCTGGCATACTCTATTCACCTCCTGTAGTTACAATGGTCTTTACAGTAAGTTGAGGATTGATAGATAACGACCGCTATTTTATTGCTCATGACAGTCTCAAGTTTCAACGACTTTATAGTATTTCGGTAGAGCATAGATACCGCTTTCCCGGAACCAACCCTCAGTGAAATTAAAGTCAACACTTGTTGATTTCTTGTCAACTCTATCTTTTTGGTGTCTTTTGCAGTAATCCAAAACGTCTGTTGACACCTTATCAAGTATTTGGTAGTAATATGACACATGCTGTTTGGTTGACCACCCAATGATCTCCGCTATCTGCTTTTGCTTATAACCCTCATCTCGTAACTTACCTATGATCTCTAACCAGTCGAACACGTCCATCGGTGCATACGTGTTCTCATCCTCATTAGCTTGAATCCCCAAAAGTTGGTACATTTGTACCATCTGATGGTACACGGTCTTTCTGGTGTTCTTTACAATAATCTAAAACATTGGTAGAAACTTTATTGAGTGCTTTCTGAAACTCACCCCCAGGTAAACAAGTAGAATAGGGGTGGAGAATCAATTATTCAAGATCTCTATATAGTTCAAAATAAAAATAAAGTAAGATTAAGTTTTTTAGCTTAACGCAGAGCTAACTCATTACCCAAACTCTTATGACTGCTCCCAACGCAATGAATATACCGAACAATCCAAGTATGGCCTGGGTGGCGGAAGTCATATTCGATTTGTTGATGGCTGCAATGCTGTCTAACGCCGTCGGTAGGGCGACCCCTATGACCAAGATCGCAATCATTAAAATGCCGATAGCCCATCCTATAATGTTTTCTACCATCTGAGCTTTATCATTGACGGCGAAACCGTGAACAGCTCTAAGATATTCTCTCACTGCTTTATTCTTCCGTTTTACAGTGTCGATTATCTGCATCTAATCACCTCCATCATGAGAAGACAACTATTTTTAACTGAATCGTTCATGTTACTTAACCGTTTTGTTAGTGATTCATAACCATTTGGTTAAGATTAAAATAACATGAAAAACAACTCGAACCATGAGCAAGAAAGAGGTACCTGAATCCAAGATCGATACGGATGCAGTACTCAATGAAATAGATACGGAACAGTATATATCGTTAAACGAACTCTCAAAGATACTGAGAGACAAAGTATTGGATCCACTCATAAACGAATTACCAAAAGGACCGAAGAACGATAAAGAATTATTAGAGAAAGCATTATGGATCATCAGAGATGCGATATCCAACACCATGCTAATAACCCACCATGCGGATATGGTGAATCTTCATAACCAAATACTTGACACATACGACCAGGGATTAGACACAATCAAACGCAACGGTCAGGAAGAATCATATATACCCTGGACAGCAATACGAATATACTTTAACACAGTCCGCAACCCCAAATTCAATGTTTTAGCCGACAAAGAGAAACGCAATGAACTAATAAAAGAATTTAAAGACAAAGATATGTCATACGGGCAACTACATAAGATGACTGGATTAAGCAAGAGCACGCTGCATGAGATATGCAGTAAAACTTGATATACCTAACGAACGAATACCCTACAACTATTATAGGAATAGTATTTCCAATTACTTCAATTAACGGAAAAACTGAAAACCAATCTGTACCGATCAATGAGTTAATGCAGAGAATACAACCAACCAATTAACTGATTTCCGTTTCCATACCACATCACGCCATTACAATAAATATGGAATAAAAAAGAGGTTACTTGTATTCGCTTCTGATCTCCTCTTCAACCCGCTTATTAAGGAAATCCTCAGCGATCCCTCTCAACTCATTAATCCCTTTATTCCGGTCCTCTAACTCAATCTCGAACACTATTTCCATTTCCTCAGAATACATTTTCAAACAAAATTTAGCCATGTTATCACCTCAACCTAATTTCTCAACATGGGAAACAGAGCCTTTGAACACAATTATGGTTTTATCATTAGTCTTTAAAACAATCTCATAAGTTGTAATGTTCTCTATTCGCCCCTCCAAGACATCTCCTGTTATCGTTTTGATTTTAGCTTTACTGATGGGTGTAGCACCTAATCGGAATTCTCTGCTCTTGTCTTTCTCTTTAAGCTCTTGTTTCGGGTGCTCTTTCTCTTTATGCAACTCTAACGACTTTTTATTCATTGACTGGAAATTGCAGCCCTCTACATCACATTCATACGGCATATCTTATCACCTCTTTCTCATTATCATAGTTATCACTTTCAACGTACTTTACGTACTAGTAGAGGAATCCAAACCCCTCTATCCGGTCTCTGGTTCCGCAACTCATATCGGAGAGTTTTCTGGCTTTCATCGTTAATATCGGTGGTTTCACTGCCTTGACTGTGAATAGAACCCTCTGCTGGTACGTTACCTTTGTTACTGGAAAGTGGGTTTCCAGCTCTGTCACCATATATACTATATTTTGTACACCGTGCAGGACGGAACTACGTAACTACGTAACTACGGAATTATACACTTGTTTTTATAGGTCTTCGTCATATTTCATAACTCTTATCTCCAGATACCTCTCCTTAGCCTTCTCAACATATTTTCTGGCCTTCCGCCTCAACTCAAGTGGAATCCATCTCTCTGAAGATGCGGCAGCCTCCAAGAGAGCAACTACAGCAGCGTGACCAACAGACATGGTTTCACCGACCATGAAAGCCTTATCCAGTTTGCCAATGTCCTCCCTGTCGTAATAGACTTCGAGTTGCTTTGAACGCCCAAAGAAACTAAAGTCTAAATCCGTAGGGATACAGCTTACTCCAGCTTCCGCACCGGTCTCTAATTTCTCGTATAGCTGGTGAGCCTTATCCATTAATTCTTTGTCCTTCTCTAGCTTCAATGCACCATACTTGACAGCATAACACCATGCCGCCCTATTACTACCAATCCGTTTCTTCAGTAACCGTTGTATCACCTGGACGATCGGCGGACACTTTCTAACTGAAGTGTGCTTAATATTAAAGTGGTCGGTGTTGATATTCTCTTTACGACAGAACTCCTCGAAACTCTGGCCCTTATTTACGCTGAATGTACGACCGCCTAAATCAAGACCTTTATCGTTATCCGAAGGTTTTATATAATCCTTATTATCATATCTACTATCAGACATATTTTCTACACCTACAGATTTTTTTTCACCTACCCTTCAATAATCTCCTCAATCTCCTTTTCAAGCTCTTCTCGATCTCTACACAGTAAAGTCAAAGCTGCTGCTTTCGCTGTCGGTGATCCGAATATCGCTAACCGTCTTAGTGAATCTGTTTCAACACTCATTTGGATCCCTCCTTCATTTTCTGGAAAATCAGCATACGGGCGTAACTGGATACTTTCAAGCCCCGTTCTATAGCCATCTTTTTTAGTTTTTCAAGGTCTGATTCTTCCATTCTAATTGCTAACCTCTTTTCTAACATATATCAATGTTTGACAATGTTTCATATATTATTTATCTTAATAATATTTATAGTTAAAATATTAACAGTAAAACAGAAGGTATTAATTTTTTAACGGTGTTACTAAAAGTGTTAACCGGTAACAAGTTAAGAGACCGTTAACTATTTAACAATGTCTAACATTGTTAACCAATATGAAACAGAAAGGTGAAATTGATAACTTTCTCAAATTTTTGGTTAGATATGCTGAAGTTTACCCTATATACCATAAACCAGAGAAAATAGCAAAAGACATTAACATTAAATCAAGCCAGCTCTCAAACTGGAAGAACAATTCAACAACCAAAAAGGAGTTTTTTAGAAGTGCTATGGATTTTGAGCTTGATGGGTGGCAGTTAGTGCCAGATACACAAATACTTCAAGATGCTTTGTTAAATAAATTAATCTACCTGTATTACTTTGAAAGAGATGATGAAGCATATGACTATCTTGTAAAACTAACAAAGACAGAATACTTAACAGATTGTATGAATAAAGATATAGAAAACGAGAATTGGGAAAACATTCTATTCTATTATAACTTATTGGATGATTTAAGCATGATGGCAACAAAAGGTAAAACTGAGCATTTAGATGAACTAATAAATAAAATAACCAATAGTCCAACATTAGAAAAGAAAATATTCAATCTTGTAGATTCAATAGTTGAAAATGTTTTCACTCAAGAAGATAAAAAAATAATTAAAGAACATAAAGATTTCAAAAACATTAAACAAAACCTCACATACTATAGTCAGAAATATACTTCTCCAAAAACACTTCAATGGTTTATTCTTATACACAAGATAGTCCAAGAATCCAGAAAAGAAGATTTAATGAAAGACCTGTTTGAAATACATAAGAGAATTTTTGATCCTGGTCCTAATTTCTCTGAACGGCTCCAAGAATCCGGTTTCTCTGCCCAAGGAAGTAAAGTTATGGCTATATTTATGGCAATACCTTTCTATGCCAGAACAAATCACGCAATGCAAATGTATTTTACGAAAAAACATTTTATTGTGTTCGCTGAAACTTTCAAGGGTATGACACCTTTTCTTATTTAATCAACTTTCTCCAGGACAAGGTAACCCCTATCTATCTTCCACTTTACTGAATCACCTTTCTTCAACCCTATACTTTCTGCCAGAACAACCGGAACAGTAACTTTTAATTGACCTCCACTCTCATGTATTTTGTAAGCCTTCACCATATCACCCTAAAAATAATCCTATTTCAAGGGTTATAAAAGTTACTGTAAATAGGGTGAAAGAAGTATAAGAACTAAATAACTACTACCCATAAAAAAATAATTGTGTGTAAGGCGAACACGCCCCGGTGGGGTAGCGGACATCCTTGAGGGCTGCGGACTCTCTGACCCGGGTTCAAGTCCCGGCCGGGGCATTCTTATTTCGGTTTCTATGCCCTCTCATACTTTCAGGCAGGCGTATAGCCTTAAATAATTTTTCTTTTTAGTCTAGATTATGAGAATGGGATTTGTAGTCGAAGATTCGAATTCTTCGTTGAGTGCTAGAAACCAAATTTTGGATCAGAAAAAACTGAAAGAATGGTTTGATGGCCTACCAGAGTTTGCTAGGAATGAAGAATCGGAAGACGTCCTAACACTGGTCTATTTTGTGGAGATGTTAAAGGATAACGATTCTTGGAGTGAGGGTAACTAGAGAGGTGCTATGATTGGAGACAAGATTTAGTCCACAGCCAAATAACCCTCAAAGAGCGGGAACTCTTAACGCCTATATCTTCGCACTAGAAGAATACAAAGACACTCACTACCTGAGAATCGATGCTGGTGATAGAATTATTTTCCTCAAGATGCTTCCAGGGAAAACTCTGGCATACAGCTATGATGCTGAATTCTGGCATCAAATTCCCCAGGTTACGGAAGAATATCACTACCTCGAAGATCTTCTGATGGAATACGGAGCTACCTTTATTCAGAAAAAAGAGATAACACAAAAATTCCACAGAAACACTCTGGAATCAATGGCCTAAATCCTTTATTATAAATGTCCCGGGAGATGCTACAGTTACTACGGGAAAAACCCAGGACCGTTGAAGAACTCGCCCGGAAGCTGAACAAATCCAAGCCAAATGTAAAGTGGAATCTACTGGGCCTACCAGTAAAATGTGAGAAGTTTAATGACCAAGTTAACGTCTACCTAACTTACGATACAAAAATCCACTCGCCAAATCCATTTTCCTTTTCTTCACCCCACTCAAACTCAAATCACCATTCTGAAGAGCACTTAAGAGAGATTTGCTCCATCTGCGATAAACCAAAGAGTGAGTGCCAATCTTGCGAATTGTATAATAATTACATAAAAAATTTTGAGGGAGATGTCTGGCCCCCTCTCGGAGATGTCCGGGTCAAGGACCGAGCATATATAAATGAAGGCCCTAAAGACGTCCGAAGTCCGAACCAATCAAAGGACCCCATTTCTAAAAAGAGGAGTTCTCATAAAATATTTGAAAAGGATAATAATATTTCCGAGAGCCACGTCCGGACATCCGGGGATCCAAGACCCTACAGCAAAAAAGTGTGTAAACAGGCTCATTTAACTAGCTACCAGCTGAATGAAGTTGATATCCAGATCCTGGACCTGTTAGCTAAAAACCATTATCCAGCCCAAATAGGAAGAATAATCGGTTTGGACAGAAGAAGAGTATCTGAAAAGGTAAATAAATTGTTCAGAATGGAATTGATTACTCCAGAGACTTCCTACCCTAAGTACTATAAAGTAGCCAAAGAAGCCCTCGGCATAATCAAGGATCGCATAAAGAGTATAAACAAACCAGATAAAAGTGCTCTCGGTGGGGGCGAGAGCTCCGAAAAGTCCCAGCGAGAACCCTCTGTTGGGCCACCGGAAGTCCATAACCTGTCCTTCAAATTCCCCTATGAAGTCCATCCCGACTCTCGGACATGTCCAGTAGGTAATAGTGGTGGGGTGAGTTCTTCGGAAGATGTCCGGAATCAAACTCCTGACTTTCAGCCTATGTTTGCTTGCGCTAATTGCAGAAAGTGGAGGGATCGGGGGAACAAGAAGAAGTGTAGGTGTAGGAGGGGTCGGTGGACTAGAATGAATAATTGGTACTATTTCTCCACTTACTTCAGGGGTTATGAGGTATCCTCCAATCCTTCTACTATTGTTGTGAGGGGGGTGAAGGTCTACGGGTATGATGCCAAGAAAATGTTCGCCGACGGATTGATGAAGGCCCAACAAGTTGTTGCCGAGCTGCTCAGAGACCACTCTAATTCAAATGGGATTGATTATGTTGTTTATTATTCTTGTTATCGGTTGGCGGGGAAGCCTCACTGGGTAGTTAACTCTGGGGTCTCGGAGGTTGTCCGCTCCATGTTTGGGGGTAACGTAGACATACACGCTGGAGAAGGTGATGTCCTAAGGTGTGATGCCTCACCCGATGAGGAAGGCTACCCGCAATCCCATGCCGAGGTGGTGACCCAGGACCAGGAGAAGGCGGAGAATTTCCTGGATCTGTTCACTGGCAACTACCAGAGAAAGTTGGGCAGGCTCCAAGGTAAGGTGGAGTCCTTGGAGGCTAATGCGGCAGGTGGTCTGTCAACTGAGAACCTCAAAGAGGTACTGAATTCATATGTTAAGAGTTTGGAGGAGCGGATAGATCGCCTTGAGAGGTTGATCACTGAAGCCAATGGCAGATACATCAGGGAAGTAAATCAGACTCTTAATGCTGTTGCCACCACCATGCTCCGCCTAGATAACCTTGAGCAAAAGCTATCGGGGGTGGACTATGGCTGAATCCTTGAAGTGTGAGGTGTGCGGAACCAAACTTAGGAACGGCAGAATCAGGTTTTGCAGCGATTTCTGCTATAAATTCGGTTCTTCTAAGCTTTATCAAGTGTATAGGGAAGTTGAGGGTGGCAGTATAAGTTATTGTGATCTTATCAATAAGATTAGGCTTGTTTATGGGATTAAGTCTTATGAAAAGGTTGATGAGAGGTTAACCGAGTTTTTTAGGCTGGTTGGGAAGATAAGGGATATTAGAATTGGTTTTGGTAATTATGGTTGAGAAGAGGGCTGCAATATATGCTAGGGTCTCCACTAGGAAGAGGAAGGAAAGAAACGGTAAGATGATTTACCAGCAGGACCCCGAAACTCAGTTTAAGCCATGTAGGGAATACTGTCAGAGGATGGAATGGGACTACCAAGAATATTTTGACCGTGAATCTGGATCCAAAACAGATAGGGAGCAGCTTAATCAGTTGATGGAGGATGCTAGGCTAAGAAAGTTTGATGTCCTGGTTTTCTATAAGCTTGATCGTCTTGCTAGGTCGGTCAAGCAGTTAATTGAGTTGTTTGATTTTCTTGGCTCCAAAGGTATTGATTTTGTGTCGATTAAGGATCCCATTGATACTACGACACCTTCAGGTAAACTAATTTTTCATATTATGGCAGCCATCTCGGAGTTTGAGAGGGAGCTCACTAGGCAGAGGGTGATCGATGGGATTGATAGGGCTAGAGAGGATGGAAAGCCCATTGGTAGGAAGCCAGTTAAGTTCAATGTGGAGATCGCCAAGGAAATGAAGAGACAGGGCTACAGCTATGAACAGATTAGTGAGAAGTTAGGGGTCTCAAAGGCAACAGTTTACTTAAAGCTCAATCCAGAGAAATATCGAGAGTACCGAAAATGATTGCTAAGCCTTGAACTTGATATTATTGGCACATCTAATCTCATGTTTAGTCCTAATTTTGGTTACGGCAATATTATTGAATATAGGGGAAATCAATTGGTTAAGTAACTGATATGCGATTACAAAATTTTTTTATACTTAGGGAATAAAAAAGTATTATCAGATAGTGTGTTGGATAAAGCTCAATTGAAAAATCATTTTACTTTTAAAGTAGACGATAGTTTTATATAATATTAGCTACATACTGGAACCCGACTAAAATGATTAATGGGAGGTAATTGAAAGTGAGTCTTAAAGATATATCGGTAGAAGATTTGTTGGGTGGAAAGGATGTTGTTGATGACTCTGATGCTAAGGAAATTCACGGTACCAAAAGCTGGGTGCTAACTGTACTTCGGCAAAATCCTGATGGTGTAACTGCCAAAATGGTTTCCGAGATAGTGGGTGTAAGTGATCGGCGATCAAGAGAGATTTTGGAGGAACTCGTTTCAAAACGGGAAGCCTACTCCAGAAAAGTCCAAAAGAATGTTAAATTGTATTATCCCAACGGCAAGCTTATACACAAATACCTACAGGAATCAAAGGAGTTTGGTAATCAGATATTTAGACTTTCTTTCCATGAGGGTAAGCGAGAACCTATTTTGCAGATACAGGAAAGAAAATTCTCGCTTTTGGAAGGAGAAAAAGTTGAAGGTAGTATATTTATTGAATTAAGCAACTTAGAAGGTCTTGTTAATTTTATTAAGGAGATGGATGGAAGATTCCATGATTTTAATGAAGAGGAGGCAGATAAATGAGAGGAACAGAACTTATTATAAACAAAGAAGTTGAACGGGCCAGGATTGGAGAGATAGTAGACTCAACGAATAAACTAAGATATGGGAGTGGGTGCTTAACACCTTTTATAAAGGGCCAAGAAGACATTGAGGTCTTACTATATAACCCTAATGCTCTCATAAGTAAACAACCAGTTGAGTTATGCGGTTTTGCAGCATCAACTATCTTAAATAAGGCGGTAGCTCTCGAAGAAAAGCTGAAGGAAGATGAATTTGCTTCCACCTTTTTAGAGTTTACTTACAACCAACCCATGGTAATGTCCTTCCCCCCAGAAGTGATTTGGAACGGCAAAGGGTTAGACCATTGGGAAAAATCATTGAAGAGGTTTATAAAATTTTCAAGCCCTGGATTTACTGAAAAAGAGATTGATGAGTTTTGTAAGTATATTCGAGAAACTGTCACTAGTAATAGTTTAACACACAAGTTCTGGGATCATATAGTGAAGGAGACATTCAAAGGAGAGAGCATATCCAAGTTGCTCATGGAATGGGTTGCTACCACTGCAATTAAGATGAGGTGCAAGTATACCTCAGGAATAGTTCCGATAATCAGTCAGAAAACACGAGGGAGCGTGGTTTTAAATCATAGAGTAAACCTTGCCCAAGCAGCACTAATTAGGGATATGGAAGAAGTTGGTTTTGAAGTGCCTCAGTACTTCTACACAATTCAGCTCCACCCAAACATGATAAAACCAGATGACTGGAACGACCTTTTAGATGAAGTAGTGAAAAATCTAAGGTCTTCATTGGATACCACAGATATTTTTAGTGGTATACACGTCACTATTAGGGATCTCAACGCCATTTCGAATTCCCCAGGGAGAATCCAGACTGTTATGAAACTCTTCGAGGAAATAAATAGGCTTGGACACGAATACAAATTACCAGTATGGTGGTCCAATTTTGGACTAATCGGTCTAGCAGCATTGGATGAAGGTGGGGATTTTGCCTCCTTTACACTGAATATGAAGACAGATGAGTTAGTGGCGGGTTCAGGAGGAGGGCCCATTGCGAAGGAACACCAATATGGCAAGATCTTAGACATAAACCAGAAACGCCTTTACGAGTGGAAACAAGTTAAAAAACTAGGTAAGCATGGACATAGTCTTCCCAAACTGAATAAGTTTAGTATAAGGAATACTCCTGACGACCTTGAACTAGGGAGTCCACCTTTGTACCGCAAATTATTCTCCAAACCATATAACACAGCTTCTATGAATGAATTGAGCCTAATGTGGAAAGAAAACATATACAACGGTGAATCTAAACCAGGTCGGCATTACTTACGTGATTTCGGTCCAACCTTTAATGGATGGGGGTTAGACAAATAAAGGTGTTGATTATGTATTTGTGGAGTGGTTTGATTGAACAAGTTCTCAGAAATGGGCCGTATATCGACATTGTTGTTCCTAGGTATGCAATAAACCATCCTCTAAATGATGGGTTTGAGGAAACGCTTGGAGAGTTCCAAGGTCAAACAAATGACTATGAACTAACTCTTTCGGATGGTAGAAGAATTCATATTCGGGAGTTCCATGATTGCTACAAAGTACACTGGGACAAAGTTAGCCCGAAAATTGATCCGTTTGAGCATTTGAGGAAGGATGCTCCTTTTTGGTGGGCACTCCTTGCTGGGGCCTTCGGTGTAACTTTAGGTTATTCAGGATCGAAAAATATGGATGACGCCATCGCTGGAATGTTTTTTGGCTTTTTTGTTGGTGTCCTGACAACTTCAGAATGAAAAAAGGAAAGTATTAACCAAAAGAGCTGTCATAGCAAATGACTTATATTACTGTAGGTAAGGATAGATACTATTATGTTCCAGACCCTTACTGTGAGAAGTGTTCTCTACCTATTAAACCCAATTCGCAACTTTATAAATGTTATTTTTGTTCTAGTTTTAATGATCTTGAACATTTCGAATACGCAAGGGCATTGGGACTTTATTTTACGCCAAACTTTGAGGGGAACCTCGACTATATAAAACATCATCCTGATGACTCGCTCTCAGACCGTATTAGAGCGTTAAAGTCCAGGAAGAAGTTTGCATACCCTTTAGGACTGGCAATGGCCTATGCTATTTATAAGAAATTTGGAGAGTTTCTCGGTGTTGATTACTTAATTCCTATGCCTTTACATTCAAATAAGATGGAAGAAAGAGGATACAACCAGGCTGGAGAGCTTGCTAAAATAATTAGCGAAAAGACTGATATTCCATTGATTAGTAACGCTCTAGTTAAAGTTAAAGACGTGAGTATGAGAGGAAGAAATAGAGAGCAAAGGAGAATAGAGGTAAAAAACGCATTTGAAGTTAAAAAATCATTTGATGGAGATTCGGTACTAATAGTAGACGATGTACTAACTACCGGATTCTCAACAAATGAATGTGCAAGAGTGTTAAAAGAAAATGGAGTGAAAGATGTCTACGTGTTTGTTACTGGAAGAGATGTTCCTAAATTTTAATAATAAGCGATAATGGATATATAGATATTTTTTTGTAGTATTTCGATATAGTTTTATTATGAAAAAAATTGTGGGCTGGGACTTAGATGGGACTCTCATAGACACATCCAACTTATTAAAATCTACTTATAAACAATTGTTTGGCTCAACATCTAAAATAGACATTCTTGCATCACCTTATCAGAATATGCTGAATAATGAAGTTAAACCAAATAGAGATTGGTGGCGAAAATTCTGGAGCACTTATAGAAGCAACATCAGTTATGCATTCCCTTATAAAGGTATCAAAGAGGTACTTAAGAATCTAAAGGACAAAGATATAAATAATGTTGTTATATCAAGCCTATCAGATAACATAATCCCTAATTTATTAACCTCCACTAATATTCATAATTTTTTTGAGATAAAAATAGGGGGTACTAATACAAAATTTAAAAAACCAGATCCATATTCCATTAAATACTGTATTGATAAACTAAATTCTGCTGAAAGCCATTTTACATTCATAGGAGACTCTCAAAACGATAAGAAATTAGCTGAAAACGCAAATGTTGAATTTATTCATGCTGGCTGGAATAGGTATTGTAATATTGGTTCTAAATACCCGGTTACTCAACCCAAGGACATTATAGATCTTATCTAAGGTAATTGACTTAAAAGATTTTGAGACGAATTAATTAATTCATGTACCTTATTAAGAGAATTATTACTTCTCGTAATAGCCTCATCTGCTCTAGGTCCTTTTACTGTTCTAATTAAAATTGCCGAAGCAATCAAACTCCAGACTCCGTTGTAGTAGTAATCCTCTATTCTTTTAATCAGATTAGAATTTACCAACTCTTCTGAATTTATTATGATATCCTTTGTTACTCTCTCAATATCATCTATATAAGACGACAACTCTTCAAATTGCCTTGCATCATCTAATACTTTATTCAGGTACTCGATAAGGTATTCCTTATCGTCGGAATCGTGAATCCATTCAGATAAAGTGCCATTATTCTTCATCCGTTTCTTATCGATACTTCTTAATGCTTGTAATAATCTATGGTTATTAATATATATATTTTTAAATTCATTTGGGGCATAACGCCTATACAATAAATCTAAGAAAATGTCGGTTTTAGTAGAGAGAATTTTTTCATCTGATATAACCTGATCCATTTCTTTTGATATAATATTGTATAATTCTGTTCTCTCTGGCTCCTTTGAGAAAAATGTAGAGAGATACTGCTTATTTACGTTATCATTGTAAATGTAGCACCCTCTTAAGTACCATCCTCTGGTTAGGTTCAGGTTTAACTTTTCACAAACTCTGTAGAATATTTTATGTATCTTAAGTTTATTTAAATACTCTCCTTTGCTCTCGAAAACCTTATCATTCTTCGCTAAGGCGAACATCAATATATCGACCAAAGAGTTCTCATCCGCATCATATAGAGTTAGGTCTGAGGTGTTTATCGAAGTGTTATTAGGTTTGTCAACCATCTTTATGCTGTCAGTTGATGATATCTCGGTCATTAACTGATCAATGGTATATTCTTTTGCTCCACCCCTCTTTAATATCCTTTGTAGTCCTTGTTGGAGTGGATTGGTTGAATCGATTGGTCCCAAAACATAAATACCATTCCCAAGGTATTTTGCATGCCTTGCAGCGATAAGGCTTCCACTATTTTCTGAAGCCTCTACAACTATAACTACTTTAGAAAGAGCAGCTATTAACCTGTTCCTATGTTTTAATTGAAAAGAGGTTACTTTGCTGTTGGGTGGTCTCTCTGAAATTAATAAACCTCCAGATTCAAGAATTTTTTCAGCTATAGGCTCGTTTTCAGCTGGATAGATGTTGAGAACGCCACTTCCAAGAACTGCTACGCTCTTTCCATTCTCTTTTAATGCACCAAGATGACCTCTAGCATCAATGCCTTTTGCTAATCCGCTTATGTGTACTTCCCCACTATTGGCAACTAACGCTCCAAGCTCTTCGGCACTCTTACCTGCCTCTTCAGAAGGATTTCTCGTACCGACTATTGAGAATCCTCGTTGATCTAATAATGAAGCATCTCCTCTACAGTAAAGAAGGATGGGAGGCGATTCTATTCTATTGAGAACTTCTGGATATTCATTGTCAACTATTTTGATAACCTTAATATCATGGTTTTTAATTTCATCCATCCAATGGTACTTTAGCGCGCCCTTCTTCTTACGCCCTTCAACAAATGCTTTCGCAAAGTCTGAACCTGGAGGAAAGCAACTATAAATCTTATTCTCTGAAGCCTCCCAGGCGGCTTTTATCGAATTAAACTCTTCATATAACGTTAAGATTGTTTTAGAACCCACTTTGGGTAATGCGGATGCAGAGATCCAATACAAAGTCTCTTCATCTAACATAAGGTTTCTCTCCAGTCGGTACAGTTCTTGCTACACATATCGCATATACCTTTCTCGCCCCATTCATTTTCAATATCTTTGCACATTCATTCATTGTTGTACCGCAAGTTATTATATCATCTACCAGCCCAACTTCTCCATTTACTTTTGCTCCAGGAGAGAATGATATTTTATCTCTTATGTTTTCTGCTCTCTCACTCTTACTTAGTCCTTTCATCGGTGATGTAGGACTATTAAAATATAGCGCATCCTTTACTTCAACTTTCAAATCTTTAGCAAGTTCTTCTGCAATTATTTTAGTCTCGTCTATCAGGCTCTCTGAGTTCATCCTTTTTGGAACAGGTACAATATAGTTCACTCTAATTTCCTTTCTTTTAGCAAGCATAGTCAACAACTGACCAAGTTTGATTGCTGCTTGATGATTAGTCTTGGCATTAAGTAGTTCTCTAGTCAATGGAGTTGCAAAATTATGAGCGTCATAGTGTCCAAAAAAATATCCAAAATCGATATATTCAAGCTGGTTATTGAATTCACAATCATAACACGTAAAGAACTGTTTTTTAATTTGATATTTTCCACATTTTATGCAACGCTGTCCTGAGAGCATATAGAATAATTTATTGTCAGATTTTCTTCTAACTTCAATGTATCTATCGGAATACTCATCTGTCATTTACTTATTAGAGTATTATTACTAAAGTAAAATAACTTATGTGTTCTTTGAAAGTAAGATAATCTATATTGAACTTGCTGTTTAAGAAACACCTCTTTTTTAACCGGAGGAAACTTGGAGCTGAATATATAAATGGAATAGGTCTTTGGGGAGAGGGTTTTTAAACAAGCCTATCAAAACTATGAGTTTATAACATAAATGTACTGTAGCAGTTGAACTGGAACAAAAGCATAAGGTATTAAAAGATTTCTTGGTTATTCTCGGCATTGATGAAAAGGTCGCGGATGAGGACGCCTGTAATATTGAGCATGTAGTAAATCAGGAGACTATAGAAAGGCTTACAAAGTTTGTGGATTTTATCCAAAGGCTTGGAAAACCTCTATGGCTGGAGAAGTTCAAAACATATTACGAGAAAGGGGTGTTACCGGAATGCCCCCGAATAAAAGAGACGAGCGAGGGTAAAACCACTGGCAAAACCAAAGGTTGAATAATTAGGTGCATGATCCTCTAAGCTATTGAGGGTTAACTCTGTAAACTTGAGCGTTTAGCAATTCAGATAGCATTTCAACATAAGGTGGTGCAGGATCTATGGTTTTCTTTCTGGTATGAAGATGCTTTGAGTTAGTCTTATTGTATAACTTAAATCCTTTAATCTAAATTAAATAGATTAGCAAAATTACAATGAGAAATATGCCTAGCTCGATCAGCGAGTAAACTGCCAGTGTGACTTTTAACCCTAGTGAGTTGCCAAATAGGGCAACATTGATTGGAAGACCAGTCTTGAAGCAACCAATGGCTAGATGGAGAGCACGGGCTATAAATAAAAGTAAAAGACTCTGCGCAGGAGTGATTATATTCTTTGCAATAAGTGTTCCTACAGCGGATACCGCTGCCATCTGGCTTGCAATGCTGGCAATAAGAACCGGTACACTTGAAGAAGGAAGATTTGCTATATCTAGAAGCGATTTAAAAATCTCTATTGAGAATTCTTGGAATCCTAACTCGAGTAGGGTTAAGATCACTAAAACTGTAGGAACAAGAACTATTGCTATTCTCTTAAATTCTCTAAGACTCTGTATTAGAGCTTCTTTTAATTTTTCCTTCCATCCTTTACCACTGTTCTCGAAAAATAAGGTAGAAGGATTATCTACTGCACCAGGGTTGAGATGTGATTTAGGGTTCAATATTAATCTTCCAGCTATTATACCAATTACTGCAATCCCCAAGTATATCGATAGTTCTAGAGATAGAAGGATTCCTCCCAGAAAGACTCCCAACACTGAGAGAGAGACCGGGCCCATAAAGAAGATTGTTGTGCGCAGCCCTTTGGGGAACTGGCCAACTAACACAGCTACAAATACCTCTTTATCATTTAGCAATTTATTTTGTTTAAAATCAGAGAGAACTCCCAGTCCAGACCAGTTATTAAGAAAAAACATTGTCAAGGCAGGGGAGCAACTGAGTGGAAGGTGTGAAGCAGAGTTTAGATACGACATAGGCTTCCCAATATACTTGAGATAAGGCGATAGTTTGATCAGATTCGCTATAAAAAAACCCAAAAATAGGAAAGGTAAAATCAACTCAAAGATTTCAACCGCTTCATATCCAATACTAGCAAGATTCATTTCGTAACTCCTTCAGTGAAAAAACTATGATTTTAGGCCATTATACAAGCAACCTTATGAGCAGAGCCTTTTAAATAAGGCTCTCTCCTCAAGCACTGATCAGTAGCTCTGGAACACCTATGAAAGTAAGGACAACCTCCATCGCTCTGCATAGAAAAGTTTTCCTCTTCCATGACAGTACCTTCCAAAGAGGATGCAGCCTTCAAATCCATGGTATAGGGATGTAAGGGCTCATTTATCAGAGATTCAGCCGGTCCCTCTTCAACTATTCTTCCTGCAAGCATCACCGCAATTCTATCGCTCACACTTCTCACAACTTCAAGATCATGAGATATGAGAACGTAAGCTATTTTATGCTTATCCTGGAGGTTTTTTAGGAGACTAAGAATCTGTGCCTGAACCGAAACATCAAGATTGGATGTTGGTTCGTCAGCAACAATTAAGTCCGGATTAAGACTAAAAGCCCTGGCAATTACCACTCTCTGTATCTCTCCCCCACTAACTTCATGAGGGTAACGATCCAGAATCTCCTGGCGGAGGTTGACTATGTCAAGAAGCTCATACAACATATCTTCATTATGGTTATAGCCCTGCATATCCAAACCCTCTGTTAAGCAGTCGGAGATTTTCATTCTGGGATTAAGTGAGGTTCTAGGATCTTGAAATATCATCTGAAGTTTGGTTCGATATCTTTTGAATTTTCTCCAGTTTAAACTGGTAATATCAACCCCATTAATGAATATCTTACCACTTGTAGGTTCTAAAAGCCTGACTATAACCCTTCCCAGAGTAGTTTTACCGCATCCACTCTCCCCCACCAACCCCAGCGTCTCTCCCTGGCCCAAAATAAAACTTACGTCTCTTAAAGCATTTACTTCACTTTTATTAACCATTCCGTATCTAAACGTCTTGCTCACGTTCTCAACTGAAAGCATGGCACCTCACATCTCTGCCATTTTCCCTTAATTCCGGGTGTTCAATCCTGCACTCCCTGGTAGCATACGGACATCTGGGATGGAACTTACAACCCTTAGGAGGATTGATTAAACTTGGACTTGACCCTTCTATTGGTTTCAAACCTCTGGAAGGTAAAGAATCCATAAGAGCTTTGGTATAAGGGTGACGAGGGTCATTCAGCACCTTCTCGGTGCTTCCCTTCTCTACGATCTCACCAGCGTACATAACAGCAATATTCTCACAGGTCCTGGCAACATCAATATCGTGAGTGATTAGAAGCAGAGATTTTTCAGAAGTAACATCTTCCAGAAGTTTAATAATTCTGTTTTTAACAATAGTGTCCAGCCCCGTTGTCGGTTCATCTGCAATTATTAAGGAAGGGTTACAGGCTATTCCTATCGAGATCAAAACCCTCCGGTTCATTCCTCCAGAGAGCTGGTGAGGATACTTACCCAAGAGGTTTTTATCTAATCCAACTGCATCAAACAATCTTTTTACTTCATTTGAGAGTTTTTTTCCATTGCTTGGTTGTATAGCCTCCCCAATTTGATTACCAATCTTCATCAATGGGTTTATGGAGGAAAGACTCTGGGGGACCAGACCTATCTCTCTGCCTCTGATCCTGTTTAGCTCCTCTTCGCCAAGCTCCAGGATGTTTTTATTCTTGTAGTTTATGCTTCCACTTACCTTTGCATTTCCGGGTAATAGCCTCATTATGGTTTGAGCCAGCACGGATTTTCCACAACCAGTTTCCCCCACAAGAGCCATTCTCTCATTTCTCATTAACCCAAGATCCAGATTGTTTACAGCTTTGACTTCTCCTCTTTTGGTGGGGAACCTGGTATCCAGACATTTTACTTCCAATAATGCATCCGAATTGTCACCTGATGTCCTCATTTAAGACCTCCATAAATTTGATTTAATCCTTCCATGTCCTTGGGGCTAACTGGATCCAGCATATCTCTGAGACTGTCCCCCAATCGATTGAATGCCAATACAGTTAAAAGTATAAACAAACCTGGAAATATCATGGTTTGTGGGGCTGTTTCCATGAAAGCAACGCTTTCTTTAAGCATGACACCCCATTCTGCGGTAGGGGGTTGTGCTCCCAGCCCCAAGAAGCTTAATCCTGTTATATGAAGAATGGCAGATCCAATGTCAAGTGTTGCTAGAGCTATGACAGGAGAGAGAACGTTGGGGAGAATATGCCTCTTTATTATGTAGAACTCCCCTCCCCCCATGAGTTTGGCACCCTCAACGAACTCCCTCTCCTTTACTTGTAGTACAGACCCCCTAACTATCCTGGCAAAATTGACCCACCAAGTAACTGATAAAGCAATAACTATATTGATCAAGGAGCAGCCCAGTATACCAACGAGAGCGATAGCCAGAATAATTCTAGGGAACGCCAGAAGAAGGTCCACAACCCTCATAATGACTTGGTCGCAATAACCACCAAAATAACCTGACAGTAGTCCGAGGAACGTTCCTGCTACTACCGATATGGCAACGACAGTGAATGCTGTGGAGAGTGATGTGGTGGCTCCGTGTATCACCCTGCTCAGGGTGTCCCTGCCGAAACTGTCGGTTCCAAAGGGGTGACTCCAAGTGGGTGAAACCAGCCTGTTATCTAAGTTCACCTCATTTGGGTCATAGGGAGCTAGAAAATTGGGTAATACAGCCATTGACAGGAAAACAACTATTATAAAGATACTTAAGATATCAGATACCTTTAAACTGGGAACGTAAATTGGCAACTTCAAGCCCTTGAGGTAAGGATTCTTGGTCATTTAGCTCCCTCCAGCTTTACTCTAGGATCAATTACAGAATAGCTCAAGTCAACCAGTAAATTGACGAGCACAAAAAGAAATGCTATTATAAGAACAAACCCAGAAACAACTGGAAAGTCTCTACCCATAACAGAAGTCAAAAGAAAACTTCCAATTCCCGGCCAGCCAAAGACCTGCTCTATGATGACCGTTCCCCCAAGAAGATATCCCAAATCCAATCCAGCCTGAGTAACCACAGGATTCAATGCATTTCTAATAGCATGTCTAAAGATTACAACTCTGTTCGCCAGCCCTTTGGCATAAGCAAACATTATATAGTCTTCTCCAAGCACATCCAACATGCTTTCTCTGGTGACTCTCAATATCCTGGCTACCTGATGTGACCCAAGAGCAATTGTAGGAAGTATTAGATGCTCCAACCCCCCGTATCCGAAGGAAGGGAGAACGTTTAGATGTATTGAGAAGAAAAATATTAGAAGTAGTCCCAGCCAGAATGATGGGATGGCAGTCCCAGTTGATGCAATTAGATTTCCCAGATAGTCCAGCCAAGAGTTTGGTTTTACTGCTGATAGAACACCAAAAGATATCCCGATTACCAGTGCAAAACTTAGGGCTGATAGAGCAAGGATAAAGGTTGCAGGGAACCTGGCCATAAACTCCTCCAGAACAGGATCTCCAGTTCTTAGAGATGTTCCGAAGCTGCCGTGCAATATATTGCTCAACCACCCCAAATACTGAGATATAAAAGGCTCATCTAGTCCAAAATGCACCATAAAGTGCTGTACTGCTTCTTGTGTGGGTTCGTATCCCATCTCCGCAGATAAGATCATTTCAGCCGAATTACCAGGAGAAAAATATAGGAGAGAGAAAGAGAGGAGGGACGCAAAAAAAATGGTCAATGCTGCCCAAGGCAGTCTTTTTGCAATGAAGGCCCCTACCTCACTAACCATCTAATAACCCCTGTCGAGTTATTTTTCTAGGTATACAGTAGCAAAATTAGTTCGGTAGATGGAAGGACCGAACTCGAATCCTTTAACATCTTTTTTGTGGGCCACTACCTTCTCAATGTCATACAAAGGTACGCAAGCGTGCTGTTCCTGCAACAACCTGTAAGCTTTGGCATAGTCTTCATCTTTTCCAGTGCTAAGAGCTGTCTCAATTAAATTATCCAACTCTTCACTGTGGTATTTCCACTTGTCACCTGGATCCGGGTTTTCTGACCAGTAAATTCCTGTGAGTGGCCCCTCAGGCAGTCCGGGGATTCCATACATATGATGGAGGTACAGGTCAAAGTTCCCTTTATCTTCAGCCTTACCAGCAGCTCCCCTCTCCATTATCTGGACATTTACCTTTATACCTACCTCTTCCAGTTCGCTCTGAACAAACACCGCAATGGAGTTAGCGTTAGCCTCTCCTTTGGGTACCACATAATCAAGTACCAACTCTTCTCCGTTCTTCTCCCTAATCCCATCGTCATCGGTGTCTTCCCAGCCTGCCTCAGAAAGCAATTCTTTTGATTTGGCTGGATCGTATGGATATCCTTCTCCTTCAAGTGACTTGGCGAAGGGGTACCTAGGGGTTAGTATTGTTGACATCGGTGGTGCCACCGCCGCCAGCAGCTTTTCAACCATGTCTTCCCTGTTAAGTGCGTAGTTGACTGCCTTTCTTACCTTGATATCTGTGGTAGGTCCGTCAAGACAGTTGAATTCCAATGTCTGCACCCTTCCATATGATTTTCTCTCAACAATAATATTCGAGTCCTCTTTTAGTGTAGGGACTGACTCATAGGGTATTGAGGCGTGATGCTCAGTAGCTCCAATTATGTCAACGTCACCAGCCCTTAAAGCCGATACCCTTGATTGAGGATCCTCTATTGTCTTGAATACGATTTCTTCAACCTTTCCTCCACCCTTACTGACAATTACTGCTTTCTGTCCTTTCACGTACTCCTTAACCTTGAAAGGACCTGTGCCAATAAAATCTACTATTTCACCTTGTTTACTCCATTCGGGCTTGACAGAAGTTGGAGGTATTACCTCAGCTCTCCAAGGAGAAGTCAGATCTTTCAGGAAAGCACCGTACTGCTCACTGAGATTGGTCTTTATAGTGTATTCACTAGAAATTTCTACTTCATCGATCTTCTGGAAGACCGTTCTTGTTGATCTTGGCCCTTCTTTACACCATTCAAAGAACCATTTTGCAGTAGTGCTGTTCCACTCTGTCCCATCGTGGAACTCAACATCCTGATTAAGATGAAAAGTATATTCCTTTTTGTTATCTGAGACTTCCCACGACTCAACCAGTGTTCCTGCTTTTGGCCTGCCGGTTTCACCGATGTCAAGAAAGGTATCAAAGACATTTGACTTCATCTGCCCACAATCTTTGAAGTCTCTATATCCTCCTACAACTAATGTTTGTTGATCTGGAGAGTTTTGGTCTGCATTGTTTTTTTGTTCCTCTGTACAACCTGCTAAGGCTAAAGCACCTACAACACATACTATCGCTATAAAAATCAAAAATTTTCTGTTTATCTCTACCATACTATCACCTGTTTGGTTTTAAAGCAGAATAGCAATACTGAGAGTGGTTTTGAGCTATTTTATAAGGGAATGACATGTTCTTTCTTTTTAACTCTCTTATTTCATCAGTGGATTCGGCAGAGATCTGTTCAAATCCAACTTTTTCCAGTAAATTCACGACTTTTGTAGGCTCAACTCCTCCATTAAAAGGTAGTTTTCCTTTTGATCCATTGTGGAGTGAGTTCCAGGGATTTCTTCTCTCCAGAGATAGTACCAGGAATTTACTAAGTTGTTTTCTAGCCTTGTTTACTACTCCGGTAAGAGGTTCGTGGACGAAAAAACATAATTTTCCATCTGGTTTTAATACCCTTTTCCACTCTCTTACTGCTTTTTCAGGGTCTGGAAGTGTCCAGAGAACAGCCCTGTTAACCACTGCATCAAAAGAGTTATCTTCAAACGATAGGTTTTCAGCATCATCAATTCTAAAATCAATTTTTAATCCCTTATTCTTTGCCTTGTCTTTTGCTCTGTCGATCATATTTTTAGAGACGTCTACTCCCACAACCTCATGCCCCATTTCTGCAAGTATGAGGGAGAGAAAACCCGTTCCGGCACCCACATCCAAAACTCTATTCACGTTCCCAAGCTTTTTCTCCAGCAAATTCTTCCAGGCTCTTTCCTCTCGCTTACTACTCAATACATGGCCGGGAGAATCATCGAATGTGGATGACCTATGCTCCCAGTAATCTTTTACCATCTGTTTTTGCTCCAACACTATATCCCCTCCATTACTGTTGTATAAGTAGCTGTAAGCCTTATTTGGTCATAAAGACCTTCTAAACCTTTTTTATCAAAATAATGAACTCTAAACATCCACGTAGGTTTATCTACAGGTATCTCTACCTTCCCCATCTCGTCTGTTGTACTCTTAACTGTAAAACCATTGTGTCTGTTGCTGGTGCCTTCCAGTACAGCCTCGGGGAGAGGTCTTCCATTATGTGTCACTTCCAGCTCAAGGGTAGCAGAATCAAAGTTCAAAGGAGTAATCTCCAGCTCATTCCCAATTCTTTTTGAAGGTTCTGTGGAGTGCCCTATCGGTATGCAGGTCTTTGCATACTGATAAAAATAGAGGGTTTTTTCTACGTCCTCATAATCTTTCTTTGGGCCCCGATGAAAACTACCATCCCTTAACTTGGTCCCAACACCATAGTTGTTCTCCACAACTACAGTATAAGATCCCTCCTCCTCTGCCCTGAACAACAGGAGGAAGTAATCTCCTTCGCTATCCAGTACTGGGAGCATCAATTTTTCTCCAGAAGGAGTTATTATATAAGGCGTCCATTTCTCCTTTTCGCCCGGTCCATCTGTTTTCAAAGCGTGGCCCCATCCCACTTTCACTTTGACAAGCTCCCCTTTATGAAAATGGCTTCTTGTGGGCTCCAACCAGATCTCATGTCCTATAAATATTTTCGATACCGTCATGTAAAACACCGTCTCCAAACATTAACATTTAGTCCTGAACTTGGACTGTCTTTCCAGATACTGTCCGTTTTGTCAGTATTACTAATTGGAAAATTCCTCCTATTTAAATCATACTATTTGTTAATTCAATCATAATAAGTATTAATATTTTAATCTTTAGTAACATCTATACCTAAATTAAAAAAATAGAGAGGTTGGAGAGGCGCTATAATTAGTAACACCTTTAAAGTTAACAGTATTACTAATAGTATAAAAACCTATTGGTTAGTAATAAACTAATACTTCTTCACACGTATTAGGTAGTAAATCATACAATATCCTAATCTTTTTCATTATGATGTTAATTAGTGTTACTAAAAAGGAAAATATTAATAAGTATTTGGAAGTGTATTTGTTATGGGGTGTAAAAACCATATAAAGTATTACTGGGACTGCAATGTGGATCATCACCGTGAATTCTACTCTTTTAGCAAGGAAGAGAGGAATGTTTGGACGGATTTCTTAATAAAGAGATTAAATAACTCCAGAAAAGTTCTCGAGTTGGGGTGTGGCACGGGGAATGTCACTGAAGCATTAGTTGAGGGCGGGTACGATGTTACGGCCTTGGACATATCATATGAGATGATAAAAGAGGTTGGGGAGAGGAATGGTAAAAGTAAGGTACTGGTTGGGGATGCAGAAACACTGCCGTTTAGGGATAACAGCTTTGATGCAGTGGTATGCAGAAACCTGCTGTGCACCCTACCCAACCCAGAGAATGCACTTAAAGAGTTTTTCAGAGTTTTAAAGGACCATGGAAGGCTTTGTGTCATAGATAAAACCATTAACGATCGCAAATCTATCAAAAAAGTTATGAGCCAATCAATGATGCTAATAAAAGAGAAAGTCTCCGGAAACGAGAATAAACTCAATTCCGTATTAATTCCGTATCACAAAGGTTTCAAACCTGGGTGCCTTGCATCCATCGTTTGCAATCTCGGCTTTAATGGAGTAGAAACAGATGAGTTGAAACACGTAAATACGGCTAGAAAGTCCCTCATCCCTAAAAATGCTGTTCAAGATGAGAACTTCTGCGTGACAGCAGAAAAACACCTTTAACCATTAAAAATTTCCTCATCAAATTCTTAAACTTATCTTTGGGAGCTTTAAGCCGACTTTTGCTTGTAGTTGAGGAGGAACACCTATTCTTGAGGTTCACATACCTCATTCTTAGCGCTATAAACTTCTTCCAGAGAAATCTTGCCGTTCTGGATGAAATGTCTTAAAATCTTGAATGCTCCACACTCCAGGCCTTCATCGCTTTCCTTATAAAAATCGCAGCACGTACAAAACAATTTGACGAAATCAACGTTACCACTCTCATCTCCCACAGTATCACCACAGAAAAAATAAGAAAATTAACAGGAACTCTTGCACTTACAAGTCCCCTTAACCACCTTTCTAACCTTACTAATCCTCATATCAATCACCGTAAATAAGTTTTCCAAAAGATATATAAATAATTTGTTATTAAATACATTTAGTTTATTAACAACGGGTAACAACACATCTCTCCCTCTTATGCAAGGAAAGCATTCAAAAACAATCAAAAAACTAGCTTATACCTACTCTCTCCTCTAAGGATTTAGGAGAACTTAATCACAAGTATCCTAAAAACTGTTTTCAACAAGACTAAGGAATCTTTTTAACTCTCTCTTCGTTTCTCAAACTCTTATTTCCTTCATCTTTTCCTAGTCCATTTTCAGACTTGAACAACCTATTCAGTAATTGGTTAGGATTTGGTTTTACTTTAGACCAAGGAGTCTCTACAACTTCGGTGTAATCACCTTCGGTCTCATACCTCCAGATCACAGAAATCTTATCAGAATCAAAGAAAGCGTCTATCCTTGAGTTTCCATCGAGAACAACTCTACCAGATCCCCCGCAAGTACTACAGGTGCGATCCTCAATTCTACCTGCTCTTGCGAAAGGATCTGCAGATGAACCACAGCCCTTGCAATCCCAGCAAACAAATACTTTGCACGAGTCTATCTTTCTCTCCTTCAGAGGAGTTATTAAGTCACCATCCTTGTCCAACACCTCTCTCTCAGTCACTAGACCATTCCATTTTGACCAAATGGTTATTCTTATCTCTTTGATTTTAATCACCCCACCCTCTTGGTAAGCTAACGTTTACTCAGCCCTAATTACTTTAATACTATTTTAAGATCTACAGATTATTTATTCATTGTATTTAGGGGGAGAGACCACTTTAAGAAGGCTGGATGCGCACAGGGTCCTTATTTTCTGGCCTCTCCCATCATAGGAAATAGTAACAAATTTATCCACAATAGTATTACTTAATAATAAACACTATAAAAAACTTATGAATCGATAAGGGAACAAAAAATAAGAAACCTCTCACAACACCCTATAACTCAACTAAAGAGCCCTTCAAAGCCAAAATTTAAGCTGCCCATCCCTCACGGAAATAAAAATAAATCCAGAGCTCTCACCAGAAAATTAAACTTAGAAATGTTTTACTGTCTCAAACCCACAGATTTAGCGTTTTGGCATAACCAAGTTTTTCTTTCAGTTCGTCTCATTCTGGCTGCCTATTGGAGAAGTATTCGGTTAGTTCTTTCATCCATTGGGGTACTCTGACTTCGGAGGCAGCGTCAAAGTGGGGGTGATAAGGTTTTATGTCGATAATTGGGCTCTTGTCTATGGCGTCTAGCCCCTCAACTTTTAAGGTATTATTATTCCTTTCCAGGAGCTTTACTACGGTTGCGCATACAGGGTTGGGTCTGGCTGGGGATCGGGTGGCGAAAACTCCTACCAAAGGATAATTTTTTCTTCCTGCCGGGTGAACCTTGGTAACATCACGACTATCACCTGCTTTATGGGACCAGTAAAGCACCAGTATATGAGAGAAATCCTCAATACCATCCAAAAGTTCTGCATACTGGTCCTTAATCACGAGTTCACATAAATTGTCTTGAGACCCTACTCTCTTTTCATCCAATTCCAAGTCCTCACCTCTCAAAGAAAGGAAAGGCTCCTTAACACTGCTTCTCACTATTCCCACGGGGTTGACAAAATAACTCATCTTAACACCAACCACAAGCTATATCCCTAATCTCCCAGCTTATCTGCCAGCTCTTTGTACCTGTTCCTCACGGTAACTTCGGTTACTCCCGCAACCTTTGCGACCTCCCTCTGAGTTATTTTCTCCATTTCTAGGAAGGCTGCAAGATATATAGATGCGGCTGCCATGCTGGCAGACCCTTTGCCGCTGTTAATTCCATTCTCTTCAGCTTTACCATTTATTTCCATGGCCTTTCTTAACACACTCTCATTCAATCCAAGGACAGTGCAGAACCTGGTGATGTAGTCTGAAGGGCTGGAGGGCATATACTTCAACTTCAGTTCTCTGGAGCTAGCCTTGTGAGCACTCCTTACTTCTTTTTTGTCAACATTAAGGTGTGATGAGATCTCGCTCAAAGTTATAGGAGCTCCTTTCTGTTTGCATGCGGAGTAAATGGATGCAGCCACCATACAATCAGTACAGTTGCTATTTATCCTCTCAGATATTTTCCTGTACACAGTTATCGCCCTATTCTGCACATCTTCAGGCAGTTTAAGCGCCGAAGAAGTTCTATTTAACCTGCTTAAAGCTGAATGGTTTGCGTCTTCAGAACTTCCAGAACTCATTTCACCTTCACCATCTAACATAACCTACTTTCACACCCCATCAATGGGATAAGGCAGAGAAATTACTGGTATTCGCTTTGTCCCCCATACTATTTATTTTTCTTACTAATTTTAAATTTATTAATACTTTTAGTTACTAAATGATATTTAAGTGTTACGTATTTTAAATATCTGCCTCTTCTCCAATTTTTGGAGGGAGGTGGATCCACCTTAGTTCAAAGGTTTAATTTAGATTAGAATAGTGGTTACGGCGTAACCGAGGAGAATAGGTTACTAAATGTTTATCCAATCTGTGTAAAGCTTTCAACAACAAAAGAGACGATTAAGAATCTCATGGTTAAGATAAGGAACATATCAAAAAAGAGAATCTAGAGCTACTGCCACTCCCTGTATGATTGCTTTGACTGTATTAAGTTCTTGAAATAATAATCACTCCATCTAAGGTTCTGAGAAAGCTCACTTACCCCTCAATTTAATTCTTCTCAGATGGCTTGTTTATATTATTCCATGGGTAATCTGTGTATTGTGAATCTAGGTGAATTGGCTTACATTGCTGAAGATCCCACTTTATTTTACCGAACATCCTAGCCTATGCCCCTCTATTCCGCAGGGTTTGGGAAATGCGGGGTGGTGGGAGGGTGTTGGTGGTGAACAGTGTGTTATTAACTGCCTATTGCTGTAGAAAACATATTGAAACACTTCCCTAAATTTGGAGAAGAGCCTTTTCAGCTCTCTTCGTAAAATTCGCATTCGTCTGGGTCTTTTAAGCAATTCCATTCAAGGCACTGGTTGTAGTTTTTACATTTTTTACAGTCCTTATCCTTATCTATCAGCATCCCTCCTAACTCAAACTAAGAATAACCATAGCGTACATCTATAGCAGAGAGCGAATCCCGTTTTCAACTCAAATAGGGGGCTGCCACACCTTGGACAGTTTATACTACTCTCAATCTCTTCACGTTCACAGGTAGAATTGTTCTCTCTCCAAATCGTGTTCACTTTTGCTTCCATTCTGCAACCTCTTGTTTTGTGTCTTCATATTCTTTTTCAGCTATGTGGATAAAGAAATCAGGGTCTTCTTCCCGGTATGTTTCTTTGAAATCCCCGTAGGTTTCTATGTTCCGGAAACCAACTTCTCTCATTAACCTTCTCACATAGTCTTTTCTCAAGGGATACATATTCAGGTGAAATACTTGGTTATCTGGGAACTCGTATCTAAATCGGGTTAGGCCTTCGTCCACGTGCTCGGGATAGACGGAGATGTTGTCTCCACAGTAGTAGTAGGTGTGCTTGCTGGAATAACCTCGACCCAAAATAGCATCGTAGTTTCGCTGATCCATGATGAGAACTCCATTGTGTTTCAATCTGGCATAAAATTCTGCCAGAGTTCTCCTCCTATCCCATTCACTGAACAAGTGGGTGAATGAGTTGCCCAGGCAAATTATGGCGTCAAACTCTTCCTGGATGTCCTGGCTCAACCACCGCCAGTCCGCATTGACAGTACGTAATATGAGGCCATATTTTTTACCGTTCTCAAACGCTTTGGCCAGCATAGCCGGGCTGCCATCCACGCTGATGACGTCAAAACCCTCCAGCATTAATCTAACAGAATGAAAACCTGTGCCTGTAGCAGCATCAAGAACTCTTATGGTCTTTCTTTCCCGCAACTGCTCAATAAAGAACCTTCCCTCACTTTTAGCTCTAGTTTCCCAATCTATAAGCTCATCCCATTTTTCAGCAAAACTATCCACGTACTCATCAACGTAATGATCAGTTTCACGGACAGCTATGGGGTCTGTACCAAAATCTTGTTCCTCCTTACCATTCATATTTACACCCACAAGATCAAAGGCTTGCATAAGCCTTTTCGTAACTAAAATCCTTCAGCTAAAGAGCGCATATCCTTCATATTTATAGTTGCCCAACTAATTAGCGATTGTTAACCAAATGGTTAACTAAATGTAGAGTATGAAAAATGTTATTAAAGGTAACACTTAATATTAAGAATTATGGAGATTACGAGACTTGGTGTTAGCTTACCTAAAAACTTGCTTGAACAATTTGACAAAACCATAACTTCCAGAGGTTATGCCTCAAGAAGTGATGCCATACGAGATGCAATAAGGAATTACCTCTTGGAGTACGAGTGGCTGGAGAAAGAAGGTGGAGATATAGTGGGAGTGATAAACGTGATGTACAATCATCATCACAAAGGCACCAGCGACGCTATAGTCTCTCTCCAGCACGACTACGGGGACGTGATAGTCTCTACCATGCACATCCACCTAAATGAAGACAACTGCCTGGAAATGGTCATAGTCAAAGGAGAAATGGAAGGCATAAAAAGGCTGGTAGACAAAATAACCACTACAAAAGGAATAGACAACGTCAAACTAATAACAGCAGTCAAAGAATAACATGCGATTTACCTGTCAATCTTTAAATCCTAAAGCCTTACAACTGACAAGACAGTAGATAATTTTATGTTATTTAAAAACCAGATAGTAGTGAGTTGATTATTCTTTTGACCGCTTGTAGCCATTATTTTATTGGGTTTGCTGTGTATGATGGTGATTATTTATTAAAAAAGGAAATCTATGTAAGTTTTTTTGAGGTAATTTTAGATGAGTACTTGGTAGGGATAAGGAGTATTACCCTGACTTTATCCAAGTCTTTGCTGAGGACATCTATTCTGACGACCTGGATATGTTTGTGTTACTGATTCGATGATAATTGTTAATTAGTGCTAGGAAAATCTTTAATAGTAGCACTAAGTAAGATAAGTTACGACCCAATTAATAAAGTGGGGGATAAGAGTATGGTATGTCTCATAAGATGGAGGTTTCGGTAGAATAGAGTTGGATTAACGGTCTGGAGTGAATCATGTCTGAAGAAGTACTGGCCAGGTATAGGGAGTTTGCAGGAAAGAAACTGTTATTTAGTATAATATCGATTTTACTCCTTTTTATGCTGTCAATTGCTTCAATAGTTTATGGGCCAGTCAATATTCCGGTTTCTGAAGTTTTTTCAGTGATTACAGGACAATATTCTGGAGACCAGAATTTTTACAACATTATCTGGAGTATTAGGCTTCCTCAGGTTTTAACTGCTATTGCAGCTGGCGCGGGACTAGCGATATCTGGAGCAGTTATGCAGAGTGTGTTGAGGAATCCTCTGGGCTCACCATTTACTTTAGGTATTTCACACGCAGCAGCTTTTGGTGCAGCTTTCTCCATAATCGCTTTGGGGGCGGGGACCATGCAGAGCAGTAGTGCCGATGCAGTGATCCTCAATAATCACTACATCACTACCATATCTGCTTTCGTATGGTCACTGGTTTCCACATTGATCATAATAGCTCTGGCCACCTACAAGAGAGCTACACCAGAAACCATGATCCTTACCGGGGTAGCTCTCGGTTCCCTATTCACTGCAGGTATAACGGCCATGCATTACTTTGCCAGTGATGAAGAGCTGGCGGCAATGGTTTTCTGGACATTTGGGGATGTTGGGAGGACTAATTGGCAAGAATTGGGCCTTATGACAGCGTTAGTGATTCCTTCGGCTATTTATTTTGCTTATAACAGTTGGAACTACAACGCACTGGATTCAGGAGATGAAACGGCCAAGAGCCTTGGCGTGAATGTTGAAAAATTGAGGATCAAGGGCATGCTCCTCGCTTCACTGGTGACCGCGTTGATAGTGTCTTTTGTGGGTATCATTGGGTTCATGGGGCTAGTGGTTCCCCATATTGTGCGCAAAATAGTAGGAGGTAATGAGATGTTCCTACTCCCTTCATCATGTCTTTTGGGGGGCTTGCTGCTGCTTGCTTCTGCTACTGCTGCCAGAAATTTGTTTGCTCCTGTAGTTCTTCCGGTCGGAATTCTAACTTCGTTCTTAGGAGCTCCCCTGTTCATATACTTAGTTTAGTAGTAAAAGGGAGGGAGTACTGGTGAAGATAAAGGTCAGTGGAGTGGAATTCAGCTTTAACGGGTCTCAAGTATTAAATGACGTGAACCTGGATGTGGGTAGTGGAGACGTATTGGGTATAGTAGGACCTAATGGCTCTGGAAAAACCACTCTTCTGAGGTGCATCAACCGAATCCTGAAACCTAGGGCAGGCAGTATTTTAATAGACGGACAGGAGCTAAAAACCCTAGGTCAAGAGGATATCGCCAGGAGAATCGGCTATGTACCTCAAACAGAGAACAAAACTTTTCCTGCAACTGTCTTCGACTCAGTTTTGATGGGCAGGAAGCCGCACATAAACTGGAAACCCGGTGACAGAGACCTTGAGATAGTTTCTAATGTTATAAAGAAGCTGGGACTGGAATCGCTGGCCATGCGGGATATAACTGAGTTGAGTGGTGGCCAGAAACAAAAGGTAGTGATGGCCAGAGCCCTCGCCCAGGAACCACAGGTATTGTTGCTTGATGAACCCACAAGTAGTCTGGATCTTAAACACCAAATGGAGGTTATGAACATAGCAAAGGCCCAGACTGAAGACGGAGTCTCCGTGGTGATGGCTATCCATGACCTGAATCTGGCGGCCAGATACAGCGACAAAATCGTCATGCTGAAAGACGGTTATATCCTCCATGCAGGCGGGACAGAGATACTTACTCCGGATAAAATAGAATCAGTTTACGAGGTTAAAGTACAGGTGAGGAATGAGTCGGGCAAAATCTGGGTCATGCCTGAAGAACCATTGGAAAGCGGAGCCTAACTAAAACCATCACTTACACATGGAATTAGAAATAGAAAAAGGAAATAAATGTGATAGGATTTCGAGTGCGAAAATGTTATGGCCACTAGAATTGTGGAGAAGGGCAGAGAGAAGCTCTACATCCCCTGTGCGGGTGAAGATTATCACGAGTTAGATTGTGGAGGTATAACTCACATGAGGTGATTATGTGGACAAAAAATTAACTATATTGATTGGTGTAGTAGTCGTGGTTGCAGCGATTGGAATAGGTCTGATATTTGCGAATTCAGGAGAAAAAAGAACTGAAGAGCAGGCAGACACAGTAACTGTCACTGATATGACAGGTAGAGAAGTCGAAGTACCAAAAGAGGTTAATGAAACTATTGCATTAGGTTCTGGAGCATTGAGATTGGTTACACTTCTAAAAGCAACTGATAAAGTTATAGGTGTAGAACAGACGGAAAAGGAGGATCCGGATCGACCATACCAGTATGCTCATCCAGAATTATCTAAACTTCCCCTTATAGGACCTGCCCATGGGGGAGATGCCGAGTTGATAGCTGCTAAAAATCCTGATGTAATTTTCTATACCAAGGGAGATTTTGCTGGAGGTGCAACTGCTGGAGAAGCTGAAGATTTACAGGATAAAACGGGAATCCCTGTAGTAGCGGTAATAGTTGGTGATTTAAGTGAAGATAGGGACACTTTTTATAATGCGTTAGAGATTATGGGAAACGTCTTAAATGAAGAGGAGAATGCTGAAGAAGTAATTCAATATATCGAATCTACAATTAAAGATCTCGAAAACAGGACAAAAGATATAAGGCCTGAAAACAAACCGAAAACTTATGTTGGGGGAACAGGCCATCATGGAAGTCATGGAATTGTCTCGACATATCCCAAATATACTCCATTTGAATTTGTCAATGCTAAACATGTCGCTGGTGATTTAGATGCAGGACATAAGATGGTCAGTAAGGAAAAAATTCTAGAATGGGATCCAGAGATTATTTTTATAGATGAGCATGGTTACTCGATAGTCAGGAATGAATTAAGAGGGCCTGTATATGACTCACTGAAAGCAGTACAGAATAAAGACGTTTACGGGATACTTCCCTATAAGTCATATAATCGAAATTACGGATCAATTTTAGCTAATTCCTACTATATAGGGAAGATATTATATCCGGATAGATTTAGTGATGTAAATCCCGAGAAAAAAGCAGATGAAATTTACGAAAAGCTTGTCGGTGCCCCCGTTTATGAAAATATGAAAGATCATTTCGGAGGATTCAAACGGATCGAACAGCCTGAATAACGCTGAAGGTAAAAAGAGGAACTCACATGTCGATGGAAAAAGAAAGTGATTCAAATGAGGGATTACTAGAGAGATACAAAGAGTACGCCGATAAACGATTCATTTCTTTTTAGACGTAATAGTATCCACTATGCACATACATCTCAACGAAGACAACTGCCTAGAAATGGTCATAGTCAAAGGAGAAATGAAAGGCATAAAAAGGCTGGTAGACAAAATAACCACCACCAAAGGAATAGACAACGTCAAACTAATAACAGCAGTCAAAGAATAACATGCGATTTACCTGTCAATCTTTAAATCCTAAAGCCTTACAACTGACAAGACAGTAGATAATTTTATGTTATTTAAAAACCAGAAACGAGCATTAAATAACTCCCAAAACTCAATACTTCAATACTTTTCTGCACTACATTTATGCTAGAAAACCGTAGTTTAAGTGTAACTGACAGCTGCAACATTTTGTAGAAACACTCGTTTAAAAACCCCTATACTGAAAATTCGCCCTCATTTATATATTGATACTCCAATTTCTCATCGTTTAAGAAGGAAATGTTTCTTAAACAATCTGACCCCCAATTTTTGAACTTTTAAGTATTTTTTAATCTACATATCTACGTCGGTGAAGTTAAATGAGCTCGAAAAGTTTGTATTCAACCAACTTAATTACTTCAATGGGAGTTCATCTTGATGATCAGGCCAGAGAGTATCTCAGAAGATACGACCATGTAGTTAAGGAGATCGTTCATAATGGGTTTTTAGAGAATAAAACTTTAGGAGAAGCAGTAAATTTTCTTGAAATTGATTTATTGACTCTACTGAACGTTCTGGGAGAGCTGAAAAAGCTAAAAATAATCAAAGAGATAAAAATCAAATGAATGGCTTCTGTGCTTCATTTTATTTCTTTTTAAACATACTGTCTAGTTCATTTCTTGTAAGGGGTAACGTGGTAGGTCGGCCATGTGGACAGGTAGAGGGGTTTTCTGTATTTCTAAGCTGAATGATCAAATTTTGCATTTGTTCTGTGGTGCATACATTACCTGATTTTATAGCGCTTTTACATGCTATTGTCTTGCACATTTGGTCGTATCTACCTACATCGGTTTTAACCCGACCAGCGGACAGGATTTCTGAGATCAGGTCATGTATAATATCCGTGTTTTCGACTTCTCCAAATATGGTAGGTACAGAGGTTACGATATAGGTATTAGATCCGAAATCAGATATTGCAAAACCCAAATCCTCAAGATACGGTATGTATTCCTCCATCAAAACCTTCTCTTTCACACTTAGTTCCAGCGTGACAGGTGTGATAAGTTCTTGGCGTGAAATATTATTTCCTTTTCGAATATGCTCATACATTATGCGCTCGTGAGCAGCATGCTGGTCAATCAGAACAAGCTCCGAATTTAACTCGGCAACTATATAGGTATCATACACCTGGCTCAATACCCTTATGTCTCCAATATCAGACCCTGCTTGTGACCTGTTGGCACTGGAGCCCTGGAAGGATTTTTCAGACTGCCTTAGACGGTTTTCAGTATCCATGACGTTTGGCGAAGGATATTTTTCCCGGGATGAATCAGCTCCGCTACCAGATACACCGTATCTTTCAGGTCTTTCAGCGAGGATATCATCTGTTTCGAGCGTATCCATTTCGTTAATGGCAATTTGAGCAGATTTATCGGTTGACTCTTCTTTGTCCTTACTTTTGAGTGAGATCAGCTCTGCCTCTTCAAGTGCATTTTCAACTGCATTTGATATGGCATCTGTGATTTCCCGCTCATAGTTTAATCTTACATGACTCTTTCTGGGGTGGACATTGATATCAACTTCCTCAGGATTTATTGATAGATTTAAGACAGCTGCAGGGTATCGTCCTTTGGGTAGAAGGTTGTGATAACCGCGTCTCAACGCGTTGCTGATGGATCCGGACGTTACATTCCGTTTATTTATAAAGAAGGACTGGAAATCGGTTCCGCTTCTGCTGAATTCGGGTTTTGAAATATAGCCTGAGATGCTGATAAGCTGAAACTCATAGTTAATAGGTATCATGAGCTTGGAGACGTCACGTCCGAATACATGTACTACTGTATCAAACAGATTATCCGAGTGGGGTGATCGCAATACTGTTCTGCCGTTGCAGATGAGTTTAAATGATATATGGGGGTTCCCGAGTGCCTGTTTTGTAACCACATCTGTGATGTGAGCAAGCTCTGTACGCTCACTTTTAAGGTGTTTCCTGCGTGCAGGGGTGTTGTAGAACAAGTTCTCAACAACAACGGTGGTACCGGCTGAAGACCCTGTATCTGAAACGCTTTTGATTCCGTCAGGATGAACGGTAACCTTTGTTCCAGCCAGGTCATTTTTCTGTCTCGTAGTCAATTCAACGTTCGAAACTGATGCAATAGTTGTGAGGGCTTCTCCCCGGAATCCTAGAGTACTGGTATTATAAAGGTCTTCAAGTTTTCCGATTTTACTTGTCGCATGTCTAGTAAATCCAAGAACCGCATCGTCACGACACATCCCGACACCGTTGTCTGCAACAAATAACTTCTCGGCACTCCCTCCTTCTACTCCTACTTTTATATCGGTAGCATTAGCGTCAATCGAATTCTCTACCAGCTCCTTGACAACAGATGCAGGTCGTTCAATAACTTCACCAGCTGCTATTTCATTCACAGTATTTTCATCAAGGACACGTATCTTAGCAGAATCCTCATTCATTTTCACTTTCACCACCGGGATGCAGCTTCTTTTGAAGCTCATTAAGCTTGTTTAAAGCATCAAGTGGAGTGAGTTCGTTGACGTTAAGGGCTTCAAGCTCTTTGAGTGCCGGGTGCCCTATATCCTCATTTTCCTTATGGGACTGATCTGGGTCGAAGAATGCTAACTGCATATATTTTACCTTCTTCTCGCCTTTGTTCTCTTCTTCTATGAATGAATCCTTCTCGACGTTTTTCAGTATTTCACTGGCTCTGCTGATCACGGGGCGTGGGACACCTGCAAGTCGAGCAACCTGTATACCATAACTTTTGTCGGTGGCGCCAGGCACTATTTTTCGCAAAAACACAAGGTCCTCTCCTTCTTCTTTTACAGCTATGTGATAATTTTTAACTCGCTTTAATTTGCCCTCAAGCTCGGTCAGCTGGTGATAGTGGGTAGCGATAAATGATCTTACTCCTACACCGTCTTTTTTGTGTAAGTGCTCTACGACAGCCTTCGCAATACTATACCCATCAAAAGTACTGGTGCCTCTGCCGATCTCATCAAGAAGAACTAGGCTCTTGGGGGTTGCATTGTTCAGTATATTGGCGAGCTCTATCATTTCAACCATAAAGGTGCTCTGGCCGCTTTTAAGGTCATCAAATGCACCCACTCTAGTAAATACCCGATCTACAATACCAATAGATGCATATGTTGCAGGGACAAAAGAACCTGCCTGTGCCATGATAGTGATCAGTGCGATCTGGCGCATATAGGTTGATTTACCTGCCATGTTGGGTCCAGTAATCAATAAAAACTGGTTGTCAGTGCAATCCAACTCACAATCGTTTGCGACAAACCCACCGGTAGTGTTTTCAACCACCGGATGTCTTCCTTCACGTATGGTGATATCGCAACTATCTTTTATCACAGGTCTAACGTAGTTGTTGTTAACTGCAATTTCTGCAAGGTTGGCGATCACGTCCAGCTTTCCAATAAGAGATGCCGTATTTTGGAGTGTTTTCGAGTGTGAAGCTACAGTGGAGTTGATGTCAGCAAATAATTCATACTCGAGAGATACGATCTTCTCGTTGGCAGATGTTATTGTGTTTTCCCGCTCTTTTAATTCAGGGGTGTAAAAACGCTCGGCATTGGTCATCGTTTGTTTTCGTATGTAGTCATCTGGGACATGTTTTATATTGGATTTCGTAACTTCGATGTAGTAACCGAATACTTTGTTGTATCCAACTTTAAGTGAGTTGATACCTGTCCTATCCCTCTCCTGCTTCTGGAACGATGCAATCCATTCTCTGGAGTTTTTGGCTATCTCCTTCAACTCATCCAGTTCGTGGTTATAACCAGGTTTTATGAGGTCGCCTTCTTTAACAGTAGCAGGAGGCTCATCCACAATACCACGATCTATTAAGTCGACTATTTCACCCAGTTCAGTAAACGATGACAACTCATCACAAACCTTATTCAAGATTTCTGATTCCGAACAACCCTTCAAAGAATTGATTACCTCAGGGACTACTTCCAGCGACTTTTTTAATGCAACGAGGTCTCTTGCATTGGATTTCCCGTAAACTATGCGTCCGATTAGGCGTTCAACATCTTTGACATATGAAAGGTAGGATCGGAGATCAAAGCGGGCAATAGTTTCATTTGTTAAATTCTCAACTGCATCAAGGCGTTTGTCTATATCGTTTACTGACATGAGCGGCTTTATCAGCCACTTCTGGAGAAACCTGCTTCCCATCGGGGTTCTGGTATCATCCAGTACTTTAAGGAGTGTAGCATCAGCCCCCTCTCCACGTACATTCCTGACCACTTCAAGATTCCGCAAGGTGGTGGAATCCAGTATCATAAATTCTGAATCTGAATATGTTTTCAGGTTGTGTATGTGTCCCAGCTCACGCATCTGGGTTTCAAGCGCATACCTGAGAGTTGCGCCAGACGCTGCGATTGCAAGAGGCAGGTTCTCACAGCCCATGCCCTTTAAAGTAGAAACATTGAAGTGCTGCAGCAACTGTGATCTCGCTGCATCGGTTTCAAACACATGGGGTTCGTGCTCTTGGAGTATTATTCCCATATCCTGTAAGCGCTGAATAAGCTCAGGGTCCTCATCACTTAGCTGCAATATGGCTTCAACAGGGTGCATACGGTCGACCTCGCTCAAAACTCTGTTGTATGGAGAGGCATCACTTAACTGGGTTGTAAGAAATTCTCCAGTTGACACATCCAGAAAAGCCATACCAAACTCGTTATTCTTTCCGCAGATAGCCATAAGGTAATTATTCGCAGCACCAGTAAATAAAGATGAATCGATAGCCGTGCCTGGCGTTACAACACGGACAACACCTCGCTTTACAACATCCTTCGCCTCTTTGGGATCCTCTAGCTGTTCGCAGATAGCAACCTTATAACCTTTCTTAACCAGCCTGGGGAGATAATTGTCAACCGCATGATAAGGTATCCCGGCAAGCGGTCTCTTCTCACCATCTTTACTGCTCCTGGTGGTGAGAGTGATCTCAAGCTCTTCTGATACTGTCTTTGCATCCTCATCGAAGCATTCGTAAAAGTCACCCATCCTAAAAAATAATAATGCGTCACTATACTCCTTTTTTATCTCATGATACTGCTGCATTGCAGGTGTTTGCTTACTCATCTTCCTACCCCAGCCAGAGCTTGAGCTACATCTCCCTCATTAAATTTGGCATAATTATTTTACTAAATCTACCCATCTTTCCTATATTATAGACTTTCCATTGAATTGAAAGTGAATCTTAGCTTTTATTTTGATGTAGATATTTAACCCTCATCAAGATCAATATGAGTTCATGAATCGTCGGAACTCAATGATGATTATATACTCCCATACAAACTCTCAATAATACCTGTACCTCCTGTACAGGGAACGATATAGACAGAATCCATTGTCCTGGTAAGTCCTACAAAAATCAGTTTCAGTTCTTCTTTATAAATTCCCTCTGGGTGGAGCATGAAGTCGTGTAGAATTACGTTTTGAGCTTCCAGACCTTTGGAGGAATGGTATGTACCCACATATTGGGAGAGTTCTGATAGAAGAGGATACTCAGCATCCACAGCAATCAAGATTTCTTTTTGTTTCTGTGGTATGTTGACCTGCGAGTCCAGAATTATTCTCTTCAAACCCTCCAGGCTTTCACAGTCCTTGAATAAGCCATAAACTTCGGAGGGAGTGTAAGAAGAACCGTGATTATGTACCTTCGTTTTGTCAGTAAACTCAGTTTTTATATGCCTCTTAAAATAACCTGAAGGAATCTTTGAGATTATCTCTCTTAACTCTTCGTAGGTAAGGTTCTCTCCCCTCGCTGCCTTCACCAGAGCGTTATATCTGTTATTGAAAGTTTTTGAGCTAAAAGCTGTCTGCACCCTACCCAAACCATTTAAGAAGAGCTTATGTTTAAACATCTGGTTCAAAAAGCTGTAAACCTCTTTATTTGTCCTGAAAAGAACGAACGCTGACCGATTGTCGGCAAGTATGTTGGGAATGTCTTCTTGATTTATAAACCGCAACTCCCCATCGTAGTCAGCAGACTCTACTTTGTTTATATTTACATCGTTTAACAGGCCAGCAACCCTACAAGCAAAGTTCCAAGGTATTCTGGGAACCCTATAAGATTTTGGTAAGACCTCATCTTCCACAGATAAGCTCCTCAAACTCCCAACCAGTCTTGAGTCTGCACCGTTCCATTCATATATTGTTTGTAAAGGATCATAGGCAAAGTAAACCTCCTTAATGTTATCATTGGTCATCCATTGTTTAATTAGATGGAATTGAAGAGGGCTGAGGTCATGGCTTTCATCTACAAACACATATTGGACTGTAGAGGGCGAGCCGATACTTTCTAGAGTAATATCCCAGATCATGTCATCGTATTCAAACTTGCCGTAGGCTCTCTTCATCTCCTCCCACTCATCATATAACTCCAGAATTAAATACGCAGGATACTCACTTAATACATCCTGTTCTTTGTGACTTAAACCATCTCTTTCTCTAACCGCCTGTTTGACCTTGTCACGGTATACACACTTCCTCTTTAAGAACTGCCACCAATTGAACATTACGTTCCCCGCTATTAACTCCTGCTTCTCGCCAGTATAGCCGTAAAGGTCTATTTCATCCAGCGACCTGACACGTATCGGTGAGTAAGGAATACCATACATCCTGCAAAACCTCTTGTAAAAATCACCGTCAACAACGTTATGACCGGATACTTCAAGAAGCCGGGCACACAAAGCATGAATTGTCCTGAAAAAAGGATATTTCCTCCAGAACTCATTAGCAGTTAAAGAAGGCTCTAATTTCTCGTATATCGCCCTAGATGCTGTACGGGAGTAAGAAATTACCATTATATGGTCAACTCGGGTGTAATTGCTGTCTCTTAATATACCCACTATCATATCTTTTAAACGGGTTGTCTTACCGGTCCCAGGCTTCCCCTCTAATATCTTCAACCTCAAAT
This sequence comes from uncultured archaeon, assembly GCA_964534325.1. GTDB lineage: Archaea > Halobacteriota > Archaeoglobi > Archaeoglobales > Archaeoglobaceae > JdFR-22. The sequence continues at coordinate 118,547 of CAZHOR010000006.1, forward strand.
CATTTTGCTTTATTCGCTGAGCTATTCTTGCATTTACGTCCATCCTAATCTATCTCCTTCTCCAATTTCTTTTTAAAGTATTCTCTTTAATTTGTTGAACTCTTCCCCCACTAAAACCAAATTGATCCGCTACAAGTTGAGTGTCCACGCCATACCTTACTTTACGGAGAGCAACCCGACGAAGATCATCATCAGTGAGCCCATAATGGTCTCTGAACTAAGTACTTAAATGTTGACGAAATCTATTGCAGATAACACATTAAAAGACTGGCACGCCCTATTAAAGAGGAAAATATTATATATGTCTTTAATAAATCGGTTTTATGGTTGAGTTAACGCAGAAAGACGAGAAGATCGCTTCATTACTCTCTGAAACAGGATTAAAAAGGACTACAGCCAGAATAATAGTTTACCTCTACAAAGCTGGCGAGTCAGAGTCAAGTAGCATTGAGGGGGGCGCTAACTTGAGGCAGCCTGAAGTAAGCTTGGCTATGAAGGAGTTAAAGGATTGGGGCTGGGTCAATGAGAGAGAATTGAGGAGGAAGGGTAAGGGCAGACCAATCAAGAGCTATAAGCTGGCACTTGACATCAAGGATATAGTGCATGAGGTTGTTAATAAGAAACAGGAAGAACTAAAGAAAACCAAAAAAGATCTTGCAGAGCTGGAAAGGGTTATTAGTTGATTTTGCAGCTATTTAGTTGTCTTTATTTAGCTCCTTGATTACTGATTTTATCCCTCTTTAACCCTAAACTCGGCCAAATTTACGTATTAACTTTTTCTGGATTGGTTTAAATCCA
>CAZHOR010000007.1:0-114070 GCA_964534325.1 uncultured archaeon
TGGCACGAATTTTTTTACTACAAATTAACTATTCCAAATTAGGACATTAGGCAAATCATATTCTTCTTGGGGAAGCTCTCTATAAAGATCAATGGAGACGTTCTCCCCTCTTATGTAATCTACTTTATAACCGGCTCTTTCCAGTATGGAGGTCGCTTCTGTGACGAAAGTTTGATTGGGGTAGGTCAGATTGAGCTGATCAACTATAACCGCCTTCTCGGTGTAGTGACTTTCAGGTCGGCTTTGGTTTGAAGAAGGGTTGAGTGTTATGGCTACAGCTATGGTCACTCCTGCTATAAATAAAATAAGAAAAAAGGGAATTATTTTCTGCTTAGTGTTCATCTACTGTTTTCTCAAGGCGTATGTTCCTACCCCCAGGATTAGTGCCAGTGCTGAGATCACAATATAGGGCAACAACAGCTCTACCTTGTTAACTGTAGAAACCTCTCCACCTACTGGTTCAGAGTATGTAGAAGCTATACCGAATGGTGAGAGACTGGTTACCTCCCCACACAGTATGTTGTTTTTAGTGTCCAGTGAAGTGGTCACGTCATCCCATCGTGAGCCGTCCCAGTGCATCAGTCTGAGTTTATCTTCATTGCCCGATATTATCCCGGTGTAATCAATGCATACCTCAATGCTTCCTTCGTAGGTGGCTGTTGTACTTATGTCCACGAAATAGCCTCTGAACATGAAGCCAGATGGCTTGCTGCTAACAGGATTACCTGTTTGAGCTGTAACTGTGGTGTTGCCGGATTCAGTTACATTTTCGAAAGTGACACTGACTCCATCATCAGATACTTCCACATCAGTCCCGTTTTGTGTGTTGTTGACACTGAAACTATATACAGATGGATCATTTGCTGTGATATCGGTGGTATAAGAGTAGAAAGCTTCTTGAGGCACAATATAGAGTTCGTACCCCTCATCAACGTATTTCCCCCCAACTCCTTTGGTATAGACGTTAAGGCTGGCTTTGTAATCTCCTTCAGCCCCCGACAATCCTGAGGTACTCGGATTGGCGATGAAAGCCATCTGGTAGGTGTCCTCCAGTGATGTGTCCGAGAATTCCTGAGCTGTCACCAGCTTTACATTGTAACCGTCTTCAGACCCGGAATAAGCTGAAACGCTCGTCAAGGATGCTAATAGAGTTATAGACACCAATATCAGCACGGCTTTTTTGATCATTTTAATGTCACCCCCGTAGTTCTAAATGACCTCAATACTGTTTCGTTCTCTAAATCCACTATGGCCAGCATACCCTTCCCGTTCTGGTATTCGATCCTGTAGAGAGGTTTTTCCGGCAGACCATCATAGACCACCGGATATTTTTCTGCCAGCGGTTCCATGGTCTTTTCATCCAGGACCGTTATCTCGTAGCTGTAACTGGGGTTGTTAGAAATGAAAGAACTGACACTCGAATCCTTCTGTGCAATATCCAGTATCGTTTCGTTCATTTCCTGTTCTGAGACCGTGTCTTGGTCATTGGCTGTGACTGTCTCTTGCTCGTTCAGGGTCTTCTCCGCCTGTTTTTCTGTGCAGCCTGAAATAAAGACGAAGCATATCACTAATATTATCCACCGCATCTATGCCCCCTATGCCTTGAACTTGATTATGTCGTCATAAGGGGAGTTGTCTCCGAAGGTCACGTCCGCAGAGGAGAATGTTGTGGAATCAGCATCTATTTCCACCACCATTCGGTATATCTCGCCTGTGGTCAAGTACATTGGTTTAACTGCGCCCAGAGCTATGTTGAATACGCCGTCATCCAGTTCATCTTCGAAAGTGTTCTGCCATAACTGGGAACCGCCGGATTTAACGGTCACCCGCACACTTCCGGTCTGTACAGGATTCCCGGTGCTATCGGTGAGCTTGCCCTGAAGTGTTACGATCGCGGGAGTTCCGGTTACCCTGGCGTACTTCAAGTTCTTCCCGGTATTATCCAAATAGCTTATATGGGGGTTATCGGAAGTATCTATAGTTATCGAACTGTGTAAGCCCATTTCTCCGGAATCAATGTCTTCTTTAGACCATGTATCTCCTTCCAGCTTTGCGTGCTTCAGACTATTCGAAGTTGAGGAGTGATAACTTATATGGGGGTTGTCGGAAGCATCAATGGCAATGGAACTGTATTTACCCGTATCTCCAAATCCATATACCACTTCATCAATTTCCCATCCTGTTCCTGAAGGGGTGGCATATCTCAGGTCATAGCTCGACCCATAAGTATAGCTTATATGGGGTTTGTCGGAAGAGTCTACCGCAATAGATGTAGAGTGCTCACCGAAGCCCATTGAGTCAATGTTTTGGATAGACCAGCCATTGATTGATCTTGTGGTATATTTGAGACCATCATCGTACTCATAACTTATATGGGGGTTGTCTGAAGAGTCAAGAGCAAGAGAAACTCCGTAGATGCAACACGAATCAGCAGTAATGGTCTGGGTTGACCAGCCAGTACCTGTCCACATAGTGTAATTAAGATAAACTTCTCCAAAGCTCTCACCGCTATAGCCTATATAGCCTATATGTGGTGTGCCGGAAGAGTCGATGGCAATAGAGGATTTACCGGTACAACTATTATCAATGGTTTGGGTTGACCAGCCAGACCCCGTCCACGTAGCATAATTCAGCCCGGAGTCATCGCAATAACTAACATGAGGATTGTCGGAAGAGTCGATAGCAATGGAAGTGCTTTCGAGTCCTTGAGAAGAAGCTATCGCTTGTATTAACCAATCAGTACCTGTCCATGTGGCATATCTAAGCTCCTTGCCCTCAAAACTTACCAGTTTGGCATGTTTCAGGTCAAAGTTGATCTGATCGAAATAGCTCACATGAGGTTTGCCATCCTGGAGGTCAATGGCTATCGAACAGTATTTACCCACATCTCCTTCTGAGTCAACAGTATGATTGGACCATAAACCCCCAACCTTGGTGACATATTCCATGTTCTGGGAATAATAATAGCTTATATGGGGAACACCGGAAGAGTCGATAGCAATAGAGTTGTAATTGCCCACATCCCCGGTTAATACAGTTTGAGTGGACCATCCCAAGTCTGTTAGCCTGGCATACCTCAGTTCATAGGTGCCATCGTCAGCCCTGTAGCTGATATGTGGCTTATCTGACGAGTCGATAGCAAGGGAAGTGGTATGATCGCCAAAACCCAGAGAATCGATGGTATTGATTGACCATCCTTCTTTACCTCCAACCCATGCAATCTTCAGATCAACACCGTTCTGATAGCTTATATGGGGAACACCGGAAGAGTTGAGGGCAAGAGAAACACCAAGTATACTATCACCACCTCCAGGATCAACAGTCTGTGTGACCCATCCATTACCCACGTCTTTAGTATAATTGAGATACCTTTCTCCAAAACCTTCGGAATCATAGCTTATATAGGATATATGGGGGTTGTTGGAAGAGTCGATAGCAATAGAAGGTGTTCCACTACCACTTTCGTCAATTTTATTGACGAACCACTTATCTCCGTTCCACTCGGCATAATTCAAACCGTAATCATCACAATAAGTAACGTGGATGTGCCAGTCAGAGTCGATAGCAATAGAAGTACTACCAGAAACACCATCAAGCCCTGTAGAATTATCGATTGTATATGTAACCCACTGGCCCTCAGACATTGTCGCATATTTTACTTCTTCATTAGTGGAATCCCAATAACTGATGTGAGGTCCGCCATTTGGATCCAAAACCATGGAACTGTATTCGCCCACATCTCCTTCATGAACAACAGTTTGGTTAGACCATTCACCTGTAGCCGCTGACTTCCAGTAACTAATATGGGGGTTATCGTAAGAGTCATGGGCAATAGAATTATACAACCCCGTATCTCCTTGGGAATCAACAGTTTCTTTAGACCATTCAAGCGTAGTTGCTGTGGCTCCCGAAACAAGACTCAATAGAAGTAGGAGCCACGCCATAACTAAAACCTTAAAATTCATTCCATACACCACCGTAATCAAAATCTATTACATTCATTTACACACCTCTACAACCGGCATTATTGCTTGCCTAATTGTTGGATACAATATTAATATCTTGGCTTTTTATACTCGTTTTTTACCAATATATAAATAATAGGTAAAGTTTTGTTTACTTTCTAATAAATCGGAAATTATTTAAAATGCTGATATATGATATATCTATGGTTGATAAGAAGGGATGTATCCTGGCAGTTTTAATCAATCTAATTCTTTTTACTGCTCTCTCCTCGACAGTTAATGCTACTACTCTCTGTTCATATCCCGGTCCCGACCTATCTGACGATTATCTTCGCCTAACAAATTTCAGTGTCACAGGACCGTCTCAGCCCCAGGAGGGAGATACCATAGTTGTGAAGTTTACTCTCCAGAATTACGGCCAGTACGACCTCCAGATGGGGAAAAAAGGTATTTTTGTGGCGGCCAGAGATCCCTTGAACAGTACAGCATCCTTCGGGTTTTCTCATGCCGGGGAAACATACAAAATGGGGGAGATTCTTGAGTTAAAAGCCTCCACAACCCTGAATGAGTCTGGAAAGTGGATGCTATGGCCCTCATACCACCTGACAACGGCAAGCGGAGATAAATTTGGGCCAGATAACTGGCATGCATGCACCATCAGTGTAAATTCAGCGTCAAAAGATTCTGATGGGGACGGAGTTCCTGATGATCAGGATAATTGTCCTTTAGTGTCTAATAAGGATCAGAAGAACTCTGACCAGGATGATTTAGGTGATGTTTGCGACAATTGTCCGGATGAATATAATCCTGACCAGAAAGATTCAGACGATGATGGTTTAGGTGATGTTTGTGACGATTGTGATGATAGAGATTTTGATAAGGATGGAATAAGGAACTGCATTGACGATTGCCCAAATGATGCAGAGACATTTAACAACTACAAAGATGATGATGGTTGCCCTGATGAGGCTGAGGTAGAAGAAGAAAGACCTGACATTTATATCCATAAAACACCTGATGAACCTGAGCTTGGTGACAGGGTGATTTACAGAGTTTCTGCTGAAGATGAGGACGGAGTTGCGTTTATTGAGATATGGATGGATGGGAAGAAAGAGAAAAAATGCTTTTCCAGTTCATGCGATTATGTTACAACTCCGATAGAAGAAGAACCTGAATTTGGAACTTTGACCGTAGATATGGTGGGTAACTCAAAAATAGAAGGCGTTGTTCCTGTGGATGAGGGAGAAGATTATGCTGTACTTGCTTCTTCAGATAGTGATGGCGATGGCGTAAGTGATTTCGTAGATAACTGTGTGGACGCCTACAATCCAGATCAAAGTGACACAGACCATGATGGGGTTGGAGATGCATGTGATCAATGCTGCCCTGCTTGCGGCGACAATTATAGGTTTGGTGGTCTTGATCCGGAGTATTGTTGCTTCCCCAGTTATAGTTATTCAGATGATGGTTGCCGAGAAGATATTTTCAGGTATGATCGAGAAAATGATCGGGATACCTACTACTGGGAGGACATCTATGGTTCTGTTTCCAGTACGGGATGTGGGTGCTTTGACTCTGATGGGCAGGATCTTTTTGAGCATGGTTTTGTACTTACGGAATATGTTGAAGAAGGATCGTGTAGTCAGGTTGGGACCGGAGCTTATAGTCAGATGGCGTGTTCTCCCTATAAGAGCGATTGCAACCAGTTTAGTGATCGATGTGTTAATTCAACCCACGTTAAGGAATATTATTGTGGCTCCAATGGTGTTAATGATCGAACCGTTGAATGTCCTTATGAATACTGTGATTCGGGTCATGGTAGTTGTGCGTGTCCTGACACTGATGGTGGATGGGATTATTTTCAACAGGGAACAGTTGCTGGTGAAACCGATTATTGTATATCTTCAAGAGCCTTGAAGGAGTACTCGTGTGGTTTAGATGCATCTGGTGACTTTATTGCAGACTCCGGTGTTGTAACCTGCCCATACGGTTGTGATAATGGAGCATGTAGTTGTCAGGATTCTGATGACGGATGGAATGTGAGTGCTAAAGGGAGGATAGGAACTTACGAGGATTATTGTATTGGTCCCCAAACATTGGTCGAATATGAAACAGAGCTTAAAGGTGCTGGCGAAAATAAAAGTTGTCAGATAACGAATGAGACCTACGTTTGCAATGGACGTTGTCAAGATGGAAGATGTTTACCTCCTACATGTGATGACGGGGTTAAGAGCCGGGACGAAGAAGCTGTAGATTGCGGCGATGTATGCGGAGTTCCCTGTGACCCATGTGACTTTGAAGAATTACCGGAGAAATTTGATTGGAGAGACTGGAGAAGTATGGACTGGACAACAGGTATCAAAAATCAAGGAAATTGCGGCTCTTGCGCCGCTTACGCTGCTATAGCTGTGGTCGAAGCAGTGTATAATATTGAAAACCCTGAAGTTCTAACGAACGACTCATTGTCTAAGATAGATCTTTCAGAACAACATCTTATTAATTCGGATTGTCCAGCTTGGGATGTAGAAGGGCGGGCTTGCTGTCCTCATGGGACCTGTTCAGGTGGATTTGAGGATCTAATGTTTGAATGTATTGATGAGAGAGGTGTGCCAGATGAGTCTTGCCAACCTGAAAGGAGAGAATACCATCGATGTAGTAATGATTTATGTAGTGATTGGAGGGATAGGTTATGGACTATAGACGATTTTGGTTATGCTCTACGTGAGACTGGCCGCAGCCATACTATTTCAGGTTTAAAAAATGCCCTCGTTTGTCGTGGGCCATTAGCGATCTATATACCCGATTTTGCTGGCGCTGTCGCTCATTATGTCACTCTGGTCGGATGGGATGAAAATAGTACTGAATGTCGTAGTGCATATAACAAAGATAAATGCTGGATAGTAAAGAACAGCCACGGTGTTTTTACTGGCTTCGAAGGAGAAGGAGATGAAGCCGTATGGGGCAAGGATGGTTGGGCATATATTCCTTTTACAGGACACGACCACAGTAATAACATAAGGTATTCTGTACACTGGGCAAGAGGTGTGAATCCACCATAATACCACCATAATAAAAACAATATTTGCGGATAAAATGTTGGGAAATACATTAATGAGGAAAATAGGATGGATTTTGATATTTGCAATTGTCGCATTTGGTGTTTTCACTATGCAAGCATCTGCAATGTTGAATCCTTCAGCAGTTTACTGTGAAGAGCTGGGGTACGAATACTATGTAATTTCAACGGATAAAGGGGATAAAGGGATCTGTAAGCTTTCGGATGATACGTTCGTAGACGCATGGCTTTTTCTCAAGGGAGAGGTAGCATTGGACTGGAATTACTGTGCTGAGCAAGGTTATGAAGCGAAAAGCGTAGAAGATTCCAAAACCTCTAAAAGTTATACTACCTGCGTATTACCAGATGGGAGCGAGGCATCTGTTGTAGAGTTAATGGACCTGAACTTTGACCCAAGTGAGTGTGGAGATGACATCTGTGGTTTGCCAGAAAACCACAATACCTGTCCCGAAGATTGTCCTTCTGGAGGGTCCGATGAATACTGCGATGGCATTGCCGATGGAAAATGCGACCCCGATTGTGAAATATCTCAGGAAAGCGACCCCGATTGTAAAGTGGAAGAATCAGTCAAAGAGAGCATAAACCCGGCAATAAAAGAAGCAACCGGATCCGAACCAACGTTTGACACGAAATTGCTGCTTATCCCAGTCATGGGACTGCTCTTGGCCCTGGTTATTATAGCATTCATTAAGAAAAAGTAGTCCGTCTGAGAAGAAAAGGTTGAGCTAACCACAAACTGATTGATCTATCACCTCAAAAAAATTGAAAAGTTGTTGTAAGTTATCTTCTGAAGATATATGCTGCTAATCCGATAGTTGTTAATACCAATGCAATTATCGCTATTATGGCTGTCGGTTGCTGCCAGAAGGGTGTTGGTGCTGTTTGTGATGTGGGGGTTGTAGTCTGATCTATAGGTTCCTTTGCGGTTTTTTGTGTTGGAATTTGCTTTGAAGGATTTTCAGTCGAAATTGTTTCAGGGTTTGGTGTTTGGTTGGAGGTTTGTGTGGGTGTTGTTGTGGGGGTAATGATGCCACCACTACTTTCTGAATCTTTAGTAGTGTCCGTTCCTGTATTGGTAGATGTCGGGGTTGTGTTTGTGGTGAAGGATCCGTTTTCTATTGTTGCTGTGAGGGGGTTCCCTTCGGAGTCCGTGAACTCTTCTACGTGGATGGATAAGGGTGTCTCTTCCCAGCCTACGGACCTCAACGTGAGTTCAGCTATCCTGTAATTGCCGCTGGCGCCTGGTCTTTGAGCAGTATATGCCAGAACTCTTATTTCTCCTGCTGAATTGTTTGATTTGGAGGTCATGGAGGATGACGTCAAGTTCCCCTCACCAACTTTAGAAACCTCCACTACAGAACTATCATAACCTATCTCTACGGTAATTGTTCCGAAATCGGTGACATTCAATAGATTTAGCGGGGCTTTCACGGATTCTCCCTGGTCTACATTGTAGTCACCGAGGGAGACCACTTGTGCGGCTCCGGGCTGGATAAATAAAAATATTAGAAGGATGCTTGCTGTCCATTTAACGTGCTCCCTCATCTCTATCCCTCTTTGTTTTCTTCATTTCAAGAAGTGTTTGTTAGCATCCGAGTTCTCTCAGCCCGAGTACGTGTTGTGCTATGTACATTGCGTCCACTCCTGTGATTTCGCCATCGCAGTTAACGTCTGCAGCAGAACTGTTGGGGAGCTCTTCTCTTATGCCAACAATGTATTGGGCTATGTACATTGCATCCACTCCTGATACCTGGCCATCACCGGACACATCCCCTAATCTACCGATTGACAATGAGCCGTTGTATACTGTTACGGGCATTGAATCTCCTTCAGAATCTGCGAACTCTAAGACTGAGATATTGAGACTGGTCTCGTCACCACCATCACCCACTGCTTCCAAAGTAATATTAGCAAACTCAAAATCTCCTTCGGGACCTGGTATCTGGTTAGTGTACACCAATATGCCAGTGGTCCCATTGGGGTTGTCTATGGTGTAGAACATGGTGGAACCAGTTATATTCCCGTTGGTCACATCTTCTACCTCCACCACTGAACTGTCGTAATGCAGTTCTATGGTAGCAGTACCAAAGTCTTCCACATTCTCCAATTGCAAAGAAACATTGGAAGTCTGGTCTTCCACCATCCTCAAAGGTGATCCAGCAACAGAGATCACCGCAACCCCCGGAGTTGGTGCAGGCGGAGGAGACGGAGACGGTGATGGTGTGGGTGGTATGGCGGTTGTTGTGGTTGGGTAGGTGTTGCTGTAGTATGCGATGTTGCCTATAATGCAGTAATCACTGCTTTCAAAAATTCCTGAAGGTCCCAGATAGCCTTTGAGGGAGTAATACGATTCTGTTGACCGCATCGTATTCTCCACAACACTATCCATCTCATAGTTCTCTGAATCCATTGCCGATATAGAGGGTATCGTCAATACCAGCAACAATATGAGAAATTCAGTCCTCATCAGTCTTACTCCTGATTACTTCATAGTCTTCAAAACCAGTTCTTATTCCCTGAACATTATAATCGAACTCGACGTCGCTATCACCCTTCATCAGCTCTTTGACCACTATCTCACTCGTGCTCTTCTCCTCAACATACAACCCATTACAATTGCCCAGGGGTGTTACCTGAACCGTCAGCCCTTCATCACTGGCAACAAGTTCGAAGTGTTCTGGGAGGTCAACAACTGCCACACCATCTTCAAGGCTTGCTGTTCCTCTGGTGTACACTCCAGCTTCTCCTCCTTCCAGAGTTGCGTAGTAAATCTCTTCAGATGCGTTTTGCGGGTGATCCATCACAAAGAACTTTGTGCCCTCTCTGACTAAAAAATGCCCATGAACAGTTAAGCCATTGCTTAGTTCAAACTTACCTTCGTGATGATGCATGAGCCAATCTCCTTGCGGATGCCCATCTTCAGCGAAGTAAATATACTGGTCTTCATCTATTCCTTGTGTTGCTCCTTGGTAGTTCAAATACAAGCTTCCATCTGCACGAACGTTTCCATTGTCATCTACACTGAATTTTATGTCATCTTCACTTGTTCCCGCTCCCAGGGAATACGAATCACCTAAGAATAAGCCACCAAATTCCGGGTTAATAGGGTTAGAATGGGACGATCCTGTTTTTCCCACAACTCCATGACTCTCAGAGCTATAAGCATAAACTCCTTCACTGCCATAACCAAGAGTAGCTACATCAACTCCGGGACTGTCACGGCCAAAAGTTGCTAACTGAATTCCGACGCTTCTATTACCTCCGGTTTCTGATGTGATTCCGTTACTTTGATCGCCTTCAGTATATATAATAACTCCACCACTATCATAACCTTCAGTTAATACAAAAGCTCCGTCACTGTAATCGCCGTAAGTTTCTGTATGAATTCCTCCACTATCAATACCTTCAGTTATTGCATAAACTCCTCTACTTTCATCGCCTTCAGTTCGAGCATGAACGCCTTCACTGTGATCGCCAGAAGTATTGACGCAAATTCCGTCACTATCGCCACCATAGGTTCTGGCATGAACTCCATCACTGTATGTCCCATAAGTTAGTGCATATAGTCCCTCACTATTATCGCCATAGGTACTTGCTCGAACTCCATCACTGTTAGCGCCTTCTGTTCTCGTCCATAGCCCCATACTGCCGTCGCCTTCGGTTCTGGCATAAACCCCATCACTTTCATCGCCAATAGTATATGCGTAAAGACCTTGACTGTGATAACCCGTGGTGTTGGAGAAAATGCCATAAGTATTATCTTCGGTGGTGTATACGTTCAAACCTTCTTTAACTTCCAGTCCGGTGAAGTCCACCTGCTGTTCAGTGATCAGGAATTTGGGGCTGGTGGAATATGGTACCTCGTTCAGCTTAAGTCGGGGTGTCATTTCGGAGTCCCCTTTAATCTGTATCCCCAGCCACAAAGGCCTTCCATCAAAAAATTCTTTGTTGAATTTTAGTTCCGTGGTGAAGTAACCTTCATCGACCACCACAGCGTTACTATACGAATCCAGAGGTTTCCCACCTGTTTCCACATCATACAACCTGAAGATTATACCATAACTTCCCGATAAGGGAGCCCCGCTTTTTGTCAGGTAGCCGCTGTACGTCAGATTAGTTTCTGTAGTATACGTTATAGGGTTTGTTTCTTCTGTATCATCAACCAGAGTTTCTGCGTTCAACACTTGAACTACACATATCAACAAAAAACAGACTAATACTAATTTCCATTTCATAGTTTCACCTCTCCGTTTGGCTTTATTATCCTTAAAAACTGTATAATCAGATATTTATAATCTATCTTTTTATACTCAAATTTTACCAATATATAAATAAAAGGTAAAGTCTTGAACACTTAAATTAAGACTTAATTTTCATTTTCCAGCTGAAATAAAAAATAAAGAAATATTGAATGTTCCTATCTTCTTCTGGTCATTATTGCCAGTATTGCCAGCAGACCTATTACTGGTATTGCTATGGTGGGGAACTCAGGGATGGGAGTATGCGGTTCGTCATCGCACTTATCACCTATTCCATCGCCATCAGAGTCTAGTTGTTCTTCATTGGCAGTATTGGGACAGTTATCCTCATCGTCAGGGATTCCGTCTCCGTCAGAGTCTGTTTCTCCACTTGTTTCGCAGGCGTCACCTATTCCGTCTTCGTCTGAGTCTGCTTGGTTTTGGTTGGGAGTATAGGGGCAGTTATCGTTACTGTCACTAACTCCGTCTCCGTCAGAGTCTGTGTCCAGATAGTTTGGGGTGCCATCGTCATCGGCATCGCCGGTACCCTCATCGCCATCAGGGATACCATCGTTGTCTGAGTCCATGTCCATGTAGTCTGGGATGCCGTCTCCATCTGTATCTGTGGTGGATGGGGGCCACCACGGGTCCTGACTACCATCAGTGTTGCCATCGAGGTAATCAGGTACACCATCCATGTCAGCGTCACCCACTCCTTCGTCCTCGTCAGGCACGCCATCTCCATCTGAGTCCGTATCCAGATAGTTTGGGATACCATCGCCATCAATATCGCCGGTACCTTCATCTCTATCAGGGATACCATCGCCATCAGAATCCGTATCTAAGTAATTAGGTACACCATCGCCATCTCCGTCACCCACTCCTTCGTCATCGTCAGGGATACCGTCACTATCCGTATCATCCATCCAGGTTTTAGAGAGATCAATAGAAGGTTCTCCCGAATCTTCCACACCATCCTCATCTAAATCAGCAAAGATATGGATGGATTCAACACCCGGTTCAAGCATACAATAAGAGAAAACTGCCTTTCCCTCAGCATCAGTAGTAACCTTTTGATTAACATTAAGATTATTGGCTCCCGATACGTCCATGACCAATTTAACATCACCATATAATTCCCCGCCCTTATTGGTTAGGAAGACGGGTATTTGGTGGCAGTCCCCAACTTTGTTGGATTCGTTCTGCGGTCCGGCTGATATCTCTGGTTCACCAGTAACCTCTGCTGGTGCGCATCCGGTTGGGTCTTGGAATACGGTTATCTTGTTCCCTACGTTGTTGCCCACATAGACCCTACATGGGCCAGTCTGCTCTACACCGACTCCAAATATCAGGGAACTTGGTTCTATATCGACTACGTAGTCCAGCGAATCGGTTTCTCCATCGATGACGTAAAGTTTACCTAATTCGAAGTTAACGGTGAAAACTTCATTACATTGACGCAATACACCGACTGACCAAATTTTTTGTGTGCCATGATAAGCATAGCCTACACCACCCGATCCGAGAGATATAATCTCCAAATTGTTATCTTCATCTGTGTCTATCACCGCAACTTCATTAGATGCTTGTAATACAACGTAAACTTTATTCGTTTCATTATTGACAGCCACTCCAGCTGGAGTAGAGTAATCGGGCAAACCTACCTCCGCGATAATATCGTTGCTATCTCCGTCCACCACAACCAGACTGGCTGCGCCATCAGTTCCAAATTTAGCCACATAAACTTTATTTGTGTCGGGATTTACTGCAACACCCCTACAGTTAGACACTCCCAGAGATGTCTTGCTATATGTACTCGCATCCACAATGTAAAGCCTCTCTTGGCGATAATCCGTAACATAGATTTTGTCTGAAGTAGGATTAAAAGCAGCGGCGTACACCATCGCTTTATCATCACTCAACAGCACTGTCTCCACAGAGTGCTCGGTGTCGTCGATCACCCAGATTTTGGGGCGATTATTACCATGACCCGTACCCGCAGCATATATTACACCCTCAGAGGGGTTAAAATCAACAGCATCTAAACTTCCACCTTCTTCTTGTTGTGTTCTAATACTTGCAATCAAACTGTAATCTGAGCTATCAAAAACTCTTAACTCAGCATCACTAATCTGAGGAGCATAGATGTTATGTGTTTCCGGATGAACACCAATCTTATGGCCCACCCAATCACCTGCCTCCAAGATGGTGTCACTCTCCATATAATCCGCAGAAACCACACCCGGCAAGAGCAACAAAACCACTAAAACAAATGCGCCTATAGTGCATAACACCAATCGAGTCATGGATTCACCTCAGTTGCATCAGGAATGCCATCGCCATCAGAATCCGTATCCAGATAGTTTGGGATGCCATCGCCATCAATATCGCCGGTACCTTCATCTCTATCAGGGATACCATCGCCATCAGAATCCGTATCCAAGTAGTTAGGTACACCATCATCATCTGTGTCACGTGTGCCTTCTTCAGTGTCTGAGATACCATCTCCATCGCTATCTTCATACCATGTCTTGTAAACCTTAAGCGAGGGTTCTCCAACATCATGTGTACCGTTACCATTTATATCGGCAGATATGAATATGATGTCAGTTCCTTCATTAAGTCCAGTATACGCGAATATTGCTTTCCCCTCAGCATCAGTAGTTACTTTTCCTTCCACATCGTTACCCGTTCCCCAGGGCACCACGTCCACATAAAGATCCTTGTAGGAAAGAGGATCCCCGTTTTCGTCGGTGAGGAATATGGGTATTTGGTGGCAGTCCCCTATTTTGTTGGTTTCGTTTTGTGGTCCGGCTGATATCTCTGGTTGACCTGTACTCTCTGCTGGTGCGCATCCTGTTGGGTCCTGGAATACAGATATTTCATTGATAATATTGTGGCTTACATAGACTCTGCATGGGTCGGTTTGCTCAACACCAATGCCATAGGGATACATTTTCACATCAACTATGTAATCCAGCGAATCAGTTTCTCCATCGATAACATAAAGTTTACCTAATTCATAGTGAACAGCAAAGACTTTGTTACACTGGGTCAAAACGCCAACTGACCAAATTTTTTGCGTTCCTGTCCAATAGCCTTCACCACCCGCACCGAGAGATATAAATTCTAAATCATTCGTTTCTCCATCTATGACCGCAACTTCATTAGTTCCTTGTAATGCAACGTAAATTTTATTCGTTTCACTATTGACAGCCACTCCAGCTGGAGTAGAGTAATCGGGCAAATCTATCTCTTCGATAATATCGTTGCTATCTCCATCGACCACGACTATGCTGTCCGCACCCCAATATCCAGCGTCAGCCACATAAACTCTGTTTGTGTCGGGATTTACTGCAACACCCCTGCACATAATATTTGAAAGATACTCTACATCATAAGTATCTGCATCCACAATGTAAAGCCTCTCTTGACCCCAAGTTGTAACATAAATTTTGTCTGAAGTAGGATTAAAAGCTAAATCGAACACATGCGTACCACCAGAACTCAACTGCACTGTCTCCACAGAGTGCGTGGTGTCGTCGATCACCCAGAGGGTGGGGGGCCCACCATACTCACTCGAAACCCAACCCGAAACATAAACTAATCCTTCAGAGGGATTAAAATCAACACCCGTTACAGCTCCGTCACTAGTTAACGAAATACTTTCAATCAAACTGTAGTCCGTGCTATCAAAGATATTCAAATCACCATCCATACTAGCTGGTGCATAAATGTTATGCGTTTCCGGATGAACACCAATCTTGTTATCCACCCAACTACCCACCTCGGAGATGGTGTCACTCTCCATATAATCCGCAGAAACCACTCCCGGCAAGAGCAACAGAACAAATAAGACAATCGCTAACATTCCTGACTCCTTGTTTCGTTTTCTAACCATTTTTTACCTCCTATATTTTCTGCTCTACCTGAAGAATAGTAAAGCTCAAACTACTCTTATTAACTCCATAAAACAGCATAAAAGTCCGCATTCGATATAACACCATAATTAACGTATTCTCCATCCATATCCACACCTCTTTCCAACCAGTAGTATTATCCTTAAAAACTGTATAATCAGATATTTATAATCTTTCTTTTTATACCCAAATTTTACCAGTATATAAATAATAGGTAAAGTCTTGAGCACTTAAATTAAGAACTCGTCTCATTTTTTCACTCCATATTAATAATAAAAGAATATTTGGAGGTTGGCAACTAGTAGGTATGCTACTAAGTTAATCGATTATAGCATATCTCTTCCATTATTTATAACATACCTTTTTATACTCAAATTTTACCAATAAATAAATAATAAGTAAACTAGAGTGAGCTAAGCTATAGTTGTTTTTTACTCTGCTACACTACAATAAATTTCAATTAACTTTTTAGTTGTCCGTAGAACAGGTGCCAGCCTTTTTCTGTTAGCTCCACGAACTTGCATCTGCCTTTGGTGTTTGTGGTAATGTATCCTTTTGAAATCAATGAATCCAGTTTCTTCTGTAGGGTGGGCTTGCTAATACTAAATGCCTTCCTGATGTCTGTGTAGGTGGGCTTCACTCCAATATTGTTCTGATTATACACGTATTTCAGAATGGCAAGTAGGTCCCTCGACACGTCTCCCTGGTGCTGGGACGCTATCTCCATGGTTTCTTTTTCCAGCAACTTGAGCTGGTCCTCGCTGAGGTTTGTGGGATCGGTAGAGATGATCATGAATAGCTCGTTGAAATAAGCGATGTCCCTAAGCCTCTGAACAAATGATAAGATTTTCTTAAAATCATTTTTGGAGATAAGGTAATCCAGTCTATCCAATAAAACAACTTTTTTTCTCTCCAGCCCACTAACAAAACTCTCAATCTCATCCAGATCCGGTGGGATAACTTTATCGCCTGATTCACCTAACCACAAGAAGTCAAAATTACCCTTGATGTTCTTCTTGAGTTCTTTTTCAGGAGTCCTGGAGATGACCAGTACCCTATGATTTATACTGCATAGATCCTTCATAACTTCCATGGAAAGAGTGGGAGAGTCCTCTTTTATCAGATAAAGGTTCCCCTCACTAAGCTTGAACTTCATCAATTGTCTTTTCATTTTCTCTTCAGCGTTTCTGCGTTCAGTCACGTCCCTTACAATGAAAATAATACCTCTAGGGTCTCCATTATGGTCTTTAAACAATGTGGAGTTTGTTTCTCCCACAAAAATCGTTCCGTTCTCTCTAACTATATTGTACTCCGTATTCCTCTTGAATCCTTTTTTAAGAGTTTCTTTTAGGTTAGCTCTGGCTTTTTTCTTATCCTCATCAGAAACTAATTCGATCACATTTCTTTCCAGTAGATCATCCGTTTTACCCCCCCACAATTCAAGGGCTTGCTGGGATACTTCCTGGATGTTCCCCTGTAGATCTGTAACCACTACAGGATCTGGAGAAGTTCTGATCAAGCTTCTGTATAGCTCCTCTGACTCCTGCAATGCCCATTCGGTCCTCTTACGTTGATCGATATCTCGCATAATTACCTGAAGAGAAGTTATGTCCCCATTTGAGTCGCAAAGGAATTTAGCAGTAAGCTCACCCCAGAAAGTACGCCCGTCCTTTCTCACGTATTCGTATTCTCCCGGATAAAAGATTAAAACATTATTTTCTCTAGCCTTTTTCACTTCTTCATGCAAACATTCCCGAGCTCTTTTAGATGATTCAGGGGTCATTATATCCTCAACCGCCAGTTTATACGCTTCTTCAGGAGTATACCCTAAGATATTCTCGACAGAAGGGGTGACATATTCAAGATTAAAATTCAGGTCATGAACAAATACACAATCACTTACATTCTCTGCCAGTGACCTGTACTTCTCTTCGCTATTCTTCAACGCTTTTTCTGCTCTCTTGCGTTCCGTGATATCCTCAACCATGCCATAAACAAAAAGAGGTTTACCATACTCATTCCGAAGAACGAAGACACTCAAAAGTGCCCAAATGATCCCTCCGTCCTTACGGATAAATCGCTTCTCTGTTTTATAACCCTCTCTTTTACCCTGCTTTAGCTCCTGGAAAAAACTCCAGTCCTTCCATGCGTCATCAGGGTGAGTGAACTCGGTAAAACACATTCTACTCAATTCTTCCTCCCTGTACCCCAGTAATCTCTCTAAAGCCGAGTTACAACGCCAGGGTCTCCCCTCAAAACCGACAATAGCTATCCCAACCGCTGCACTCTCAAAAAGACCTCTAAAATTAACTTCACTATCCTGGAGAGGTTCCTCTAACTTCTGGTTAAATCGGGAATCCTCAGGATAACCAGTCTCGTTGGACTCAATACCCTCTTTTGGCTTAAAGGACGCATTACCCTGAATTATAACCAGGAGCGCTTTTCTGCCACCATAACTGATTTCTTCTACCGTAGACTCTACCTTTATCTGTTCATTCCCACTCCCCAGGTTCAGTTCTCTCTTTCCGGGGCTCAAATCTTCAGAATCGTTGAAGTGAAAATAATCTGTGTAATACGAGTT
Source organism: uncultured archaeon (assembly GCA_964534325.1). GTDB lineage: Archaea > Halobacteriota > Archaeoglobi > Archaeoglobales > Archaeoglobaceae > JdFR-22. The sequence goes on from CAZHOR010000007.1 coordinate 17,781, forward strand.
ATTCAACTGCTTGACAGGGCAACCCACCATCTCTGCCAAGCTAATGTTAGCATACTTGATCAGATCATCTTGAATAATAGCAACACCATTACCTACTTTACTTAATACTTTATAAGTCAAAACTTCGCCCACCAACCGACCAGTATAGTTTTTACCTTTCTGGGATTTGCTAGTATCGTGGTTCATTTTACCCACCCTACCTTATATGATTGTGTACCAGTCAATACTCTAAAGTCCATCATGATCCACCCATTATCAAATAATAAAACCGACACCCTAATCTTCTTTCCGTAAAACGCCATAGCAAACAACTTTTGCATTGATTTGCATACCACTCCAATCGCCCTATGACATTATTTCACACTCATTTAAATATTTTCTCATTTATCATTCATAACTATGAGGACATGGATAGAGCTGATAATTGCTGACAAAACAACCAAATTGGCCACGGATACTGACAAATTGAATGCAAATCATACCTCAATGTTGGTTTTGTTGCTGGTCTTGTTAATAAATATGGGGTTTGCTTAGTTGTATTATCACTTCATTTACATTATGAGTGTTTTAATGCTGCTGGTTATTATAGGGGGAGTGCTTAATATTATCTAAGGGCTTATGAAGGTGGTAACCATGATCTGTCCTTATTTAGCGAACTGTAAGGGTAATCACAACGGTAAGTGCTGGAAAAACTTTGAGGACTGTGATCTGTATTATATTGGCGGGTTTGAAAACTTCATCAACAAGGTAGTGTTCAATGAAGTTGTTCAGAGCAGCGGATAACTTCCAACTAGATTAAATCATCCTTTCTTATTTTTACGTCTTTCCTACAAAATAACTAATATAACTAATTAGCCTGATCTCTATACAGATTAAAAAGAAAGAAAAAATTGAGAGCTAATGTTGCTCTTCTTGAGTGCTCTCGGTTTGTTCTTCGATTCTGCTCCCGGTATGATAGTATTTGTAGTAGTAGACTAAACCTCCAGCTGCAACCAATGCCAGCAGAATAACTATACCTATGATCAACCATGGGAAGCCTGCTGCCTCCTCTTGGACTTCACACTCCTCTTCTTCGGTATAGCTCTGGCACTGGTAGTTTGTTTCGGCAGAGCACTTGTAATTCGTTCTTGTCTTGATTCCGTCAACGCATTCGCTCCAGGCCGAGGGTTCTGGGCATGTGGGGCATTCCTGGGCTTCTTCAGTTTCTTGTGGTAGTGGGATAACTGTTTCCGTTTTTTCAGCTTTTTCTTCTCCAGAAACAGCGAAATAGGAGAAACCCGGTGTCTGTGACTCAAATATTACTGTAGTTCCTGTTTCAGAGACTTTGGTGGTTTCGAGTTTCTCCCAGTTTCCATTGGTGTATCTATTGAGGTAAACCTTCTGAGGGTCTATATTATTGTCATTTATCCAGGACTTGTTGACCTCGAACTGGATGTTGGCTTCCTGGATGTTACTGTCCTCCAGACTATCTGCCTGGATATTCATGTACTTGTACGCCTTACCCGAAACGTCAACACTGACGTCTGCAGGCTTACCATCCTGTTTTTCTACGGTTATCTTGACGTTATTTGCCTTATTCTTCACTGAAAGGCTTATCTGTTTCACTCCCAGCTTTGCCGCTTCTTCTGTCTGCATCTTAACTCTATCTCCGGGTTCTATGGTGAACCAGGACTTGTCCTGAGATTTCCAGGCATCCGGAAGTGGGAGGGCAAAACCACCTCCCCCTCCGCCACCGCCACCGGTTCGGGTATCAGTTTCATCTGTAGTGTCTTCGCTGGTGTCTTGCACCTCGACACTCACTTCTCTCTCTACGGTGTTACCGTTGGTAGCAGACACACTGATCGTTGCGGTTCCTGATTCATCAGCCGACAAAGTAACTGTGCCAGCAACATTACCGTCAGGGTCTATTTCATCGGGAAGAGTGTCAGATACTTTCGTCCCAGTTCCAGAAACGCTCACAGACAAATCTGCAGTAGTTTCTCCCGTATTTTGTATGTTCAGGTCAACATCAAAGTTATCCCCACTGTCAATACTTACGCTGCTTGGATTCATGGAAACTACATCGAGATTGGGCTTGGTAACAACGTCGAACGGGTCAGGACTGCATGTTATCTCACCCTGAGGAACATTGTCTACAGTCAGGCTAACACTTATGGACTGGCCCTCCTTGGTGTCCGTAGCCGAAACTGTGGTCCATGAAATGCTTGAAACACCGGACTTTGTTTTGGTCTTATCTTCATCCACAGAAAAACCAGATGAAGGCAACATCAGTTGAGCTTCTACTGTACTGCTTGTGGAGAGACCGCTAACTTCTACCACGAAGAATTCTCCCTGCATGACTGTCCCAGAGTCGGAACCGGACTGGGAAAGACTGCAACTCGCTGCCAGAGAAGTCCCGGAACCGATTAACAACGAAAGTACCAGAACAACTCCCATCATCAAAACCTTATTCATCTTCATCACCCACATGGAACCACATATTTCCTGTTTCCGTTCCTACAGAGCTTTCTATGGTGAACTCAATTTCGTAATCGGTCCGGTCCCAGGTGCCGTTGGGCACTATTTTAATCAGGCTAGCACCATGTTCATCAGTAACGTTCAGTGCCTGAACACTTTCCACGGTATAATCCACTCCTCTATTCAGGGTCTCTCTTCCAAAGGCGGTGTACTTCGCCATTCTATCGATTGTGACGTTTGCATCAGAGATGGGCTTCTGATCGAATCCGTAGACCTTGTTGTAGATGGTTATGTTCTGGGTCGTCTTTACTTCCCATGTCTCGTCAAACAATAACATATCCGTTCGGTTGAAGACCTCCATATTCCAGTGCTTTATATCCTCGCTATCATTCTCGCTACTCTCGAACCACAATGAACCTGTACCACCGACAGGCGGCACGCTCTGCTGTTCTACCATTCCAGTCTCGTTGGAATAGAAATCATACTTCTTATCTTCTGTGCCCATCCATGGATTAGATATGTTCATATCATCATCCACGAATATGGTGGTGAAATTATCCTTACCATCCTGGTAGCTGTCGAAAGCTATTACGTGGAAAGTTTTGTTCATGGATCCGTCTGCATTCAAATCGAGTTCTAAAGAGGATTCGTTCATTGATTTGTAATGGGGGTGAAGATTATCTGCGGTCATAATATCTTCTCCCAGAGCAGGTCTCGCTCCAGTGCTGGAGAAATTGGCGACCATAACTCCTCTTCCCATATCAGGCCCGACTCTTGCAAGATAAAGACTTTCGGTGAAGTTTTCACCTATCAATGCTCCCTTAGCATCTGTAAAGTTCCTATCCTGGCTGAACCACGCCTTTTTCACGTGCTCATCTGACTCGCTGGCGGGATAGTCCACCGAAGCATTTGCAAGAATAACGTTCCAGGTCTCTCCACCAAAGGAGAGGTTGTTCATGTATCCCCAATACATGTAGCCACTATCATTTCTGGTACAGAGTATCTCAGAGGTGTTGATCCCCAGTATTCCGAACTTAACTTCATTATCGCCTGAGACACTTACATTCAGCAAAGATACGTTGTAGTCTCTGCCTTCCATGCTCTTCAAATCCAGCCAATCTCCTTCCTTATACGAACTCATTTCACTTGTGTTGAAAACACATCCATTGCTCTTATTGACATAAAGATTGCCAGTAGAGTTGTTGTAATAGTAATATCTGCTGTCCACATCCCTGTCCTTGAAGAAATATGCGTCAGAAAGGTTTTCCCCAGAAGTTCCATTTACTGTGCATTCAGTTGAATTTTTCCAGTGGCCCATAGCAAACACTCCGTCAGTGACGCCACTTACTTCCGATTCTAGTTGTGCAACCGGGAAGTTGTCCCTGTAGCTGTACCGATAGACAGGCAGTTCCTTGAATCCTCGCACGTATTTGCCTTCACCTATCCTGGTATCGAACAAGAACTTCCTGGTCACGGATCTGGGCCACTTCCACTCTTCCAGCGCAGCCTCAGAAGACCCGTTCTCAGCTTTCACAGCGAAGGAGTACCTACCAGAAGGTTTGCCCATGTCGCTCAGGTTGACCTTGACTTCGGCTATACCCTCATTATCCGTAGTCGCTTCCAGTGGCTCGATCGAAATTAAGTTGCCTCCTTCTCTCAGTTTGGTTATGGAGACGTTGGCGTTCTCTATTGGCTCACCACTTGGCTTGTTCACCATCACCGGGACAGTTATGTTACTGCCATGTCTATAGCTTCCTAACCAAGACCACTCCCCTTTAGCATTCTGGTAAGCTCTTACCATATCACCTGCAGGGTTTATGTTGAGGAGCGTCCAGTTACCACCAAGAGATCTCTCGTTCCTGTCTCCATCAAGAGGTATTGGATCAGAGAATGTTCTGTTGGTGCTTATAAATAGGGTGTCATACACGTTCGCCGTGTTGTTGTCCGCCAATAACATGTAAATAGTATCATTTGTGTCACCATCTCCATTCAAATCAAACCCACTTCTATCATCATCCTCTTCATCCTCTTCTCGTCCTCCTTCTTCGAACTTGCTTATCTTGAAGGCTCCTGATTCAGAGAGGCTGGTGTTAACGTAGGCTCCTGACTGAGGAAGTGTGTTTACACCTCTTATAGACACTCTATCCTCACTTATGCTGGTTATCTCCCATTCACCTCCCCATGGGTCGGTGATAACCTCTCCAACTGCCTTCGGACCTTGCGGGCCAGAGAAGTTCAGGTTTGTGGAATCGTTCCACCACAGGTGGGTAGTGTTGTGGTAGGCATAAACTGTAGCGTTATCATAACTCAGATTGAACAACCAACCATCCCAGGCTTCCCTTGAATAGACCTCACTGTGACCAAAGTAGAACGAGCTGTAATTGCTCGGCGGGGTCATCGTGAAGTAGCTGCCATTACCATCTATGTACTGAATACCACAGATCTTGTCGTTGGCGTGCCTGAACCCGAAGTAACCTTCACCTAATCCGGTGCTCGGATCGTCGGTACTGTTATTAACATCAGCTATGGTAGTGATCTCCCAGGTAACAGTCTCATTTTCTATTTTTACATCCGGTATCTCGAATGTATCACCTACAGTGAGGTTGGGCTCTTGGTAGCCTGAAGTGCTAACTGAGGCGTGGGTACTGTTGACCCGCACCCAGATCTGAGTGTAGTCGTCAGGACAGGATTCATTTCCCTCAAATCTCCACATCTCTCTATTAGCGGAAGAAGTGTTAACACAGTAGTTTCCACTACAGTAGCCATCTGAACAGTTCTCCCAAATTGGACTCCCGTAACTGCAGAAATCTTCTTGCTGACCAACCCTAAGGGGTTCTCCTTTGGTTGGTTTGTTTACCTGTCCTACCCAAAACTGCTGCATTCTGGGTATGGATACCACCAAGTCCTGGACATTGAATTCGATGTAACTCGTTTGTTTGACTCCATTAGTATCGTTTACCCGGAACTCTCCAAAGTATTTTCCTGCTGAAGGAAGCTTGGATATATCGATTTCCAGGTTGCATTTATTGGGCTCAGATTCAACTCTATTCACAGAATATTCATCTGTGAACCTGATAGGTTCGTCAGCCTCTTCTTTCATGAGGAATTTAAGGTCTCCACAGCTACTACCATCACTCAAGTTATGTGAGGTTCCATCGAACTCTATTGCCGTAAAGTTGGCTGTAAAGTTCTCGGTTGAGCTGAAAACGGAATCGTGTTCCATCATGCCGCGGTAGCTTGGTATTACGTTGTAGGAAGAGACCGTAAACCACATCGATCCTATATCGCTTGCACCGCTATCACTTTCAGCATTAACATTTGCCTGATACCTGCCCTGAGATAATCCGGTTATATTGACCACGAAGAGATTTTCTTTGTGGCAGTGTTCTTCTTCACATATATACACATCCTTTTTGCCTATATCAGAAGTATAAGGTTCAGAAACGGGCCTCCTGGTACTGTCGAGAACTTCAATCAAGTTGACTTGTCCCAAACTAATTCGGTTCCAGTCCTCAGTTTGCCTGCCGGTTACTGCGAAGAGAACATGACCATCTGTAGAGTAAGTGTTCTGACTTTCCTGGGAAGCAATTAGGTCACCTGTTTCATTTACTCTAATTGATGTTGTTTCTACCACAAAGTCCCTTATCTCGAAGCCAGCGTGCCCTGTATAGGTTTTACCTGACTTGTTGCCCAGGATCTCCATATGATACCATCCTGACGGTAAAGGATTTGATTCATTGATACTCAGTATTAATCTGGCCTGAGAGTTAGAGCAATTGGTCACAGTCCCCGAACTCACGTTTATACCATACTCTTCCAGGTCTATCTCCTTATTGAGCTGGTCGTTTCTCAATCTATCCACTGTGAAGGTCATCCCGTCGCAGTCAGTACAGGTGGGGGTTCTTGTTGTCTCTCCCCCGAACATGTAACTACCGCTGGAGGAATCGACCACATTCATGGTCAAGTTGACATCCTGACCAGAAGAGATCATCCAACTCCTTCCCGAAGGCTCACCATATATTATATACTCCTTCAGATCGAAGAAGGCCTTTCCAATACCTTCCTGTGTTTCTCCGTTAATGCTCGCCTTGAATCTGAACTTCATGGAGTAAAAGCCCTCATCCAAGGGAGAAGTGAATTTGATTGCACCTATATCATCTTTGTAGGTATCGTTCAAGTGGGATTTATCGAAAACATTCTCGTACTGTGGAAATTCTCTTTGCATATCGATTATAGAAGTAGAGGTTATGTTGGCAGCGTCTATCTGCTTCCTGGTCTCCAAATCAGTTATCTTCAGCTTCACGAAGGTTGTGCTGTTGGGCTCCTGGAACCAGTTCTTATTACCTGCAGAATCAGCTGGGTATCCTTCTGCCCGGAATCTCTGGATACCGAAATCGTCTCTGGCGAACTTCTTGTGGCCTTCATAGTTCATCTTTATTTTTGGTGAATATGCACCTGTAGAGTTTGTCCAGGAGTTGTTTTCGGCCTGGATCACCACGGCACATTGTTCCCGAACTCCTTCCGGAGGCTCCATACCTTCAGGAGCCATCTCAGATATGTTCATGGCTGAATAATTAACAGTATATTCTATACCCCTGCTGTCCTTCACACTTACACCTGTTATCAGATCAGAGCAGTTCTTCCCGCTCATATCGGCGAGACCCCACGTTTCGGGCGGTCCTCCGCCCATACTGCCTTCAGAGGTGTTAACCAAAAATGTGCTTATGGTTATATCAGACCCGGGGGCGAATGCTTTCACCGGACCTCCTCTTTCCAGCTGGTCGATAAACTGGGGATTCATTGCCATGGCTTCGTAAGCAAGTCCTGATAACTCAAAGCTTGTGCCAGTCGTCTGGGTTTCTGAATCCATCGTCCCTGACACATCTATTCTATAAGTTCCAGAAGGCATGTCCTTAAGATCCCCCTCATTGACATATCTTCCAGTCGATGGATTGGTGAACCCATCCTGAATTGAACCGGTCGTGCCGTTTGGAAGGGTCACGTTGACAGACATTTCATCAAGATCCGCTGGATTTCCGTTCTCATCCTTGGAGATTATCTCCATTCTTATTTTACTTCCGGGTGAGAAAGAAGTCTTTGGATTCCCGTTAAGGTCAGCAGTTCTTACCTTTAAACCGAACGTCTCTACGGTGATAGAAGATGTGGGTGTTCCGTTCACCTCAATGGTGTAAGTGCCGGTCGCTGTGGGTGCAGTGAAGTTTCCGAGGTAGTAACCCTCTGCATTTGTTGTTACGCTCGAAGTCCCAGTTCCCGGCAGGTTTAGATCCAGTGGCTCATTTTCTTTTATGTGCTGGGTCTCATTCTTCACCGTCACCACAAAATCTATGATATCTCCTCCAGAAAAGGTGGTGGAATTCACCGGAGAACCAAGGAAAACGCTATCACCTTCTCTAATATCTATCTGTCCGATCATGTAATCCTTGAAAGTATCTCCCGCTCCGTATTCCTGCTCCACCATCCCTGAATCATCTTCAGAGAAGTTGTACAACTCGAAGGCCTCATCGTCATCCACGTAGATTGTATCGTATATTCCCTGGGAGTTACTGTCCACCAAAACGAAATAGTACTGAGTAGAATTTATGGTAGCGTTCCCGTAATGAACTTCCCCTGGCGCACTTTTCGACATAGCGATTATATCAGTAAAATTGTAACCATTAGGGCTTGAAGTTGCGTTCAAACTGGTGTTGACCGCCACAAAATCACTCGGATCAGATATAAGATGTAGTCTCGGTTTCAGTCTCTCAGAAATTACCTGGAAGCTGGTGTTGAGAGAATTGCTTCCACTTGTTACATAGACATTATATTCGCCGGTTGAATAGTTCACATCTATCTCATTCGAGATGGAGAAACTATTGGGAGTTGATCCAGAGGTCGTAGGCGTAAAAGAATCCATAAGAGTTCCAGAAGAATTGTATATTTCCACAGAGACATTAACCTGTTCTTCAGTGTCCGTAATTTCACCTTCTATAAGGGTCTCTTCGCCTTGAACGTAGTTGTGGTTATCCAAATTCACTTGAAGAGGATACGCAGATACTGCCGATGCCATGGCGAAGAAAAAAAAGACAGTTAGAAGGGTTCTAAAAATAGTTCCATTCTTTTTCGATTCGTTAATAGACGACGTCATATAACCACCATAATTATTATGATTAAGCATAACTATGCTAAAAAAGTTTTGGTCAAATTGGGAAGAACAGGTCATTTTCGCCCGTTTTTTAAATAACAATAACTTACTCCAACTTTTTCTTGTTAAGAAGAGTATATACTTGCCCCTATCCCCGAAACCGCTTCTCCCACTCCTCTCTGGAGATGATGTTCTTAACATCCCTCAAGTGGTCAGTGGCCAACACACCGTGGAGGTGATCGATCTCGTGCTGCAAAAGCTCCGATAGACCATCAGAGAACCTTTCAACCCTGTAATCTCCTTTTTCATCCTGGTACTCAACTTCGATGCTCTTGTGTCTCTCTATCCCCACGAAGAATGCTACGTCGAAGCTATAACAGCTGTCCCACACCTCGATTATCTCTTCACTCTTCCACACTATCTGAGGGTTCACCAGCACAAACTTTCTGCCAGGAGTCTGAACATACACCACCCTCTTCAGGTAACCAAGCTGAGGAGCGGCCAAAGCCCTCCCTATTCCCTTCACCTGCTGGAGATGGCTCAAAGTACCTTTAAGGTCCTGAACTATTTTAACGGTTTCAGAGCCGAATTCTGCTGGAGAGCATTCTTCCCTTAACCCGGGATTCCCCAGCATCAGCACCTTCTTCACAGCCAGCTGAATCACCTGCTACAAAAATCGAGGGTACAGCAGCTCGACCCTTCGCATATCTGCTCTTTCAGCTCGAACCTTATATCACCGAATTCAGATGCCCATACGGGATATTCCGTATCGCAGATCACACTTCCCACCTTACCGGAGAGCTCTTCTCTCCCGGATCTTACCATCAGTTCGTGCCACGGGCATTCATGGATAATTATCCTGAATCCTTCCTCAAACCCTTCGGTTTCAAAACTAAACCCTTCCAGATCGAGTTTGGTGGTCAGGCACTCCTCCAGAGCCTCCAACCCTTCACCAACGTCTAAAATGGATTTCAGTTTGCGGGCCTGTATCTTGGGGAGGACTTCCCACACCCTCCTATCGATCTCCAAGGCCTTGTCAAAACCGTATTCTTCTTCCAGCTTCATGAACCACAGCCCATCAACTGCAGTGTAGCTGCGGTGAAAATAATCCGCGATCTGCCTGTCACTCAACTTGACCATAATCAGGAATAGATTCGGGATTTAAAAACTTTCAACTTAAAGGCTTTCGATCAAAATTCTTTCAATTGAATTCCCATAATCGCTCAAATTCTTCTTTGCACTCCTCGTACCTCAAACTGCTGGCGTTCTTCGCCACCTCCACTTCGTCTTTAAGGTGTGGGCAGAGATGTTCGTCAGTGGGCAGCAATTCTTCCTTTTTTATCAAGGAGATATATATCAATCCCTGCGCCGCCATCAATTTGGCTTCATCATCCCCCAACTTCTCGTCCAGAATGTATTTTTCGGTCAACACGTTCCCCGGATTCTCTACCAGCTCAAGATCGCAGTCCCGGGCTGTTCTTTCCACCAGATCGACCGTGTCAACATTGCCAACCATGGTCCTCAAGAATTCGGGGAGGAGGAAATGCATCCTTCCAGCCTCCACCATGACATTACCATCCACTTTCTCTACAAATTTGGCTATGTGTCTGGCTCTCATGAGGTCCTTCGACCTGAACCTTTGAGCATCTGCCCTGGCAAAAAGGACCGTTCCTTTTACTATCTCATCAAAGTTCTGTTGGAGGAATTCCTGGTGGTACTTTAGCCAGGTGTAGGTAACCCTTTTCTCCACTTTCCTGACCACATCCATCTCTTTGCCATGCAGATCACCATCCCCGCCTCTCTCAATATCCCTGTATATCTGTTCCAAGTTCTGGGAGTAGGGGTCTATCTGCACTATCTCTAAACCCTCATTATACAGCCTTTTGAGCAATTGGAGGTAACTGCGGGTGAATACGGGAAAAGAGGTGTTGACATGGTCCATATACTCCTCTACACCGATTTCTTCCTCAAAGAACCTGTAAAGAGAATTGTTCTCCGGCTCCTCCAGGATAAATACCCGGTTTTTCCGGGCCTCTTCTTCCAGCTGTTCCAGTTCCTCTACCCGGTGCGAGGTCAAGGCTACCGTGATCTTCCTCACCATAAACCTGTTCACCTAAACCATCTATTATCTTTCAGCTTTTTTAGCCGTGCTGTACCCCATCACGTTGTAAAGCGTGCAGTGTCTGGTTATAGCCGTAAAAAGACCCACAAAGCCTACCAGCGCCGCCAGCCACTGCCACCCCGTAAAATAGTTCATTGACAAGCCGATCACGGCAACCAACCCTATAATGGCCCTAAAGTACAGGTCAAATCCGCCTACATTCTGCTCAAGAAGTGCATCCAGCATAAACTCCCTCCGATCTAATTGGATTTGGACCTGATAACATAAAAATTGTTGGAAGTTGAACAAAAAAGTTTCAGGATCAAGTGATTAAAATAGGGAATAGCTATTCTGCCTTAACCCTTTTCTTCAGTGCTGGCGGTCTAGGCTTCATGAGGATCCTGTTCCCGCATTTGGTGCACTGGATCAGGTTCCTTTCCAGGTCTACATCGACCTCAGACCCGCAAACAAGGCAAATATAGCTCATTTATCACACCTTTGGTTAATCAGAGACTCTTTGTTTTTCTGGCGGACTGCTCTACGATCTTCATGGCTGGTGTTCGGGGTACGTATGTCCCGCCCGCAAACTTGTAGCCGCAGCTGTTGCAGGACCATATTCCCGTACCTGTGCGTTTGATGGTCTTCTTTCCGCATCTCTTACAGACGTATTTCCTTCGCTGTCGTTCTTCGACCTTATCGACTCCTCTTCTGGATCTAAGGCCGTATCTTACTCCGAATCTTCCAGAGGCTTTTACTTTCTTTTTTCCCATGGTTCATCCCCTTCTATGCAGTTTTTCGACGACGCTATTAAACTTCTTCCAGCATCTCTCGGATTTCTTTGGCTTTTTTCAAGCTGGTCTCAATGAGTTCATAAAATTTTTCCTCACTGAGTGGATAACTGCCGCTCTTCTGTATGGAGACCACATTGCCGTTCTGGTCTGATGTGATGGTAATAAGGTGATTTCCTACGCTTATTTCATCCCTGCTGGGGTCCACCAGGATGGTGTCGTTGGAGACCAGTGATGTAACGCTCACTGGCAGGTCCCGAACCGGTAGAGGATAATCTTCACCTAATTCGAAATTCTCTGCCGGAACCTTGGTGGTGAGAAGGGCTGCGATAGCCGCTACAGCAGCAGCGTCCATCAGATTTCCGTCATCGTCGATGGCGTGTATGTCCACGAAGACCATCCACACCTTGTTCTCTTCGATGAACAGGCCGTCCAGGTCGATGCAGTCGCTCTCTCTAATACCTCTATCCACAACCCTGGCCAACTCGATGGAATTCTCATCGGGGGGGCCGGGTTCAAAGGTTGGAGATGCCAGAGGAACTAATTCGGCATTGGTGATTATGACACCTTTCTCCGGTCTGTCGGGGAACGGCTCACCGGGCTGCATCTTGACCCCAATGATCACTTGAGTGTTACCCAGTTTGACCTGAGCAGAGCCTTCAGCCTTAGAGATTATTCCGGTTTCAATTTCAATATTTCTGTATTCGTCTATCTTTCTTCCATCGACTCTTTCTTTCTCCTTTAATTTCATCAAAATGTAATCTCTTTTAATATCTGAAAGAATATCCTCGCCCATTATTCCTCCACCTCCTCGTCATCAGTAGAGTATTTTCGAAGTATGGCTTCTCTCTGAAGGTTGTATATCTCCAGAGCTCCTTTCTTGGCCAGCTCAACTCCCTGCTTGATCTCATCGTATGTCATTTTACCATCCATTTGGACTAAACCAATGGATCTGATCTCTCCATCTCTTATGACGAATGCCAGGGGTACATCGGCTTCTCCCTCGTTATCTTCATCTTTAAAGAGGTCGAGGGCGATCTTGCCGTCTATTTTCCCTATAGCTATCGAAGAGATCATTCCTTTCATGGCTATCCCGGCATCCACCAATGCGACAGTAGCCGCATTTATGCAAGCCGTCCTTGTTCCGGCGTCAGCCTGTAGAACTTCCACAAACACGTCTATCCCTGACTTAGGATAGAATTCCTTCATGACAACCAGATCAAATGCTTCCCGGCTGACTTTGGATATTTCCAGGCTCCTTCTATCTGGTCCGGGTCTCTTCCTTTCGTCCACGCTGAAAGGAGCCATACTATATCTGTATCTTATTATAGCCCGGCTGGGGTCCTGCATGTGTCTTGGGAACACTTCTCTGGGACCGTAAACCGCTGCAACTATTTTATTGTTACCCATTTCAAGATAACAGGAACCGTCAGCTCTCTTGAGATTTCCAGACTCGATCTTTATCGGTCTGAGCTCATCGAGTTCTCTGCCATCCAGTCTTTTACCATCAATTAAAAGTTGTTTTTCTCCATTATCCGTCATTCTTCTTCCCCTCTTCTACTTTTTATGAGCTCGATAATTCTATCAGTAAGACCTTCAGTGTGAGCTTCTTCTTCTATCATATATATTGCCTTTTCAGCATCAGCAATTTTCCTTGCATCCCCGCTCAGCCAGATGAGGCCGTTCTGACCCACAAGTATCTGGATACCCAGCTCCGACTTGAGGGTCTTTATCATGCTCCCCTTCTTTCCAATGACTCTGGGGACTCTGGCGGGGTTTATAGCTACAATCCTTCCAAATCTTACCGATCTGCACACCTTTTCTCTCATGGTCAAGGTGATGCTCAACCTGGGGTCGATATTGAGGACTTTGGCGACAATGGAGTCTCCAATATCCAGCACGTCCTCGACTTTCTTCGCCGGCTTGTAATCAGGGTTCTCCGAAAGAGGGAGAAAAGCAGGATAGTGAGAGTAAATATCCACGTTCCACCCACTTGAAGAAACCTCTCTTACAACACCTATAACTATGTCGCCCACTGAAGGCATGTATTTGCCTTTTAATGGGATTACTCTTACTCCTGTATCGTTCTTATCGAATAAACCCATTATTCTGGCATAAACCTTACCACTATCAACATAAGTTCCATAACCTGCTGCTTTGGGATTTGGTGCCAGCAGATCTCCTGGCAGTACTATTTTCCGGGTCATCAATAAATCCTCCTCAGTGTTTTTGTTTCTGCTTCGCCTTTAGTCACTCTTCCCAACAAATCCATAAGATCTGTCTGCAGTCCAGAAGGGATCCTCAACACGCATATCCAGCTTCCATCCTGTTGCCATTCTTCCTGAGTGATATTTCCAAAAGAGTGAATGGCTTGGTTGGCTCTACCTGCATATTCGGGAGGTACCTTGACTGCAACCTCCAATTCCTCGAACCTTAGGGGTATGATGGGTTTGATCTTTTTGACGATCTCTCTGGCCTGAACTTCAGCAGATTTAAAGATGTCAATGTGAACTTTGGCTTCATCCATCGCTCGCCTAATCCTGTCATGTGGGTGAGGAGTGCCTGATTTGGGATCGACAGTGTTCTTGCTGATGAAGTCAACGATCCTCCTCTCTTTCTGCTGCTGCATTTCTTTTCGCTGCTCAGCAGTTATCTGAACCTCACCCTCCTCGATTATTCTGGCAATAATTTTTTGAATGTCGCTTTCCCCAAATGCTTTCTCCAGGTCTTCAATAGATGCTCTATCGCCCTTACTTGCGTCTTTAAACACTTCTTCAGCAGCCAGTAAATTCTCGAAGTCCACTTCCTTGCCTTCTTTGAGATCCCTGGCTAAGTACGGGTCTACAAGTACCTCAAAATTCTCTCCATGTCTTTTGAGTTTGGCTACAACCGCATTATCCAGGGATACCATCTAACTACACCAAATGATTATTTACGTGCTTTACGTGCTTTATTTACCCAGCTCTTTCTTTAGTTCTTCGTTGGCCTGCTCAACGTATGGTTTAGATTCTTCAATGGTCAGCTCCTGGAACTTCTTATCTTCCATCTTTACCATGCCTATCTCCACCGTCTCTGGAGTGAGCTCTCCCTCTATCGCCTTTCCGAGAGCGATCAAGGACATCTTAATTGCGTCATCCAGAGCCATATCTTCTTTGTAGTGGTTCTCCAGATGCTCCAAAACCACGGTCCTTCCTGCTCCCGTGGCAGTAGCCTTATACTCCAGGAGAGCTCCACTGGGGTCGGTTTCATAGAGATGAGATTTATCATCAATTCCTGCTACCAGCAGGGAAACTCCAAAAGGCCTTACACCCCCAAACTGGGTGAACTGCTGCTTAAAATCACATATCTTCTTGGCCAATTCCTTCACTGATATGGATTCATCATAAGTCAACCAATTTATCTGGGATTCAATTCGAGCCCTATCGACCAGAGCACGAGCATCAGCAACAAGACCGGATGTGGCAGCGCAGACATGCTCATCTATTTTGAATATCTTTTCAATGGCATCTGCTTCCAGTAACCTGCTGGCTACTCTTCTATCAGCGATCAAAACTACTCCATCCGTTGTTTTAACACCGATAGCTGTTGCACCTCTCTTAACAGCCTCTCTAGCGTATTCGACCTGAAATAATCTGCCATCCGGACTGAATACCGTAATAGCTCTATCATAACCCATTTGCGGCATCTGCATTCTTTACACCTCCAATATACTTACTTTTACACTTTTTAATCGTTCCACTTACTCCCAAGATTACAGGGATTACATTCACTCCACTCACTCTTGCGGTTAAGGTTAATGCTACTTTAATCTTATCAACCGCGTGGTTGTAACACCGGAGGATTCCATATCCCTCATTAAATTCTTCCAGCCACATGCCGGAACCAGAGCTATAGTAATCCCCGAACAGAGATATCAGGTTGTTCCATACGGCCAATGCCAAATCTCTTGTTTCAATTTCAGTCTTTTGGGAATCGGAGCTATTTTCAGGCTCCGAAATATCATGATTAAAGATGAGTCTGAAAGCAATATATCTTTTTCTCTCCCTCAGTACCGGGGGTAAACCTTTCATCAGCATCCCTCGAACATACGCTTTTTCAGTCCTCCGCAATTATCTCCAGTCCTTCTGCAATGTAATCCGGGTCAGTGAATCTTCTCATGAGGTTCTTCATATAATATTGTTCTTTTGCTTGGTCAGCCCCCAAGAAAGAGAAGAGCTCATAAATCTGTCTTTTACTGCGGAGCTCATACCATTTATTCGCTCCCGAAGTCAACACGAAAGGAACACCAAATTTTTTTATCAGTTTTATGGTCTGGATTGTCTCCTCAAATATTTTGGTCCTCTTCAATCCCCAGCTGTTCAAGAACTTGGAGATCGCCAGCTCGATCACAACATCTTTTTCGGCAGCCAGTTTCAGGGTAGCATAATCAATTCGCCTATCAGGAAAATCAAGGAGTGCGTCAACCTTTTTACGCATTACCGCCTCCTTATTGACCTTGATATTGCCGCTCATCACCCCCACCAGCCAGTTATTCCTGGCCTTTTTCAGACCGGATAATAGTTGCCCCACTTCATCACATTTCAACAGATAGCCTTCAGTTCCCACAGAATCCCCTGATCTATCCGTTATCCCCGGTTTTTCGGTGAATACCACGAAATTTTCGATCCCCAATAGATTCCCTATTTCAGGGGGGTCGAGTCTCACAAAATCCACATTCATGTCTGGGACAGCAATTCTTCCAGGGTTTTTAGGGCTTTCTCTCTTTTGGCGGGGTAGGAGACTATTTTTGCCTTCAGTTTGACATTATCTCCTCCTTCTGTGATCTCAAGAACTCCTTGATATGCCTGTTGTTTGGATAGTCTGAGGTGGAAGACGTTGTTTTCGTCCAGCTTTTCTTCAATGGTGTTCAATAAAGCGTTCTTCTGCTCTCCCAGCCTTTCCATCAAAAAACCCCACAATTCTTTTACTTCTTTTTTTTTGGTCGCTTCAGTCTTCAAGAGCTGCATGGGGTTTCCGTAGTGTCCCTGAACTTCCATTATTTCGACCTGGGGTTCAAAAGGGAATATATTCTTGAAAGCCTGTAATACTTTTTCCTCACTCTCGGTAGAATAAACTACTGCGGAAGCAGTTATTCTCTCTACATTCATAAAATGAAAAAAGGTTTATGAGCGGAAGTTAGACCTGACGCTGGGCCTAACCTTTTCAGCGCCCTTTCCTCTGGCTCTCAGTCCTCTGGATTTCCTTCCTGAAGATGTCAATCCTCTATGTACTCTGCCTTTTTTCTGAACGAGGTTGGCCATCTGACCGTCTGTCTTTACAGACGGGTGATCCCTATCGACCAAGATGACCTCAAACCACTTGTGCTTGCCGTCTTCTCCCACGGGATAAGAGTTGAGGACTTCCATGTTGGGATACTTTTTGGATGCTCTTTCTTCTGCTATAAGCTGATGATTTTTCTTCGATGTTTTTCTATTGACGTGCATCCCTCTGGTTTTTCTTCCTTTGTTGGGTCTAGTTGCCTTCCTTCCGCCTCTACCGACCCTGGATCTGACCACAATTATGCCTTTCTTTGCTTTATAACCCATTGCTCTCGCTCTATCCAGTCTGGTGGGTCTCTCAACTCTTACAACTGAGGGTTCGTCCCTCCACTGCTGGAGCCTTTCCCACATCAATGATTTCACATAACTTTCGTCAGGATTCTTCCACGCATCTCTGATGTAAGCATACGATGATTTCATACTTTCACCTTCCAGTACAAACCAATCAAACTGATCGTATCTCCATGTTTGACTGTAAATTGGTACATGAAGCACATTCTTAGGGGGTTAATAAATATATCGCACCCATATACTGAGAATAAAGCTTTTTGCAGTAACGGATAATGGAGAGTTATGGAGGTTTACATCCTTTCGGATAACAAGGTAGTGGAGAATAGACCCCCAAACCTGCTGGGGGAGTGGGGTTTTGCCGCTCTGGTAGGAACCGAAAAAGAGGTTATTTTGTTCGATACAGGCAAAAGAGTGATCAGCCATAACGCTCAGCAGATGAGAGCTCCTTTAAATGAGGCAGGTAAAGTGGTTATCAGTCACGGACACTATGACCATACCACAGGGATGACAGACGTGCTCAGGATTTTGGATGCAGAAGTTTATCTTCATCCTGATGCCTGGCTTCCCCGATACTTAAAAGACGAGTACATCGGCATGCCCTACAGGAAAGAAGAGATCGAGTCGCTTGCCGGTATTGTGGAGCATGAAGGCCCTGTTGAAGTAAGTAAAAACGTGTGGGCTTTGGGGGAAATACCTCGAAAGCACAAGGGAGGTAAATTGGACAGCCACATAATAAAGAATGGAGAGAAGGTGAAAGATGAAATACTGGATGACCAGGCCCTGGCCGTAAAGACGAGAGGTGGTGTTGTGCTTCTACTGGGATGCTGTCATGCTGGCCTGAAGAACACAGTGGAGTATGCCGAAGAGGTCGCTGGAGAAGAGGTCAGGTACATCGTAGGCGGTACCCACCTCATCAGTGAGAAGAGTGAAGAGATCAGAGAGCTGGGTAAATGGCTTGACACCAAACTGGATTTTATCGCTCCCTGCCACTGCACGGGTTTCAGAGCTGAGGCCATCCTCGCCTCCATCCTGGGTGAAAAGTTTAAGACAATAGGCGCTGGGTCAGTTCTAAGCTTTTAGAGATAACTACCTCAAATCAAGGATCAAGAAAAGAGCCTGTTCCCCCAGCATGATCTACCAGTGATCAGAGATCGTTGATACATGTTCCGAGTAGTATAATAGGGTAGAGGGAAATAAGAGGGCTATATGGTTCTGATTCCCCCCTTTAAAATTGGCCCACCGGGGTTAACGGTGGGCTGCCGGTTGGAGGGGTGTGTGTAATTAGTATTATAATAATCATTTACTTAAAGGTTTTGGAAAACGTATTATTATCATAAATTTGGGGAAAAGGCAGTGGCTGAAGAGGTGATCAGGATTTAGAAGGAAGCTGAGGAGCTAAATCCTGAGGTGATACCTCTGCAGCCTCAATAATTCCGCTCACAAAATATAAAATAGTTAATGGATAGCCTGCAAATTGTAATCACAATGACCGTACACCTGAAGACGTTATACACTCCCTCACTAGATGTGATGGTATTTTGAATGCACTTCCTTTACTTTACCAATTATGTTTTGAATGACGTCCAGGTTAGCGCTCCTATCAGGTGATCTGTAGTTTTCCGGCTCCCTTATGCTGGTAGTATCCAGTCCTGCAAGGCTGGCAATGACCGCCAGATTGGTATAGGGTAAACCTCCTTCAACCCCATATCCTCCTTCCAGAACCGCCACCAACCTATCCCTACACAATTCGGATGCCATATCTACCGCAATTCCCATTAGTTTAGCATATCCCTGAGCAGTCAGGTCCAACATGGTGATGGGGTCGGTGAAGTGGTTGTCCTGACCTGCTTCCACCACCAGCATATCCGGTTTGAATTCCCTTGCCAGGGGAATGAATACTTCATTGACCACCTGGAGATAGCCTTCATCAGAGGTTCCAGGGGGGAGAGGAACATTCACATTATATCCTTCTCCCTCACCCAATCCAACTTCTTCGATGAAGCCTGTCCCGGGGAAAAGGGTCTTACCGCTCTGGTGGGTGGAAATAGTGAGTACTGAGGGGTCTTCGTAGAAGATGGATTGTGTTCCATCGAAGTGATGGGCGTCCCAGTCCCAGATCAACACTCTTTCAATTCCATGTTTCTCCTGAAGATATCTGATCATTATAGCGGTGCTGTTCAAGAAGCAGAAACCATGACCATGAGAGACAGAAGCGTGGTGCCCTGGAGGTCTGGCCATAACAAACGAGTGGTCCACATCCTTTTCCACAACGAGCTCGCCACCCAGTATTGCTCCCCCTGCGGCAAGCCTTGCCTGTTCAAAGGTCACATCCTGAGCAATAGTTTCTCCCTCTCTATCTATAGCTAATCCCTTACCCATTCCGGCCAGCCTGTCGATGTAATCCTTTGAGTGCACTCTCAAGAGGTCTTCCATAGATGCTTTATGGGGCTCATAAACGGTTATCTCCGGCAGCTCGAATATTCCTTCTTCTTCCAGCTGGTCCATGGTGTACATCAACCGTTCCCTTCTCTCCGGATGGGTGGAAGAGTGCTCGTGAAGAAGGAAATCCCGATGATAGATCAGCCCGGTTTTCCATGAAGAAACCATTTCACCACACCACAGAGCTCTTCACCGGTGCGGACTAAAAACGATTGCGGTAGCTCCTGGTATTTGATGGTGCTGTTTACTGTTTATTACAGTTTTTCAGGGCCCTATCGTGCTGGCTCAGGTCTAAAAAAGCGTTAAAAAGTTACTCTTTGCAGTTCCACAGGCCCATCCCTTCTTCCTTTGCTTTCTCCTGGTAGTCGAGGTATTCGGATTCTTTATCGAAGTCCTCTTCAGTATAGACCCTTGCCAGACCCAGTTTAACCATCTGTGCATTGATGTCCCTGTCATAGTCAACGTAAGCCAGAAGCCTGCCGTATTCATCTCTAAAACCTGCCTGTCGATCGAATTCGATATCACAAATCCTTCCGGCAATAGCTGATGTGAGGTGTTCACTTGCAGACTGTCCCCAGCTCTCCAGACAGTAAACGTCGGTTATATTATCATACTCTCCCGGAGTGTTCCTTACGGCCACCGGCTCGGGAGCGTCAATCCCCAGCAATCTCAACCGCTCTTCCGTTTTATCCGGATAAACGACGACGTTTACAGTATCCCCATCTATTACTCCAACCACCTGAGCCTTATACTCCACGCCATATTCATACTGAGGTAGAGGAGTCCCTGCAGGCTCAGAGGAGGTAGTGGTCGTAACTGCGGTAGGGGTGGGTGTGGCAGCGGCTGGTGTCGAAGTAACTGTTGGAGTGGTGGTTGGTGAGGCAGTTGGGGTCTGCTCACTCATAGGGCTTTCTACTGGTGTTGGTGTGGTCACTCCATCTTCTTCCACACAGCCTGCAACCATTAATGCCAGGCTGAGAAGGGTTAAACCTAAGAGATACTTCAACATCCTCACCATATATTATTCAACTTAATGGTATATGTTCTTTTTTAATAATCGATGATAATCAGTTAAAATTTTTAATTCAAATAAAATTATGGGCATTCCCTCAAATTATCATGATGTTTTCCGTGAGTTTTTAAAGCTTCAACCAAAATGTATCAACGGAGGTTGAGAAGCATGAAAGAAAGGAGCAGAAAGCGGATAGTCAGTATAGCCACATTGTACCTCACATTGATTATTTTGATTTCCACCTTCGTTATGCAGGTAGGAATAGTTTATAAGGGTTCAGATAAAGATATAGAAAGTGTTGAGAGCTCCCCCAGTTTAGGAGTTAACGAACAGGAGATGGAGAAGGTATCTGCAGTTATCGAAGTGAGCCCCCAAGATTTAGATTTAAGTGAGGAAGGAAAGTTCACCGTCTTTATTCAGTTGCCAGAGCCACATCAGGTCACAGAAATAAAACAAGATTCCTTAAGGTGTAATGGAGCAACACCCACTGAAGTAACTGTAACCGACTACAACGGCGGATATTTAATGGCCCAGTTCAATACCCAGTACCTGGAAGAAGAAGACAGTGATCAGGGAGTTCTCAATGTAGAAGGACAGCTAAAGGACGGAGAAACCTATTTCGAAGCACAAAAAGTATTGAACTGACGACAAAAAAACAAAAAACAAGCTTCAGATCGGCGTTGGGTCTATACTCGGTAAAGCATAAAAAACCCTAAATTATCCTTTTTTGAACGATATAGCATTATCCACCAAACTAACCGTATGAGAGTCCACCAGGATTAAATCCTCCATCTCGCTTAAAAAGACTTTGAAAGCGTTGATCAGCCCCAAACCTTTTTCAGTTGTCTTAAAGACGTTTTTACCTCCATCTCGAGTCAGCACTAAAAAATCTCCTTCAACCAAAGGTCAATATATTTATCTGCCTTCTGCTTGAAATTCAAATAGGATGCAAACACGATCTTCGTTTTTGTAGCTCCCTCCATTGAGGCTTGAAGAATGTCAAGCCTGATTTCATACCTCGACCTTTTCATCTAAAACTCTCCACCGGCATTTAGACTATAAATAAATCCTATACTGCTTCTTTAGCCATAAATTAAATAATTAACCCGAACTAAAGTTCTAAAGCTAAACCAGTACTCTAAATAAGGTTAGAAAATACTGAACTAAAATACTGTTTTAAGTTACTATGTTGAGTTACTGAATTAAGATAAGGGCTTGTGATACTGAACTAAAACCAGTAGTTCAATTACCAATTATTATAAACCATCTCTCTCAATTTTCAAGGGTTTTGAGGTGCTCAAATCAGTTATAAGGGTGGTGGCTGGGTTATAAAAGGTGGTAGTGGTTTAAGTATGGGGGTGTGGGGGTTAAGATATGGGGGATTGGAACAGGTTCGATTTTACCCAGCCACCTGCCACCAATTAATCATTTAGAGAGTTTAAACATATAAAATTTTTTGTTTTTTACCATCCATAAAAATATCAGACCACGTCATCAATTAGATGGTTCTTCATCCCAAAAAGTCCACTAAACCCAGTTAGAACCTCCAAAAAGAGTGGACCGATGGGGATTTGAACCCCAGGCCTCTGCCATGCCAAGGCAGCGCTCTTCCAACTGAGCTATCGGCCCATTGGTATTTAGGGCTTATTCTATTATTTCTTTAAATGAGTTTATGAAGTTTGCGGTAAATGGTGAATGGGAAAGTAAGTAAAAGTATGGTAAAGGGGGTTATATGTTTTTTAGGTAGTATGTCCTGATGTGACCTGGGGTTTAAATCTTTACTTTTCATCTTTCAATTTCAGGGCAAAATTTAAAAGTACGTGATAAAGGGTTAGCCATATGAGCAAACTCAAAGTTGCTGTACTGGGAGCCACAGGTATGGTGGGTCAGAAGTTTATTCAGCTCCTCTCAGGTCATCCCTGGTTCGAGTTAGAGTCATTAGCGGCTTCAGAGCGTAGAGTAGGTAAGACTTACGGAGAGGAGGTTGACTGGATCGTATCTTCAGACATGCCTCCAGAGGCGAAAGATATGGAGATGGATCCTCTGGACCCCAAAAAGGTGGATGCTGATATCGCTTTTTCTGCCCTTCCATCCAGTGTGGCGAAAGAAGTTGAGGAAGAATTCGCTAAAGAGGGTTTTATAGTTGCCAGCAATGCATCATCTTTCAGGATGGGAACAGATATTCCTCTGATCATTCCGGAAGTGAATCCCGATCACCTGGGCCTGGTAGACGTGCAGAAAAAGAATAGGGGGTGGGATGGTTTCATTGTCACCAACCCCAACTGCACCACCATCGTCTTCGTCATTACCTTAAAGCCTCTGCTCAATCTCGGTCTTCAGGATGTTACCATGGCTTCCATGCAGGCTTTAAGCGGAGCAGGTTATCCGGGTGTTCCTTCCCTGGGTATAACGGATAACGTGTTGCCCTACATCAAGGGGGAGGAAGAGAAGGTCGAGGTCGAGCCCCTCAAGCTTCTGGGGAAGTTCAATGGAAATGAGATAGATTTTGCTCCCCTCAATGTTTCGGTATCCTGTCACCGTGTTCCCGTCATCGATGGCCATCTGGAGGCTCTATGGACCCGATTTGATAGGGACGTCAGCGTAGATGATGTGGTTCAAGCCTTTGAGTCCCTAAAACCTCTTGACCTCCCTACTTCACCTGAAAAAGTCATTAAAGTGAGGTACGAGCCCGACAGACCTCAACCCCGCCTTGATAGGGATGAAGGCAATGGGATGAGCATAACTGTAGGAAGAATACGGGAGGATAGGGACCGCACTGTAAAATACATGGCTATGGGACACAATACGGTACGAGGCGCCGCAGGAGCCAGCATATTGAATGCAGAGCTAATGGTTAAGCAAAAGCTGATATGATATCAACAATTTAAAGTGAGAAAAATTAATATAACTTTAGGATTTGTGAGCAATCACAAAAAACAAGACTAACAGGGAGGTAGAAAAATGGCTGAAAACGCAGTGTTTGTTGGAAATAAGCCGGTTATGAACTACGTTCTGGCAGTGTTGACCCAGTTCAACAGTGGAATTGGAGAGGTCTCAGTTAAAGCGAGAGGAAGAGCAATAAGCAGAGCAGTCGATGTAGCAGAGATCGTCAGAAAAAGGTTCCTGCCGGATGTGGACGTTAAGGATATAAGCATTTCCACAGAAAAGGTAGAAAGTGAACAGGGAGAAGCAAACGTCTCAGCAATAGAGATCACCCTCGCCAAGAAGTAGGGTATTCAATTAATAAACAATACTATTTTGGATTTTTTATTATTTTTCTTAAAGCCGGTTTCTGTTTATTGCCTATACCTGTTACTGCTGATGTATTTATAGAATCAAAAACGTTAATTAACCCTATTCAAGAGAAAAATATAATGATTAAAGGTTTGCCCACACTTGATGACGTGGAGTGCGAGGGTAAAAGCGTTCTTGCAAGGCTGGATATTAACTCCCCTATTGTTAATTCTACTATTCTTGACACAAACAGGTTCGAGGGTCATTTGCCGACTTTAGACCATCTGGAGGGTTCTAAAGTTGTTATAACCTCCCACCAGAGCAGACCGGGAAAGAAGGATTTCACCACCCTGGAGAGCCACGCTAAGGTTCTTTCCAGGATTCTGGGGAAAAATGTGACCTATATTGACGAAATGTTCAGCAAGAGGGCTATAGAAGAGATAGACAATATGGAGAATGGTGATGTTCTGCTTCTGGAGAATGTTAGGCTATATTCTGAGGAGAGAATGGATAGAAGCCCTGAAAGCCACTCGGGTTCGATCATGGTAAACAAATTGAAAGACCATTTCGACCTGTTCATTAACGATGCCTTCGCAGCGTGCCACAGAAATAACGCGTCGATGGTGGGCTTTGTCCCTGTATTACCCTCAGTTGGGGGTAGATTGATCGAGAAGGAGGTTGAGGCCCTTTCAACAGCCCTTCACTCCAAAGACAGCAAGATATTCGTTTTAGGGGGAGCAAAGATAAAGGACTCGGTCAAGGTCATGGAGAATGTATTGACCAGAAATATCGCTGAAAAGGTCGTACTTACCGGCGTTACGGCCATATATTTTCATATGCTTGATGGGCAGGATATCGGGGATAATGAGGAAGTGGTAGAGGAGAACAAAGAAGATATTGACGACAGCAAGATGAAGAAATTATTGAAGGATTACAGAGATAGAGTAGTTCTTCCCATAGATTATGGTGTAGAAGTAGATGGCGTAAGGAACGACGTGTCCATAGAAGAACTCCAGGGAAAGATCATGGACATCGGTATCAACACCATCTCCGCCTTGAGCGAAATTATACCTCAATACGATATCGCAGTAATAAATGGACCCTCTGGTGTCTTTGAGGATGAAAAGTTCGCCTTAGGCACCACGGAAGTCCTCAGATCAGTTTCTGAGGCCGATTTTTCCATCGTTGGAGGAGGACACATCTCTTCAGCCGCCAGAATAACCGGCATGGATAGAAAGATGGATCACATATCCACCGGAGGCAGTTCCTGTATAAGATTTCTTTCCGGAGAGGATTTAATTACCCTGGACGTTATCAAGGACTACTGGAAAAATAAGTGGAGCATAACCAGTAGCCAGTAGAACGTATTCCAAGTTTATAAGTTTATGGTTATAGGCCTTCCCATCTCTTGAAGTCTGTTGTGATACTGAATTTCTCCAGAACCCTGCCCACCGTCTGGGAGACCATCTCATCAATGCTTGCCGGCCTGGTGTATAAAGCCGGTAACGGAGGCATAATAACTGCTCCCAGCTCCGATAGGGTTAACAGCGTTCTCAGATGCCCGGAGTGTAGAGGGGTTTCCCTCACCAGCAGGATCAGTTTCCTCCTCTCCTTCAAAGTTACATCTGCTGCCCTGGTGATGAGGTTGTCCGTGATACCGTGGGCTATGCTGGAAGCAGTCTTCATGGTGCAGGGAGCGATGATCATCCCATCGTGGTTGAAGCTCCCACTGGCCATGGGCGCTGCAATATCCTCGTTATCATAGAACTTAGAAGCCATTGATTTGAGGTAGTCGAGATCATAATCGGTTTCCACCTTCAACGTTATCTCCGCTGGCTCAGAGACTATTAAATGGGTTTCGATCTCCTTTTTGTGGAGCTCTTCCAGTAGCTTGACTCCGTAAAGCTGTCCTGAAGCTCCCGTCAGTGCCAGAACAATTTTCATGTTGGCTTGCGTTATGTAGCATATTATTTATTTTTCACCATCATTTGAGCAGAGTTTATCCAAATCCATTACTATAACTATTAATATAATAATGGGGCTAATGTAAAATGATAAAGTTTATATGTTCCCCTGATTTCTTCTAAATCATGAAAAGGTTATATGTGATAGTGTTGGTTGCCGCTATTGCTGGACTGGGTGTTACGGGCGTTGTGCTCGCTTCCATGTCTGAAGGGGATGTCAATGTTTCTGAGGAGAAGATATCGATCAGCCCCGGTAGCTATACTATAAACATGGAAAACCACAGGGTCTACCCCAAGGACCTAAATGTGAGCACTGATGAAGAAATGAGCAATGTCCACATAAAAGCCCTGCCCGCAGATGATGAAACTGCTGAGGAATGGGGAATAAACTTTGTAGCCTTTGCTGAGAAGGACAAAATAGACACGGGCCCAGGTGGAGAAGATGTCACTATCATGCACTATGCTGAAGAACCGGGTAACTATAAAGTGAAGATAATTGCGGCAAAAGATTAGTGGTCCCTGGATTCTGGCGATCGCCTTCTACGGAGTTGGTGATACAGCGACAACCTACCTGAACCTCCTATCAGGTTTCAGGGAGCTGAACCCGTTGATCAACCTCTACACGCTGGTCCCTCTCAAAATCTTTATTTTCATTTTTTTAATTCTCATTGCTGGAAGGGTTCGGGACCAGTCCATGGTGCCTGTATTGCTAATAATCTTGGGGTTGGTGGGGATAATTCGAAATGTGTTCCTGTTTTTAGGTGCTGGTAAGCTAATCTGATCCAGAGATACCATGAAAGTATCTCATTAAGTCTCTTCTCTAATCGCTTATGTTTGTAATAACCAGGGTAGATGAAAAAGATAGAGGGAAAGTTATTATTTAAGGATTAACAAAAAAGATTTTTCCCTACGCGTCAGATACTATATGGGAGGTGGTTGGTTTGCGGATAAAATACTCAGCTGATTCTGATATTTTATTGATAAAATTTAGAGGAGGGTTCCCTCTGATTCAGTGGAATGTTGCGGAGTTGATAGCTCATTAAGGGAAAGATGGGAAACTATTAGAAGTTGAAGTGCTGAATGTATCTGAATTTGTGGTGTAACTGAGTTCAACTTCCCATTGGAGGATATATCGGCCTTAAGACATAGAATAGAATAGAGTAATCCAGAGCATAAGCTCTTATTTAAAGAAATTGAACCCCCGAAGCGGTTAATTGTAATTCAGAAAACCATTAGCACTATTAGGCCAATTTCTGGGCTTTTTTCAGCACATCCCGGATAAATGGGCTGTTGTTCTTCATATCTTCGAATTCTTCTCTGGTGTAAGCTAGAGGTTCTACAGGCAGATCAGTCATTTCAAGTATTTTTCCTATTCTTTCAAAGAATCTTTCTTTAAAATCGCCAACCACAATCAGGTCTATATCACTACCTTCATGGAACTCTTTCTCCCCAAATGAGCCGTAAAGGTAAACTTCACAATTAAATCTTTCCTTAAGTTCCTGCGCTAATTTTTTCAGGTCTTTAAAAATTTCTTCACTTTCTTCAATATTAACTCTGCGGAGTTTAGGCATTTTTGGGCATCCTCCTTCTCATAAAATTCGGCTGGAGCAAGGTCGCCTGCCAATCCATTGGGGTACCTTGTCGGAATGTAGAACATATCCAGAAATCTTGCTTCACTACTCAACTCGCTAAACTCTGGCTCTATTTTCTCACATTCTCTCAACAGCTCTTTGATTGAGTGCGTAATAATAGACGTATAACCCATAGAATACAAAAGTGCTTTCAGAGACTTTTCAGCAGACTGTTGCGCCTGAAAACTGGACCAATTATAATTACCGGCCTCCAGACTATCTTTTGACGCTTTTAGATCTGCCTCACTCTGAACAAGCCACTTCTTAACAAACCTCATTTAACATTAGATTTCATAGAAGATTTATATTTTTTCTGGAATGGGACTTTTGTCGATGTTGTGACTACCTCAATCACTGTTTCAGTAACAATTCTGCTGTCAAAACCACCATGCTACCCATAGCCGTAATCCCAGCAAATATAGCGGCCCAGCAGTGGGATTTCTTCTTTTTCTTTGCCTTTCTGATCGGCATATATTCCATTCATCGTTTAGCTACCATAAAGGAAGTTGGGGAGGTTGAAGAAGAGTTTGTGGCTCAGGAACTCATCTCAGAAGTGCGTAGAGGGATGAGGAATTTCTCCACAGCAGGTGGACCTATCCAAACAATCCAGTTCCCCATTGTTATGGTAGGACTTACTCCAGTAGGATTGAAGAAGAATAAAAAAGCACCTAAAAATAGGGTGAGCGGGAGGGAGTAAGTGAGTTTAATCCTATGATGAGAGGAGAGAACAATTTATTAGGTAATCGACATCACACAGACTAGAGGTGGAACACGATAGATACTATGAATGAACAGAATAGAGGAGAAGACAGTGACAGCAGCAACCTTAGCAGTGGAGAGCACTGGATAAAGAAGGATTTTTTCGCCCGGATTTCCAGGTGGGGCGAGAGTGGTAGATACGCGGTGAGGCTGGATTTCTGGATCGTTCTTGCCAAGCTGTTTATTCCCATAGCTTTTGGTGCGTTGCTTGTGGGCGTGCATGCTCTTAAGGGTGAGGAGCACTACCGGATAATTTATCCTTTGATGGTGCTCTACTTCATTCCTCCCATGGGTAAAGAATCCATTATCCCCACTGCAGTAGCATTGGGGGTTCAACCCTCTGTAGCAGGCCTTACCTTCGCTACCATGGATGCTTTGAGTTCCCTTTTTATAATATGGAACTTCGACCTCCTCTATAAAGCACCGCTGTTTGGTGATTTAGTGGATAATGCTACCACGAGAACAGAGGCCATACTTAACAGATATCCCAAAGCCCGAAAAGCCAGCTACTTTTTCCTGTTCATCCTGGCATTTATACCCTTTCAGGGCTCAGGAGGCGTGACTGCTTCCATTGCCGGAAGACTGCTCAGCCTCAGACCTTTTCAGATATGGGTGATGGTAGGAATTGCTGTTACCGTCAGCGCTCTTGCCATCGCTCACTCTATGGAATTCATAATCTTCTCCCTGGGCTAAAGCTGAGATGTCCAAAAGGTTAAAAAGATCGAATTCCTTTATTAGCAAAGAATGTAGAGTGTAGAGTGTGGATTGTGGGGGGAATATGGCGATAGAAGGAATTGATTTCAGCATTGCTATTGCCTTCT
Source organism: uncultured archaeon (assembly GCA_964534325.1). Lineage (GTDB taxonomy): Archaea > Halobacteriota > Archaeoglobi > Archaeoglobales > Archaeoglobaceae > JdFR-22. The sequence continues at coordinate 46,738 of CAZHOR010000007.1, forward strand.
TTATAAGTGCTGCGGGCATATATGTATCCAACAGGCTGAGATTACCTCTCCCCATCATCTTGATCGTTTTTGGACTGTTCTTTGGACCCAGTTTTCTGGGGATCTTAAAATCAACGGATATTATCTCCCTTCTTGCTACTGTAGGAATAATACTTTTGCTGTTCAAAGTGGGGCTGGAATCCGACCTCGAGCTATTAAAGACGAGAGGGAGCTGGTTAGTCGGTTCATTGGGGTTTATTCTGCCCTGGATTGTGGGTTTTTTAACAGCAATAGTGCTGGGAATTTCCGTTACGGAGAGTGTTTTTGTGGGAGTGATCCTCACTGCCACCAGCGTGGGTATCACGGTGGCGATCCTCAGGGAGTACAATGTCATGGATAGGGAGTACTCCAGGATAATCCTGGGAGCTGCTGTGATAGATGATGTACTGGGCCTTATGGGGCTTTCCCTGGCGTACCCTCTGGCCCAGTACGGTTATGTGGTCCCCATAGAGCTCATGAGGACCATTGCAATCTCTTTAGTATTCATTCTCCTTCTGGTATTACTCGGTTCCAGAGTTATTTACCATGGGATGCATTACATGGGCGCAAAATTGTCTCACAGCACCCAGTATTTGGGTATCCTGGCGTTTTGCTTTCTGGTGGCTGCCATGGCGAACGAGATAGGGCTGGCTGCTATGGTAGGTAGTTTCCTTGCAGGTCTTGCCATCTCGGATTTCTTTTCCAGGATAGAGAGGAAGGCGAGTAACAGCACTCATCCCGTTCCACCAGAGGACAGGCAGAGATTGGAGGAAAGGGTAGATGAGCTGGTATTCGTTTTCACTCCCATATTCTTTCTGGATCTGGGTTTGATGATCGAGAGAGATGATTTGATCGGCGGTCTGTTACTGGGGCTGGTTCTAACGGGAGTGGGGATCGTTTCCAAGTACTACGGCTCCTACCTCGGCTCCATGATCTCCGGACTTAGCAGGAGAGATGCTGACATAATAGGTATCGGCATGATACCCAGAGGGGAAATAGGGCTGGTAGCTGCTCAAATAGGTCTGATTTCAGGTATCCTGTCACCCAGCCTGTTCTCTGCAGTGGTAGTTATGGCCATCCTCACTTCTGTGATCCCTCCACTGTTCCTGCACAGAAAGATCTTCCCCTCCTCAAATTAAAATACATGTATCTTCAAGTAAGGGGTATGACCTTGCTTGTTACAATTCCAGTGATAGGAATCCTAATTGGTTTGTCAGCATTTTTTGCTGCTTCTGAAATGGCTTTTGTATCTACAGACAGGATCAAATTGAGGGACAGGGTAGTTAAAGGAGATAAAAACGCTGATCTGCTGGAAAAACTTCTGGATGATTCAGACGAAGTGGTGAGTGCCGTAGTAATCTGCAACAATCTGGTGAACATCTCCGCCTCCATAATCGCTGGGACTGTAGCCGTTTATCTTCTGGGGAATCTGGGAGCCGGGATAGCTGCAGCAGTGATGACCTTGCTTATTGTCGTTTTTGGAGAAGCAATGCCCAAAGCGTTTGGCATAAACAACCAGAAATTTGCCATCCAGATATCCAGACCCCTCTACATTATTAGAAGGGCATTTTATCCTGCAGTAAAATCCTTCACAATGGTCTCTGACGCATTCTTAAAGGTAATGGGGAAAGAAGAGAGAGGTAAGCTGGTAATTACCGAAGAAGAGATCAAGACCATGCTCGATCTGGGGGTGGAGGTTGGAACCATCAAAAGTGATGAGAGAAAGCTGGTGAGGGATGTTTTCGATTTTGATGAGACGAGGGTAAAGGAAATAGTTGTTTCTCGAGGAAGAATAGTGGGCCTGCAGGAGAACAGTAACATAGGAAAACTTATGAAGAAGTCAGTGGAGACTGGTTACTCACGATTCCCTGTATTCGGAAAAAATAAGGACGATATAGTGGGGATAGTTCATGTGAAGGATTCTCTGCTCAAAAAGGAGAAAACACCCGTAAAGGAAATAATGAGGGATGTATTGAAAATCTCTCCTGGAATGAAAATAGACAACGTCTTAAGGGAAATGCAGAGAAAAAGGAATCACATAGCAATAATCCAATCAGCAGAGGGGAGGACACTGGGGCTGGTCACCATGGAAAACCTCATAGAAGAAATATTTGGGGAGATAAGGGATGAACACGATGCATAAATCATGGAGATAAAGGTATGAATTTATAAATTAAATCAATTATATAATTAATTAATTCTTGAAGACGAATACCGGAACTTCGGAGTGCCTGACAACCGAATCTGTAGTGCTTCCCAGCACTGCTCCCATGAAGCCCAGACCCCTGGAGTTCATCATTATTATGCTTGCATCCTCTTCTTTTGCAGTTTTGATTAACTCCTTATGCGGTTTTCCTCTTTTCACCACCGTTTTAACCCTTATATCCTGTGTTTCCAGTTCCTTTCTGGCTGAAGCCATAAGCTCCTCCCTGTCCTTATCTTCCACCTCTTCCATAATATTCACTACAACAACTTCCTTACTGCCGGAGATAGCAGCATGCTTTACGTATTCAATAATGCTCCTGGAGTATTCTGAGAGATCGTAGGCGAAAAGTATTTTATCGAACGGAGACCCCTTTATTTCGCAGCTAAGCGACCCATTCTCTTTTTTGAAGTACTTGGGCTTCACCAGCATGACCGGAACCTTCGACCTTCTCACCACTCCCTCGGAAACACTGCCCAAAAGGGTCTCCTTTAGGATTCCCTTTCCTTTAGAACCCATTACAATAAAAGAGACATTCTGGTTCTCCGCAGCTTTTACTATCTCCCACACCGGGTCGCCTCTGGGGATGGGGGTTACAAACCCTGCATTAATCCCCTGTTGTTTTAAACGGTCTGTCCATTCAACCAGTTTTTTTCTCCCCTCTTCTTCCTCACGCTTTACCCACGTGTCCACATTGAAACCCGAAGCCACCCCCTCAACCTTGTTCAGATTGATCACTCTCACCAGAATCATTTCCTCCATACCCAGACACCCCAGTCTGGGGAGCCATTCCAAAATGCTCTCCGAGACCTTTGAGAAGTCAGTGGGAAACAACACTTTATCCAGCATACACTCACCTTTTTACAGCTTTAGATTAGGATTATCCTACATCTTACTTACAACTAAATCCATCCACCAACAACTTATAGGTTATGATGGGTTCAATAATCTCACTCCATAATCCACATTCCCACTCATAATATCCTGTAAGAGGGATATCTCTCCAGTATCATGCTGGAAACGGCCACTGGTGGTTCAGATATCGCCAGATCGATCGCCTGCTCCAGCTTCCATTCCTTATCTGCATGTATGGTGAACAGGGGGGTTCCAGCTTTTGCGTGCTGTCCACCCTTTTTGTGGATGAGAATTCCCGCTCCCTTGTCTTTGGGGGCGCCGGCCGCCCTGGCAACTTTCACCAGACCGGAGTTCTTGACTTCAGCAACTGCTCCATCTACCGGTGCCTTGATAACATGCGTGTGCTCTCCAATGGGGAGATCGTCCGACTTTACTTCCGGGTCACCTCCCTGTATCTCAATGATCTCTTTAAATTTCTCCAGTGCCTTACCAGATTCTATAAGCTGTTTGGCGTCCTCAACCCCGTTCCTGCTCTTACCCGACATCTCCAGAAGCACACCGGCTACTCCCGCAGCTTTCTCTATTAAGCTTCGAGCCCCTTTACCGGTTTCAAGTACCTCGAGAGCTTCTTTCGCTTCCAGAGCAGGTCCTATTGTTCTGCCCACAGGCTGACTGCCATAGGTCATTACGCATGAGGTGTCAAGGCCCAGCCTCCTTCCCAGCTCAGAGAAGTCTGATGCCAGCTTTCTACCCTCATCGATGTCAGCAACCTTCGCACCTTCACCCACGGGGATGTCGATGACCACGTGTTTAGCTCCTATGGAGCCTTTCTTGGCCATAACGCTCGCCAGCAACTGGGGGCGGGGGTCTATGGATAGGGGATTCTCCACCCTGATCAGCTTGTCATCAGCAGGAGCGATGTTGGTGGTCCCGCCCCAGGCAATAACTCCGCCTACCTTCTCTGTCATCTCCTTTATCTCGTCAATACCCAGATTAACATCCGCTAGAACTTCCATTGTATCTGCAGTCCCGCTGGCAGAGGTAATGGCTCTGGATGCGGTCTTGGGGATGAGCAAGCCGCTGGCAGCTATGATGGGGACAATGAGCAGGGTTATCTTGTTCCCGGGCACACCTCCAATGCTGTGCTTGTCCACCACAATTCCTCTCTCAAAGTTTAAGGTCTCCCCAGTGTCTATCATGGCCCGGGTCAACCACTCAATCTCATCGAGGTCAACGGGTTGAAGATAATCGGCCATCACAAAGGCGGTCAGCTCCACTTCAGTGAGCATGTTGGACACAATATCCCTGACTATAGCGTTGATCTCATCTTTAGTCAATTTATGGCCATCCATCTTCTTCTTGATGAACTCGATAGACTTTGGTTTGGAAACGGGATGGACCTCAACTTCGGCTCTATCAGGGATTTCGATCTCACAGGGACCAACCACACTAGTCACACCTATCTCACCCTGACTCACCATCTCGGTGGTTAATTGGACATCCGAAATGCAGAACTTCTTTCCATAAGCTACTTTAACCCTATCCCCCACGATCAGCCCCAGCTCAGCAGCGTCATCCGGACTCAACATAACTGAAGCATGTTCGAGTTGGAGAGGGATATTCTTGACCTTAAACCTCATGAGACCTCCTCCTATCTTTAAGATTTAAATCGTTTACACCCAAGTCTTTACACCTGCAATTTTCAGTAACTTCAGAACACCCTAAAAAACTTAACTGAAGGTGGGAGATCAATAGAATGCATAATAAGGGTGAAAGGTGATCAAGGTGTCACTCCGGAGAGAACAATCTCCTGCACCGGTTCTACACGAGTTTGTTGCTGTTCACGTCTTTAGCCATATGTTATGTGTTATTTGTGCCTCCGCAATAGATCAGTCTCCAACTGTTGGGAGAATATTCCGGAAAATTCATAAATCAGTTATAATTTACTGCGAGCATGATTATATCACACAAACACAAATTCATCTTCATCAAGACAAAAAAGACAGCAGGGACCAGCATTGAGGGTTACCTGGCTCAATTCTGTGGTGAGGACGATATAATCGCTCCTCATGAATACCTGGGAGGAAAAAACCATACAGGATTTTTCAACCCCTTAATTGACTTAAGATATTACCTCAAATACGGAAAAAACGATTTTATGGACTTAATATATAACCTCAGGAATGGAAAGAATGGTAATGGAAAGGGGGATGGTGGATTTTACGGCCTTAAGCGCCTGATGCACTTGAGAGAAGGAGTGCAGTACCACCAGCACTTGCCAGCTGTGATAGTTAGGTCCAGAGTCGGCAGAGAGATCTGGGATAATTACTTCAAGTTCTGTTTTGAGAGGAACCCCTGGGATAAAGTGCTGTCCCACTACTACCATAAATGCGCCGAGCTCGACCAAAAAATCGATTTTGACGACTTTATGAGCGATTCAGTCTACTGGAAATGGCCCATGAACCATTTACTGTATTCGGACTTCTCCGGTAAGGTTATGGTTGACTATATTGGTTATTACGAGAACTTAGAGGATGATCTGTGTGAGTTGCTGGAGAAACTGGATATCCCCACGGGTGAATTACCCATGCACCGTTCCAACACAATAAAAACCGAAAACTATCAGGACTTCTTCTCCAACGGATACGAAAAATATGTGGATAAGATCTCTGACTGCTATAAGAAAGAGATCAAATTACACAGGTACAGCTTTCAATGAGGCCCTGAAGCCATTTATTATACGATGCAAAAATTTATTTAATCCTTACTCTGAGGTACGAGAATGTTCGACAAATTAGAGAAACGACAATTCTATGGCCTCATAGCCGGTTTCGTGGTGGTTGCAGTAGTTGCCTTCGGCGCAGGAGCCGCACTTGGCGGAGTCCTGATGGGATCATCTGACCCGGGTTCATCTGGAGAAACTGCTTCGGAAGAAGAGATCAGCCAGAAGGTCCAGACGATGATGGACCAGCAGATCCAGCAACAGGAACAACAGTTAGCACTTTTAGCACAGCAGAGCGAGAACATCTCAGAGGAAGACCTCTCCATTGAAGCATCAGTCCAGGACGTATCATCCTCCCAATTCAGCTCACTGTACAAGGTGACCATATCCGTGACCGGGACCGTCCCCTCACAAACAGGTGAACTCCAGCCATTAGACCAGGAACAAGTGATGTACATCTCAAAGGACGGAAGATACCTCTTCCAGCAACCCACCGACCTGGAACAACCACAACAACAACCTACTGGCCTGGAATAACCGTAGGTAAAAACAAACCAATCATTCCCATAATCCTAATTTAACTTAACTTTTCAATCTTTTAATCTTTTTTCGTATCCCAAGCCAGAGTTCTCTTCGCTTAGAGCTTTCTCCAGTGCGTCCTTACTCGCAGCCTCATAAGCCCTTTCAAGCAGCTCAGAAACTTTCTTTTTCCTGATTTTAAAAGGTGCTTCTCCCAGTATTTTAAGCACGGCATTGTCAACTTCATTTCGCTCGAAGCTCACAGAGAATGTCTCCAAATCTATTCCTGCTTCCCAGAACGTTTCCAGACAATTTTCCAGTGGTGCTTCTTCCCAGGTATGGGCATCAGAAGTTGAGATCTTTTCAACTGAAGTTCTAGCACGTTTTTTTCTAAGGGTTTCAATGATATGCTCTTTCTTCTGCCCTCTGAGATTGAAGATTAGAAATGGGTCCTCGTCAAAGCGTTCTGCTAATAGATAGTAAACTGCTGCGATATGCTTGCAGGGATTTGCCGAATCGGGACATGAGCATTCAGTAACTAACTCTTTTTTTGAGGCAGGAAAAAGGGGGACATCGACCTCTGCAAACACATCCTCGATATTTTTTGGCATCTCACCAGAAAGAAGTTTGGCTGCAAATATCGCTTTTGAAGCCATGGCGGTTGTCACCTTATCCCATTCCTCTTTTGAAAGGATTTTTATCCTGATGTCAACGGAGTAGGGTTTACGCCTGCTCCCCTGGACTTTTGCTGTAACAGCCCCTGACTTAACATCGATGGAGATCACCTGTCCCTTTCTAGCGTAAGACCGTCCTCTGCTCAATCTAGCCCCCATATTGAAGGATTCCAGGACCTTTATCCACCGTTCAGACCACCAGGTCTCACCAATTTTCCCTCTTTTGCTTTTAGCTTTGATTCCGTCCTTCACCTCTATCGGCCTGGTGGGTTCATAATAACCCCAGTAACCCCTGCCCATCATCCACCCCCGATTTCTTCGCTCAATGAGAACAGTTCTCTTAACTGATCCGTTGATAGCTCAGTTAGCCAGTCCTCACCACTTCCTACAATGTTCCCCGCAAGTTCCTTTTTCTGCTCGATCATGGCATCTATTCTTTCTTCCAGTGTTCCCATGCAAACGAACTTGTGCACCTGTACATTCTTCTTCTGCCCGATTCTGAATGCTCTATCTGTAGCCTGATTTTCAACCGCAGGATTCCACCACCTGTCAAAGTGGAACACATGATTTGCAGCAGTCAGATTTAATCCCAGACCACCAGCTTTGAGAGAAAGAATGAAAAGAGGGCTGTCCCCATCTTGGAAACGTGAGATCATCGCCTCCCTCTGCTTTTTTCCAGTACCACCATGCAGAAAAAGTGTTTCACGGCCGAAGGTTTCCTGCAAATGGTACCTGAGCATCATACCCATCTCTGCAAATTGGGTGAAAATGAGTGCCTTATCTCCTTCCGCCAGAACCTCTTCAAGCATTTCTGTTAACCTCGAGAGTTTTCCCGAGCGCCCTGATAGAGAGCTACCGTCTTTCATGAATAAAGCAGGATGGTTGCAGATCTGCTTCAAGCTCATCAAAGTGGACAAAACCAGACCTTTCCTCTGGATTCCTGAGGAGTCCTCAATTTTTTCCATCATTTCCCTGACGCTTGCTTCATAAAGTGATGCCTGTTCTGCAGTGAGGTCGCAATAGGACTTCATCTCTATCTTTTCCGGCAGGTCTTTGATGATCTTTGGGTCGCTCTTCAATCTGCGAAGAATAAACGGCTGGATCAGACTCTTCAGTGTCTCTGACCTTTTTGGATCCCTGTACTTTTCTACGGGTATGGCAAAAGAATTACGAAATTCCTTCAAAGATTGGAGATAGCCGGGGTTTAAAAAGTCCATGATGGACCACAGCTCAGATAACCTGTTCTCCAGGGGAGTACCGGTTAACGCAACTCTGTAATTTGCTTTCAACTGTTTAATAGCCTTTGTCTGTTTGGCCACCGGATTTTTAATATTCTGAGCCTCATCCAGCGCAATACAGTGCCAGTTGATGGACGAGAGCAGTTCTATATCCCGTAAAGCTAAAGCATAAGTGCTTATCACCACATCGTAATTCCCCACCTCATTCTCAAATTCCTTACCCCCCAATCTATTCTGGCCATGATGGACCATTACTTTAAGAGAGGGTGCAAAACGCTCGATCTCTTTTTTCCAGTTGGTGATAACAGACATGGGACAGATCACAAGTGCAGGATTTTTATTTCCTTTACCGCTCCTCTCTTTAAGCATCAGGGCAATAAATTGAATGGTCTTGCCCAACCCCATGTCATCCGCAAGACAGGCACCAAACCCGAACTGCTTTAAAAAATTGAGCCAGGAAAGACCCTCGATCTGATAAGGTCTTAACTTTCCATTGAATGTTTTGGGCGGTCGCAACCTGCTTACCTTTACCCCACCAGATAACTTCTCAAACAGCTCTTCGAGCCAACCCTCTGCTTCCACATCGACTACAGGCAACATCGCTTCTGGATCTTCTTGAGTTAAAGCAAGCCTCATGGCCTGACCCATCTCCATCTCCATCTCCATCTCCATTTCGTTATCTGCCTGTTTTTCCTGGAAAAATGCGATTGCTTTCTCAATATCTTCTTTTCTCAGTTCTACCCACTGCCCCTTCACCTGAACCAGTGGAGTTTTTAAATTAGCAAGTTCTTCAAATTCCTCCTGGGAGAGGGTTTCATCTCCCAGTGCAATCTTCCAGTCGTATTTAACAATATTATTCAACCCCAGAAAACCTGAGGGGGTTTCAGGTACTTTCTCTCTGGGCTTCAGTCTCAACTTTACTCCCAATTTTGCTGATGGTGCCTCCCACCAGGCTGGCAATAAAACTCCGAAACCATTTTGTTCCAATAGGGGCGCATACTCCCGTAAGAACTCGTAAGCCCGGTCTGTATCAATATCAATGCATACAGGGCGTGCAGTTTGCAAACTGTTTTTGATCTCCGGAAAAATTTCTGACGCCCTACCAAGGTCTTCTAACAGTTTTTCCTGGGGATTCTCAAACCTTCTCTTCAGAATTGTGAGTGCGTCATCTGTTTCCCAGACCTTTTCGGCAGGTACCAGAAGGCTTTTATCATCATTGGCCTGGAGGTGAAATGTTAGATTCCAGTGTTCACCCTCCTTTTCTGGGGGCTCAAGTCTGAAACAGGTACGAAATGGAGCCCCCAACCCTACAGGTAAAATTCGGTATAACCATTTTTCCAGTTCCCTGGAGAATTTTTTCGCCTGTTTATCCGAGGTCTCAATTACCGGATCTTCAGAGAGAGCTTTCAACCAGCCCTCAGAGCAGGTAGGCTTTTTCCTTTTACTTTTCTCCTCTGGAAGAAGAGAGATGTTCCTGTTCTTTAAGCTATTCCTGATAAAGGAGTCCATGGTGGAGTTAAGAAAGTCTGTGATAATTTCACTGCTCTTTAGCCCATTGCCATTAAATGCTCTACAGCAAGGGGGCATAGCTTTGGATAAAACTTGCAGTCTATTGTAGTCATCCTCAGTTATTACCGCATTCCACTCTGCCACATAGTATTTATCACCATTTTGTTGATACTCGTTAAGCGCAGGTACAAATCTCTGCCTGAAGATAAGTTCAAGAGAGAATTTTGCTACTTCTGTCCAAAATCGAAGTGTTGAGCCGTACTTTCTGCCCATAGGGGGCGCAGCCGGTAATGTAAGCAGGAAGTCCAGCGCAGTATCTGGGTATAGAGTTATTGTATCCACAAACCACGCTTTCAGTTCTTTATGTTCCTCATAACTTCGCTCTTCAACTGGCAATCCAGGAGATGGCAAAGGACCTTTTTTCGACGAAGGTAAAAGAATTGTGAGGATATCAAAGTTGACTTCTTGATGGTGAGAGGAGACTTCTGTCAGATCTTTTTTTAGTTTATCCCGGGAGAGTGCAAAAGGGTGTAACTGTGGTTTGGTTTTTTGTTTTTGTTTTCTTTTTCTGGTATGTGAGGTTTGTTTGTTTCTAAATTCGGATGACTCTCCCCAGATATGAAGCTTTTTGGACTCGACACTATCCCACATTGCGTGCAAGACAATCATTTAAGTTAAATTTTCTAAACTAAATTGTATAAATTTTTTGTTCCCGCTACCCAGCTCCCCAGAAAACCAAAGTTTGCGATGATAGGGTAGATTTCTCTAACTTCTGATAACCTTTACTTTCCCTCTCTTGACCTTGACCAGCTTCTCTTTTTCCAGGGTTCTCAGGATCTCCTCTGGTGCCCCCGACTCCAGAATTGCGTCAGCCTTATCCCCTATAGCGAAGTTGGTGAGCTCTTCTTTAATCTCGTTGAGATCAACTTTTCCTCGCTCTTCAATGCGATCGTAGATGGCCGAAACAATCTCTGTGATAGCCAGCAAGTCGTTGGCTCCATCCAGCTCATCGCAAAGGTCTTCTACATTCTCTTGTTCACGAATACCGTCCATGACGTCAACGTAGATGTCGCACATTTTGCTCACAGAGATCTCAAGTCTGACATCTATTCCAACCTTTTCCGCATTATCGATATCCTCAACCACAACCTCCAACGAAATCTCTGGGTCTTGAGCTAATTCCAGCTCACTGTCCTCGTTCTCTTCCACCTTCTCAAGCACATCTTCAGCTATGGAAGAATACAAGCTCCTATCAAGCGATGCCTTTAAAGCTCCATACACTTCATCCCTTGATTCCTCCATCGCCTCGTCATAAAGCTCCTTCTGCTCCTCCACACTGAGATCATCGAGATCAACACCTCTCTCTTCCAGTATCTTCTTGGCAGTTTCATCAATTATATCTGCCCCGGAGGGTGTGTCTTCAGATACAAAGTGTCCTACAAAAGCATCTTTGAACTCGTCTACATCGTCTGCAGTAAAATCCCGGGATAAAATATCTCTGGCTACCCTTACGTAGTCCTCCCAATCCGATACAGCCTTCTCAAATGGAGTGCCATTCAGCCTGCGCTTAAGCTCACTCAACCTACCCTCAACATAGCCCACATACTCATAATCCACACTGAAGTGCCGTTTTAGCTCAGGTCTTATTCCGGAATCGTTCAATTGCTCCGAGATGTCACCAGCTATCTTATCATGATAAGTGCCTATATTAATGCGCATAACGAACTCCTGTTACCAGCCATATATTACACTTTTTCGTTTCATTTTAATTGGTTGAAGATTATGATAATTTAATTTAAGAAAGAATACAATAACCTGTTTTAGGATTGAGACCGAAAGATGAATCATGGATCTCGAAAGTGAGGTTGAGAAGTTTGTTAGGAAGGCTGAGGATAGGCTTGGAGACAGACTTGTCTATCTGGTCCGGCTACTCTGAAGAAAGAGAATAAAATAATATATCAAAAAAACGTAATTTGATTTATGCCTATAGAAATTGATCCTGAGATTAGTGGAGGAAAACCCGTGATAAAAGGAACTCGATTGACAGTTGACTTCATTCTCGAACTTCTTGCTAATGAGTGGAGCTATGAGGAGATACTTGAAAACTATCCTCAACTGGAGAAAAAGAATATATTTGAGGCTATAAGTTACGCTGTAAATATTTTGAAAGAAGAGAGAATCTATATGCCTCCTAAGAGACATGAAGCTCATAGCTGACGAGAACATCCCATTAAAAGTAATAGAAAGACTTAGGAAAAAGAATATTAATTTAGAATCGATTATAGAATAGAAATAAGACCAGGAATGCAGATGAAGAAATTGCCATATCGGCTCCACCTTCAAATAGGCTATCCATATACTCTGTGCCTTTCTCCTCGTGGTATCTCTTGACTATAGCGCTGGTGTCACAGAAATAATACTTCAAAACCTCTCCTCCCTTAATTCTGATACTTCTGTAGAGATCTTTTCCTCATAAGGTATCTTTTTCGCTATCTTCTTCCTCAGCTCCTTTGTATTCAGCTGCTTTCGTTCTTGTTCTTGTTCTTGTTCTTTTTTTTGTTGTTTATCCACAAAGTTTGATAGAAAGTTGTAAAGTTCAAAACTTCTTGCTTTATGCATACTTAGCTTTAGTAACACATCAATTTTTTATCAGCAGTTTCCGGCAAGAGAATCACCTCTTACTAACGTTACCTTTAATTATTATTCTATTTTTCATTGTAAGTTAATTTTTCGATTGTGGAATATAGATTGTGATTGTGGTGGTTCACAATGTCTGTGATACTGGATTGAAAAACCATTTTATTCTGTTAAGTATTTCTCTCTTAACTTCTCTTTAATTTCCTCAAGACTCTTTCCCTGAAGTAACATCTCCAACGCCTGAGTGTCTAAAGCCAGATATTTCTCAGAGGTTAAGCCAAACTTGATAATATCTTTATCACTGGTCCAGATTGGTATATTCAACTTCATAGCTAAAGCAATAAATGGAGTGTCTTTTTCATCGAATTCTCCAGCAATTCCGTAGGCACTCGAGACTTCCGATTCGTAAAACTCCGCTGGAAGTATATGAATTAAAGAAAATGTCAGCAACATCCTAAATTCAAAGTCAGTAGAGAGTTTCTCCAATTTATTCTTATGCTTTTTAAATTCAAGTAACCCATCCTCAGGATAGTATAATTCGAGGTTAGAGTTGTCAACAATTTCAAACGCTTTAGATTTCTCTCCTGAAACGATTACAGTGAAAATGGTGCTGCTATCAATAACCAGTTTCATTAATATAATCAGATTAATCCTTTCTTCACATACTTTTGCTTGGTTTCTTTCCAGGCCTCTTCTCTTGTCTTCTCAAAATCCTCAAGAGCTTTACTCAAATCCAAATCCATTCCATTCCTCAAGGTTTCTGCTATTAAGTTTTTATATAAATCCTTGCTCATACCCTCAGCTACCCAGAGATAAGCTTTCTCCTCATCAACCCAGTCAGGAACCTTCATAGTTATTTGCTTCATAATCCTAATTCAACTTTCATCTTTTAATCTTTTTTCATTCTCAATAAGATCAGATATAAGGTATCTTTTTCCTCAGCTCCTTTGTATCCTGCTTATTGTAAGTTAATTTTTCGATTGGCCAGACATATCAAGTATTCACTTTATCTTCGATTCGAGTTCTTTTAGAGCGAGCCTGTAAATGTCTGAACTGAGGTACATAACTTCAGATAATCTGTCCAATCCTTCAACAGCTCTAGAATACGAAATAGCTCCTTCTCTTAATCCTTTGACCAGTACACCCAAACTACCTCTGACCTCAACACCCAGGTCCCTTGCAAAAACTCTCGCCGCATCATCATCAAGCAGTGCTGTTACACCATTTTGGTATGCATAATATATGACAGTTATTTCAGCCTCATGCAGTCCAGCCACCCGCGCAACCCTATCGAACTTGCTATCAACTTCTAAATCAACGATCCCAATCCAATCCTCCACTGCCTTCTCTACCAGAAATGCGTCACTAAACCCCTTCTCCTTCCCCCTGTCAACCACTTCGTACTTAACCTCTACCGGGATAACTACATTGTAAAGCTGGAGAAGATCTAAAAGCCCTGCCTTCGCTAAATGGATTAGCGGCCCTGAATTACTCACCGCCGATTTCCTCAAACTCACGAGCTATTTCCTCCCTGGCAACAGGAAAAGCAATATTGTGTTCTCTAAGCTCATCCAGCATCTCCCTATAAGTCAATCCAGCAATCTCTGCAGCCTTCCACACAGTTACTTTCCTCTCCCCTACAAGCTCAAGCGCTTCCTTAAGCTTAAACTCCCTTATACCGATTCTAAGCAATTCTCTAACTGCTGCTGACCTATCAATACCTCTTTTTTGCATGATCTTCTCAATCTCTTGTACGATCTCCCTATCAATCCTGGCCGAGATGGTAAGCATATATGTACATTGTATTAAATCGTATATAAAACTTGAGGGTAAGAGGTGAAAAACCAATTTATCACTGGAGGAAAACAGGACCTAGATTAATCCCTTCTTCACGTGCTTCTGCTTGGTTTCTTTCCAGGCCTCTTCCCTTGTCATCTCGAAGTCCTCAAGAGCTTTACTCTCATCCAAATCTTTTGATTATAAATTCCATCCACTAACTGGATGTTTCGTCTTCTCTCAACAGCCCTTTAATAACTTCTTTAAATTCTTTCATTACATCAAAATCGTTTTTCAGAACCTCACAAACCGCGTCTATATCCAGCCTCCAGTAAATGTGGACCAGCACGTTCCTAAAACCAGCAATATCTGATAGGGCTTCTGAAAGTTTTTTAGGGATTAGACCCTCTTCGTACAATATCTCAAACGATTCCCGGTAAGTTGAGGGTTTCTTTAATCCCTTTTCAGCTATAATGTGGTTAGCAATATCTATCGTTGACTGCATGCTTACCAATAAGGCGTGGAGAACCATATTCCTCTTATCCCTGTCAGTATGTAGCTCCTGGCATGAAAATGACTGATAACGTCTCCAGTCATCCAGTGATTCGTCAAGTTCCCTTAAATGTTCCAGTATCCCTTCTCTGTCCATCATGATTATACCCTGGCAATAAACTTTCTATCCAACCAATCCGATGTGACCTTATAATCCAAGTATCTTGAGAGCAAATGAGCCTCATACCTTATCCTCTTAACCTCATCTCTACAGAATATAACTTTCCCCGTATCTATTACTCTATACTGAAAATTCAATGGTGCACGATTGAGAACTTTAACATCGAACTCGAATTCATATCTAAACATTTTTTCAAGTTCTCTACCTACTCTCGAGGCGAACTTAAGCTGTTGATAAGAACTCATATTCGTAGATAAGTGTAAAGCTATGTCAATATCATTAAATGTAAATGTATCTCCCCTAATAAATGAGCCGAAGCAGTATGCAAACTCTATTTCTACAAAATTTTCAAATACCTCAGCAACTTTTTCAAAGAACCTCTCCATACCTCCAATCTCTTTTACCCCGTCCATGACTTTCCCCAGTATATATCTTTACTTTTTCATTATTATTTATGAGTACAAAAAATTTTTCATTGTTTTAAGCTCCCTATATAATACGTTAACCTATAGTTAAACTGAAATGCGGACGCCACTATCAGCAATTTTCCGAAGTATTTTGGGCAGGAAATCCTTGCTGGCATCAAGAATCTCCAGCCATACCAGCTCCTTGTCCTCAGAGAAACCTACTATCAACTCATCCATCTCCTCTTCATAGGCAACCTTTTCATCAGAGAAAACAATTATAAGAGCGTCCGCATCCTTGTCATATCTTATTTCTTTCATATCTTTCTCTCCTGACTCTTGATGACTGCCGACTATAAAGTTTGACTTAAATTCCACCTAACTGGATTGTTTCATCTTCTTTAATAGCCCTTTAACAACCTCTTCAAACTCTTTCATTACATCAAAACCATTTTTTAACACTTCACAAACCGTATCTAAATGTGGCTGGCAATGTCTATTGTTGACTGCATGCTTACTGATAAGGCATGGAACCATATCCCCTTATCTCTATCAGTATAAAGCTATCATTTCCTCACAATCCTCTCGCTATCTTATCCACATACCTATAGAACAGGCTGGTGGTTCTGGCATCAATCCAGAATCCTGCATCCACAATAGCTTCAAAAGATTTGATGCACTCACTTTTACTCAACAACCCCTGCTTGTAAGACCTGAGGAGGATATGAAGTGTTCCTTTTCCCTCAATCCCATAAACTCTGGCAAACTTCTTGGCATCCTCATCGTCAGAGAGCATGAGCTTTTCTCGCTCAATACAAAGGACTATACACTCTAGCTCCCCACTACCCAACCTCAGTCCTGAAGGTAATCGGTCTCTGATGTCCTTAACAGTTTTCTGTTCTGGCCTTTGAATTAAAAAATTGTTAATCTCCTTTTTGACTTCTTTTGCGTCCTCAAACCCCTTCTGTTCGCCCTGCACAACTACCTCGTTGTAAACACTGAGTGGAATAATAACTTTGAGTTTTCCATAAAGTTCTACTAAAAGGCTCAATTTACCAATTTTACCCAGATAAATCAGGGGTGAGGAATCCACTACTGGCATTTATAGTTCTTTTAGCTCTGCTTCAACCAGTTCTGCATCTAATCTTAGTGTAAAGCCCCTCTTCTTCAATTCCTGATGAAATTCCTGAAGAGTCAAGTCAGCTTCCTCGGCTGCAGCACCCTGTGAGAGAGAACCTCCAAGATATCTTTCTATAGCCTTTTCAGTTTTATATTCCTTGAGTCCTTTTTCAATGAGATCCCTCAACACTTCTGAAGGTTGCTTACCTTCCTCTTTGGCTATGCTATTAATCTCCGAGATCCTATTATCTCTTAACCTGATTGTCTTAACCTTCACATATTATTGTATTCTATTAGATTACATAAGCCTTTCGGTTCTGACTCCAGTTCCTCTGAAGACTTGCAAATTTTCATGAAGAAAAACTCAAGATAAAGGTTGACATTGTCTCTGAGAGAGCCCTTAGGCCAGAACTCAAAGAACAAATCCTCTCAAAGGTTGTGACAGTTTGAAAAGAGATTACAAACTATTATACAGGATATAATTTCAGCCAGACAGGCTAATTCATGGTTATTTTGGTATTGATTACAGGCTGATTTGGGATACTATTGAGGATGTATTGCCATGTCATATCTTATTTCTTTCATACCTTTCTCTCCTGAGACTGAAGACCATAACGGTAACAACAATATTAACATCATTTTCCTCATATATAACCCTAACTACAAGACCACCAACAATCTTCTGTTTGCAGCCTTTCTACCATATTTAGCTTGAGCTAAACAAAAAATATTAAGGAATAACCGAATTATCAGACCCTGCGAAACCTGATGTTCTTCTGGATTATTAACCAGAGATAAATATGATATGATATTTAACAAACTTCATTAGAAAGACAGAATGTGAAATCCATGACCGAACAAAAGAGGGAACAAAAGAAAGGAAAATATAATCTTCCGCCTAAAGTAAAGAAAGCTTTTGAGGACAGTCTGAAGAAGAACGATAAGGTTCTTAAAGAACTCACTGACATCCTCTCACGCTACTCTCTCAACTGCGTTGAGGAGGTTGTCAACAGAGTTGACTAACAAGCGTGTGAGGTTCCTGCTTCTGGTGCGTGAAGCAGAGGACGTGCCACCGCCCCGTTAATGACACCCGCAGACCAAGTCTGAGCGTGCCCTATACTACTTATATTCACACTACCGACAGCATCCCTATGAGCTTCCAGACCACACTCTTTGCACTTGAATAACCTACCTTTCCTGATAATATGTTTAGAACCGCATCTCGGGCATTGAGAAGAAGTCCCTCTTTCATCAATCTGAGTTACTTTTATCTGGTATTCCTCAGCCTTCTCCCTGATTCTCTGGATTAGGTATCTATGCGACCAGAAGTTGTGAACCATGGAGTTAGACTTCTTGTTGAAGTTACCGTTATCCCTGATACCAGTGAGGTCTCCCACCACTATCTCTGAAACACCTTTGTTGTAGCAACGCTCAACAAAGTCCTTGGCAATGCAATTAACTTGATGCCTGAACCTCCGCCTCCTCTTACAGTAGAGTTTTCTCAGCCTCTTTGACTTATGCTTACCGTTAACCCTCTTAACCTCTGATTGGCACTCACTAATCCTGTTCGTCCAATACCACCAGTCCGCTAACAATTCGTTGCCATTGTATCCCCAAACCTCGCCATTAACATGTGCCATCACCGGTACCCTAACTCCGAGGTCAACGTATGCCTTCTTACATCCAATTGGTTGATGTAGAGGCTCAACCTCTACCGGCTGATAGGCATACCATTGACCCAATAAGTCATCATAGACTATCTCTAGCCTGCCTTGCTTGCCTTGCCACCTGTTCTTACCGCTCCACTTAACACTCATCTTACCGAACTCCAACACATCACCTCTCAAATTATAAGAGTCACATCTAACCAACACCTTCTTATACCGCTCACCAGAATCCCTATCCTTCCAGTAGCTTGATGGGGACACCTTACCAATGTGAGGAGGTAGCTTACCCTCCCTCTTCTGCTTTAACAGAGCGAAAAACGATTTCCAAGCCTCATTCGACTTCCTGATTATTTGTTGAGCAGTGGCAGAACCAACCAATTTCTTATACTTGTGATACTGTTCGTCAGTACTCCAATCCACCTCACCCTCAAAAAAAGTCTGCCTCCTCTTATAAGTGACCTCATTCCACATCCTACTACAAGCGTCAGCTAACTCAAACAACTTAGCTTCTTGCTCCTCCGTAGGCTTTAACTTGAAGATGTTAGTCCGCCTCATCCTATTACTCCCAAATTAAGCATTCTTAAATCAATTTCCCCCACCATGAAAGTGGAACGCATGGATCTCAACCCTAAAGGGTAAGAGCTTTCTTGCTCACCTACCGTAATTTCGTTCAATTCTACTTCATTACTTGCCAAGTATATCCTGTAATTCACTTTGTTCTCTTCGCTCGCAGAGATTTCCAGGTTATGTAAACGAAGATATACCTCTGCAACTTCAAGAGCCGTTCTCTTGTTTTGTTACCATCCACAAATGGATGATTAGAAGTTATATTCCTTAAAATCAGAGCTGTATTCCAGTAGACATCTTCGCTTTCATAGTTTACTTGATCTACGACAAAATCCAGCTCACCACTTTTCATTACTCCAGAAAAACCTCCATATAGTTCAATAATTTCGTCATGTATTGTTATTATTCCATCAACTGTCAACACTTCTTGCTCATACCAGTGGTCCAAGACTCGATCCCTATTCGGTTTTTCCATCAGACTGAGGTGATAATTACATCTTTAAAGAGGTTCCCATTTTTGGAATAAATGAAAAATGAGTGCCTAAAAACAAAGGTATTCCATTTCCACATAATTAAAATCTACTTTAGTTCCTTATTCACGTAATTCTGCTTGGTTTCTTTCCAGGCCAACAAAGTGTGGAGAACCATATTTCTCTTATCCCTATTGGTATGCAGAAGTAAAAAATTTAAATTTAAAGAAAGTATATAGTTAATTATGGGAAAAACGATCATAGCAGTATTCGAGAACGGTATATTTAAACCTCTGGAGAAGGTGGATTTACCTGAGAACAAGCATGTGCATCTAATGGTCATACCAGAAGAGGACGCAAGACTGCTGAAAACACAGAAAGAAGAGCTATCAAGCATAGTTGGCATTGGAGAGAGTGAGGTAAGTGATGCCTCACAAAAGCATGACCAGTATCTATATGGGGGATAGGTCTTTTGTCCTATATATTTGTTGATACCGGTGCCTGGTATGCACTCATGGATAAGAGCGATGCCAATCACAATGTAGCAGTCGAATTCAAAAACTCCCTGGCCCATCCTGTGGTAACAAGTAACTATATCATTGACGAAACAATAACCCTTACCAGAATGAATTTAGGGCATAGCGCCAGTGTAAAAATTGGACAAAAGCTTTGGAATGAATCAATAGCCAATCTCGTTCGTGTAACGCCACAGGATGAGGAGAAGGCATGGGAAATATTTGTAAAATATCAAGATAAAACATTTAGCTTTACTGATTGTACAAGCTTTGCTTTGATGGAACGAGTGGGGATTACTGAAGTATTTTCATTTGATGAACACTTCACCCAATACGGTGGTTTCATTGTATTTCCAACCAAATCAAACAAACACTAATGAGAGTTCAAAGCTTATCCCTAGCTTTAGTATGTAGTTTAGGGTCAGACTGAAATGCAGACGCCACTGTCAGCAATTTTCCGAAATACTTTGGGCAGAAAATCCTTGCTGGCATCAAGAATCTCCAGCCATATCAGTTCTTTGTTCTCAGAGAAACCTACTATCAACTCATCCATCTCCTCTTCATAGTCTACCTTTTCATCAGAGAAAACAATTATAAGAGCATCCGCATCCTTGTCATATCTTATTTCTTTCATATCTTTCTCTCCTGACGACCATAACGGTAACAACAGTATAAACATCATTTTCCTCATATAACCCTACGCAGTCCTTTATGTGCAGCCGTTCTACCATATTCAGCTCTGGATAGCCAAATAAAAACTCATCTACTTGAGAACTCTCCAAGCCCTAAAAACTTCAGCTTTTGCAGGTTTTCCTTCCATGAAGATTTCTATAGCTCTATGCTTACCTGCTTGGTGAAGTAACCTTGGTTTTGAGGTTTTTCTGCCAACACATCTTATCTTCTCTCCATCAATCCTCTGGTTCGACATATTTCTCGCTCCATAACTCCATTAAGAGGTCATTTACGACACTGAGGTCAAGTCTCAAACTGTCTGCAATTTCATCCGCCCAGACCCTATCCTTGTCTTTAATGTACTCAATTATTTCCTTCTTTGCCTGCTCTGTTTTCACATCCCTAATTTCAACCACTTCTAACTCCTGCAATTCCCTAGCATAGAATTTTATTGCCTCTCTTATTGCTTCAGCCTTCGATACTTTCAGCTTTTCAGCTATAGAGTTCAATTCTTTTTCAACCTCTGTAAGATCAACTGGATAAACGTATCTCTGCATGGTATAAACTAGTATAAAATCGTATAAAAGCTGTTCTTACCCGATGGAAAGCAAATTCAAAATCAAAGATCAGAAATCAAAAATAAAAAAGAAAAAATTGGGTTTTATTGTTTTATTTATCGTCTCCTAAGCAGGTATGCTACTGCCAGCAGTCCCGCTACAGCGAAGAAAACTTCGAATCCTGGGGTCTCAGGTCCTTCAGTTGGTGTTGGTGTTGCAGTTGTTGGTGGCGTGGTTGGTACTTCTGTTGGAGTCTCAGTTGGCTGTTCAGTTGGTACCTCCGTTGGTGTTTCAGTTGGTGTCTCAGTTGGCTGTTCAGTTGGTGTCGGGGTCGGGGTTGTTACAGCTTCCTGCACAACGCTTACTGTCTTGACTG
The DNA here is from genome assembly GCA_964534325.1 of uncultured archaeon. Classification (GTDB taxonomy): domain Archaea; phylum Halobacteriota; class Archaeoglobi; order Archaeoglobales; family Archaeoglobaceae; genus JdFR-22. The sequence continues at coordinate 67,909 of CAZHOR010000007.1, forward strand.
TATACATGTCGTCTGATGCCCAGTCACTCTTCTCCAGTGCTGGATCCCAGTCATAGAAGTCTTCAATACCCTCATCATCGCAACTAATTGTGTTCATAGTGTCTCTGATATATATCTTATAGCTTCCCATTCCAAGACCCAGGGTCTCGAAGCTCGCAATTGCGGTTCCGTTCTCATCAGTATTGACTTTCTGCGGTACTGGGGTTAATCCTCTATCCAGTACCACATAAATTCCATCGTAGTTATCGTCTCTGTTGGTCTCAACGGTTATATCAAGTGAATCACCAAGTGAAACTTCGCTTGGCATATCAACGCTGAGCGTTGGCTGAATTATCTGCACGGGTACCTTAACCTCCTCAATGCTGTCACCAGTGGCATCGTAGAACAACTCCGCTTCCAGTGCATAGGTGCCTACAGGCAATAGGTATAAGTTCTCCCAGTCTCCATTCTTACAGCTTGGTTGTGGTGTCAACCCTGATGCCCTGTAATCGCTTGTCAGTTGATCATCAGACGCGTCATACCAGAACGGGTTAAGAGTTAACTCTACAACCCCATCATCTGGTTCCTGGTAGAATTCTTGGGAGTACTCCTTAGCATCTATCTTCATCCCTGCACCTGTGAATGTGAACTCAACGTAAACATTATTGTCTGCACTCTCAGGAACTTTGAACTCTAAGTCTTTGCTCTCTCCCTGTACCATTTTGATTGTTTCAGGTACCTCCGTAAAGGCAACGTCATTGATTGTCAGTGAGAATATCTTCTGGGGATCCTCTGCCCTATTTAGATACTCAGTTGTTGATGGTGCATAAACGTATAGCATATAAGAACCAGTATCAGCAGACGTGTTTACATCCAATTTCTTGGAGAACGTGTCATCGTCAACAGGAACTTCATAGTCATTACCTAGACTTAAATCAGTATAATTTGTTTCTGTTGGGTTTTCAGTTACTTCCTGATCGAATAGCCAAGTTTCACTAGCGAATATAAATACCGAACCTACACTTGTGCTTCCGTTTATGGTGATTTCTCCTCCCTTGGTAACGCTTGTCTTATCTATGCTCGCATCCAGCTCTTGTTTTACAATTCTGATGCTAACTGAGTCGTCATTAAGCTTATCATCGTTTTCATCGAAAATCTGCGCTTCTATTTTATAGGTGCCAAGTGATGCTTTATCTTTAACATTGACATCTTTAGTTTCCCAAGTACCATCTGTTCCTACCATAGCTTTTAAGGCTCCTTTGGTGGTTCCGGGGAGTGAATCCCAACTGGTGGTTTCTACGAAGTCTTCAAGATCTGATTTTGGTATATAAACACTTGAGCCAGCAGGAAGACTTGACGTGCCCTTAAATGATATATCACTCTCTCCTCTAGTAAAGGTCAGATCATCCATCTGGAATTTAACTTCGGGTTCTTCTACATCAACATATAGTGACTCGTCATCATAGTAGACCGAATAGTTAGCGGTGTCATCATAGTTGAGTGCCCAATCCCTGTTTTCAACATCGGAGAAACTTGACGGGTTTGAGCCGTACATGCTAGTGTTCCAGATGGTCATTGGGATGACATCTATTTGATACGTTGTGTCTGCTTCCCATTCTAGTTTAAAGAGTATGTCTTTGGAGAATGTTCCATCCTCGTCAACATTGTCCCAGAAACCGGCTACAAAGTTATCTTCTTCGGCTGATGTATCATTATATACAGCTATGAAAACCTTATTTGAGCCGTGCTGGTTCTGATCGTACGTACTATCCGTTTCAGCAATGTTTGTTGTTCCTGAAATTGTTAGGGAATCACCTTTCTGAATCGTATCCTTATTAGTTACTGCTGACACTGATACGCCAGCTAGCTTAAATTCAATTGACGCTGATGCATCTGGATCGTCTTCATGCCAGACTTCAAACTCCCAGGTACCTGTACTTCCTCCAGCATCTAATAAGACGCCTGTTGGAATTGTGACATCAATGTCATGGTCTTTAGCAGAAACGTATGTACTTTCACCATCAGATGCCAAAGTCCCTTGAGCAGTAGAGTTACTTGCTACCCATTCAAAATACGCTGATTTATCATATGGGCCAGTCAACGTCCAGTTGTATGATGGTGCTGTAATTGTTCCCTCAAACTTGACATTGTCTCCCTTGGCTACGGTGACTGATGGATTATCAATTGACAACGAGATTTGTGGCTCTACTACTTCGCAGTATATTAACCAAGGACTAGTAGTCCCGTCCAAAGTGCTGGGGTCGCTTGTGTTTACTGTTTCTCCACCGTTTTTACTGGTATAAAGGTGGAACGTAAAGTTTGTTGCCGGATCATAAGTCGACAATGGAATGCTGATGTCGTCTACACCAGTCGTACTCAAGCTGTACCTCTTTATACGATCATTTGCGTTATCTCTATCTTTAATATCTAACCACTGAGTGGAGTCCGAGTCAGCAGGATACACGAGATCTAATTTAATAGTGTCTCCGTAATCATAGGTTACTTCTTGGGTATCAGTACTCTTTGCATTAAGGAAGTCTATTGTGACGTTCCCACTTGTAAGTGATTTGCTTGCAGCACTTGCTGTACCAGCTGTTGACAAAGCCATCAATAGTACGAGTAGAGTTGCAATTCCTATTTTTATATTTCCTTTCATACTTTTCCTACCTCCTTTTTATACTAAAGGTTGCTGTCGCTCTTACACCTTCCAGTATATAAATCTACCTTTTGTTACGCGGCAGGAGATAGGTTAAATTTTGGGCTAATACTCTACCTTCCCGCCGCCCTTTCGTAATATAAAACTAAAACATATTTAAACTTTTTGCTATATTTCACCATAAAAGACCGTTAATGTACGTATGAGTATAACGAGGGATATTTAAGCACACTCAGTATGTAGAGCCCTATAACGACAATTTTAAGACAAAAGCATAAATGTTGCTTTTTAATTCCGTTTAAATAAATCTTTAATCAATTTAATCAATTATTAATTAGCCAAATAATTATCCACATGATTTATCCAGTCACGAAATTAGGGTTTTTTGATTTGAGATTTGAATAAGCTGATTGAGGGGGAGGGCTACACCACACTCAATGGTTTTGCCTGTTCTGTTAATTCATATACTACAGATCTGTTTTCTTTCTATTCTATCTCATAATGTTGCCTAAAATCCCGGCAGTTATCAAGATGGGAGGAGCAGGGGATAATTAAGAAGGCAAGGAAGTACGAGAAGGCCCAACTTTATCAAATAAACAGGGGCAATCCAGTAGTGATAAAGTTGTTTGAGGTAGAGAAGGATTTGATGGATAAGGCCACTCACCAACCCCATGCCAATCCGTTATGCTCCACCGTTAACACCATTTCAACCGCCAGTGCACCTCACGCCCTCTCTCAGCCAACTTCTCCCCAACTCGAATACTCATTTCTCTGCTCCGCCCTTCACCCAAGGTAAACCGCATCATAGACAAAGGCGATTTTCATGTATTCCTTTTTGACTGACCAAATTATATAAAATAATATAAAGCAAATAACAAAAAATTTTCACAATCTCAGGCTCATCACATTTTTGGTGTTCTTGTGTATTCTCAAGAGGGTGGATGTGCCAGCCTCCAAGGTTCTACTACGCCTGTTTTTTTAACCCATAAACATCTGCTATTCTTCTAGAGGGGAAGCAGAAGCAATAAAATTAGCATTGGAGAGAACAGCTTTGGTACTTCTGGATGAGTCTGATGCTAGGATTAAGCATGATGCAGCCACTACTTGTAGGTTTTTGCTTATGGATTTCAGTTTCCTTCATATATGACTCAGGCTTATTTTTATAATCTAACTCCCAGAACGGTTATCCTGCTCCTTTATCTCACTGCTCCTTCACCTTACTGGACTTTTTCAAACCTCTCCACACCCTTATCCATCCCATAATAACCAGGAATACGCCCGTAACCACGATCATGAGAGCGAGATCGATCTTCCTGCCTATCAAGTAAAAGATAATGCCTCCCACAATGAACAGATACCCCAAAGTCTTAACACCCAGACCTGCCGACACTCTCTTCAGGCTCTCAGCCAATTGGGGGTCCCTGGGTCCGTAAACTCTGGTCATGAGTTATGATCACTGCAGTACTATTTTAATTTAGGCTTATCCTGTCAGCATAAAGCTCGGCATCATTGACTATATCAGAAAAACTCGGCATCAACAATCTTTAGAAACGATAAGAACCTCAGAAGCATTAGATTTCCTCAATATACTTGCCAATCAGCTTCTTCATCTCCCGCATATTATCTTTTAATGATAGAGCTGACAGGAAATCCTCATAAGGTGGGTGTTCAGGTATCTCTCCGCTCTCAATTTTCTTCTCAAATATAAAATGTTTATCTTCTGTTTAGCTTTATTGGATCAGCAAACTTCAAGTTGTAGCAGGTTTGTCTCTGTTAGGTGATATATTGACCTTTAAGGTTGTGGTAGAGAAAGTGGATAGCTACCAGGATGTTCACCAGTTCATCCGAAAGGCATTGAACAGCTTCAAACTCAAGTTCAGGGGAAACCTCGAGCAAGAACTGATAGTCAAACCCAATTTCCTCACTTATAGTGACCCCGCTAAGGGGTGTATCACTCATCCGGGGGTGGTCAAGGCAGTCGTAAACGAGCTAAAGGGTTTGAACCCCATAATCGCAGAGGGTAGCTGGAGGAGAGATGGTGCTGACAAGTGTTTTTCTGCATTCGGCCTCCATCAACACGCCCAGTGCATCAATCTCAATAAAGAGAAGCTGACCAGGACCACGGTCAACGGAGGAGTTTTAAAGGATGTAGAAGTGGCCCAAACAGCCCTGAAAGCAATTAATTCCCCATTCATCTCTCTTCCCAAGCTAAAGATACACGGGATTGCCGGTACAACCCTGGGTATCAAGAATAACATGGGGTTCATAAAAAAACCGGCAGTCTACATGCATTTCAATATCCACCAGAAACTCGTTGACCTCCTCAACCTCTTCCAGCCAGCGATAACCATAATCGACGGGATAGTGGGGGGCAACGTATCCGAACTCTATACCACACCAGTTGACCATAGGGTTATGATAGCCAGCGATAACGTGATAGCTGCAGACGCCGTTGGCTCCTACCTCATGGGCTTCAATCCCAGAGATATCGGCTACCTCAGAATAGCTTTCGAAGAATTCGATATGAGCTGGGAAGACATAAAGATCGACTGCCAACACAACATCGACGACTTGAGAAAAGATTACAGCTTATCCTTCTGGAGCAGAGCTCTGGGGTCAATGCGCATTATTTGAAGCTCCAGTCACTTAATTGACGCTAACTGTATGACTTCTCTTATTGCTTCCGTATAGACCTCTTCTTTTAGCCTGAATCCATGACCTATCATCTGATTCAAAGTTTCAATGAATTGATCCAAATCTAAAACCCCCATACTCAAGGACTTCAGCAAAACAAAAATTGTTCCTTTGGGGGTTAAATCAAATAACTTGGCAGCTACTCTCGCAGGAGCTTCATCTACCAAAACTTCTGTGTTCAATTTCTTGGCTAAAGAAATGGTTGCCAACTCTCCCGGGTGAAGTTCTATAGGAATTTCCAGGATTTCAGTATTAAAGACTTTTAACCAGCCTTCGGCGATGGCCTTTTCTACAATATAGGCATCCTTCTCTCCCTCTTGCTTTCCCTTATCCACAACTCCTTCTTTAACCTCTTCAGGAATAATAACCTCTTTAAAAACAATTTTTTAGGGCGAGCTTACCTGTCTTGGCCAAATTGGCCAAATAGATCAGTGGAGAAGCATTGGATACAATGGTCATTCATAAACCCTTAATATCTTCCCTTAAATCCTCCACATTATAATGGAGATAAATTTCTCTTCTTCTAACTTCATTAATCATTTCCCACAGAGTTAGGCCACATTTTTTGGCAGCTCGCCAAAGAGTAATCTTACCATCTCGATATCTTCCAGAGCCATATAGCTGACAATCACGAAATACTTCCCTAAATGTCTTTAGCCTCCACCTGCTGCCTCAAACCATCAAAACCCCGTTCCAGAGTATCTTTAAGGTCATCACGCGTTTTGTGGGACTCCTCCCTTACCGTGTCACGAGTCTTCTGGGACTCATCCCTAATAGTAGAGATGGTCTCATCCTGCTTACCGATAAGTATGTCCTGCTTATCCACCATTAAGTCCTGTTTATCGAGCATTTTACCTCCGTAGGTGGCCATCTTGGATAGTTGAGTAGCAGTAAGGTATCGGTAGTATGATTCTACATCCATGACACTTCCTGAATAGTCTTCAGCCCTCAATTCATCGACAACTGCGTTTTCTGGATACTTATTCTTGACAGTCTGGGAGAATAGATCGATTTTTTCATCCTCGCCATCAACAAGGACCTCTAAGGCCTGCTCACCTTCTTCGAGAAAGTTATCTGCGAAGAAATTCTCTATCTTTAGTGAACCAGCAATACCGAGCAGAAAAGGGCGATACCCTACGTCATGAACCTGACCTTTGACGACAATCCTTTTACCCATCCTCACACCTCTCTTCTCCTTCTACAACAGTTCTTTATGTATAATATTTTTCTGTTTACTTGACCTGGGTTAAGTTGATGCTTATAGCCTTTGATCGAGTACTCGAGTAAATGAATGTTAAAGTCACTGATACATGTAGTTCTCTCTTTTCATCAGCTTCCTCAGCTCTCCTGATAACTTCTCGTCCAGCTTCTTCTGTCCTTCTGATATGTGGGGTGGCTCATTGAACATGTACTGGGGACCCATGAAACCTACCTCGTTTTCCTTCAGGTCATCAAAGGATGTGGGCTCTCTTTCGAACAGTTTCTTTGGTTTGTCGAACAGCTCCTCCAGTTCGGATTTGTCCATTTTTCTGAACCCGCTTTCTGGTAATTTGGTGGTGAACTCCTGGTCCACGCTCATCTTTTTTCCTAAACCAAGGGGATTGGGTTTGTAGATGGTATCCACCTTGATATAATAACATTCGTTGTCATGAATAATGAATATATCATAAAATTCTCCATTTTTATCTCGTGATATCCAGAAACTCCAGTTTCTGGGGTCCTCATTATATTTCTTCCATATCTCTTCTTTTATCTTGGAAATTTCCATGTTCAACACTAAGTTGGCAGTTTTTTTAAAGTTTTATGTCCAAAAATGATGCTTTTGAACCACCTATTCGCTAAACCCCCCAACCCCACAAGATACCAGGCAGATAAGACTTATAAAAATCGCCATATCACTTCCTTCAGGTGATCGGAATGACTTTGCTGCAATATCTGTATCCGTTGAGAACGTTCTTGATTGTGGCGGGAACGCAGGAGAGACCAAATGCCATGACCGCTGACTGGGTTGTGCCCTTGTCTTTTAAACCCACCTTGATAGGGGTTTCCATAGGCCACACCAGGCACACCAACGGGCTTATCAAGGAGTCGAAAGAGTTCGTGGTCTCAGTACCCACAATTGAGCAACTGAAGGATGTGTGGGTAGCAGGCACGGAGAGCGGAGCCAGGGGAGACAAAGCAGAGAAGATGAGCGTATCATTTATACCGTCCAAAAAGATAGGAACACCTTCCATCAAAGAGTGTCAGGCGAACATTGAGTGTAAAGTGGTTAATGAGGTGGAGACCGGTGACCACACCTTTTTCGTGGGAGAGATCCGGGACGTCAGCTATGGTGATGCTTTCAGAAAGGGCCCTGACACGAGCTACGAGTTCATATTGCACAGTGGGCCGGGTAAGGGCTTCACCACCAACAAGTCCGAAACTTACGAGCCCTGATATTTTATTTGGGGCTAATATAGCTCTGTATCCCAACTACGACACCAACCACAACAGTAACATATAAATGAACAGCTGGAAGCGAGAGGGTCAATGAGTGTGAATAACATAGATACTTCCCAAGCCCTCACTCTGGATGATAAATTCAAGTTCTCATGTCATCCGGGAATTGAGTGCTTCAATAAGTGCTGTGGAGACCTCAGTCTGTTCTTGACGCCTTATGACATAATCCGCATGAAGAATAACCTGGGCATAACTTCCACCGAGTTCCTGAGGGATTACACCGAATGCAATATGGGAGAGAATTCTGGTTTGCCAGTAATTTTTCTCAAAATGAAGGATGATAAAAGCTGTCCCTTCGTAACTGATGACGGCTGCAGTATCTATAAGGATAGGCCCAGTTCCTGCCGTCTTTACCCTCTGGCAAGAATGAAGTCCCACGAAAAAGAATATTATCACATTGTCAAGGAGGACCACTGCAAAGGCTTTGAAGAGGAGAAAGAGTGGACGGTCAGGGAATGGCTGGAGGACCAGGAAGGAGATACGTTCAATGAGATGAACGACCTGTTCATGGAAGTCATCTCCGGCAAGCTCAAAAACCCTGACAAACAGCTCACCGACAAGGAGTTGAAGATGTTCTACATGGCATGCTACAATATAGACAAATTCAGGGAATTCATTTCCTCTACCAGGTTCCTGGACTACTTCGACGTTGATGACAATATAGTCAACGAAAGTGATGCCGAAATAATGAAACTGGGATTCAAATACGTCCGTTTTGCTCTCTTCAAGGAGAAAACCCTCCAACTGAGAGGAACAGCGGTCACAGAATAGGCATATTATTTTTACTTTTATTACTTCTTTCTTTTCTTCTTAATAGAGTTTTATATTACAGTTATCCTCTGCAGTTTCAGTATTCGTATCCTCCTCTCTCCATGGTGGCCAGTTTGATGAGGAGGAATCCCATTATGGCGCTAACGGAGATCATTACCAGGAATTTGTCCACAGAGGGGAAGCCGTTATGGCTTATCCACAAAGCACCGTTGACGACGCAAATGGTTATGAACGTCAGTATAGTGGACAGGAGTGCTCCTCCGGCTAATAGATATGGCATTGTCACTCCCCTTTGCTCCAGCACGACCGTGCAGAATATGAGGAATATGGTGAATGCCAGCAAGATATAGGAAACATCGGGGACCCTGAATTTGGAGAACATAGCATACAGCCCGTAACCCCACAGGAATATAACAAAACCTACTCCAAAGGAGCTGAACAGATAAACGTAAAACCTCCTCGCTACGTCCTCGAAAAGTGGCTGCATAAAGCCTATACAAAACAGGCTAATTTAAATTTTTTTATCATTAAATCTGACAATAAAATTAATTTCTGTGTCGGGGTCTGATAACAACCTGGCTATTTCTGTATTAAAATCTGCAGATGCTTTATCCGCATTCACTGCCAGTGTTCTGCCGCAGACATAACTGCTTTTTCTGACCACCATATCCGATCCATGAGTAAAAGACATTTCTTTGCTCCCATAACCAGTAATACTTTCCTTTAACCCGTATTGAGGCAAAATAAATTCCATATCAACTCTCCCACCCTGCAGTAAATGGTCTTTTAAGGGTTGGGAGATGTCGAGGGCTCCTTTATCGGCACCAACCCCCACGATACAGTCACCACTGGTGGTCACTTCCTCTTCTGTGGTCAGCTGGAAAGTGGTTCTATGTCTGGCAGTGATGTTGGTGTGTCCTCTTGCGACTACAACTTCTTTAAAGCTCATTCTGGTTGAATAAAGTGGATAGGTCCACGCTGTGGGTTTCTTTGACCACGTTCAGCACCAGCATGGTGTAGGTCTTCAGAACGTGCTCCAGACTGGCCACCCTTTTGACGAAACCGTTTAAGGATTCTCTATCGCTGAATTTGGCCACCACCACCATGTCGTAATCTCCGGTGACGTCATAGACCGCGGTGACATTGGGTTCCTGGGCTATGGACTTCTCAATGTCCACCAGATGACCTCCTTCCGCCGTAATACCGATGAGGGCGATGAGGTCGAAACCCAGTTGAGAATAATTTACAATGGGAATAAATTTCTCGATAATCCCATATTTCCTCAATTTGTTTATTCTGTTATATACTGTCCCTTCTGCAACACCTAACTTTTCTGCAATCTCTCGAAGGCTTTTTCTGGCATCTTCATGTAATTCCACCAGTATCTTGATGTCCAGATTGTCAATTTTATCATGCATACTGTTTTGAAGATTCCGCAATATTATTACTTTTTCGTTAATCACCTATACCGATATCTTCAGCATTCTTGAATAAGTTTGATTTGTAAACTGTAGTTGGCCACAGTGAGCTCCTGCAGCCACACTAACCAACCACAGCCACACTAACAACCACTAACCGATCAGAACGAATTTGGTTCCGTAGTAGATGATTCCTGAGTCCCCTTCTTCGCCGTATTTCCTGAACACTCTCTTTACCTTCATTCCCGTCCTGATCTCGCTGGGGTCGCATACCACTTGAGAGGTTATGGTCGGTCCGTCATCCAGGTTTATGAGTGCCACCACATAGGGCTTCCGGGATTTGGTAGAGTCCTCCCCGGTGTCGTGAACTACAGAGTAGCTCAACACCGTTCCTTCATCGCTGAATCGGGTCTCTTTGATGCTGCTTCTTCTCCTGCACACGGGACATAAGGTCCTGGGCGGGTAGAAACTTCTTCCGCAGTTCTCACAGTAGTTGCCCAGCAGATCGTATCTGTATTTTATTTTCCTCCAGAATCTGGGTAGCATGGTTATCACCTCGAGAATATGGTTACCACGGCAGTGGCACCCGTACCACCAATGTTCAAGGCCAGACCCTTCTCCGCATCGATCTGCCTCTTTCCTGCATTTCCCCTCAGCTGTAGTGCTATTTCTGCTGCCTGCCTGATCCCTGTAGCTCCGTAGGCATGTCCGCAGGCCTTCAGACCGCCTGAAGTGTTGATGGGGATATCGCCGTCAATGCTGGTAGTGCCTTCTCTCACCAGCTTCTTGCCCTCTCCTTTTTCCACAAAACCAAGGTCCTCATAGGCCATTAGCTCGGCGATAGTAAAGGAGTCATGGACTTCGGCCACATCAATATCTTTGGGCTCCACACCTGCCTGTTTATACGCTTTTTTTGCAGCATGAGCCACCGCATCCATGGTTAAAGTGTCTTTACGGCTCTGCAGGGCCAGGTAATCGCTGGCCTGACATGAGGCGGAGATGAACACCGGATTGTCAGTATATTTTCTGGCTGTCTCCTCATCGGCAAGTATCACTGCAGACGCTCCATCAGAGGCGGGAGCACAGTCGAATAATCGCAAGGGTTCGGAGACGAATGGCGATTTCAAGGCAACTTCCAGCGATATCTCTCTTTTGAACTGTGCCTTGGGGTTCATGGTGGCGTTCTTGTGGTTCTTGACGCTGATGGCTGCCAGGTCCTCGGAGGTAGTGGAGTATTTCTCCATGTGCATTCTGGCCATCATGGCGTAGAGAGAGGGGACCGTTGCTCCCACAAACCCTTCCCATTCTCTGTCGGCAGATGATGAAAGGATGTTCATGGCCATATCACTGCCCACATCGGTGACCTTCTCCACCCCGGCAGCGATAGCGATGTCGTGGACTCCTGATGCCACCGACATGTATGCCTGTCTCAAAGCCAGACCACCACTTGCGTCAGCAGCCTCAACTCTGGTGGAAGGAATGTTCAGCTCTGCCATTCCAGAATAATCCGCTATAAGTGCCGCTATATGCTCTTGAGCAAGGTATCTGCCCCCGCTCATGTTTCCCACGTACATTGCTTCGATCTCTTTTCCTTCCAGTCCGGAGTCCTCCAGCACTTCCATACCGGCCGAAAGGAATATGTCTCTGAAACTGAGATCCCACAGCTCACCAAAAGGACTTTGACCTGCACCGATAATTGCTACCTTCCTCATTGTTTCACCCTGATCTTCTTTCTCAATTTAACATACATTCCGTAATCGATCATCTCTCCTCTGTTTATCTTATCCCACACGGATGGATTTCGGTCAAGCTTCTCTATTCCGTCTTCCACCTTTATGGTGAAGGCGTCACTGCCTGCTCCTGAGCCAAAAGAGACTGCCAGTATCCTGTCACCGGGTTTAGCAATATCAAGTATGGATGCCAGGCCCATCATGGTCGCACCCGAATAGGTGTTGCCCAGATGAGAGACCAGCAATCCCTGCTGAATTTGTTCCGGGTTAAACCCAATTGTCTTGGCTACCCTTACAGGGAACTTGGCGTTGGGCTGGTGGAAAACAGCGTAATCGAATTCCGAGGGTCCCATTCCCGTTTTGTCCAGCAGACCTTTAGCGGCTGAAGTAGTGTGCCGGAAATAAGCTGGTAGACCGGTGAACCTGCCTCCATGCTGAGGGAATGACTGACCTTCTCTTCGCCAGAAATCAGGGGTGTCAGAAGCGAAAGAGAACGTGTCCTCTATTTCCGCAATCAGATTATCCTTACCCAAAATAAAGGCCGCACTACCAGCGGAGGCAGAGTACTCCAGGGCATCACCCGGTGCTCCCTGGCTAGTGTCCGAACCTATGGCGAGACCGTGATCTATCATTCCTGACTGCACCATGGACATGCAGATCTGCATGCCTGCCGTCCCCGCCTTACAGGCGAACTCCAGATCAGCGGCATAGAAGTTGTTCCCACAGCAAATGGCTTCCCCTACAATGGTGGAAGTGGGCTTGACCACATACGGATGGCTTTCCGAACCAACGTATAATGCTCCAATGCTTTCCGGGTCCACTTTTCCTCTGCTCAGAGCTTCTCTCGCGGCTTCTACAGATATGGTGGCAGTATCTTCATCCATATCAGGAACTGATTTCTGGTGTATGCCTAATCCGTTTTTTATCGCTTGAGCATTCTCTCCCCATATGCGGGCGATCTCTTCAGAACTGATCCTGAATTGGGGTATGTAAGAACCATAAGAAACGATTCCCACTTTATTCACTTTATCGACCTCCTCAAAGACTTGATTATTTTCTCCAATGACATTGTCGTGGCAATAAGGTGGATGTTCTCCAAACGTGCTATCTTTACGGCCATGTCATCTACCAGTTCCGGTTCCATTCCGTGCAGCACCAGAACAGCAGGTTTCAGGTTCGCTACCCTCACCGCCACGAGTGGTGACCTTCCGGTGGACACTTTAGTGAAGATGAGGGCCCGCTCCGTGGTGAAACCGTATAAACGGTAAAAGTCGTAGGAGTTGAATGACAGTATGGCCTTCAAGCTGTCGACAATGGTGTGACCGTTAACGTTCCTGTCCTGATAGTTCAGGGTCTCTCCATCGATTATCCCCGCAAAATCTCTGGAGGGAATGGGTTCCAGATATTCCTTGATATCCAGGATAACGTCTATCTTGAATCCGTTCGTGATGTCCCTGTATTTGGATACCGTCTTGAACCCTCTTGCCCGGTCTATGTCAAGTAAAGCGGCGATGATCCTTTTGACGAAATTTATGCCCGGTGATTTCCTTCTATCGCTTTCATAATCACTGATTACAGAAGGTGAGACCCCTACTTCGGACGCCAGATGTTTTTGTGATACTTCAAATATCTGTCTCCATTTTTTTATTATTCTCCCCGGATGCTCGGCAAAGATTATATCTCCCGAGATCATATCTGTCATCGCTTTAGTGGTGGAGTCCATACCTCCGCTTACACTGTTTATTTATAAAATTATCGATTATCGAACAAAATATCGGCAATTAACGATAATGATAAATAGAGTGATTTGGGGAAAGTTTTTAAGCATCGGTATGGAGGGTTCGCCAAATGAAGATTTGGCTTATTGGAGCTTATGGAATCGTATCATCTACGGCAATAGCTGGAGGTAAGGCAGTCGAGAAAGGTTCCACCAGCACCACTGGACTGGTTTCAGAGCTGCCTCATTTTGAAGGGCTCGATAAATACGCTCCTTTAAAGTTCGATTTTGGAGGACATGAAATACGGTCGGTTCCCAATGCTTACCAGGCTGCACTGGAGCACATCAAGCTCAACAGACATTTTGACAGGGACCTGCTCGAAGAGGTCAGAGAAGACCTGGAGCAGATCACCACCGCCACTGGAACAGCTCTCAATTGCGGTACGGGAATGGAGGAGTTCAAGGATGTTAAAACCCTGGAGAGCGAGGGATTGACTCTAAAGGAGATCACGGACAGATTAGTTGAGGACATGAAGAAGTTCTCGGATGATGAGACAGTGGTCATCAACGCAGCATCAACAGAGCCCCTCTCCAAAGCGAATGACATATACCACAACTCCCTCGACGGTTTTGAGACCATGATCGAGGAGAACGAAAAAGAGTATGTTAATGCCAGCATGCTCTATGCCTATGCTTCACTAAAATCGGGTTTACCCTACGCCAACTTCACTCCCAGTTCGGGCTCAAGTATTCCTGCTCTTAAGGAGCTTGCAGATAAAAAAGCCCCACACGCCGGGAATGACGGTAAGACAGGCGAGACTCTGGTAAAGACCACTTTGGCACCCATGTTCCTCTACAGGAATCTGAAGGTAGCAGGATGGATGGGTTACAACATACTGGGTGACGATGACGGAAAGGTTCTGGCCCACAAGGACAACAAGGAGAGCAAGGTGGAGAGCAAGGACAAGGTCCTGGAAAAGATACTGGGTTACTCCCCCTTCAGCATTACGGAAATAGATTTCTTCCCCAGCCTCCTGGACAACAAAACTGCCTTCGACTTTATCCATTTTGAGGGTTTTCTGGATTCCAAAATGAAATTCTATTTCATATGGGACGCCATTGATGCCATAGTTGCAGCCCCCTTAATCATCGACCTGGCCAGATTCCTGCTCTACGCCAAGAAGAAGGGTGAGACTGGTGTGGCCAAGGAACTGGGTTTCTTCTTCAAGAACCCCATGGAGACCAACGTGGTGAACACTCACCAGCAGTTCGAAGAGCTCAAAAAATGGTACCTCAGCCTTTAAATTTCATAAATTCAAGTGAATATTAAATCCGGATTATTAAATTACAAAAATATTCAATTATGATTATTGACGAAAAGAATCTTTAAGTACATTGTGAATTAATAATAAGTTATGCCCCTGGGAAGAATCATATTAGTTGCTACAATAATTTTTGTAGTGGGTTTGATTGTTCTCCCCTCAACGGTCAATATTTTCGCAGGTAGTCACACCTTTTATGATGTGTCAGGAGGAAATGAGAGCAACTGTAAGAAATGTCATGCAGATGTTCTGGAAGAACTGAAGGTCACCAAGGTGCATGCCACGGTGGATGATGAGGCTGGAGTGAGTGGTGAAGAGTGCCGTGTATGCCACAGAGCGAACTTGAGCTCGAGTGAAGGGGTTCATGCTGCCACGATCACTTCCTGCAGGTATTGTCACCTGAATGCATCCAGCGTAATGGGTGCTCCCCCGGCAGGTGGTTTTGGGCTCTCCGGGTATGAAAATGATACCGGTACACATGCCATGCACGCCAGCTATGTCTATTATTCGGGAAGGGACGATCTTATGCCCAACACCACGGAGGCCTGTGTGGGATGCCACAGCAACACCTGGCTACAAGTAACTCTTAACGTCAGCACGGGGGCAAAATTTGTGGTTTACAGCAATCACTCCGGCTCCGAATCATACTTTGAGACCAGCATGAAGATGAGCAATTTCACCACCCATAAAGAGGTGGTAAATTGAGAGGAGTTATAATTGGTGTCATCATTATCCTTGTCTCAGCTCTGGCTTTATTTGCTTCTATAAACACGGTGACCATCTTCACCGGAAGTCACTATCTGACGGATATCTCTTCATCCCAGAACGACATTGACTGTAAATGGTGTCATTCATGGATGACGGACGAGTTGAATAACTCTGCTATACACTCCGGCTTCAAATGTGAGGAATGCCATCGAATGAAGATCACCACCAGCGGTGAAGTTATCGACTATGCCACCCACAACGAAAGCGGGATCTATCCGGGGAACCAGAGTCATGCCGCCTACACCCCCACCTGTCTGGACTGCCATGGTGGGGACGGTATCTATTACAATGACACCTCCAAGGCCAAGCAGGCTCCTCCCGCACCCGCCTTCAACCAGACAGACTACGGAAGCGACCATTCCGCACACAAGAGCCTTGTAGTGGATGCCAACAGCCAGGGCATGTCTTTTGGGGAGAACGAGGCCTGTATCTCCTGCCATTCTAAATACACTATCTGGTACGAATATGTTAGACCTGAATACTATAACTTCACAATTGGAGATGACTGGAAAGTAGACCCCATTTACTATGGACCGGATAACACTACCAAAATCTCAAAACCCGAGAAAGGAGCCAAACACGAACTCAAAACCCTAAACAACATCACATGTGGTACCTGCCATTCAGATGTGTGGCAAGCCATAAACCATACCGAAGATAACACACTTGGTACTGCTCCCAATTCCTCCCACGCCATATGGTGGTGGGGCAATCGCAGTGACCCCATGCACGACCCCCGTTATGTGGGCGCCGCGTACAACAACAAAACGGATTACTGCCTATCTTCCTGCCACGACCCGACAGTTATTAACGGGACGCCACCACAGGCCCTGACAGATCAGGTGCATACTGCCAGAAGGCTCTCCTGCTACCACTGCCACTCCTCGGAAACTGATTTCGAAGTAGAGAACAAGCCTGGCGGTGATACGACGCCTGCTTGGAATGCCTCCATCCACAACAACTTTGAGGATCAAGAGAAAGTATTCTCCTCACCCCTGTTCCTCCACGCAGAGACGTGTATAGCGTGTAAGAGGTCCGGGTCGCTACAGCCGCCGGTGCAGTACAAGACGTGGACAGAGCCCAGCAACAAAATGTATGATGTGAATAACGGGCATTACATATAGTACAGTTTTAGCTTGACCAATTAGCTCGAAAATTGACAAACGAGTTGGTTGAGCCCCCATCGCCAGAGATTAATTTGAAAAAGTTTATGTAAGATGTTAATTCCCTCTACAAAACCAGCGCATCAGGGACTGGTAATCGGGGGCTCCAACATTCACCGAGGGATGGTAGCATGAGATCAGCGATAATTGTGGTTTTAGTGTTCTCTATCTCAGCACTGGTATTGCTTTCATCCACTGAGACCATAACCCTCTTTTCAGGCAGCCATCACATCTCTGATATCACATCTAAAGGCACCGATATTTCATGTACCTCCTGCCATTCCCACATCCAGGAAGAATTGAGTGATTCTGAGATACACGAAGGTTTTGACTGCGTCAATTGCCATAGGTTGAAGAGGACGAGCAGTGGGGAGTCTATAGAGTATGCTGCTCACAACGACAGCGGCTGGCATCCCGGGAACCAGAGTCATGCCGCCTACACCCCCACCTGTCTGGACTGCCACGGAGGAAACGGCATATACTACAACGACACCTGGAAAGCAAAACAAGCACCCCCAGCACCCGCTTTCAACCAAACAAACTACGGAAGCGACCACTCCGCACACAAGTCTTTTGTAGAGTTTGCATCAGCCTCCAATAGCTCTGCGGGAGAGAACGAAGCCTGCATAGCGTGTCACACCAATTACTCAGTTGAGAACGAGTTCAGCCGACCAAAATACTTCGATTTCAGCGTAAAATGGAATGGTGGGTTGCATATTGATTCAAACGGCCGTGGTCCCACGAACACCACAATTGTAACAAAATTGAGCAGTGGGGCGAAACACCAGTTCAAAGCCAGAGTAGAGTGCCAGAGCTGTCATCAGGACGTGTGGCAGGCCATAAACAATCCCCAGGAGAACGATTACGGTTCTACCGAAGCCTCACATGTTTGCTGGCAGTGGACCGGGATCGGCTCTGAATGTGACAGTAGCAGTTGTGAACAGGTCACCAAGGGTGACCCCATACACAATATTTCAAGGATTGGACAGGATGTTGAATACGGTTACGACAACATAACGGATTACTGCATGTCTTCCTGTCACAAACCAATGATAAATCCGTCAGCTACCACTCCACCCGTATTTGATAGTCCTGCGCACGCTGCTTACCGGATATCCTGTTACCACTGCCACAACAGCACAGTATACGAAGATTCGGTGTGGAGCAAGACCAGACCCGGTTGGGACACCCCTGATTTCGGGAGGAATTTATCGGCTGATACCGTAGACCACAGCAGTCATAAAGAAATAGATGACCAGGCTTTCTCCCTCCCCCTGTTCACTCAGGCGGAGACATGTATTTCCTGTAAACGAGGTTCCTGCACTTCCTGCCACGACGATGACTGTGTCCCCGGTGACTGCGAAATAAACTATCCTCGTTACAGGACATGGACCGAGCCCAACAACACCATATACAACTATAACGACAGCAGGTATATCTGAACCTATCTAATTTTAATTTTAAAATCATAATTGCTAAAAGGAAAGCTTAAGTATAGAATTAACCAAACATAATTTGATGAGTATTATTAAGATAATAATAATCACTTTCATAATTCTGGCTACAGGACTGGTTGTCCTCCCCTCCACGGTCAACCTTTTTGCCGGAGAGCATTCATTCTACAATATTGAGAATGGATATGGGAGCAGATGCATTAAGTGTCATGCAGACATATTCGATGAACTTAAAGCTGGTGCAAACCACTCTACAGTAGATGGAGAAGAAGGATGGAGTGGTGAGGAGTGCATGGGGTGTCATAGGGCAAATGCGAGCATAACCTTTGCAAATGCGACCACAAACACACCAGGAGACGAAGCACATGCCGCAACCATAATCCATTGTGGTTATTGTCATCTTAACTCCACCAACCCCTTCAACGCACCGGTTGCAGGAGGTTTTGGGTTATCCGATTTAAGTAATGATACGGGATACAATGCCTCACACTACAGCTTCATGATAGAGTCCAGGGACAGCGATCTGCTAAAGGAAGAGAGCGAGCCCTGTGTCGCCTGCCACACCAATACACATGCTAGAATAAATTTTTCAATGGTCTCCGAGACGAAGATGGTTTTCAACAACACATTGGCTGATTCAGATTCTCATTGGGATTTAGAGGACGTGACGATAAACCAGATTGAGTCTTACATAGAGGTGAAAGAATGAGGATAATTGTTTTCGCCATATTCGTGATCGCTCTATCAACGCTGGCCCTATTCAGCGGTACAGATGTGATCACCATGCTGAACGGTTCACACTCCATAAACAGCCTGACCACAGATGTAAATGATGTAGAATGCTCTGGATGCCACCAGAGAATGCGAGACCAGCTGGATAACTCATCCATTCACTCCGATTTTAAGTGTGAAGAGTGCCACCGACTGGCCAAAACTGCTGGAGGAGAAGTGATCAAATATGCTGTTCATAATCAGAGTGGGGTTATAATCGGGAACGAGTCTCACTCTGCATATACACCGAGGTGTCTGGACTGCCACGGAGACGATGGGGTGTATTTTAACGATACATGGGCTCAGAAACAAGCTCCCACAGCTATAGCATTTAACGAATCTGGTTATGGGAGTGATTACTCTGCCCATAAGCCGTTTGTGGAGCAGGCACTGGAGTGGGGGTTATCCAAAGGAGAGAACGAGGCCTGTATAGCGTGTCATACTAATTATTCCATGGAATTTGAGTTTAAGAGGCCTGAATGGTTTGATTTTTATGTGGAGAAATCTTCAAATACGATTTCTATTTCCAACATCGAGTATGGTTCAACCAACACAACGACCATCAGCAAATCAGTTAACAGTGCAAAGCATGAGTTTAAACAGGGATACAGAAATGGTGTAAAGTGTGGGAGCTGTCATTCCGATGTCTGGAGAGCAGCCAACCACACCATTGAAGAGGAGGGGAATTATGAGGCAACAAATGCCTCGCACGTCTGTTGGCAGTTTGAAAAATCAGGAGGTAGTAGCGGCTCCTTTGACAGTCCCATGCACAACACCACCTGTGTTCACAGCGAATACGGGTCAACTTGTTATGGGTTAATCTCGGACAGCTTTCAGTCGACGCCGGATTACTACGATAATATAACAGAATATTGTCTGGTTTCCTGTCACAACCCCAAGATCGGGGGGTCGACTGACTGGAGTTACGTAGCAGACACTTTCAAGGCTACTACCCACGCTGCACATAGAGTGTCGTGCTATGACTGCCACAACGATGATATAGAAGATTATGTTGAATACTACAGGCTACCCAACAACGACTATGTTGAGTGTCAGTCCAAACACGGAGTTTCGGATATAACTGATGAACCTCTCTTTGTACATGCAGAGACTTGCATAGCATGCAAAAGAGATGACGTTGCCAGCTCAGGAACATATAAAACATGGACAGAGCCCAATAACACCATGTACGATGTTGGTGGTGGATACTATATATAAACCCGATTACAGTCTTTACAAAAAACCAAGTAAAGGAAAAAAGATAGTGGTTCGAAAGCAGGGAGTCTTAAGTTAATGTTGAGAGTAATGTTGAGAGTTTATTAGGATATTAACCTGTTGCCAGAATCATTTATATATACCTTTTACCACAATTGTATACATGGAGACCATGTCCGTTAGAATACCTACTGAAGAATTGGAAGAGATCGACAAAATATCCAGAGAAAAGGGTATGAAGCGGTCTGACGTGTTAAGAGAAGTATTAAGAGCAGGTATAAGAGATAAAAAACTGGGAATTGCCCTGGATAAGTATAGAAATTACGAGATAACTGCCTGGAAAGCGGCAAGGCTTGCAGACGTGCCATTGACAAAGTTTTTCCAAATACTCAAATCCAGGAATATGGAAATACATTACACTGAAGAAGAAGTTGAAGAGGAGTTCAACTTGTAATACCTGATATCCGATATTTGATACTAATGTTGTGATATTGTGATCTCCAACTCTTCTCCCCTCATCTTATTGGCCAAAATAAACGAAGTCGATATCCTCGGAGTTTTTAATGAGTTGCTTATTCATGAGGAAGTTTACAAGGAGATAATGAAGGGGAAATTGTCAAATTCGCCTGATGCTTTCACTATAGAGGGGATGGTTGAAGAGGGCAAGATAAGAATACTTAATCTTAATGAGAATGGAAAGAAAGTCTATGAGAAAATAACTGGTAGATATAAGTCGTTGGATGCAGGAGAGGCGGCAACAATTGCTTTGGCCTTGCAAAGAGATGAGGAGAGAGTTCTAGTCGATGAGAGTATAGCCAGAAGGGTTTGCAAACTCGTGGGTTTAAGGCCTGTTGGTTCACTTGGGGTGGTTTTGCTCGCCTATAAGAACGGTATTATCGACGAGAACAGGGTAAAAATTATTGTCCGTAAAATGGTCTCCTCTGACTTTAGAGTAAGTGCATCGGTAACAGAGAGGTTCTGGGAGCTTTTTGAGAAAATGGAGAGGTAAGGTGGATGGCAAATAGCAGCAAACTGTGGATGAATCCCTTAAAAGACCAAAAATTTAAATATTTACAAAATTAACAATATTGTAAATGACCACTAATAAAAGGATACCAGTTTCAGAATCCGTATGGAAGAGATTATCAGAACTTAAAAAGCCAGGACAAACCTTTGACCAGCTCTTAGACGACTTAATAGAGAGAGAAAAAAAGTACAGGCTACTACAGGATATGAAGAGAGTTGAGGAAGAAGAGGAATTCACGGAGTTGTAGTCCTGACCTACAAAGTCCTAATAAGCAATAGGGCGCTTAATTTTCTCGACTCCCTCACTGAAAAAAGTCAGAGGATTGTTAGAGATAAACTCGAAATACTCTACGAAAATCCCTACCCCGGTAAAAGAGGGGATAAAGAAATACTGAGACTTCCCGACTACGAACTCTACAGACTACATATTTCAAGGACTTTCACGGTATTCTACCGGATATACGGTAAAGAAGTAAAAATACTGGATATTATGACCGCCGAGGAAGCACACAAGAGGTATGGCAGATTGTAAATGATAACTTTATAGTATTCATAAAGACCAAGTATAAGATAAGAGCAATCTGGGGATAGATGGGATGGTTTGATAAGTCTGAAGGTTTTAGAAAGAATGCCCGCAACGCATTTAATGTAGAACTTTATGATATTGCCTGTTTTTCAGCTCAGCAAGCGGTAGAGTTTTATTCGATGGGTAGATAATAGATAAAAGCGGATCAAAACCATATACGCGCTCTTTAGTTGAGCTCCTCAAAATTGTGGAGAAACTGGGATACGCGGTTTCAGATACAGTGAGAAGATGTGCAAAAGAACTGGGTGAACATTATACTCAAGCCAGATACCCTGATGCCAGAGTTACTGAATACACAAGAGAAGAAGCCGAGAGAGTAATAGAGTGTATGGAGGAGATACTGAATGCTGGAATACTATGATGTCTTGCGGGAAACGCATAAAGAGTGGGAGGGTAAATTCGGGGACTTTATTGAAGGACTAAGAAGTAGAGGGGTGTGTGTCATTCTTTTTGGCTCCAAAGCTTCCCAAAAAGATAATTTGCTGAGTGATTTTGATCTGGTCATTATAACCAAGGATAGTAAGTTAGATTTAGAGATCGACTTTCCTGCAGAGTTGTTTGTTTACAATTTTGAAGAGTGTCTGAAGGAGATCAAAAATAAAAATACAATTCTTCTGGACGCATTCACCATGGGAAAATTGATATTCGACAATATAGATGTATATAACCGTCTAAACAATGAAGTGGAGAGAACTGTCAAAGAAAAAGGAGTGATAAGAACCACCGATGGCTGGATAGCAGAGGAGATCGCCAGAACTGATTAAACATAACCTGTTCCTTGAGTAAAAAGAAGATAAGGAATATTATTCTACCGGATATCTGCTAAAGAGGTAAACTGGATATCATCAATTGAAGAGGCTCACAATAGATAAGGCAGACTATAAATTTTGTTTTGGAGTTTTGACTGTAAATATTTTGCTCAGAGGTATTATTCAGCTTCTTAAAACTAGTTGAGAAGTAGGAGTGAAATTTAAATATTAAAATGAATAAGTTTAATACAGGTGTTAGGATGCCCGTTACTTTGACAACGAGGGTTGAGGATGAACTCGCCAAAATGATAGACGAGATCGCAGATACAGAAGGAATGGATAGGTCCACCGTCATCAGAAGGTTTTTATCAAAAGCAACAAAAGATTGGATGATAGAGAAGAGTTTGAAAGATTATGAAGAGGGTAAACTGACCCTGTGGCAAGCAGCAACAAAGTGTGGTCTATCTCTTTGGGAGATGATTGAAGAAGCTAAAAAGAAAGAAATTCATGTTCCTTATACTCTGGATGAGTTCAAGGAGGATCTGAAGGTCTTGAAATGAAGAGGATTGTCTCTAATGCCATCCCTCTGATCTATCTTGCGAAAGCGGGAAAGCTTAATTTGTTGAGGTTCGTTTTTAGAGAAGTTGTTATCCCTGAAGAGGTTAAGGTTGAAGTTGTGGATATGGGCAAGTCTTTGGGAGAAAAAGACGCTTATATCGTAGAGAAAACAATTAATGAGGGTTGGATTAAGGTTTTGAGTGGAGAAATATTGGAGGTTCCTATAAAACTTGACCCAGGAGAGACTGCAGTTCTTTCTCTCGCAAAAAAGCTTGGTATCAAGGAAGTGCTGGTTGATGAAGTTTCTGCAAGGGTAGCTGCAAGACTACTTGATTTGACACCAAGAGGAACTATCTATGTTTTACTGAGATCTCTCAAGGAAAGAAAAATTGACCTAGATGAGTTTCTTGAAATTCTAAATCAGATGGTGGGCCATGGCTTTAGATTAAAGGAAGAAGTTTATGTTGAGGCGATAAAAGAGGCAAGGAGAATTGATGGAGAAGATAAATAATCAAATCTTTGAGATAAAGAAAAATGACTAAGAGAGAAAGTATACCTTTGCGCACAAGTAGAGAAGATATCTATCTAGTGTCATGGATTTCACCAAAAACTTAATGTGTTTTTTAATAAATTACTATTTTAAAATACTGAGGTAGGTGAATGAATATGGCTGAAGAAGAATACAATGTATCTATACCACAGGATGTTTATAAGAAGATAGAGGGTAGAATGGAGGATGCCGGTTTCAACACGGTCTCCGAGTATGTGACTTACGTGCTGAAGGAAGTTCTGGCGAGCCTGGAAGAGGAAGAAGAGGAAGAAGAAGTCTTCTCAGAGGAAGAAGAAGAGAAGGTTAAAGAGAGGCTGAGAGCCCTCGGATATATAGATTAACCTTTCCTAATATTTTTATTTGTATTGTAATGACCGATAAGGCGTTCGTCATTGGGCTGGATTCTGCTCCACCGGAGCTGTTGTTCCACGAATTTATTGATGAGCTACCCAATGTAAAGGCTCTTCTCCAGAATTCGTTATATGGTCCCATGAAGAGCTGTATCCCCGCTATCACGATCCCAGCCTGGATGGTGATGGCCACCGGAAGATCTCCGGGCGAACTGGGATTATATGGATTTCGACATAGAAAGAGCGGTTCTTACAAGAATATCTGGATAGCTCACAGCCTTATGGTGAATGAAAAGGCTGTATGGGACTACCTGGGGGAACGGGGTAAGAAGTCCATTCTGGTAGGAGTTCCACCCTCATACCCTCCCAAGCCTGTCAACGGGCAATTGGTGTCCTGCTTTATCACTCCGGACTCTTCCGTCAACTACACCTATCCACCTGAACTCAAATCAGAGATTGAGAATCTGGTGGGAAACTACATTTTTGACGCCGACTTCAGGAAAGAGGATAGGGACCAGATAATCAGGGAGACCTGGGAGATGACCGAAAAGAGGTTTGAAGTAATACGGTATCTCTTGCAGGAGAAGGAGTGGGATTACTTCCAGCTGGTGGAGATAGGGCTGGACAGGATCCATCACGCTTTCTGGAGATACTTTGACGAGGAGCACCATCTGCACGAGAAGAGTAAGTATCAGAATATCATAAAGGATTACTACAAACTGCTGGATAAAGAGATAGGCAAGACAATGGAGCTGTTGGACGATAACACTGCTGTAGCCATAGTATCAGACCATGGAGTGAAGAGGATGGACGGGTGCTTCGCCATAAATCAGTGGCTCATCGAACAGGGACTTCTTTCCATTAATAACCCCGAGATAATGGATGATGGTCCAGTTAAATTCGAGCAGCTGGACATCGATTGGGAGAACACGATGGCCTGGGCGTGGGGAGGCTACTACTCCAGAGTATTCCTCAACGTAGAGGGCAGAGAAGAGAAAGGAATGATCAAGAGTTCCGACTATTACGAGGTAAGAGATGATATCGCCCACCAGCTGGAATCCATTAAAGGTCCGGGCGGAGAGGAATGGGATACCAGAGTTTATTACCCGGAGGATATATATCCTGAGGTCCAGGGCGACATCCCTGATATGATGGTCTATCTGGACGGGTTATCGTGGCGCTCGGCAGGCACTCTGGGTTACGAGACAAACTACTTAAGGGAGAATGATGTAGGTCCCGACGATGCTGTACATTCGGAATACGGATGCTTCTCTCTGTATATACCGGGAATGGAAGCCAAAAAAGTGAATACAACTATATATGACTTCGCCCCCACAATATTGAGTTTGTATGGAATTGAAAATCAGTTGAGAGGTAAGAGTATATTATGAGCTTCGTTATCTGGATCACGGGGCCCAGCGGCGCAGGAAAGACTACACTGGTGGATGCCCTTGCAGAGAGATTCAAGGAGCTGGGCGCTGGGGTAGAGATACTGGATGGAGATGGGATCAGGAGCAAGCTCTACCCCGACCTTGGTTTCAGCAGGGAAGAGCGAGAGATGCACAACAGGGTTGTTATCCAAATGGCCAACCTGCTGGTAAAGAACGAAGTTATAACTCTGGTGTCTGTTATAGCCCCCTATAAGGAGACCAGGGATTCGGCAAGAGCAGAGATAAATAAGTTCATGGAAGTCTACCTGAGCTGCCCCCTGGATTTGAGGGTCCAGAGAGATCCCAAGGGATTGTACGCCAAAGCAATAAAAGGAGAGATCACGGGGCTGACAGGATACGACGGAGTGTACGAAGAGCCCGAAAACCCCGACCTGATCCTTTATACGGATAAGATGAGCGTTGAAGAGCAGGTGGACAAAGTGATCGACAGGGCCATTGAGCTGGGGTTCCTGTCAAAAGAGATTAAGGCGAATGAGTGATACAGATAAATAAGAGCCAGGAACGACCTTAGTGACCCAGAAAGATCCCGTCCTTTGACCTGATGATCTTGAAACTGGCAGTTTGCCCCACTTTTCTATGTGTTTTTACCGTAACAACCCTATCCTTTACTACAGCCAGCTTTTCTTCATGCATCCTCCCTTCAGCTATCAATTTAGCTTTATAGTGCTCTCCCTTCCTTATGGGGTGCTGTATCCTGGACCGCTTATGGGTGCCGAAATCCTCTGGAGATAGAATCAGTTTAACTCCGTACTGTTTCTCCCACTCCGCCAGCCGGGAGTAAAAGCTATCAAAGTCCATGACATCCTCCAATTTCCGCCCGTGCTTGTAGGGAATGTATTTCTGGATGCCCAATGCCGGATATCTTTTGCCTGCACCTATATCTATAGCAAATTCGATTGTTTCCTCCATTTCCCCATCATTATAGCCGAGAAGCCATACAGGAGCTAACAACAAATCCATTTTACTACTAGCAACCTTTCTGGCGGACTCCAGCACATTATCCAGAGGGAAACTGGTCCTGTAAACCCTCCTTGCCGTGTCCTTCCTTATGGCATTTAAGGAGAGATTAACTCTGTCCACATGATCCTCTAACAGGTCTATGTAGTTTTGGTCCAGTAGGGTGCCGTTTGTCTGGATGGATACGGTGTCTACTTCTCTTATTCGGCTTATCCCTTCCAACAACTCTTCCATGTAGGGGTAGAGCAACGGCTCTCCCTGACCATCAATGTGAGCCTCTAAACCATCTCCCTTGAATTGAGCTATCTCCTGCAACTTTTCCACCAGATAATCGGGCTCCACGATATAATCAGTGGCCATGGAGGTTGAGCCCCTCCCCTCATCAACGCTGCAGTGAACACAATTCAAGTTGCATCCCGTGATGGGTCTGACCTGAATCAAGTTGGTGCCCCTATCAATGAGACCGAAGGCCGCGCTCCCCATGAGGGGGATACCGCTCTCTCTGGTGACATAGACCAGCTCCCTTCTGGTAATCCTGTTCAGGACCTGCTTGGGCTCCCCAAAAGAGATGATATAATCATCTTCAAACCTTTTACTCAGGCGGTTGTAGTGTTCAAGAGGAATCCTAACTTCTATTAAGTTCCTCAAAAGAAAGACCTTATCGTCGTTTTTATGATCAACAAATTTCTCCAGCATTTTATGGCCAATTAAGACGATCACAGCTCATTAACAGTTTAAGCAATTACCATATTAAATGGACCTGATATCCCCCAGGAGTTTGGTTCCCTTTTCTGTAAGGGTGAGCTTATCACCCGTCTCTCCAGCCTCCTCAACTACCTCATCCTTTTTCAAGTCCTCTACCACTGTAACCAGTATTTTTTCCGGTATCCTGGTAGATTTAGCAATAGCCTTTAGATCAGCTTCTTTTTTCCTGTTCAACACCTCAAGTATCTTCACCTTATTAGGGTTTGAAGTGATATGCCCTTCTAACTCTCCCATAAACCAAAATAAATGCGGAAAAGGTTAATATACCTTCTCCCTTCAATTCCTTAGTGGGCTAGGCCGGGGGGTTCGACGTCCCCTGTAACCCGAAACCGTCGATACGCGGGGGCCGAAGCCCTGGGAAGGTTCGCTTAGCGGAGAGGAAAGTCCTACCCGGCTCCGTAGAGTCCCCGTCCCGATGGACCGGCGGTGGCTGACTGGCCATCTGGAGGGAAGGTCATCAGTCCTTAACCGGGGATAAAGGCCCAGGCCCGGAAGGGAGCAGGCTGACCCCGGACGACCGGTGCTTTCGGGGTTGCGGGGAGGAGGAGCTTAGTAGGACAACTCTCCGTGACGCGAATCGACTCAGGGCGTGCCCACTTCACACCCAAAAGCTCAAGAAGCCGGAACCCAATCTACCCTAATAAATCAGCTAACAGCGGGGGTTGCCGAGTGGAAAAGGCGCTAGATTCAGGGTCTAGTCCCGTAGGGGTCCGAGGGTTCAAATCCCTCCCCCCGCATTGTTCAATTCTCAGTTAGAGGTTTTAGAAGAGAAAATCACTAAAATTAAGGGCTTTACACTAGTAGATACGTTAGAGAGGTGTTGAGCAGAGCGAAACACCTCAGTTTGATGGTCCAGCTTTCTGAAGCTGGGGTTACAAATCCCTCCCCCGCACTCTATTTCTGGTCTAAGATTTTTTGATTAGAGTTTGACAATAAAGAAGGGTTTTCATCGCTCCAAAGGTTTTTCTCATTGTGAGGTTTTTGCTTGGTTAAGTCCCCTGATTGTTGAATAACTTGAGATTGGTTTATCGAAAATTGCCTCATCCCTGAACCTATATCATTGGTTCTTCATCTACTCAAATACCTGTTAAAAACGACAAAATTACCTCTCATCCAATTCAGGAGAGGACAGTCAGACCTCTTATAAACTTTATATACCGGCCATAAAGGTTATAAGCCCATCTGAAGTGGGTATTAGGGCAAAGAGGATATAGGCGTGGTCCGTTTATGAGGGATTATACTTCCGTTTACAGCTCAAAATTCGGGTTATTGGATGAGGATCTGGGTGATACCTTCAGGGTTAGAGATAAGACTAAAGCTAAGATTCAGAAGGAAGACCAGAAGATAGTTAAGGGGGTAGAAGGTTTATTCAAGTCGAAGATGTTGCCTGGCTCCTCTGAGGATACTTATCTCGTTGTTCAGGCGGGCTTCCCCCACTTGCCGGCGATTATGGCCAAGAACCTTTTACCCAGGAACATTGACTGCTACTTTTATGTAAATGATGGGCATTCAAGAGCTCACGAGACGATCAAGTATTATGCTCCTCAGATTGAAGAAGAGAAAAAGGATCTCGACCGGGTTGGTGGGGTTGCAACTCTAATCGACACTCACCGCGAGTACCTGGTAAGTGGAGCTTTTCCTTCTGCCAGCAGGCTAAAAGAACTGGGTATCAATAGGATAGTCTGTCTCGATGAGGAGATGTGGGGCTGGAAAATGCCTCTCAGTATTGGTAGGAGGTTCCACAGCGATAAAGAGGGCAGGATAGATAAAAAGGATGTGGGCAAGTACCTGAGGTCCATGAGCAACAAGGGATTTACCACGGAAAGATACGGCATCGCTCCCTGGGACCTGGAAATGGATTTCACCTACCAGGACTATCCCTGGCTATCGAAAAAAGATATGAAAAAGCTTAAAAGACAGTTCACCAAGATCTGTGCCACCTGCAACATCTAAACTTCTTTTTATTGTTTACAAGCTCAATTTATTCCTTGTGGCTGTCCTGTTGTATGGCGTAGAGCATGTAAAGGATCACCAGAGGGAACAATACTCCCACCACAAAGACTGCTATGTAACCCGTCATGAAGTTGACTTTAACCTCCTTGATTGATATATCTATCTATACTATCTATACTATCTACACTTCATCTTGCCCATTGTCGCTAAATAAGTCTTACAATTATACATACCATTACAATACAAAATCAAGAGCTCTCACCCTTAAAATATCTTTGAGACGATCTCTGTGGGTGATTTCCCCTTCATACCGCCTTTAGCGAGCATCACGCTAAATAATCCTATTATTATGTCCTCAATCCATCCTATTCCCACCAGATAGTCGGGAACGATGTCTATAGGGGAGATCACATACAGGAACCCCAGGAGAGCGATCAAAAGGCTGGCATAATTTACTTCGCCCTTTGCCTTTGAGGATACATCCTCCTTTTTTGGCGGTACATTCACGTCTTGGACCTCATGTCGGGGGTCAGAAAGAACATGCTCCTCAAAGGAGATTACTGCTTCTTTTTCCTCCTCATACTCGCTGCTCTTCCATCCGCAATCGCATTGAGCAAAATAGCCATTCTTACCCCGTTTGATCCTGGCTGTAGTATCACCGAACTGATGTGTTGTTGAGGTGGACATGGTACCTGCCTGATTTAGCTTTAAGTATTTAGTTTAAACCTGTTTAAATACCATATTTAAATTACTGGATTAGTAGATAGTCAAGGGGAAAAACTAATTAAATTTCATCAATAGTCAGGCAAAGAGGTGAGTTTTTTGTCTTCAGATACAGATCAGGGGTTTTTGAAAATCGTTGTGCTGGTCATTATAGCGATCTCGGCTGTGATGACTGTTATTTCAGCACTTTCAGGCTTTATTATGGATTATTACTGGTTCAAGTCAGTTGGATATCTCTCAGTGTTTATGAAGAACCTCAATTATCAAGTTGCACTGTTCCTTATTGGCTGGGCTATTACTACCACGTTTCTCTTACTTTCCTGGGGAACCATAAGGAAAGCGCTGGGTGATCAGCTCCCGGATATGGGTAGCAAGCTCTACAAAGGTATAGCAGTGCTTTTGGGTGTGCTGATGGGTAACTGGCTGAGCGGCAGTTATCTTACGGTCCTCAAATTCTTGAATCAGTCGCCATGGGGTGTGACTGACCCCATCTTTGGTCATGATGTTTCTTTTTACGTGTTCACCCTCCCGTTCTTGAGAACGGTGCTAGCTTTTGTTGGCGGGGTTGCTGCCCTTGTCTTATTTCTATGCCTTCTATCTTTTGTTCTGGGCAGTTTCAGGGTGGAGATAAGTGAAAGTGGAGTAAAGTATTTTGATTATTCCAGTGAAAGCGGTAAAGGCTGGGCATGGCATCCGTTCCGGTTTTTGGGCTCATGGTCCATTGTCGGCTCAGTGGCGGTGTTAACTGTTGTAGGAGCTATTTCGGTGTGGCTGTTCAGGTTCTCCTATCTGTGGAGCTTCAATCCCGGAGCCCAAATCCCTACAGGTGCCGGTTTCATGGCCGTCAACTACTACATACCATATACCTGGATACAGGCACTGGGTGTTCTATTGCTGGGTGGTCTGGTTATCCATGTACTCCGGAATTTGAGACAGGTATGGGATAACCTTGAGACTGAAGAATTCGGGTTGCTCAAGAAAGAGATAGGAGTGCTGGTGGCTGTTGTGGCCATCTTCATCATTATACCCGGTGCGGTCTTCGGTGCCGTCAACACCATAAGCGTCCAGCCGAACGAGCCGGGGATCCAACAGCCATATCTTGAGAGGACCATTAATTATACCAAACAAGCATACGACCTGGATGGCATAAAAGAAGTTGCTTACACCTCCAATAGGAACCTATCATCTGAAGAGGCATTGCAGAGCCCTACAGTGGAGAATGCCCGAATTATAGATTATCGACCCGTGCAGACCACCTACAAGGAAAAACAGAGGCTCAGAACCTACTACGAATTCCCGGAGATCGATTTAGGCCGTTACATAACTGAAGAAGGTAAAAAGCTCACCGTGATCAGCAATAGAGAAATGGATTACGAAGGTGGAAGAGGAGGTGGAGGTTGGCAAAATCAGCACCTGTTCTTCACTCACGGTTTTGGAGCGGTGGTGTCACCGGCAAGTGAGGTACAGCCTGACGGCTCTCCCGTAATGAAGTTAAAGAACATACCACCCGAAAGCGATTGGAAAGTCACCAGCCTTGATGAGCCCCGAATATATTATGGAGAAATAACAGATGATTACACCATAGTAAAAGCAAATGAATTGAACGAGTTCGACTATCCCATGGGAGAAGAGAACATACAGTATAGATATGAACACGACAGCGGGATCAACCTGGATAGCACGTGGAAAAAGCTGGTAGCCTGGTTTTACACTGGAGATTTCAATATCCTGGTATCTGGTTACGTGGGAGAGGAATCCCAAATGCTGCTCCATAGAAATGTTCAGGATAGAGCGCAAATGATAACTCCATTTATGTCCTATGATTCCAACGCTCACCCGTTCATCAAGAACGGTAGTCTATATTACCTCCTGCACGGAATAACGTGGGCAGAAAAATATCCCTACTCCTACTCCAGCAGTAATGTGCCCGGATACCTTTCGGACAGCGTTAAGTGCTTTATCAAGTCCAACACAGGCGAGATCAACTTTTACATAATAAACGAAGATGATCCTATGGCACAGACCTTCTCCAGCATATACCCTAACCTTTTCAAAGATGGTGAAGAGATGACTGACGGGGACCGGAGTCATCTGGTCTATCCTCAAGGGCTTTTCAATATCCAAACGAACCTGTTCAAGAGGTACCATATGGAGGATTACCAGTCCTTCTACCAGAAAGAGGATATGTGGCAGTCTGCTAATGAACTGTACCACGGAACGACCAAGGAAGTAGAGCCTTATAACGTGTTGCTGGACTTGACAGGTTACCCGGGATTTGAAGACAGGTCCGACGAGTTTACTCTCATCAAGCCCTTCACTCCCGAAGGTAAGAACAACATGCGGGCGTGGTTAGGAGTGGCTCAGGACCCCGGAAATTACGGGAAGATGATCGCCTTCAAATTCCCCAAAGGTGAGCTGGCAAGGGGTCCCATGCAGGTGGAATCCATTATAGGCCAGGATACCGAAATCTCCAGACAATTCACTCTGTGGGAAGGAGCAGGTAACTCAGTCCTGCGAGGAAACCTCCTCGTGCTCCCCGTTAAAGGAGATATACTCTACATAGAGCCCATATACCTCAGTTCTAAAACCCTACCATACCCCCAGATGAAGAGAGTGATTGCTGTCCACGAAGATGATGCCGCAATGGCGGGTGACCTGAGAACTGCCGTACTGGCTGCTCTAGGAGAAACTCAGGTACAGGTTCCTGGAGAAAATGTCACTCCAGTAAAAGTTTTAGAAGGTGAGCTGGCACAGAACGTTAAACAGTACCTGGAGCTCAGGCAAAAATACTACCAGCTCCTCAGCGAGCAAGAATATACCGAAGCAGCAAAAGTGCAGGAGAATATGTCAGAGGTCGCAAACGAGATGGGACAGATGGTAGGGGAGTGAGCTCCAAAAAATCTCTTAATCCTTATTTTTTCTTATATTGGTCGTCCATTTAACCTACGGACGCTCTATTAATCGTTTCTTTTATCTTTAGAACACCTATACTCACACCATATATCCCCAGAAATATTTCCAGTATCCATATAAGCTTGTTTGGCTCGTAAAAATACAATAGAGCTCCTTCTGAAGCTACAGCAATGACCGTTATTACCAGTGTGAACGCCATTAGAGCTGACAAACCTATGAGATCTGCGATGTCCTTCAGTACCACATTGTTCATGATAATTGTAGTTATGATTATTAATTTATCACTTTTGGAAAACTCAATGATAATGAGAAAGGAAAGACTTCCATTGAAAAATAGGTTGTCTTAAGTCATATGAGGAGGGAGGTTGTGGCCGGGATAGGAATAAAAAAAGGTGTTAGGTGTTATAGCCGGCGGGAGGTAGGACTCACCTATCCCGGGCCCACCTCAATATTGTATTAGATGCCCGCCCTAATAAATCTTACGATAGAATAATTTGAAATAATAAAATAAAACAACGTCTAAATTATTTGAATAACCCTTAATCCCACCAAAAATATTGTCCTGAAGAACTCAGACGTTATAACCTCAGGGATGTGAGTAGATCGCTCTCAACACCTTATCAAATGATTCCAGCCGGCAAAAAGAGAACCTCTCGAATTGAACAACTTTCCCCAGATCATTTAAAGCGTTTTTCTCCGCGTAACCGGAGTAGTCCCTCTCAACTCCATAGACCACACATGGAATGGAGTCGTCTTCAGGAAGCCAGTGGATTATATTCCTCCCCTTTTTAACTCCTTCTAAACCGGATGAAACGAATTGCGCCTTGCCCTCTTCCTTATCAACGATCTTGATATTGCAGAAGTCCTTCAGTCTCACCACTTCTCCTTCCTCGAACCTGTCCACATCGCTCTTGGCAAGCAGAACACTGCTGCTCCCCTTAAGCTTCCTGTACCCTGCATCCGGCTTCTGAGGGTTTAGAGGAAGACTTACTTCACCGGACTCGGTGGGCTCCACTCCTTCTATCTTCACCTTGACCGGCTGCCACACAAAGAAATAGCGGTTGGCGTTAACGTCCACCACCTTCCTGTTCTCCGCGTAGAGGTTCTTCATGCTCACCGAGACGTCGTTTTCGTCCACACCCTGAGCGATGAAGAATTTCCTTAGAGCCTGAGGGTCAAATCCCCTCCTCCTCAAGGCTTTAATTGTAGGCAGTTTGGGGTCATCCCACCCCCCATACCTGCCTGCCTCAATATCTTTGAAGATAGTGCTGGTAGATAATTTGCCGAAATCCTGTATCTTTATCCTCCCCCAGTGCTTTGTCTGGGGATAGCGCCAGTCCAGGTAATGGTATACATATTCCTGTCTCCGCTCCGAATCTATCAGATCTTTTCCTCTGATGATGTGGGTCACCCCATTCAGGTAGTCCTCGATGGCCGATTCAAAATCCAGCATGGGGTAAACGTGGTATTTATCTCCCACAAGGGGGTGGTCCTCATAGATTATCCTGAAAGCCACCCAGTCCCTTATGGCAGGGTCCCGGTGCTTCATGTCCGTATTTACCCTGATAACCACTTCACCCTCATCATATTCCCCATAGAGCATCTTACTCCACATGTCCAGAGCGTCTTCCACGGCCACGTCCCGGTGAGGACAGTCTTCTCCTTGCCTCTTGTAATGACTAAAGTCCTGTTGAGAACAGAAGCAGGGGTAAGCGTAACCCATTTCAAGCAGTTTCTTCATATAATCGTAATATAGGGGGATTCTCTTGGAGGCGTAAATCACTTTATCCGGTTTTGCGTCAAGCCATTCGCAGTCCTCCAGGAACCAGTCATAGGCTTCCAGCATGGGTCTTTTGGTTCGGGGGTCGGTGTCGTCGAACCTCAAAATGAGAGCTCCGTCATAGTTTTTGACGTACTCGCTGTTCACCACAATACCTCTTGCAGAGCCCAGTGTTGCCGCTCCATTAGGGTTGGGAGCGAATCGCATGGTAACTTTGCCTTTTTCCGCATTCTTTAGGGGGGGAAGGGCTCTATCTTCGACCTTCTTTTTTTCTGTCTGCTCCTTATACTTTTCAAACAGCTCTTTTTTCTGGTTCGGATCGAGATTTTCGAATTCGTTTATGCATTCTTTGACGGTCTGCATTACCTCTTTTGCTCTTTCCTTTAACTCCGGCTTCTCTGCCATCACTTTGCCCATTATAGCTTTCTCGTTGGCCTTCCCGTATCTGGCGATGTTCTGCACTACGTACTTCATTACCACTTCTTTCATGTCAATACTCCCGGTGTATGAGGTAGTCCGCTATATCTTCCAGAAGTTTTCTCGCCGGAGTTTCCTCCAGAACAGCTAAATTGGATTTCGCATTATCCAAATAATCTTCAGCCATCTGTCTGGTGTAATCGATGGCGCCGGATGAGACTAGCTTCTCCATAACCTCTTTCTTCTCTGATTCGTCTGCATTCCCTTTGCCAAAGATATTGATATCCACACCCATCTCCATGGCCTTAATGGCGATCAAGGTCATTTTCCCCTCCACTATATCACTGCACCAGTCCTTACCTATCTTATCGCCACCCACAACGTCCAGTACATCATCATGTATCTGAAAAGCGGTCCCGCTCAGCAGGCCGAAGTTCCACAGGGTGTCAACAACCTGTTTATCCTTGCCGAAGAGTACGGCGGGTATGGAGCATGCGGTTGCGATCAATACAGCAGTTTTTCTTTCCACCATGTTGATGTATTCGTCTTCTGAGATGTTCCTCCTCTTCTCGAAGCCCATATCCAGATACTGTCCTTCACATATCTTGACGCATACATCTGAAAGCATTTTGGTGGCTCTGACAACATTCTCAGGTTCCACATCACATTCAGTAATTATTTCAAAAGCTTTGGCAAAAAGAGTGTCGCCAGCAAGGATGGCCGTAGGCTCATCCCACTTGACGTGGACAGTAGGAGCGTTTCTCCTCATTGCATCCTTGTCCATAATGTCATCGTGAATGAGAGTGAAATTGTGAATTATTTCAATAGCCAGTGCAGAGGGCAAGATCTTTTTGTAGTCCCCTCCTATAGCCTCCGCAGAGATCAGAGCCAGAACAGGCCTTAACCTCTTACCTCCAGCTGTGAGAAGGTGTCTGGATGCTTTATAAAGCTCCTCCGGCTCAGCTAACCCAATGAACTTGTCAATTTCCTTTTCAATGATAGATGACCTCTTTTCTATCTCCTGTTTGAGCATTTTTATCTCCTCCGGGAGAACTCCCCCACATCAATATTTCTTGATTCCATCCATTCTCTAAGGAGTCCGTGAATGAAGATTGGTATAGTTCTAAGGTTTTCAATTTTTTCACTTCCAGTAAGGAACATAGCAACTTTCAGGCCCTGAACGAAGTACTCCAGCTCATTCTTCACTGCATCGGGGGATTTCTTTGCCGGTTTAAGGAAGGGTAGTGCTGCACTTCCTGCAGTTGCCCCTAAAGATAGTGATTTTGCCACATCCAGTCCGCTTCTCAAGCCGCCGGTGGCTATAGTGGGCATTATGGGATAGACTTCGGGAACGCAGAAGGCTGTGGGAACTCCCCAGTTCCAGAAATCCCTGCCAACTTCTCTGGCCAGGTCATCCTTTGTCCTGTAGATCTCCACTCCGCTCCAGCTGGTGCCACCCTTGCCTCCAACGTCAATTGCATCGACATTATCTTCCTTTAGTTTAAGAGCCACATCCCTGGTTATTCCTGCTCCGGTCTCCTTTACGATCACTGGGGTCTTGATCTCTTTGCAGACCTGCTCCAATGTCTTTCCACTTCCCCTGGCATTGACTTCTCCTTCGGGCTGAATGAGCTCCTGCAAGAAGTTCAAGTGGATGGCCACAGCATCAGCATCGATCATCTCCACTGCCTTCTCTACGAACTCTATTCCGTGCTCCATCACCTGTGGAAGTCCTACGTTGGCATATATCAGAGCATGGGGGGCGTTGTCCCTCACCACTGTGAAGCTCTCCGCCAGATCCTCGTTTTCAATGGCTGCTCTCTGGCTTCCCACACCCATCCCAAGGCCTAACTCTTCCACGGCTGCCGCAAGGTTCTTGTTTATCTCTATGGTGCTCTTATGACCGCCTGTCATGGATGCTATGAGAAGAGGTGCGCTCAATTTTTTATCGAAAAGGGTTATACTGGTATCAACATCCTGGAAGTTGAGGTCGGGGAGGGCGTTATGGATTAACGTAACGTCTTCAAATCCACTGTATGCAGATCCCACTTCTTCTTCCAGACAAATCTTCACGTGTTCCATCTTTCTGTTCTCAGTTCCCATTCAATCCCTCTGCTTCCGTATTTTTGTTCCCACATTCTCATTATTTAAAAACTTCAGGATATTGCCCTTCTCGAGGCCACTAAATATAAGCACTTCTGAGTCTGAAGGTAATTCCAGCAAGGATTTAAGTTTACCTCTCATCCCCCCAGTCACATCCGACTTGGCTTCAGTCTCCTCAATAGATTGCAATAGATCCTGTTCGATATTCAGCTCCTCCTGAACCTCTCCATCGACGATCACACCTGGAGCATCAGTAGCAAAACCTATTCTGTTCACACCCAATTTTTTGGCCAGCTCAAAAGCTATTCTGTCCCCTGATAAGACCTCAAAAGCCTTCTTTGACCTATTATAGACCATATCACCATGCAGAACAGGAACGATCCCTTCTTCGATCAAAGCCACAATGAAATCCTTATCGATATCGAGCTCTTCACCCACCCTCAAAGCTGAAAAAGGGTTTATGGGTAGCACGTTCACCTCAGCCTCGAAGAGGGCGTTGCAGAACAATGTATTCAGTCTTCTGCATGCCATGTGGGTTAAAACGGATGCTGAAGCGGTCATATCTCTTCCGAATTTCTCCACGTATGGATGGCCGAAGGAACCAGCACCATGTATGACTATAAGATTCTCCGGGTGGTCAGCGATTTCTTCAGCTATTCTGGTTATTTCCTCTTCCCTGGCCTTCTCAAAAAACCCCTGGGTCTTATCGGTGATCACAGAACCACCAATCTTCAGGACCTTCAACTCAGTCTTCAATTCTTACTCCCTCCGTTTCAGGTTCAAGCAGGAACGCCGGATACTCCTCCAGCACCTTGTGGATATTTTTCTCATCGCCTACACCCACAACACAACCTCCCCCACCTGCTCCGGTTATTTTGGCCGTCACCCCGGCTCGAGACAGGTTCTGGACCAATAAGTCGATTATTTCTGTGCTGACGTCTATTGAATTGAGCATGCACTGGTTGAGATGTATCAGCCTGGATAGAGCATTCAAATCCTTATTCTGAAGATATTCCACCGAGCTTAAAGAGATGTTATCTATTACGTCAAAGACAGCATCTATTATGCCTGAATGCTCTTCCCTCAACTGAGCTACTCTGGAGACCATTTTTCTGGTAGAAGAAGATTGCTGAGAATCAACCACAACGAATTGCAGACCCTCAATGGTGAAATCCTTTTTATCCGGAATGAGCCACGCTCCCCCGTAGGTGGATATGTAGGGGTCCGTACCACTCCCCTTCCCCTGGACATCCAGCTCCACATCTCTCGAGATCTTAAAAATATCCTCCGGAGTTAAGCCGCCCTCAAATTCGGCATCCATAGCCTTGAGGACGGAGACCGTCACCGCTGAAGAGCTACCAAGACCTGAACCCACCGGAATTTCGCTGTCAATGGTTATATCAGCTCCTTCAACTCTCCTGAACTCTCTGAACCTCTTTACGGCATGGCTTATGTATGGATGTTTTCTAAAATCAAGACCAGAAGAACCCACCCTGGACCGAATGTGGAACTCGCTGGCTTTTTTAACTTCAGCATAACACCTTCTGTTGATGGCGGTGACTACCGCATGTCTTCCATACACCACTGCGTGTTCGCCAAAGAGTATCACCTTGCCAGGAGCTGAAGCAATCATTTTTAGACCCTTATATCCAGCTTACTTAAGCTTTCTCAAAAATCCTGAGGACAAGCCGAACAATCCGGTATATAAAAATTATAGAAAATACAGCACAAGTAAATCCATTCACCAACCATTTTGACCTGCAGTGGAATGCAGACCATGAAGGGGAGGTTGAAGTTATTTAGATTGGGTTGGCAGGCTAATTGAACTTTAAACAGTGACCTCCCCTGAAACGCGTATATTCTTCAACTTAATAAGGATTTTGATTTTTTACTTTAATTTCATCTTATTAATGAAAAGCACAGGTGTTAATAGAGAACAATTTCCCAGTTCAGGTGTTACGGCCTCCGAGAAGGATTTTAGATCACCAAGTAAATAAGTTACAAGGTCAAATCCATCAAATCGACTCACTTATCGACAGGGCTTCAGAATTTAAATGCTACTCCAGCGTAGCCCACCACACTCTCTTTACCGGCGATTTCGCCGCTGGTGGAGTAATCTATTAACTCTGCCTCACCACTCATGTGTTTAGCGTATTCCATGGCCACTCCAATAGCGCCGTAACCGCAAACGCTTGCCTGGAGCTCGTAGATGGTTGTAAAGTATCTGGAGATATCCATGGATAAAATGGACTCGATCACCTTGTTATCCCTCTCCCTGCAATCCCTTTCAGGTAGGAAATGGTGCATGTCGCTGGAGGCGACAATAGATATCTTTCTACCCGTCTTCTTTTCAGCCTCCATAATCTCTCCAGCAACCTCCTTCACCGTTTCTTCGTCCTGCATCCCCAAACATATGGGTACTATCTTGAAGTCGTGGTGAAGATACTGGAGGAAAGGTACCTGAACCTCCAGGGAGTGTTCGTATCTGTGTGCCGTCTCATCCACGTCCATAACCCTCTCGGACATGGCCTTAACGAACTCCTTATCAACCTCCACTTCACCCAGAGGCGTTACCCATGTATCCATGGAGACCGCCACCGCCGACCCGAATCCCGAATGGTTTGGCCCTACAATAACATAGGTTTCTGCATCAGGAAGAAGAGAGAGGACCATTCCTGCAGTCTTCCCCGAGAACATGTAGCCAGCATGAGGAGACACACATGCTGCCACCAACGGATTTTGTGCTGGTGTGGTGAACTCGGATATCATGGTTTTCAATGAGTCCGCGTTCGAGGGGTAGAATTGACCAGCAACCACCGGGTATCTCATAATGTTGATATCTAAAAACTATACTTAAGTGTGTCGGAGCAGGTCACGGTTAACTCAGAATGCATATAATTCGTTGATACACCCAAATCCCCGAACATTAATCGAACCTCTCTTTTCATTTTCTTTTGGTTATCCCTCTACCAATAACTGCAAGATATTCCTCCCCACAACAGGTCAGACAATATCTCTTTCCGTCCGAGCAGTCCATGCTTCTGGGCTCCATCACGAGCTCCTGACAGCTGGCGCACCGAACATTCTTAAAGATAGGCGCCTGCTCGATGGGGTCTATGGTTATAGGGTTGACAAAGAAGGCGTCTTGTGGAAGCTCTAACACTTGCAAGGATATGCTCTCCCACAGATCTGCTAAACGTTCTTTCTCTTCTTCAGTTCCCTGCCTATTAATTATCACTCTTTCAAAGAGCTTTCTGGCTTCTTGAGAGAAATACTGGTGGCTTATTTTCTCCATTTCGGTGTAAACCCTGACCCCTTCCCAGTTATCTCTTCTCACCAGGGATAAGGCATTTTTGCCCAGATCACAGTAGATCAGACCGTTGTTCCCCAGCGTACAACTCGTGGTCAGCTGAACACCATCAACAAAGCAATTGTTACACTCCACTAAGGCCAGAATGCTTTCTTCGACGGTTTCATCCAGTCCAGCCCTCTCTATACCCAGCTCATTCATGGCAACTGACGATGCCCTAATCCCCAGAGCCACGCCCGGGCATAAATGGCCGTGAAATCGTTTTGCGTTTTCAAGAACCTCCTTTTCCATGGACATAAACACACCTCCTCAAAACCAGCGAATAACTACAACTTATCCTCCAAAGGTCAAACATCCTTCTTTGAATGATTTATCCTCCACTTGCTGGCTTCACCGGCTCTTCGGGCATTATCCAGATCCTGCCCGACTCATTTTTTACGGTTACCTTAACTTCGTAAACAGATTCTATATTATCCGGAGTAAGTATTTCTTTCCCACCCGCATGATGGATATAACCGTCTTTTAGCATGATCATTTTATCGCTGTACCTGGCTGCTAAGCTCAAGTCGTGGATGGCCATCACCACGGAAACCCCTTCGCTGGTCTGGGATTTTGCTATGTTCATGACCTCCATTTGGTGTTTTAAATCCAGACTGCTTGTGGGTTCATCCAGCAGCAGAACCTGCGGTTCCTGGGCGAGGGCTCTGGCCATTACGACTTTCTGTTTCTGGCCGCCGCTCAACTCATTTACGTCCCTCATGGCCAGCGATTCAAGGCCCAGCTTCCTTATGATCTCGGAGACTATATTCAAGTCCCTATCGCCAGGTCTCCAGTTTATATGGGGTTTCCTCCCCATCAAAACCGTATCGAATACGGTGGCAGGGAAGGCTTTGTTCTCTGTTTGAGGTACGTAGCCCACCCTCTTGGCAATACCTTCTTGACCTATGCCACTTAGGTCATACCCATCTAACAGGATTGTACCTGTTTTAGGCTTCAGGATCCGGTTGATGCATCTCAGCAGGGTTGTCTTTCCAGACCCGTTGGGCCCCACAATACCCAAGACCTCTCCCTTCTCCACTGTCAAATCAATACCTTTTAATACCTGGGCTCCGTTGAAACTGAACTCTACTCCCCTAACCTTCACTCTCACCAGTACTCCCTCCCTTTAACTACCAGGTATATGAACAGAGGAGCTCCCAGGAATGAGGTCAAGATCCCCACAGGGAGAACTACAGGTGCAAGCAAGTTCCTGCCGATGGTGTCAGAAGCAAGTAAGAGCAAGCCCCCCAAAAGACATGAAGAGGGGAGCAAGAACATCTCATTGCCTCCCACCACCTTACGCACGATATGGGGAACTACAAGTCCAATAAAACCGATTATCCCCACAAAAGATACTATCAAAGAGGTCACAAGTGATGCAAGAAGCATGCCCTTGATCCTCAGTCTTTCCACATTAACTCCCAGGCTCCTGGCCGTTTCATCTCCTGAATCCAGTGCATTATAGTTCCAGCTATTATATACAAAGTAAATGGCTGATGGGA
Organism: uncultured archaeon; assembly: GCA_964534325.1. GTDB lineage: Archaea > Halobacteriota > Archaeoglobi > Archaeoglobales > Archaeoglobaceae > JdFR-22. The sequence continues at coordinate 109,798 of CAZHOR010000007.1, forward strand.
TAACTAACGCCGCTATAAGGCCTAGCTCTTGCCAGTTAGTCCTTCCCACATCCCCAAACGTCCAGAAGACCATTGCCGCCAGCTCTACATCACTGGCAAAGTACTGCATGGCCGTTATCCCCGCAGTGAACAGGGATCCGAGGGCTACTCCAGTAAGGATCATTGTTTCAGGTGTAGCTCTCTTGCAGGTGGCCAGAGCTATTATTATCAGGGTGGAGACCAGTGACCACACGAATGCAGATATGGTAGTGATATAGGGGTTGTTAAGTATCACCGCATCTGCACTGTTGCTCTGCATGGAGCCAGTCCCCAAAGCGATTATGGAGAACGCCGCACCGAAAGCTGCTGCATGAGAGATACCCAAAGTAAATGGTGAGCCCAGCGGGTTCCTCAATACGCTTTGCATGACCGCTCCGGATATCGCCAGTCCTGCACCAGCCGCTATAGCAGTAAGGACTTGGGGAAGCCTAATGTTCCAGATAATGTTGTAAAAGTGCTGGTCTCCCAAATCTTGTCCTATAATTATCCTAAAAACTTGAGATACCGGAATATTTACCGGTCCATAAATTATTGAAGCAATTGATAGCAGAAAAAGGAGTAAAATCGATATTATAACGAATAACAGTTTTTTTCCTGCATAATCCCTGTATCTGGCCAGAACTTCTTCAGACATTTCAGACATGATCCACTCCCGACATGTTAATCCAGATATATACTTCCAAAACCTCCAAACTCGTTCTCCATCTCCTCATAGACCGGATATCCCACAAACCGGGTGTATATCTCGTCCGCTTTTTCTTGAGGTTCTATATCGCTAAAATTATCCGGATAAATGATTTTACCGATGTAGTAGGTGTTTGCCAGGACTGTAGCGTAATTGGTAGTATAATAGTTGTAGGGAAGGATCCCGTACATTTTGTCATCCTTTAAGGCATCCAGACCCTGATATTCTGCTCCTTCCAGATCCTTTTCAACCAGCGAATATCCCTGACTATCCACGAAGACGATATCAGGATTCCACTGAACTAATTTCTCTCTACTCACCATGGCATGTTCCAATCCCAGACCACTGGCAACGTTCCTGGCATTCAAGTACTCGAAGGGAGCGTAAGCAGGCTCAGTAGAAGTAACACCATGAGCTCCGCGGTGAGCAACGCCCCCCACATAAACAGTTGGCTTATTCTCCTCATGAATATCTTCTGTTCTTTGGTTCAAATCCCTTATCGTAGAGTTCATGTACTGAATCAATTCCTCTGCCCTATCCTCCTTGTCCAGTATATCTCCCATAAGTCTGAGAGCGTCGTAAAACGTTTTTCTACCCTCCTCGTGTGGTCTGCCGTATTCCAGGACCACCACCGGGATCCCCGTCTTCCGCTGGAGGTTATCAGCGTCACCGGCGTTGGTATAAGTCCAGAAGATAACGTCAGGATCCTGTGCAGCGATCAATTCAGCATCACCACCGTGCTGGGGTCCTATAGACGGTAGTTCAGCCAGCTCCGGGTGGGCCATGATGTATGGTTTCTTATGGTCTCTTTTTTCAAAATCCTCCACCCCAACCACTTTGTGGGTAGCATTAAGATAAGTGATCAACCGCAAAGAACCGGGCCCAACACCTACTACCCCATCCACATCCTGGGGAACCTCCACAGTTCTACCCGCCATATCCGTGATCTCAATTGTTCCTTCGCCTCCAGCCTGAGAACTCTGGCTGCAACCCGAGAAAGCCAGTGCGGCTGCGATAATGATGGCGAGAGTTAAATACACCAACCTCTGAGACATGCTATCCCTTTGATGTTAATTAAATTGCTTATTCACCTTACTTAGTAATATCATAAATAATTTTCGTAGCACTAATTACTAATTATCATTGAATTAGTAATACAAACATAAATTTAAGTAAATTGACACTAAATTATTAGTTGCTAAAAATGAATAATGAGAACAAGTGGACAAGATACGGAGAATATTCTTTCCTGCCCTGCAGCAAATTAAATTCAGTTAAGCTGAGGGCTTTGAGGGGTTTTTCAAAAGGTAATTATCCTCATATAGTTAATTTCGCCATAACGTGGAAATGCAACTCCATGTGCAGGATGTGCAACATCTGGAAAGAAAAAAGTGATTTAGAGATTCCTGTGGAGACGGTGGAGAAAATCTTTTCAGATGAACTCTTCAGAAAGACCAAGCTGGTAAAGATAACCGGTGGAGAGCCCACACTACATACACAGCTGCCGAGGATAATTGAGGTCATATCCAGGCTGGCTCCTGAAGCTAAAATAGCCATCAACACCAACGGATATCCATTTGAGAGGATCAAGAGAGTGGTGGACGCCTGCCTTGAGGTGAGAGACGACCTCATATTCTCCGTTGCCCTCGACGGGATCGGAGAGACCCACAACTACTTGCGGGGTAAAGAGTGTTATGAAGACGTGATGAAGACCATAGACTATCTGGAAGAGCTCAAGCACTCAAAGAACACCCTTTACAGGTTCAGCTTTACTATAACACCCTGGAACTATACTGACCTCCCTGAAGTAGTTGAATTCGCCCGGGAGCGGGACACTTACGTGGGGTTCAGGGTCATGCACATTGACAGGCTTTACAGGAATGTGGACCTAAAAGCCAACGGTCTCAATGACCAGATAAGACCCATGGTAAAAAAAGTTGGTGGAAATTACTTCCAGAAGAATATTGGCAGTGACTTAGCCGTCAACTGCTTCGCATTCATCAATTCTTTGTTCATTGACCCACACGGGAAGTTCCATCCCTGTCTATACAGAGAAGGCGAAGAAAATGGGAATCTGTCCCAATTATGGTCCGATGAAAGAGGCAAAAAGATACGAGAGAACACCAAAAAATGTTCCAGGTGCTGGTCCGATTGCCAGACCATCCCCAACATAATCGCCAATTTCGGTGAATTCAAATAATCTGCCAACTTTTTCAGTCCAGTTTTTTGACTTCTTCAGCTATGGCATCTCCCATCTGAGAGGTTTTGGCGCTACCGCCCAGGTCTCTGGTCCTGACTTCTCCTTTTCTCACCACTTCTTCTATGGCTTTGACCACATCGGCGCCGCCCTTAACTTCTCCGATCTCGTCCAGAAGCAGGCCGCCAGCCCATATGGTGGCTATGGGGTTCGCGGTGTTCATCCCCTTATATTTGGGTGCGGAACCGTGGATGGGCTCGAACATGGATACTCCATCCGGGTTGATGTTCCCTCCGGGAGCAAAACCCAGACCGCCCTGGATCATGGCGCCCAGGTCAGTGATTATATCTCCGAACATATTGGGGGTGACTATGGTCTGATACCAGTTGGGGTCCTTGACCATCCACATGGTTATGGCATCAACGTAATTGAACTCGTGCTCAATTCCAGGGTATTCTTTGCTCACTTCCTCTACTATGCTCCTCCAGAAATTATAGACGTAGCTCAAAACGTTGGCTTTATCCACCGCAGTTACCTTATTATCTCCTCTCCTCTTGGCAAGTTCAAAAGCGTATCTGATCGCTCTTTCAGAGCCTTTCTGGCTCAGAACACCTATCTGGTAGGCTATCTCGCTCCCCTCCACCTCGACATCCAGACCGAATTTTACGCTGTAGATGCTTCTCAGAACCTCCAGCTCCTGCCTTGCAGTTCCTTCCTTCACCCGGTTCCCGATGCCAACGTAGAAGTCTTCAGTATTCTCCCTTACTACTATAAAGTCCACATCCTTTGCCGTTTTATCCTTCAGAGGGCAATTCACACCTTCCAGCAATTTAACCGGCCTGAGATTGATGTACTGATCAAAATGAAACCTCAAAGCCAAAAGAATGCCCTTCTCCAGAATACCCGGCTCCAGCCTGGGGTCGCCAAGCGCACCCAGATAAATGGAATCCATATTCTCCATCTCTTTGAGGCTGTCCTCGTTGAGGAGCTCATTGGTCTCCAGATAATGGTCAGCACCAAAAGGATACTCCACCCACTCTATCTCGAAATTCTCCTTCTCACTCACAGCATCAAGTACCTTCTTACCCTCATCAATTATCTCCGGTCCTATACCATCTCCCGGTATCACCGCTATCCTGTATTTCTTCAAATTATCACCCATTGAGTTATTAACAATGATTTACTTCACAATTGGATGGAGTTTATAAGTATTCCCTTCGCGTATTTATTGACTAAGAAATGTCAACTCAAGGGTTGTGTTATCTGAAGTTTTTTTCGTCTCATGATTTCACCTCCATTAACTTCATTTGGGTGAAGTTGTTGAATATGATGTCTTCACATTTCCGGTAGAA